>NZ_JARAJZ010000023.1 GCF_028765345.1 Sporolactobacillus sp. CQH2019
GTTGTCTCAGAAGCAACAATGATGGCTTTTTTACACCGTTCTATTTTTCACTGGTTTGCCGGAAATCAGCATTTAACCCTAACGCAAATAATTCAGGAAAAGCAGCAAACATCTGGGATTAGAGGACAAATTACTGATTTCATAGTCACTTAAAACTTTTGACTGTCCAGATGAAAATATAAACCGATTTATTCGGTAACGTTCTCAAACAATTGTATAATTTCTCAAGAAAGAAAAAAGCAGGCACATTGATCCCAATTCTCCCCCAAAATTTAGACGAGGAATCATGGTACATACGCATGTATTTGGCATGCGGCTAAGAATAAAAAGGGGAACAGAGAAAATCAAAATGCCGGACGGGTTTGATCGCCCGTCCGGCATTTAATGGTCCGTTATTGTTATTAATGATTTGTGATGACTTGTGCGATTTTTTGAATCGACATGTTGCTTGATACCTTAAACGTGCCAAGCTGCACAAATTGATCAAGCTTGCTGTTGTGCAGATACTGATCAAAACTAACCTTCTGGTTTGCCGGAAGAATTTTCGCATTAACCAGCTGAGCCGAGATGTCGCTTGGCGTCATGCCGCTCTTGATTTGCAGATTGTAAGATACCGGCTGATTCTGCTGAGGCTTACTGCTTGCCGCCGGTTTTGCCTGAGTCTTTTTTGCCGCCGCACCGGCACTGGCCATCCACTGATTATAAACGTCGACATCGATCGCCTTGCGATGATGGTCCGTTAAGTACTGGGTGACGGTCGCATCGGTCAGCGGCGTCTGCCTGACGACACTTTTTGCTGCCGTCTGATTTCCATTATTAAAAACAACGTAATAGAAAAAAGCAAAAACAGCGCATGTAATCAGGACGCCTGCCGAAAAACCGCGTATTCCGTTTCTTGTCAACACACTTCACCCTTTAAATTTATTCCGGTCCCCGAGCATCACTTCTTCTTCGAGCACCCGAATTTTTTTCTTGACTTTGTAAAGTTCCTGCATCATTGTGATTGAATTTTCTTCCAACTGACTTTCCACTTGTTTGACGCTGTCCTGTTTATAATAAGACAAGGCGAGCGCAGCCAGTCCAATGACCACAAGGATCAGAATAATAAAACCCATAATTTACCCCCCGCCACTTTTTTGAAGTGCGTGTTAAAAAACAGGCAAAAATGCGAATCGCTGCTGAAACAGACAGGAAGCTATCCGGCAGCTGCGGGTTCCCGCGGATACACGAAGCGGAAACGGAACAGAATCATTCACTACCTATTTTTAAAACATCCTATTGATATTTATAGCATAACTCTATCCGCTACGGAAGAACATTGCTGAAAAAGAAAGAAAAATGTAAAATAAGCCGCCGGGAATCCGGCCGTCAAAGAAAGAAACACAGTTGAAGTAAACAGTTTTTTTTGTTATTATTAAGTGTATGTTTTGTGAAAACGAAAGAATCAGCGAGTAATGGAGGGATAAAACTTGCGCGTTAAGGTCATTCTTGAATGTACGGAAACAGGCGACCGTAACTATATCACAACGAAGAATAAGCAGAAGCATCCGGAGCGTCTTGAACTGAGAAAATACAGCCCGAGACTGAGAAGATACACGCTTCACCGTGAAACAAAATAAGTATTTTCCGGGAGATGGAGCCGCAAAAACCTGAGAAGGTTCTTTGCGGCTTCATTTTTGGAGGGACCGAATGAAAGTGACAAAAAAAGAACTGCGCCGTCAGGTACTCCATAGTTTGCAGAAGATCGACGAGCGGCTTTTTCATGAAAAATGTCTGGAAGTCGGAGAACGGCTGTTTGCCTGCCGGCCGTGGCGCCGGGCGAAGACCGTTGCAGTGACCCTTTCCGTTGGCCGCGAGATCGAGACAAAGGCGATCATCCTGAAGGCCTGGTCGCAAAAGAAGTGTGTGGCGGTGCCCAAGTGTGAACCGTCCGCGAAACAGCTGACTTTTTACAGACTGGAATCATTCGATCAGCTAAAGATCGGTTATTTCGGACTGATGGAACCGGAACCGGGAAAAGCGATAAAAATGGACAAAAAAAGTTTGGATTTGGTGATTGTTCCGGGCGTTGTTTTTGACCGGAGAGGATATCGCATCGGCTACGGAGGCGGCTACTATGATCGCTTCTTACAAAATTTTTCCGGAGAGACAGTCTCGCTTTTGCTCGAAATCCAGCTGTTTGACCGTCTGCCCGAAGAAGGCCATGATCAAAGGGTGGACATGCTGATCACTGAAAATGAATGTATCCGTGTGAAGGATCGGGTGGTGCATGAAAATAAGGATGATGAGTCAGACTAAACGCATTATCTCTTGACAAGGAGCGTTTTTTCATGCGAAGACCGTGGAAAGTACAGGCTTTTCTTTTAACGGCGGTGATTTATTACCTCTACAGAAGGCGCTGGGGCATTCTTGAACTGGCCGCCGTGTTTCTCGGCAGCAGCTATCTTCTGAGGGGAATGGCCCGGACACGAGGCGTGCGCAGGCGGCGGCGTTTTTTTTGAGAGAACTCATCAGTTAAAAACCTGCTTCAGAAGAACAATATCGCCGCGGGAAGTCTCAATGACAATGAGCAGATGGTCTCCGGCAATCAGCAGGAGAGGCATGCTGCTGCCCGCAGCCGGTTCGAACCGGCCCGGCGATGTTTCGAAACCCTGAAGAAAAGTCTTATAAATGCCTTCCCATAATTGGACGGTGATACGCCGGGCTTTATCCGGACTGAACGGGAAAAGTGTCCCGACTGAAGCGGGAGTGAGTTCGGAAAGCGGAAAAATCCGGTAGACTGCCGGATTGAATCCGTATTTATCCGCGGCTCTGCGCAGCAGTTCTGCGCGCGCAAGAGCGATCTGATTTTTGTAGCGGGCACTGAGCTCCTTTTCCCTTTTTGCGGCGGCTGTTTTAAAAGATACAAAATGTGTGCGGCTCCGGCCGACAAATAATTGATCTTGCGACAGTTCGGCTTTTCCATAGATATGATTGCCGGAATGCACTTCTGCTTCATGAATCGAAAGGCCTTGATAGAAGCCCGGCGATGCCTGAAGCCGTTTCTCTTGCCGCAGCCCGGTTTCATTTCTTGCCCAGTGATTAATCATGGCGATCAGACGGTTGTTTTTATATAATAAAGAAAAATCCTGCATGAGATAAGCCCGGTGATCGACTGCCGACTCAACGGTCCAGTTGATTGCGGCGGCTTCCGGAATGAGTTCAAGCCCGGTCGCTGCCGTTTGATAATGAACGCTTCCGCCCTCAGGAAAGAAGGTAATGCTGGGGCGGACTGAAAAAATGAACGGATAAACGAAAGACAGAACGCAAGCGGTGCATGCTGCAAGCAAAATGATAAACATTCTTTTTTTTCGCATCGGACGTACCTCCGGGACAAGGCTGCTTAAGACAGCTTATTCACCGACACGCCGATTCATGATTCAGGCACGGGAGGCCGCGGTGTAAAATCCGCGAAAAGGCCTCCGTGTTTGCTGCGGTCATTTTTCATGTAAACGTTAGCGATTGTCCATTGGCATTTTACGGTTTTTACGAGAGAATAAAAGAACAGAGATAATCCATAAGGTGGGTGTATGTCATGTCTGAATTGATGCATGTCGGTGTGGATCTGGGCGGAACGACGACGAAAATGGCCTTGATTGATGAATCGGGAAAGATGATTGACAAGTGGGCAATCGCTACCAATACGATAGACAACGGAAGCCATATAGCTTCGGATATCGGCGCAAGTATTGTCAGGAAACTTGGTCAGCTTCAGATCGACCGCTCGGAAATCAGCGGCATCGGCATGGGGGCTCCCGGATTCATTGATATGGCCACGGGTTTCGTGTATAAAGCGGTCAACATCGGCTGGGAGAACTATCCTCTGAAAGACGAACTGGAAAAGCTGACCGGAATGCCTGCAATTATTGAAAATGATGCCAATCTGGCCGCGCTCGGCGAGATGTGGCTCGGTGCCGGACAGGGTGCCCGGAACATTGTCTGTATTACGCTCGGTACGGGAGTGGGAGGCGGCATTATCTGCGACGGAGAAATCCTGCACGGGGTCAGCGGCATGGCCGGGGAGATCGGCCATATCACGGTGCTTCCGAAAAATGGTGCACCCTGCAACTGCGGAAAAAGCGGCTGTCTTGAAACGGTTTCATCGGCTACGGGCATTCGCCGGCTCGCGCTTGAAGCCCTCGATTATAACGACTCGGACAGCATCCTGCGGGATATCTTTGAAGATAAGGGAGACATCAGCGCCGAAGATGTATTCGACTGTGCGGAGAAGAAAGATCCGCTGTCTTTGGTTGTTGCCGAAAAAGCGGCCTATTATCTCGGCTACACACTTGGAGCGATCTCAATGGTGGTCAATCCTGAAAAAATCATTATTGGAGGCGGTGTTTCTCATGCGGGAAATACGCTGCTCCTGCCGCTGACGAAATATTTTAAAAAGTTTTCACTCCCCAGAGCCTTTGAATCCTGTACAATTGATGTTGCCAGGCTTGGGAACGACGCCGGTGTGATCGGCGGCGCCTGGCTTGCCAAGACAAAGATCGGCCGGATACGGACTGTCTGAATAGGCGCACCGGGGCCTTATAACGGAGCGGCGGACTGTCATTGATGCGCTTCGCCGTACGGCCGGGTTCCTTCCGTGACGGTCTTTGATGCCCGGCGGAATAAATTCATGCAAATGGGGTGATTTGATGAAGTGGACAGTATGTCCGGTAGGCCCGATTCAGGCTAATTGCTATATCCTTGAAGACGAAAAGACGAAAGAGGCTTTGATCATTGATCCGGGGAGCGAGCTTGAAAAGATACTCGCCGTTGTGAAAAATAAGGAACTTTCTCCGCTGGCTATCTTACTGACACATGCTCACTTTGATCATATCGGGGCGCTTGATTCGGCACGCGATCGCTGGCATATCCCCGCCTATCTGCATAAAAACGAGTCGGACTGGCCGGATGATCCGAGAAAGAACGGCTCGGCCTTTTTTTCGATGTCGAAGGAGGTCCGTACAAGACCGGCGGAAAAACTGATTAATGGGGAAACAGAATTGACGATCGGCCCCTTTTCGTTTGACGTGCTTGAAACTCCGGGCCACTCTCCGGGCGGCGTTTCTTTTTACTTCGCCCATGATCAGGCCGTATTTTGCGGAGACGCTCTTTTCAGCGGGAGTATCGGCCGGTCTGACGGATACGGAGCCGACGGTCCACAGCTCTTAAACTCTATCAGAGAAAAACTGCTGACTCTTCCGGAGAAAACCGTCGTCTTACCGGGGCACGGATTCTCGACAACCATCGGAAAAGAAGCCGAAACGAATCCTTTTCTGATCTGATCCGGGGCGGTTATTCACGGCATGCTTCCTTCTTTCATACAATGGGCGTGATGAAAGACAAAAGGGGAGGTTGCTTTGAACAACCATCGATACATTGATTTTCTGGCGAAACTGGCGATTGACAGCGCACATCCGGGCGGGCGGCAGTTAACGGAAGCAATTATAAGCGAAGCATCGATAAAAGCGGGAGACAGGATCTTGGATGCCGGCTGCGGAACGGGCGCCACAACAGCCTTTCTTGCGGAAAACACAGGAGCCGAAGTGACCGGCCTCGATATTCATCCGAAAATGGTCGAACTGGCTCAAAAACGGTCCTCCGCAGCCTCAGCGCCCTTTCGGGTTGTCGCGGGATCGGCGGAGCAGCTGCCCTTCGGTGATGAAACGTTCGACTGGGTGCTTTCGGAATCGGTCACTGCATTCACTCGGATGGCTCAATCAGCCCGGGAGTATTTCCGCGTTCTCAGGCCGGGCGGCAAGCTGATTGCTATTGAAATGACCATTGAAGAGCGGCTCTCGCTCCCGGAAAGGAAAATGATTCAATCCCTGTACGGTGTCGCGGGACTGCTGACGGAAGACGATTGGAAGAAGATCTGGGAAAGGGCGGGATTTTCCGATATAAAGGCGCGGAAAGACAGTGACTTTTCGCAGAAAGCGGCTGCAGTCGAACTGCCGTCCTACCGGCTGACGGAAGAAATCGACGAGGAGGCCCTCGATGTCTGGCTTTCCCACCTGCAGATCATGCTGACCTATAAAGATGTTCTTTCATATCGTATTTATCAGGTCGAAAAACAAGAGACGCCTTGAAGAAAAGGATCCCCTTTGGTTTAAGCAGATAAAGTGAGTGTATCTGCCGGCCGGAGGGGATTCTAGCGCGACTTTTTATTTATTTTGCCGAAAAAATCTTTAAACTGTAAGACATAGCTCTCGACGGCATTCGGTATTTGTCCGAAAAGCTGATTGCGCAAAGGCGGGCGCAGGGCCCTCTGTTCCATTTTTGCCCGCTTCCGCTCTGCCCGCGGAGTTTCCATGTAGCGGACAAACTGTTCTGTCAGGAACTTCACATATTCATCCGACTTCATATGCAGGAATCCCTTCGATTGATCTGATTATCAATCAGGATACCCATTCGGGAGCTGTTTGATACATCAGTGAAAGGATTTCAACTGCAATCGCTTCTACGGATTTGGCCGTGACATGGATGACATGGGTCGCATCTAAATAAGCAGCCATTCTTTTTTTGTAAAGAGCTTCCAGTTCCGGGCCCTGATACTTTTGGACGAGGGGCCGGGTTTTGTCATTAATGAGCCGCTTTCTGATGGTATGGATGTCGCAATAGAGAAAGATGATTGAACCATTGGATTTCATGAGTGTCCGGTTGGCCGGATTCATCACAATTCCGCCGCCGGTCGTCACAACGGCGGCGGTGTTCTCTTGCTGCACGGCCAGTTTTTCCAGAACGCGGGTTTCGCATGTTCTGAAGAAAGCTTCTCCTTCATCGCGGAATATCTCCTGAACGGATTTGTTCTGCTCTCTTTCCACCATCAGATCCGTATCATAAACAGCAACATTCAGTTTTTTGCTAAGCGCGGCACCGATGGTTGTTTTTCCCGCGCCCATAAATCCGGTAATGTAGATCATGGGTCTGTCCTTTCAAGCCAGCCAACAGGGCGACCGCTGGACAGGCTGTAAACGATTTGATCGGTTTCTTTGCCTTGAGCTGAAATGATGGTAAACAGGATTTCAAGGTGGTCTCCGACTTGATTCGTTCTAAAGTTTATTGTCCCTTTATCATATACGAAAGACCCTTTTTCCGGCAATGTTTTTTTCTGAATTTGTTCGTCGATATCGGCCAGGGCGCATTCACGAAGCTGCTGCAGCTGAAAAGCGGCATAAGATGCCTGAAAGAAGTTCCGGTCGCTGTCCAGAAGGAGCACGGCGTGCAGAACAAACGCAGTCAGGATCAGCGCCAGAATCATCGCCAGCGGGAGCATGAATCCCTTCTGATGGTTGTTTTCAGACATGTCAGCCTCCTTTTTCGATATAAAGCCGGTCACTCCAGGAATAGGACCTGTCCAGAGTGTCGGTCACTTTAATCGAAACGAGCGTGCCGCTGCATTGAAACTGAACGTTCTTCACATGCTGCAGGACAATCTCATAGCCCTGGCCGCCGACGCGCCGGATGATCCTCTGAGGATCATCCGGCTGGTAAACAACCTGTTCAGAATTCTTATTCAAAATAAGCTGCCGGTGATCCGACGAGCAGCCGACCGTCTGCGATAAATGAAGTTCCCTGGAAGTCTGGGAGAAGAAAAGCCTGACGTCTTTACGAAAACTGCCGGCCTGATCTTCAAATCGTTTTGCCATGCCGGAAAGGACTGAGACGGCAAGGAATAAAGCAACAGCCAGAACGCTGAGTGCGAGCATCATCGACAGCAGCGTAAATCCATCCTGATTTTTCATTTTCTTGCCTCGCTGCTTAACTCATGGGTCCGTCCCCCGTATGACCAGGAGACACGCAGCTTCGACTCATGCTCCGTTTTTCGGTCCCAGTGCAATCTGAATTCGGTGCGTGTTCCGCCGGAGTCCGCGGCGGCTGGATTTCCGCTTTCCCACGCGGTCAGCTGATCGCGCAGAACATCGATGGCTTCCTGCTTCTGCTGCAGGATACGTCGTTCGGAATAAGTGTGGATGAGCACCGGGAAAGCGAGAAGCATAACCGTGGTTAGGATAAAGACGGAAATAACGGCCTCAGAAAGGAAAATTCCCCGCTCACCATTTCGCCTTGTCAATGTAAAATCGCCCCTGTCCTAAAAGCAAAACAAGATTGTACCGAATTGTATTCATCGTAAAAGTATAAGTACCCGGCTGTGAGAAACTTCCGATCCGGCTGATCAGAATATAACTTTTGTTGACATTGCTGTACAACCGGATTCTTGGATCCATTGCCTTTTTAAGGGTCTCATTCCGTTTGGACACCAGAAAAAAGTGCTGATCCGTATTAAAGATGATAGTGATCGGCGTCGACTCCGCGATCGCTTCCATTTGCGCTTCACTGATCGTGTCCCTGACATCCTCGACAAACTGCCTCATCGACTGTGCGTCCGATAAACGGGAGAACGTTAGAAATGAGACAGGTGCAAGGATGCAGGCGATCGAAACAACAATGAGCAGCTCGAGAACAGTGAACCCGCATTCCGGACGAAGAAGGCTGTTACGGCGCACTGACCTTTCCCTCCGCATCCATGGTCAGAGTTCCGCCGTCCGGAGTCTCAATGCTGTCCACATAGCCCTCGTCGACGAGTACCTGAAGATCCGCCGGCAGCGTTCCCTTCTCCATCTGATAGGCCGCAACCTGGCTCTGCACCAGCTTGACGGTGGCTTCGCCGCTCTTGTCCCTAACAACCTGATGAGATTTCATCATATTCGGCACGGCGATCAGCAGAAGAATCGATATGATCATTAGCACGATCATCATTTCAATCAGAGTAAAGGCACGTTCTGAAGCATAAACGAGTTTACGGAAAGTTTTAAGCATGCGAAGAACTCCTTTGAAGTGGGGTCAAAAAGCGGGTGAAAAAGCGGAAGTGAACAGATAAAAACAACGGCAGTGAGACATGAGAGAAGCAATGGAAACGGAAAAAGAGGGCCAAACGAGAGGAAAACGGAAGAAAATCGAAGAAAAGAACGACCACCTCCTTGAAACGATTCAGCTGATAAAAAAGAACTACAAAACTATAATTCGACAGAATTGGATCCGATCCTTTTTTATCTAGCGAAAATTGTGACGGAATTCAAAACTCGAGAATACGTAATCTTATTCTTGAGAAATGAGTGTATTAGGAGAAATGGTATAACAATGAGAAGGATGTACGCCTGTTCAATCAACGGAAAAATGAAAGAACGGCGACTTTTCCTGAAATAGTCAATAGTAGAAACCTTGTTCGAGCTCAATCATTTATTCTGGACGGAGAAGCCATTACGCTCAATCAAGAAGGGCGGCCCTCATTTCATGAAATCATGAAACGGGATAGTATTCGCAAAGCGAATCGGATAAGTTTAACTAAGGAGAACGTACCGGTCTACTACAGGGTCTTTGATCTTCTTTACTACAACGGGAATTGGGTGACTGACCTTCCTTTAAAAAGTCGTTTGGATATACTTAGAGACATGCTCACTCCATCAGAGAATATACAGCTGACTCCTAATTACGCCAAGGGTCGTGAACTGTTCAACAAGATTCGACAATTGGATATGGAGGGAATTGTCGCGAAAAAAATCGACAGTTCCTATTGGATCGGGCATCAAAATGCGAACTGGCGAAAGATAAAAAATTATAAAGATGTTGTTACGGTCGTTGGGGGGTCTCTCTTATCGAGAGGGCAGCGTCCATTCAATTCTGCTGGGTCTTTATAACACGAACGATCAACTGATCTATATTGGTCACTGCGGACCTGGAAAGTTGACTGCAAGGGAATGGCAGCTTTTTGCAGAACGGGCTGTTCGCTTGGGAGACGAGCATACCCTCTTTGTTAATTTTCGGGAAAAGAAAAACATCTGTTGGCTGAAGCCGCTGCTGACAGTCAAAATGCATTATATTGAATGGAGTAGCGGGCATTTTCTATGGCAGCCGACCCTGCAAGCAGTTGTTGAGGAAAATCCAAGTACTTGTAGAATGGAACCGAGTTAAGAGAAAAATTAATATGGCAACAATTACTCACAGCAATTTGTTTATGAACTTGAATTAGCTGAAATGCAGTTTGACAAAAGTCTGTTAATTCATATTCATGAATGGTGTGGTTCTTCTTTCGTTGAATGATCCGTATTCTTGAAACATGCTGCCTTAGCGTAGAAGTGCAAGAATGGCCTACCATTTTTGCACACTATTTTCTACTCAGTAATTAATCTATTTTTTTGTACTGATTTTGCACACGTATTAATAAAAACATTGATATATCAGCATTTTATCGAATGATACGTCCTTCTTCTGGAATTTGACCAGACTTCAAAGCCTGAAGAAATTTCCGCTGCAAGTGTTGAAGCGATTGAAGAAGATTCACCGCAACCGGAATGTTACCGGAATGTAATGGAGGGAGAAGAGTTTTGATGGATATTGATCAATTTGAAGCACAGCTGAACCGAGAGTTCCATGTGGATGAAGCAGGACTGCCATGCCGGGCGGCAGCTGCAAAAAACCGTCGATCATGTCTTGGTTCGGCACTATAAGGAAGTGGAAATGCTTAGAATGCTTGGGCTTATTGTACGCTTTGATTTGAAAATTCCTAAACTGTCTATCATTATCATGAGTGCTCGCTATTAACATTTGTAATTATCTTTTTTCATGGATAATGTTTTTCCACCCAGGCATGTGCTTCGCGCCGGGTGTACATATAAAAAATAAAGAAATAGCCGATAAACAAAATAAAAGAGGAGGAATATAGGAGGGAATAATTTCTTATGGCTGATATTTTAAATAATATAGCACACTATGCCAGTGCTGTTGCGATCATCATGGCCTTTATAGGTTCTGCAAAATATATTTTTTATTTGGTTAATAAAGATGATTTAAATGTTATTTTTGCGACAGCGAGCCAAAATGATTTTGATAGATTTATTGGAACAATCTTGGTTGCTATAGTAATAAATAGTATATGGAATGTATTAATGTTTGGGTTTGTAAAAAATCATACATTGACTATAATCTATGGTTTTAGTTTTGGTATTTCATTTTTATTATTACTGGAGAGTGAAAAGTTCTGTGTAAATAATACAAAAGGATAACCCTTAAATGGGATTTTATGGTATCCTTTTATCTGCCAAGAAAGAGAGGAAAAATCGCCAAGGGTTATCGTGCTTCTAGTTTATCCTGTTCCTTCGCGATTGACTAGTGCCATGTTGAAATTTATTGATTCTGTGCTTCTGTTGTTCCGTTCCTGTTTCCATAGATTCGCCCAGTTTAAGTGGTTTGTTGTAATCATCATCGGTCTGATGATTCGTTCCGACTGTCTCGGGGTCACCTCCGTGATCCGTGATTTAGCGTTAAATCCAAACGGTTATGAGTCCCTGATTCATTTTTTCCGTTCCTCGGCCTGGTCTTTGGCCGATCTGCACCAACAGTGGCTGCGTGTGGTGCTTCAGTACGCGCCGATCAAACGTAAAGAAGTCATGGAGACATTGGGTATAGACGTTGAACGCTACGCACCGATTATGTTTACTTCTATCGGCAAGGCATCGAAGCCAGCCCATGAAAGTGTGCGACTTCCAATAGAACGCGTTGTTTCATGGAATCAAGTTGATCAAGTAATGGGTAGCCCCGCTAAAAAGTAAATTAAGAAAGGGAAAGATATGCTTACAACAATAGCTTATATTATCGCTTTTGTAGTCGCCCTAGAGCATTTATTTATCATGAGTCTTGAAATGTTCTATTCTTCGAGTGAGGTGGCTCAGCGAACATTTGCATTAGATCGAGATTTTCTACAAGACTATCGGGTAAAAACACTATTTAAAAATCAAGGCTTATATAATGGTTTCCTGGCTGTAGGAATCATTTGGGGGATGTTTTTTGCCCCTAGAGCAGCACAATTCCCGCTTGTTATGTTTTTTGTAATCTGTATCGTGATTGCAGCCATATATGGATCATTGACTTCTCCAAAATCCATATTATGGAAGCAGGGATTTCCAGCATTCATTACATTGATTTTGTTAACTTTGTCATCAGTGATTGGATAGTAATTAAAATTTATGGGTAGGTATTTATTCGAGAATGTGCTGTTTTTTAATAGGTTTATATAAACTCATGAAATAGTTGAGCGTTTCTACCAGCTGCCTTAAATAGCTGATTATAATCCACAAAAGATTATAATTTGACTTGCAGCAGCTTTTTATTTTAGCTGGAAAGCCAGGTTCGGAAATACTACCTGCCATTAATTCGAAAACTGAGAGCGGGAACTTTTCCGCACGTGCCCAAAAAGTGAATCAGGCCGTCATAGGCTCAGCTCTGAGGAGTAAATCTTTGTGACGTTCTTCGGGACATACGCATCCAATGTTTGATTCCATATTTTACTATTTTCGTTTTTCTCTAATGGCAGAATCATCTTTTCCGCCAGCTAATTTACACGCTACTGCTTGCTGATTTGGCTTGAACCATGGCGGAAGCACTAAAATTGTCGACAAGCCAAAAGGGTTTACTGTCCGTTCTCAGAGCGAAACGATGCACTGGGCTGTTCCAGGCAAAACGCTCATCCACTGAGGGCCAGAAAGACTGACTCCAGCGGTATGAGCGCCTGCATGTCAATTAAGGAACCGTTGTATACGAACCGTGCGTATTCTGTTATAGAAAGAAGGAAATCATTGATTTCCTTCTTCTCGATTTAAGAGGTTTTTGTTGAGACGGCTTCTTTTTCCGGTACAGGCAGTCTGTTGAAAAAACCTGATAAAATCAAGAATTCACAAGGGAAAGCATGAGCGGTATTGTATTAAAACATCGAACCAATAAGGGTCACGACATCAACAGATCCGCAAGCTCTGTGTCTTTTAGCAGCTGGCCGAGCGATACATCCTGTAGCGGAACCTTGTCTAAGCCTAGGCAGGTCTTCGCTGCGTTCATCAGGACCCGTACGTCATACTGGCTCGGATATACAGGGTCAATCTCTTTCTCAAGCCCCATCAGCTTATAGACCGCCATCATGGCTCCGCGAACGGAATATTCCACGGTGAACACACAGTCGTGCGGGATCTCAGCGTATTGCCCGATGAAGCCAAAGTTTTTGCTTCCGGCGGGTACGACATTCGGCCGATCACCGGCGACACGAGGCATGAATTGCGAGGTGATATAGGGCATCATACTCGGGATAACATTGACTGTGTGGGACAGAATTTCAGGAATTTTATCTTTGAGTCCCATGTGGTACAAGAGCTCCTCAAACATTTCACGGCCTGTGCAGTCGGACATCGTCTTATGGACATAATTTCCCTCAACATCCAAATTCAGCGCGTAAGCCCAAAGGACTTTGACGTTTTCTGGCTGATTGATAAAATGAGGGTCCTTAGGAACAACCCAGCTCATAAACCAGTTGGAGTCCTTGATAGTAACAAGGCCGCCCATTCCTGGTTTGTCGCCCGTGAGCGTCAACAGATGGGGAAACACGATATCGTCATCCTTGAGAGTAATGGTGAAAGACAACCATTTGGTTTTATCTATATCGGTACAGAATTTTTCCGGATGTCCAAAATCGGGAGATTTCTTTGCAATTTTTCCCCAGACAGAGAAACAGCCTTTATCCTCAGAGCGATTCAATATAGCCGGGTGATCAATGTCACCCCTTGTGGTATTCTGCGTCATAGAACCGTTTGTAAACAGTACCAGGTCATCCCTTTTTACGCTGATTGTTCCGGGTTTGCCGCTGCTGTTATAGTGGATAGCGGTAGCCATTTTTTCGTTATTCGAAAAATTGAAATCAATGTCTATGACACTGCAATCAAGCTCAACGTTCACACCGTTGCTTTTCAGCCAGATGATCAGAGGCAGAATAAGAGAATCGTACTGATTATATTCTGTATGCAGGATTCCTTTCAGGCGGTTCAAGCCGCCGATGAGGTGCATGAATCGCTCTTCATATCGTTTGACCTCGACGACACTATGCCATTTTTCAAAGGCGAACATGGTCGCCCAGAAGAACCAAAAATTCGTTTCAAAAAAGCTGGGGCTGAAATATTGTTCAATCGTGGTGTCGCCCAGTTTTTCCTCAGTCAATAGGTGCAGCCTTGCCAGTTCCATTGCATTTTCCCTGGAAAGGCCAAGGTTTGAGAAATCCTCTTTCTGTCCCTGATGGCTGACAATCCGGCAATGAGATTCGATCGGTTCTTCCAGATTCAGCTCATGGAATTCATCCAGTACGCTCCTGTCGGGATCTTTGATTGACGGGATAGAGCCGAACAGATCCATAAAGCACTCGAAATGCGCTTCGATTTCGCGCCCACCACGCGCGGTATACCCGGTTTCCGCAGTTCCGGCACCGTCCATGGATCCGCCTGCAACATCAAGTTGCTCAAGAATATGGATGTTCTTGCCCGGCATATGAGCGTCTCGAATCAAAAAAGCTGCAGCCGACAGGCTTCCGATACCGCCACCGATCAGATAAGCCTTTCTTTTCTCAATATTTTCAGGGGCCTTTGGATTGATCCTTTGATAGTTGTTCATGACTTGTACCACCTTTCTATATCTTACGATTTCAAGATAATTCTTTTATGAAGCCTTTTCAATGAACAGAAAAGGTATCTGTGCAAAAAATGTACAGATACCTTATAATGTGCAATTTTTAATGATTTACGACTTCGCGCATTGGTTCATCAGACGAACAAGGTTTCCTTTCACCATTTTATCAACCCAGTCCGCGATCACAGTCGGCTCCCTTTTCAAATTTTGTTTCAACCAGGCTATAAAAATTCCCATAATCGCATTGGCGTAAAAATCTGCGGCATCCTTTTTTGACTTCTCGTCCACATGGATATTTTGCGTAATGTCCGCAATAATCCCAGCCAGCACGTGGTTAAACACATGATATACAAAGGACTCCAGATGGTCTCGGCCCAGGGAATGAAAAGTGTTCAGACAGATTTTGCGGTTTTCGACCGTGTATTGCAGCACTAAAAGAATTCCATCTTTCCAGTGGGCCAGGTTACAGCATTTTTCAAGATCCTCGATCACTTCGTGGTCATAGATCCAACCAAGCAATTCGTAAATATCCTGGAAATGGTTATAAAAGGTATGTCGCGTCAGTTTGCAGTCGTCCGTGATCATCTGGACATGGATTTTATTGACAGGATAGCGCTGCATCAGTTTTTTTAACGATTCGGCGAGCGCTCTTTCTGTAATTATAGAATTTGACATCATTTCACCACTTTTGAGATAACACTGCTTCACTGATTGTGAATAGTCTGTTATGTTTATGCTGCATGAGTGAGTGTATCATAGGAATGATCGAATTTCCATTGAAAATGCTACAAGCGGTGCCCTCCGCGGTGATCAGGCAACCGTGCAAGAAAAATGATGCAATCAATTTTGCAAATATGGGTAAATACTCTACTTTATTTCAATAATCATAAAGACAGTGCTATTGATTTTTAAATCATTAGCTATAAAATTGTTGTGGTCATTGGCTGGTCCCAATCGATGACTGTCTGTAGGGGAAAAGGCTGCACCATGCGGGACTACGACCGTACCTTTATATACCCGACTGTCATGGCTTACGCATTTAAAAAGTGAGGGATATTCTTCCAAAAAACGGTAAAATGTGAAGAAAAGGCCGTAATAGGAGACCTGCGCCCATGACAAAACATTTGATTGACCATCTTTCTGACATTCCTGATCCGCGTAGCGGGAATCATTTACGTCATAACCTGATTGATATCTTAAACATTGCGTTGACCGCAACTATTTGTGCGATCGATTCATTTACCGATATGGAAGAATTCAGGTATGCCCGCAAAGAATGGTTCGAAAGCTTTCTTGAGTGCCGAACGGGATTCTCTCCCATAATACCTTTGCACGGGTCTTTTCTCTGCATCTATTTTTTCTACTCAGTATTTTTTTACACAAATTTTGCACAAGGCATATTAAAAACCCTTGATGCTATACGTAAAAAAGTCTCTGAGCGTGAAAACAGGGGTTTTTTTGTATTGAAGCACTCTTTGTATCAAATTACGGGTACAGCCGAGATACATGTAAAAATAGGCCACTTGTTGGAATAAATATCCAACAAGTGGCCTTATCTTATTTTATGTCGGCTGTACCCCTATGCGGCGTGGTAAGATGACTCGCCGACGCACGTTGCAATCCGATGCGCGCTGGCCCGCCAACGCGGCCAGTTGGGTGTCGCCTAGGCTTCCGTTTCTGCCACTCGGGTTTCTTCCGAAACTCGAGTGTTTTACGGATCGTACGCGACCATCTATTGTGAGAAATCCGGGGTCATTCACCGTGGGACTTAACATGCTTGAAACCGAAGAGTTGTTCGGCATTGGTCCTGCCGATTTTCCACCGGTCGTTTTCGCTGATAGGGCAGGTATCGAACCACGGGCAGGTCTCGTCCGCCGATTCCCACGGGGTATCCACCGAGAACAGCACGCGGTCGGTGCCGACCTCCTGCAGCGCGTTCAGCAGGGTCGAGGTCTGAAACACGCCGGCGGTGGTGATGTAGAAGTTGGTCCGCAGGTATTCCGTCAGGAGCTTCTGGTGGTTGCCGTGGGTGCCGGGACGCAGGTGCCGCAGCCGGTGGTCTACCCGGGGCAGCTGGAACGGGAGCATCTCGCCCATGTGCCCGATGATGACGTTAATGCCGGGATGACGGTCGAACAGGCCGGACAGCATCAGCCGCAGCGCGTGGGTAGCGGTTTCGACATTGAAACCCCACGCCGAGCCGTTCAGGCCCTGGTAGCCCTGGTAGGCCCGCCGCATGCTCGGCAGCGGCGGCCGGGGATGCAGGTAGACCGGGACGCCGAGCTGTTCCACGCGCGCCCAGAACGGTTCCACTTGCGGTTCGTCGAGGTACAGCGCGGTGTCCTCGTCCCCGATGTTGCTGAAGCCGTTAATCAGGGCACCGACGAAGCCCAGGTCCCGGACAGCCCGTTCGAGTTCGTCAGCGCCCTTCTCCGGATCCTGTAGCGGGACGGCGGCGAACGCCCGCAGCCGGGCCGGGTACTTGGCGACGAGGTTCGCGGCGTGGTCGTTCATCCTGCGGGCCAGATCCACGGACCGGCCGGCGTCGGTGACCATTTCAGGACCGGGTGGCGACGGCGACAGGATCATCGTGCCGATGCCGTTGCGGTCCATCTCCTCCACCCGCATGTCGATGTCTTGCGCCCTGCGTGTGACATCCGCGAGGTAATCCGGGTCGAAGCCCTCGCTTTCCGCCAGGAGGTTCATTACCGTGGTATCGACGAACATCTCGTAGTGCTCTTCCAGAGCGATTTTGTTCTGCATGATCTGCATGACCTTCCTTTTCCTGAGATGGTTGGTGCGGGCCAGTTGACCTGACGGGCTCATTGTAGCATAATTAGAATAAAACTTGCAAGTTATCTTTGGAGGAATGTTTCATGACACAGAACCCGACCGAGCAGATCGCCTACCTCGCATGGCAGCTTGCGCAGGCGGTAGCAGCGCGCGTGGAGCGCGACGTACGCCGACTGGGCCTGTCCGGCGCACAGAGCCTGGCGCTGATCATTCTCCGCCTCAGCCCGGACCTCACCGTGGCTGACATCGCGCGCCGCACCAAGATAACGCCCCAGTCGATAGGGACGGCCATCAAGGGCCTCATCTCAAGCGGCCTGGTCCAGGCGGCCCCGTCCACGACGGACAAGCGTATCAAGCGCCTCAGCCTGACCCCCGGCGGTAGGCAAGAGGCATCGCGCGCCGATGAGATCGTCAGCTGTGTCACCGACGACATACTCGCCGCTCTCGACCCCGGACAGCAGGCAACCGCGCGCGAGATCATGACTCGCATGCTGGAGAGGCTCAACCCCGACGCGCTTAGGCTCCCGGACGAGCCAGCTAGGTCCGTCGCCGGCAGCGGCCGGAGCGTCCCCTGTGAGGTGCCCGCCACCCGGCGAAACGCCCGTGTCGAGGTCACGCAAAGTGAAGATCGACCACGTGGGCGCCGGTGACCGGCGGGAGGAGCGCCAGGAGGGCGGGCTGTTCGACGACCTCGTTGATCCCGGCCTGGACGTCACGCATCGCTTAGTAGAGCGTGAAGAACCTCTCGTCGTCCAGACGTTCTGACGGGCCACTGGGATCATCATGACCGACCAGCCCTTGGGCATTCTGGGCATGACTTAAACCAGAGACCTCCCGCAACGGCTGATCGCTATCAATTTCAAGTTGATGTCTGAAAAACGCACGTTTTCGAGTAAATTCTGTCCACCCTGGTTTGGTTGGCGACACGCCTGCATGGGAAAACTCGCCGGACTTCATAGAGAAGGCTGTTGCAAAGACACCTACACAACGAATCACCCATACAGAGGGTGTAGCACAGACGGTACTCTTTTTACTCGATAATCTCGGTATTAATGCCGTCGAGTTATTTGTTGATGGTGGTGTACGCGTTCAGCCCATGATGAAGCGTTTCTTAAAACGGTTAACATAATTGATGGGAAATCCAACATTGTTCAAATGGGAAGGTACTATATGTAAATTACTTGGGAATTTCGTTACTGACTGTTTCGGATGGATGACTTGGGGGTACCGCCATTGATTTGTTTGTTGATGGCGGAATGCGTATACGACCCATGTTGTAAAGTAAAGGGTTGTATCAAAACAGGATGGATTAGCATGTGGGCTATCCTTCCTATTTAACAAAGGGGTGAACGTAAAACTTTGCATACTCTAAATTGAAGTTTGTGCAGTGGAAGAATTGGGGACAAATGTTCTACCCCCTAGAGTGTGTTTTCAAACCCTAGGCTAACCAAATCAAGGCAGAAGCAAGCTTTAAAAAGGCGGTGAAAGTGCGTACTAACTTATCGTAGCGCGTAGCCAACCGGCGATTATGTTTCAACTTGTTAAACAGATTTTCCACCAGGTGACGTTCTTTAAACAGCTACCAATCAGTCGGGCGTTGAACGGTACGGCACTTGCGGCTAGGGATGACTGAATGCGCTTGTTTTCCTTCAGAAGGGTTAAAATGCGATCCGTGTCGTCACCGCGGTCCGCCATGACCGGCTGGCCCTCAAGATCCAGAGTGTCGAGGATTTCGCAGCCCGTCACCCAGTCATTGATGTTCCCGGCAGTGATCCGATACAGGAGCGGATGGCCAAGCGCGTCAGCCACCGCGTGAATTTTGGACGTCAGTCCGCCTCTGGAGTGCCTGATTGCCTGAAAGTGTTGCCCCCTTTTGCGCCCGCACCCTGCTGGTGCACACGGATGATAGAGGCCTCAATCATGACGCTTTCTTCATCAGGATCAGCAGAAAGGCATTCCAGCATGGGGTCAAACAGGCCGGCTTTTTCCCAACGTCGAAAGCGCGTATAGAAGACGGATGGCCAGGGGCCATAATCGTCCGGTAAATCACGCCAGGGAGCGCCCGATCGAACAACCCAAAGCATGGCATTTAGCATGTGTCGGTTGTCTTTCGTCGGTCGGCCTCCCTGCGGCTTACGTTCAGGTGGCATAATAAGTTTAAGGTGTTCCCATGGATCGTCGCGTAGTTCGTATCGTCTCTTCATAAAGAAAAGATTACCAGATATTACTTATCTTTGGTAGTTTGAAAACACACTCTAGAGCAAGTACAGCAGAAAATGATAGAATTGAGAAGAAGACGCTGAGCAGCCCGAGTAGTCTGGAAATACCGGAAGAACTCTGATAATACAAGTCGCCCGAGCTCCCTCAAAAAATTGGATAACGGTCCTATCCACATGGAGAAATTTTACGGATATTTTTATGCGATCATGAATTAAGACGGGTGTGCATCGGAAACTAGAAAGAACGGCGAAACAACTGGCGATCGCGGGTATTTTGTTACGTTTATTATTTTTGATAATTGTAGCAAATATTCAGGGTACTTTAGCGTCTTTGGCTGCCCTTCTTGTGGGATTTTGCGATAACTGATTATATGGCGAAAATGCGCGGTGGAAGCTTACAATTTCCACCGCGCATTTCCTTAAGTGATCACTTCGGGCAAATTAGCATAAAGTGATTTACGTAATACATTCTCCTTAACACTGAAAAAAATGCTTGAGAATACCCATGTCATTAACATAAGCAAATATGTGGGTAAATACCCCTACTTTATTTCATTAATCATAAACAATGTGCTACTAGTTATTTAAAGACTAATACATATAAGTAAAGTTGGTCAGTTAGTCATTAAAGTAGAAGGAAGCGTGCATTGTTTCATAGCTTGATCAACGGAACCGAGTTAGGAGGGTTCGCGCTGATCTGCTTATCACTGGGACTTGTTACCTTGCTTACCTCAATTTTGTGTCGTGGTTCATTCTCCTTATCAATTCACAGAGAGTATCGCATGACCCGCTATATTATAATATTCCATGGGCAGATTTTTTTCTGCCCTCTGTACCTTTAGTTGCTGAAGTAATGTCCTTTTTCGAGGTCTGGAATGAGCTTAGGATGCACTGGCTGCCATCCCAAGCGTTCCTGAGTCAGTGCACTCGACGTTGGGTTGTCGGTCGGCGCAAAGGCACCGAAAAAGCCGAAGTGGGCGGCTGCCTCTTCTTTGGAAAGACTGACCACCGGTAGGTTCAGGTGGCGACCGATAATTTGGGCGATGTCACGGATTGGTACACCCTCTTCGCCAACCCCGTGTAGTATAGATCCCGCTGGGGCGTTTTCCAACGCCAACCGGAACAGACGCGCCGCATCGAGGTAGTGCACAGCTGGCCAGCGGTTGGATCCGTCACCGATGTACGCCGAGAAGCCTTTGTCACGAGCAATGTCGATCAGACTCGAGACGAAACCAGCTCTTGTCTCGCCGTGCACAGAAGGTGGGAGACGGAGGAACGCTGACCGTACCCCGCGCTCAGCCAGCGAGATAACCACGTTCTCCGCTTCACCCCGGGGCACTGAGTTGTCGACTACATCCTTTTCCGTTCCGATTTGCCCTGGCGGGAGTACGTATGTGAGCATTAATGTTCCTGAGGTGATCACGAACGGTTTGCCCGTACCCTCAAGCACTTCCCCCATTGTTTTGACGGCACGTAGATCGTCTGCGACCGCCTTGTCGAATTCTGAGAAGTCGTGCTTAAACGCTAGATGAATGACGCCGTCCGCAGCAGAGGCACCGCTGCGAAGGCTGTCAAGATCGTCGAGGGAACCGCGGTGCACCTTGGCCCCTGCAACCTTTAATGTATCGGCAGATTTGTCTGAACGAGCAAGGCCGACGACCTGATGCCCTGCCTCGATGAGTTCACGGACAACCGCAGTTCCGATGAAGCCTGTCGCTCCTGTAACAAAAACACGCATATTCTTACCTCCTTTGGATATTTCCTATCAGAATGTTCAGCTACAAAAAAATTATACAGCATGAAATTAACAAAGTAAACAATTTTAATTAAAATTGTTAATCTAATAATCCACGTAAAATATGTTTGTGATAACAAAGCGATTTCGGTATAATATAAGTGTCAAAGGAGGTTTCATTTCGTGAGAAAAACCGTGAGCGTCGATCAATATATTGAAAAAATAAAACCTGTTATAAGAAGAAACAAATTCAGCCAACTAAAAATAGACGATATCGCAAAATATATGGATATCAGCAAAGTGACACTTTATAAGCATTTTTCATCCAAAGATGAAATCATTCAACGGGTTGTAATGTATTATATTAATTACTTGCAAGGGGCTGATACCGTTGTAAAAGATGATTCCGTCTCTTATGTTGAACGCTTTCAAATGACGTTTTTGCAATCGTTGATATGTGTAACTTTTATATCAGATTTGTTCTTAAATGATCTCAAAGAATTTTACCCGCACCATTTTGAGGATCTTGCAGCTGCACAACAAAGTCGAATGAAAAATTTACAAACCTTTTTTGAATCCGGGATGAAGCAGAAGATATTCAACAAATTGAATGCGGTGTTGTTTATGGTTCAAGATGACGCTGTGTTGCGACGTTTCATGGAACCCTCATTTTCAATTCAATATGATGTTACCTTGAAACAAGCGATTATGGATTTTTATAAAATGAAGCAATATCAATTGCTTAAGCCTGAACATTTAGATACCGTAGATGATTCCGTTATTGAAAAAGAGGTTTCTAAAGTTTTACAAACCATTTCATAATCATGTTTGCGCTCCCAGATTGTCTTCAGCAGTAGGGCGCAATTCTGCAATAAGAATTGTGCTCTTTCTTCATGTAAGGGCCATTATCTCGAATGACACATTTATAGAAGAACGTTATGGGTGAGGAAATTGTGAATATTTTCATTTGAACGGTCAGGTTACTTGAAGAAGGATTTTCATTTTTTCATGTAGAAAGTAAGGAGAAAGTTAGAATACTTCTTTATATGAAAGTAGGTTGTAATATGAAGTCTTATTCTTCTGAAATTTACTTCCTTTTCCAATTTGAATGTATTCCAGTAATGGGGGGAATCAATTAATTTGCGGTATATTCTGTTTTTTGTGCTGATTGTGCTTTTGGCAAGCGGTTGTTCTCACTCTACTGGTAATATTGTGCAAAATGGAGAATTCAAATCAATGAACACTGTGATAATAGAGCGTTTCGGTGTGGCTCAGTCGTTCCAATTCGGGAAAAGTCAACTACAAAACACGGTGAAGCTGATTTTCCGCTCGAACGTTATCCTCCGTTAGCTGCTGCTAAAAGTGGTTGAGATCTTTCAACTGGGCGTAAAACGGTGCTGAACGTCTGTCTGCGGCCGGCTCAGCTGAACTTTCGGTTCCGGCTAGCCGACGAACGTTATTCGGCTCCTTTTTTTGGATGGAGCTGATCCAACTGCATCTTTGCCAGGAGCGAATTCAGTTGCGTAAGTATAACGATAACCGTGGCCATCCAGTAAGGCTCTCAGACGGAAATCGCCGGCCGTTTCAAAAATAATAATTGGCGTCTGAACCAATTTTTGAAGGGCCGACACACCAGCTGTTGAAAGCCGATGGCATCATTGGTGACAACAAGTATACGATCGGTGATCACCGCCACTTCCGAGATTTGCGCACTGACATCAATACCAAACACAGTCTCTTTTTCAATTCCAATTCCTTCTTGTATGATTTGAAGCTTTTCACCGTACCTTTCACTCCTCTCATTTTCAAAACACGACTTCTAGAGTCCCACATACTTAGAACAGACTACAGTGAAAACCGGTGAAACGGCTCGTTTTAGTTATGGCATCCAGTGCCAAAGCATCCCGCGGCCTTATGCTTCACTATCACCATAGAATAAAAGGGGTGCAGAGAGTACCGTCGTGCTTCTCCGCATCACTATGGTTAGTATGTTTTATTGCTTTTTTAGTAAGCTATCAGCTTACATAAAATATGGGTAAATACCCCTATTTATTTCAAAAAACATAAAAACTGTGCTAATGTTTCCAAATCACTCAATTTATTAGTTTATTAAATAACTGGAGAGTGAAAAGTTCTGTGTAAATAATACAAAAGGATAACCCTTAAATGGGATTTTGTGGTATCCTCTTATCTGCCAAGAAAGAGAGGAAAAATCGCCAAGGGTTATCGTGCTTCTAGTTTATCCTGTTCCTTCGCGATTGACTAGTGCCATGTTGAAATTTATTGATTCTGTGCTTCTGTTGT
>NZ_JARAJZ010000024.1 GCF_028765345.1 Sporolactobacillus sp. CQH2019
ACGCCGAACCAGATGTTCCGCCCGGCATACGTACCCGGCAGAAAATCGCCCCCGGCCCGGATCGCGGTTTTCGTCGACGACGCCAGATCGGCTGCGCCGCCGAACAGCGCCGGCACCGTCCGGGCGATCCCGTTGATTACCTCGCCCGAGGACGCCCGCGTCGCCTGCTTCGTTCCCGGCGCATAGGCCGGCAGCTTTTCGGCATAGTCCGCGGCCAGCTGGCCTTCAATGGCCGCTTTCAGCTGCGCCGCGAGCGCCGGATACACCTGGGCATACGCCGCCAGCCGGGCGTTCCAGGCCGCCTCTTCCTGCTGCCCCGCGGCCGCCAGCGTCTGGAAGTGGGCCCGGACGGCCTCCGGGACAAAGAACGGCTCATGGTGCCAGCCGTACGCCTCTTTGGCCGCCTGCGCCTCTTCGGCTCCGAGCGGACTGCCGTGCACCTGGTTCGTGCCGGCAACGTGCGGCGCCCCGTAGCCGATCGTCGTCCGCACCTCGATCAGCGTCGGCCGGTTCTCCTCGGCGACTGCCGCATGGAGCGCCTGTTTCACTGCCTCCACCTCATTGCCGTCCTCGACGAGCAGCGTCTGCCACCCGTAGGCGTCAAAGCGCGGACGGACGTGCTCCGTAAACGACATATTGAGTTTCCCGTCCAGCGATATCTGGTTCGAGTCATAGAGGACGATCAGGCGGCCGAGCTTCAGCCGGCCGGCCAGCGACGCCGCCTCGGACGAGACGCCTTCCATCAGGTCGCCGTCGCCGCAGAGCGCGTAGGTCCGGTGGCTGATGACCTCATAGCCGTCCCGGTTGTACGTCGCTGCCAGATGCGCCTCGGCCATCGCCATCCCGACGGCCATCGCGATCCCCTGCCCGAGCGGGCCGGTCGTCGCCTCCACGCCGGCCGTGTGTCCGTATTCCGGATGGCCCGGTGTCCGGCTGCCCCACTGGCGGAACTGCTTCAGCTCCTCAAGCGGCAGCCCGTAGCCGAACAGGTGCAGCAGGCTGTAGAGCAGCATCGAGCCGTGGCCTGCCGACAGGACGAAGCGGTCGCGGTTGAACCAGTCCGGATGGGCTGGGTTATGGTTCATCACTTTCGCCCAAAGGGTATAGGCCATCGGCGCCGCCCCCATCGGCAGCCCCGGATGGCCGGAATTCGCTTTCTCGATCGCGTCGATCGACAGCGTGCGAATCGTATCAATGGATAATTGTTCAATCTGTGTGGTCATACATCTGCATCTCCTTTAAACAGTCGTCCATCAGTCGTCGGATGGACCCTTTCCGACAAACGGCCTGTCCATCCATCATGACCATTTGTCCTGCAAAACAGGGTTCACATTCCGTAGCTGATCCGTTTTATCCGTTTTACCGGCCGGTCTGATCGTTCTTTTCCGCGTCCGTCAGGATGGAATAGCCGAGCGCCCGGATATCTTTATTGAACCCCTTGACTGTATCCAGCGAGACCTGTCCGAGCGGTTTGCCGACCTTCTTCAGTTTTTCGATAATGGCCGGCGTGCAGGTGATGATGTCGACGCCGAGCCGGTCCGCCTCATAGACGTTGAACAGTTCACGCGAGCTGGCCCAGAGCAGATTCGCTCCCTTTTTCGTCCGGCAGATCCCGACAGACTTTTTCATGTATGGAATCGGATCGCGCCCCGTATCGGCAATGCGGCCGGCAAAGACGGACACGATGTTCTCAACCTCCGGATTGAGTGCTTCGACGGCCGCCTCGACCTGTTCCGTCGTCAGAATCGCCGTGATATTCAGCGAATAGCCTTTGTCTTCCAGCCTGCGGATCAGCGGCACGGACGATTCGCCCTTCGTATTCGTAATCGGAATCTTGATGAAGACATTCGGACCGAAAGTGTGGATTTTCTCCGCCTCTTTTTCCATCGTCGCAAAGTCGTCGGCAAACACTTCAAAAGACAGCGGCAGATCGGGAATCTTTTCAACGACTTCTTTGGCAAAGGCCACATAATCCTGAACGCCCGCCTTTTTCATCAGGCTCGGATTGGTCGTAAAACCGGAAACAAAACCGGCCCGATAGGCGGAAAGCATATCGTCCAGCACGGCTCCGTCCGCGTAAATTTTCACTTTCAGATTATTGTCCATGATCAGTTCCTCCTTTTTATACATAATATTACACATTCTGAAGAAAAGAGTCAGTTATCTTGTTTCAAAAGATCACAAATTCATTCATCCTCTCTTCGGCCGGTAAAGATTAAGATGACTGACACCTCTATAGTATAGAAAATAGTTAGAGAAGAAAAGGACAATCTATAGAATTATTTATTCCGGCCACTGAAACCGGCAAAAATGAGACGCAAATATCCAATAACAGGCTGGCATTCCGTTCCAACGAAATGAACGGACGGCAATCATAAAAAAGGGACAACCGACGGTTCGACTATTTGTACGGGTGATCCTCCGGCCTTTTCCGCGAAACGATTCTATCTGGAAAAAATGTCCAAACTTGTAATATAATTTTCACAAATTGCGAAAATTATCAGTTTACCAAATTTATGAAATATGTTTTACTAAGATCGTCAGGGGAAAATATTACTATACAGAGAATCAGTTAACCGTTCTATGATTTTTCTTCCGAACGGATCCGCGAAATATCCCCTATTTTTATTTTTCGGCCTCACCTTGCAGCATTCCCATTTGTCAGATCCATGCCCCTATATTCGCCCGAGGAAGGAGTCCTGCCTTCTATCAATCAATCCGACAAAAAAAGACAAGCATCGATTCTCCCCGAACCCGGTCAGTTGAACCCTTTTTCAGAAAGTACTTTCGGTATTCGGCCGCAGCCGATGGCCGATAACATACATTTAAACCTAAGGAGTGACGTTCAGTGACAGCGATAGACTCACCGCACAGACTTGTCCAGGCTGCAATCAATCAATTGAAGCAGGAAAAAATCGAGGCTGTGGGCCGATACCTGCATCCGCATAATCCGGATAAGGCTCTTGGCGCGGCCGAATCACTGGCCATCCGGAAAGCCGGGCTGAAACTTTTCAGCATTTGGCAGACTGATGCGGCCGGGCACACTTATTTCACAGAAGAACAGGGCGGGAAGGATGCCCAGAACGCTGTGCGCCTGGCGGCGGAAGCCGGACAACCTCCGGGTTCGCCGATTTTCTTCAGGGTGGATTACGACGCTCTCCCGGCGGATCACGCTGCCGTCATCAGTTACTTTTCTTCCGTCAGGCGCATGATTCGGGATTATGCAGTCGGTGTATCCGGATCCTATGACATTATCGAACTGCTGGCTTCTGCCGGACAGGCTGATTTTTTCTATCAGACGTCCGCATGGTCTTCAGGAAAGCTTTCTCAAAAGACCCATATTTATCTTCTCGGCCGGGGCACGGGTACGGCAGAGACAGGAAACGGTTCGGTCAGGATTCTCAGGCCCGGTGTGTTTTGGGATTCACCGTTCAAATCACAACCGACACCGAAGAAGGACTACCGCAGATCTTCTGAGAATAAAGCAAGTGCGATCAGCGAACTGATGGAAACGATCTATAGGGCAGCAGGTTATCCGTTATCTCAGGCTGATCTGCACAGTACGCTGCAAACAATCGAACAAAACGGACATCAGAACAGCGCTTTCTCATCCCGATCGCGGCGTTACCCCGGCAGGCTGATCCGGCTCGGCAGTAAAGGCCGGCCGGTCCGCTATATTCAGGAGGCTGTCGGCATACCGGTCGACGGCGTTTACGGACCAAAAACAAAAGCTGCCGTGGAATCCTACCAGCGGCGCTGCCGCCTTTACCCGGACGGTATTGTTGGTCCGATTACCTGGCGCCTGTTGCTGAAAGTACTGCTTTTTTTATACTCGCTCCCCTATACATTTGTATTTTCATACGATTGACCTGCAAACGCCGGCTTGCCGTACATGAAACAGACGTTTCAAGGCCGGGCACCGGATGAAATCGGATCATGGGACAGCTAACCCGGCAAATATACACATCAACACCCAGCTGAAAAATTGCATGTAAAAAGCGGGAAAATGTTCTGCCTTATACCGGCCGGCCGGCTCTGCTGCTGACCAATAACTTGATGCACTCGCTTACGGCAAGCGGAACAAGCGCAAGCAGAAAAACAATCATCCAGTCACGGGCGGAAAGCATGTGAACGTGAAAGGCATTCGAGAGAAACGGGACGGCAATGACGGCAAACTGCAGAACCGCTCCCAGGACGATGGCTCCTGTTAAATATAAATTAGTAAAGAGGCCGATCCGGAAAATAGAGCGGGTGGTATTCCGCATGGCAAGCGAATAAAAAAGCTGGGAAACGGCAAGAACGACAAAAGCCATCGTTTCCGCATAAATCATTACGCCGGCAGGAATATCCCTTGATCCCGGGCCGTAGCCGTGCTCATTCAGACCGAACAGAAAAGCGGCCAGCGTCAGAGCGCCGATCAAAGTTCCGCCCAAAATCGCCCGGAAACCGATGCCGCCGGCAAAGAAGCCTTCCCCGGGATTTCTCGGCGGTTTTTTCATGATGTCTTTATCTCCCGGATCAACACCAAGCGCGATCGCCGGAAAGGTATCCGTAATCAGATTGATCCAGAGAATCTGTGTCGGCAGCAGCGGCACAGGCCAGGAAAAAACGACGGAGGCAAAGATGGTCACTATTTCGCCCAGATTACAGGCAAGCAGAAAAATGATCGCCTTCCTGATGTTACTGTAAATGTTTCGTCCCTCTTCGACTGCACGGACAATCGTTGTAAAGTTGTCGTCGGTCAGAATCATATCACTGGCTCCCTTTGAAACGTCCGTTCCCGTGATGCCCATTGCAACGCCGATATCTGCGCTTTTCAGTGCCGGTGCATCGTTCACGCCGTCCCCGATCATCGATACAATATGGCCGCGTGACTGAAAGGCTCTGACAATCCGCACTTTGTGCTCCGGCGACACTCTGGCGAAAACACGGTAATCAGCAATCCGATCGGAAAATGCGGCTTCGGAAAACCTGTCGATTTCATACCCGGAGATGCTCTGATCAGGCGTGGCAGCGATGCCAAGCTGCATCGCTATGGCGGCAGCCGTATTCCGGTGGTCTCCGGTAATCATGATAGGTGTGATGCCGGCCTGTTTCGCTTGTTGAATCGACTCGCTGACTTCGAGACGGGGCGGATCGATCATGCCGGCCAGGCCGATAACCGTCAGGTCACTTTCCATTTCTTCGGGCGGAAGAATCCGGTCCGTATCCTTGCAGGCCGCACCCAGTACACGCAAAGCACTCCGCGACATTTTTTCAGCCGCAGCGAGATATCCCTGACGGATTTCCTGCGTCAGAGGGACGGGCCTGCCGCCGATCAGCGCGTGTGTGGCTGTTTTCAGCAGGCTATCGATCGCTCCTTTCGTATGCACACGGTATTCCGGCCCTTCTCTGTTGAGCGTTGACATCAGTTTTCTGTCGGAATCAAACGGTCTTTCGGCAACACGCTCATGCCCGGCTTCCATTTTTCTTTTCGGCATATGATACTTTTCACCGAGTACGACAAGAGCAATTTCGGTCGGATCCCCGGTTCCTTCCCCATTTTCGAAGGTCGCGTCGCAGCAGAGGACAAAAGACTTGATCAGCTCCTTTTCGTCTTTCCTATCAGCCGTTGCCGTCCCGTCCGCAGGGACATTCTCAAAATGTTGATGTGTATAGACATGCTGAACAGTCATCCTGTTTTGAGTCAGCGTACCCGTTTTGTCAGAACAGATGATACTCACAGAACCCAGTGTTTCAACGGCAGGCAACTTTTTAACAATCGCATGGATGCGGGACATTCTTGTGACACCGAGTGCCAGAACAATGGCAACGATTGCCGGAAGGCCCTCTGGAATAGCTGCTACAGCCAGGCTGATCGCCGTCAGGAGCATTTCAATAAGATCTCTTTTTTGAAAGAAAGAGACGATAAAAATAAGCATACAGACGGTGACGGCGATATAACCGAGTATTCTTCCAAGAGTGGCCAGTTTCTGCTGCAAAGGTGTCGGATCTGTCCGGTCCTGTTCCAGCACTTTCGCTATTTTTCCAATTTCCGTATTCATCCCGGTGCCGACCGCGACGCCCTCGCCGCGGCCATAGGTTACCAGTGTTGACATGAACGCCATGTTTGATTGATCGCCCGCGGATATTTTTCCCTCTTTAAAAATCGCTTCGGCATCCTTGCCGGACGGAACCGACTCCCCAGTCAGAGCCGATTCCTCGATCTGCAGGTTGACACTTTCAATCAGACGCAGATCGGCAGGTATGTATCTTCCGGCATCAAGCACAACGATATCCCCCGGCACAACTTTCCCGGAATTTATTTCCTTTACTTCTCCGTCACGCCGGACCAGGGACTTGGGCGCCGACATCTGCCGAAGGGCTTCGATCGCTTTTTCGGCCTTATACTCCTGAATGACGCCGATCACTGCATTCAGAAAGACAACCGAGAGAATAATAACGGTGTCTGTATACTCGCCGATCGCAAGCGTGATGGCCGCCGCACCGAGAAGAACGTAAATCAGCATGTCTTTGAGCTGCAAAAAAAACAATACTGCCGGACTTTTTTTCGGCTTGTCCTTCAGCTTATTTTCGCCATGCTTCACGAGCCTTGCTTCCGCTTCTTCGGAAGACAGGCCGCTGCGGGGGTCGACATCCAGATCGTTCAGAACTTCCGCTGCTGTTTTCGCATACCACATCATTGGCTCACCTCGGCGTCTTAAGACGAACTTTCTGTAGAATTGGATACATATTATCTATACCCATTTATCGCCTTCTTATTTTTGAAATTCATACGAAAGCCTCAAAAGATAAATGACTCCAGTTTGGAAAACCGCAAATCCGCCAAAAGAGCGAAAAACGCCCTGTCCCTCTTTTCAAAATGAAGACAAGAAACCTTGATTCTATTTAACCTTGTTGTTTGTTTCGAAAAGCCTTTAAGTTGTAAAACAAATCGTTGATCATGACATATCCCTTCCAGCTATTCGTTTAGCGCTTCAATATGGCAGAAAAATTGCTTCAAAATTTTCAATAATTTTGAGGGACATTCATATAGTCAACATTAGATATTTCCTTCACCTTCTTTTAGGCATAATAAAGCACCCTCTAATTTAGGTGCTGTATCTAAGAACTTTGCCCATATGTCCATTGCCATCTACTGCTTTTTAAAAGATTAGCTTTATCTGGCTCTTCTTTCAGCTTAAAATTCTTCTCAATCATTCGGCAGACATTTAAGAATCCTCTTTGGTTCCACCTGTCAGCGCACTTGCGAGCGGCTCCGTGGGTGTCTGCTGGCTTACCGATGAGAGTAAAGTTTTACTCTGAGCTGAATAGTTGACGACTCGCTTGTGACACTCTGAAAAAATAACTTTTGTGAAAACAGCGAGAAGGGCGGGAGAATGCCCCCTCACGCTTTATTTTTTCGCCCGTTATGTACTAACAAAAAGTAAGACGGTACGTCAAATTTCCCACCTAAGCCTTTTCAGTAAGTGAGATTTTCCACCTATGAAATCGGATAGCTCCATGCGGGACAAGGGATGGAGGCACTTTGTAGGGCAAATGATTGTCTTTATCTTAATACACCTAGCTCGTGGTCCAATGAGTTTGACAGCAAGTGAAGTCTGGGTGTTCTCGCTCGTAGTGAAGTCCTTTAGTCCAGCTCATAGGAAGCAATAAAAAGAAAATAATTGAGTCAGGTAGCTTTACCTTGCGCTGAAAGCGCGGCTATGCTAGTGGGGAAAACAAATAGGGCACCTCGGTATTTTTTGAATTTGAATATGAGATAGAAACAAACCGCTCCCCTTGTAGGCTTACTGAGCGCGTAGCGCGCCAGTTTAGCCATTCTGAGAAGCAAAAGAGGGCAAACTCGTATTATTCTTATTCTTATTTATGAGGTCGCGCTTTGCTATGGCTTCGCGCCCCAGTTGTATAGAGTTTCACCGCGAGCCGGACAGTATAGCTTTAACTTGCGGTAAACACAAAAAAGGCTTTCCTATGCGGAAAACCTCTGTTTCAGTGAAATATGCTGGTGTAATTTGTCAGTAAAATATTTTTAAGAAGGGTTCTGTTGCGCAATAAAAAATGAACTGCTAAGCAACCTTCAAGAAATTAAAAAAAGGTCATCTTTTTTTATCATAAGACCCCAATGCGATTCCTAAAGCAATTCCAATACAGATTCCTAATACAATATTATTAAAGATAGACCCTAGTCCAGCCCCTAAACAAATACCAATTGATAAGTAGATGACTTGCTTATTCTTCTTTAATTTATCATTTTCATTTTTTGGGGGCATGGAGATTATCCTTTCTGCTGGGTACTGTAATGTAATTCCATTTAACACCATAAACCTCTGCCAGACAACCAGCGGAGGGAATTTTTTATGTAAAGCTCGCGAGGAAGGCTGGGAGAGGGTAACTCACAAGCCCACACTCATGCACTCGCTGAGGTAGACTGTCAGTGAAAACAAAAAAAGCACCCCCGAGGGAGCACTTTCATTCATTCACTATTTTGTTTGCAATCTCTACGGCTCTAGCCAGTATAGTGCCGTCTGTGTCAATTTCACACAAAGTATGGCACACTCTGAAAACACGAGGGTTGAGCTAGTCAACGCGTTCAATCTCGTTTTCTGCCAGCCACTTGCCGAACGTCCCCCAGAGTGCGTCATAACTTTTCAAGCTATTCTCCGTGATACCGTCATACTTCTTGTCTGTTGCCATTTCCCGTCATGCCATACTGATAAGCAATAAAAGACCTCCTTGAGTAAGTTTCTGAAAACTCACCCTCAGAGATTCAAAACTGGTCAAAAATAGGTCTGTCATAGAACGCTGTGTGCTTTTGCTCTATTTTGCACTAGAAAATCCCTTCCAGCGGCGATTCGATGGAGCATAGGGGGTTCGAACCCCTGACCTCTGCGCTGCCAGCGCAACGCTCTCCCAGCTGAGCTAATGCCCCACAAGACAAAAAATAGAATAACAAAATTTGACCTGATTGTCAAATTATTTTTGTCAATTTGCCAAGAGACCGATTTTATTTATGCTCGACCTCGATATGAGTTATTGGATTTTTATCAAATGCAATGATCTTACACTTTCTTAATTGAACATAGTCCCTTTCCGACATTAATCCTAACTTGAGCATGTCCTCATCTGTAGTAACAGGCGGATATCTTCTTCTATGTAAACTGCCGAATTTCTTTTTATTATAAAACCGCCAGATCCAGAGTACAAAAACAAAGATTATCCATAGGATCAGACTGTTCCACACAAATTTGCGTAATAGAGAATCAGATATTCCAAGCCTTGCTTTAAGCTGCTCCACGAATGACAAACGGAGATATAAAAGAGCCGTACTAAAGAAAAGAAGAACGAGTAAGCTGTATGCCCACATGATACTGGTTAAAAAAACGAGCACAATTGATTTTAATAGGTGGTTGGAAGATGGCGTAACCATCATACCGTTTTGTCCATACCCCTGTCCGGACTTGACCACAATGCATACCCCCCTTTAATCCTTGCTCTTATCGCTCTCGGAAGCGCAAAAATAACCACCATTGTACTAACGATCCAGTAAAGAGCGGGATACCAGGCAGACCAGGCTAAGTAGCGTTTGACAGAATCATGTTTTGAGTCAATAATCACGGAAGTCAGTAACTGAACAAAACTCATTAACACAAGCACAAACGATGAAAGCGTAAACCACATTAAGTGCTCTGTTAAAGTGACTGAAATTATCTGTTTAAAAACAGTGAGCGCAAGCCAGGAAAATGTCCAAAGTATGCTGCAGAGCTGTTCAAGATAAACGATCCAAATCCTTCTTTGCCGCCAGTCACAAAAAACGCGCCAATGCCTTATAAGAACTTCTTCCCCGCCTTGAGCCCATCGAATTCGTTGTTTCCAAATGCCCTTTAAGGTTTCGGGAACAAGCATCCAGCAGAGTGCACGCGGTTCATAACGTATATCCCAGAATCTACGTTGCAGTTTCCATGAAACTGCAATGTCTTCCGTGATCATGTCCCGGTCCCATAACCCTACATCAGCAAGAGCTTTTTTTCGAAAAGCAACAACAACTCCCGAAACGGTCATAACCTTGCCTAAAATTCGCTGCGTTCGTTTAATGGATCCTATGATTGAAGCATATTCAACAATCTGTAATTTACTTAGCAACGTCTTTCGATTTCTCACTCTCGGATTGCCGGTAACCGCACCGACTCTCTCTCCATTTTTAAAAAAGTGATGAATCAGATAGAAAGGAGCATTGGGATCAAGAATTGCGTCTGCGTCAATACATATGAGATATTCTGCTCTGGCTGCATGGCAGGCAATATGAAGGCTATTCGCTTTTCCACAGTTTTCTTTGCAGTCAATAAATCTAAGTTCTTTAATTTGTTCTGCAAGTTTATAAAGAATTTTTGCGGTTTGATCCGTACTGCCATCATTTACAGCAATAATTTCTTTCTTCGGATAAGGCATTTTCGATAAATATCGGATTGTTTCTTCGATCGTATCCTCTTCGTTGAAACAAGGTACCAGAAAACTGACCATTGGCCAATCATAGTCATCGAAACAAATCTCTTCTTCTCGTTCACGATAAACAAAAAATAAGACAGCCCCAGCCATCCAAAATAAAGACATAATAAAGGGGTAGAAAAATACAAAGTTAGATGTAAAATCAGCTAGTTCTCTTAATAAAAACATGAACATCCCTACTTTTAAATTAACCAAGCTACAATAGGTTGTATCATTAACAAATATACAATTTCTGAACAATTATCTAAAAATATAATATTTGCCATGAAAGTCAGGTGGTTGTCGATGTTTATACAATTTAATGGTTTCACTTCTCAGCTTTGTCATCAATTGTATGTTCACAATGGCTGGGCCGTTTAAATAACCAGGCGGCAAAATTCAAGGCGGTTCCGCCGGAATGAAGAGCGGTCAGACGGCATAGTATGGAAATGGGTCAAAGAGGTGGGCAAGCAAAGCAGGAGAGCCGTAAAAATGAATCGTCGGTTCGCATCCGCCTTTCCGTAAAAATCCTTGGTGCAAACCATTTGATGCGTTAACAGACGATGGATATCTGCAGCCCGGATATCTGACGAACCGATGACGGCAAAGACCCTTGCCGCATAACGGTTCGCCGGCAGCTTTAAAAATTATAAACGCGACTTGATTCACTCGATCTTCCCCGGCCGGAAGAAGAGCCTTGAATAAGAGTCGGTGAAACGTTCAATGGATAGCATCCTTGTTTGTTTTGCCGGCTCTTTTCCTATCTTTTAATGAGTTGAGAAAGGAATGATGTGATGCAAGGAGCCTTGGACGGAATACGGATCATCGACGCGTCCCGAGTATTGGCAGGGCCGTTCTGCTCAATGATTCTCGGGGATCTGGGAGCGGAAGTGATAAAAATCGAGCATTACGAAACCGGGGATGAAACGCGGGGATGGGGCCCGCCTTTTGCCGGCGGGGAAAGCGCTTACTATTTATGCACTAACCGCAATAAGCAAAGCATGACCTTAAACCTGAAATCCGAGAAGGGGAAAGAAATATTTCACAGATTGGTTGCTTCCGGCGATATCGTGATTCAGAACTTTAAAACAGGCACCCTTGAAAAATTGAATCTCGGCTATACGCAATTGAAAGCAACGAATCCGAGGCTGATTATGGCATCGATTACAGGCTTTGGATTAACGGGTCCCTATAAGAATCTGCCGGGCTACGATTACATCATCCAGGCGCTGAGCGGGCTGATGAGTATTACCGGCGAGACCGGCGGCAGCCCGATGAAAGTGGGAGTTGCCATTGCCGACGTGCTGGCCGGCCTGTACACGTGCATCGGCATCTTATCTGCCCTGCATCACAGGGACCGGACCGGCAAAGGTCAGGAAATCGATATCTCACTGATGGATTGTCAGGTTTCGGCATTGGTCAACGTCGCCGGCAACTTTTTGTGCAGCGGGATCAACCCGGAAAGAATAGGAAACCGCCATCCCAATATCGTCCCCTATCAGGTATTTACAGCCAGAGATGGGAAGTTTGTCGTTGCGGTAGGAAATGACCCGCAGTTTCGCAGATTTACGGCCTTACTGGGAAAACCGGAACTGGCCGGTATGGAAAAATTTGCACACAACGACGGCCGTCTGCGGAATAAGTCCGAACTCATTCCCCTGATCGAAGAATTGTTGAAAAAGAAAACCAAAAAGGAGTGGAAAAAGCTGCTCGACCGCGCGGGAATTCCGAACGGGCCCATTAATACCATCGCTGAAATGTTTGAAGATCCGCAAATACAGGCAAGAAATATGCTGGTGAAAATGAATCATGCGAAAATCGAGAATCTTAAATTAGTCGGTTCTCCGTTAAAATTATCCGCCACCCCGGTCACGATGCGCGATCCGCCTCCGCTGTTCGGAGAACAGACCGAATCCGTCCTGTCCGAACTCGGTTACAGTGCAGAAGAAATCATCCAATTCAGACAGAATAACATCATTTAGGAGGCTCAGATCATGAATTTTGCTTTAACAGAAGAGCAGCAGGCAGTCAAAAACATGCTGAGAAAGTTTGTCGATCGGGAAATAGTGCCGAATATCCGGGAATGGGATCGGCAGCACCATTTTGATCTGACCGTGATTCAAAAGCTTGCGGATCTCCGGCTGATGGGCGTCTGCATTCCCGAGAAATACGGCGGTGCCGGAATGGATTACAATACACTGGCCGTTGTATGCGAAGAACTGGAGCGCGGCGACACGGCCTACCGGACAGCGGTCTCCGTGCATACCGGATTAAACAGTATGACTTTGCTGCAGTGGGGAACGGAAGAACAGAAACAGAAGTATCTCGTCCCTCAGGCACAGGGAAAAAAGATCGGCGCTTTCGGTCTGACAGAACCGGACGCCGGCTCCGATGTCGCCGCATTGCGTTCAACCGCCGTCCGGAACGGCGATGTATACACCCTGAACGGCTCAAAAACATGGATTTCGCTTTGCGACGTAGCGGATCATTTCATCATTTTTGCAAAAACAGACCCGGCTCGCGGACACAGAGGGATCACGGCTTTTATCGTAGAGCGCCGTTTTCCGGGAGTAGAATCCAATGCCATCCGGGGAAAATTAGGCATTCATGCAGGAAATACCGGTGAAGTCTTTCTGACAGATGTAAAGGTGCCCGCTGCCAATGTACTGGGCGAAGAAGGCGAAGGTTTTAGAATTGCGATGTCCGCTCTGGACAACGGCCGTTTCACTGTAGCCGCAGGAGCGGTCGGTTTAATCGCCGCAAGTCTGGAAGCAAGCCTTAAATATTGTCATGAACGGAAAACATTCGAAAAAGAAATCGGGAAACATCAGCTGGTTCAGCAGATGATCGCCAAAATGAGTGCCAATCTGGAAATTTCGAGGCTGCTCGTCCATCAGGCAGGATGGCTTAAAAATCAGGGAAAACGAAACACACGGGAGACATCGCTTGCGAAATGGATCGCGTGCAATGCTGCTTTCGAAGCGGCCAATGATGCTGTTCAAATCCATGGGGCCTACGGGTATTCAGATGAATACCCGGTTGAACGCTTCCTGCGCAATTCAAGAGCTCCGATCATCTATGAAGGAACCCGTGAGATCCATACGATCATGCAGGCCGAATATGCACTCGGCTATCGAAAGGATAAACCTCTGCGAAAACAGCTGCCGGCATGGCCTTTTCAGTCTGTTTCCGCTGATTAACCGAATAATACGGGGAGGCCGTACAATGAATACTTATTTAATCGCCGGGCACGCCAGGCTTCCGCAGGGAATGGCCGCCAGAAATGTTTACGACTCGCTCACCGTCACCTTGGAACTGGACCGGAAACACGGCGTGATTATCGACGCCGACTGTACACTGGCAACAGAACACGCCGGCCGCTTTCTGCAGCAGCTGTTGCGCGGTTATTGCCTGAAAGACGGGATTGACGGTTTGCTGGATCAGGTACAGATCTTATACCGCGGCAAAGCTTGTCAGGCCGTTCAGGCCGCTTTAAAAGACGGTTATGCCCAATTTGAGGGGGCCTCAATGAAGCAGATCACACAATGAGCATTGTCATTGCCTTCCATCCGACGTGTTCATGGAGAAGTCTTGGTATATCATTTATAAGGAGGCTTTTCGGTTATGAATATGCCTGTTCCGAAGCGGATGAAAAAAAGCGGAGCCAGAATGAGTCCGCAGCAGCGCAACATCCTCGCTGTCGTGACCATGGCCTGGATCTTTGATGCCTTTGATTATTTAATGCTGACTTATATAGCCGTCGATATCATGAAAGAATTTAACGTGACTGCGGCTGTATTCGGAACCGTCACATCGGTTACCGTTCTCGCAAGATTGATCGGCGGCGCGCTTGTCGGCGTTGCCGCCGATAAGTGGGGACGCCGGATTCCATTAATTACCTCCATGATCTGGTATGGAATTTTTCAGTTTATATCAGGATTCTCTCCGACATTCACTATCCTGTATGTACTTCGTTTTTTATTCGGTCTTGGTATGGGATCGATGTATTCCGTCGGTGTTCCGCTTCTTATGGAAGCGGTTCCAAAAAATAAACGGGGTCTCGCTTCGGGTCTTCTGGAAATTGGCTTCCCTGCCGGGGGCATCCTGGCCGGTCTCCTTTACGCCGGCATCTATTCTTCGGGCAGCTGGCGCGACATGTTTTATATTGCCGCCGTTCCTCCTATTCTTCTGGGAATCTATACTCTGGCTACGTTTAAAGAAACGCGGAAGTGGACCGGGGAGCGATCCGCCCGGAGCAGTCTCGAAAAAATTCCTCTGATCAATCTTTTTATCGGAAAACAGGCCTGGAGCACGATTCATTCCATTCTAGTGAACGCCGGATTTCTCGTTTTATATTATTCCGTCAGCCTGTGGTATCCGACTTTTTTAAGGGTTGAACATCATTTCACCGTCGCCATGGTCAGCGCCGTGACTATTTTATTGAATGCTTCAGCCGTCTTCGGCAGCATCCTGTTCGGGATTTTGTCCGACCGAATCGGGAGGCGGTGGACCATAACTATTTCCGCATTAGGTTCCATGCTGGGCGCCCCCTTGTTCGTCATGCTGGATAATAACGCATTGCTTTATCTGGGTGCGATCATCGTCGGCTTTTTCGGACCCGGCGGAGTATGGAGCGTAAACGCAACATACACGGCGGAACATTTTCCTTTAAGGATGCGGTCTACTGGACACGGATTGACCTACAACGCAGGAAACTTCTTCGGAGGCATGCTGACGCCTGTCATGATCGGGCTGCTTTCCGCTCAATACGGATTTGGCGCCGTCATGACATTCGGCGTTCTCTCCTCCGCAGCATTTCTGATTCTTATGGCGTGGCTCTGGAAAGAAACAAAGGACTTGGATATGTCGATTTAAACGAAATATAAGTGTCTACTATTAAGGTAATTGTCATCTATTTGTTCGCAACATTTCACGGCCGGAAAACTTCTAAAATTGTCTATCAGATAAGCGGACACTGGTTTCAGGTCAGCTCCTACTCTGAATTTTTGTGCTAAAATCTCAATGATCAATGGCGGCAACGAAACGTAAATAAAAAAGCCTCGGGCAAGCTGATATTTATCATCAGTTCGCGCGGGGCTTAAATTTATCAGGTTTTTAACATGATGATGCATTTTTCTGTCAGTCTTAGCAGACGGAGAAAAAATGCCGGCAAAACCCCGCAAATCTTGCCAGCGGAGATCTTCTCCACAAGCTGAGCCATTCCCTGATAAGGCTTCTCTGATTAACAGCGTTCCTTGCACGTGCCATCCCGTTTCCGGAGCTACTTTACATCTTCCCCTCTGGATTTTGCAAGCGCCATGGATTCCAAAACGGACAAAAAATAATTGACAAAAAGAGCCAGAGCTGAAACGAGAACCGTCCCCCAGACAATCTGCACTGTGTTGTTCTCATTCAGCCCCTGGAATAAAATGACGCCGAGGCCTCCGGCGTTGATCCAGGAGGCAATGGCGGCAATGCCGATAATCGATACCGACGCAATTCTCACACCGCCCAGAATCGCCGGCAGGGCCTGTACCCATTCAATTTTCCAGAAGAGCTGCCAGCGGCTCAGCCCGAGACCTAAACCGGCTTCAATCACAGCCGGGTCGATCGAACGAAAGCCGGCAATCACATTTCTGACAAGAATCAGCAGACTGTAAGCAACGAGCGCAATAATTGCCGGTTTCAGGCCGAGACCGACAACGGGAATCAGCAGCGCAAACATCGCCAGGCTTGGAATCGTATAGATGACACTGAGAAAGGGCATGACAATCGCCGCCGGCCCGGCGTTCTTTGCCAGAAATACGCCGAGCGGCAGCGCGATGATGAGCGCGATGATCAGAGAAATGAGGGTTATCTCAATGTGCTGCAAAAAAAGAGAGATTACCTCAACATAATTATTCTCGATATAAGCAATCAAAGAAAATCACCATCCGGATCGTTATTTGTCCGAGATTCAGGCTTGCCGTATCTCCTTTATTGTCACCCGGCCGACTGACCGGTTCTTTTCATCTCTGATTTGCACATAATCAGCCCTGCCGCCGAGGAGAAGCGTCAGGATTTCGTAAAGTGTGCTGCTCTCGCGTGCTTCAGGTGCTTTCTCGTACGGATCGGCGGCAGGTCCTTCCGTGTTCATCACGTCTTTTGCGCGGACAAAGGCCAGCCGCTGCAGAATATCATCGGAATGCACGAGGTTTCTGACAAATTCGTTGGCCGGATGCCTTAAAATATCGAGAGGGCGGGCGAACTGCTGAACTCTCCCCTCATTCATCACGATGACCTTATCGCCTAGTTTCATAGCTTCCATGATATCATGAGTAACGAACAGAATTGTCTTTCGCAGCCGTTTCTGAATGCGGAGGATTTCATCCTGAAGTGCGGAGCGGTTAATCGCATCAATCGCTCCAAACGGTTCATCCATCAGCATGATCGACGGATCCGCCGCCATAGCCCGTGCAAGACCCACTCTCTGCTGCTGGCCGCCCGACAGCTGTCTCGGATAACGTTTCCTGAATTCTTGTGGGGACAGGCCGACAAGATTCAGCAGTCGATCAATCCGTTCATTGATCTTTTTATTGTCCCAGCCAAGAATCTGCGGAACCACGGCTACATTCTGTTCGACGGTCATGTGCCGGAAAAGACCGGTCTGCTGGATCACATAGCCGATCTGCCTTCTCAGTTTTGTAGGCGAAATCCGGGTGACGTCTTCTCCGTTGATATAAATTTTCCCGGATGTCGGTTCATAAAGCCGATTGACCATTTTTAATAACGTCGTTTTTCCGCATCCGGAAGCGCCGAGAATCGTCACGAAACTTCCTGTTTCTATCCTTAGATCCGTGGGATAAAGCGAAGGTTTTTGCGCTTTTCCAAAAGTTTTGCTGATTCCCTGCAGAACGATTGCATCTGTCTCTGTCATGAACTTTCCTCCTCTGGCCGGAACGGAACCCGAAGGGCACGGTTTTCTCTAAAAGGTCGACCCCTTTTAAAAAGATCATGAGAATCATGATTTTATAAGGCCCTGTTTAACAAGAAATTCTCTGGCAACCTGCTGGTACGTTTTCTTTTGAATATCTACTTGAGCGTTCAATTGCTGCATCGCTTGGCTGTCCACTTTTGATGAGACTTTATTGATGATCGTTTCGATCGTCGGATCGTTTTTAACGACACTTCCTCTGATTACCGGGCAAACATAGTACGGCGGATAAAAATGCTTGTCATCTGTCAGCAATACCAGATTTTTATCCGTCAATTGTCCGTCCGTTGTAAAGGCGACGGTCGCATCCGCTTTTCCATTCAGCAGAACATTGTACTTCAGACCGTAATCATAAAGCTTGTCGGTCTTGAACCGAAAACCGCCGTAGGCCTGCTGCAGCCCCTTCAATCCATCCGGGCGGTCATTGAATTCCGGCGTGGCCGCAAAGTTAATATCGGGAGCCGCCTTGGCAAGATCGGAAAAAGTGTGGATGTTGTATTTATCCGATATGGTTTTGCTCACGGCGAGCCCTTGTGAATCGTTAGCGTGTGTCGGCTGCAGCCAGATCAGGTTCCACTTTTTCTTATAGGCCTGCGATACATCCTGATATACCTGGCCGGCATCTGTTACTTTGCTGTGTTTCAGAATGTCGAGCAGTCCGGTCCCGGTGTATTCCGGGTACATGTCGATATCTCCCTTTACAAGGGCCTCATGGGCAACAAGCGTTCCGCCCAGATTCAATTTTCTGTTTACTTTATAGCCTGCGTTTTCCAGGGCGTCCGCATACATCTCACCAAGGATCAGACTCTCCGTAAAGTTTTTCGATCCGATCGTGATCGTTTTGGCGGAAGTTGCAGAACTGCTGCTGGACGGCTTATTATTTTGCAATGAAACGATTAGGATCAGTCCCGCGATGACAACAACGGCAAAGATGGAAAGTCCGATAAAAAGACGGCGTGTTTTCAAAAGTTCATCTCCCTGTTTTAAGCCTGTCTGTATTTTGTTGCCAGCTTTTCAATGGTGCCGAATGCCACTTCTGAACAGATCGCGAGCAGGGCCACAGGAACGGCTCCGACAAGCAGCATGGCGAAATTATAAAGGCCGAGGCCGTCAATAATGAACGTCCCCAAACCGCCGCCCCCGATAAATGCGGCCAGCGTCGCACTGGAAATGACTTCGACCGAAGCGGTGCGCACTCCGGAAAGAATCATCGGCAGAGCGACAGGCACCTCAATTCTAAAAAGGATCTGCCGATTGTTCATACCCATGCCAACAGCCGATTCTATAACTTCGTGAGGCACACTTCTAATTCCAAGATGAGTATTTATGATAATCGGCGGGCAGGACAAGATAGTCAGCGCAACAAGGGCCGGAGTGAAGCCTGTCCCCAGTATCGGCATAACGATAATTAATACAGCAAGACTGGGGATGACCCGAAGCGAATTGACCGTTCCCGTGATCAGCCCGGACAGTCTCGCATGTCGCGCGCAGATGATCCCGAGCGGGATGCTGATAAGGAGTCCGATGAGAAGTGCGGACCCGCTTAACTCCAGATGGGTGCGTAACGCTTCGTTAAACGCCTCGCGATTGTGCACAATATAGAGAAAAGCACCCCTGACGAGATTCAATGGATCACCCTCTTATCATGAGTCAAAATGCGAATGAATCATTAAGCAGATATCCTATCTTGTCCTTAATAAAGCCGGAATGTCAACCTTTTCGACTCTTTTCACCTAATCGCATGGCCGCCGTTCATCCTCATCGCGGTTGAAAAACGTTCCAACCTGAATCGGTACCTGAATCCTAATAGATCGTCCATTGCTTTGAACCGAACAAGGATTTGGCGCCGTCATGACATTCGGCGTCCTCTTCTCCGCGGCCTTTCTGATTCTTATGACATGGCTCCGGAAAGAAACAAAGGACCTGGATATGTCGATTTAAACGGCAGCCATGTGTTGTTCAGCCCTGCGAAAAAGCTTTCCTGTCCGCCCTGCATGTTCATGACCGGCGAGCTGTTAAAATGCCGCCCCGTTCTGTCTTCTTCTCTTTCAGCCGTTCAGCCGGCTGCAGGCCTCCTGAATCGGTTCTTCCTTCGGGCCATGCCGATAATGAGAATTTTTATGTTAATACATCTTTTGTGCAGTTTTTTTCTCTTCCAATGGAATGTGCTAACCCCCGCTAAAGCCGGTCTGTCTTTTTTGGGGGCCTTTTTGCCTTTATTGATTAAACCGCCGTTAACTGCATCGCGTCCGGAGCTTCTCGGCCTGAATCAATCTCTGAAGCGGAATGGCGATCGTGCCGGTTGTTTGCGTCCCGGACATCGTGTATCCTAGTTTTTATAGGGCGTGTTCGAAAAAGTCAGGAAAAGGAAAGGATATTCCCCGGCTGTTCCCGAAAGCGGTTTGGCCGGTATCATAAATAAGCCTAATGCATTCCGGGCGTCCTGAAGGAAACAAAGGTGAGGAGCAAATAGATGATAAAAACAATTAACGAAAAGAAGCTTGAGCAGAAACTGATTGGTTATCGCCGTCTGCTGCATGAAAAGCCGGAACTGGCCTTTGAGGAATACGAAACAACGCAATTGCTGAACCAGTGGCTTGCGGAGGCAGAGATCGAAAGAGCGGAGCTTCCTCTTAGGACCGGGATCCTTGCCGTCATCGGAGGAAAAAAGCCGGGACCGACCCTTGCGCTCCGCTCGGACATAGATGCGCTGCCGATCCAGGAGCAGACCGGGCTGCCCTACGCTTCCAAAACAGCGGGGAAAATGCACGCCTGCGGCCATGACTTTCACATGGCGTCCATACTCGGTGCGGCATTGTTATTGAAAGAACGGGAAGATGAGCTGGAAGGAACGGTTAAGATTATTTTCCAGCCGGCCGAAGAGAACGGCCGCGGTGCGGTGCAGGTATTAAAAACGGGAGTGCTCAATGACGTTCAGGCCATTTTAGGCATGCATAATATGCCTTACCTGCCAACTGGGACAATCGGAATCAAGGCGGGCGCTTTGATGGCCAGCTGCGACCGTTTTATGATTGAAATTGAAGGAACCGGCACCCACGGAGCTGCACCCGAAAAGGGGGTTGACACGATTGTCGCCGCCACCCAGATCGTTACCGCCCTGCAGACGATCGTCAGCCGCAATATCTCACCGCTCAGCTCAGCCGTGATCAGTGTCACCCGGATCCAGGCAGGCAACACGTGGAATATCATTCCGGAAACGGCCGAATTGGAAGGAACCGTGCGCACATTCGACGAAGACGTTCGCAACATAATACCTGTCAGGATGAAAAGCATCGTTGAAAACGTGGCCCGCGCCTTCGGTGCCAAAGCAAAATTAAAATTTACCAGGCAGGGCCATCCTGTTCAAAACGACGGACAGCTTACAAAATGGGCCGCGGAGACCGCCGAAAAATCCGGCCTGAAAGTTATTGAACCCATTCCGACAACCATCGGCGAAGATTTTGCCCAATATCAGGAAAGCATTCCCGGAGCCTTCTTCTTTATGGGCGTTTCGGGCAGCTCCGATCTGCATCGTCCGGATCTGATCATTGACGAAAGCGCCATCCTGCCAAGTGCCCGTTTTTTTGCCAATCTGGCCGTCGACCTGCTGAAAAAAATAAAAGACCGTTAGACTGCCCGTGGTCTGATCACGTGCGTCACTTGTCTGTCAAATTCAGCGGCCCTCTTCATGGCGGCAAACATAATAGATAAACTCTTCAGCATGTCCGAACAAATGTTTCTGCTGAAAAAAAGCACGCATTGTGCCGTCTGCAAGTTCATCATAACTGACCAATTGAAGTCTGTGTCTGCGGGCAAACAGTTGAATCGCGGACAGCATTGTTTCCGCCGGAATAACCTGAGCCGGGCGGTCGACAACAACAGGCAGAGACTGTCTGCCGTCGTATTCTTCATACATGGCATAATGATTCATCTGAAATCCCCCTTTCACAGTAATAGCTCGGCTGTTCCCGAAGCTGTCCCGGGAATGGACAGCAGCTTTTTAATATATTATTCTCATTCCGATCCCGGGCCTGCGGGTCGAGCGGGAAACTGTAATATACAAGAAAAAAAGAGTGCGCCGGATCGACCCTGTTCCTGTGTTTTTACAGGGGAAACTCCGGCGCTCCTAAGAGCTAAATCGGCTGCAGCTTCGGAATTCCGATGGGCGGCAATGCATTTTCGCGAACGCCGGAACGATGATATGCACAAATGAAGAGGTTTACTCGGAAGGGCACAAATCAGTAATCCTTCGTTAAAATAAGCAATTATTCACAAAAATAGTCAGGGGCTTATTCCGCGGATAACGCACAGATTGGGTAAAAAAAGTCCTTTATCGCTCACTAAAGAAATGAACGACTACGCGGCAGACAATACAGTGCAACCGTCCGATCAGATTAGAAAGCCAGACCAGACCGGAGAAAACTGAGCACCGGAAGGCCGCTCCAAAAAGGGCAGTCGCTCCGAATCGGGTCTGAGTCGCACCAAAGCCTGAAAAAGCCGCTCCGAAAAAGAGCAGTTGCTCCGAATCGGGTCAAACTTGCACCAAATCGTCGGGAAGTCGCTCCGAAATAGAAAAGAATCGCACCAAACAAGAGAGGTTGCTCCGAATCCGGCTACAGACGCACCGAAATGCCGAAAAAGCGCACCGAATCGGGCCTAACTTGCTCCGAATCGTCGGGAAGTCGCTCCGAAATAGAAAAGAGTCGCACCAAACAAGAGAGGTCGCTCCGAATCCGGCTACAGACGCACCGAAATGCCGAAAAAGCGCACCGAATCGGGTCAAACCTGCTCCGAATCGACGGGAAGTCGCTCCGAAATAGAAAAGAGTCGCACCAAACAAGAAAGGTCGCTCCGAGTCCGGCTACAGACGCACCGAAATGCCGAAAAAGCGCACCGAATCGGACCTAACTTGCACCAAATCGTCGGGAAGTCGCTCCGAAATAGAAAAGAGTCGCACCAAACAAGAAAGGTCGCTCCGAGTCCGGCTACAGACGCACCGAAATGCCGAAAAAGCGCACCGAATCGGACCTAACTTGCACCAAATCGTCGGGAAGTCGCTCCGAAAAAGAGCAGTTGCTCCGAATCCGGCTACAGACGCACCAAAATGCGGAAAAAGCGCTCCGAATCGGGCCTAACTTGCTCCGAATCGTCGGGAAGTCGCTCCGAAATAGAAAAGAGTCGCACCAAACAAGAGAGGTCGCTCCGAATCCGGCTACAGACGCACCGAAATGCGGAAAAAGCACACCGAATCGGGCCTAACTTGCTCCGAATCGTCGGGAAGTCGCTCCGAAATAGAAAAGAGTCGCACCAAACAAGAGAGGTCGCTCCGAATCCGGCTACAGACGCACCGAAATGCGGAAAAAGCGCTCCGAATCGGGTCAAACCTGCTCCGAATCGTCGGGAAGTCGCTCCGAAATAGAAAAGAGTCGCACCAAACAAGAAAGGTCGCTCCGGGTCCGGCTACAGACGCACCGAAATGCCGAAAAAGCGCACCGAATCGGGTCAAACTTGCACCGAATCGTCGGGAAGTCGCTCCGAATCAGAGAGGCCGCTCCGAATCCGGCTACAGACGCACCGAAACGCCGAAAAGTTGCACCGAATCGGGCCTAACTTGCTCCGAATCGTCGGGAAGTCGCTCCGAAAAAGAGCAGTTGCTCCGAATCCGGCTACAGACGCACCGAAATGCCGAAAAGTTGCACCGAATCGGG
>NZ_JARAJZ010000025.1 GCF_028765345.1 Sporolactobacillus sp. CQH2019
AACTTAAACTGATTTCCTGCCATCTGGGCAATGGTTCCAGTATCACGGCCGTTAAGGGAGGAAAGTCAATCGATACATCGATGGGGTTTACCCCCCTTGCCGGGCTGACCATGGGAACGCGTTCGGGAGACATCGACCCTGCCCTGATCCCCTATATTATGGATAAAACCGGCATGAACGCCAGTGAAGTAATTAATGTGCTGAACAAGAAGAGCGGCCTGCTGGGAATCTCCGGCTTTTCCAGCGATCTGCGCGATATAGAAAAAGAAGCGAGGAGAGGAAACAGACGGGCCGGACTTGCCATCGAAGTGTTTGTGGAACGCATTCATAAATACATAGGATCATACGCAGCTAAAATGTCCGGAGTCGATGCCATTATTTTCACCGCCGGCATCGGGGAGCACAGTTCGCTGATTCGCGAAAGAGTGCTGGATGGGCTGGAATTTATGGGAATACATTGCGACGCTGAAATGAATAAAGTGAACGGGAAAGAACAATTTATCAATGCACCGGATTCTCCGGTCAAGGTGCTGGTCATTCCGACCAATGAAGAAGTCATGATCGCCAGAGACACGGTGCGCCTTTCCGTCCATCATCAGAAGATATAAAGAATGGATGCGTATCGGGCTACGGACTGGAGGGACTGTGAATGAATATTCTTGTCACGCTGAATGCCAATTATCTATATCCGCTGAAAGTCATGCTGAAATCGCTTTTTATCAATAATCCGGAGGAACATTTCTCTATCTACATGATGCACTCTGAAATGGCCGAAAAGCATTTAGCTGATATTAATGCTTTTGTCATGAATGAAGGCCATGAATTCACCTCCCTCTATGTCGATCCGCTGATCTTTAAAAAGGCGACCGTTCTCAAGCATTTTACGTCGGAAATGTACTATCGCCTGATTGCTTATCTTTACCTGCCGGATTCGGTCGAACGCGTGCTCTACCTGGATCCAGATGTCGTTTGTCTGAATCCTGTCTCCCGTTTCTACAATAAGCCGTTTGGCGAAGCTTTTTTTATCGCGTCGGAGCATGAATATTCAGCGCGGATGGCGAGGACTTTCAATAAGATGCGTCTGAAGATACCGAATGCAAAGGGGTATTTTAATACCGGGGTACTGCTGATGAATGTGAGCGGGCTGAAAAAGAGCGATCCGGCCGAGCAGATTTTTGCTTACATCGAGCAGTACAAGCACCGGCTGCTTCTTCCGGATCAAGACGTTTTTAACGCAATTTACTGGAATAGAATCATTCCGGTATGCGGAGCCTATTACAATTATGACGCCAGAGTCTATGATTTAAAGAAATTATTGATGATCAACGGTGATGAGGCCGATCTGAACTGGATCCGGAAACACACGGTCTTCATCCATTACTGCGGAAAACAGAAACCGTGGCATAAAACTTATAAAGGCGATCTAGGCTTTTTTTTTCACCGATATGCCGAAAAACTATCGCCTGACAGAAACAAAAAGAATTCACCCGCCTATCTTCGCGAATAAAACGCGCGATGAAACGATCCCGGAAGTTTTTGCCGGGCGGGATGCCATCTAAAAAACGGGGCGCCGCAGGTCAATTGCTGCGGCGCTCCGTTTCATCTTCATAGACATGGGCCTGCATCGGGACAGTCTCATGAAATGATCTGCAGTTCCTTCGGATAGTGAGTCAGCGTGACCGGCCCGTCTTCGCTCAGGTAGACGTCGTCTTCGATCCGTACGCCGCCGACCTCCGGCACATAAATCCCCGGTTCGACCGTAAAAACCATTCCTGCAGCCAGAGTGCCGTCATTTGCGGCACTCATGGACGGTTCTTCATGTTCGCCGAGCCCGAGCCCATGGCCGAGCCGATGAGTAAAATAGTCGCCGTAGCCGGCGTCTGTGATGATTTTTCTGGCCACGCCGTCCAGATCGCCGATACGCAGTCCCTGCTGAGCTGCCTTGATGGCAGCCTTGTTCGCCTGAAGGCATGTCCGATAAATTTTCCGCTGTTCATCCGAGGCATATTTATAACAAACCGTTCGGGTGATGTCCGAGCAGTAGCCGTCGATCACGACACCGAGATCGAAAAGGACAAAGTCGCCCTCTTTAATTTGCCGCGTACCCGGATAGCCGTGCGGGGCGGCACTGTTCTCGCCGGTCAGCACCATGGTGTCGAAAGCCATTTCCGAATAGCCGTGCTTGGCCAGTTCATACTCGATCTCGGCAATAATTGCTCGTTCGGTCCTGCCTTTTTTTATAGCTTCGATCCCGAGTCCGACCGCATAATCGGCCATTTCGCCCGCTTTTTTCATCGCGGCCAGTTCGTCTTTATCCTTAATGTTGCGCATGGTGGCAAGCAGATTTTCGATTGAGGCAAGAGGAGCATCGTTATACAGCGTTTTCAGAGCCAGTACTTTTTTGTAGGGAAGGGTACTTGGCTCGAGATAAATCTTTCCGCTGACGGTTTTTCTGGATGCGAGCGCTGCCCCGACGATTGCCCAGGGGTCCTGATCATCACGGTAGCCGATCACTTCACGGCCGAATGACGACGCACGTGCCTGCCCGACCTCGAGCTCCGGGCATACCATGAAAGGATCCCGGTCCGGGAAAAGGAACAGTCCCAGAAAGCGTTCATGAGGATCGCATTTAAAATGGGTTAAATAATAAACATTGATCGGATCGGCTATGTAGGCAAAACGTCCGTCATGATGCTTCAGCCAATCCTCAACTTTTTCGATTTTATCTGGCAAAAAGGTCACCCCGGTTCGAAAGATAATATCTTTAATGTATCACAAACTGCGGGAGAGCGGATGAAAATTCAACAACGAAACTTATTTTTTCATCAAACTGCCGTAAACATGGCGGAAGCGGTTTCCCTGCTTTCGAATCAAGCTGAAGGTAGTGTATAATGAAATTAATTAAGAGGGGGAAAATTTTCCACTCGCAGAAAAGGGGTCGAACGAATGCGTATCACTTTTATCGGTCATTCGACGGTTCTGATTGAAACAGTCCAAGCTAATCTTCTGGTTGATCCGTTTATTACAAGCAACAGTTTGGCAAAAATATCTATTAAGGACTTGCCTAAAATCGATGCTATTTTATTAACGCACGGACACAGCGATCATGTGGAAGACGTGGAGCCGGTCGCCCGGCGCGACGGATCTTTGGTGATCGCGGTTGTCGAGCTCGCAACCTATTTTGGATGGAAGGGACTGAAGACGCACGGTATGTCGATCGGCGGCGGATTTGACTTTCCTTTCGGCCGTGTGAAACTGACACAGGCTTTTCACGGCTCAAGTGTCACTGAATCCGAAAACCGGCGGATCGTGTACGCCGGCATGCCTGCCGGACTGCTTCTCTACCTGGAAGGAAAAACAATTTATCACGCGGGCGATACGGCCCTTTTCTCAGATATGAAACTGATTGGCGAACAAAACAAAATTGATCTTGCCTTTTTACCGATCGGCGACAATTTTACGATGGGTCCCGACGATGCGGAGATTGCGGCGCAGTGGATTCAGGCGGGAAAAGTCGTCCCGATTCACTATAATACATTCCCTGTAATCAGGCAGGATGTGCGCCGGTTTGCCGACCGGCTGGGAGATCGGGCTCTGGTGCTTGCACCGGGCCAGTCATTCGAGCTGTAAATCGTTCGTATCCCGGAAAGTTTGGTGAGTGTATGGAGACGAAACATGATCAGATTCTGAATTATATACAGAATCTCGAAATAGGCAGCAAGATATCGGTCCGTCAGATTGCCAAAATACTTCAGGTCAGTGAAGGAACGGCCTACCGGGCAATCAAGGATGCGGAAATTCAGGGACTTGTCAGCACTGTGGAACGTGTGGGAACTGTCCGGATTAAGAAAAAAGATAAGGCAAGTATCGAAAAACTGACTTTCGAGTCGATCGTCGGCATTGTCGACGGACAGGTTCTGGGAGGCAAAGACGGCCTTTCCCGAACGCTGAATCATTTTATTATCGGCGCGATGGAACTGGATGCGATTAAACGCTATATCGATGCCAACGACCTGATGATCGTCGGAAACCGGGAAGCCGTCCACCGTTATGCGCTGAAAGAGGGAGCAGCCGTACTGATCACCGGCGGATTCGACACAAGCGAAGATGTCCGGCTCCTGGCTGATCAGATGAATCTCCCGGTTATCTCAACCTCATACGACACATTTACTGTTGCCACTAAGATCAACCGCGCAATCTATGATCAGCTGATCAAAAAAGAGATTGTGCATGTATCCGACATCCTGATCCCGTTCTCTGAAACTCAGTTTCTGTTCAGTAAGGAATCTCCCGCCCGCTGGCATGAACTGAACCGGGAAAGCGCGCACAGCCGTTTCCCGGTCGTTAATAAGAAAATGAAAGTGGTCGGTATTGTCGCGATGAAAGACGTCATGGGGCATGAAGGCGCCGACACGATTGATGAAGTGATGACGCCGCGGCCGATCGTGGTCGAACCGACGACCTCTGTCGCGGCCGCCGCGCACCGAATGATCTGGGAAGGGATTGAATGCCTCCCGGTCGTCGATGAAAACGAAACGCTTTTGGGCATCATTACCCGCCGCGATGTGATGAAATCGCTTCAGATGATTCAGCAGCAGCCGCAGATGGGGGAAACCATTGAGGATCTGGTTTCGGCGGGGCTTGTCGATCAATCGGCCGGGGGAAATGATATTTTTCAGTTTACCGTCAAACCTCAGATGACCGATTACCTCGGCTCTCTTGCCTACGGCGTCATGACATCGATGATCACAACGGTCGGACGGCGGGTATTGAATCATCTCAGAAAGGGCGATCTGGTCATTGATAATCTGTCCTTTTATTTTTTTAAACCGGTACAGATTGAACAGACTGTCGTTATTCTCCCGAAAATACTGGAAACAACGCGCCGCAACGGAAAACTCGATATTGAATTATTTGTTGAAAATCAACTGTGCGGGAAGGCCCTGCTGACCGCCCAGTTCATCGACCGTTTCTGACCGGCGCGGAACGGCTGGACGGATGATTAAGACCGTCATCCACTGCATAAAATATCTTTTATCCGCTACCAATGGAGGGATCTGTGTTGCTGATTGATCAGATACTTGGATGGATTCAAAAATATGAAACGATTATTATTCACCGCCATGTCAGGCCCGATCCGGACGCGCTCGGGTCACAGGGCGGACTGGCCTGCCTGATTCGCGATAATTTTCCTGGAAAGAAAGTTTATGCCGTAGGCGAGGATGCAGAGTCCCTTCGCTTCCTTCTGCCGATGGACGCGCCCGATGACGCGGCATATGCCGGCGCATTGGTCATTGTATGCGACACGGCCAACCGCGAACGGATATCCGACGCACGGTTCGGCAAGGGCAGCCGCCTGATTAAAATTGATCATCATCCCGTGGTTGATTCCTACGGCGACCCTGAATGGGTAGACACGTCGTCCAGTTCGGCCAGCGAAATGATTGCGTCGATTTATCGGACGCACCCGGAGCTGAAAATGACGGATTCGGCGGCCAGGCTTCTGTTCGCCGGCATTGTCGGCGACACGGGCCGCTTTCAGTTCAGCAATGTAACGCCTGAAACGTTTCTTACCGCCGCCGAGCTTATCAAACATCCGTTCGGCCGCCAGGCTTTCTTTAATGATCTGTACAGGCGGAAACTCGCTCTTGCCAGGCTGAACGGATATGTCCTTCAGCATTTTACTCTGACTGAGGAAGGCGTCGGATTTATCAAGCTTCCTCTTGATCTGATCCGCTCCTTTAATCTTGAATCTTCGGATGCGTCGCTGCTGGTCAACTGTTTTTCGGATGTCGAGAATTTGAAAGCCTGGGTTCTGTTTTCTGAAGAAAAAGATTCGATCCGGGCGCGTCTCCGCTCTAAAGGCCCGGTGATCAACCGGATCGCTGAAATCTATCACGGCGGCGGGCACCCGCTCGCCGCAGGAGCCACGGTACACAGCTGGGAAGAAGCCGATCGCATGATTGCCGATCTGCGGACGCTTTGCCGGCAAGAGCCCTTGCAAATGAACTCGTCCGAGAAAGATGCCTGAAACGGAACAGCTGTTTTCAGGCATCTTTTGTCGCTTCTAACGGCTGTTGTCCTTTTTTTCGGAGACTTCGAGCCGGAGCGTTAATGTCGAGAAAATGGCCATGCTTTTTACATGAAAGCGATAGGTAACGTCTGCGGCGGTAAAAGGTTTCCGTTCGACCGCTTTTTCGATCAGCTGCTGGCTGTCCGCAACCGATTCAATGCTGTGATTGATCACGGAATTCAGTTCATCGGCAACGGCCTGTTCGAGTTCGGTACGGATGGCCTTTTCCAGGCCGGCATCGGCAATCGTCACGTCTACTTCCTGAACGGTCATCTTCTTTTCCAACTGTTCATTTTTTTGTTCCTCGGCGTCGATGAGCGCTTTTTTCTGCTTTTCCAGCATCTGGATCTCCGCGCTTTGTTCTCTAATTTTATCGATCTGTCTTTCCTGAGCCGCCCCGAAAAGAAAAAGGAAAAAAGAAAAACCGACGAGCACGCCGATGACGCATCCGGCCAGAAATCGCTGCCGGTCCGGCATACGATGATAGGGGGGGATACGCATCAGCCCGACCTCGTCAGCCACTGGACAATCAGGCTTGCCGAGTGGGCTCCAACCATGGCCGAGGCGATCAGCAGGAGATGTTTCAGGACTTCGGCGGGACTGCCATTGAGGAATCCGCGCTCCAAATTTTCAATGGTATCGAATGTGCCGCCAATAGCGGTGACAACGGCCCAGATTTTCATCGTGGAAGCCAGTCTGCTCATTTCCGAAAACGGCGGCTGGCTGATAAAAAATGCACCGATTCCGCCGACGATGCATCCGCCGATGATCACGCCGAAAGCGATACAGTAATTCATGATCGCCGTTGCGAAAAAAGCGCGCATAGACTTTCTCCTCCTTCAGGAGCTGCTGCAAATTTCAAAGAAAAACTTTAACTGCCCTTGTACAGATTATGGGACGGGTCGTGCCGTTATTCCGGTTTTTCATCCGATAGCCTGTATACTATAATGAATGAAGAAAGTCGGAAAAAGGGGAGAATGACAGCATGCCGTTTGTACACCTCCATGTACACAGTGAATACAGTCTGCTGGACAGTACCTGCCGGATCGGGCAGCTCGCCGAACGGGCCAAAGAGGAAGAACAGAAAGCGTTGGCTCTGACCGACAGCAATGCCCTTTACGGCGCGATTCCGTTTTACCATGCCTGCAAGAAGAACGGCATTCGTCCGATCATCGGCATGGAACTTTCAGTAGCCGTCGAGCGTAATAACATAGGGGGAAAAAGCGGAGAAAAAGAAGATGGCGGCCCGCTCATTCTGCTGGCGGAAAACAACGAAGGTTACGGCCATCTGGTCAAACTGGCTTCCATTGTTCAATATAAAAAGGCCCGCACGGTCAGTATCGAAGAACTTGCCGAATACTCGGCGGGTCTGCTCGCTTTATCGGCCGGTCCGGAGGGGCGGATCGACAGGCTGCTTGCCGCCGGGCAGCAGAAAGAGGCGGCCCGTCTGGCGGGTCAGCTCGCTGAAATTTTTCCCGGAAGTTTTTTTCTGGAATGCCAGCGTCACGGGCTCAGCAATGAAAAAACGGTTGAACGCGGCAAGCTGGCCATCGGCCGTTCGCTTTCGCTTCCCTTGGTCGCAACAAACGGCGTCCACTATATGGACAAACGGGATGCGGAGGCACATGCGTGCCTGGCGTGCATCCGAAACGGCGGCAGGCTGAAAGATCACCCTTCCGAGCATCCCGATTACGATTTTAAATCCATGAAAGAGATGGAAGAGCGTTTCGCCGATTTTCCGCAGGCGGTCGCGGCGAGTGAACAGATCGCGCAGCGCTGCCGGGTCGATTTTACTTTCGACCGAATGAGGCTTCCGTCCTTTCCGGTAGCGGAAGGGCAAAGTTCGGCTCAGCTGCTGCGTGAAAAATGCGAACGGGGGGTGCGGGAGCGCATCAGCCCGATAACTGCCGAAGTCAGAGACAGACTGGAAAAAGAGCTGAAAATTATTGACCGGATGGGATTCAACGACTATTTTCTGATTGTCGGCGACCTGATCGACCATGCGAGAAGATCGGGATTTATGCCCGGACCCGGCCGCGGCTCGGCTGCCGGCTCACTGGTCGCCTATGCAATGAAAATCACTGAAGTGAATCCTTTGAAATACAACCTTCTTTTTGAACGCTTTTTGAACCCCGAACGGATTACGATGCCGGATATCGATATGGATTTTCCGGATGTCGACCGCGATAAAATGATTGCTTATGCCTATGAAAAATACGGGAAGGAGCATGTAGCCCAAATTATTACCTTCGGAACGCTCGCGGCCAAAGCTGCCGTCCGTGATGTCGGCCGGGTGCTGGGCGGGGATCCCCGGCTTGTCGATCGCCTGGCCCGCCTGATTCCTTCCGCTCCGAAAATGACATTGAAAAAAGCATATCAGGAATCTCAGAAACTGCGCGATCTGCTGGCCGGCTCGCGGGAAGCCGCTTTTCTGTTCCGCCTGGCCGGACAGGTGGAAGGATTGCCGAGGCACTCGTCGATCCATGCGGCGGGGGTTGTGTTCAGCGATCAACCGCTCACCGATATCGTGCCCGTGCAGAAGGGGCATGACAACATTCCGGTGACGCAATATCCAATGGATGTGCTCGAATCGCTGGGGCTTCTGAAGATAGACTTTCTCGGGCTCAGGAATCTGACCTTCATGAGGGAGATTATCCGGCGCGTCTCGCTTCGGACCGGGAAGGCCTTTCACGTCGAAAACATTGCTCCGGCCGATCCCGCAACTTTTCAGCTGCTCAGCCGCGGCGATACGACAGGCATTTTTCAGCTGGAATCTGAGGGAATGCGCCGGGTGCTTCGAAAACTGAAACCGACGGAATTCGAAGATATTGTTGCCGTTGCCGCTCTCTATCGACCCGGGCCTGTCCGATTTATCGATCAGTATGTGAAAAGAAAGCACGGCGAGGAAGCGGTTTATTATCCCCATCCCGATCTGGAACCTATTCTCGCCCCGACTTACGGGGTTCTTGTGTACCAGGAACAAATTATGCAGATTGCCGTGAAGATGGCCGGCTATTCGCTGGGACAGGCCGATATACTGCGCCGCGCGGTCTCGAAAAAAAAGCGGGGAATGATTGAGGAACAGCAAAAAAGCTTTCTGGCCGGCTGCAGGAAGAATCACTATCCCGAAGACACGTCGCGCCGCGTCTTTGATCTGATCGTCCGCTTTGCCAACTACGGATTTAACCGTTCTCATGCGGTGGCCTACAGCATAATATCCTATCGGCTTGCCTATCTGAAAGCCCATTATCCGCAGGAATTCATGTCTTCGCATCTGTCCAGCATCGTCGGCAGCCAGGATAAACTCGCTTCGTCGGTCATGGAAATCCGCAGGGCAGGCATGGCAGTTTATCCTCCGTCGGTCAACCGCAGTCCGGGGGCGTTCGAACCTCTTGGGAACGGGATACTTTTTGGGTTGTCGGCAATAAAGAATCTGGGTGCCGGAGCGATCGGAGAAATCGTTGAAGAGCGGGGGAAGCACGGCGCTTATCGTGATTTATACGACTTCTGCCGCCGGGTCTCCTCCGGAAAAGTCAACAGGAAAGCTGTCGAATCACTGATTTTTTCCGGGGCGATGGACGAGTTCGGTGCGGATCGCGCGGTTCTCCTCGCGACTCTGGATCAGGCAATAGCGGCAGGCGAGGAAGAACGGAAGGGGATTGCCGGCCAGGCTTCTTTTTCAATGCCCGAGAATCCTCAGGATGGCTATACGGATGTTCCGCCGCTGACTGCTTTTGAAAAAATGCGCTATGAGAAAGAAGTGCTTGGCGTTTATTTGTCCGCCCATCCTATGGAACGTTTCCGTGCCGGGCTTCCTTCGCGGATTCTCACGATCGGCCGGGCGATGCAGCTTTCCGGCGGACAGTCCGTCACTCTTGCGGTGATCGTGGAACAGCTTCGGCCGGTCCGGGCTCAATCCGGGCAATGGATGGCTTTTTTCTCTGTCAGCGATGAATCGGGCCGCGCGGAGGCCGTCTGCTTCCCTCCTTCTTATGAAAAACTGCAGGATGTCCTGCAGAACGACCGGCTTGCGGTGATTGAGGCAAAGCTGCCTGAAGATCATAAAGAAGGCAGGCCGCAGCTGAGCGTTTATCATGCCATTGAATGGGACGATTTTCTTTCCGGACGGCGGATGGTGCTTTTCCTGAAGATCGACGGCGCTCATAATCATCCTGATCTTCTTGCCCGGCTGAAAACAGAAATAAAGGGGCACCCGGGTTCTCACCGCATCGTCCTCCACTATGAATCGGGAAGGACCGTCGGACTGGCTTCGAATTATGCGGTGTCGGCAGAAAAAAAGTTTCTTGAGGAAATGGAACGATTGCTGGGAGAAAAAAATGTGATGCTGAAACCGAGCAGAATTTTTTCGTATGATGATAAAAAGGGTATAAAAAAATAAGCGCCGTTTTAAGATAAAAAAACCAAGAGGCGTCCGGGCCCCGGGTTTTTCAAGTTTTTCTTTAAAATTCCAAGGAAGCTCTGTTATAATTAAGAAGTTTGGGGACTGATCAGCCGGGCAGAAGCCGATCGGCAAACATCGGCATGAATGCCCGCTTTTATGGAATCTGCCGGATCGACATAATAAAATAACACAACATAATCTATAGAAAGCAAGAAAAAACATTCGACGATTCAATGAAAAATGAGTGAAAAAAAAACGACATGTTAGAAGATTCGACTGATTTCTGGCTTGGAAAAAGTTAGAGGGTGATATACTTGTTAAAGGACTTTTTTGTTAAAAAGAAAAAGTACGCCACAGTTCCGTCCACCAGAGCGAAGCAGGAAGTTCCCGAGGGCATTGTGATAAAATGCCCGAAGTGCAAAAAAATTATGTATGTCAAAGAATTGGAAAAGCACCTGTATGTCTGCCAGTCATGCGGTTATCATTATCCGCTGAGCGCCTATGACCGTGCCGGCATGCTTTTTGACGAAGGGACTTTTACGGAATTCGACAGAGACATGATCTCGGAAAATCCGCTTCATTTCCCGAATTACATGGACAAACTGGAGAAGGACAAGCAGAAAACGAATCTTAACGAGGCCGTTCTGACCGGCAAGGGGAAAATTGAAGGTTATGAGGCTGCCGTTGCGATTATGGATAAGAGGTTCCGCATGGGCAGTATGGGTTCTGTCGTCGGGGAGAAAATTACCCGGATGATAGAATATGCCGAAAAGGCCGGCCTTCCGGTAGTCATCTTCTCGGCTTCGGGAGGCGCGCGCATGCAGGAGGGTATGCTGAGCCTGATGCAGATGGCTAAGACCAGCGCTGCGCTTAAATCATTCAGCGATAAAGGAGGCCTTTACATTTCGGTCATGACTCACCCGACCACGGGCGGAGTTTCTGCAAGTTTTGCCTCTCTGGGCGATTATAATTTTGCGGAACCGGGCGCGCTGATCGGTTTTGCGGGCCGGAGGATTATCGAGCAGACGATCGGCGAAGAATTGCCGGATGATTTTCAGACGGCTGAATTTCTGCTGAAGCACGGACAGCTTGATCAGGTCGTTGAGCGGGGCGAGCTGAGGCACGTCCTTCAAACGGTGCTGTCGATTCATGCCGAAGGGAGTGACGGCGCATGGGACCCGGCCTCGAATTTGAAAAACCCGTCAATGAACTGAAAGATAAGATTAGCGAACTGAAACAGTTCATGGATGACCGGGGCATCGACCTCTCTGAAGAGCTGGATCACCTGGAAAAACGGCTGGCAGCGCTGGAAAAAGAGACATACGGCAATATGACGCCGTGGGAACGCGTCCAGATCGCGAGAGATCTGAAGCGGCCGACGACGCTGGACTATATTCCGCTCCTCTTCACAGATTTTATTGAATGCCACGGCGACCGTGTTTACGGGGATGATGCCGCGATTGTGGCCGGCATCGCCAAGTTCCATCATCGGCCGGTGACCGTTATCGGCGAGCAGCGGGGGCGGGATACAAAAGAAAACATTCTGAGAAATTTCGGCATGCCTCATCCCGAAGGCTATCGAAAAGCGCTGCGTCTCATGAAACAGGCTGACAAGTTCCATCGGCCGATTATTACTTTTATTGATACAAAGGGCGCTTTCCCCGGCAAAGCGGCCGAAGAGCGCGGCCAAAGCGAAGCGATCGCGAGAAACCTTTTCGAAATGTCGGGACTGTCCGTGCCGGTTGTCTGTGTGGTGATCGGAGAAGGAGCGAGCGGCGGCGCTCTGGCAATTAGCGCCGGCAATCGCATTCTTATGCTGGAGAATGCCTGGTATTCGGTTATTTCTCCGGAAGGAGCGGCGGCGTTGCTGTGGAAAGATGCCGGCTTGGCTGAAAAGGCTGCGGAAACAATGAAAATCACGGGATCCGATTTGAAAAAAATAGGCATAATTGATAAACTGATTCCGGAGGTTTTGGGCGGTGCACACCACGACCCGAAAAAGCAGGCTCGGCTGATTGACGAAGCACTGGTCGAGTCTTTGAAAGAACTGGACAAACTAAGCCAATCCGAGATTCGGAAACAGCGATCGGCTAAGTACCGGGCAATCGGCAGTTTTGCCATGTCGCCGGGCACTCCGGCAAGTTAACAGGCTGCTGCATCATGCAGGAGTACTCGAATAAATAATGAGGTGATTGTAATGTTGAAAAGGATTGGCGTTTTAACAAGCGGCGGCGATGCTCCCGGTATGAATGCGGCGATTCGTTCGGTCGTCCGAAGCGGCATTTATCGCGGAATTGAGGTTTACGGCATCTACCATGGCTACAAGGGGCTTATTACCGGCAACATAAAGAAGCTTGAGGCGTCGGACGTCGGCGACATCGTTCAGCGCGGAGGGACAATCCTTTATACGGCGCGCTGCGAGGAATTTAAAACGGAGGAAGGCCGTGCCGTTGCCATCGAACAGCTGAAGAAGTTCGGCATCGAAGGACTTGTCGTCATCGGCGGCGACGGTTCTTTTATGGGCGGTGTCAAACTGACCGAACTCGGTTTTCCGACGATCGGCATTCCCGGCACGATCGATAATGACATTCCCGGCACCGACTTTACGCTCGGTTTTGACACGGCGCTGAATACGATTATCGACGCGATCGACAAAATCCGCGATACGGCCACTTCCCACGAACGCCGTTTTATTATCGAAGTGATGGGCCGCGGATGCGGCGATCTGGCTCTGTGGTCGGGTCTTGCGGACGGTGCGGAAACGATTATGATTCCTGAGAAGAAAGAAAACATCGACACAATTGTCGAGCGCCTGAACCGCGGCCTGCAGCGCGGGAAAAAACATAATATTATTGTTGTTGCGGAAGGCGTGGGCAGCGCGAACGATGTTGCCGAAGCCATTAAAGCGCGGGCAAACATGGACACGAGGGTGACCGTGCTCGGGCACGTCCAGAGGGGCGGTTCGCCGTCTGCGTTCGACCGTGTTCTGGCAAGCAGAATGGGGCACAAGGCAGTTGAGCTGCTGCTGAACGGCGATAAGGGCAAAATGATCGGCATAGAAAATAATAAAATTGTCGCTCATGACATTCTGGACATTGTTACGAAAAAGCACGAATTCAATAATGACCTGTTTCAGTTGGCTAAGGAATTATCCATATAAACCAAGGCAGCTCAAAATAAGGAAAAGAGATTGCCGGAAAGGCCGATCCTTTTTCCAACATTTATAAGCGGCCATTATTAAAAAGCTGGGGGCATTATGATGAGAAAAACGAAGATTGTTTGTACTCTGGGACCTGCAAGCGATACGGTTGAACGTCTGGTTCAGATGATCCATGCCGGCATGAACGTGGCTCGTTTCAATTTCTCCCACGGCGACCACGCGGAACACCATCAAAAAGTCGTAAATCTTCGCGAAGCATGTAAGATAACGGGCAGGACAGTGGGCATTCTTCTTGATACGAAGGGACCTGAAATCCGCACGCATGATATGGCCACTCCGGAGGTTCTGCTTGAAGAAGGAAAAAATGTCGACATTTCCACAACTGAAGTAGCCGGAACTGCGGACAAGTTTTCAATCACTTATCCCGAACTGATTAATGATGTCAGTATCGGCTCAAGAATTCTGATCGATGACGGACTTGTTGAACTCGAAGTGACGGGAATTGATAAGGAAGCGGGCCTGATTCACAACAGGATTCTGAATTCCGGCGTTCTTAAGAGCAAAAAGGGAATCATTGTCCCCAATGTCAGCATTAATCTGCCCGGCATGACCGACAAAGACGCGGACGACATCGTTTTCGGAATTGGCGAGGGCATTGATTTTATCGCTGCTTCTTTCGTCCGCCACGCTTCGGATGTTCTGGATATCCGCAAACTTTGCGAAGAACACAGCGTTCACGATATTCACATTTTCCCGAAAATCGAAAGCCAGGAAGCTGTCGACAATATCGATGAAATTCTTCGCGTCTCCGACGGCCTGATGATTGCCCGCGGAGACCTGGGTGTTGAAATTCCGCCGGAAGATGTTCCGCTTGTTCAGAAGAGATTGATCAGGATGTGCAACCGTGCCGGCAAAACGGTCATCACGGCGACGCAGATGCTTGATTCGATGATTCGGAATCCGCGCTGTACGCGTGCCGAGGCGAGTGATGTTGCCAATGCCATTTTTGACGGAACGGATGCAACGATGCTTTCCGGAGAATCGGCATCGGGAAGATGGCCCGTTGAAGCGGTCCGGACGATGAGCAATATCGCAACGAAAGCGGAAACGGCTCTGGATTATCCGGCCATCCTCAATCGGCTGAGCAGTTCGAACGAGAAGACGATTACGTCGGCAATCGGAGAAGCTGTGGCCCGTACGGCGCTCAGCCTCGATGTCGGTGCGATTATTACATCGACGGTCAGCGGATATACGGCGCGCGTCGTCTCCCACTATCGTCCGAAAGCTCCGATCATTGCCGTGACCAACTCAGAGCGGGTGGCGCACAAGATGTGTCTGGCCTGGGGTGTCACACCGGTACTCAGCGAAGTGGCAAAGACGACAGATGAAATGTTTGATATTGCAATCGACAGTGCCGTTAAGTCGGGGCTGGTCAAGAAGGGCGAACTGGTTGTCATTACTGCCGGCCTTCCTGTTGCCGAAGCGGGTACAACCAATCTGCTCAGGGTACACGTTGTCGGAGACGTTCTGGCGCAGGGCCAGGGTGTCGGGCGCAAGGCTGCGACGGCTCCGGTATATCTTGCAAAAGATGCCGACGACGCCAACCGCAATATGCCTGACGGGGCCATCCTTGTTGTCAAGGCGACAGATAAAGAATATGTTCCGGCAATCCGCCGCGCCGCAGGCATCGTTACCGAAGTCGGCGGGCTGACTTCCCATGCCGCCGTCGTCGGCGTGGAATTTGAAATCCCGGTCGTTATCGGTGTCGACAAAGCGACCGGAACATTAAAGGCGGGCGAAATCATCACGCTGGACGGCGAACGCGGCAAGATCTATCTCGGCCATGCCAATGTGCTTTGATCGAAAACAGGCTTTAAGGTTAAAGAAAAGAAAATATTTGTGATAGAATCAGGGAAGGTGTAGTACAGGCACCTTCTTTTAATTTTATTGGGTTGGGGTGATTGACGTGAAAATCTCGAGAACAAGAATTGTGGCACGGTATAATGAGACCGATAAAATGGGGATCATTCACCATAGTCAGTATGTTAATTGGTTCGAAATAGCCCGAACGGAGTGGATTAAAGCAACCGGCATGTCCTATCGGCAGATTGAAGAAGACGGTCTGATGCTGCCGGCCATCGGGATCGAGGTCCACTATCATTCGCCGGCACGTTTTGAAGACGCCGTGATTGTTGAAACATCGATAAAGAAATACGACAGCGTGATCATCAGCTTTTCGTATCGTGTCATCAGAGAAAACGATCAGAAGCTGCTAACGGAAGGGACAAGCACTCACTGTTGGACAAATATAGAAATGAAGCCTGTGTCTTTGAAAAAAAGAAATCCGGAACTGCACCGGCTCATTTTAAATGCGGCCGATATGTCCTGAGATAAAGAAGGGCGGGGAATCCGTGATGAAAAAGACGCTGATCCTGATTCTTCTGTATGTTTTTGCTGAATTGTCCGTACTGGTTTATTTCGGGCGGGTGCTTGGCGTTCTGTACACATTTCTCCTGCTCCTTGCCGGTGCATTCCTGGGCATCTGGACAGTGAAACGGCAAGGGCTGTCAGTCGTGAGAAGAATAAGGAACGATCTCGATCAAAGAAAGATTCCGGGCGAACCGCTGATAGACGGAGCCTGTATTTTGATCGGCGCGTTTCTTTTTCTCCTTCCGGGATTCATCAGTGATCTTGCCGGCCTGCTGTTTCTTGTCCCTTCTTTTCGTTTTTTAATAAAAAAGCGGATTTCGCGCTGGCTGAAGAAACGGATCGACCGCGGCGGTTTCTGGTTCGCTTCTTTAGGAAGGCGCAGGTAGCCGGCGTCCGTGTTATGTTTATTTTTTCCCGAGGATAAAAAGCCAGACCGCACGCAGCGTGCCGGCCCGGTATAATGCTTTTACAATGACCAGGCTCAGCGGACCAATGATCAGGCCCGCGAATCCGAGCCATCTGAAACCGAAATAAAGCGCCATAAGCGTGGCGAGTGGATCCAGCCCGATATGCGCCGACAGAATTTTCGGCTCCAGCAGCTGACGCTGAACGGCGACAGCCGCGTAGAGGCTTGTCAGCCCGATCGTCAAAAAATAATGATGCATCAGGAACTGATAGAGAATCCACGGAATAAAAATCACGCTTGGGCCAAGATACGGAATCAGGTCGACAGCTCCTGAAATAAGGGCAATCGTAAAAGGCTGATCGGTTTTCAGCACTTTAAGGCCGAGATAAACGACGATCATGGTCAGCGTCACCAGGATAAATTGGGCCCGTACAAAACCGGTGCAGGTTTTCCCCAAATCCTGCCAGACCTTCCGGATCGGAACGGCGATGGCCGGCGAAACCTTGAAAAGGGAGAGATGCCGCTTGATCTGTTCCGAATCTTTAGAAAGAAAAAAGGCGGCTAAAAAAATAAACAGAGCGGAGACCAGTGTACTCGGCAGCGAAGAGACGAATTGCGTCAGGCTGGAGATCAGATTGCCGGCCAGATTGTTGATCAGATCCGCCGCTGCTTGCGCCATACTTTCGATATTGAGCTGGATCGCTTTCTGCTGGCCTTCGGGGAGTCCGGAGAAAAGGTGCAGGGCATGTTCCCAGAAGGGGAGCAGTTTATTGAAGAAGAGCGACTGAAGATCTTTGATCAGCACACCGAGCTGGCCGGGAACGGTCCTCGTGAGCGACGACAGGCCTTTTATCAGTGCCATGGCGGTGAATAAGAGCATACCGATCACGAGAGAGAAAAGCGAGAAGAGAACGATAAAAGACGACAGACCTCTCGGAAGGCCCGTCTTTCTTTCAAGAAAGGAAACAATTGGATTCAGGAAAAAAGAAAGGACGCAGGCAATCAGAAAAGGCAGAGCATAGCGAACAGCGAGAAACAGGAAAAGTAAAATGCACCCGAGAATGGACAAGACCAGAACAGCCCGTGCAATCATCAGTAAATATGAAGTCAAAGGTCCTGTTTTCTGCGAATCCATGTCCACATCCCACCTTATTTTTTATCTCTATGCGCCGGGTGCTGCTTCTATGACTGCTCACTTCTTCAGCAAAGTCAAAAGGACAGGGAGGTGTTTTTTGTTCACAAAATTGTCAATAACGGCTATAATCATCATGAAAGGCGAACTGTCTTGGAATATTTTTATTAAGCGCTTACAATAAGGACCTTGAAACAACAGAATGCTTTAAGGAGGGAATTTAATTTGACGACGACTAAGGGATTGGAAGGCATTGTTGCAACAACCTCGGCAATCAGTTCTATCAATCGCGATGTGCTGACTTATCGCGGTTACAGTATTCATGACCTGGCTAATGAGTCGACATTTGAAGAAGTTGTCTATCTGCTTTGGAACGGCGAACTGCCGTCTGCCGATCAATTGAATGCTTTTAAGGAGAAACTGGCGGATAATGCGAGTGTTCCCGATGCGATTTTTGATATCATTAAATCTTTTCCGGGGACAGTACATCCGATGGCAGTGCTGAGAACGGCGATTTCCGCGCTGGGCGTCTTTGATCCGGATGCGGAGCGGATGGACGTACGTTCAAATATAGAGAAAGCTGTCCGGATTCAGGCCAAGATCGGAACCATCGTTGCCGGGTTTGCAAGAATACGGAATGGTGAAGAGCCGATTTCCCCAAGAAAAGATTTAGGGCTTGCAGCTAATTTTCTGTATATGCTGAAAAATAAAGTGCCGACCGATACCGAAGCGAAAACATTTGATACGGCGCTCGTGCTGCATGCCGATCATGAACTGAATGCATCGACTTTCACGGCAAGAGTCTGTGTGGCTACCCTGTCCGATATATACTCCGGAGTGACTTCTGCCATCAGCGCTTTGAAAGGTCCGCTTCACGGCGGTGCAAACGAACAGGTTATGAACATGCTGGAAAAGATCGGATCGCTCGATGAAGCTGATGACTTTATTAACGATGCACTTGCGAACAAAAAAAAGATTATGGGATTCGGCCACCGGGTATATAAGAACGGGGATCCCCGGGCAAGAATCATCAAAAAAATGGTGGAAGAATTGACGAGCCGCGGTGCCGAAACGAAATATTACGATATATCCCTCCGTATCGAATCCATAATGAAGGAAAAGAAAGGGCTCTTGCCGAACACGGATTTTTATTCGGCGACCTTGTATCACACTCTGGGTATCCGCAACGATCTGTTTACGCCGGTTTTCGCCGTCAGCCGGACTTCCGGATGGGTCGCCCACATTCTCGAACAGTACAGCGACAACCGTCTGATCCGTCCGAGAGCCGAATACAACGGACCGGATCTCAGACCGTATATTCCCCTCGAAGAACGCTGAAGGTCTGCGGGGCTCCGAAGATTTCAGCGGATGGCGCATTGCCGACGTCAAAATGTTATAATTAAAATAAAAAAAAAGAGATTTAAATAGAGAGTAGTCTGGGAGGTACATGACGTGGCACAAGGAGAACAGATCAAGTTCGGAAACGGTATTTTAAACGTACCGAATCATCCGGTTATCCCTTACATTGAAGGAGACGGTATCGGGCCGGATATATGGAAGGCGGCTTCCCGGGTTTTTAATGCCGCTGTCCGGAAGGCGTACGGCGGTGAAAAAGAGATTGTTTGGAAGGAAGTGCTGGCCGGCCAGAAAGCATTTGACCGGACAGGAAACTGGCTGCCTCAGGAAACGATTGATACAATAAAAAAATACATGATTGCGATAAAGGGCCCCTTGACGACACCTGTCGGCGGGGGAATAAGGTCGCTGAATGTGGCCCTTCGCCAGCAGCTCGATCTTTTTACCTGCCTGCGCCCTGTCCGTTATTTTGAAGGCGTCCCTTCGCCGGTTAAGCATCCTGAACGGGTGAATATGGTTATTTTCCGTGAAAATACGGAAGATATATATGCAGGTATCGAATTTGAGGCAGGCACGCCCGAAGTGCGGAAAATCGTCGATTTTCTTCAAAATGAACTGGGTGTCCGGAAAATTCGCTTCCCGGAATCTTCCGGGATCGGCATTAAGCCGGTTTCGAGGGAAGGGACGGCCCGTCTCGTCCGTGCGGCCATTCGCTACGCCATTCATGAGGACCGTAAGAGTGTGACCTTTGTTCACAAAGGAAATATTATGAAGTTTACAGAGGGCGCTTTTAAAAATTGGGGCTATGAAGTGGCCGAAAAAGAATTTGCCGATCGGACGTTCACGTGGAAGCAGTATGATACGATTGCCGCCGAAAAAGGAAAAGACGCGGCGAATGAGGCTCAGAAACAGGCTGAAGCCGAGGGCAGGATTCTGATTAAGGACGCGATTGCCGATAATTTTCTTCAGCAGATTCTGACACGGCCCAATGAATATGACGTAGTCGCCACGATGAATCTTGACGGAGATTACATCTCCGATGCCCTTGCGGCTCAGGTCGGCGGGATCGGTATCGCGCCCGGCGCCAACATAAATTATGAAACGGGCGTTGCCATTTTTGAAGCGACACACGGAACGGCCCCCAAGTATGCCGGGCTGGACAAAGTGAATCCGTCGTCCGTGATTTTGTCGGGCGTTCTCATGCTGGAACATATGACATGGTACGAACCGGCAAAACTGATTATCCGCGCGATCGAGAAGACGATCTCGAGCAAGACGGTGACCTATGATTTTGCCCGCCTGATGGACGGAGCGACGGAAGTAAAATGCTCGCAGTTCGCGGATGCTGTCATCGGCAATATGTAAATTTGCAAGGCGCAACAGTTCCTTTAACAGAAGAAACAGCCGTATGAGCGTACCGGCCGAATCGGCAGATGTATGCATCGTCGGCTTTTTCAAAATGGCAGCGCATTCAACCCGCTTTTTGAATACGAATGTCAATATAGGGAGGAATAGACATGTCGTCCAGTCGTAAAAAAGTTACAGTTGTAGGAGCAGGTTTTACCGGATCGACAACCGCTTTTCTTATTGCACAGAAAGAGCTTGCCGATGTTGTGCTGCTGGATATTCCCAAAATGGAAAATCCGACAAAGGGGAAAGCGCTCGATATGCAGGAGGCGGGTCCTGTTGAGGGATTTGATTCAAAAATTGTCGGAACGTCGGACTACGAGCAAACGGCAGACTCGGATGTCGTCATTATTACGGCGGGAATTGCCAGAAAACCGGGGATGAGCCGCGATGATCTGGTTTCCATTAATGTCGGCATCATGAAGGATGTCACGAAACAGGTTGTTAAATTCTCACCGGACTGCACAATCATCGTGCTCAGCAATCCCGTGGATGCGATGACTTATACCGTCTATAAGAAATCGAACTTCCCGAAAAATCGAGTGATCGGCCAGTCCGGTGTCCTTGATACAGCCCGTTTCAGGACGTTTATTGCCCGGGAGCTTAATCTGTCGGTTGAAGACGTCACAGGTTTTGTCCTCGGTGGGCACGGAGATTCCATGGTCCCGCTGATCCGTTATTCTTACGCCGGCGGTATTCCGGTCGAGACACTGATCCCGAAAGAACGGATGGACGCGATTGTCGAAAGGACACGCAAGGGCGGCGGGGAAATCGTTTCGCTGCTCGGGAATGGCAGCGCTTACTATGCGCCGGCGGCTTCTCTTGTCCAAATGGCGGAAGCGGTGCTGAAAGACAAGAGACGTATCCTGCCCGCCATTGCCTATCTGGAAGGAGAGTACGGATATCGTGATCTCTGTTTCGGGGTTCCGGTCGTCATCGGAAAGAACGGCATTGAAAAAGTGATTGAACTGAATCTGACCCGGGAAGAAAAGGCCGCTTTGGATCAATCGGTTGAATCCGTCAAACAGGTGCTTCAGACGATTTGATTGAATGAAATATTTTACTTTTTGTCTCTATTTTGCTGAAAATCTGATCCTATAAGATGCAGATTTTCGGCATTTTTTTACAAAAAATAAGTTATTGGAGATGGGCTGCTTCTTGATGTTTTCTTCCGGAAAACATCAAGAAGCAGCCCTTGTGCATCTCTATATTGAAAATCGGATCGGAAACGGAAAAGCAATACGGAGGAAGGCTTGCACGAATCCGGATAAAAATTCTGAACGTGCAGATGATAGAAAAGGGCCGGCTATGAGGCCGGGCCTTGAAAATTGCTGAACTGTTTGTTTTTATTTGGTACAATAAATTTAGAAAGCATTCCTGTATTCAAGAAAATGAGGTAAATTAGAGATTTTCGGAGGTGTACAGAGAAAGAGCCCTCCTGGTATAGTACGGAGTGTCAAAAGCATCGCGATGCATTGACCTCTAATTTGAT
>NZ_JARAJZ010000026.1 GCF_028765345.1 Sporolactobacillus sp. CQH2019
ACTGGTCCTTTTCATTATATAAAAAGAGGCGATTTTTTTCTGTGATCTTTCAAGGATGAGCGAAAAACGAGAGGGAAAAAATGTCCCTCTCGTTTTTCACTACAGACTGACCTTTTGAGACAGCCTCGTTTAGTCATTGATTAAAGTATTTTTAAACCCGAAGCTTTAATATCTTTCTCAAAACCTAGCACCGTCTCAAGAGATACCTGTTGTGCAGATTTTCCTACATTGGTTAGTTTCTTAATAATTGTCGGAGGAACTGTGATAATATCTACACCTAATCTTTGTGCTTGAAAAATATTCAGCACTTCTCGTGTGCTTGCCCATAACAGATTAGCTTCAGGGTGTTCTTTCACAATACTTACACTTTGTTGAACGAACTCTGTAGGATCAACCCCTGTGTCTGCTACTCGACCTACAAAAATTGACACAATGTTTTTTGTTCCTGGTGCAAAAGCCGCCACTGTTTCTTTAACCTGAGCTATTGTAGCAATAGCTGTGACATTGATTGAAATACCCTTATCTGATAATTTATGGATAAGTGGAGCCGTACTTTTACCATCGGTCGTGATAATTGGAATTTTTACATATACATTTTTTCCAAGAGAATGAAGTAATTCTGCTTCTTTCAGCATTGCCGCTTGGCTATTACTAAAAACTTCAAAAGAGATGGAATAATCCGGAAATTCAGCAACGACTTGCTTGGCGAATGTTAAATAGTCAGTAATACCATATAAATCGTCTACTATTACAAAATTGTTCATGTTAGGGACTTTACGATTAATGAGTACTAATGGTATTTTTTTATTAACTAGGTCTAGAATATATGAATCCTCTAAACATGAATTTGAGATCAACAGACCATCATATGACTTGTCGATAAAAGAAGAAATGGTTTTTGACTGATTCTGTCCGGGACCGCAAACAAGAAGATTATAGCCCTCCTTTGATGCACGTATTTCTGCACCATGAATAATACTCGCGATAACAGGATTATAAAAATCAGATATAACTAACCCTAAAGTTTTTGTTTCTCCTTTTTTTAAATTTCTTGCTGCGACATTAGGATGATAATTCAATTCTTTAGCTGCCTTTAAAATACGGGCCCGTGTATCTGATCTTATTTTCAAATCAGGGTCATTGTTGATCGTCCTTGAAACAGTGGAAGGATGAACGCCCGTTAATTTTGCTATTTTTTTAACGTTACCATGTGATAAACGCTCCATCCTATCAGCATTAGATTTCTTACCTAATTATTGTTAAATGTCCTATTATATGCTTCTAAACAGGTACAAACTTCTTTAAAGAACGTGCAATTATTTTAATTTTATCATCTTTAGAATAGCTTTGCATCGTCTCTGCAAGGATTGGGTCATAGCAGTCAATGATAATTGTACGAATTATAAAATCCAAATAGGATTGGCACGGCAAGTACGATTGTGTACAGTGTGATTGAAACGGCCAAATGAAACGGGCTTCGCCCTTTTCATTACCTATCCTATCTCTTTGAACAACTTCTAAACCTCGGCAGAGTCACAGAAGAAGCTGTGAATTCATTTCTTCCATGGTCTGAAACGATTCCATGAATACTGACTATTCACAAAAGCATAAATAATATAAGCGTCAGCCCTCACTTTTTTCAAGGTGGGGGCTGACGCTTATCTCTTAGGGAGCAGCACACAATATCCTGGTAAAAATTGAGTATCTTCGATTGCCACGTATCCACTCTTCATTTCTGCTAAAACCATGGGATTCGTTCCTTTTTTAGCTGATTGAATCCTGTTTTCTCTCCAGGTTCATATTTATAACCCCCAATTTTTTTCTTATAACTCCTTTAAAAGTTTGATATTTCACAATACCCATTTACCGTTTACTTTAAACCATTTTACACCATAACCTGAGCGCTCTTATAGCTAATGATTTAAAAATCAGTAGCACTGTCTTTATGATTATTGAAATGAACAGGAGTGTTTACCCATCTATAAATAGACGTCAAATAACCGCCATCTACTGTGCAGATGACGGTTATTTTTATGGGTAAATACCGTCGGCCAAACCGACTAGACCACTTCGACGGTGAAAGTCGATATCTTAAATTTTCCTCTAAATATTACAGCATTTTTAGACATGCTGCGCAAAATATTTTTTTGAGAAAAACTTTCACGGACTCATTTGATCCTTCGGCTGCTTTTCCAGTTTACTGCTGTGAATAAAATAGAATATTGTTAACTCTGTTCTATTCTACATTCATTTGGATTTTCCTTAACAATTGCTTACAGGGGGTTGCCTTAGAAAATGTCCGTTACATCTAATGCAGCTTGACTGTCAGATGCGACTTTACCAACGAACGTTTTTTTCTCACCTGAAAATTAACAAAGAAATTATGCTCATTTTCTAAGCCAGATTATAAACTCGGGAAAGACCCTACCTTGTCAACTTTAAAACACCATTCTGTGATCATACCTTTCCATTACTGCGCAACCGTTTATTGAGGTTTGATCTGAACATCCGACAGCCCTCGATAACTCTAGCACCAATCGGATCTGGGTTATCTTTGAAGTTCACGAATTCCATTGTCATCTGATTGATCTTCTCGCCGGTCGTCTTGTTTGTGATGCGTACTTTGTAGCGAATTGCAGCCCAGTCGCCCACGATAAGCATGTTGTAAGATTCACCCAGCTCCATGTCAAAAACCTCGAACAGGTTTCCCATGGCGTCTTTATACTGCTGGAGAGTCCATTTTGGACCATAGACATTGTAATGGGCATCCGGCTCGTACAGAGTGTTACACCATTTTAGCCATGCGTCATAACCACCGTTCCAGTTTTTAAAACCATTCTGTAAACGATCCCTGATTGCTTCTTCAAAATTCTTGTCCATTTCAGATTCATCCTTTCCAGTTGGTCGTGCCTGGCAAGCCGGGTTGATGTTTTTACCCTTTGCTTTGGTAGAAAGACAACGATCAGAGTTCAGTTTCCCGTCGGCAGAGACACTCCGGCCTCTTTGAGCGTTCGGGCAAGCGCCTTCATATAGAGATTGGCATTATCACTAAAAGGACCATGCACGCCGATTGCCACATCAAGGAAAGCGTTGAAGTCTTCATTGTCCATGTTTAATACAAAAATTAGCATCTCAATCAAAAACGCCCTTTCTTTTATAAATTGTCCCCTGAAGTTGGCCAATCAAAATCCAATTTCAGGGGACTTTACTATAACCGAGTATTCAATTGATTTTTAAGATGAAGGTCATCCATCAGCATCTTGGTGTGATATGTCAGTTTTTAAAGAATTCTGCGGCTTTAGCTTGAAAATTTTGTCTGAACCCTTTTGTAATCATTCTCTATAGGAGGAGTCCCAAATCTTTTTAAAGCTTTTACAATAACTTGATTTCTCGTCGGCTTGCTTGGCTGCATGCAGCAATTGCTCCTTTAGAACCGTTTAGTTGATCTAACGCAATGCAGGCTCCAAGTTCTACTGCAACGTTTTGCCAAATCCGGTTAACCTACACCAAAAGGAACAGAGACAAAAAGAACCTCTGCCATGATCAGGTCATTCTTGCTGTTGAGACCGTTGTGTGTAATGGACACCTGTGTATTGAAGCAGTTTCGTCTGCAAGACATAATCACGAATAATAAAACTCTACAGAACACTCAGGTTTGACAGACCCATGTTGTGCACCGCCATCACGACGGTGTACGGCGTATCCCGAAATGTCTCGAAAATCAGTGAAAAGTCCTTTGTGTCTTCCAGGCAATGATAGGAGCCGAACCCGACAAAAATATAGGAGTTATCCATTCTCTTTCACTCTTCTTCCGATAAAAAGTATTCAGAAGTGTCCACAAAATTCAAAGATTCTTTGTGTGGTAGTTCAGTCCCAGGAAATGCCTTGGCATTTTAATGGAATAAAGTTCTTCCAGCTCGCAAGCCAGCAGCGTGTATTTCGAATCAAGCCGCGCGATCGCTGCATTTCCTTTTTCTGAACCTCTGAACCGTCGACACCCTTCATAAAATCCCTTCACAGCGATATTAATAAATAATACGTTTGCCATTACTTCTTCTCCTTATGATTTTGTTTTATGTGCGATTGAACTATAGATACTCAATAAACGGAAAAAGTATCTTTATATTAAAAAAGTCCTACGCATGCTCAAAATCATGGGATGGACATGTGCAGGACGCTTTTCAAAAGAAGCGTCTTCTAAATTAATCATTCTGCGGCTTTTACTGTTTCATTTAGACAACTTTTTTTCGGTACAGTTTTATTTGCGTCTGGGAAAATCAAAACCGCCATGCCTGTGACGGCCTCCGAAAGGAAAATCCTTTCTTTCCGAACCGTCAAAAGAGCTTTCATCGAAAAATCGCGGATCATTGCTGCCCATCGCTCCCCAGCCAAAATCTTTTGTAAAATCGTCCAGTTCGCCTTCTTTTGCAAAAGATTTCTCCAGGTTTTTCGTCAACTTGATCAGCAGAGCAAGAAGCTGTTGTTTTTCTTCGCTGGTCAGACCGGGGAACCATTCATCATAAGTTTGCTGTTGGTTTTTTATAATATTTTGAGCGGTTTCACGGCCTTTTTCTGTCAGGTAGATCTCAATGATACGCCTGTCCTGCTCAGCACCGCGTCGTTCAGCAAAACCGCCATTTTCCAGTTTGGTCACCAGTTCACCGATGGACGCGGGACGGATCTGAAGGGCCGTGCCCAGTTCCTCAACCGCTGTCAAAGGCTCAACACCATTTTTTTCTGTCTTTTCCCGTTTTTATTTTGCATCTCCGTTGGTAGGAGATTCATCTGTAATGTCGCAGCTCTGCGCAAAAATTGAATGCAGGCGAAAACGAAGATTCAGCGTCAGACAGATCTACCTCTACCTAATAAGAGTTACAAACGATTGGTCTGCCGCCATGTTCTGTATTCTCGTTCACTTATGGGAACCTATCCACCCCCGGATATTTATAAAGATTATTAACAGTACTATCATTTTATCATTTATAATAGTGAAAAGTATTATGATAAATTTAAGGTTAAAACGGAAGGTGATGTCACTTTGGATTTGGAATTTATTCTCCGCTTGGGTGTTGCTGGTATTCTCGGAGCACTTATCGGAATTGACAGGGAAATCCGCTCAAAAGATGCTGGCATCCGGACACATTTTCTTGTTTCGCTTGGAAGTGCATTAATTATGGTCGTTTCCCAATATGGCTTTCAATATATTATTCATGAAAAAGATGTCGTCCTTGATCCAAGCCGTGTTGCTGCCCAGGTAGTTAGCGGTATCGGCTTTATCGGCGCCGGAACGATTATTGTTCAGAAAAAATTTGTCCATGGTCTAACAACGGCTGCAGGCATCTGGACGACTGCCGGTATCGGATTGACCATTGGCGCAGGTATGTACTGGGTCGGGATTGGAGCAACAGTTCTGACGCTCATCGGGCTGGAACTATCGAACATTTTTTTCAAATCACTGAGAAGCAATGCCATCTATTTTAAAATTTTGTCAAAAAGCAAAGAGCCACTGAATCAAGTGTTGACTTTGTTTGATCAAGACACGATTTTAAACTATGCCGTGAAGGAAAAAAGCAGAGATAAAGATGAAAATGTCATCTACGAAGCCACTCTAATCGTTAAAATAAAACATAAAAAGAACATTGCAAACACAAGGATTATCCAAATTCAGAATATAGACGATATTATACTAGAAAATGTAGAATAGGTGCCGACAATCAAATTGGCTTCCCGGGCGAAATCCTCGACAGTTTAAAGCAACAGGCGGAACAGCCATTTTAAGCAATGGTTTGCCCCGCCTGTTGCCCTCACTTAGCCCCTCGTACTATGCAGGGAAAAATATCACCATCGGCAAGCTCAAGAGTGGAAGTATCCAGCGGTAACGGTTTTAGCAACAGAACTCTTTTATCTAGATACATCATTGCCAGAGAAGACAGAGATAGCTTCCCGGCATGAATCGCACATCTAACAACTGTAAAGCCGCAATTTTCGACGCAAAGATGCTGAAAGCACACGAGGTTACTGTGTAGCTAACGTCGAAATTTCCTGATTCGTGAGGTGGCGTTTAAAGAATAGTGAATAATACTTTTGCATATCCGTTTTGAAGGCCTTCTGCCAATCTGCGTCATCGGGACAGCAATCCAGGGGCATTTATTCACCCAGCGTCCAATTTTTCCGAGTACGGTCAGTGAATCCATGGACGCCGAATCCACCGAGGACAAATCCAGTTGAAAGCGAAGGGCGATGGAGCGAAGACACGCCACCCAGTAATCAATCAAAGCAAAAAACCAACGGTTCCACCAAACAAAGTAGCGTTATCCGCCGCGATATCATTCTCACTGGAAGACGAATGGCTTTTTCAAAATAACGGGCTTCATAACGTTTATAAGGTAGAAAAAAAATCAGGAAGTTCATGGTGAATCTAATGACAGTCCACACACTGAAGACGCCGAATCCGTAGGGCGGTCTTTTCCCCTGTGTCTCTTATGTATTTTCTCAACCGGCTCCCGATGACTTTGAGTTTTCCTCCACAACATGGACAAGGGACCTTTCCATACATGAATTATTGCATTACATATCCACGAAACTTTAAAGATGTTTCTAAAAAAACGTTTTAAAAATAAAAGATAAATAAATTACAGATTATGTATGCCTAGTCAAGAGAAAGATTTTTTTCCTGTGCAATGACAATTAATTATTAGCCCATAATAAGAATTATATAAAAGAAGACAGTGAATCAAAGATAAAAAGGTTTTTAACAAGGATCCCCTTTCTTTGATCCATTTACATATAAAAGAATCGTAATAAGTCCAATATGCATTTTAGTCAGGCTATTGAGAAACATCACCAATTAACTACTAATGAGGTTTCATTAAAAGAACATAAATCAATTTAAATGAATATCTTCCTTATTTGTAATTTTTAAATTAGTAGCACATTATACGTAATTAATGAAATAAAGTAGAATATTTACCCATTTTATATATAGGTATCAAATAACCGCCATCCGCTGTACAGGTGACGGTTATTTATGGATAAATACCGCTGAACCGACAAACCAAGCAAACTGATTAGGTCATTCCGACAGTGGGAGTCGAATTTAAAGGGGTGAGCGCTTATTTATCAATGGTTTCAGGCCATTTCGCCCCCCTCCATCTACCCCTCAAAAGAGAAATTGCTTGAGAACTTAATAATCCTTAGCCTCAGGTGGTATGAATGACAAAGTCCCTCCGCGCCCCGTGCTGAAATTAAGATAAAGTAAATTATTGATTGAACAGTCATTAAAAGACGACTACTTAGAGTGTACCTAAATTGAAAAAGTAAAATCATTCTACAGGTTGGCAAAAAAATATGGATTGAGGAAGATTGAATTAGAAAGGATTGCGCAAATGCCTGATGAATTTTAGCATGATGTGATTCACTTAGAAACTCGATTATTACGGATAAAAATGGCCGACTCGCGATGAGCCGGCCATTTTTATTAAAAAGTTTTTGATCCGATTCAAGCAAACAGCAGTACAGAAAGATAAACACCCATCAAGGTGATCACCAGAACAGGCAGGGTAATAACAACACCGATTTTAAAATACTGCCCCCACCTGATTTTGACGCCCTTTTCGGACAGCACATGCAGCCACAAAAGCGTCGCTAGCGAGCCAATCGGGGTCATTTTCGGACCCAGATCGGCACCGACCACGTTCGCATATACCAGTGCCCGGCGCATCAGACCCGTCATCGGAGTGGCATCGATCGAGAGGGCATTAATCATCACCGTCGGCATATTGTTCATCAGAGCTGAAAGAACGGCAGAAACAAAGCCCATCATCAGCGTTCCGGCGAAGAGTCCGCCTTTTGTCCCTTCCTCAATCACATAGGCAAGCAACTGGATAATTCCCGCATTTCTTAGGCCATAAACCACCACGTACATACCCAAAGAAAAGAAGACGATTGCCCATGGGGCGCTCTTCAGGATGGCTGTCGTCTGGATAGCCGGGCTCCGGCTGCCGAGAAACAGAAAGATAAAAGCGATGGCGAGCGCGATAAAGGATACCGGAATTTTAAACAGACTGCTGACAAAATACCCGGCAACCAGGATGATCAGGACGAACCAGGAGAGATGAAACATACGGATATCTTTCAATGCGGAAGCAGGATTTTTCAGATCAGACATTGCGTAATGATGTGGCCAGTCCTTACGAAAATAGAGATACAGAACCGTGACACTGGCAATCAGTGAAAAAACGGTGGGCAGGAACATGTGCAAGGCGTAACGGCTGAACGTGATCCCGAAGAAATCAGCCGAGACAATATTCACCAGGTTACTGACAACGAGCGGAAGCGACGTCGTATCGGCGATGAATCCGCAGGCAATGACGAAAGGAAAAACGTGTCGTTCGTCGAATTTCAGCGCCCGGACCATGGCCAGAACAATGGGGGTCAGGATCAATGCTCCGCCATCGTTGGCAAATAAAGCAGAGATGAAAGCGCCCAATATAGAAATAAAGATAAACATGCGAATACCGTGGCCTTTGGCTAATCGCGCCATATGTAAGGCTGCCCATTCAAAAAAGCCGACGCGGTCGAGAATTAATGAAATAATGATGATCGCCACAAAGGACAGAGTCGCGTTCCAAATGATCCCGGCCACGGTCCAGACGTCATTCAGGTGAACGACCCCAACCAGTAAAGCAAGCACGGCACCGCCGCAGGCCGACCAGCCGATCGACAGATTTCTCGGCTGCCAGATCACCAGCGTCAGTGTCAGTAAAAAGACAATGATTGCAAAAACCGCAGACATGCCACTTCCCCTTTTCTACTTATTAAAAAAGTCAAAAATAAAGTGGAGCCAGAATAGAGCGTATTCTAGCTCCAACCCGTTTATTCAAGCATGGTTTACTTGTTGCTTAACAGCAGCCGGAAGAGCCACAGCCGCAGGAGCCTCCGTCAATGACCAGTCTTCCCTCATTGACACTGATCGTCAGAGCATTCGTCTGTTGCTGCGCCTGTTCATCCATGATCACGGGAACACCATTAATGACCGTCGTTTGCTCATTTGATTTCTTTGCATCCAGGCCAAAATTCAGCGACACGCCGCAACAGCCCGGTTCGGTAAAAACACGCAGACAATCGCAATTGTAATCCTTCATGCTTTGATTTAACATCTGTTTCGCTTCATCCGTTACTTTCAACATTTTTCTCTTCTCCTTTTTATAGTCTTAAGATTGTTTCAATTCCTGCACATTCAGTCCCTTTTCCAACCAGGGAACGACAACAAAACGGTGTCCTGAATCTTCCGCGATGCGCTTGAACCAGTCCGCCTCTGCTGTTGCCCGTGCTTCCAGTAAGGGATCCTCTGTTTCCGTCATCATTAAGCTCTGATTGATGACCCACCAGGTCGGCGTAATACCGGCACGTGCCAGGTCTTTAGCCAGCCGTTCAGATTCAAACACCGGTGTGGTTTCCGCCAGTGTAACAATGACGACCGCTGTTTCCCTGGAGTCTTTTAATCGGGGCAACAGACGCTGCACGGAGGCAGGGACTTCACCTGCCGAATGGGCAATTTCCCGATGATAAGCCTCTGTGGCATCGAGAAGCAGCAAAGTATGGCCGGATGGGGCCGTATCAATCACAACGATTTCATCATCTGCTTTTTCAACCACATCGGCGAATGCCCGGAAAACCGCGATTTCTTCCGTGCAGGGCGAACGAAGATCTTCTTCCAGATAAGCGAGCCCCTCCTCGTCCAACTGATCTTTCGAGCGATCCAGCACACTTTTTCGATAGTCCTGAACCTCTTTTTTCGGATCAATCCGGCTGACCGTAATCTGTTCATTTTCAAACGAAATAGGATCAAAATGGCCGGCCGGATCGGTTGTTGTCAGATGGACCCGGTTCCCCCGTGCGGCCAGTTCCATAGCAATCTTTCGAGCGATCGTGGTTTTACCAACACCGCCTTTTCCCATCGTAAAGATGATCCGCTGTTTTTTCCTGGCTAAGTCATCAATTAACACCGGGAGTTCAGGATAACGGGGCCGCTCTTCCCGACGCGCAACCCCTTCGGCAGGATAGGATGGCTCCGAGAAAAGTCTGCGGAGGTTCGCAATCCCCGTCATATTGAAGGGGGCAAGAAAAATATCAAAAGACGGAATGTTTTTCAGTGCATCCGGAAGATCAGCCAATGCCTGATTTTCGCGTTCAATAAAGGCCTGCGTTAAGGCGTCTTCAGCCTTCGTCTGTTTCAGTCGTCCATTGATCAGCAGATATTGATTTTTCATGCCGATTTTCTTTAGTTCCTCAGATGCCCGGGCAGCTTCCTTGATCGCAGATGTTTCAGGCCGTGTCACCAGCAGCAATAGGGTTCTTAACGGATCCGAAAGGGCCTGAACCGTTTCCGAATACTGATTTTTCTTGTCGCTTAAGCCTGCGAGAGGGCCGAGACAAGAGGCTCCGTGAGTATTCTCATTGAGAAATCCGCTCCACGCGGTGGGCAGCTGTAAGAGCCGCAACGTATGTCCTGTCGGTGCCGTGTCAAAAATGATGTGGTCAAAAGTTTGGACCATAGATGGATCCGTCAGCATTGAAGAGAAAGCATCAAAAGCCGCGATTTCAACCGTACAACTCCCCGAAAGCTGTTCTTCCATCTGCTTCACGGCCACTTCGGGTAATCGTCCACGATAGGGACCGATGACTTTTTTTCTATAATTGTCGGCCGCTTCTTCCGGATCGAGGTTAGAAACATAAAGACCGGGAACCTCAGAGATTTCCTTAGATGACATCGTTAATGGGACATTAAAAACATCCTGCAGATTAGAGGCCGGATCGGTACTGATCAGCAGAACCTTCTTTCCCATATCTGCTAAGGCCACAGCCGTCGCACAGGCGGTCGAGGTTTTCCCGACCCCTCCCTTGCCGGTAAAGAACAAAAAGGGTGTCAAATCCATCGATTGAGGATGCAACAAGCGAGACATATCGATCTCCTTCTTTCGCTTACTGGTTTATCACGTTAAGCTTAATCTGGAACTGCTGCTTTTTACTGATTTCATCGATGGATACGGCCGTCCAGTCGGCCAGTTCCTGATTACTTGGATAGCTCCCCTTCTTAACCACTTTTCCATCGCCAACCGTCACCGGAAGGACATCCATGCCTTCAGATGTTAATAGATCCTGGATAGACTGATTATTGGCAAAAGCGTCCGGATGACTGGTTAAGTTAAAACGTGAAATGTTCACGTTCTGTTTTCTTAAATTGTGCACCGCCCCGGTTATCCGGATCAATTCTGGATCAATGCTGGGGCCGCAAACTCCAGTCGAACAGCACATCGCTGGTTCAAAAATCTGAATAGTCTTCATCTGGACTGATCTCCTTTTAATGATTTAGTGACTGTTCTTCCTCCGCAAACTGCTGAATCCGCCTTTCAATGCCATCCCGGACACGCTGGAACACGGCCCATATTTCTGCCTCGGTCCCCTGAGCCTTTGCCGGATCATCGAAACCCCAGTGTTCGCGTCTTACCTGGGGCGGCGTCATCGGGCATCGTTCTTCGGCATCGCCGCATAAAGTGACAACCAGATAGGCCTGATTGAGCAGATCCCTGTCAATCAGCTTGGATTTTTGCTGTGAGATATCAATACCTACTTCCTTCATTGCCTTCACGGCATTTGGATTGAGTCCGTGCGCTTCAATGCCGGCCGAACGGACGTCAAATGCTTTTCCCAAATATTTTTTCCCGAACCCTTCGGCTATCTGACTGCGGCAGGAATTGCCCGTGCAGAGGAAATAAATGATTTTTTTTGTCATGTTTCCGATTCCTTCCAGATCATTTTTTAAAGTCCATATACGATGATGTATTGCCGTTTATCCAAATCGGCACTCCGGATTCAGGCAGCTGCCCACATTTCGGTCGGGCAGGGAATGAATGATTACGGACACATATTCGGGCAGCTGTTCATTCAGACTGTAATACACCCAGGTTCCCTGTTTGCGTTCGCGAATGATACCGGCAAGGCGCAGCTTCTTAAGGTGCTGACTCATGGCCGGCTGAGAGACGTTTAATAGGTCGACGAGTTCACAGACGCATAATTCTTGATGCTTCAGATAAGAAAGAATCGTCAGTCGTGTTTTATCGCCCAGAAGCTTTAAAAGGGAAGACATCTCGGTCACATCTTCAATGACGGCATCCAATATATTCACCCCCAACTATATTTCAATATCTTTATATTAAAATACACTTATATATTTTGCAACTAACTTTATCTAAGGCCTTATTATCAGAGCTGTTTTTTTTTCAATCACATGAACAAGCAACTGGATCATTCCTGCATTTCTCCAATATACATGCCCAAAGAAAAAGAGACAGGCGCCCATGGCGTGTGCTTCAGGGGAGAATTTTTAGATTGCCACTCCCTACCAAAAACATGGATTAGGGTTTAACGGCCTGAATAGTCGACGATACAATATACTTTTCAATATCTGTTCCCGGGCTCCATTCTTTAATGAATTTTTTGGATTCGTCTTTGGGGCTGATCTCAATTTGTGTAAACCCATTTTGTTCCAGCATGTTCTGGAGATCAGCGATCGAAGAAGCTCCTGACATGCAGCCTGAGTAGGAAACGTCTAAGTCATTCTTTATTGCGGCAGGCAATTCAGCCGTGAGCACAACATCCGAAATTGCAAGCCGTCCGCCTTTTCTTAGTACACGAAAAGCCTCTTTAAATACTTGGGGTTTATCCGGTGAAAGATTAATCACGCAATTCGACAGGATGACATCAACGGACTGATCGGCAACAGGCAAATGTTCAATTTCTCCCAAACGAAAATCAGTATTCGTGATTGATCCCTTAACAGCGTTTTGCCGAGCCCTGCTGATCATTTCCGGAGTCATATCCACTCCTATAACCTGACCGGTTTCACCTACCTGACGAGCAGCAAGAAAGCAGTCAAATCCTCCGCCACTTCCCAGATCAAGGACACTTTCACCAGGTTTTAATGAGGCAATAGCCTGTGGATTGCCACAGCCCAAGCCTAAATTAGCTCCTTCAGGTGCCGCATTTAATTCTTCAGGAGAGTAGCCAAGCTGTTCAGATACATTGTTACGGTCAACCTGAGTATTACAGCACGCCGCTTCAGAGGAACAGCCACAAGATGGGGCGGAAACATCCTGAATAGCGATCTTTTTATATCGGCTCCGAACGTTTTGCCTGATTTGGTCATTAGATAGTGCCATATTTTCCAACTCCCTTTTATTTAGTCCATTGTTCTCCAAAACCTTTAGCCATCTGACTTAAGAATTTCCGAGGCAGAGATAGTAAATGATTCTTTTGCCAGGTTCACGATTCTTTTTAAGTATTGATTTCCTGGTTGAAATAACGTTTTATAAGTCACGACACACAGCTTAGGCAGAAAAGAACAGTCAGTCGTATCCTCATCGCCCAGAAGCTTTAGCTTAGAAAGAAAACATTTCGGACACGTCTTCAATAACAGCGGCCATATATTCGCCTTCTTTTATATATCGATATTTTTATATTAAAACACGCTTATATATTTTGCAACTAACTTGAACTTATTATTGAAGTTGTTAATACCTCTATCCGATTTCCCCTGCGCATTTGTTCTACTACAGGGACAATCACATAAAAATGCCGATAACAAAGGAGCTGAAGCAATTATCCAAATACAAGTTGTTATACGCCGGTGTGGGGTCGAATATATCAGATATATACCTATTCTATAGAGCTTTTAACATACCTTGTACAAAATTTGTGTAAAATACTAAGTAGAAAAAATAGATCAAAAGCATTACCTCCCTACGACCTATAATTATTCCACGAGAATGATACTGATTCCCTGAAGGGACAGACAATTCAATATATCTTTAATAAAGATTCATAAACATCAGAGGGGAATTGTTGTCGTTTCATTTTTTCTTAACTCAATTCCATCTTACAAGCAGTTGGATTTTCCTTAACAACTGCTTGCAGGGTCGGCTGCCATAGAGAATGCCCGGTACTCCATTCAATATAATGCACTTTGACTGTCAGCAGCGGCTTCAGCCAACAGATGTTTTTCTTTTCCCGAAAATTAACAAAGAGGGTATGCTCGTCTTTCAGGCGAGCAGCCCGTTCTGCAAAAAGCTGCCACTCCTCTGCAGGCAACTTTCCAAGTCAGCAGTGACCAATATAGACAAGTTGATCTTTCGTGTTATAAGGCCCCAGCAGAATTGAATGGACGTTGCTCTCCCCGTAGGAGAGGCCACCCACAACAGCAACGACATCTTTATAGTTTTTGATCTTTCGTCAGTTCGCATTTTGATGCCCGATCCAATAGGAACTGTCGATTTTTTTCACGACAATTCCCTCCATGTCCATTGCCGAACCTTATTGAACAGATCATGACTATTGGCATAATTAGGAGTCAGCTGTATATTCTTCTGATGGAGTGAGCATTTTTCTAAGTATGTCCAAACACCTTTTCCCGTTATAGTAAAGAAGATCAAAGACCCTGCAGTAGACTGGCATGTTCTCCATAGTCAAACTTATTCGATCCGCTTTGCGTATACTATTCCGCTTCATAGATTTCCGAAAAAAATCGAATCGTTTTCACTGACCGCATACCATTATTTCCAAAGCCAAGGTCTTCATTAGTCACACTTTCCATGGCCTGGACAAAAAGCATCTCCATGTATCTGGATAAATTCTGTTATCGATTCAATCGTCTCCTGTTGCGCGACAGCAAAGTTACCTATAATGAGCTAACGGCATAATCAGATAACGTTTTTTAAAGGGTTCAGAGTGAAGGAATGTCATCTCCGGGTTTCTCCAAGTAATACACGGGCACTCTCATTTTACATAAAAAATAGGATGAAGAAAGCCAAAGACCAATTTGACGATAAAGTAATAAGAATAAAAGGGTATTTATAGCGTAATGAGTTCGAAATTCTTGCGAAGAAAGGGATATTGTAAGGTTAAAAAAAATAGAAAGGCACATATTTGTTAACTAAAATCATTGATATGTTGACATATATCATCTTCCTTTCTAAAATTAAAAATGTATCTAATTCAATAAGAGCATAGAGAAATATTAAAGAACTCATCGATATGGCATTGTTTGTTACTGCTCTGGCAACGATCAGCGTCAATCTTTGGCAAATCGTTGCGACCAATGTGTCCATTATCATTCTCTATCTGACCGACACCCCATAGGTATAGCTGACAATATTTTTGGATCAGCTACTCTGAAAATGAGTGAGTTTTAAATTCATGGAGTTGTATTTAAGGCGTTTATGGTTGCCGTGTTTGCTGTTAAGCTGCGTGAGCGGATCCGTGCCATCGGTAAAACATCTTTAGATCAGGAAATAGGAAGCTACCGGGGGGAAATGAAAATCTCATGAATATCACAGAGACTTATAAAAGCTCGGCTGAAAAATGGCCGGAAAAAACGGCGATATATGATCAGAACGGCCGCCTGAATTATCGTGAATGGGACGCAGCTGTTTCGCATGCAGCGGAATGGCTCGAGGGCTGCGAAGATACGGATAACCATTGTGTCGGGTTCTTGCTTGGAAATAACCGATCTTGTCTGATTATGTTCGCAGCAACGGCTAAAATTGGCTGGACAGCTGTTCCTCTTGATCCGCGATGGGCACGTTCAGAATTAGATGCAAAAGTCCGTTTAGCCGGATTAAAACTGATCATCACTGAACCTGCTTGGACGGACAAATGCAGCTTTACATCCGTTCATATCGCAACTGCTATCGAAATTCAGAAAACTGCGATCCGCTCCGCAATGGGATATGAATCAAAGGAAGACGATCAGCCTTTTTTCTTTGGATTTACATCAGGATCTTCGGGCGAACCAAAGGGTTTTGAACGTTCACAGGACTCCTGGGTACATAGTTTTGATTGTAATCGTCGTGATTTGCAATGGACTTCTGATGAACGTATTCTTGTTGCCGGATCGCTTTTCAATACGCACTTTCTCTATGCGGCGGTCTGCGGATTGTATCTTGGCGCTTCTGTTATCCTTCTGCCGGCTTTTTCCGCAGATATATGCCTGAGGTTGATGGAAAAGTTCCTTCCTAGCCAGATTGTGGTTGTTCCAACTATGCTTGAATCACTGCTTGCTGAAAAAAGGTCCTGGCTCGGTCATTTTCACTGGGTCTGTTCCGGAGCAAAATGTGCAGTCGCTACAAAAATAAACATCGCCAGTCTTTTTCCAAACAGCCTGCTCGATGAATTTTACGGAGCTTCAGAGCTGAGCTTTGTGACGCTATGCCGGCAGGAAGAAAATGCACCTGCCGATTCGGTCGGACGTCCGTTTTTCAATGTTTCAGTGGCCATCCGTGGGGAAAATAATTCCTGGATTCAGGACAATCGTCCCGGGGAGATTTATGTCAGGGGGCCGCTTCTCTTTGATCACTATGTGACAGCCTCCGGAAATACAGAACTGCCTCAAATCGAAGGTTGGGTGACAGTCGGTGACATTGGCAGTCTGGATCCGGACGGATACCTGTATATTATCGGGAGAAAAAACGGAATGATCAATTTTGGCGGATTGAATATTTTCCCCGAGGAGATTGAAAATGTGCTGAAGAATTGTCCCGGAGTGGAACACGCGGCGGTGCTGGGCCTGCCGGATTCTCACTGGGGCGAAGTGGTCGTCGCATTTATCCAGATGAAAAGAAGAGTTCACGCGGATAAAAAAAGACTAAAACATGAATGCCTCAGATGCCTGACCCCTTATAAAGTGCCGCGGCTCTGGTTTTTTCCGGAAAAGATGCCTTATACAGCGGGTGGAAAAATTGATAAACAGTTGCTGGGCAGACGACACAAGGAGGCAGCCAATTGGAAGAAGCAGTGATTGTCCGTGCCAAACGAACACCGATATACAAGAAAAACGGGCGCTTCGGCCACTTAGGCGTACATGAATTGCTCTCCCCTTTACTCCGGGCAGTCGGTGGCGACGTGGTTTCTCTGATTGATGATGTGATTATCAGCAATGCGGTCACACCGGGTGGAAACGTAGCCCGGTTGGCAGCACTTCATGCCGGCTTTCCCGAAACCGTGCCGGGGATCACACTTGACAGGCAATGCAGCGGCGGTTTGGATGCTGTCCGCTTTGCTGCCGCGTTGATTGAGAGTGGAATGGGTCATTGCTATATTACCGGAGCTGCAGAAAGTCCCAGCACAGTACTAAGGCCGCGGGCAATGTTCTCAACGCCTGAAATTGGCGATCCCGACATGACTGAGGCTGCAGAGAATGTGGCCCGCCGGTATCGAATCTCAAGGAAAGAACAGGATGCGTATAAGGTCCGATCCTATGAACGGGCATGGTGCAGCTGGAAGCAGGGCTTTTTTAAACGATGCATTGTTCCCGTAACAGGTTGTGCCTCAGATGAAGCTTTTAAAAGAAAAAGACCGATGCAACGTTTAGTTGAGAGAGCCCGACCGCTTAAAGCCGGCGGTACAGTAACGGCAGCAAATAGTAGCGGTATTCATGACGGCGCTGCTGTGTTGCTGGTTATGAGCAGGAGTCTGGCCCGGAAATTATCCCTTACGCCGGTACTCACAATCATTTCAGGTAATACTGTCGGTTTTTCACCGCTCCTTCCATCAATCGGTCCGGTAAAAGCTTTGTCGGAACTTATGGATAAGCAGCACATGGTTCCTGCCGATCTGGACCGAATTGAAGTCACCGAAGCCTTCGCCGTTAAAATCGTAGCGGCAATAAAGCTTCTGCATTTGCAGGAAGAGCAGGTGAACTGCCATGGCGGCGCATTAACGATCGGCCACCCTTTCAGTGCGTCAGGGATCATACTTTGCATCCATCTTTTTTATCAGGCACTAGAAGAACATCTTTCATATGTCGCTGCAGCAACAGGAAGTGGCGGCGGTGTCGGAACTTCTCTTCTTTTCCATGGCATATAATGGAGCAGTTCGGCCCTTATATAATTTCAGGAGTCTGATGTGAGTTATTAGAACATGAAACACAGGAGGAATTCTACGGATTGAAAAGAAGATAGAATTGAGTCAGCTAAAAACGGAACAAATCCAATGGCTCTTGCAGAAATGAAAAGCGGTTTACGCGGTCATAGGCGATCAGCGCACGGAGAAAAATGGATGACATACTTAGAAGCTGAGCAGGCGAAGCAAAAGGCATTGAAATAAAGCATTTTTAAACATATCGCAAAATTCGCGCAAAAATATATATTTTTTTCAATCTCTCTGATTACTGTCCCTCAATTTCCTGCAAACGGTCTATTATGGTGTCTCAAAATAGCCCCTTCTGGCAACTCAAATACTCCATATGTTTTATATTTGTCTTTATATTTTTTATAACGGGTTAAAATTCTCTCGTCATCGTTTAATAAAAAGTCATTAATATAAATAATACCATTGGGTTTTAAGACTCTCTTTATCTCATTTAGAATCGAGTCTTGTTCCTGATCTTTATAAACACAGGTGAGGACAGCAAGTAATAATACAGCATCAATGGAATTATCCTCGAAAGGTAATTTAATAGTCTCCCTTCCAGTAACAAAAAAAGGAGGAAAAAACAAAATGGCTAAAACATCTTTAGTTATTAAGCATAGTAGAGAACAGAAGTATCATGTAAGATCATATACACGCTGTGAACGCTGTGGCCGTCCGCATTCGGTACTCAGGAAATTCAAATTATGCAGAATTTGTTTTCGTGAGCTTGCCTACAAAGGACAAATTCCCGGCGTTCGGAAGGCAAGTTGGTAATCATCATCCCTCAATTATTAAGGGACTTTTTATTGCATTGTTATGCAGGACTGCGAATTAATGAACCGCTTTGCAAACCTTAGTTGCTGCTCTACATATCACCTCGTCAAAAAAGTGATTTCTGATACCCGTCCGTGCAGCCACCGGGTTGATCTACAACGTTTCCTTCCATATTACCCCTGCCTCCCCTTCGCATGCTTCGTTCGCCTTATTCGATCGCTCAGCATCTCGTCGTACAAGGGATTTCTCTTTATCAGCTGATTCGCTCCTGCCATCGACAAAACAGACTATTTCATTCATCCATGTATCCCCTTCATGATCACTTGTCCAGTCATATTGTGTATTATCAAGTGAAAGGAGGTGTTCTCTTGGGATACGATGATGGATCTAGTAGCGGCTATAGTGGAACTAGCATGAACTTTGCTCTGATTGTTGTGCTATTCATTCTGTTGATTATTGTCGGCACTGCTTTCGTGTATTAAAAACAAATGCCGTATCCATAGCCATAGGTAACCCCATACGGGCCTCCCCCTTCTTCAAAGAGCATCCTGACCCGGATGCTCTTTTGATTTGCTTCTCACCATTTTCTCTCCTTAACCTCTTTCCAATCGTTATGCAACCACGTATTCGATACGGGTCCTACAATATGCGTACAGCATTAACTCCATCCATCTCCATTCCCACCTAGAAGCTGAACTGCCCATTTAGACGTTTTATCCATTCCACATTTATCCTCCCGTACATATACTGCATTATCCCGTGACAGAGGGGGTGTCACTATGGGAGCTCCAGTTGCTGGTTACGGATGTGGAGGTGGATATGGTTTAGGTAGTTTTGCACTACTTATTGTCCTGTTCATTTTGCTGATCATTATTGGTGCCGTTATCTGGTATTAATCTCCCATGCCGCCGTGTACCCCAATTCATACAACATCTCATGTCAGGGACACCTCACTCAGGTGCCCTTTTTTTACTCTGAATTTTTTCCTCTTAACTTCTCTCCATCCGTCCCGCAACCGCGCATTCAGGTCGTGTTTCTGCAGCGGCTCATACAGGTGAACTTTCTGTCGGCCTTCCATCCGGGTTCAGATTAATTTCTCTTGAACGCATCATTATCGCTCCTCTGCTTGTCCATTTGATCGAGCACATCATTCAGATCACTCAGCTTGTTCTCAACTCGATCTAAAATCTGATTCGCTTGTTGAAGTAATGACCGATTTTTATGGAATGGGGTACTCACATTTTCCGCCTCGTCTCCCTAGTATCGCTGATCTTTTTACTGACTGCCGCATTTGGTGAAGGCCTTCTCCCTGGATTCGGTCCACTTATTGGAATATCTGTCAGTTCAACTGGTGGGTTTTTGTAACCAAAACGGCAGTAGGATACGGCGATATATCGCCCGTAACTCCACTTGGCCGTATTATTGCAGTGATACTTATGATCTTTGGTATTGGTCTTATTGGACTTGTCACAAGCGCATTGACATCAATATTCATAGAAGAAGACGAAGACAAGAAGGATCAATTGACAAATATAATCAATAAAATAAGCGAGTTAGATGATGAGGATAAAGAAATTATCCGTAAATACATAAACAGAAGCAATAAAAATATTTAAAGGGGAGTAAATATAATGGCTTCATTTCGAAAATCAAAAAGTGGCCGGAAGGCTTTCCCTTTTCAATTTATTTTTTAATCTATTTACACAGGATTATTTAAACACCCAATGAGCTATATTGTTGTGGAAGTAGAAGGTATATGTAACACTAAATGATATAAAGGAGTTCCAAATTCGTATCAGGGTTTAATAGGACTCTCAAAATTTAGGAGGATAAGTATGTCTACATTTAATTTAGGCGACAAGGTACCCGATTTCACTCTTCCAGCAGTTAATGGAGAAGAATTTTCTTTTGTATCTCATCAAAGCCAGCATAAAAGTTGGCATCTCATTATCTTTTTCAGAGGAGCATGGTGCCCTGTTTGTGTTCACGATTTAAATGAGCTTGAAGAAAGCAAAACTTATTTTGAAGGCAAGAATGTGCATCTTATTGCAATCTCAACCGATCGGATTGAAAATTTAAAGAAAATGGTTGATGAGCAAAATCTTACTTTTAATGTCTTAGCAGATGAAGATTTAAAGACGTTAAAAGCATATGATGTTTTTTATCATGGAGAAGATGCTCCATATGAGGATCATGGCACACATGGAGAGCCAGCGTATTTCTTAGTTAATGAAAATGGACAACTGCTATATCAACAAAGACAAACAAGTCCATTTGGGCGCCCATCATCTACTGAACTTCGCAAGATCGTCCAATATATTAGGAAAAATTTAAAGACGAATTAATAATAAGAAAGGGCGCAACTGCTGAACAATGAGTTGTCGCTTTTTTTCTAAGACGATCAGAATAGCTCTATAAATTATTGAATGTAAATAATTAAGAAACCCAGTTCAATCTTCTCATGTGAAGGTAAGCTGGATTCTTAAATTAGGGTGTGCAAAATAACACTACTCTTCATCAAATGGATCAATATTCTTTAATATGTTCCCATTTTATTCTATCTATTATTTACTGGACAGTCAAAAATTTTAGGATGCTAAGAAATCAGTAATTCGTCTTGTACTTCAGGTGTTTCCTGCTTTTCCTGAATTATTTGTGTTAGGGTTAAATGCTGGTTTCGGGCAAACCGTTGAAAAATCGTTTGGCGTAAATGAGCCATGATCGTGGCCTCTGAAGCTACCCCTTTGGACGGTGTCCTTAAAAAGCGGAAAAGTTTACTTTTCCGCTGGC
>NZ_JARAJZ010000027.1 GCF_028765345.1 Sporolactobacillus sp. CQH2019
AGGCCTTGATTCCGACCAGGTTGGCCGGAATATGCAGCGGAGCGAGGTCGGAAAGGCTTTCGATTTTCTTAATGACTTCGTCCGTGATCAGGACGGAATCATTAAACGACTCCCCTCCGTGCAGCACGCGGTGCCCGACTCCCTCGATCTCCGACAGCGATTGAATAATCTTATAGGAAACCAGTCGCCTCAGCAACCGGCGAACCGCAGTTTCATGATTGGGAACCGATTTGACTTCCTGAACTCTTTTGCCTCTGACGTCGATGGTAGAAATCGAATCAGATAAACCAATGCGTTCAATAGATCCCTTCGTCACTAAGTTCTCTTCTGGCATATCCAAAAGCTGGAATTTGAGCGACGAACTGCCGGCATTGACCGCCAAAATCAAAGACATCTCATTCACCCCCTGTATTTCTGGAACGCTTACGATCGAAAGCCAGCGATCTATACGAGTAATGAAAGCACGCATCGCCGGTTCTTTAGAAAAGTCCGGCAGTCCGCCGAATGTACTTCATCATCCGTGTACCTCTCTAATTAGATTTTTGCCTCTTCTGCAGCAATTGTCGAGGCAGTCACTCCGCTTCCGCGGGCAATAATAATTTTAAACATGTCCGACGTTCCCTTTCCATTTGACTATCAGAGTCGCGGCATCAATCAAATTCACTGAGAACCTGTTCCGGGGATTTTTCTATGTTCCGGCTGTCAAAGCCGGGAAAAACAGATGATTTTAAAAAACGACGAAACGGGAGGAAAATTACCCTCCCGTTTCGCAGCAGGCCTTGCTGCTGCCTTCTCCGCTTGTTACCGGCCGATCGGGAATTCGTGAGCCCGTCTTACCTTAATCCTTCCCATTTCCAATTCATGACTTCGGGCAGATCGGTCCCTTCGTCCTGTATAAACGACCGGTGCCTGGCGATCATCCGATCCATTTTCTGAACGAAGACGCCGCATTTTTCCGCATACTTTGGCTGGCGCAATATCACAGCCTTGGCAAGATGGAAGCGGTCCAGATGATTGAGAACGCGCATGTCAAAGGGAGTCGTAATGTCTCCTTCTTCTCGATAGCCGTGAATGTAGAAATTTTTATTGTGACGGTTGAAGGTGAGATTCTGAATTAGATCCGCATAACCGTGGAAGGCAAAGAGGACGGGTCTGTCTTTTGTAAAGTAATAATCGAAGGCTTCATCGGAAAGGCCGGTGTAGTCGCTGGAATCGCTTTTATGGCTTTCCAGCCGCATGATGTCCACGACGTTCACAAAGCGGATTTTCATATCCGGGAATGATTGATGCAGAAGCTGAACGGCTGCCAGGCTTTCCATCGTCGGTTCCGTACCGGCGCAGGCAATGACCGCATCAGGTTCCGCTCCGTTATCCGTACTGGCCCAGTCGATTATGGCGAGACCGTTGCTGACCAGGAGCTCCGCTTCTTCGGCCGTGAACCACTGCGGACGCGGGTGCTTTGAAGCAATAACCAGGTTGATCTTATTGTGCGATTTTAGAATCTTATTGAAGACGGCGAGCAGCGTGTTCGCATCGGCCGGCAGATACTCGCCGATGTAATGATGCTTTTTTTCTGCCAGATGGGTCAGCAGTCCGGGATCCTGATGGGAGTAGCCGTTGTGGTCCTGCTGAAACACCGTTGACGAAGCGATGAGGTTCAACGAAGGATAAGGTCTTCGCCAGGAGAGTTCGCTCGCTTTGCGCAGCCATTTAAAATGCTGTGTCAGCATCGAATCAACGACCCTGAGGAAGGATTCATAGCTGGCAAAAAATCCGTGCCGGCCGGTTAGGGTATAGGCTTCAAGCCAGCCTTCAGCCTGATGTTCGGACAGCTGAGCATCGAGGACACGCCCGCTTGGGGCCTCGAATTCATCTCTCGGTTCAAATACCGGGCACATCCACTGGCGGCTGGTCACTTCAAATACCGATTTCAGGCGGTTGGACAGGGTTTCATCGGGGCCGAATACCCGGAAGTTGTCGGGATTCATCGAAATAATGTCACGGACGAATGCACTGAGGACCTGCATATCCTGGGCTTCTTTTTTCCCGGGCTGAACCACTTTAATCGCATATTTTCGGTAGTCGGGCAGGCATAGATCTTTGGGATGGATGCCGCCATTGGTGATCGGATTCATCGACATCCGCCGAGTGCCTTGAGGGATGGTTTCGGCAATGCCGGCAAATAATTTTCCGCTTTTGTCAAATAGTTCTTCCGGTTTATAGGATTTCATCCAGTGCACGAGCTGATCGGCATGTTCCATATGGCTGCGGTCGACGGGAATCGGAATCTGATGGGAACGAAAGGAATTTTCTACCGGTTTGCCTTCCCACATTTTGGGCCCCGTCCAGCCTTTCGGGCAGCGGAAAACGATCATCGGCCATTTTGCCAGCGTCGGCCGATTGTCGGCCCGGGCTTTTCTTTGAATCGTTTGAATATCTGTGATTGCCTGATCCATTGTTTCCGCCATGGCGGTGTGCATCGCCTTCGGTTCCTCGCCTTCAACGAAATAGGGTTTCCAGCCGATTCCCTCGAAGTACTTCGTCAGGTCTTCGTCGGAAGTGCGCGACAATAAAGTCGGATTGCTTAATTTATAGCCGTTCACATAGAGAATCGGCAGGACGGCGCCGTCATTTACAGGGTTGATAAATTTAATCGATTGCCAGGCGGTTGCGAGCGGGCCGGTTTCCGCCTCGCCGTCACCGATCACAACGGCAGCGATCACCTCCGGATTATCGAAAATCGCACCGACGCCGTGTGAGAGCGAATAACCTAATTCGCCGCCTTCATGAATCGATCCGGGAGTTTCCGGGGCAGCGTGCGAGGCCACTCCGCCCGGCCAGGAAAACTGTTTGAACAGGAGCTTCATGCCCTCTTTGTCCTGGGACACGGCCGGATAAATCTCGCTGTAGCTTCCGTCAAGATAAGCATTAGAGACCATGACCTGGCCGCCGTGGCCTGGGCCTTCAATGTAAAACATGTTTAAGTCATATTTATTGATGATCCGGTTCAGGTGAGCGTAGATGAAGTTCTGTCCCGAAATAGTGCCCCAGTGCCCGATGGGATGGATCTTGACATCTTCAGGTTTGAGCGCGCGTTCAAGAAGCGGATTGTCTTTCAGGTAGAGCTGGCCGACGGAAAGATAATTGGCTGCACGCCAGTATTTATCCACTTTATTCAAGTATTCCGCTGAAGAATAGTCAATGATCCTGTCCGTCGCTTGAATCGATTGAGTCATTGCAACTGCTCCTTTCAGATATCCAAATTTTTAAAGTGTCAATAATTTGTGAAATATTTCACATGAATCTTTTAAAAAAATGAGTAAAATAAAGGCAACAGAGAGACAGCCATGAGACCATGCAACTTTCATGTTATTCCGGCAGCCGAACACCTCTCCAACGCCCTATTGCCAACGGTTTACGCGTTGAATATAACACACAATGCAGAATAAGTAAATGTGTATGGCAAAATAAATTATTAAATTTTTTTAGTAAAACTATTTTATAAAAATATATTGACATTGGCTGTTCAAATTCATATGATGAAGGTGTCAAGAGAAGCGTTTCCAATAGTTCCTGTCGTCCATAGGCGGTCTGTTTTAACTAATGGCGCCCGACTGCAGACATTATTGTGAAATAATTCACAAGAAAAGGAGCGGGACTGATGTTAAAAACCGTGAATCAAAATGACAGGCAGACTCCGGTGCTGAAACCGGCTGCACCGTCTCAGAGCGGCAAAGAAGACAATCTTTCGTCAATTAAAAGGGTCATTGATGATTTAGTTAGAAAATCTCAGAAAGCTCTAGCTGTTCTGGCGGATTTTGACCAGGAGAAAGTGGATAAGATTTGCGAAGCGATGGCGATTGCCGCGCTGGATAATCATATGAAACTGGCTAAAATGGCCGTTGAAGAAACCGGCCGCGGCGTTGTCGAAGATAAAGCGGTTAAAAATATCTATGCCAGTGAGTACATCTGGAACAAGATACGGCATGATAAAACGGTCGGCATTATTGAGGACAATGATGAGGAGCAGATAATAAAGATTGCGGAACCTGTCGGCGTCATTGCGGGCGTGACGCCGGTAACCAATCCGACGTCGACGGTTGTTTTCAAATCGCTGATTGCTTTGAAAACACGGAATACGATCATATTCGGCTTTCATCCGCAGGCACAGAAGTCGTGTGCTGAAGCGGCAAAAATTATTGCACGGGCAGCCGTTAAGGCGGGAGCGCCGGAAGGCTGCATTCAATGGATTGAGAAACCAAGCATCGAAGCAACGGGAGCCTTAATGAATCACCCGGGCGTCGCAACGGTGCTCGCGACGGGCGGCCCGGGGATGGTCCAGGCTGCCTACTCGACCGGAAAGCCGGCCCTGGGCGTCGGACCGGGGAACGGGCCGGCCTATATTGAAAAAACGGCGGATATTAAACAGGCGGTGAATGATATTACGCTCTCGAAAACGTTCGATAACGGCATGATCTGCGCCGCGGAAAACAGCGTGATCATTGACGAAGACATTTATGAAGCGGTAAAGGCCGAATTTAAACGATTAGGAAGCGTGATTATCGATAAAAAGGACAATGCGGCTTTAGGAGACGCGATGATGGATCCGAAGCGCGGCAGCGTCAGAGGGCCGATTGCCGGCAGATCGGCCTATCAGATCGCGCAGCTGGCCGGTATCGATGTCCCGAAAGAGACGAAAGTTCTGATTGCGGAGATTGACGGTGTCGGACCGGATTTTCCGCTGTCGCGTGAAAAACTTTCTCCGGTACTTTCCATGTATAAAGCGGGCGGCCATCAGGAAGCGTTTAAAATTGCCGGACAGCTGCTCGATTTCGGCGGTGCGGGCCACACGGCAGCCATTCATACAAAAGACGAGGCCCTGATCCAGCAATTCGGTTTGAAAATGAAAGCGTGCCGTATTTTGGTCAATACTCCCTCTGCACTGGGCGGACTCGGAAATATCTATAATAATATGATCCCGTCGCTGACGTTGGGCACCGGTTCCTACGGGAAAAACTCGATTTCGCATAATGTTTCGGATTTCGATCTTCTGAATATAAAAACCGTCGCCAAGCGGCGGAATAATATGCAGTGGGTGAAATTGCCCCCGAAGGTTTATTTTGAAAGAAATTCACTGCGCTATTTAAAACAGGTGCCCGGCCTCAAACGCGTCTTTCTGGTCTGTGATCCGGGGATGGTGCAATTCGGATATGCCGACCGGGTGGTCAATATGCTCAATCAGCGGCGCGAAGAAGTGGACATTGAAATTTTCTCCCAGGTCGAGCCCGATCCTTCAACGGATACCGTATATCGCGGCGTTGAGATCATGAAGAAGTTTCAGCCGGATACGATTATTGCATTAGGCGGCGGTTCCGCTATGGATGCCGCAAAGGGCATGTGGCTCTTTTATGAACAGCCGGATGCCTCGTTTCTCGGCGCAAAACAGAAATTTATGGACATCCGGAAGCGGACTTACAAGGTGCCCGCGCTTAAAAAGGTAACCTATATAGGGATCCCGACCACGTCGGGAACCGGTTCGGAAGTCACACCGTACGCCGTTATTACGGATTCCAAAACACATGTCAAGTACCCGATTACCGATTATGCGCTTCAGCCGGATATCGCGATCGTGGATTCGCAGTTTGTCGAAACACTGCCAAAGCGGACGGTTGCCTGGACGGGGCTGGACGTCATGACCCACGCGGTCGAAGCCTATGTTTCCGTTTATGCTTCGGACTACACCCGCGGCTGGTCGCTGCAGGCCATTAAACTGGTCTTTGATAATCTGCGTGCTTCCTATGCCGGCGATCTGACGGCCCGTGAAAAGATGCATAATGCGTCCACCATTGCCGGGATGGCTTTTGCCAATGCCTTCTTGGGAATTAACCATTCGATTGCGCACAAACTGGGCGGCGAATTTGGACTCCCGCACGGTTTGGCCATTGCGATTACCTTCCCTCAGGTTGTTCGCTTTAACGCGAAGGTGCCGACAAAACTGGCCATCTGGCCGAGGTACAATCGTTATACGGCGGATGAGGACTATGCAGCGATCGCCAAATTCCTCGGCTTCAAAGGCCATTCAACAGAGGAGCTGAAGGAGAGCCTGGTCAATGAATTTATTAAACTGGCACACGACTGCGATGTGACACTCAGTCTGAAAGCAAACGGCGTCGACAAAGTACACTTTGAGGCATCCGTTAACAAATTGGCCGAATTGGCTTATGAAGATCAATGTACGTCCACCAATCCGAAAGAACCGCTGATCAGCGAATTGAAAAAGATTCTTGAAGATGAATACGAGGGTGTCGGCACAGAAAGCAAATAACGCAGAGGTATACGACTGCCGGGGACGGAAGAAAAATTCGGCCCTTCTGAAATGCAGCGGATGAAAATATCCATGCAATTTCAGAAGGGCCTTTTTGTAACTGGGGAGACAAGGCTTGAATGTGCTGCATTTCCGTATATATCAGGGTCTGAGGCCTGTCCCTCATATAACAATTACGGCAGCGAAAAAGGGGCAGGCTGGAAATCCCGATGCGATTTTCAGACGCCCTATTTTTCCGGGGATCCGGTTTAAATGCTGTCCAGAAATTCTTTAATCGCCGACAGGCCCGCACCGCGGGAGACCGGATTTGTTCTGACCCTGCCGAGCTCGATATAATTGTCTTTTTCAGGAAAGGCAGTATTTATGAGGATAAGCTGATTAAGCTCATCCAGATCTTCCTGAATCATATATTGAGTGATTTGACCGTCAATGATAATCTTGTCGTCAAGAAACATATGCAAATTATTTATTGCTATGGCCAGGTAATTCAAAAAACGGTGCCAGCGGATCTTTTTTTCCGCATCCTGACGGCGGAGCGCCCTGAAGAAATCATCGGCGGAATTATCGGCTCCAAGCAGAGAATTAAGCGAACAATACGTTTCAATGCACCCTTTTTTCCCGCAGTAGCACAGCCTTCCGTTGGGATTGATCGTCGAATGTTCAATCGTCCCGCTGCGCCCGTTTTTCCCCGTATATATTTTTTTATCGATCATGATTGCCGCACCGACGTGGCGGCTGATCGTGAGATAGATTGCATCGCGAATTTCCGGATGCATCCATTGTTCGGCGATCGCAACGCATGAAGCATTATGGAAAAAACGGCAGGGGACGTTCAGGTACTTCTGAAATATGTCCGTTGTCATTCCTGTATTATTCAATATTTTCCCATAAATGACCGACCGGCCGTCAAACGAAATAAGTCCCGGAAAAGCAATGCCGATTTCTAAAATATTTTTTTCGGAAACGGAGCTTCCATAAATAAAATTTTCAAGAATCGTACAAAGATCGCGGGCATATTGTTCGCCGTTATTGAAGGCCAAGTCCAGCCGCTGTTCCTTCATGGCTTCTCCGTATAGGTTAATCAGAGAAAAAATAGCATAATTTTGTGCTACTTCGATCCCAATGGTCACTTTGGCTTCCGGACAGATCGTATAGGCGGTTGCCTTTCGACCGACGGCGGAATCGATTTTCCCATCCATCCTGATCAGTTCCTGCTTTTGCAGGAGTGCCAGATTATGGGTAACCGTCGGCAGACTCATTTGTAAATCGGTTGCGATTTTCTGTTTTGAAATTTTTTTGTGACGATATATATGGTGAAAAATATCGCTTTTATTGGATTGTTTGATGTCATTTACTGTGACTCGTTCCATGATTTCTCCTCAAAAAGATGATGCGATTGTAACTGCTGTCTCTCCATTTACATTATATAAAATAATTTTATTAATGAGCTTAACCTAATATAACTGTAACATGAGCCGTTATATTTTTCAAATGTTTATTTGCAAGCAGGGCGGGCTCTGCCGCCTCTTTTTGCTGACTGCGGCACGGTTGCTCCGAGCGTCATGCGGCCGTTCAAGCGGAATCCTGTTTTTAGAAACCGCTTCTGCCGATTTTTCAACAACTGGACAGAGGGAGCAATGGATAAAAGCAGCCTATTAATAAATAGTCTAACATAGGGAGGAAAGAAGATTTTTAAGTCGATTTGCCGCTCGTAAGAAAACTAAAGAATCACAGTTCTGCGCTTTGAACCAATGCTTCAATGGCTTTGTGCCGATCCGGTTTCCCGAACACAGCCGAACCGGCGACAATCCACGCGGCTCCCGCTTTCACGCAAAGCGGGAGCGTCTCCGTATTGATTCCTCCGTCCACCTCGATCTGCACAGACAAATGATTTCTGTTGATCATTTCGCGGACTTCCCCTATTTTGCTGATCATCGATGCAATAAAACGCTGACCTCCGAAGCCCGGATCGACGGTCATAATCAGAACGTAGTCGACATCCTGAATAATGGATCGGATTGCTGAAGCGGGCGTGCCCGGATTAAGGACGACTCCGGCCTTGGCTCCCCCGCCCTTAATGAACTCAATGGCGCGGTGAAGGTGCGTGCAGGCTTCGGCATGGACGGACACCATATCGGCACCCGCCTCCAGAAAAGAAGACAGGAATGGCAGCGGCTCTTCAACCATCAGATGAACATCAAGAGACGCGGCTGTTTCTTTTTTTAATGCCTGAACGACGTTTGCTCCCATTGTGATATTGGGAACGAAGTGGCCGTCCATGACGTCGACATGTATTGTGTCGACATCCTTTTCCACATCGTGGACCTCCTCGGCAAGATGGGCGAAATCAGCAGACAGAATCGAGGGTAAAATTTTCATATTTCATTTCCTCCCCATGTAAAACTCTTATTTTATTAAAATGCAAGCGTTTTCCAAATGAAGTTTACAGCTTAAGAAATGAAAAGTCAAAATCCTTCAACCATGAATACGGTGTGTAAAATGGATTTTTAGATTCGCATTTATATACATGCTAAAATATTTTCTGTAATAGACTGGAAGAAAACGGGGAAAATAATCGGGACCATTTTGAAAACGTGCGGCCAATGACTGTCACTCGAATACCAGCGTCAATAGCGTCTGGAACATCTCAAGGACGAAATATCCGGGTGCTCTTCTGACGGGGACAAGCAGGAGAATCCGGCCGGATGTCCAAAAAAGCAGCCGCCTGCCATTCGGGTGATTGAGCGATTGTTTCTCTCAGGTTGTACAAGATTTCGGGCCTGATCAGGCGGCTTTCGACGGGTGAATGAGAACTTTCGGAAAAATCAGCACCATAGTGTGCAACGGGGTGACGATAAATGGAACTGAAAACGTATACAAAACGATAACTTTACGTAGTACAATAAATTCGTAGGAGGAAAGAGGGATGTATCTCAGCAAAAGAAGTGACATGTTGCTCAAGGATTTGCTGACGCATAGGATCAGAACGAGCAGAGAGCTGCAAACCAAATATAGCCTATCTAGGCGACAGGTGGATTACAGCATTTCCAAATTAAACGAGTGGTTGGATGAAAAGCATTATCCATGCATTGAGCACACCTCATCCGGTGCTTTCGTTGCATCCTCACAGTTACTTAAAATGATGGGAAATTCAGAGAAAGGAGAAGGTAGTCAAAAAAAGAACAACGACTGGTATGTTTCCTCCCGCAAAGAACGCTGCTATGTCATCATTTTAATGATCATTACGAGAAGCGAACAATTATCGGTGAATCACTTTGTAGTAGAACTGGGGGTGAGCCGAAACACGGTTTTGAGAGACCTGAAAGAAGTATCGGAGGTCTTGAACGGCTTTCAACTTGAGCTGGTTTATTCTCGGAAAGACGGATATCGGATCATCGGGAAAGAAGGAGATAAACGCTTTGTTCTGATAAAAATTATGAACCATTTGATTAATATGTACGACGGTGAAGCCCTTCTTCAGCATTTCATGAATGTCTCGCAAACGGAAATTACGTCCTGGAGAAGAAAACTGGAACAAGTGGAAAACAGATTGAGCTGGAAGTTCGTCGACAGCAAAATGCAGCTCCTGCCCTATGTTCTTGAAAGTATTTTTAAACGGGTCGCTGCAGGACATATCATTGAAAACGTATTCTTTGCCGACCCCGGGGAGCTTTCGGATACGCGGGAATACGCAGCAGCTGATTTACTCATAAACGGCAGAAAAAATTTACCAAAAGAAGAGCGCATGTACATTACCTTACAAGTACTGACATCAAACATCATCCCTTCCAAAGATTTCATGTTTGATGACATACCAAGCTTAGAACATGCGACAGAGGACTTTCTCGATCTGTTTGAGAAAAACACATGCGTGACCTTAACGGAAAAAGAGACATTATTCAAAAAATTAATGGCTCATCTGAAGCCTGCCTACTATCGAGTCAAGTATCGGCTCAGCTACGATTATAGCGGTCTGCAACAAATTAGTCAAGAATACCGCGTGATTAACTATTTTGTGAAAATTTCATTGGCTCCCTTGCAGAAATTAATTGATTGCCCGATTCCCGATAAAGAAATATTATTTATTTCCCTGTTTATCGGAAGTCATCTCATTAATTTCGGCACTCAGTTCAGTTCGAAGCTAAAGGCATTAGTCGTCTGTACAAACGGGATTTCCATATCTCTGCTGATGGAAAAGACGTTAAAAGATATGTTTCCCGAGATGCTCTTTTATAAGGCTGTTTCTTTGCGCGAATTCAAAAAATTTCCATTTCCTTATGATATTGTCTTTTCGTCAATACCTGTTGAAACCAAACCGAAGTCCTTGCTGTTTATCGTCAATAACTTAATGAATGATAAGGAAAAGTTAAGACTTAAACACAATGTGATTAAAGAGATCTATCATCTGAACAATGAAGATTTGGATGGCGTTCAGAAAATAATTTCAATTATTGAGAAGTATGCCTGCATCAAGGAAAAAGAAAAAGGGAAATTACAATCGGCCCTGACGGATTTTTTTGTCGGAAAAAATACAGATTATTCCCATCCGTTTAATAGTAAGGAATTATCAAAACAAAGCGTGCATCTTCAGGAAATCATGCCTGTTTCAATGATCCAGCAAGTCGATCGGGTCGCAGGCTGGGCAGAGGCATTGGAGATTGCTGCGCGTCCGCTTTTGCAAGCAGAAGTGATTGAGCAGCGCTATCTGCAAACGCTTAAAATCCAGTATAGCAAACCGGCAACTCAGATCATGCTCGGGCAATCGATTGCTCTGCCGCATGCAGAACCCCAATATGGTGCCAATAAGCTGGGTATGAGCCTTTTGCACATTCGGAGTGGATTGGAAACGGATGCTTCACGATTATTATATTTCATTGTTATTTTATCGGCGATTGATAAAAAGTCACATTTTAATGCCTTGTTGGAATTGACACGAATCGCCCAATCAAAATCGTGCATAGAACGGATGAAAAAGGCAGGAAGCTGCCGGGAGCTGTACCATCTGATGAAAGAATTCAGCAGCCATTGTGAGATTACCGTATAAGGGGCGATCAGCAAGATGAGCATAAAAGATTTTGTGCATAAGGAATTAATATTCGTGGGTTTAAATCCGTCATCTCAGAGAGAATTGCTTCAATTTTTATATGATCAGGCGAAGCGGAGCGGTCATGTCACAGATGATTTTCTTGAACGGCTGCTGCAAAGAGAAGAAAAATTTCCGACTGGTCTGGAACTTCCAGGCTATAATGTGTCGATACCGCATACGGATGCTGAATGTGTCAAAAAAGAGTTCATCGCGATTGCGACGCTGAATACGCCGATTCCCTTTTATCTGATGGAAGACAAGGGAAAGCAGGCGGATGTTTCTCTTGTTTTTATGCTTGGACTGAAGAATCCGCATGATCAATTGGAGGTCCTTAAGGAGCTCATCGGCTTAATACAGGATAAAGATAAAGTCGCCCAATTAGTTTCCGCGTCTTCCAAAGATGATGTTTTTCAGACGCTTCATACTGCATCGATACGTAAGTAAATGGGATGAAAAGAGGGAAAACGACTATGACCAAAAAAATATTGGTCGCCTGCGGTGCGGGAATCGCTACGTCGACTGTCGTTGCCAATCATGTTGAAAATTTAATTAAGGATCATAAGCTGGATGCACAAATTGAACAATGCAAAATTACCGAAGTCAAGTCGAAACAAAAGGGTGCGGATTTAATTGTCTCGACAACCATTCTGCCGACGAAATATGATATTCCGGCTGTTATTGCTACTGCATACATCAGCGGGATCGGGATGGGAGCACTGGATGAAAAAATTTTAAACTATCTAAAACAATAAAAACAATAAATAATCTATGGGGTGAGAAGAGATGACAGCGCTTTATAATGGGGTCCAGTATGTTCTAGGCTTAGGAGCCACTGTTATTTTGCCTTTAGCAATTTTTATTATTGCGCTTTGCTTCCGGGTCAATATCAGTAAAGCTTTTCGATCCGCGATTACGATCGGCATCGGCTTTGTCGGCATTAATCTAGTCATTGGCTTACTGACTGATAACCTCGGCCCGGCGGCCCATGCAATGGTCAAGAATTTCGGCCTCCACTTGACGATTCTGGACACAGGATGGCCGTCAGCCGCTGCCGCCGCCTGGGCGACTCCGGTAGCCGCCGTTTTGATTCCTCTCTGCTTAGTGCTGAATATTATTCTATTATTTTTAAAAGTGACGAAAACCTTTGATATTGATATATGGAATTACTGGCATTTTATGGCGGCCGCAGCCACCGGTTATATCGTAACGGGAGGGAACTGGTGGTTCGCCATACTCTGTGCGTTCATCTATGAAATCATTGTTCTGATCATCGCCGATCGCGCGGCACCTTATACCACTGGTTTCTATCAGCTTGAAGGCATCACCTGCCCGACCGGATCGACGACGGCATATGGATTAATCGGCGTTCCTATCGGCTGGGCTATTTCGAAGATCCCCGGGATCAACAAATTAAAGGCCGATCCGGAAACGATTCAAAAAAGATTCGGCATTTTTGGCGAACCGGCCATCATGGGCCTGATCATCGGCCTGATCATCGGTCTGCTCGGCGGTTACGATATCGGGAAAGCTTTTCAACTTGGGATTGCCCTCGGCGGTGTTATGTTCCTGATGCCGCGAATGGTCAAGATTCTGATGGAAGGACTGATTCCGATTTCCGAGTCGATCCGGGATACGATCAGTAAACGGTTCCACGGCCGTGAAGTTTATCTGGGGCTCGATGCCGCGCTGACGATCGGCCATCCGGCGAATATCGCGACCGGCCTGATTCTCGTACCGATTACTCTGTTGCTTGCAGTGATTCTTCCAGGCAACCGGGTCCTGCCGTTCGGAGATCTGGCAACAATTCCGTTCTATGTTTCCTTTATCGTTGCTTCCAGAAAAGGCAACATTATTCAGTCGCTGCTGGCAGGAATAGTTGTTATTTCCCTGGCTCTGCTGATGGCAACCAACTTCGGACCGGTTCACACGATCATGATGAAGGGCGTTTATAATTTCCCGAACGGCGTTACCGAAGTTTCTTCGCTTGACATGGGCGGCAACATACTGAACTGGATTATCCTGAAATTCGCACAAATCGTTCATGCGGTTCTCTGATTCTTATAAATAGTGGGTGGTAATGTTATGAAAGCAGCCGTATTGCATGAAAATAATGTTATTGAATATGAAGATGTACAGTTGCCGGAACTAAAGCCGGATGAAGTAAAAATTCAGGTCAAAGCATGCGGCATCTGCGGCTCGGATACGCATAAGATGCAGACGCGTTGGAAGTATCCTCTGCCGGCGATTATGGGTCATGAGTTTTCAGGTATCGTTGTCGAAAAAGGGGATGAAGTCGACAATGTTCAGGAAGGCGAGCGAGTCGTCGCGATTCCCTTCATTCCGTGCGGCCGCTGTGAATTTTGCGAACGGGGCGACTACTCTTTATGCAACAACTATAAAATGATCGGTTCCGTCCGCTACGGCGGTTTTGCCGAATATGCCAACGTTCCGGCGAAAAATGTTATTTCGATCGGCGGGCTGGATTTTGAAAGTGCCGCGATGATTGAGCCTTCCGCCGTCGCTCTTCATGCGGTCCTCAATCTGAAACCGAGGGTCGGCGACCAAGTAGCAGTCTTCGGTATCGGAACGATCGGTATGCTTGTCATCGAATGGCTGAGACTTTCCGGCGTTAAGGATATTATAGCGATCGATATAGTCCCTGAGAAACTAACTCAGGCTAAGGATATGGGCTGCCGGTATGTTATTAATTCCAAAGAAGAGAACATACAGCAGAGGGTCCTTGAGATAACGGATCAGGCCGGCGTCGATGTCGTGTTTGAATGTGCCGGGTCAAAATTTACCCAGGAGCAATCCCTATTAATACCAAAAAAGAAAGGAAAGGTCGGTTATGTCGGTATTGCTTATGCCGATGTCACATTGCATGAGAAAGCTTTTGAGAACATTTTCCGCAGAGAACTGACACTCAGGGGATGCTGGAATTCTTACACGGCGCCCTTCCCGGGAAGAGCATGGACGACCACCATTGCGATGCTTCAGCAAAAACGGCTGAATCTGGCAAAATACATTTCTCATCATTTTCCTTTAAGAGACACAAAAAAAGCATTCGACATGATGATCAATCGTGAGCAGCCTTTTAATAAAGTGATGATATTACCAACTCCGGAGGCGAACCGATGATGAAAGCAGTAGTCAAAGAAGAACCAGGCTATGATCATATGACCTTAAAAGATGTTCCCGAGCCTGAAGTCTACGGCGATCGCGTCAAAATAGAAGTGGCTTATACAGGCATCTGCGGCTCGGATATTCACACATTTAAAGGAGAGTATAAGAATCCGATCACACCTGTTACCTTGGGGCATGAATTTTCAGGCAGAGTAGTGGAAGTAGGCCCTGATGTCCGATCTATTAAGGTCGGTGACCGGGTCACGAGTGAAACAACCTTTGAAACTTGCGAAACATGTGATTACTGCAAGGAAAAAGATTACAATCTTTGCAGCCACCGCAAGGGCATAGGCACGCAGGTAAACGGCAGTTTTACAAAATATGTCCTGTCAAGAGAAGAAAGCTGCCATGTGCTTGACGATGGTCTTTCTTATCAGGCTGCCGCTCTAAGTGAACCGCTGTCCTGCTGCGTCCATGCCGCTCTTGAGAAAACGACGGTCACTGCCGATGATAAAGTGCTTATTTTTGGCCCCGGTCCCATTGGATTGCTGCTTCTTCAGGTTGTGAAGGCTCAGGGCGCTTTCGCAATCATGTCCGGTATTACAAAGGATCAGAACCGCCTGAAACTGGCCAAAGAGCTTGGTGCCGATGCCATTGTCGACACAATGAAAGAAGATCTGAATGAGATTGTTTTAAAAATAACGGACGGATACGGCGTAGATCGTGTCTTTGATTGCTCGGGCGCTGTACCGGCCGTTAATGCGGGGCTCCCCCTTATTAGAAAGAAAGGAACATTTGTTCAAGTGGGATTGTTCGCGGAGAAAGCCAATCCGCTTGATGAGGAATCGATTATTCAAAGAGAGATTACCTATATCGGAAGCCGATCGCAGAAACCAAGTTCCTGGCTGATTGCTCTTGATCTTCTGACGAAAAAGAAGATTAATGCAGGCAAAATGATTACGAAAGTCTTTCCGCTCGAAAAATGGCGGGAAGCTTTCGAAGCAGTCATGGGCGGTCAGGAAATTAAAGTGTTGATTAAATCCTGAAAATCATAGGGTATAAAATTTTGAGTAGAGAGATTTATCTCTCTACTCTGATATATTTGGAGGAGAAACAATGAATGATTTAAACGTCAAAATTTATGCCGACGGCGCGGATCTTCAGGAGATGCTGGCCGCTTACAGGGCCGGATTCGTGAAGGGGTTTACGACCAACCCCAGCCTGATGAAAAAAGCGGGCGTCAAAGATTATCTGGCCTTTGCTCAAGAAGTCCTGCAGAAAATTCCCGATTTGCCGATTTCGTTTGAAGTCTTCGCCGACGATTTTGCCGCGATGGAAAAGGAGGCCCTGAAGATTCACTCGTTCGGCCGCAACGTCTTTGTCAAGATCCCGATCATGAACACTCAGGGAGCCTCGTCCATCCCGCTCATTAAAAAGCTTTCCCATCAGGGGCTGTCCCTGAATGTGACGGCCATTCTGACGACGGAACAGGTGGACGCGGCCGTGGACGCGCTGAACCCGGAGGTCGAAAGTATTGTCTCGGTGTTCGCGGGAAGGATTGCCGATACGGGACGCGATCCGATTCCGTATATGAAAAAATCGGTCAGCCTTTGCCGGCGGAACCCCTGCGCCCAGCTTCTCTGGGCCAGCTCCCGCGAATTGTTCAATGTCTATGAGGCGGACCGCCTGGGCGTCGATATCATTACCTGTACGCCGGCGATTATCGAAAAGCTGAAAAAAGTCGGAAAAACACTGGAACAGGTTTCCCTGGATACGGTGAAAGGATTCAACCGCGACATTCAGACGCTGGGCTATTCGATTCTTTAAAATTAAAAAAGAGGGACGAACATATGGCAACAGAACTGGATCAACTCTCCATCACAACCATCCGCACCTTATCGATCGATGCGATTAATCAGGCCCATTCCGGCCATCCCGGGCTGCCGATGGGCGCGGCGCCCATGGCTTACACCCTGTGGACCCGGGCGATGAAACACAACCCGCATCACCCGCAATGGTTCAATCGGGATCGCTTTGTTCTTTCGGCCGGGCACGGCTCCATGCTGCTCTACAGCCTGCTCTATCTCTTTGATTACGGGCTGACCCTGGATGATCTGAAAAATTTCCGCCAGTGGGGGAGCCGGACGCCCGGCCACCCGGAATTCGGGCGCACGGCCGGGGTGGAGGCGACGACCGGGCCGCTCGGACAGGGCCTCGCGATGGCGGTCGGCATGGCGATGGCGGAAGCCCACCTGGGTGCCGTCTATAATCGTCCCGGATACAGCCTGGTGGATCATCAGACGTATGTGCTGTGCGGCGACGGCGATTTAATGGAAGGCGTAGCCGCCGAAGCGGCCTCGCTCGCCGGCCATCTGAAACTGGGGAAGCTCATTGTCCTCTATGATTCCAACAAGGTTTCTCTGGACGGCCGGCTGGATCAGTCCTTTTCCGAGAATGTCTGCCGGCGTTTTGCGGCTTACGGCTGGCAGACCCTGTATGTGGCGGACGGCAACCGTGTCGATGCGATCGAAAAAGCATTGGATGAAGCCCGCCGGGACCGGAGCCGTCCTTCATTGATCGAAGTGAGGACGGTGATCGGCTACGGCGCGCCGCATGTTCAGGGGACGAACCAGTGTCACGGCAGTCCGCTGGGCGAGGCAGAGACCCTCGAGACAAAAAAAGCGTACGGCTGGGACCATGCCCCCTTCTTCGTTCCCGCCGAGGTCCTCAGCCATTTTAAGCGGCTGGCCGAGCAGGGCGAGAGGGCCGAAGAAGAATGGTTCGATGTCTTTTCAGCGTATGAGAAACAGTTCCCGGAACCGGCCGCTGCCCTGAAAAATGCCGTCGCGGGCTTCCTGCCTGAGCACTTCGCTGAACGGCTGCCGGTCTATGAGGAAGGAACAAAGAAAGCGACCCGGGCCGCTTCGGGAGAAGTCCTCAACGGGCTGGCCGGGCAGGTCCGCGAACTGTTCGGCGGCTCGGCGGATCTGGCCTCTTCGACGAAGACGACGATCAAAGACAGTCCGGCTTTCTTACCGGGCAGCTATGAGGGGCGCAATATTTGGTTCGGCGTCCGCGAGTTTGCCATGTCCGCAGCGGTGAACGGAATGACCCTGCACGGAGGGGTCCGGGCTTTCGGTGCCACCTTCTTTACCTTCTCAGACTACGCCAAGCCGGCGATTCGGCTGGCTGCGCTGATGAAGATTCCGTCCATCTTTGTTTTTACCCATGACAGCCTTGCGGTCGGCGAAGACGGGCCGACGCATGAGCCGATTGAACAGCTGGCCGGCCTGCGTGCGATCCCCAATCTGAATGTGATCCGGCCGGCGGACGGCAATGAAACGCGGGAAGCCTGGAAGATCGCGCTGGAAAGCCGGACCACCCCGACCGCTCTCGTCCTCACGCGCCAGGGGGTTGAAACGTTTGCCGGCGAAAGAGAGGGAGCGGCGGAAGGCGTCAGAAGAGGCGGCTATATCGTTTCCAGAGAGAAAAAACAGGCCGAGGCCGTCCTGATTGCGACGGGTTCCGAGGTGGAGCTGGCGATCCGGGCGCAGGCCCTGCTGGCCCGGGAAGCCATGGACACAAGGGTGGTCAGCCTGCCTTCCTGGCGGTTGTTTGACCGCCAGCCCCAGGCGTACCGGGACTCGGTTTTACCGCCGGAACTGGAAAACCGGGTCGGCATCGAAATGGCGGCGTCGCTCGGCTGGGAACGGTACATCGGCGACAAGGGAGTCTTATGGACGATCGACCGCTTTGGCGCCTCGGCGCCGGGACCGCGGGTTCTGAAGGAGTTCGCTTTTACACCGGAACAGGTAGCGGATGGGGCCCGGACGCTCGTTAAAGGCAGAAGAAAATGAGGAACCGGCGGCCGATCGCGGCGAAAATCGTGGCGGACGGGATCCTTCAAGCGGGGGGAAAATTCAATGGCCTGCACAGCGGGGGATGAGAGGATGGACCCCATCATTGCGGCGTCGATTATGTGTGCCGATCCGCTGCATCTGGGCGATGAACTGCGGAAACTGCAGGATGCGGGAGTGGATCTGCTGCATTGCGACGTGATGGACGGCCGTTTCGTCCCCAATCTAGCGATGGGCCCTTATGTATTGGCGGCCGTTAAGGAGGCGACGGATCTTCCGCTGGACATCCATCTGGCGGCTGAGCACCCAAGCCAGTTTGTGCCCCTGTTTGCTCCGCTGCATCCGGAATATATCTCCTTTCACGTGGAGGCGGCGGAAAATCCGGAACGGGTGATGGATCAGATCCGCCGGGCGGGCATTAAACCGGCGATCGCAGTCAGTCCGCCGACCGATGTGGCGTCGGTTTATCCCTATCTGGATTCCGCGGCGATGGTGCTGATGATGACGGTCTATCCCGGCTTTGCCGGACAGCCCTTCCAGGAGCCCGTGATCGATAAGATCGCCCGGCTGTCGGAAAGGATGAGCCAAACGGGGTGTGAGCCGCTGATTGAGGTGGATGGAAATATCTATGAAGAAACCGCCCGGAAAACCCGCGAGGCGGGAGCCGATGTCTTCGTCGTCGGAACGGCGGCGCTTTTTAACCGGAATCCCCTTCCCTATCCGGAAAAAATTGCCCGGATCCGGGAAGCGGCCGGCGGATGAACGGCCGGGGAATCCGCCGGTCAGGAGGGACCGGAACGAAGCGGGCCCTGCTGCCGGAGCCGCCGGTTGAAAATCAAAGAGTCAATGAGGGGTGTGGATCATGAAAATTGCGGTCGGATGCGATCATGCCGGTTTTGATCTGAAGCCGACGATCGTCGATTACCTGAAAGAAAAACAGATCGAAGTCCTGGACGAGGGCACTTTTTCCCGTGAAAGTACGGATTATCCCCTTTATGCCCAAAAGGTGGCGCAGGATGTGGTGGAGAAAAAAGCGGATTTAGGGATCCTGATCTGCGGGACCGGGATCGGCATCTCCATTGCCGCCAATAAAGTGCCCGGCATTCGGGCGGCTGCCTGCAGCGACCCGTATTCCGCCCAGATGTCCCGTGCGCACAATCATACCAATATTTTAGCCTTTGGTTCCCGGGTCGTCGGCCCGGAGCTGGCCAAGATGATCGTCGATGCCTGGCTGCGTGCGAAGCCGCAGGGCGGAAGGCATGAACGGCGCCTCGCCCTGGTTGCCAGGATTGAGCATGGAGAAACGCTCGGCTGACCGGTTCCATTCCGGCATCGGCCCCGCAAGGAACGGCGCCTTCCCCCGCTGTATCCGGGAAGGCGGAAACAGAGACGCAAACGAGAGAACGGCGGGACGGATCCCTTGGATCGGCTTCATTTCGGGGATCCGGCTGGCCGGTTCTCCCGCTTTTTTTTGCCCTTGCGTCAGAGGTGGCCGACAATCAAAGAGCCGGCGAATTGCTGATTCATTTGAATTGATTGATCAGTTGAATTTTGAATGGTCCACAGCTGATTTTTCGCTGCGTTTAGGTGACCATATTTCTGAAAATGGATCGACTTTTGACTCAGTTACCTTAGAATCCGGCTGCCGGGCGCTGCAACAACGGAACCATAAACCATTGGCTGCCGGGCGCGGGAATCTTTCTTATAGAAAGATAATCATTCAAACAATTGCCTGCCGAAAGTCGGAAATAGCTCGTCAGACCGACTGCCTGAACCACAAAATGCTGCATTGCGTTCTGAAATCAAATTGAGTGCGTTCCGATTGACTGAACGACGATTATTGAAAGGAAAAATCTTTTAATTTATAAGAAACACTCCCTCTATAAAATAAATGTTTTCTTAGAATATCTCGTGTTTTCTCCGAATATCTAGCCTATCTGTTCTAAACTGAGATTGAAGTATGGATAATGCAGACAAATCATCAAAAATATGGATGGA
>NZ_JARAJZ010000028.1 GCF_028765345.1 Sporolactobacillus sp. CQH2019
AATATCGCTTGCTTCGGATCCGCAGATCCGTTGTTTCCGTGTTTGATTCCTCAGCTGTTTGAATTGATTGAAGGGTGGGCCCCTTCTCAATTGCGCTTGGCTTTTGTTCAGTTTTCAAGGAACATTCACTTCTTATCTTACGAAAAACAACTTTTTAATTCTAACACGTTGTTTTTCGCAAGTCAACCTTTTTCTTAACTATTTGTCGTATTTCTTAGCGACAAGATATATTATATAGTTTCATAGTTACCTTGTCAATATAAAATTAAATTTTAAAAAACACGGCAAGACACATATTATCATCCTGCCGCCGATCCGTCAATATTCTTTTTAAAAGTCCCGCAAAAACTTTTCTCGGCTGCAGGACACCTTTTCAGACACCCAAAGTATATTTTATCAATACTAATGCCGTGATACCGGGAATACCAAGCAATCCTCCGACCGCAGCCGTGGCAACATTGATTGGTATATGCAGGCTGAAAGATTCTCCGATGACGTTCAGCAAAAAAAGAAGCAAGGCACCGACCATAAACCGGACAGCCAATTTTCCGACCCACCTTAACGGATGGAAAGAAGTTCCAAGGATCAGGAGAAGAAAAAAGAAAACTAAGACAGCAGCGCCGATCATCAGAAAATTATTCATAGGCATGCCTCCCCACCCTTTTATGAAACGGGCTCAAAAGCTTGCCTTTTAAACCCGTCATTCATTAATAAAAGTATATGGCGACATGTCCCAATAAGAACTATTATTTCCTTGAGTAAATTTTCAGCGCACGCACTTCTTTTAATAGAAACAGATATTTGGCTTCCGCAAGTTTCAAACGATGCAGCACTTCTTCCGAAGGATCGATGCTGGAATCGATCACTCTCTTTTTAGTCAGCCAATCCTCCCTGCTGTGATTGAGCAATTCAATAAGCGAATCCGTCAATTCTTTACGCAATAAACCTTTCCGTCGATTAAACATAACAAACAGCCTCCAATATCACGCATTGCCCGACAGCCTGAAATTCTTCTGAAGAATCTGCTTCCCCCTGCAGAATTCGTGTCTATATTTCCCTCCGGCCTTCCAAGGCTTTCGACAGTGTCACTTCATCCGCGTATTCCAGATCTCCGCCGACCGGAAGGCCATGGGCAATCCGTGATGTTTTCACGCCAATCGGTTTTACAAGACGGGAAATGTACATGGCCGTAGCCTCTCCCTCAACCGTCGGATTGGTTGCCAGAATAATTTCTTTAATGGTCTCGTCCTCAAGCCGTCTAATGAGTTCAGCAATTTTGATGTCCTCGGGACCGATACCGTCCATCGGAGAAATCACTCCATGGAGCACGTGATACAATCCGTGATAATCGCGCATTTTTTCAAGGGCCGCCACATCTTTCGGATCCTGGACGACACAAATCGTCGAGTGATCCCGCGATGAATCGTCGCAGATCGGACAGGGATCGCGATCACTGATGTTCTGACAGACAGAGCAATACATTAATTTACGCTTGACATCAACCAGTGAACGGGCAAACTCCATGACATCTTCTTCGTTCATTTCCACAGCGAAAAAAGCAAGTCTGACGGCTGTCTTCGGACCGATTCCCGGAAGTTTCATGAAGCTGTCAATCAATTTTGCTATAGGTTCAGGATACTGCATCGCCGCACCCCCTTCCAGAAATTTTTCAAATCATCGGCGAATAATCAGCAGCGAATTCCTCCTACCGCTCAATACCGGTCCTTGAAATCCGCTGCTCGGCTGCTTCGCTTATTTTTTTCAAATATTTTATTCGGTTCAGAATCCCGGAAGGTTCAATCCTTTTGTGAATTTACCGAGCCGCTGGTTCGCCAATTCATCCGCTTTGGTCAGTGCGTCATTTACCGCGGCCAGTACAAGATCCTGCAGCATCTCAACATCCTCCGGATCGACTACCTCCGGATTAATCGTGACGTCGACGACCTGCTTATGCCCGTTTGTCTTCACTTTGACCGCTTCTCCGCCGGCCGTTCCCTCAACAACTTCATCTTTTAACTTTTCTTGCTCTTCCGCCATCTGCTTTTGCATTTTCTGCACCTGGCGCATCATATTATTCATATTTCCTCTCATCATGTAAATCGCCTCCAATATCTTTTTTCAATCTTTTATATCAAGTAAATCCGGGCCGACTAATTTCTTCGCTTCCGTGATCATCGGATCTTCCGTCGGCTTTTCACCGGTTTCTTCTGTTGTTTTCGATCTTTGAATGTACTTCCTTTTCAGTTTTTCCCACTGATCTTCAGGAACGGGGTACATGGTTTTATTTTTTTGTGTTACATCCCGGACAATCGATTGTACCATTTCCAGAATATGGTTTTTATTTTCCATGACCATCTGGCAGTGAAAATCATATTTAAACGCCTGAATGAAGCCGTCGGGGGAGCTTGCCACCGGCTTGCTCTCGAGCATCCAGGCGTGAGCCGCTACATTCTGTGCACGAATCTTCGCCATAACATTCGCCCATACGGATCTCAGCTCAAGCAGTTCATCTTTAGCCGCCGAATCCAGCACGCGATTGATATCCTTCACCGGAAGCCGCAATTCGCCGTTTTTAGCGGATCTCCGGCTGTGCCCTGTCTCCTGCGGAACTTGATCCGCACGCCTGCCCCCGGAAGTCCCGGACATCTCTTTCACCTGTTTCTCAAGGGCTTCCACTCTTTTTTCCAGAGCGGCAGTTTCCGAAGCCGTCCGGTCGTTTTGAACCGGCCGCTCCGGCTGTCCGGAGGAAGAGCAGAGTTTTACAATCGCCATTTCAAGAAAAATACGCGGATGATTGGTCCGTTTCATCTCAAGGAAAGCTTCATTCAGCCGGGTGATTGCCTCAAACAGCCGGTCCGTGTCCAGCTCTTTTGCCTGATCGCGAAACGCTTCGTCCACACGAGGACGGCTGAGTACGTCTTCAAGATCCGGAGACGTCTGATAAAGCAGAAGATCGCGATAATAAAAAATCAGCTGCTCGATCAGTCTGAGCGGATCTTTTCCCTGGTCAAGAAGCATGCCTGTTTTATCGATTGCCTGAGCCGTATCATCGGCCTCAAGCGATTCTACCAGTTCACGGACCAGCCGGTCGGCAACCATCCCAGTGATGTCCAGCACATCCTGGACTGTTATTTTTCCCTCACTGTAGGCCGCCGTCTGATCCAGAACGCTCAGCGCATCGCGCATTCCGCCCTCACTGGCTTTGGCAATCAACCGGAGGGCCTCTTCCTCTGCTTCAATATGCTGGTCCCGGACAACAAATGCCAGACGCTCGGCAATCGCCGAAGCCGGAATGCGTCGAAAATCAAACTGCTGACAGCGCGATATAATCGTCAGCGGGATTTTCTGCGGTTCGGTTGTCGCCAAAATAAAGACGACATGCTCCGGCGGCTCTTCAAGCGTCTTCAGCAGCGCATTAAACGCACCTGTCGACAGCATGTGCACTTCATCGATAATGTACACTTTATAGCGGACTTCGCTGGGTGCATATTTTACCTTATCGCGGATTTCACGGATCTCGTCAACGCCGTTGTTTGATGCGGCATCGATTTCGATTACATCGGCAATACTTCCATCTGTAATTCCGCGGCAGGCCGCACAGTTGTTGCACGGTTCAGCAACCGGCGCATGTTCGCAATTAATCGCTTTGGCTAAAATCTTGGCAGCGCTCGTTTTTCCGGTTCCGCGCGGGCCGGTAAAAAGATACGCATGAGAAAACTGCTGCTTGACCAAGGCGTTCTGAAGCGTCTGAGTGATGTGATTCTGGCCGGCAATATCATGAAAAGTCTGAGGCCTGTAGACTCTGTACAGTGCCTGATAGCCCATGTTCATCCCCCCTTCGCCGCCAGAGACAAGCGTTTTTTAATTTATAATCTCATTATAGCGATATAGGGCAGTGAAGTGAACTGAGGTATTGCTGCGCTCTTCGTTATTTATGAACAAGGGCTACCGAAAACAATGTTCCGATAGCCCTTGCAGTTTTATATTTTAACGCCGTGCACCTTTCGTCGATCAGGGCGCCATAAGCGCTTCTCAAGTCGTTGACTCGGCCCAGGTAGCCCCGCGGCACACGAAAGGTCTCACTTACTGCTGCTTCCTTCCGGACCTGACAGGGTTCATGAGTTTTCATTGCGCGGGACCCGAGCGTCAGCATCACGTGCCTGAGGCTGCCCTACAGCGTCCGAACCTCGGAAAAAGGAATTAAACCTCGCTATAGCGGATTGCGAGTTACAGGGCACCGCTACCTCCCCGTCTAGCACGGCTAATTTTATAACGATATAAAAACCGGAATGAAAACCGGTATCAAATCTGTAAAAATAATTAATGGCGGAGGCGAGAGGATTTGAACCCCCGCGGCGCCGAACGACGCCCTAACTGATTTCGAGTCAGTCCCCTTCAGCCACTTGGGTACGCCTCCAAACTGAATCCGTAACGCTGATTAGTTAACACAGATCATCAATGATCAAGGAATATGAAACGGATTCGAACCCTGTTCAACTAATCGTTACGACGATGGTTAGTTTAACATAAAAATATAGCGGAAGCAAGGTGTAAATCAAAATGATGCACGGACTAAATTTTTCCATACGTGGATATCCGGATCCATTGCAGCAGCTTATTAATAAGTAAATTTATTTTGTTCAGATACCATGTACTCAACTTGAAATATTAATGGCCGGTTCCAGATGTAAATCTTGTTCTGCCGCAGGCACTTTCGCATAATCCGAAATCAATCAATTTTCTCCTTTCAAACACTTGTAGCCACGAGTCTTGACCGCAGCCTGATTCGATATTAAAAGATTTTAAAATCGGTATTAGCCGGGTTGTTTAATTTTTTTTATCTGTAAATAAAGGTAGCAAGATTTGATCAACAATTTGGGTGACAGATTCTTTTCCATTCTACATAAACATAGAATGAATTCATCAACTTGTTAACCAAGAGCCTATCGGTTAAAAGGCGAGAGGATTTGAATTCATACGGCGCCCTTCGGTCAGTCCCCTTCAGCCATTTGGGCGCGCCTCTAAGTTGAATCCGCAATGGTGACTCTTTTAACACAGATTACAGGCCGATACAAACATAGATTTCATTTAGCCTTTCCTTTATCCGGATTTTTTCTTATCGCGGCGCAGCGATCGAAAAAAATCGATCAGCAGGCCGCCGCATGGTTCCTGCAGCACCCCGCCCGTCACTTCTGCCTGATGATTGAAGCGCCGGTCCTGAATGAGATTCATCAGCGTACCCGCGCACCCCGCTTTGGGATCGGAAGCACCGAAAACCACTCTGTCAAGGCGGGAAAGAACAACGGCCCCGGCGCACATCGGGCACGGTTCCAATGTAACATAGAGTGTGCAGCCGGACAGACGCCACGTCTTCAGCCTGCGGCTGGCAGCCTGAATCGCCAGGCATTCGGCATGCGCGGTCGGCTCCTGGAGTGTCTCCCGCATGTTACAGGCGCTTGCAATGATTTCACCGTCTCGGACAATGACGGCACCGATCGGTACCTCGCCGGCCGCTTCCGCTTTTTTCGCTTCATCGATCGCCAGTTTCATAAAACGTTCATCCTCTGCCGTCATTTCCTTCGCCTCCCGCTTCCAATCCTGTCCAGAAGTATACAAGAGTTTAAAGACCGAATCAAATGCAGCGGCCGGCCGAATGATCCGGAATCGAATAATTACAGCGTGCCGGCGAACGCCGGATGCAAACGGCAGAAAAGTTCTCCGGCCCGTTTACAGAGCGTATCGCTCCGCTCTCAGCAACTGTGTTCCGGTGCGGAAATTACTTATTATTCAGAAGCCATTTTCGGGTGATTGATGGGCATATTCGCTGAATAACCGGATTAAAAAAAAGCACTCGAATGCGAGTGCCCTTAAATTTTTTTGAACGGATCAATGGTCCAGCGACGATTTTTCCGTCTCATTCTTCGTTGGACAGATGGAACTTGTTGATCAGCGCAAAGAAAAGGCTGAGCAGGACGCCGACGACCGTAGCCAGCCCCATGCCGTTCAGAGCGACTTTGCCGATGTTGATCGTCGCCCCGCTGATTCCGGTTGTAAAGATGACCGTACTGAGAATGATATTCTGCGATCTGGCAAAGTCCACTTTCGACTCGACAAAAATACGAAACCCGTTGGTCGCGATAACGCCGAAAAGAATCAGCGAAATGCCGCCGATAACGGCCGTCGGTACCGTTGAGATCAAAGCGGACAATTTTCCGACAAACGAAAGAATGACCGCAAAAACGGCCGCACCGCCGATAATCCACGTCGAATAAACGCGTGTGATCGCAAGTACCCCAATGTTCTCACCGTAAGTTGTGTTCGGCGTCGAACCGACAAATCCGGAAATGATGGTAGAGATACCGTTTCCGAATATCGAGCGATCCAGTCCCGGATCTTTCATTAAATTCTTTCCGACAATGTTGCCGGTCACAATCAGATGGCCGATATGTTCGGCGATCACGACCAATGCTGCCGGAAGAATAATCATGATGCTGGAAAGATTGAACTCCGGCCTGTAGAAAGTCGGCAGCGAAAGCCAGTGTGCATGTACAACCGGCGAAAAATCCACTAAGCCGGCAAACGCCGCAATGACATAGCCGGAAACGATTCCGATCAAAATCGGAATAATTTTAAGGAATCCTCTGAACAGAACCCAGCCAAAAAGTGTAATAGCAAAAGTCAGAAGAGAAACTGTCACGGTTGTCGCGGACGGCGACCACTTGGCGGCCGCTCCTGCCGGTGCAATCAGTCCGGCGTCCTGAGCCGCCGTCGGAATCAGCTGCAGCCCGATAATGGCGACGATCGATCCCATTGTCACCGGCGGAAAAACGACGTCCAGCCATTTTGTGCCGACAGCATGAATAATAAATGAAATGACAATAAAAACCAGGCCGACGGCAATGAAACCGCCCAGTGCCGCCTCATAGCTGCTTGTGGACAGAACATACAGCACCGGGGAGATAAAGGCAAAACTCGACCCAAGATAGGCCGGTATCTTTCCGCGGCAGATAGCCAGATAAATCAGGGTGCCGATACCGTTCATCAAAAGAATAGTCGCCGGATCAACTTTGAAAATCAGCGGAACGAGAACCGTTGATCCGAACATAGCGAATAAGTGCTGCAAGCTTAAAGGAATGCTTTCCAGTAAGGGTAACCTTTCATCGGTCTGAATCACGCGCTGCGTCAAAAAAATCTCCTCCATTTACAATGAATCGCACTGTTTCAAGTATAGCTGAATTCGGACAGACTCAAAAGGCCCCCTGCATTGCCTGCCGAAAAAAATTTTACAGAAGCAAAAATCGGGACATACAAAGTACGTCCCGATATTCTTTCAAATTTTTATTGAACTGCTGTTATCGAATGAACCATCAGTTTTTCGAACCGATGCCGATGAACTGGAGAATATAAAGAAACAGGTTAATGAAATCAAGATAGATCGAAACGACGATCATCGGTATATCTTTGTCAGTAAAGCCGTGGACCGTCAGACGGCTGAAATCAAACAGCGTATAGCCAATAAAAATCAGGATGCCCATTCCAGAGTAAACCATCATTGTCGTGCTTGAAAACGGTATAAAAATACCGAATACACCGACGGCAAGAAGAGCAATCAGGCCAAGAAACAGAAAGCTGCCCAGAAAAGTAAAATCGCGTTTGCTGACCATCGTATAAACAGCGATCGCACCGAACGAAACCGTCGTTACGGTAAAGGCTTCAAGTACGACCGTCGCTCCGATCAGACTGGCATAGTAGCTGATAACCGAAAAAAGTGTCAGTCCGGAAATAAACATGAACGCATACATCAGCAGATAGCCGACAGATTGACGCTTTCTGACAAACATCATCATCACAATCATGCCGATCTCTGCAATCATCAGCGGCATCATATATACCGGAGACACGTACTGTCCAAAATACAGTCCCGCAGTTGTAACTAATAAACCCGAGAAGAAAGCCGCAAATAATTTTGAATACGGTTTTCTCAATGTCTGGCTTGAAAATTCCGCCATGACTGTCATCCCCCTTTTAAGGCTTGTAATAATCAATACGTAATCTCTTAGCAAAAGTTTCTTCGTTACATCTATATTCTTTTTCCGCACGTTCCAGACGAGTTAAACAGACATGTCTTACAAGAAAGGTTCACATTTATTATACAGTGATTTCAGCGAAAATCAAAAATAATTTGAAAAAGAGCGGTTTCCTGACATTCAGGAGCCGCTCTTTTCCTTCCCTTTTATTGAGATCTACTTTTGACGGTGCCGCGTGTTCACTTCCAGAATATGTCCGGACTGCGTCTGCTCCGTTTCGCCATTGACCTGGCGTGCCGGATGCTTTGCATGGGCTCCTGAAGTCCGAAACCGATCGGTCTTTTCGTCAGTCAAAACAGGTTTTTTTGTCAACCGTTATCCCTCCGTCTGATCTTTCCGTTTCTTCGAATGTGCCGAAAATTCGTTCACCGGAACGGTTTTTAATTGAGCCGTTCACCCTGAAGGCAAAGGCTTCTTTCACCGCCGGCCGCATTTCATTTTCTTTTTTGCACACTGAACATTGTTCCCGGACAATCCATCAAGCAAAGACCTCCTTTTTCAAGGGCAATCTTATTATGCGCGCTCTGCCGAAAAATAATCCCGTTTTCTCCGGGCATTTCCCGAATAAATGGACAAAGGGTACCATTTTTTCCTGCTGCTTTTCGTAGTTGCGGAAAGCATAGGCCCGGCACGATTCAACACACGCTGCTGTCCGGCTCCGCAGTAATGATTCAAACCGGATGCGGGCGTCTCCCGGCGCGTGCCGGACGAGGCGCCATTCGCTTCCGGTCGCACGGCTGCCGCAAAAAATCGGCTGGTCCCGCGGGCCCATACGGCTCACATCTTCCGTTTTCAGGACCGATCCGGCCGTTTACAGCCTCGGCCGGTCAAACCCGGCTATTTTTATTTCTTTATCTTTGTCTGACGCGATGATCTGTTTCCTTATTCCGGCATTAAACTGTCATGCACGCCGGGCAAGATGGACGCGTTCCCGCAATTTTACCGCCAGTGCGGCGACAGCGATCGTTTTAATTGCATCGCCGGGGATATAGACGGCACTCATGGCAAGTGCAGCTCCCCAGGGAATATGCATCATCAGCGCCTGCCAGAGAGTGCCGATCGGATAGAGGACAATGATTCCGGCAAACAGGCCCGAGAGGACGATCGCCCAGAAGCCCGGTTTTTTAATTTTAGACAGGATCAGGGCGATAACAAAGGCTTCAACAATCCACCCCAGGACAAAACCGCCGCTCGGCGAGACAATGGCCCCGATTCCGCCGCTGCCTCCGCCCAAAATCGGGAGGCCGGCGCCGACCAGCAAAACAAACAGAATCATACTGGATGCCGCTGCACGGACTCCAAGAAATGTTCCCGCTAAAACCACACCTAAATTTTGCAGAGTAATCGGCACCGGAGTGAAAGGAAGCGGGATCGGCGGCAAAAAGCCGAGTACCGCGAGAATCGCCGCAAATAGTGCAATTTCAACCAGTTCTTTTGTTTTCAATCTTCTCTCTCCTCATGATCAATCGAATATTTCTATTTTAAAAAGGAAAGAAATGTATGTCAACCTTATTTTTATTTAGGTTAACAATAAATCTGTTTGCCCGGTTTCCCATCTACTGCCGCATTTCCAACTTAAAAGCCCGCACCGGACGATTCCGATGCGGGGCATATCTTTCACTTTTTCCGATTATTTAAAGCGACCGAATGATTTTATCAACCAGACCGTATTCTTTCGCTTCTTCCGCGGTTAAGAAATTATCGCGGTCGGTATCCTTTTCGATTGTCTCGTAAGGCTGACCCGTCGTTTCGGAAAGGATTGTGTTCAGTTTCTTTTTCGTTCTTAAAATATGTTTCGCGCTAATCTCAATATCACTCGCCTGGCCCTGTGCTCCGCCGAGAGGCTGGTGAATCATCACTTCGCCGTTCGCCAGAGACAGGCGCTTGCCTTTGGCTCCCGACGTCAGGATAATCGACGCCATAGAGGCCGCCATTCCGACACAGATTGTCTGAACATCCGGCTTAATGAAGTTCATCGTATCAAGGATGGCAAAGCCCGCAGTTACAGAACCTCCCGGACTGTTGATGTAAATCGAAATATCCTTTTCCGAATCCTCCGATGCAAGAAAAAGGAGCTGGGCAACGATGCTGTTTGCCAGTTCGTCGTTAATCTCCGTTCCGAGCATAATCACCCGGTCCTTCAGCAGCCTTGAATAAATATCATAAGAGCGTTCACCGCGGTTGGATTGTTCGATCACATAGGGGATAAAAAATGATGACATGAATGTTTCCTCCTGTTATTTGTGTGTGGCCTTTTTCCCGCCTCAGCCGTCATGCCGCCTGTTCGGTGCAGAAAATTTTTCGAATTTTTCCGTCCGGACGTTCATAAGCGCCATGAAGGCAGGCTAAAATCATCAGCCTGACTTTTTCATTGAGACCGCCCGTCGCAGCGGACAATTGATTGAACGCTGCCGAAACCGGTCCGAGAGCAGCTCTCGTCTCCTGGCGATATAAATACAGCAGACGCTCGGGCAGACGGCTCTGAAAAGCCGCCACATAACGATCCGCCAGTTCATCTCGATCACGGACCGGGAAAACACGGCCGCAAGAGGCGAGCTTTTTTCTGGCCCGATGGTATATAACCCGCACATTGCTTTCCGACTCGCCGATCATTTCGGCCGCTTCAGCCGCCCGATAGTCCATGCCGGCGATCAGAAGAAAGATCAGCCGCTGCTTCGCCGACAGCTCCTCGATCAGTACTTTCATTGCTTCGGTCAGGCGATCAGCCGTCTGCTTTTTTCCCTCTTCGCCTGCAAAACGCTCCATTGAATCCGTGACCGTCTCATCGATGGAAACTTTGCGATGGCCGTCAATCCAGGTGTTCGAGACGATCCGATACAAATAGGCTTTGGTTATCGGCCGGGACGGGCGCCTGACCCAGGCCTTGTACAGCTTAATCATCGAGTTCTGGAAAAGGTCGTCTCCGTCCCATGCCGATCCCGCAAGCGATGTGCACCAGCCGCGCATCTCTCCGAAAAAGGGCCGGGCAGAATACAAAAAAAGTTCTTCTTCCCTTTTCTTTTGTTCAATCTGCGTCCCTTTCACAGGCAACCCCTCCCTCATTTCATCTTCATTCGTATAAACGAAAAAAAAGCAGTAAATATTTCAGCCATCCAAAAATTTTTAAAAGCCGGTTTCCCTTTTCTTAGCGGATCGGTTATTTAATGCTTCGTCCTAACATTAATCATATACAAAATAAAGGAAAACGCCAAGCAAAGTTCAGATTCATTCTTTAATCGGGTACAGATCGTGCCAAAAACAGCCGGATATACAGACATCGGGTGCAGCGACCGATAAACCTGCTGCAATGACCGATAAACTCCCTGAGACGGCCGATACCGGACATATAACGACCGATACCATCGTGTCCAAGACCGATAATCAGCAGCTGATCACTGTTCGTTTCCCCCAATGGCCGATAAATTCCTCGCAGCTCGTATTTAATCGGGTGCAGCAACCGATAAGCGCCGCGGCCCAGGTAATAAAACCAACCGGTGTATAGTGTATAGTGGTGGTATTTCAAGTTAAAGCCGGTTGGCCCTGCTTTGAATAACATCAAATTCCGGAAACAATTATCTTTTTTGCGGACTGATCGCCGCATGCTTACCGCGATTACTTATTTACAGATTAAACCGTCCGAACGCTCCAATGCGTCTATTGGAGCGCTGCACGATTGCAGCGGCTGTTCCTTTTTCTCAGATTCGTCATTTTGATTAACAAATCCTCTTAATAAAGCGAGGTTTTAAAAGTGAATGAAACCATCCGATTATTATTAAATCACCGCAGTATCCGCAGCTTTTCCAGAGAAAATATTTCAGAGGAAAAGGCCGACCTTTTGATCCGTGCGGCACAGCATGCGCCGACAAGCAGTTTTCTGCAGCAGTATTCCATCATAGACGTCACGGATGAAGCGAAGAAAAAAACATTAGCCGAGATTGGGAATCAGGCTTACATAGCGGAATCGGACCGGCTGTTCGTCATCATAGCCGATTTGCGCCGGAATGCAGAAATTGCCCGGGAAAAAGGAAAATCTACAGAAGTTCTGGGTTCGTTCGATTATTTTCTAAGAGCCATCGGCGATGCATTCATATCCGCTCAAAATATTGTGGTCGCTGCCGAAAGCATGGGATTGGGCAGCGTATATCTCGGCAGTATATTGAATGACGCTCAGGCTGTTATCGACTTACTGCATCTTCCAAAATTTACCTTTCCTGTCGTCGGCATCGCTGTCGGTTATCCGAATCAATCGCCGGAATTAAAACCGCGGCTGCCTGAAAATGAAATTTACCATAAAAATGAGTATCATTCTTCCGTGCAGCTGGTCCGTGAGCTGGAAAACTACGATCACATCGTCTCTCAATATTACGACCTGCGCAACAAAAACCGCCGGATTGATACGTTTACCAACCAAATTGCAAAGGCTATGGATAAACGTCCGAAAAAAAGGATGTCGATGCTCGATGTCATTAAATCTCAGGGCTTTATTCAATATTGATTCCTAACTGGCCGGAGCCTCTCAGAACGCCGGTCAAGGGGCTTCCAGAGCGGCGGGAACGGTGATTTTACTATCTGTATCACTTGATAAGGCTTTATATATTATAAGGACCCCCTGAAGTTGGACAATAAGAATCCAAATCAGGGGGTCCAGTTCATATAAAAGGGTTTCATCGTTCTATTTTTCTTCCTCTCGTTCATTCATGCGACATTCCAACGCTTTTCGTTCCGGCTGCCACCACAGCGGTCGATCAGCAGACCGGACGTCACAGGCTTCATCGTTATTTTCCACCGCCGGTACCGATCCGCGCAGCGGTTTGCCGGCCGTTTCCTTAACGAAGAAGGTAATAATGACGATGCCGATCAAACAGGCACCGATGAGATAATAAGCGGGGACCAAGGCATTGCCGGTCATGCGGATCAATTGAGCAACAATCAGCGGCGTTGTCCCGCCGAATAGAGAAACCGATACGTTGTAAGTAATCGACAGTGCGCTATACCTCACTGAAGTATAATACAACGACGGCAGCAGCGATGGCATCGTGCCTTGGAAAGATGCCAATAAACCGGCCAGAATCAGCAGACCGGCAAATACAGCCCACGGATGACCGCTGCCGATTAATCCGAATGCCGGCAGCGTCAGCAGAATCAAACCGGTCAATCCACCTTGAATGACACGTTTTACACCGATCCGATCGCCGAGACGGCCCATCGCCAGGACAATCGGAATCATGATGATCATCACGAGCAAAAGCAGCAGTAAGCCGGATGTGTCGTCATATCCCAGTACGGAACTCAAGTGAGCCGGCATGTAAGTTAAAACAGTATAATCCACCACATTATAAAAGAAGACCACCAACATCCCGATTAGCAGAGCACGCCAATAATAAGCCAGCAAAAAACGGATGGAAACAGGTCGTCGTTTTTGTATTTCCCACGTCTGTTTCACCGCTTTAAACGCCGGCGTCTCTTCCATATGCTCACGCAGATAGAAGCCGATTGCGCCCAGCGGAGCTGCGATCAGAAATGGAAGACGCCAGCCCCAGTCCAGCATCTTTGCCTCGCCCAATAAAAAGGAAAGCAAGGTAACAATGCCGGAGCCGCCAATATAACCGATCAACGTCCCCACTTCCAGGCCGCTGGCGAAAGTGCCTCGTTTACTGTCAGGTGTCGATTCGGCAATAAACGTCATTGCGCCGGAATACTCGCCGCCGGTGGAAAAACCCTGAACCAAGCGGGCCAGCAAGAGCAGAATCGGTGCAGCAGCGCCGATCGTCCGGTATCCAGGGATCAGCCCCATGCTTAGCGTTGCCAGCGCCATCATGATTAAAGTGATCACCAGAATCCTTTTCCGGCCCAGTCGGTCGCCCAGCCTGCCGAAAACGAAGCCGCCGATTGGACGCACCAGAAAAGCAATCGCGAAGGTGGCAAAGGAATAAACCAGTTGTGTCGGCCCGCTCAGCTCCGGAAAAAAGACCCGGCCGATAGTGACGGCCAGATAAGAATAGATACCAAAGTCAAACCATTCCATCGAATTGCCGACTGCCGTGGCGATCACGGCCTTTTTGGCTGTTCCCGTGGCAACGATGGTTACTTTTTTCGGCAGTTGTCGTGAATCGTTATCCTCTCGTCTGTCGTTCGATGAATGTCTTTTTTTATTCGTCAAAAAATTGATGCTGTCACTGAAAACGGAAATGGGCAGCAGAGCTTTTTGTTGCTTAACCTGCAGTGGCAATGATCGCTTGCAACGTGAAAACCGGTCGATGGCTGTCCGTCCGTTATCTTAGTTCAGCGACAGGTTTTCCCTTCTTCGTTTGCACTAAGATAATGCCTATTGTCGGATCGTTTTCGCCTACCGCGCAGGATTGCCAAGCCAAGCGGCAAAACAACGGGATCCGCATGTATCCCTTCGACCGGATCCACAGGCGATCTGCGAACCCTTATAATTATCATATAATAAAATACATATAATATAAAGTTTATATATGAATAATTAGAATACTGGAGAGTGAAAAGTTCTGTGTAAATAATACAAAAGGATAACCCTTAAATGGGATTTTATGGTATCCTCTTATCTGCCAAGAAAGAGAGGAAAAATCGCCAAGGGTTATCGTGCTTCTAGTTTATCCTGTTCCTTCGCGATTGACTAGTGCCATGTTGAAATTTATTGATTCTGTGCTTCTGTTGT
>NZ_JARAJZ010000029.1 GCF_028765345.1 Sporolactobacillus sp. CQH2019
TATTAAAGAGTTTGTTAAAATCCATTAAAGTCCTATAAATAAAGGCTTTAATGGATTTTATTTAAACAAAGAGCTTCTAAAATATTTTAGAAACTCCTTCAAGCTCCTTGGAAATTTAGATTATAAAAAAATTATTAAGTTTCTTTATAAAGAGTTTGATATTTGTTTAATAAAGAGTAAAAAAAGTTTTTATAAATCTTTATAAATAAGTACTTTGAGCATAATTAACTTATTAGAAACTCTTAGAAACTCTTAGAAAATCTTAGAAGCTCTTTACAAAAACTCTTTGAAATATTTTGAATCTTATAATTTAAATTTGATGAATTAAAACATTTGGAATGATTCATAAAAAAAGTAGATGAGATAACTTCTAAAACCTGATGTTTACTGAATTTTATTTTTAATAAAATTCAGATAAAAAGTAGCAGGGCAAATTACAAATACTTTTTCAGCTAGCGCTAAAAAAGGCATATAGAAAATTTTACTTAGACAAGCTAAGTAAAAACCGAAAAAAATTATGGCCCGCCATAATTTATTTTCTTTTTCTATATTTATTTGTAATTTGCCCTGCGGGACTAGGCGACTAAAGTCGCAAAGGTAAACTTAGCTAAAGCTAAGTTATTGATAAAGAAAATCTATCATGCTATTATAAAAGCAATAAAATTGAATAAAAAAAAGCTCAGATTTTGAGTAAGAATATTTATGTGTAGTTAATGAATCTTAGAAATGATCTAAGACTTATTTGGCTACACTTTTTTTATTTAAAAAATAAATTGAGGAGGATCTATGGCAAAGGGAAGAAAATCTGAAGTTATAAAAAGAATAACTAAGCGTGATGGAGAAACAATTAAAGCTGCTGCAAACACAGGAATCATAAGTAAAGATAATGCTAAAAAGTACTTTGGATTAAATGATAAAAGAATAAATCTTTTAGTTAAAAATCAATATTTAGTTGAAAAGAGAGCTTATACAAAGTATGGCAATAAAATTTATTATAAATTAGGTCCTTCAGGGGTTAAGTATGTGAAGGAGAATACAAATATTGATTATTTCTATAGAAGCAATTCTACGCAGCTAAATCATGATTTAAAGCTTAACCAGGTTTATTGCCAATTAACTCATGAGCAAAGGCAATGTTGGATTAATGAGGAACAAATAATAAATAGATGGACTGAACTCACAGGGGTGAAGGAAAGGCGAGGATCTGTAGATGCTTTAGTTCAAATCAATGGACAAGCTATAGCTATTGAAATAATAACTAAAAATTATGGAGAAGTTGAAATTCAGGAAAAACAAGATGCAGCAGAAAATTTAGGTTGTGAAAGGATGATTATGATAAATGCATAAAGAATATATAAGCTATGACAGGGATGATATGAAGGTAATAATTGATGATATAAAGCTAAATATTAATGTCCTGGAGTACATAGAAGTTAAGGAAAAGTATGATTGGTATTTAAGATGTTTAAAATATTTTGGTAACTTTATTACTTTTGAACATTTAAATTTGCTTTTAAAGGGCAAATTTAGCCGAGGAAAGATCTTTAGTGATATAAATGCTCTTTGTGATTTAAACTTCGTTAAAAAGCATTTTATAGGCAAAAACAGCTATTATATATTAACTAAGAAAGCAAATATATATCTAAAAAATAAAAATGAAGGTGGATATATAAATAAGCCAGCAAATAGAAACATGATAAAAAGCTTATTGCACCTAGATTATTTAATATTAGGAGTAAAAGATAGAAATTATATAAATAAAGAAAATGAGGTAGAATTAAATTCAGAACTAGATAATCTTTATAATAATATTTCTAATAGTAAAAGTTTTGATGAAAGGATTAATATAAGACATAGAAATATCTATAAGGTAATGAAAAAATTAAATTTTAAAATAGATTTAATTGAAGATCCAAATAGATTTTTTGATGAACAAATTAATTTTTTAAATAAGAATGAAGGAGATATACTTTCTAAACTTAAATCTAAAAACTCATATATTGAGGGAGCTAGATTAACAAATGAAAAATTAATTTTAGATATTTTAATTTTTGATAATGAAAATATACAATCTGGTAAGTTTAAATATAGAATATTAGACTTAGAAAATATAATTAAGGAATTGTACTTTAACCCAGTAGAACAAAGAGTTAAATACAATTTAAATATAGTATCAATAGATTCCAATAGGAAAAATAATTTAGAAACAGTGCTGCCGAAAGAGATAGAAAAAGAAATATTAAAAAAAGATAAATTTCTTAGTCAATATTTAGATAGTGATGGGAATTTATTTCTTGATAATGATAATAAAAAGTTTATTAAATCGCAAAATGTACTTTTAGCTTTTAATAATTATAAGGTTTTAGAATATGATACTAGCAGATATTTTAGATACAAAAATGATGAAATAAAAAGCATAGATTCAAGTGAAATAAATGTAATTAATTTAGCTTTAAAATAAGGTTAATAAAACATTTTATTACCTAGCAGTTTTTGACTAATTTAGACTAACAAAGTGTGTTAATATGTGGCTACAAAGTACCACAATGGTGGTCACAAAATACCACAGTTGTGTCCACAAGGTACTACAAAAAAGGAGGTCTATATGAGTAAAGATGATATATTAAAAGTTAGGATGACAAAACGGAAAAGGAAGAAGTACGTTATCTAGCTCGTAAAAAGGGGTTTAATATGACTGAGTATATAAAATATTGCATTATGAAAGTTAGTATTCTTGAAGGAATAGAAGAAAATGAAGAGAAATTAAATAAGAGTTTAATTATCTTTGAGTTGAAAGAAGGTTAATAATGAAAAATATTTATGAAAAGAAAGTTGCTAAGGTTTTGAATATCTATATGAAAAGAACTGGTATAAAGTGGGACGATTTAAAAAATCTCATTCTCAAAAATGAAACAGCAATAGAAAACTTGGATGAAAAGTATTTGAAATATACTAACTCTTATATTGCAGCTAATGAATTAATAAAAGTAACCTTATTAAGAGATATAGGAAATGAAGATTTAGATGTAGATCTTCATTTAAGAGATGAAGATAACGAATTAATTGAATTATTGAAATCAGAAAAGCTTGAATTTAAGATATCTAAAGATTATTTAGATAAATTTAAAATCTACTGTGAATACCAAGATGATAATTTAAATAAAAAAAAGCTTTAATTTTGCAATTGGTATTGCGAAATTAAAGCTTTTTTTTATTTGTTTACTTATCCTAAACAAAAAGTAGTGAAATTTTCAAAATTTTATTGCCTACAAGTGGCTTAAAATCGTGTTTTTTAATTTTATCACAAAATGATGATTTAGCGAAATTATTAGTATATAACTAAAACTTAAATTATTAATAAAGAAAATATTAAAAGAAGAAATAATAAGTTTAAAATATAATTAAATATTTGAAAATACACCAAAAGTGATGTATAATTTTATTTGAAATTGAATAAAATATATAAGGAGTGGTCCAGTGAACATTTACAGATATCAAACTAATGGTGGAAAGGACCTAATTCTCGAATATATTAATAAATTGCCTAAAAAACAAAAAGCTGAAGCAGCTGCAATACAAGCCAAATTACAAATAGATGGGATAGAAGCATTAGAAACTCTTGATACAAGACCTTTAAGGAAAAAGCTTTGGGAGATAAAGTTTGATAAAAATAGGTTGATGTATGTTATAGCTGATGCTGATAACTTATATATATTGCATGCTTGTAAAAAGCAAAAAGGCAAAGCAGAGCAGTTCGAGCTTGATAAGGCAATTGAAAGAGCAAAAGAACTTGGTAGAGAATTAGGAAAAAGCTTTGTATAAGGTAACTTATACAAAGCTGCCTTCAAAAATTATAAGAATGTAAATGTAATGGACATGAATAAATATATTTATATAGTTAAAAAGTATGGATGTTTTTAGGTAGGAGGTGCAATAATGGGATTTAAAAGAGTTGATTGTGTTAAAGAGATGGATAAGATGATAAAAGAAGATTCACAAATAGCTAAGTATGTTGATGAATTTAATAAAGAGTATGAAGTAATGCAATCAATAGTTAAAGTTAGAAAGGAACTAGGTTTAACACAAAAAGATGTATCAAAACGAAGTGGATTAACTCAACAAATGGTTTCAAGAATGGAGAAGGTGGATAATTCCCCAACGCTAACTAATTTTATAAAATATATAACTGCAATAGGTCTAGACTTAGATTTAGTTAAAAAGCAAAATAGCTAGAATATATTATAAATAAAATGGGATTCAGTAAAACTGAATCCTTTTTTATTGCATTAAGGAAGATTTAACGAAATTATTAAAATTAAGTAGTAAAATAAGGTTGACTTTGTTAGCAAATTACATTAAAATTCATGCATGACATATGATATACATAGTAATACATGACATATACAAAATGAATAAAATGATTTTGAAAGGAAATGAGAAATATGAGTAATGAAATTAAAGCAGTATCTTTTAGATTGGGTGAGGAGGATATACAAAAATTTAGAGAATTTGCTGATGAACAAGGGTTAAATCAAGCTGAAATGTTTCAAAGTTTAATGAATAGCTTTGAGATGGCTAAAGCAAAAGGTATGATTACAGATAGAGCTAAAGAAATAGAAGTATTTCAAGATACAATTAATACTTTAATGAATATGTTTATTAATTCTCTAGCAATAAATCAAACTAGTGAGAAAAGAATAAGAGAAACATTAAGTTTGGAGTTAAATACTAAGGATAAAACTATAGCAGATTTACAAAGTCGTGAGAAAGAGTTAAAGATTAAGTTTGAAGCAAGTAATGAAAAAGCAACCAAATTTTTAAGGGATGCAAATGAATTAGCAGTTAAATTAGAAAATGTTAACAAAGAAATAGATCAAAAAAATAATATTATAAATAACCAGCAAGAACAAATAAATACTTTAAATTCAATAGTTACAGAATATAAATCATATAAAGATATAAATAAAGAATTAGGGTTAAAAAATAATGATTTAAATAATAAAATTACAAATGCATTACATAGTAATACAGACCTTCAATCTAAGATTGAAAACTTAGAAAATATAAAAGAATTCTATAAAGCGGAAGTAGAATCATTAAAAAGCGAAGTCAAAGAATTAAATCAAAATATTAAAGACATAGAAAAGCTTAATAAAAATGAAATTAAAGCTTTAAATAAGGCTCATAGAGAAGAGTTAAATTTACTTGAGGATAAATATAAGGATGAAATATTAAGCATTAGAAAAGAGATTACAGATAAGTTTAACTATGATTTAGAAAATAAGCTTGAATTTGAAAAAGTTAAATACCAATTAGAAATAGATAGAATCATTAATAAAGAAAATTTACTTAAAATTCAATACGATAATTTAAAAGCTGAATTTGATAAATTGAATAATAAATAAGGACTTGGTTAATCCAAGTCCTTATCGCAAAATGAACTTTTAGCGAAATTAGAATGTTTTCATAAATCAATTTCTATAGCATTTGAAGAATAAATATTTGAAAATATATTACCAATAAAGCATTAGTTTTTCTTTTTTGATATAGTAAACTTAGTAATACTATGAATATTCATTAAACAGATTGGTCCAGAGAAAATAAAAAATGATAGGAACAAGTCTTCATTTAATATAAACTTTAAAAATAGTGTAGAGAATAAGATAGTTATTATTGAAAATAATAAAAGCGCTTGCTGAGAATCCTCTCTTTTTTTACATAAATATGCAATAATTAATATGAAAGATAGGATTCCATATATAATAAAAAACATAAAATAATTATACTCAGCATTTGGCCCTATTCCACTAGCAATACTTTTTCCAAATAAGCCCTTAATGTTTAATATCAAAAGAATGAGAGTACCTAAGTTTCCTAAAAAATTATAAATTTTCATAAATATTATTCTCCTTATTGAGCAGTATGATTTAAAAATATTATATCAAACTATATAATAAGATTTATTACAAATTTATAAAGTGTATAAGAATATATGAATTTATTTTAATCTTATATATTTTAGAACATAACCCAGTAAGCATTATCATCATCGGCAGGACAAGGATATGAAAAAGAACCACTTTCAATATATCCAGTATTAGATCTTAATTTATCTATTAACTCCTTATCTTCTTGAGTATAACCAATTCTATAAGTCATGTAAGAATATTCTGTTCTATTTACAACGGCATGAACAACTCCACCAGTTACACTCTTCCATTTATATGCAAAGCTTTTTGTATCATTTGTAGCTGTATTACATGAATAAAAAACTGATGTAGAATTAGTGAAGGCATTGTCATTTATTAAGGATAGATCATCAATATCTATTTGGTAGTCTATTCCAAAATCGAGTTTTCCTTCATAACCATGACCAAATAATGTAAACTCTTTGATTTTAAGTGTTCTAGGTAATGTACCTGTTGTACTACCAGTATTTATATAATTTATTATTTCTTTTTTAGAAGTTACAAATAATAAGTTTACTCCAAGTTTATTGGCGGAATTTCTAAGATTAGAAATATCAGTTACTGAATTAGTACCTTGTTCTATTATCCAAGTAATTTTAGCATTAGAATAATAACCTGTTTTACTATCTTTGTATTCTTTTAATTTTTTTAATGCTGGTTCAATAAAATTATATTTATATCTTGGATAAAATATAGGAATGTTTACTTCTTTTCCTGATAACACAAGACATTCGAAGCTTGTTGGACCATCAGGAGTATTTAATGTATTAATACCTAAATATTTACCAGAAGATATATTGTTATCTATTTCTATATAACTACTAGAACTTCCAATTCCTAATGTAGAAATTTGATCAAAAGCCCAATCTTTAGGCAAAGAATATCCAAGATTACCACTAAAGCCAGTAGACATATCACAAACAAAGCTACTACAAGAATATCCCAAATTACCTATACGTGTACAAACATTTCTTGGCGCATAAATACCGATCTTATAAGGTCTTCCTATTTTAGAAAATTCATTATTTATACCTTCAAAGTAAGGAATTATATTTGTAGTAACTTCATCATTTAAAACATCAAAATCTACTCCAAAGTATATTATTGTATTTTCTTGAAAGCCTAATTCTTTAGCTGCTTTTGTAGCTATTCTTGCATCTTCAATTCCTTGATATTTGTTGAAATATTGCAATTCAAATCCACCAGTCTCAAATATTGGGAATACATTTAATCCAGAATTAATTATTATTGATAATTCACTTGGTGATAAGGCATATTTTCCAGTAAGGTATCTTCCAACCACCGTATAACCATTAGATTTTATAGTTTTTGCTGTTTCAGAAGTTATTGAGGTAGAACAGTCACAAGAAGTTCCTATTCTTGTATCATCCCCAGTGCTTATTAAAAGAGAAGACCAAGTTTGAATTCCAGCATTACCACTTTGAGATAGACATGAAAATTCTTGGAATCTTAACACAGCAGCTTGAGTTCCATTTCCATAATAGCCAGTAAAACCAGTAGGATCAAAGTCTTTTCCATTACAGTATAACGAAAATTGCAATATTTTTACAAATTGATTTTCTGAACCATATGTTAAGTAAGGACATCTTTCTTTTGTGGCAGGTCCAAAATATCCAGTTGGCTCACTAATGCCTTCCTCAATTTGCAATGAATAAACTAATGCTTGATTAGTTTTTCTTTCATATATACCATTACATGGTATTAAACCCAGATCATCATTAAAGAAAGGATTGGAAGAATACTCATTATTTAAATATTGTTGAATAGATCTAATTTTTTCATCTCCATTATATGAATCATAATCTAAAAGTTTAAATGTATCCATTGATAATAATGCTCGCATAATAGTTGCATCAGCTTCTCCATTTGGAGTAGTTAAGCCAGCATCAGTTTGTAATTGAATTATAGCATTTCTAGTATTAGAGCCAAAATAACCAGTAAAACCACCGGGATTATATCCCTTACACCATAAGGCTCCTTGTAAAATATAAATTTGATTTTGAATACTAGTTGCTTCTTCAGGGGTATTAGAATCTGTAGGATTTGAATTAATTGATAATGTTTTGAATAGACGTCTAGTTGTTGGACCGAAGTTATCACTTGGTTCTGCAATTCCTAATTCTATTTGTAATGCTCTTGTAAGAGCAAATATTGTTGGCCACCCTGTTTTACCATTAACCTCAATTTGTTCATAACCATATTTATTTCTATAGGTCCCGTTTAGCCAAAGTTGTGTTTGTTGTACCATTTCATCAATAGCCATATATAGATCACTCCTTTAAAATTTAATAATTTTTATTGCCGGCTTGAGTGACTAGTCATTAATTATAAAGGTAAATTCTTTAAATTCGTAAACTACAAAAATAAAAATGGAAAATTTTTAAAAGTTATGTTTACAAAAGAACAAGTGTTTGCATATATATTATATGAGGGGTGATATATATGGACAATAGTATATTAGAAAAGGTAGTAGACTATAGAGAAGGGAATAATGAAGCTTTATTAGATATTATTGAGATATTTAATCCATTAATAAATAAGTATTCTAGATTACTAGATGGAGAAGATACAAAGCAAGATATTGTAATACATTTAATCAGTGTTTTAAATAAAGTAAAACTACATAATAAGGATTTATGTAAAGATAAAGTTGTAGTAGCATATATAGCTAAGTCAATAAGAAATGAATATATAAGACTATCAAAGAAAAATAGAAAAATAATACTTAATGAATCAGAATTAAATTTAGATATAGAAATAGCATATGAAGGATTTGAATAAGAATTTGAAATGCTTGATACATTTAAAGTCTTAACTGAAAAAGAATCCTATATAATGAAATTATTATATGTGTATTATTTATCAGTAAATGAAGTAGCTGATTTTATGAAAATATCGCGTCAAGCAGTTAATCAAAGTAAAAATAGGGCACTAAAAAAATTAAAGGGTATATATTTAAATAAATAATAAAAAAGCAGATATTTAATCATTTAAATATCTGCTTTTTTATATCTTCAAGATCACTTTGAATTTCAGGTAATGTATTACTAAGCTGCTTTATTATATTTTGATAGTTTTCTTCTCTTATTTGATTTTGCTTTAAAACATAAAGTAGAAGATATCCAAATAATAAAGCAAAAACTCCTTGAGTTGTTAAAAAATTAAATAATTCACTATTCATAAAATCACTCCTTTCAAAAGATATATAGGGATTTATTTATAAAATAGTAAACTATGATTTCTATAAAATTAAATTTAGCGAAATTAATACAATTAGTATTAAAAGAAGCTTTCTAAATGAAATGTAATTGATTATTATATAAGTAAACTTTGAGATAAATCAGTAGCTAAAAGTTTTTTAGAAAGTTTTATATTATATTGTTAATTAATTTTTGTATAAGAATCGTGCAACTTACTCTCATAATGAAAAAATATTTTTTAATTTATAGTTTACTTTTCAGTATAAATACTCTTTATAGTAAGTATAAACCCCAAATAGTACTATGACTGGTTTATTAATACGACTAAAAGGAGATTTATTAATGGAAAAAATAACTGACAATGAAATTATACTAAATACAAAAGAAGGTTATGAAAGTGAAGAGGCGGCAGAAAAAGCTCGTATAACAAAAGTAGGAAGAAATATATCAGATTTCGCTCTTTGTTTACACAGAAATATGGTGAGATGGGCTGTTTATCCAACTAATGTAACCCCGGTAACAGGAAATCAATGTGGTTATTTAGCACCACAGGCTTTTGGTGGATTAAAGTATCAAGTTTTATGGAATGCACCTTATAAGGACGTTTATTGCATTGAAACACAGGATTTTGGGAAGGTAAATATTTACGCACCTGTAGATTGGGATAGCTGTTGGGTAAGACCTCATAATCTGCGTAGCTGCCAGAATAATTTTTATCCACATGATCCTAACCAATTTACTGGTGAATAAATTTAAAGGGTAATTTGCGTAAATGTTAACATGAAAGTAATATTTACAATTTGAATATTTATTTATATAAAAATACAATGAAACACCAACTATTAGATAATAAAAATGGTGTTACATTGTATTTTTTATTTATAAATTTCAAGATAAATCTTTTGAAATAGTTAGTAAAACTATGAAATAAATATATATGGTATTAAAAGAGTAGATTAATTTTGAAAATTATTGTGCTTTTTTTAAATAATGGTATTAGGAGTATATCAACTTAAGGAAATTTGTGAAATGGGATTTATTAATCTTTAGTTAAGGACTACTCTAGAACTAGAGACATAATTTATTTTTTATAATATGAGTTATATGGAACTATTCATAAAAATTATATATCTAATGAGTAGAAGGAGGGATATTTTGAAAACTATAAATTATTCTGATAGAAGATTAAACAACTCTGAACATATAACATTCCTGGCTCAGAATGGTGAAGAAGATGCCTTTACATCTTTAATAGAACTTAATGCAACTGCTTATTATAGAATAGCAAAAGGAGTTTTATCATCTGAGGAAGATGTTAAAGATGCAATTCAAAATACAATAATAATTATATACAATAAATTATATACATTACAAAATATAAATTTATTTAAAACTTGGTCTATTAGAATTTTGATTAATGAATGTAATAAAATTTATAATGCAAATAAAAAGGTTGTTAATTTAGAAAGAGTTGAAGATATTTCATCATATACAATTAATTCAGATGATAAAATAGATCTTTATAATGCAATTTCAACATTATCAAAGGATTTAAGAATACCCACTATATTGTTTTATTTTGATGATTTATCATATAAAGAAATTTCTAAAATTACATCAATTCCTGAAGGAACTGTAAAATCTAGAGTTTTTAGAGCAAAAGAGAATTTATATGAAATTTTAAAGGAGGATTAGCAGTATGGATGATAATTTTGATAAAAAGTTAAAGGAAATGGCTAAAAGATCCAATGTTAAAGAACCATGGGATATAAAGGAATTAGCTAAAAATGCACGTAAAAATAATAATAAAATAAATAAATTTTCAAAACCTAAAAAATTTATAATAGCTGCAAGCATGTTAATATTGTGTACAGCATCATTTGGGATATTTGTAAGTGCTAATGTTCAGAAAATCCCCATAATAAATAAGGTTTTAGAGTATTTTACAAAAAGTAATAAAATAGATAAAGGATATGAAGGCAATACAGTTAAAGAAAACTACTCAGTAATTGAAGATAAATACACTGTAGGTATTGAGGATGTATATTTTGATGGGGGGAAATTAGTGTTTTTTTATAAAATAAAAAGTACCGAAGTTCTCGATAAATCAAATGTTTACTATTTAAATACAACTTTGAAGGTTAATGCAGATATTGATGCTACTGGGGGATTAGATGAGAAAGAATTTATTGATGATTATACTTATTATGGTATGATTAGCTATGGAATAAACTCAAATAGTAGCCAAACANGGGGGATTAGATGAGAAAGAATTTATTGATGATTATACTTATTATGGTATGATTAGCTATGGAATAAACTCAAATAGTAGCCAAACATGGCCAGAGATACTAGATGGAACTATTACTATTAATAGTATAGATATATATAATAAAGATAATATCATAAAAACTATACAAATTAACAAAGAACCACTTAAAGTTAATTTAGATAGTAAGAATATAAAGAGTAAAGAACTTTTGATTAATAAAATTATTTCGTATAACGAATTAGAAAGTGAAGTCACTAAACTAACAAAATCCCCAACAGGCATAACTATGGAGGTTTTAAATAGTAATCCGTGGAACCAAACTAGTGGAGTATATTTTCGTACTTATTTATGGGATAGTAAAAAAGGAGTTTTAGATTTTAAGGATAAAACTAATGATACTTCCGATAACGGTATAATAATAAGGGAGGAATACGAAAATCCTAGTGAAGATGGGGAATTGTCAATAATCTCTTTTGTTAGTAAGTCAGGAGCAGTAGGTGATGGCGAAGATAGAAATGTTACTTATAAATTAGACGAAGGAATTCAATTAGATTTAGGGGATTTAGGTAAATTAACAGTAGATAGCATAGTTGATAAAGATAATAAAACTCTAATTACAATGAGAACAACGGGATATATTTCAGTCAATGACCTACAAATAATTAATGGACAAGAGACATATTTATCAACAGAAATAATTAATAAAGAAGTATATGGGGACTTAGATATGAAGGCAACTTATGTATTTCCAAAGTTAAATATAGACTCAGGATTATCTATATCATTGTATCATCCTAAGTTATTAGAGCAATTGTATAA
>NZ_JARAJZ010000003.1 GCF_028765345.1 Sporolactobacillus sp. CQH2019
GCTGAAGGGGTGCGCCGGGGCGGCTATGTGGTCTCGGAAGCGGCCGGCGGCCGACCGGAAGGGATTCTGATCGCGACCGGGTCGGAGGTGGCGCTGGCCGCCGAAGCGCAGGCGCTTCTGGAGCGGGCCGGCCATCCGGTGCGGGTGGTCAGCCTGCCGTCGTGGGATCTGTTCCGGCAGCAGCCGCAGGCGTACCGGGACCGGGTGCTGCCGCCGGACGTCCGGGCGCGGGTCGGCATCGAGATGGCGTCGCCGCTCGGCTGGCGCGAGTTTGTCGGGACGGCCGGGGCGCTGGTGACGATCGGCCGCTTCGGCGCGTCGGCGCCGGGCAGCCGTGTGACGGCGGAGTACGGCTTCACGCCGGAACATGTCGCGGAAACGATGAAAAGCCTTCTTTAAAAAATGATAAGATAAAACGGAATATTTGGCTGGAGCCGGAGAGTAAGAGCACGGCTTCTTCATTCAGACAGAAAAATCCGTCCGGGAAACACAACGATGTTTTCCGGGCGGATTTTATTTGAAACAGCAGCTGCCGGGTTCAGAAGCCGTGACAATCGGTCTAATCGGATAACGGAAGATGACTGTTGCTGATCATGCTGACGATCCTGACGAGACGGTTATCTGATGCTGCGGTCCGGCAGAAAAGAAAAATGTTTCTGTTTATCCCTTTTCCTGAGCGACACACGAGATCTCAATGCTTGCCTGTTTCGGCAGAGCACCGATCTGAACGGCGGACCGTGCAGGCAGCACGCCTTCGGAAAAATAGCGGGCATAGACTTCATTAACGGCCGCGAAATCTCCGATGTCGGCGAGATAGACCGTGGCACTGACAACGTCCGGGAAACCGAGTCCCGCTTCATTCAGGATTGCGCGGATGTTCTGAAAAACCCGATCCGCCTGCTCTTCAATGGCACCCTCGACAATCTTTCCTGTTTCGGGATCAAGCGGGATCTGTCCGGAAACGAACAGAAAGCCGCCCGTGCTGACAGCCTGAGAATAAGGACCGACTGCTTTTGGCGCCCGGCCGGTGGCTATTTGCTTTTTCATCATTGCACCCCCAAAAGATGAAAATCGGACTTCAAAATAATCCGTCCGTCACGCTTGGTTTTATGAATAATCTTATTCTAACACATTGTGCAGCGGCCGGGGCCAAACTATTTCCGTTTCTCTTATTTCCACAGGGCCGGGCATCAAGGCCGAACTGCCCCGTATTTCTGAAGCTTTCCGATCCGTCTCACCATTCAGGACTCTGCCTTGCTACTTATTGGATGTAGGAGGTGATAGAGAATGGCGACCAGTACAATCACGGAATCGGCCATGGTCCTGACATTCGACAACGGACTGAACGAAAAAGGCGAACCGGCTTATGTAACCAAATCATTCAGAAACATCAAGCCGAACGCCTCGTACGATGCGCTGCTTGCGATCGCGCAAAAGCTCGGACCGTTGCAGCAGCACGCGCTGATCTCGGTCGAACGCAACGATACGGCCAAGATTACGGCCTGACCCGGTAATCGGATCGAAAATTTTTAAGAATAGGAGGCAGCCTAATGAAAAGACTGAATCTGGTTTTTCTCAACCAGCAGGGCAGGAATGTGACACTGACGCTTAATGATCCGGTTGAACCGGCCGATCCTGCAGCCATCAAAGCCGCCATGGCTGAGATCCTTGCACAGAATATTTTCATATCGGCAAGCGGTGAGCTGACTCAGGCGAAATCGGCACGAATCTCGGAAAGTATTACAACGCCTATCCCGATTGCCTGATCGAACGGGCAGAAAATCGGACATTATCCAAAGCCGGAGAGAAAAGCAAAAGTCTCTTCGGCTTTTTCTGAAACTGAAAGCAGGCAAGGAGCTGTTCGCGACTTTTTCCTGAAAGGAGGGCTGTCGGATGGACATGTGGTTCGCTATGATTAAAGATGTCGGTTTTCCTGCCGTTGTAACCTTTTATCTGCTGTACCGGATCGAAGGCAAGCTGGATGAACTGATTCAATCGGTCAGGACCCTGCCGCTCGTGCAGACTGCCGGCCAACCGGAAGAAAGCGATCTTCAGAAAATGAAAATTCAGGGATAAAGAACACTTGCCGGCTGACAAGCCTTTAGGCGAAGCCAGAGGCCTAGTTTCACTTAGGATAAAGAAAAAAGCGTCCGGTCGGACGCTTTTTTAGCGGCAGAAGCGATCACGGGCACCGTGATTTTTTGAAGAAGGCCGCCTAAAAAAGCATGGCCGTTTTTTTAAGGATCGGCCAACTTCCGATCAATAGATTAAGTTTTGTCAGATGATCCGTGACAAAGTTATGATTAGTAAGTGTTGTGAACGCCGGGAGGGCGCCACTATAATGAAGACAGGGAGGAGGAATCAGGCAAGGATAGATAGAAAGATGAAAGCGCTGTTATCCGGGCGCCTGGCAACATTCCGGATCTGTATCCGATTTTACGGAGGGGAAAGGCAAGGGTCCCCTCCTTTACAGACAGCTTAAAATAATGCGGACCTGGATCGGAAAGAATAACGATGCAAACTTAGATCCGGAGAGAACGACGATTGGTCAACGTTCATACAAACGAAGGAGGTTGAATGTTATGCCGGAAGGCAACGGTATAAAAACAGGCGTTCAGAAATTCGGCAATTTTCTCAGCTCAATGATTCTGCCGAATATCGGCGCATTTCTTGCTTTTGGTATTGTTACAGCATTATTTATTCCGACGGGGTGGCTGCCCAATAAAGCACTGGCTGAACTGGTCAATCCTTTTGTCAATTATTTGCTTCCGTTATTAATCGGCTATACAGGAGGCAAGATTGTCAACGGCCATCGCGGAGGGGTTGTCGGCGCAATCGCAACGACGGGCATTATCGTCGGCACCGACGTTCCAATGTTCCTCGGTGCCATGATTATGGGACCGCTCGGCGGTTATCTGATTAAGAAATTCGATCAACTGGTTAAGGGAAAAATTAAAACGGGCTTTGAAATGCTCGTCGATAATTTCTCGGCAGGAATCTTAGGGGCTATTCTGGCAATTATCGGGTTCGTTGCGTTCGGTCCCATTGTCGATGTAGCGAGCAACGCTCTTGCCGGCGGCGTCGGCTGGCTGATTAATATGGGACTGCTCCCGCTGGCGAGCCTCTTCATTGAACCCGGCAAAGTCCTGTTCCTGAACAACGCGATTAATCACGGCGTTTTGACGCCGATCGGGCTGCAGCAGGTCAAAACGGCCGGCCATTCCGTATTGTTTTTGCTCGAAGCGAATCCCGGCCCCGGCATGGGCGTCCTGATGGCGTATTGGTTCTTCGGGAAAGGGAATGCCAAAGAAACGGCACCCGGCGCAGCCATTATCCATTTCTTCGGCGGTATTCATGAAATCTATTTCCCATATGTTCTGATGAAACCGCAGCTGATTATCGCAACGATTCTCGGCGGCATGAGCGGCGTCTTCACATTGGTGACGCTGCACGGCGGGCTGGTCGGACCGGCATCTCCGGGCAGCATCATCGCGGTCCTGATGGTTACGCCGAAATCTCTGCCGATTTTTCTGGCCAACATAGCCGATGTTCTGGTAGCCTTTGCTGTATCTTTCCTGATTTCTTCCTTTATACTGAAACTGGATAAAGGCGAAGCCGGCGATCTCAGCGAAGCAACCAGGAAGATGGAGAGTCTGAAAGGCAAAAAGAGCCGTGTATCAGGGATGCTGGCAAATGGTCAAACGATTGATCCGAATAAAATTGAAAAAATCGTTTTCGCTTGCGATGCCGGCATGGGCTCAAGTGCCATGGGTGCCTCTCTGCTGAGAAAAAAGGTGAAAGCCGCCGGGCTCAATATTGATGTAACGAATGCTTCGGTCAGTTCCATACCGGGAGATGCTCAGATCGTCATCACGCAGTCCGGACTGACGGATCGTGCCAAAGAAACCGCACCCGACGCATATCATGTGTCGGTAGACAATTTTCTGAGCAGTCCTGAATATGACGAACTGATTGATCGGCTGAAGAAAAGGACACAGAAGGAAGACATAAAGCAGGAAACAACTTCTGAAAATATATTGGCTGATGAAAATGTACTGAAAAAAGAAAACATCTTTTTGAACAAATCTTTTTCCAGCAAAGAGGAAGTCATCCGCTTTGCGGGGCAGGCACTGGTTGACGGCGGTTATGTCAATCCGTCCTATGTTCAGGGAATGCTTGAACGTGATCGGGAAATGTCCACTTATATGGGAAATGAAATTGCCATTCCCCACGGCACTGAAAAAGTGAAGAAAGAAGTGCTTTCTTCAGGAGTCATTATCGTTCAGGTCCCGGACGGCGTTGATTTTGACGGGAACAAGGTTCGTCTTGTTTTCGGAATAGCCGGGAAAAACAACGGCCATCTGAACATTCTCTCTAAAATTGCCGTTGCCTGTGCCGATATTGCCAGCGTCCGGAAAATGGCCGGGGCTAAGACGGCAGATGAACTGATAGCGGTCATTAATGATACAATCATGCAAAATGGCTGACTTTCGATGCATCAAAAAAGTGTGAGAGTAAAGGAAAAAGAAATGGGTTGGTCCGATGTTTATTACCAACAGAGAAAAAACGATTTTGGAACTGTTGATTAAAACGGGCGGAAGACACACATCATTATCTATTGCGACCTATCTTCAGGTCAGCGTTCGTACGATTCACCGCGACCTGAAAAAATTAGAAAGCAGTCTGGCGCATTTTGGCCTGAAACTGCAGGTAAGAGAGAACGGCAGTCTGTACATTGACGGATCCGACGAAGCCATTTTTAAACTTGTTCAGACGCTCTCGAAGGTTCAGCCGCTGGATCTTTCGGTTAAAGAACGGAAACTCCTGCTGCTGCTGAATCTGCTCGGGGCCCGCGGCCCGATGAAAACCGGACCGCTCGCCAAGGATCTGGGTGTGTCCGTCACAACGCTCCACGCTTATCTGGATGAACTTGCGGACTGGATCGGAGATTTTGATCTGGAAATCAGCAGGAAGCGTGGCGTCGGCGTTCAATTGGAAGGCTCCGAAAGTGCAAAAAGGAAAGCACTCGGCAGCTTCTTCCTGTTCTACTTTAATGAAGAATTGATTGAAGCGATCTTTCAGCTTTCCGGGACGGACCGGGAATCGGATAAACTGATTTTACATTACTTCAAAGCGGATTATCTGGTCGAAATCGAACGTGCGATTAAAGAGGATATCGGGAAAATGTATGCCGAGCTGGCGGACAGTGATTATGTGGGGTTCATGATTCAGGTGTGCATTACTTTGCAAAGGTTTGAATCGGGCTTTTTCCTGACAAAGGATGACGCTGAGCATGAACGGTCCGATGAGAGGGAAGCGCTGCCCCTGATAGAAAAAATCAGCCGTGTCTTTGCCGAGCGCTTGTCGATCACGCTTTCCGAACCGGAAAAAACTTTTCTTACGGTTATTCTGAAAGGCTCGCATCTGCAGGATGCGGAATCCGTCTATTACGACAGCGTGATCACGGGCAAAGCCGTAAAAAAACTGATTCAGCATGTTTCTCGGCAGCTAAACATAGATCTGACAGGCGATTTCTCGCTTTTCCAAGGATTGATGGCTCATCTTGAACCGTCGCTGTTCAGAATAAGAAAGAATCTCGGTTCGTTCAATCCGCTGACCGAGCAGGTCAGAAAGCAATACCCCGCGCTGTTCTCTGTGACCGGCAGCTGCCTCGAAGAAGTTTTTAAACACATTGCCTTTCCGGATGATGAGGTTGCCTACGTGGTCCTTCATTTCGGATCGGCGCTGGAACAAAGAAAGCAGATCATGGAAGTCCGGACGCTGGTCGTTTGCCCGACCGGCATCGGCGCGTCGAAAATGCTGGCTACACGCCTGGAAAAGGAGATGCCCGAACTTCTATCGGTGACGATTGCTTCGATCAAGAAAATGGGGCAGATGGATCTAAAGAATTTTGATCTGATTCTCTCAACCGTGCATCTGCCGAGGCAGGAAATTCCCTGCATCTTTGTTAATCCGCTGCTGAGTAAAGAAAACATTGCCGAGATTCATGAGGCAATCGGACAATCGACAAAAAAAAAGATTAGACCCGTCTATTTATCACAGAATAAAAAGGGGACTGCGTTTTCGCCGCAGAAAAAGCCGTCTTCTCTTTATGACCTGATCGATCAGATTGACGCGGCGGAACAGGCGATCAGAAAAATTTTAAAAAATTTTTCGGTGATGCGCATTCTGAATGCGGACAGCATGGAAACTGTCATAAAGCCGGCGGTGGATCAAATTTTTCGCAGCCATCTGATTCGTGACGCAGAGGCCGTGTATCAAAAATTACTGGCCCGGGAGAAAATGGCGGGGCTCGGCATTCCGGGCACCAATATGGCTCTGTTCCATTGCCGGGATCAGTCGATTCAAACGCTGTCCTTTCAAATCGCCCATTCGGACCGCCCCGTTACATTAAAAGGGATGGACGGCCGAAACGTCAATGTCAGCAATTTTCTGCTGCTTCTCGTTCCGGAACATTTGACGCTGGTCCAGCAGGAAGTGGTCAGCACGATCAGCTCATCATTGGCCGAAGACAGAGAAAGCACGCTGATTTTTGCCTCAGCCAATGAGAGGGTTATCCGTACAAAAATGGAAGAGACATTCTATCAATTTCTGCTCAATAAATTTACAAAGGACTGATGATTTTATGGACCGTGTTGTGCATTTTGGTGCCGGAAATATCGGAAGAGGGTTCATTGGAGCGCTCTTTGCTCAATCGGGCTATCATGTCACCTTCGTCGATATTGCCGAACCGATCATCGATGCATTGAATGAAAAGGGGACCTATAAGGTCAGAACGGCTGAGGAAAATCAGGAGACCTTCGATATCCGCAATGTCTCCGGTATTAATAATAAGACCGATCCGGAAAAGGTTGTCGCAGCGATCGGGCAGGCAGTCTATATTACGACGGCGATCGGCCCTAAAGTTCTGCCTTTCATCGCTCCGCTGATCGCACGCGGGCTCACGGAACGGCTGAAAACGTCAGATGAGAAGGTCTATATCATTGCATGCGAAAATCAGATCAATGCAACCGATCTTTTGAAGAAAGAAGTCCTGAAGGCTCTGGATATCGGGACTCTGGATAAGCTTGAAGGGCGGGTGTATTTTCTCAATTCCGCAGTTGACCGCATTGTTCCGATTCAGCATAATGAGGAACTGCTCGATGTCCTGGTCGAATCTTATCACGAGTGGATTGTCGAAACGGCGGAGAAAGTGCCTCCGGTAAAGGGGATGCAAATCGTTTCCGATCTTGCGCCTTATATCGAAAGAAAACTGTTTACCGTAAACACCGGACATGCGGTCACCGCCTATTTGGGCTATCTGGCCGGGAAGAAGAAGATTCATGAGGCGCTGCTCGATCCGACCATTTACGGGCAGGTCAAGGCAACCATCGAAGAAACCGGCGCCTATCTGATCAAACGTTATCGGTTTGAACCTGCAGTGCACGAAAAGTATATCGAAAAAATCCTTCAGCGCTTTCAGAACCCTAAACTCAATGATGATGTGACTCGTGTCGGGCGTTCGCCGATACGAAAACTCGGACCTGAAGACCGACTGGTTAAACCGGCAAGAGAGGCTGAGAAACTCGGGCTTTCTTTTGAACATCTTGCGGGAGCGATTGCCGCCTGTCTGCGATTCGATGCGGAGACGGACAGCGAAGCGGTTGAACTTCAGAAAGAGCTGAAAGAGCATGGCGTGCTCTGGGTTCTGCACGAAATCAGCCATCTGGATGAAACGGATGCCGTAACGAAAGCAGTTGTTCGCCTCTATCAGCAAAATCAATGAACAAATTCAGAATATCCGTATAAAAAGAGGCTGCCTCAAGGGCCAGTCTGCAATGAAAAATGAGTGCGCCGGGAAATCCTGTCGCACTTTTTTTATATACATACGCGGCGAAACGGGCTCGAACGCCCATATCAGGTCCGTCTTAAATGCGTGAAGCCATCTGGAAATTAGAAAGGACAAGTCCTTGGGCGGTCATCTTTGGACACGCAGTTGCTATATGTCCACCCTTGGAAATATGTTCAAAAATATCGTTGAAAAGTGTATCGAAGGGCAATATCTTAAAGAGGCGGGGGCTTACATCCACGGCTTGAAATCTGCGGCATTGCCTGTTTTCCGGCAGATTATTGCGGGAATTCGTAAAAGTTCTCGCGGGAGCGACTGATCTGCGGCGGCTCCGCGAAGAGCTTCGCCGTGATATGATGGTATAATCAGGGAAACGCCGCAGGCATTCAGGAAAGGCACTTTCGAATCGGCGGAAAACGGATCAGATTGAGCCTTCCGGTTTACGGAGCCATAGCGGCTACTAAGTGACCAGAGAGGGTGGAGCCTGATGCGGACTGTAAAAGTGAAAAACATAGAGATCGGTGCCGGAGTTCCAAAGATTGCCGTTCCGATCATCGGCCGGGATCTGCCGGATCTCCGGCGGGAAATCGCCATACTAAAAAGAGTGCCTGCGGATCTGGTTGAGTGGCGTGCCGATTTTCTCGATGCTGCGGGTGAAGAGAGCGAAGTAATGGACACGGCGTCGGCGATCCGTCGGCTGCTGCCGGATCTTCCGATTCTGTTTACGTTTCGTACAGCGAAAGAAGGAGGAAATCGGCAGGTTGGCTCCGACCGTTATGCTGCGTTGAATAAAAGGATGATCGGGAGCGGTCTGATTGATCTCGTCGATGTGGAGCTAAACAGCGGCGACACGGTGGTTCGTGAACTTGTCGAAACGGCTCACCGGTCCGGAGTAGCTGTGATTCTGTCCAATCACGAATTCCAGCGGACGCCGAGCGAAGAGACAATGATCCGCCGGCTCTGCGCGATGCAGGAAAGGGGTGCCGATATTTCGAAGATTGCCGTTATGCCGCAGACAAGCGCCGATGTTTTAAAACTTTTAAAAGTCACGAATCTGATGAAAACGACATTTGCCGATCGGCCGTTCATTACTGTTTCCATGTCGGGGAAGGGTGCCATCAGCCGGCTGACAGGGGAACTGTTCGGTTCGGCACTGACTTTCGGGTCCGCGGAGACAGCGTCCGCTCCGGGACAAATCGGTGCCGGGAAGCTGGCAGAATGGCTGGCGTTTGTCCATGACCAGCTGACGGAATAAAAGCTCAATCGGTTGGATCCTGAAAATGAGCCGCCTGTTGCCGGAACTATTTAAAGAGGAGAGCCGAGGCGCTCACTCGCTCAGCTTTCTTCTTATAAGCTGCCGTTCTGTGAAGTCGGCACGGCAAAACCGCGCTGGTTGGCCGGGAGAGCTGGATAGGCTGAAAACATTGGATTAATTGCCGCATCTAATTTCTATCGGCCACTATGCTATAGGCAATCAGCCCCCCGCTGCTATGTTATAATTGTTGAAAAAGAAATCATGATGCCGGGAGAATAGGATGCAGCCAGACCTAATACCGAATGTGCCGCCACAAAGAGTTCATCGATTATATTTCTCCATAACAGCTAAGTTCTGGATCAGCCATCTCTTATCTATATGCTGGGTCACTTTCTCTATTTATATCTCACTGCCATGGTTGGAAGATCTTTCACAGATTATCACATTTCCCGGTGCGCTCTTCGTCATTACCGGAATTGCGTATGTCCCGGGGTATATGAATGCGTTCCTGATTGCAAGTCTCCTGTTTGACCGCCAGCCGGCATTCAAAAATATTCATCCGGCCGATCCCGTGACTTTGCTGATTGCGGCGCATAACGAAGAAGACACGATATTGAATACGCTACGTTATGTAAGCAGACAGGACTATGACGGGGAAATGACCATCATTGTGATTAACAATAACTCCTCTGACCGTACTGATGACGAAGTATTACGTGCGGAGAAAGAACTGGGAATAAATGTATTTGTTCTTCACGAAAAGATACCGGGGAAATTTAATGCTTTGAATCATGGCCTTGTCCACGTGACGACGCCGCTTGTGATTACGCTGGACGCGGACACCCTGCTCCACCGTTCTGCCGTACGCTTCCTTGTTGCCCGCCTGGAAAGCAGCCCGCCCGAGGTTTGTGCTGTTGCAGGGTCCATGTTGGTCCGGAACAGTCGGGAAACAATTTGGACACGAATCCAAGAATGGGATTATTTTCTTGGCATAGCCTCAATCAAGCGTCTGCAGGGCCTCTATCAAGGAACGCTAGTTGCCCAGGGGGCTTTCAGTTTATACAGAACGGAATGTATCAGAGAGATTGGCGGCTGGCCCGATGCAATCGGTGAAGATATTGTTTTAACGTGGCGTTTGCTGCGGAAAAAATGGAAAGTGTACTTTGAACCGCTTGCAGTTGCATTCACCGATGCTCCGACAAAACTGAAAGAGTTTGTGACACAACGGGCAAGGTGGGCTAGGGGAATGATTGAAGGCCCTGAGGGAGATAAAACCCTGGCATCAACCGCAACTCTATACAAAATATTTGACGGGGATTAATTTGATCATGCCATATCTTGATTTTACGTACACTTTTTGCTGGATCCCTGGTCTGATTCTGGCCTGCTTCGGCTATTTCTGGATTGTCGGCCCATTAACCATTCTGGTCCTGCCCCTCACTCTGATCAGTTTTGGCCTTCTTTATTTCTATCAAAAATACGCTGTCTTTCGGAAACTTCATCTTTCTATCAGAAAAAATTTTCTCGGCTTTATTCTGTTTATCTTAATCTATCAACTTATTATGTCCCCCGTCTCTGTCTGGGGCTATCTTCAGGAATTTTTTGGATCCAAAAGGGTTTGGTGAAAGAGCCGCGTTCTTCCGGATCAATTTTACATTAAGTACCATTGTCTTATGGATGAATTTCTTACCGGAAAGCACTGACTTACCAACAATATGACGGTTTTGGGCCAGGCTAGCAGAAGACAGATCAGCATCCCCTGCGCGGCACGTCTGAGATCGTTTGTTTTAAACAGGCTGGCGCCGCTCAGCAACCTGGATCACGCCGAATGAGATGTGAACGGCCTCTGCAATAAACGATGTTTTTCAGAACGGCCGAATCCTGCCTGCACCCGGCTAAGGGTTGCCGGACCTGAAGCTACGATACATCAACGACACCATAACCGTATTCCTTCGCGATCCGATGTGTGACTGTCAGGAAAGAAATTTCGGGTACACCTGCTGCAGAGCCACTGATTGCAGATACTCTTCTGGCGATCTCTGATCTGCCGGGCAGCCTGGTCATGAGAATTTTCTATCCCAGCGGTCATCCCGCTGATTCGTTTTCATTCATTTTTCTGGACATCGCTCTTTATAAAATAAATAATAAAGAAAACGAATGAATGGGGTGGTGGGTGGACGTGCATTATCAAAATCTGGGCAACACCGGTCTGAAAATCTCAAATTTGGCTCTCGGAACGATGGCATTCGGCCGCTGGATTGACGAACAGGAGTCGGATAAAATCATCGATCTGGCACTGGACAGCGGAATTAATCTAATCGACACGGCTAATTTTTACGGGAAGGGGCAGGATGAACCGTTCCGATACGGCACCGGCGCTTCTGAAGAAATCATCGGAAGGGCGCTTAAAGGAAGACGGAACAAAGTTGTCCTTGCCACCAAAGTCGGACTGCCGATGGGGCGGGGCGTTAACGAGCAGGGACTGTCGAAGAAACATATTCTGCAGGCTGTCGACGACTCTCTGCGAAGACTTCAAACCGATTATCTCGATTTATACCAGGTGCATCTTTTTGATCAGCAGACGCCGTTGGAAGAAACGATGGAGGCTCTGACCAGTCTCGTCAGGCAGGGCAAAGTCAGATACATCGGCTGTTCCAATTTTGCCGCCTGGCAGATTGAAAAGTCGAAGAGGATTGCCGAATCCGGCGGCCTGTCATCATTTATTTCTTCTCAATCGCAGTATAATCTGCTCTCCCGAGAGATCGAACAGGAACTCATACCTTACTGTCTCTCGGAAAATGTCGGTTTGCTGGTCTACAGTCCCCTGGCAAGAGGCATGCTGACCGGGAAATATAGCCGTGACAGCAGCTATCCGCAGGGGAGCCGGGCCGCCCAGGGCGAGAAATTGATCTTTCAATACTTTAACGATCGCAGCTTCGAACGGGTAGAGAAGTATAAACGTATTGCAGAAAAATATAATCGAAAACTGGTTCAGTTTGCCTTCGCCTGGATTCTGAATCAGCCGGCCGTCACCTCGGCCATTCTCGGCGCGAGCAAACCGGATCATGTCACCGACGCCGTAGCCGTCAGCGACTGGAAGTGGGATGCCGATCTGCTGGAAGAGGTTAACCGTATCTGAGAAACAGTCTGTTTTCTATTTCAAACGAATAAATAATCCGTATTCAATAATGCCGGCATCAGGACCCTGTGCCGGCATTTTTACACAAAAAAGAACCGGAGAGCTTTTTTTTTTCAAATTTCTCTCCGGTTCTTGAGTTTTAAGAAGGCCTGTGAAACAGCTTCATTTTAATACACGGGGAGGTCACCGTATGAGAGCTTTTTCAAAGTCCAGTGCGAACTTTCATCACGAAGCCGGTAATCGTTACACTTTTTTCAAAAGCGACTCGTCCATTGCATAAGTATGCTTTTTTTCCGGGAACTTCTGAGATTTGACGTCCTGAATGTATTCACCCACAGCATCTGTAATGGTCGCATTCAAATGTGCATATTGTTTGACGAATTTGGGAGTGAACTCGGAATACGCGCCGAGAATATCATTGATGACCAGAATCTGCCCGTCACAATAACGGCCCGCGCCTATTCCGATAGTCGGTACACTGACCTTCTCGGTGATTATCCGGGCGAGCTCTTCAGGAACGGCTTCAAGGACAATGCTGAAGACTCCGGCCTCTTCTAAAGCGAGGGCATCCTCAATCAGGGCCCTGGCATTTGCCTCCTGTTTGCCCTGGACCTTGAAGCCGCCGAAAATATTGACAGACTGAGGAGTGAGGCCGATGTGTCCCATCACCGGAATCTGGGCGTTAACGATTGCCTTAACTGTCCCCGCCATATTTTTTCCGCCCTCGAGCTTGACGGCTCCCGCTTTTCCTTCCTGAATCAGCCGGCCTGCATTGCGGACTGCCTCCTCCGTGCTGACATGATAGGATAAAAAAGGCATGTCGCCGACCACTAAGGCATGCTTAACTCCCCGCGACACACATGCGCAATGGTAAACCATATGATCCATCGTCACTTCCAGCGTCGAGTCATGCCCCTGCATAACCATTCCGAGAGAATCTCCGACAAGAATGGCGTCTATTCCGCTTCCGTCGATGATCTGTGCCATCGAATAATCATAGGCTGTCAACATGGTAATCTTTTCTTCCTTCTGCTTCGCCTTAGAAAAAGATTGTGTGGTGAATTTACTGTTCATTATGACCGCTCCCTCTCAATAATTTCTGAAATATTTTTGCCTGCTTCTCGTTTAATCTCTGATTCTGAATCATTTGAACCGTACTGAGTGCGAGGCTTCTGTAAAATCGCTCCTCGTCCGGCAACTCTTTTGCGATCGCTTCCAGATGAACGGATAGGGTATTGTAATCTGCACGAACGATCGGACCGGTCAGTGCATTCACTGCCCCTTCGCCTTCAATATTTTTCAGAGTCGCGTCGATCAGCGGCCGGACAGCCTGAAAAAGGGTCTTTTCGTCCATTCCGGCAGCCTGCATCAATTTCATGCCGCAGTCAAGCAGCGTTACCAGATAATTGGAAATGACGCAGGCGCCCGCATGATAAAGCGCTTTCTTTTCAGCCGCTATCATGTTGTACACTCCGCCGGTTTTATTGAGTATGTTTTTGACGGCTTCCATGGCTTCCCCCATTCCTTCGATACTGAACCATGTCTCCTCAAGCCGCCTGGCGTTTTGTGCCGGGTCATCGCCGAAACTGAGCAATGGATGCATACTGCCCACAGAGCCGCCCGCCGCTTTGATTCCCGACAGGCAATCGGACGCCAGTGCTCCGCTGACATGAAGCCATATTTTATGAGCGCCTGTCGATTGATTATTCAATAAGGAGGCGGAAACCTGCCTGTCGATATCCTCGAGAGCATGGTCGGTTGTCGTGATCAGGAGCAGATCACAAGCTTTCGCGAGGCCGTCGATGGTTTTAAAGTCATTCGTGCCGGTAATTTGAGCCGCTTTTTGTGCGGACTGAGAAGTCCGGCTGTAATAACCGGCTAAAGTCAGATCGTGATTTTTGAAATATAAACCGAGCGCTTTTCCGACCTTGCCGGCACCGATAAATCCGATTTTCATACCGATCATCTCCGGACAGATAAATAGACAAGCCTGATTTTTGCGATCCATTTCACAAAATCAAAAACGATGAAAATAAAAATGCCTTTTCCATTTGCCCGCAGTCCCGACCATTCAGGACGTGCCTCCTTTTACAAACGAAAAAGACATCATTTCTCGGAAATGATTTATTAAGAGTCTTTGTCACAAAGGATCAAAGCAAATTGTATGGTGCGGCATTCCTGCCTCATTGTAAGTCTGCAGCAAGCATTTCCCGCCCGCCGTTCATGGTGCCGTCATGTGTACAGTTCATAAAGATACTGCCACAAATAGTGACGGCACGATTTTCTTAAATGACAAAATATTCAGGGCACCCTTTAAAACTGAGTATAGGCCATCCATATTTGGAATTCAAGAGCTAATTACAGGAAAAAATTTCTTGCTGATGAAATAAATAAATGATGGCAGGACCCGGATGATGACGTTGCCGATCCGGCTTGTCCGATCGCGCACACCGGCAGCATCTGTATTCCCGTTATACATTGCATCGTTTGCCGGCCGCTGCTTCGCCGTTCACACTTATCACAATGCAGATACAACGGACAAAAGGATATCTTCCTTTGTTTTCTTCGTCAATGGATGGTCCGCATTCTATTTTTCCCTGTGTCATTACGATTCTAAAGTGATTGTTTTCTTTCAAAACATCAACAGGTAAAATGCCGGCTCCGATTTTCTGGTATTATTCTTGAGCTGCCCAGTTTATTTTTCAAAGCACGTGCATAATGAGCCGCTATCGTTGCGTGACCGCACGAGGGCACTTCTCTTAATGGGGTAAAGAAGCGCAGATGCACGTCATAAGTGTCATTATTCGATGAGAATATAAACGCTGTTTCAGAATTATTCAGTTCACGGGCAATCCTTTGCATATCGTTTTCGGATAATCCATCGGCATTGGTTATGACGCCTGCCGGATTCCCTTTAAATTTCTCTTTTGTAAAAGAATCGATCTGATATAAATGGTATTTTTTCATGTTCTTCTCTACCGCTTATTTTGAAAGATTATGGCTTTTATGCTGTTGTTATATAGTCATTAAAGGTAGGCTGAACAAGAGTACAAGTACGCACTTCTTGATAAGTCACTAACCGATTGGAAAGAGAGATAAAGAATGAGCAAAGATTTTTCAGAGACTGATAAAAACAAAAGGCAGAGAGACTTTCAGTGCTCTATCGGATTTTCAATAACGGTAATTGGAAGCAAATGGAGAGCGATCATTCTATGGCACATATTGAAATCGCAGCCGATAAGATATGGACAGCTCAAAAAATCAATTCCCAATATCAGTCATAAAGTCTTATCTGAGGAACTGCATCATCTTAAAATGGATGGATTAATTGAGAGAATCGCTTACGCAACCATCCCGCCAAAAGTTGAATACATACCGACGCCAAGGGGTAAATCGTTGAAAAATATTCTTCGGGAATTATGCAATTGGGGGAAAGAATACTTTTAATAATGTCTATAAATTTTGGAATAATGTTTCATAGGGTTTCCTTATCGAACGCTCTGTTTGCAGCTGGCAGCCGGTGCGGACTTGTTTATGAGCCGCTCACATCTGAAGCTGAGGAAAAGGAGAGATAATACCGGATGCAAACGGAACACAATCAGAAAAAAGGGCGGCAGAAAAGAAGAATCATCAGCCGGTTAATTGGAAGGTGGCAGTATAAAAATCTGATGATTACAAAGGCAAGAAATGCAGTCATTGTCATTTTAATTTAAAGCGCCTGTTCTTGTGAAGATTATCGATTTTCGTATAGATTTACACCTGGCAAAAATCAAAAAATTCCACAGATCAAACCGATATGAAAGCTGATGGCGGCAATTAGAAATTTCTAGTCCATTGGGAAGATTGTCCTATCCCATTCTGATATTCCGGTTTTATATAATGAGTTATCCGAGGAACGACCGCTTCAATGGAATTATCTGACACGTTCCCGCCTCGCTGTTTATTGAAAGCATTTTCCAGAAGCTGTCGCGTACTATCTCTTTGCCGATCAAAGGTACGTGCTAAAATAAAATTTATCATTTTTACCTGAGCCTGATCCGTGTGCTTGTGTCCGGAATGAATGGCGGAATAATGATCCTCTTTAATGCAAATCATCAAGAGTGCAAAATCAATCTTTTCACGTTGCCCTATTAATTTTTCTTTTTGTCTCTGAATGATTCGCTGCCGTTCCATAATTAAATTTTTTTCGCTAAACGGGGTTTCAGCAGCTTCGACAGTTCATCATTTTGCGGAAATTCAATTAACAGCTCCATTTTTCTAATAAAGTAGCGATTCCGCTGATTAAATCATGTCCTTCTGCCTTGCTTAAAAGGCTTCCGATCATGCAGAAGCTCAGTGTGCACTTCTGAGCATAAGTTGAAACGGCAACCTGAAACTGGGGGACGCTCCGAAAACTTCCGGTCAGCAGGCAATGGAGAATGGTGTTGTCTTCAAAATGAAAGCGCTGGTCGAGAATGCCAAAATTAGTATACGAAACGGTTTGAACATGATAGTGTCTTGAAATCAGCCGGCGAAGGAAGAAAACCGGTAATTTGCGATAAAGGAATTGCAGCATCGGCGCGGCTTGCAGAAAAGCCTTCTGCTTTCTTAAATCGGCTATCTGATGATGAATTTTTCGGGCAATAACTGATACATCATCTTTCCGGTCAACTGAAATCAACAGGCTGTACTCACCTGTTAAATTTGCGATGCGCAGCGAACGGCCGGGAAGGAACTGTCTGAGATCTGTCGGACACGGCAGCGGTATTTCTCTTAAATTTGTCTTTTTCGATAATTGAATGATGTACGCAGCCATAATCACGTCATTAATTGTAAGATGATCTGTTTTTGCTTTCTGACGAATCTTTATAAACTGTTCTTCCGGTATGTCGACATAGTCAATAAACTTTTTTGAAACCTGTTCATCGGTAAAAGGAATTGTTAAGGCACGATCAGGCAGGCTCATCTTCGATTTATATTTCGAGCCATGACTCAGTAACGCATTAACCAGAGATTCGCTCGAACGCTCGTTATGAATACCGGCTGTTTCTTGCTGATTGTAACTGTCGGCCAATAAATAAAGAAATTCCTTGAAACCTGATCCATCGGTGAATATATGACTCATTACCATATAAACGATAGGTTCGGGGGCACTCTTTATAAAAATTTTAAGCTGTGCATCTTTAAGAAAATCAACGGGCTGTGATAATGGATCTTGACTTTCTTCAAGTTGAACAATCACCGTATGGGGTACTTTTGCAGCACGCCAACGATTTTTTACCGGCTGGTAATGGCAGAAAATTTCCGGCAGCTGTCTGCCCACGCGATCAACGGCCCATTGAAGGCGATCAACATTAATCGGCAATGACAACTGAATCAGGCAGGAAACAATGGGGTACATTTCCTCAAAAGCAACTGTATGAAGCAAATCCATGGGTTCGCCTTGATAATAATGTTCCTTAACCAACCAGCATTCCTCTTTTGTACTTAATTTTTTGGTTCGGCTGGCGCTCGCCATACAATAAGAGCCGGCTTTCCCCGTTATTGGCCGCTTTCAAATTATCCCTATGAATTTTTCCAAAATAGCCATTAACGGAACGACGGCTCTCTCATCGATACATCGTATTTTCCTATGCCGGGGCTCCGTCGCCGCAACTGATTCTCCGGCGGTCCCGGAGAGCTATTATTGATCGCCTTTTTAAACAGTCTGTGGCCGGTTTTACAAGATCAAAGAGAAGCGGCAGCCCCGCACAAAGGTTGTCTCTTTTAAAAGTATATCATGAAAGCATGGGTTATCTATTTATGGCACAGTATGCGAAGGAACCGGCTGTTCATAAATACGGCCTCTAAGCGATCAATATGTGCCTATGAAATGCCTGGTATGGAAGCTCTCGCTTATGCTCAATACTTTTGCAGCAATACTTATAAACCGCACAATGAAAAGATTGAGGCTCAGCATATTGAAGAACCCGGGGACATAGAGTCATGCCAATTGTTCCAAAGGTTCCTTCAAATGAACAATTGCAAGCCCGGGCGCCATTCCTCTGCGATGATGCTTTCAGCCAGCCTGCCGCCGGGGGCTATGAATTAGCCTCCGGCTTTTATGAATTGTGCTCCACAGAATTAAAAAGCGGGCAGCCCGCCGGAAGATTCACGATGACTGCCCACACCTGATGTGCCTAGTCGTTTAATTTTGTTTTAATCATTGCATTGTTTCATTGAAGTAGATTCAATGGCTTCATGACTGAGCGGTTCCGGCCTTCCTTACTTAGTGTGTCCTGATGTCTTTGCGGCGCACCAGCAATAGTACCGAAATACAGCCGATCAGGAGCATTCCGCCCGCAAGCCAGACGACGTCGGCTGTAGAAGAGAGGAATGCACCTTTGGCGGCAGTATGCAAAGACGGAAACAATGGACTATGAATGTAAGGATTAGTCTGTCCGGAACTCCCTTTTAATCCCAGACTGCCGGCCATGGGGCCTGCCTGCTGGATGCCGGAGATGATGCTGCGCCGAACGCTGCTCCCGAGTCCTGCCAGATGCAGTGCAGATATTTTAGCTGCGATCAAAGTATTATAACGCTGGTTCAGAAGCGCACCGAGCAGGGCGATGCCGAATGCTGTGCCCACCTGCCTGCATAGGTTATTGGCACCTGATGCCATGCCCGCCAGTCTTGGCTCTGCCGTTTCCATTGCAACGGCGGACATGGGGGGATTGACAATCCCGATTCCGATACCGGACAGGATCAGGCCCGGCAACAGAACGATCCATTGATTCGGTTCACTGGCGCCGCCGAGCCTGGTCATCAGAAGGACCCCTGCGCAGCAGAGGGACATTCCGATGAACATCATCCACTTCGCGCCGACTCTGTCGGTCAGGCGTCCGGCCAGCGGTGCGCCGACCAGAACGAGCAATGACAAGGGCAGAAGACGCAGCCCGGCCCCGAGAGCATCAAAACCGAGCAGGTTCTGCAGATACAGGCTCAAGTAGAAGAACAAGGCGTACATGCCGCTGCTGACCGTGAAGCCGGCAATGGCCGCTCCCGTAAAGCTTGGCACCTTGAACAAGCGCGGGTCAACCATCGGATGTTTTATTCGAGGTTCAATCAGTATGAATGCCAGCAGGGCCAGCCCCGAAATTACGAACAGTGTCAGGATGTAGCCGGATGTCCATCCTTTCGAACTGCCCTCCATCAATGCAAGGATCAGGCAAAACATGCTTGCTGTAATGGTCAATAAGCCGAAAATGTCGATTCGACGGGGAGCGGCTTCGTCTCTGGAATCATGAATGGCCCAGGCAGCGATGGCGATGCCGATAATACCGATCGGAATATTGATATCGAAGATCGACTGCCAGTTAATGTTCTGTACCAAGATGCCTCCGAGCAAAGGTCCGATCGCGGTGGCCAGTCCCGCAACGCCTCCCCAGATTCCAAAGGCTGTCCCGCGTTCGCGCCCGTGAAATGTGCTTGATATCAGCGCCAGGGAGAGCGGCATCATTGCCGAGCTGCCTAACCCCTGAATACCTCGGGCAATGTTTAACACCTCAGCGGGTGTGAGCGTTCCTATATGGATGTCACCGGCTACGGCGCATAGAAAGGAGCCGATTGTAAAAACGGCCACACCAAAGATGAATACTTTTTTTCTGCCGAAAATATCACCCAGCCTGCTGGAAGTTACCAGCAATGCAGCAAAAACCAGCGAGTAGGCATTCATGATCCATTCGAGATTGGAAATCGACTCATTCAGATCATGCTGAATACTGGGCAAAGCAACATTGACGATCGTTACGTCCAGTAATGACATGAACAGACCGAAACAAATTGCGCCGAGTGCCCACCAGCGCCTCCACTGATTTTGAACTTCATTGTTTGAACCCATATCACCTGCTAGCTCCTTCACTGTTTATTTATTTTTTTCAGCCTCGACAGATGCCAAACGCTTGTCAACCCACGTCAGTTTGGCCTGCATGACATTCATGTCGTAGTCTGAGACGGTCAGAATGTTGGGACGTTCACCTTCATCTATGTTCGGATTTTTCCTGATTCGTTCCGTTAATTCTTCAACGCCGCTCAGCAGCATTTCCAGGAAGATCTTGTACTGGAGCAGAATGTCCCGCTGCAGCTCTTTAGACACATATTGAAACTTGCTCAATTTCACACGAAACAAATCTTCTGTATCGTTGTTGTGTTCAAAAGGTTTCTGCATCAGCCGCTCAAATTCGCTGCTGCCTGACGGGGTAAGCTCATACACCTTTCGCGGCCTCCCTTGTCCCGTCCCCGTTTCGCCCGGAATTTGGCGGATGAATCCGTCGTCTTCCATGCGCCGTAAAACGGGGTATAATGTGCCCCAGCTAATCGGACGCAGCGGTCCCAGCACCGCTGAAATGTTGCTGTGTAACAGATACCCGTGCATCGGTTTTTGTTTCAGTTCGCCCAGTATGAACAATTCATACAATCCGGATCGCCTCCCAAAACGTAAAATCAGATCTAACGAACTGATATAACTAAATATATATCGCAACGTTATAAAAAGCAAATATAAAATTTTATTCGAATGATTTTGCGAATGACAGATCTCGGGCGAAAGCAGGGGTGAAATACGGAGCCTATTATTTTCCGGCTGTTTTTAATAAAGGGAAGATTTTAGAAAGAAATTTTTATTTCATAATTTGCATGTGCGGTTAAAACAGACAGAGGTATCAATGCAAAAACGCTGTGGGAGGGAGCGTGATATTGTGCTGAATCTTGCAATTGATAATGAGTGAAGACTCTGCTACTCTAAATTCGTGCAAAATCCGTTTTACAATGTATACAGATCTTAAGTGGAGGATAAGAGCTTGGATAGCAGCATTCAAAATAAAAGATCGGCAGTTGCCTTCTACTTGTTGGTTTTCATGCTTTCAATACTCTTCTGGCTGTTCGGTGCTTTTGCCGGATTCCTGTCGAAAGAGCTGCGATGAATTTACCGGTGAGCTCTCTCATGACTTTCTTGACCTCTTTTGGCGGCCGTGACTCTTGTCTATGGAAAGGAAAAATCCCAAGGAATCACAGAAAATTATTTAAGAACGTTTTTAAAATCAGGGGAATTAAACGACTTCGGACACTGCCCACCTTATTCCTAATGCCGGCCATACTGCTGCTGTCTTATTGGGTGATGGTATTTCTAAGACTGCCGCTTCCCAAAGCACATCTTTCATTTCCGCAGTGCCCATCCTTTTGATTGAGTTTTTTATTGCTTGGTGAAGAAACAGGCTGGATGGGATTATGTCATTGAATCATTCAGCAGCCGATGGAGCGCATTAAGAATCGGCATAGTTATGGGCGCAATATTGGGAATATGGCACGTAATCCGCTCAGGCCGGACATGGCCTGTCATGGATTGTGTGGCAGTGTCTGTTTTCCGTTACGGCCCGCATACTCATGATCTGGTTATATAACAACAACGGAAAATGCGTACTGACTGCCGTTTTCTTTCATGCCACGATCAATGTCAGTGACACACTGTTTCCGAATAATGGATCCTATTATAACCCTGCTGTTACCGCAATCATTACTATTATCTTTACTGTGATCATCATATCTATATGAGGATCAAAAAATTTATCGCGGTTTAGATACGCACAAAATTAAATAGTCATTTTGTAATACTCAACTAAGTAAAACGGGACCCGGATCCGGATGGACGGAACAGCAGTTCGGCCGGTAGCCCCCCCGAATTTGGCCGGAGGGAAACCCGATTCGGCCGATAGACCCCTGGATTTGGCCGGAAGGAGGCCCGATTTGGCCGATAGCCCCCTGGATTTGGCCGGAAGGAGGCCCGATTTGGCCGATAGCCCCCTGGATTCGGCCGGAAGGAGGCTCGATTCGGCCGATAGCCCCGCGAATCCGGCCGATATTCGCTATTCTACTTGTGATATTTCACAAAGCAGGATTGCCTGCCATTTTAAAGGAGGAAACTCAGATTATTGCAGATCGGGCCTGCTTGAAACTGTGCAAGGGTACACCCATCATTTTTTATATCGCTCTTAAATAATCAGGCCTTCATAAGCATCATGTCATTATTACTGGAATGATCGTTTTATTCGAGTTAGGGATACTTTATTCGTATAACCTTGATTAGCCTGATTGAATGGTTTTAATCAGGAATTATCCGTTAGCGAATTTGGCCGCTGATTATGACAAATGAACCGATTAAGAAATATTTTTGATATGTAAGCGTTGACACATAGCTATATTGATGTTTTAATAGATGTAGTTGTTATAACAACATAACAAGTTAAGAAAGCCGGGTTAACCCTCATGGCTAATATTGTTCCACTTTATCAAAGCATGCTTAATGATTTGATTCGGCAAATTGAATCTGGGGAGCTTCCGGAGGATAGTAAATTACCTTCGGAACAAAAACTGGGTGAGATTTACCACGTCAGCCGGATTACTGTTAGACGCGCACTAACAGAACTGGAAAATAAGCAATATATCTCTAAAAAACAGGGGCAAGGTTCGTTTGTTTTACGAAGAGAGGATGAGAATCTAGGAGTACGTTATCTGAATGTCCGTCAAATCATTGAACAAACGGAAGCGATCGCTAAGATGAAACTATTGTCTTACCAATTGCTTGTGAATGAAGAACTGCCTGACATGCGGGAAAAGCTAGATCTGACGAGCGATGATTATATGTATGCAATTGAAAATATGTTCTATGCCGATGATCATCCGGTTTTTCATCAGAAGATATATTTACCGTATGAACGTTTTCCAAGTATTTATCATAGTGAACTGGCTAATAATGGTGATGTAATTCCGTTTCTTATTAAGAAATATAACTTAGACGTTCAATTTTTTACTCACTCAAAAGCAGGTCTAATTAGCAAAAAGAATCGAAAATTGTTTAATCTGAACGTCGGTGACCCGCTCGTTGATGTGTATACACATGGAATTGAACAGCGAAAAGTTGTTTATTACAGTGAAGCTACAGTTGTGGGCAACCTGATCATGTACATCACTGGGTAAGAAGAATTGAGAGGATGAATGATTGTGGCTTCTCCGGATATAGTTTTGACACGAATTGATAATCGATTGGTCCATGGACAAGTCGGTGTAGTTTGGACGTCATCGGTTGGCGCTAACTTATTGCTGGTCGCAAATGATGACACGGCGAATGATGATCTGCAACAGCAATTAATGGCTGCGACTGCTGAAACCTCGGGTGTTGGTATCCGTTTTTGGACCATTGATAAAACGATAAAAAATATTAGTCGCGCAAGTGCAAGCCAACACATCTTTTTAATTGTGCGTAATCCGCAGGATGCCCGCCGTCTGGTTGAAGGCGGTGTTCCGATTAGAAATTTGAATATTGGCAATATGCACTTTTCGAGCGGAAAAAAACAAGTGACAAAGTATACGTATATGGACGAACAGGATAAAGCTGATTTGAAAGCTTGTGTTGAAAGCGGTGTAAATGTGTATATTCAGGAAACACCGGAAGATAAAAAAATTCCTGTGGAAGAAGTGATCTAGAATGCAAGTGACGCTTATTCAGGGGCTCCTGATTGGTCTTTTTGCCATTATTGCCGGAGTTGACTTCTGGCTGGAAGGTTTATATCTGTTCCGGCCAATGATTGTATGTACGGTGACTGGTATCATTCTGGGGGATCCGACCCTAGGGATCATTGCAGGAGGTTTAACAGAGCTGGCATTTGCAGGACTGACTCCAGTCGGCGGAACTCAACCGCCTAACCCAATTATGGCTGGTGTAATGACTGTTGTGCTTGCTTATACAACCGGCAAGACACCCGCTGCGGCCATTGGCCTGGCGTTACCCTTTAGTATTTTGATGCAATATATCATTCTGTTCTACTATTCAGCTTTTTCCGTTTTGACAAAGAAATTAGATGACTATGCAGCACATGCAGAAACGCGGAAATTTTCAATGCTTGCATTACTGCCGACTGTCATTGTTGCCTTATCATACGGAATCATTGCGTTCCTCTGTGTCTATGGTGCCCAGGAACCCATGAGGGCATTGGTTAATGCAATGCCTGTCTGGCTGAGCCATGGTTTTGAAATTGCAGGCAGTATTTTACCGGCGGTTGGGTTTGGCCTCTTACTGAAGAGCATGTTGAAAACAGAATATGTGCCTTACTTGTTATTGGGATTTACGGCTGCCTGCTTCATTAAATTCGGCAATTTAATGCCGGTCGCCGTGATCGGTGTCGCATTAGCTCTGATTGAATTCTATCGTGATCAGAAAGATAAGAAGATGAAAGATATGATTAGTAATGCAAGCGGAAACGGGGATGATGGCGGTGGCATCTGATACATCTGCAATGACGGAACGACATAGTCTTACACGTCGTGATATTACGAAACTAGCCATTCGTTCGATTTTTAATCAGTCCGCAATGAACTATGAACGCATGCAAGCCGATGGCTGGACACTGGCTATGACTCCAACACTGAAGAAAATTTATGGCAAAGATAAAGACGGCCTGGCTACTGCTATGAAATCCAATCTAGAATTCATTAATACGAATAATTATGCAGCGCCGCTATTAATGGGGCTGGAGGCCTCACTGGAGGAACATGGTGAAAAGCGATCAACCATTGATGGTTTAAGAATTGCACTATTTGGTCCATTGGCTGGCATTGGCGATGCAATTACCTGGTTTACGATTTTACCAATCGTTGCCGGTATTACCGCATCATTTGCCAAACAGGGCAGTATCCTTGGCCCTTTGGTTTTCTTCATAGTTTATGTTGCCATGTTTCTTGCCCGGATACCTATTGCGCATTTAGGTTATAGTGCCGGGACACGGGCCATTTCTAAAATTCGGGAGAATTCCGCGATTGTGTCGCGGGCTGCCAGTATCCTGGGCTGCTCGGTTATTGGCGGATTAATTGCAACATATGTTCAAATTTCAGTAAAGACGAATATTCCGGTGACAGCCGGACACACGATTTCACTGCAGACACAATTTCTTGACCGGATCTTTCCGAACCTGCTGCCGTTAGGCTATACATTCTTACTTTATTGGTTATCAAAAAAGAAAAACGTCAGCCCGGTTATCCTAATTCTTGTTACATTTGTTTTGGCCATTGTTCTTTCGTGGATGGGGGTTCTTTGAGCGTGAAAGTCATTGTAACCGGTCACGGTCACTTTGCAACCGGACTGGAATCAACCGTTAAATTGCTGGCCGGTCGTCTGCCGAACGTCGGGTTTATCGATTTTACCGGTGATATGGATGAAACTTCGCTGCGGAAAAAGTTTGAGCAGGCAATCCGTGACACAGATCAAATCGTATTCTTTTGCGATCTGCTGGGGGGCACACCCTTTAAGGAAGCGGTAAAAATCAGCAGTACGATTGCTGATAAAAAGATTGCCGTAATAACCGGTTGTAATATTGGATCACTAATGGAGCTCGGATTGCAATTAAGCGGCTACAATGGTACGGCCGATGAATTAGCACAAAAGTTTGTGGACATCAGCCGTGCACAGACACAGGTATTCCATCGGCGGAAAATTGAGACAGATACAAATGGCGACAGTGACGGGATATAATATCTTATATTATGTAAACGTCAAAGTAAAACTAACCTTTTAGGGTGCGGAGAGTGTAACAATACTTTCTGCACCTTTTTTAATTTTATAGTGATGCTGGTGTCACTCAGCGGCAACAATCATTCAAATGCGGGTATCCACTATTCTCATGATTCGCAAACGCCTGACAAGCTTCATTTTTACAGCGCGTTTCAGTATCTTTTTAGCGAGACGAGTTAACTTCAGAAATTTTTAGAAGAAATCCTAAAATTTTCAGAATCAAAAAATTTTTCCGGTCAAATTGACGTCAAAATTTATAGGTTTCAGAGCGCTTTTCAGACCCTTGAAATTTGCATCCTTACGAAGGACCGTAACTGCTCCCTTCGTGAATCTTACCGATGCAGCTTTTATTCTATTATTTCCCGGGAAAACGAGATAAATCGTTGCCGGATCTGCGCAAAATAGGGCACGTATTGTATTTTAATGCATTTTTTAGTTGTAAAATAGATAAGAGTCATGGCACAGTGAAGGATTGCGGCGTCAAATCACTTAGTACTGTATCGCAAAGTTGACGGGAGGTGCGCGAGCGGAATGATAGATTCTGAAAAACAAGGGGCTGTTCATGTTCCCTGTTACTGGTGGCTTAATGCCAAGCCGGGCATTTGGAGCTTCTCTGATGTTGGCATCGGAGAGGTACAGAGCTATACATTGTATAATGAAAATGGTCATAAACGGCGAGTATTTCAAAACTTTCTGGATGCAAAAGCCGGCGATCTTGTGATCGGCTATGAGTCTTATCCGGTAAAACAGGTTGTAGCCCTTGCGAAAATCATTCGGGAAAATGATGGAGAAAAACTATATTTCGAAAAGATTGAAAATGTATCTGTGCCTATCGATTACGCGACACTAAGGGCGTGCCCGGAATTGGAACACATGGAGTATTTTGTCAACCCGCAGGGGAGTCTGTTCAAACTGACTGAGGACGAATATGATTTTATTATGGATATGATCCGCGAAGCCAATCCGGCAGAACGGAAACAGGCTGTTGCCCCCTTTTCTAAAGAAGATTTTCTGAAAGAGGTTTATATGAGCGGTGATCAATATGATACATTGATTTCATTGCTCGAGCACAGGCAGAATCTTATTTTACAGGGGGCGCCGGGTGTCGGCAAGACCTTTGCGGCGAGACGTCTGGCTTACGCCATGATGGGAGAAAAGGATGACAGCCGTATCGAATTCATCCAGTTCCATCAGAGTTACTCTTATGAAGATTTCATCATGGGCTATAGGCCGCACGAAGATGGTTTTGAATTGCAGAAAGGCATTTTCTATCGCTTCTGCCAGGAGGCTGCAGACCGGCCCGGAGAAGAATTTTTCTTTATTATTGACGAAATTAACCGTGGCAATATAAGTAAAATCTTCGGTGAGCTTCTGATGCTGATTGAGAAGGGATACCGCGGGACAAAGGCCACGCTTGCTTATAGCGGCCTGCCATTCTCCGTACCGAAGAACCTGTACCTGATCGGTATGATGAATACGGCGGATCGCAGCCTGGCCCTGATCGATTACGCTTTACGCAGGCGCTTCAGCTTTTTTGAGATGGAACCGGCATTTAATTCCGAAGGCTTCCAAACCTATCAGCAGGCTCTTAATAATGATACGTTCACGACTTTGATTGAGCGGATTAAAGAGTTAAATAAGGTCATTGCCGCCGATGATTCTCTCGGCAGAGGATTCTGCATCGGCCATAGCTATTTCTGCGGTCAGAAAGAATGCACAGACGCATGGATGTCTGAAGTCGTTGAGTATGATCTTATTCCCATGCTGTCCGAATACTGGTTCGATGAGCCGGCGAAAGTAAAGAAATGGACGCATATTCTGCGTGGTGTGTTCCGTGACTAACGACAAAGGCATTCTCATCAAAAATATATATTACATGCTTACATATGCCTTCCAAGTGCTCAGACAATCCAACTATGAGAGCATCGCTGCGGAGAAGTTTAATAAGATAGAGGATCTTTTTGCCGCTATTCTGTCTAAAGGCATCGCCCGGCAATTGAAACAGGGGCTGTACCGCGAATATATACCTCAATGTGAAGATCTGACTATAATGAGAGGCAAACTTGATCTTTTCGGAACGATCCATCATAAATTGCAGAAAAAGCCGATGCTGTCATGCGAATACGATGAGCTGTCAGAGAACAATATCTTTAATCAGGTATTGAAGACGACCGCTCTGATTTTATTACACCAGCCGTCCGTTCGTTCCGAACGCAGAAAAAACTTAAAAAAGATCATGCTTTTCTTTGAAAACGTTGAGACTATGGATTCGCTCAGAATCAAATGGAGTATGTTCCACTTTCAAAAGAGCAATCGCAACTATAAGATGCTCCTGAACATCTGCCGGTTTGTTCTGAACGGGCTGCTGCTGACCACCGAGAAGGGCAATTATAAAATGGCCGCGTTTCTGGACGAACAGAACATGGCTCGTTTATATGAGAAGTTTGTGCTGGGATATTTTCGGTACCACTATCCGGAACTCAACGCTCATCCTGCACAGATCGCATGGAATCTGGATCGCGGCGTTGCGAATTTTCTTCCGAGGATGCAGACAGATATCACGATGAAGCATAACGAGAAAACGCTGATTATCGATACAAAGTACTATGCCCGTACGATGCAGTTGCAGGCGCGGTATGACAGCCGCACACTGCATTCGAACAACATGTACCAAATTTTTTCATACGTCAAGAATCAGGATGCCGGCAACACAGGAAATGTAGCCGGTCTGCTTCTCTATGCCAAGACAGGCGAAAGCTTGACGCCGGATTGCGACTTCCTGATGGGCGGGAATAAAATTAGTGTAAAAACACTGGATTTAAATGCGGCTTTCTCTGAAATCGCCGCCCAGCTAAATAACATAGCGGAATCTTATTTTGGAGAGACAGCTAAAGATTGAATCAGAGAAGGAAGCCTGCGGGTGAACACATTGTCTGGCCGGATACGTTCCCTTGCAGCCGGCCCCGGAATTCCGGGGGCAAAATCACCTCATGTTAGCTGGATCTTTAAGAATAAAAGTGGGCTTTGACGTATTTTTAAAATCAGAGGAGTGTCCGGTGGTAACATCCAGTGATGGTTAACCTAATAGAAGCCATGCAGAGTCGCTGAGCCCCTGATGCCGGCCGCCGGATTCCTGATCGCGGCTAAAAGACTTGCAGCAGGCGGCGGTTTGATGTTATTCAAATGGTTTTCCTACTAAAATATCTAAATCAATGGTTATTTTCATTGATTCCATTTCGGAAAAAGATTTTACTTTTTCTTGTGCCATTGACCAGGTTAAAGGGGTCATGCGAATCAACGATTGAATGGACGGTTTTTCAAGAATCCTGGAATAATGCAATCTTGAAGTACTGACAACTTGAAAATTCTCTTTAAAACGTTCCCTTGTATTTGCATTGGAATAAGATTGTTTGGCAGGTTCATCGAAAACAACCTCTCTTAATTCCTTTAAGTAATCACTCTCAGGAATGACTTTTATTAACAAACCGTCTGCCTTCAATAATCTGTTGAATTCTCCATAATTTGCAGGAGATAAAATGTTTAGAATAACATCGAACTGTTTATCCTTAAACGGAACGTTGGCCAGGTCTGCTACAGCCCACATCTTGCCGGCATAATTCTTAGCTGCAATGGAGATGCCTTCCTTGGATATATCAATTCCAACTCCTGCTATTTGACTGTTTAAATCCGTGCAGATACTATCGCAAATATTATATAAATGCGATCCTTCGCCGCATCCCGTATCAAGAATAAATGTTGTCCCCTTTTTCGATCTCAGCTGCTTTTTTATCGTTTCGGCAATGGACTGTTCGAGTGGGCCAAAAAAGCCTTCCTTCTCAATAAGTTTCCGACGTGCTTCAAAAAGCTCTTTGTCATATTTTGTTTTCAAGGAGTGAGTCATCAGATTCACGTATCCTTGTTTCGTGAAGTCAAATGTATGGCGGTTTGAACAAATTAGACTTTTTGACTCAAAAACTTTCATCGATGAGCCGCAAACAGGACATTTAAAAATAGAGTCAAAGCCGCTTACAAATGCTGCGCTTTCCACTCTTTTCGTCATTTTAAGCAAAGAGGACACCCCATCATTTAATTGGTAGACAAATATGCTCTCACCGTTATTCAGAATACAATCTGGGTTTTAAAAAATCTAATACCGTCCATTGCCTAAAAAATGAACGGAATAATCAGGATATAGTTCCCTTGCCGATGCGGGTAATGGAAACAAAACTCAGAGATAATTTATCACAAAATAATTCGGGTTGCAAAAATTTTTACAGGATCTGCAGAGCAAAGCCTTATCTTTAAGTATAGACGCTCTTTTGCAGCTTTTCGCTGATATTTCTTCCCCACTTCTGATTTACCGAGATAATAGAGGCAAAATGAGCCCTTCTGCTGCATTGACAACAGGAAAAGCAGAATATCTTGCACTGTGACTTTTTATGTGAGATCATTACTAATGAACCGTGCCGATCATCATGGCATCGACCGCGAATTAAAACTCAAATTAAGAGATAACAAAAACTATTAATTAAGAAAATCTTTCTGAAATTCTTCCGGATCAATGAATTTCGAGAGAATACCATGGCTCATAGAATCATAGCCATACCATCGACAAAATCGATTCATACAGTCTGCGGCCTTGCATTGAAAAGCCTATGAATCAGAAGTCTCCAATCCCGTTTTCCCCGTATTCAGCTTGATCACCGGGACGGCAGCCGGATGAGCAGCGAAATTTAACCCTTTTGAGACATTGTTGTGATGAATCTTTCAATAAACATTAAGCTAAAATTAATGTCTATCTTTTAATATCGAAAGTTAGGATTATATCTTAAGTCTTAGGAGCATGATCATTAGCGAGGAAGGCCAACTAAATAAGCTGGACCGAAGGCACAGGCTGATCTCTAAACCAACCTGCATGGGACCGAACTTTTGATATGTCGCATGAGACGCATCAAAGGAGATCAGGATCAATGTCAGAAAATGGAGAGAAAAAGAATGCATCAGCTAGAATCGGGTATCTGGGAAAACCGCTGCTGATTTTATCGGCCATGACAACCTTGTCCGTTCCGGGGGTAGCCCTTGCCGCCGGCAGTCAGCAGAAAACTACCCAGACGGTTGCAACAGGGAAAGTGACCACGGATTCGGACGGATCGGATGATGTGCAAAATCAGAAAACAACAACATCGGCCACCGGAACGGAAACGTCTGCAGCAGCTAACTCAGGGGAGACAGCGGCTTCCTCCTCTTCAACTGCTTCCGAGGGGTCATCGACGACAACGAATGCGTCATCCGAAAAGGCCGCCGCCGGCTCTTCCACTGCGACTTCTGCAAATAGCGGTACGGCTGCTTCAACGACCGGATCGACTGCTTCAAGTGCTGCTGCGGCTGTGCAGAATAACGTGGATCCGACGGAACCGAATAAAGTCACGAATAATGTCGGAAGCAGTGAAAAAACAGTCAGCCAGAGTACTGTGGCCAATACCAATATTCAAACCATTCAGGCACCTCAAGCCAATTTCACGGCCGTCCAGAGTCTTGCTTCGACGAGCAGTGTGACACAACAGTTTATTTCCGAGATCGGGAGCGAGGCGCAGCAGATTGCTTCGGCAAACAATTTGTATGCCTCAGTGATGATTGCCCAGGCGATACTGGAAAGCGGGTCTGGTCAGAGCGGACTTGCCACACAGGCGAATAATCTGTTCGGAATCAAGGGTACATATAACGGTCAGTACGTGACGATGAATACCGCTGAATATGTGAACGGCCAGTATGTGGAAGTTGCGGCGTATTTCAGAAAATACCCGTCGCTTTCCGCGTCGCTCGAGGATTATGCCAGTCTCTTGAAAAACGGTCTGTCCTACAATTCGAGTTATTATGCCAAGGTCTGGAAGTCCAATGCGCCGACTTATCAGGATGCGACTCAGGCGCTGCAGGGAACGTATGCCACCGATCCAACGTACGCTTCCAAGCTTGATGCACTGATCTCGGAATACGATCTGACAAAATATGATAGCAACTCTTCAGCATCGGGTACTTCCGGCTCCTCCGCGTCCGGATCGACCTCATCGACAAGCTCAACCGGCAGCAGTTCAACAGGTTCGTCCGCTTCCGCTTCGACAACGGGTACGGTAGGTTCGACGGTTTCAACGAACGGAATCCTCTACGTCTCATCGGATGCCTCGACGCCGGTCAAAACGAGCCTGACCACGGTGACGATCAGCAGAATTTATTCATCGGCAGTAAATAAATATCAGGTCAGCCACAATGGAGTGATTGTCGGCTATCTGCGGACGCTGTCATCATCGGGCACGAGCGGCAGCAGCTCAACAGGCTCGTCCGCTTCCACTTCGACAACGGGTACGGTAGGTTCGACGGTTTCAACGAACGGAATCCTTTACGCCTCGTCGGATGCCTCGACGCCGGTCAAAACGAGCCTGACCACGGTGACGATCAGCAGAATCTATTCGTCGGCAGTGAATAAATATCAGGTCAGCCACAATGGAGTGATCGTCGGCTATCTGCGGACACTGTCGTCGGGCACGAGCGGCAGTACAACGAGCTCCTCTGCTTCAACCACTACAACGGGGAAAGTAGGTTCGACGGTCTCGACGAATGGGATTCTCTACGTTTCTTCGGACGCCTCGACGCCGGTCAAAACGAGCCTGACCACGGTGACGATCAGCAGAATTTATTCATCGGCAGTAAATAAATATCAGGTCAGCCACAATGGAGTGATTGTCGGCTATCTGCGGACGCTGTCAGCATCGGGCACGAGCGGCAGCAGTTCAACAGGCTCGTCTGCGTCCGCTTCGACAACGGGTACAGTAGGTTCGACGGTTTCAACGAACGGAATCCTTTACGCCTCGTCGGACGCCTCGACGCCGGTCAAAACGAGCCTGACCACGGTGACGATCAGCAGAATCTATTCGTCGGCAGTGAATAAATATCAGGTCAGCCGCAACGGAGTGATCGTCGGCTATCTGCGGACGCTGTCATTGTCGGGCACGAACGGCAGCAGTTCAACAGGTTCGTCTGCGTCCGCTTCGACAACGGGTACGGTAGGTTCGACGGTCTCGACGAATGGGATTCTCTACGCCTCGTCGGACGCCTCGACGCCGGTCAAAACGAGCCTGACCACGGTGACGATCAGCAGAATTTATTCATCGGCAGCGAATAAATATCAGGTCAGCCACAATGGAGTGATCGTCGGCTACTTACGGACATTATCCTCGTCCGGCTCGGGAACGGCAGCGGCCACATCTTCGGCGACATCTCAGTCCAGTTCTTCTGCCGTAAAAGTCGGCACAACAGTGAATACAAATGGAGTCATCTATCTGTCTTCCACATCAACTGCACCGCTGATCACGTACCTGACCAAAGTGCAGGTCAGCAAGATTTTCCCCTCTGCGCTGAATAAATATCAGGTTGAAATTAACGGAGTGATTGTCGGCTATCTGCGATTTGCCTCGGCCTCATCATCATCTTCAGCCGGTTCAATTACGGGAAGAACAGTCGGCACAAAGATTGCGACCAACGGCATCCTTTATGTGTCTTCAGACGCCTCGACGCCGGTTAAAACAAGTTTGACTGCAGCGACGATCAGTAAGATCTTTGCAAATACGCCGAATCCTTATCAGGTGGAAGTAAACGGCACGATTGTCGGTTATCTGCAATGAAACAGATCAAATCCGTGGGACCAGGTGAATGTCCCTGAATTCGAGGCCGGTCAGCTAAGAAAAAAAGAAAACGGCTTTGAGACGGGTGTTTTTCATAATGATCCGTTTCTGAATGACGACCGGTTCGGGCATTCAAATGTGAAAGATCACGCTGGGGATTTACGGCATCCATAACGGGATAAGAAAATCTTCTGGATCAGAGAGTTAGCATTATTGCCGATGTCCGATGAGCAAAAAACGATTCAATCGTCGGATCAGACAAAAAGCAGTCAAAAAAAGACGGCAACAAAGGCACACAACGAATCATCAGCAGTTCGCTGAAAAAGCGGAGGGTAGGACATAAGATGGCAGAGAAAAGTGGCACAGGAGTAAAAAATACCCTCTATGCTTTAATAGGAAGGGGAGCAGCCGCTAACAATTTACTCGTCATGATGTGACTTGAAACTTTCCTCTTTCTCGCGGATCAGATCTTTTAATTCGTCAAGATCTTCCTGACTGGCCTTGATCCTTGTAAACGACTTAGCCGTTGACTTTTTGGACATATACCGTTTGCGTTCGTGATTTTCCGCTTCCCAGTTCCAAGAGGCTTTTATTTGTGCTTCACGGGTCTTTTTTCCCGGCCTAGTGAATCAGTTCCTTTCGTTCAAAAGAGTTATAGACCAAACCAATCATGCAAACGCGGCAGGGGGGATCCGGGAAATCGGTGAAAACATTTGCGGCTCAGTATGGCCTGCATAAAAGTTATCAAAGGAGCAGTCAAAAACGGCCGGGAGCCTGGCTTAAAGCTAACATACTTAATCATTTAATCCCTTTCCATTAAGAATTTGCTGCATATATTTTTCAATTCTTGACTCGCGGGTCTGGGATTTTTTTGCGCTAGAAAAATAAAGAATGTACGCTCTCTGCCGTCCCGGTGTCAAGGCTTCAAAAGCAGTTTTCAAAGCAGGCATTGCATCGAATTTGTTTTGAAGTTCTTCAGGAAGGGCGTATTCTGTATGCTTTTTAAAATTCACTTCCAAACCGGCTTTTTCAACCTTGATCGCTTCATAAATATAGGCTTTCAGGGTGTTTTCCAATTCAGTGATTTCCTGAACATGGGTGAAACGGATCTGGCGCGCCGCTTGTACATGTTCCGTTTGCTGGGTCAGAATCCCATGGGTATCCTGCAACAAGGCGCCTTTTGGAAACAGAAGCGCACAATATTCTTTAAATCCATGTATTAAAACGATGTTTTTCTTCTCAAAGGTGTAACAAGGGTGCATCCACTTGAATTCTTCGGTCAACCCGCAGTCGAGAACGATCATTCTCAGCTTTTCATATTCCGCCCTCCATTTTTTAGCTTTGCTTAGAAATTCATCAACTTTAGAATTCATTCTCCTATCGGTCATCAAGAAACACTCCTCTTCAATCAGATCAGGTTCAATAAAAATCTGCCTGAGCGATGTCACAGAAAAGTCTTTTTCCTGTCATTGCTGCGAGCAGATATTTCCTTTATTGACTGGCTATTAAGCTGTTTTGAATCTGATTCATGAACTGCACAATCTGATCATCTTTGCCGTTGACCAATGTCCATGTGATAAAAGTCATCGCATTGGAAACATAAAGATCAGTCAAATACTGAGCAGGCACTTGAATCCGGCCTTCCAGCTGCTGTTCATTGATTAATTGTAAGATACTTTTTCCTAAAATGGTACGGAATGCTTTGCCTAAATCCGCACGCTGTTCGTGTACATCGAGTAAAGGCAAAATAGCTTTCCGGTTATTCACTAAGTGGTGGGCGAGCTGCCGGACAACGGCAATGATATTTTTCTGATGCATCCGTTCGGCAATATATTTTTCGAAATCATCGGCACAGTGTTTCACCATTTCTTCAATTAATGCGTATTTATCCGGATAATGCCGGTAGAAAGTGCTGCGGGAAGTCAGCGATTCATCACATAACTGCTGAATCGTCACATCCTTAAAGCTTTCTCGCTGCAGCAAAGTGATCATGGTTTCGCTCAGCAGCCGTTTGGTTTTAATCACCCGTAAATCTGATGGGTTCATTGGAAAGCTCCTTTGACACCATTGAACAATGTGTCGCTTATGGTTCGTATTGTACTATAAATGTGACTTATGTGCCATTCATCCTGTTTTTAACTCTGGCTATTCGGCCGATGAGGTTCAATAATAGCATTGTTGAAGGAGAAATCACGATGTTTCAAAAGTTATAAGCAACGAACCGTTGATTTTAATCACTCGATTTATGACAGAGAACATCATGTGCAGCAAGCGATCCGTGCGGCGGCGGCTAAAATCGATGATACCGAGAGCCGGCTCCCGGCTAAATGGCGGCTGCACCATCGGGCAGTTTTAAACACAAGATAGCCGGATACGGGGAGGTAAGTGTGTTGAGGGAAATAAGGACAGAAATAAAAATTGAAGCGCCCGCAGATAGGGTATGGGAAGTGCTGACGGACTTCGCCCATTATCCTGACTGGAACCCGTTTATTAAATATTTAAAAGGAACACCGGCGGAAGGGGCAAGGATAGAAGTAAAAATGGTTCCGCCTGAGTCAAAAGGTATGGTTTTCAAACCAAAGGTGCTGAAATATCAAAGGTGCAAAGAATTTACCTGGCTGGGACATGTCGTGATCCCCGGTTTATTTGACGGTGAGCATACATTTGAACTAAAAACCGCACCGGACAATATGACTCTTTTTATTCAGCAAGAAAAATTTTACGGTATATTGTTACCCTTTCTTAAAAATGCACTTGATCAAGGCACTCAGGCGGGGTTTGAGGCAATGAATAAAGATCTTAAAAATATTTGTGAATCTAAAAGAGAAAGTTTCAGGAATAGTTAATGACAAAAGAGTGGGTGAAACACACAAGTAGGCTGCTCAACAGTTTTTTTCCGCAATTTGATCTGCAGTTGGGTAGCGGTCCGTTTTGGAATGGAGTCGATCAAGGATGTGCTCTATTTCAGCAGCGGGTCGGATTTTGAACGAATGATCTTTATCCTTTGCTGGATCGGCCTTGGCGCTCTGCTGCTCATCCTTGTTTCCGGCTGGTTTCAGCGAAGCCGGGAACCGGAAAAAGCTTGAAAAAGAGAAAGTACTTGGTGTCGAGTATCGTTTGAAATAATAGATAAGGGAACATCTTACTATGAAAATTCTTTGCGGCGCACAGTACCGCAACAGAAAGGGGATATCGATCATTTTTGAGTGAAATAATCAATGATTTTATCGCGCAGCGGCGTTGTATTATGCATTAAATCGATAGCAATGAAGTTAAGAGCCGAAAAAATATAAAATGGATGTTTTTTATCACGTTGACTCAGCCGGCAGAACGGCTGAGTTTGGATGGTAACAGGTCAACCGTTGAAAATACAGCTGAGCGGTTTTTATAAAGTCATCGTTTTATCAGGTAATTTGTTATGGCTTGATTGTCTCTTCTTTAGAGTCTTTAACTCCGGCAACATTCTCACTAACACCATCATTTATTGAATCAGAAATACGAGAAGGAACAGGAATAAATGGATCTATATGTGAATTGTTTTTAAGAATGGTATTATATTTATTTCTGTATTCGGTTGGCGACAAATCAGTTTCAATTTTAAATCTCCGCATAAACATTTTGGGCGTAGTGAAATAAGCAGCATATGAAATTTCTTTAATAGACATTTCAGTTCTTAGTAATAGAAGTGTGGCAAGTTCAATTTTAATCTTGTTTATATATTGAAGAGTAGTCATATCCGTGTCGTGCTTAAAAATTTTAGTAAGATAGTTCCGATTTAAATGAACGTTTTCGGCAATTTCATTAACCGTCAGTGTATTTGACATATTAGACTTGATCCATTCTTTGAGATGCTCAATTTTTGCGTGTCCACTGGAGCTGTCTTGTTGTTTTACATATGCTTCAAAGATTTCAATAAGTAACGCCGAGGTTAAAAAATCTCTTTTTTCCAAACGATTTAATTTGCCGCCCACTGATAATAATCGATGAAAAGCAATGGTCATGTCTTTATAATTATCGATATTGAACAACATTGGCAATGTAATAATATCATTAGTCCCATAATTATTGTATTTTAACTTATTAACAATCTCTTTTTCATCGGCCTCAAAGGAAGAAACTGTGGATTGCGGGAAAAAATGCAACCAATAAAAGTCAATATTTTCCTCGGATTTTTGATATCCAATCAGATGTTTGAATGGCGGAATGATAATCATCTGGTTCGGTTTTACAACATATTTTTCTGAACCCACTTGTAGAAAAATAGGTCCTTTTAAGCAAAAAATTATTTCATAATCCCCTTTATGATATCTTGCATGGTGTTGCCAAGCGTTAGAAGTAGTAAATTCTCCCCCCATAAAATACATAACTGGCTTTTCGAGTGTGAACGAATAAAAGCGCATATTATGACCTCCATATTTGAAATATAGGTCTGAATGTAAAAGTGGCAAATCGGTACCAAATCTCCTGATTTTGGGCCCAATCCCTTTAGTTAAAAAAATTTAAAGTTGCAAAATGATACCTCTTCTATCATTATAGGCCTTTTTTCTGATAATGGAAACGCTTACTATATAACTTGTAATTGATTGAGCATGCAAAAATCTGTTACTTCTTTTGGAACATTTGTTGTTGCTATTTACTTATCGAAAGAGAGGTTGAACACAATGGGACATACTGATTCTCATGCAAATGTTGGACAATCTGCTAAAAGTATGAAATTACCAGTCTTTGAAAAGGTGGCCTATTCGTTCACTGATTTAGCTGGTAACTTGCTATACGTTACAATTTCGACCTTTATTATGTACTTCTATACTGATGTCGCAACGATTTCGGTTGCGAGTGCGGGATTAATTTTACTTGTGGCTCGTGTCTTTGATGGTGTTAGTGCCCCTATATGGGGGTCAATCGTTGATCATACCCATACTAAATGGGGCCAAAGCAGGCCATATTTCCTGTGGTTGGCGATTCCCTTTGCGCTCGCCGTGTTTGTCGCATTCTTAGCACCTAATTTATCGTCAACAGGTAAGGTTTGGTATGCTGGAATTACTTATGTCTTGGCTGCTGGTATTGTTTATACTGGAATTCAAACTCCAATTACGGCTATCCTTCCTAACTTAACAACGGATCATACGGAACGGATTAATGCAAATTCATTTCGAATGATTGGTGGTTTGGTTGGTTCAATTTTAACCAGTACATTTTGTCTGCCTTTAGTTGCTTTCTTTGGAAAAGGAAATGACAAGGTTGGTTTTATGTGGACACTAGGAATCTTTGGCCTTATTGCCATTGTATTGCTTTTTACAGCATTCTTTAATGTTCACGAACGTACACAGGTCACAGAAGCGGTGCCTTTCAAAGATAGTTTAAAAGCCACTGTTGGGAATCGACCCTGGTACATTTTGGTTGTTGCCTTCGTTATCTTTTGGATTTCACAGGCTGATCGAATGACGATGTCTATCTACTATGCTAAATACAATCTCGGCAATGAACAATTAACTTCAATTTTTCAGGTTCTTCAAATTGTTGGTATTATCGGAACCGTGCTGATTCCTTTCTTGGTTAAGATTACCAATAAGACACATACCATGATGATTGGTTTACTCATCGCCGCTATTGGTCAGGCTTCAATGGCTTTTGTTGGTGGAAACTTTGTTTTGGTTATTATCGCTTGGGGCGTTGGTGTATTTGGTTCATCAATTGCTATCGCTATGCCGTTTGCCATGTTGGCGGATACTGTTGATTTTGGTGAATGGAAGACAGGGATTCGGGCTTCAGGTTTCTTGACGGCTGTAGGCGCTGCTTTCTGTATCCAGGTTGGGTCAGGGCTTGGAAGCTTTATTCCTTCAAAGATTATGGCTGCCGCAGGGTTCGTTGCAAATAAGACGCAATCGGCGAGTTCGCTTAGCGCCATCCAGTTCTGCTTTATTTGGTTACCGGTTATTGTTTATGTAGTAGTTGCCGCAATTATGGCACTTTACCCGAAGTATGAAAAGATGGAACAACAAATTAAAGTTGATCTTGATAGTCGTCGTGCGAACAATTAATAATACCAATAAATTCTGGAGGTTTTATTTATGGATAGTACAGTTAATAACTCAGATTTATCGCTTGGCAAGATAAAGATTACATCACCATTTTGGAATAAATATCGTGAACTGATCGTTAAAGAAGTATTGCCATATCAGTGGAAGGTTATGAATGATAAAGCGGATATTAACATTGCCGAAGATCCACAAGCAGGTGGTGTTAATAAGGAGAGTCATGCAGTTGCAAATCTTAAGATTGCTGCAGGAAAGATGGAAGGACACCATTACGGCTATCCCTTCCAAGATTCCGATGTTTACAAATGGCTAGAAGCTGCTGCTTACTCATTTAATTATCATCCTGATGAAAAATTAAAACAAATTACAGATAGTGTTATTGATTTAATAGCTGATGCGCAGGATCCTGATGGGTATCTGGATACGCTTTTTCAAATTGATATGCCAGATCGAAAATTTAAGCGACTTCAACAGTCCCATGAACTTTATACCATGGGACACTACATCGAAGCTGGAGTGGCCTACTATAAAGCAACTGGAAATCAAAAGGCGTTAAACATTGCCAGGAAAATGGCAGATTGTATTGATAATAATTTTGGGCCTCAAGATGGAAAGATTCATGGTTATGATGGTCACCCTGAAATTGAATTAGCATTGGCTCGTTTGTACGAAATTACAAAAGAAAAACGTTATTTAGATCTTGCGCATTATTTCCTTCTGGAACGGGGTCAGGATCCCCAATTCTTCAACAAACAAATTGCAAAAGATGGCGATGATGATGAACACGATCTTATAGATCGGTTCCGAACCTACCCGCTGACATTCTGGCAGGCGGCCGAGCCTATCGTTGATCAAAAAACCGCTGAGGGTCATGCTGTGCGTGTAGGCTATATGCTAACAGGTGTCACTCATGTGGCCCGTTTAACTCATGACGAAGCGCTTATGGAAGCCGGGAAGCGGCTTTGGCGAGATATTGTTAAGAGAAGAATGTATATTACTGGCGCCGTAGGATCCAATGCATTACGTGAGTCTTACACATTCGATTATGATTTACCAAACGACACAGTTTATGGCGAAACCTGTGCGGCAGTATCAATGGTTTTCTTTGCTCGACAGCTTTTGGACGTAGAAGCAAAAGGCGAGTATGCTGATGTGATTGAAAAGGAATTATTCAATGGTGCGTTAAGCGGCATGTCTCTTGACGGCAAACATTTCTTCTATGTTAACCCACTGGAAGCTGACCCAAAACTTAGCAAATATAATCCGGCTGAAGCGCATGTTTTAACCCATCGTGCTGATTGGTTTGGGTGTGCATGTTGTCCAGCTAATCTAGCAAGATTAATAGCTTCAATTGACCAGTATATTTATAATGTGATTGATAATAAGATCCTTTCGCATCAATTTATTTCAAATGAAGCTGAATTTAATAACGGAATATCTGTTAAACAAGAAAGTAACTTCCCATGGGAAGGCGACATTGAGTATACCCTCCATTCGGATAGTGATACAGATACACAGTTGGGTATCCGAATTCCTTCATGGTCACAAGGTCGTTTTACTTTATCAATTAATGGTAAAAAGATAACGGCAAAAGAAGTTGATGGCTTCGTCTATATTGACATTGCCAAAGGAACAACACATGTTGAACTTAGCCTATCCATGTCAACCCACATTATGCGTGCTAATACGAGAGTTCGTGATGATATGGGCAAGGTCGCTATTCAAAGAGGGCCGATTATTTATTGTACCGAAGAAGCAGATAATTCCGCATCCCTGTGGGCATACAGACTAAATGCTATTCCAAGGTTTAACAGCAAGTTTGAATCTGGTCTTCTAGATGGTGTTGTATCGCTCGAAACGAATGATGCGGAGAAAGCCGAAGACGATAGTGAAGAGCTTTATTTTGAAGATAAGAATGTTTCGTGGAAACCATCTTCAATGAAATTTATTCCGTATTACGCCTGGTCAAATAGAAAAAACGGTCAAATGAGAGTTTGGCAAGATATTAATAAGTAACGATAAGAAAATAGTTGCGGGCAAGTCTATCAATAAAAAATAAATTCCGTTTGAAATCATCAGATTGCCACCTTAACCTCAGGAAGAAGGCGGGACAAAAGTCCCGTCTTTCTTCTTTTCTTATTGTTTAGGAAATTATAAAATATCGGCTTGTGGATAATTTGTCCGTTAAACTAGCAAAAGAATGTTCAGGGAGAGTCCGAATCATGGAGAAACGGAAAAACAGTGTGGTACATACGAATGTGACGGGCAGGGAGATATTAGAGATGCCTGCTCAAATCTGAAACTGGTTTATCCAGTCATCGGTTCTGCACGCTATCGCCGTTGAATATGAAGATGGCCCTTGAATAATTGACTTTTATGAAAATTTTATTATATTCATGATCATCTAGTGGCCTAAAATCGTCTGGCTCTTATGATTTTAAATCTATATCTGATTCTGATGGGTAAATTTTCTTCTATATTTTTCCTCAATTAATTATTCCTTCTTCCATCTGATTGCAGTATTTTGAGCAATATTTTAATAGGATAAAAAACATCTTTATTGTTGACAGGTAATCTCATTCTTTCCTTAATTTTTCCGTCCCGGCTATATGAACTTAAAGGAAAAAGATTTTGTGTTACCGGATTTCGGCATTTATTAAAGGCTCTCTGCCGGACAATGCCGGCAAAGAGCCTTTTCTTTTTTTATGTTTCTTAATCCGAAAATTAGTCAGCGGACAGAGCGTCAATCGGATTAAGCCGTGAAGCCCGTCTTGCCGGTAGAAGAGCGGCAAGAAATGAGATCGCCAGAGCGATGATTACTGTTGATATGATGTTGGCCGGTGTAATCTGGACGATGTTAAACTTGACGATTTTATACAGCACATGATTGAGCAGTACGCTTGAGCCGTAAGCCAGAATAAGAGCGAGTGCTGCCGAAAATAGGCCGATCAGGATCGACTCGGCGGTAAATAGCCGGCGTATATCCTTCCTTCGTTCACCCAGCGCACGCAGGATGCCGATTTCTTTAGTCCGTTCAGATACTGACATGTACATAGTCACGATGATCATCAAGGCGGAAACCATGATCGATATGCCGGCGATCGCTGCGAGAACAATCGATGCAACCTGGACGTACTGATTGACCGTATCCAGAATATCGCCGACCGTGATGGCCCCGTAGCTGTATTTACCATGATCCTTTAGTCCCTGAATGGTGTTCGCAACCTGTTTGACGTAAGTGGGTCCGGTGACGTTGACGGAGACAAAGTTTGCGCCCGCAATGCCGTGATATTTCTCGATCAGCTGATGCATAGTATTGTAGTTTGTTGCTGCCGGGAGGACCTGGGCGCTGTCTGAAAATCCGACAACTTTATACTTACCGGTCATCTGAATCGGCTGGTTTTGCTTATTGATCCATGGCAGGGTCAGTGTTATCGTTTTCCCCTGAAGCTGTTTGTAGGTTTTGGCACTCATCAGAGCGATCGCCTGGTTCTTGTTAATGACAATCTCGTTATCCCCCGGTGCATGGCCGGTTTTAATTGTGTTGCCGGAGAACGCTTTCGTCCAGGTCTGGATGCCTGTCCCGTTAGAGTTTTTCTTGTTATAAGACACTGTGTATGTGCTTAACTGGTAACCTGGTTCCACTCTGTTGACGTGCTTCAGGCCGCGCAGGCGGTCCACCTGGCTGCTGGTGAGCAGCAGCCTGGATGGATCATTGGCGAACTGCTGCATCGACTGCTGCAGTTCTGTGCTGCTCATTTTTTTGCCGCTGGGATTCTTTAATACCGTAATCGAATCGGGGTTGACCATCGAGTTGATTTGATTCTGGATGAAGGCATTGATACCGTTACCCAGTCCGCTGAAGAGCAGGACGGCAAAAAGTCCGATGGCCGTTCCGAGCATAATGATCGAATTGCGCCAGAAATTAAAGGTGAGGTGCTTGAACGCATTCTTGTAACTTGCTCCGGCGGAAAGCGGCTTTGCCCGAAAGTCCTTCGCGGTATCCTGCGGCATTGGGTAGGCTTGCTTAATCCGAGTGTCGCCATCAATTTTTCCATCCGTAAGATGGACAATCCGTGTTCCGTGGTTGGCGACTTCCTGGGAATGGGTGACGGCGATCACCAGTTTACCCTCTGCTGCGATCTCCTCCAGAAGTTTGAGAACCTCTGCGGTGTTCCCGGAGTCCAGAGCGCCTGTCGGTTCATCGGCAAGGATGATTTCAGGATTGCCGGCCAGCGCCCGTGCAATTGCTACCCGTTGTTTTTGCCCGCCGGAGAGTTGATTCGGGCGTTTCTTTAATTGATCGCCGAGACCGACCTTTTTAAGTAACGCGACGGCCCGTTCTTTTCGCTGGCTCCCGGTAAGCGTCGTCATGTCCAGAGAGGCCAGAACATTTTCAACGATGTTCAGATGGCTGATTAAATTATACGATTGATAAATGTAGCCAATGGTACTGCGGCGGTAGTCATCCAGCTGCTTCTGCCGGGTATGGTCGAGCGGATGCCCGTCGACCATGACCTGACCGGTGAATTCACGATCCAGTCCGCCAATAATATTCATCAGGGTTGATTTGCCGCCCCCTGATTCTCCCAGGATCGAGACAAATTCGCCCCGCTCCAATCGAAGATCAATGCCTTTCAGGACGGGAAATTCTTCTTTTCCTAAAAAGTACGACTTGTGAATGGCTTGTAATTCGAGAAAGGCCATGACATCTTCTCCTTTACTAGTTCAATGTCAGGGCTAAATATATAAAAAGTAAAACAAAATGTCAACATTGTTTTATCTTTTTTGACAAAAAAATGCTCGTGTTAAAAGCCCCGAAGGAAGCTATCCAACGAGACTTCCCTTAACTGAAGATTCGCTGCATCCGTCAAGCGGAGAATGTGGACGAAATCTTCCTTATTCAGCTGTCCTTTCAAAATCCGTTCGTTTTTGGCCCGTATGGTGTGCCGGGGTATGAAATAGAAACACTGGTACAGCGTTTCGAGGACGTCTTTCATAACGTTCACCTTTCTCAACGACACACAGTACCAGAGGAGAGGGGGGATATCTATCATTTTCAACGGATCAAATAACCTTTTTCTCAGCAGAACTGTATAATGAAAGATTCATGTTGAAAATGGAATTTCAATTGAATCTATCCATTTGTTCCCATACGACAGCAGCTTGTTGGGGTTCAAAACCATGAGCGGCCTTTACGCCAATAAAACTTCCAGTGAATTCGTCACTGATTTCCATGCTGAAGACGACGGATCGATGAGTTTAAAATGCTCTATTCCCGGGAGAACAATCAATCTGACTTTATCCTCCAGTGCCATCGCCCGACGATGATATGCAACACTCAATTCGATCGGAACATCACAGTCACGGTCTCCATGGATTAAAATTTGCTCAACATACAAAGGCAACCATTCACTGGGTGAAGCTAAATGGTAACGAGCCGGAACTTCCCGCGGTGTTCCACCTAGAAAAGATTCAACTGGACTGCTCATTCCTTTTTCAAGATCAATTTCCCACATCTTTTGCAAATCGGAAACACCGGCCAGGCTTAGAATACCCCGTACATGTATTGCCAATGGACTGCCCATTTCATCCGTTTGATCTTTGAAACGGGAAGCTAACCAGAGAGCCAAATGCCCACCCGCCGAATGCCCGAGAATCACTACACGAGAAAGATCAAGCGGAAAATATTTCCCGAGTTCAGACAAGTGATTAACGGCATCTATAACATCATGAAAGGTCCCCGGCCACCCTCCTCCATCTTCTCCGACACGGCGGTATTCGATATTCCAGGCGGCGTAACCACGGCGAACCAAATCTTCATTAAGCGGATCCATTTCCTCAAGGCCGTACTTCGCTTTCCAAAACCCGCCATGAATCGTCACAACTACCGGACAACTATCAGCCGACTTAGGCATCCGCAGTACTCCGAATTGTGACGGATGTTCTCCATAAGCCGAGCGGCTCAAAGAAATAGATGCCAATGTAAAAATCCCCTTTTAAAGTTTTTTATCTAGCCTGCTTTTAAAACTCCGTTTAGCTTTCTGGCATTTCGGATCGACTTATGGATCCAATTGAACCGCTCCGCAGTATCCGTTATTTTTGCAACAAAATCATTTTCTTCATTATAGCTAATTCCGAGTGATCTGACGCAATTTCTCATCGTTCTTTCCATTTGGATATTGCATTGACTCATCAGGATTTCATCGCTTTGTTTTCTATCGTATTAATGTTCACACACAGGCCTTCACGCTGGCCTTTTCACCCTCCAGCCCTTTCCTCCCGATCTGCCACCAAGCTTATTTCTTCTGGATTCACTGAAAACCTTGAACAGAACGCCTTTCTGAAGAATTATTCGTCTCGCCTAGAATCCTCAAGAAATTTGTTCAGAAAGCTCTACTGATTTTATTTGGAAAATTGAAGTTGAAGTATTAAACAGAAGTTAATTATCTTATAATAAATTGAAATTATACTACTCCGAGATGAATCTTACATGGAGGAGATTTTATTGCTGCTCTCAACACTATTAGCTCAGTCTAAAAAACCTGAGGGATGGCTGGGAAAGGTAATGATGAAACTTTGGAATAAAGCTTATTTTCCAATGGTTAAATGGGGCCTTGGGTTTGCCAATATACCTCAAAACGGAACGATACTTGATGTAGGTGTAGGGAATGGATTGACAACAAAATATCTTTCTCAGAGAGCACCTTCAAGTCTTGTAACGGGTATTGATATTTCTGAAACAGCAATAACAATGGCAAGAAAGAATAATGCTGCCGATGATATCTCCTTTTCAGTGATGAGTGTAGAGAAAATGTCATTTCCAGATAATAGTTTTGACTTAGTCACGGCATTTCAAACCCACTTCCATTGGCCTTCATATGTACGTGGGTTAGAGGAGATCTATCGTGTTTTAAAGTACAATGGACAAGTGATAATCGCTTGTGAAAAAGTGAAACTTAATTATTTTATGAGCAACGATAAAAACGGTGAGTACACACAAGTGATCACAAAAGATATAGTTTTTAATAAATGCAGCCAATATTATTATCACGGATGGCTGTGCTATTATTTTATAAAATAGAATTTTGCCACTATCAAGCTCTTAATCAGATTTGATTACCGTATCATGCGCGTCTTCCGAAGTAAAGGCATAAAAGAGGCGTCCCTTTTCCGCTCTCGTGCTGGAAGCGACGGCCTGAACGTCTGCAGTGAACTCATTCACATCAGACGGATTTAGGTGAACATAACTCATAAGTATTAATCATTGTTGTTCATCCTTTTTTTCTTAATTAAGTTAGCAAATTTCTTCAAAACTCATTTGTGTTTCAAGAGGACTGCGATAATCATTCATGCTGTCGTCCTACACGACCGTGAGCACAATCTTGCCTTGAATGTGTCCACTGGCGGCTCGTTCATGGGCCTTGCGAGCATTGGAAAGTGGAAACGTGCTGTCGATGGCGACGCGAACCGTCCCGGCATCAAGCAAGCGGCCTAATTCCGCCAGCTGCGGGCCGTTTGAGCGCACTTGGGTCATCGATACCGTGACGCCCAGCTTCGCGGCCTCCTCGGCGTCGGAGAAGCCTAAGAACACTGGGAATAAGGCGCCGCCACGCTTGAGCGTACGCAAGAAACGACCGGTAGTAGGACCGCCGAGGGCATCGAGGACGAGATCAACGTCATGGGCGACGTCCTCGGGAGGACTCTTGGTGTAGTCGATGAATTCGTCGACACCGAGCCCGCTCAGAAACGACTCATGCGTGCCCGATGCCACCGCAATGACGTGCGCCCCCCTCCATTTAGCCAGTTGCACCGCGAAGTGCCCCACGCCACCCGCGGCACCATTGACGAGCACCGTCTTGCCGTTGAGCGGCACCGGACGATGCATCTCCGGTTGAAGCGGATTCGGTTCATTGTGCCCCAGTTCGATCAGGAACTGCCACGCGGTGAGGCTTGCCATCGGCGCCCCAGCGGCGTGCACATAATCGATACTAGCCGGCTTGATTGCAAGGTCCGAAGCTGGCGCGGCGACGTACTCGGCATAAGCAGCGCTCTCCCCAAAGCTAGGGAAGCGAACCATGCCATAAACTTCATCGCCGACGGAGAAACCTTGCACATCCGCAGCTACCGCCACGACGACGCCCGCCACGTCCGAGCCCAGAATGACGGGAAAGGGCACCGGCGGCCGCCACTCAGGAGGGAGATCCTTATACCCCTCGCGCAGGTACCAGTCGGGGGGGTTGATGCCAACCGCGTGAACGCGGACAAGCACCTCACCTGGCTTCAGCACGGGAATCGGCGCCTCCTCGTAACGCATTACCTCAGGGCCGCCGAATTCATGCAGACGAATCGCCTTCATTGTATCTGTAGACATCTTACTTTCTCCTTTCATGCAAATGAGTTATACTTATCGGAGCAGTGCTTCGCTTAATCGGATCACTGTTCCGCTTATCATTATACGGAGCACCGCTCCATATGTCAAGGAGGAATTTTATGCGGGCTGATGCGAAGAAAAACTATGAGCACATACTCGCAGTCGCGAGCGTCGTTGTAGCTGAGCACGGCGTCGATGCATCGCTGCGCGAAATTGCTCGCAAAGCTGGTGTCGGGCTTGGCACACTGTATCGTCATTTCCCGACGAGAGAGGCGCTGCTCGAAGCTTTGCTCCGCGCAAATTTCGACGAGTTTACGACAAAGGCACGTGAGCTCGAAACTGCGGGTTCACCCGATGATGCACTCGTGTCGTGGCTGCGCGACGTCGTTGCATTCACGGGCAACTATCAAGGTGTTGTGGACGCGATGATGGCAGCCAAGGATGACACGGAGTCCGCACTCCACGCTTCATGCGTCACGATGCGCATGGCAGGCACGCGACTTCTCGCTCGCGCTCAGGCCGAGGGTCTGGCGCGTACCGACATGGATGGTGATGACCTGTTCTCACTAGCTGCTGCGCTTGCGTGGCTCAGCAACCAGCCCTCGTCCGCCCCACGAGCTGAGCATCTCTTCAGTATTATCGCGAGCGCTATCCTGATAGGGGCTGCAGCACAACGATATGATTGAACTAACGAGTAATGTTAGTTCAATGAAAACAGCGACAGTCTAGGACTTTATTTTCTCGTCCATGGCAGTCGCTGTAGTTGTAACAGTAATTATTGTGTAAAAGAGGTTGGGGGAGGCAAACACTCCGGGAGGAGGGACGCCACTTGGGGCGGGGGGCGGCCGCCCCACCGAGAATGGATACCTATGAATCGTTTAAGTATTCAGCCACTCCATTGATGGACAGACGGTTCATTTCAAAGATTATCATGACTCATTTGGATGAAAAGGGGAACCCATTTTTCTGAGCACTTTGAACGCTCATCAGAAAATCCTTCATAATCCCTCATTTGATAAAATAAGGCCGACCCCAGTTGAAATCCTCGAATGAAACTATCCAGCGAGACTTCGCTTAAGCGCAGATCCTTTTCATCTAAGATGTGACGCATCCTTTTCAGATCTTCCTTGTCTAAATGTTGAACGAGCGTTTGGCAATTTTCTTCAATCCGCTGAACGTGTACGGTGTTGCTGGGGTATCAAATAAAACTGCCGGTACAAGCGTTCCAAGACGTCCCTTATAAAGTTCACCCTCCCTACTGACACACAGAGGGGGAATATCTATCATTTTCAACAGATCAAAAACCTTGTTGCGGAGTAGCGTCGTACTGCGCAACATCAATAGGAATGAAGCGAAAATCTGTTAAAATGTGGAACAAATGAATTTTTGCCATGCTGATTCAGCCGGATTCAGGGTGAGTCCGGCGCCATTTGGACACGCCGACCGATAAACGAGGTACATTGACCGATAAAATTGCCGTAAAGACCGATAAACGAGGCATGTCGACCGATAAAGTTACTGCGCCGACCGATAAACCGGATATGTTGACCGATACACATTCCTGAAACCGGCTGTTTAACGTTTCGGTGCAAGTTCAGCTGTATTCGGTGCGGCTTTCTCCCATTTAGGTGCGACTCAAACCCGATTCGGTGCGAGTTAGGCCTGATTCAGAGCAACCGCTCTTTTTCGGTGCAAGTTCAGCTGCATTCGGTGCGGCTTTCCCTCATTTCGGTGCGACTCAAACCCGATTCGGTGCGACTGATAAGTTTTTCTCAGTTCCGACTCTACTTTTTTTGATTGGGTGCAGCCTCCTAAATCCGATCGACGGTTGCATGGTACCCGTCAACGGCGCAACAGAACTATTTTTCCCATTATAACTGATTCCGGGGTACCTGAATGAGTTTTTCATGAACCTTTTTGTTTGAGTATCGTGGTTCATCAGCTCATCTGCATTTTATCGATTTTTCAGCGATCTGTCTCCATGTTTATAAATGTTCATGAACAGGCCTTCACGTTGTGCTTTTCTCCCTAAGCCCTTAATATCCGGCCATTTTCTTTCAGATCCCAATACGTCTGGCATCGAGTTATCGAGGGGGGGATGAGGACACCAGAAGAGGTTCACCAATCCCTTTCTTCAAGGATTAAATGCAGGTATTTCTTAAATTAAACACACGAATCATTAAGCTTTGATTAACTGTCGAGGCGGTTCAAATGATGAGCAGCATACCTGATCCGTCTCTTTTCTTTGAAGATCATATGGTATTCACACAGTAGAATAAGTATTATTCCATTAAAATCGAAGCAATTATTTTGCTAAATTATTATTGCAATTTAGCATTAAAATAGAAATAATGACTTGAATAATTTTTAATGGAACCTTAAAGTTTCAGGGTTCTATAATTCGTATTTTAAGTAGATTGTGAATTAACTTAGTTCCATATCAAATCATTATTGTTTTGTCTTAACTAAAATCCAAATATGTAATAATGACATGAATGATACCAAAAAGTGCAGTTGGTATAATAGACAGATAATTATTAAGCCATATCTCTGCAAATGTAAAATATATTACTGGCAGAACTGCCATTGCCAATAGAATAATTATATTTGATTCACCAGTAAAACAGAAAATCCAAAATACATAATAAAACAATAGCATGATTGCCATACCAACTGTATAAGGACATATATTCTTATATATCTGTTTCCTTATTACAAATATTATCATAAAGAAAAACAATGCCTGGCTTCCGTGTTCCAAAACATCTAAAATGATATGACTATTAATATTACTTCTCGATGCACCTGATGTAGGAATTAGAAAATAAAATATATTTGGTATCATTGGTAATAAAAAAACCACGAAGCCTTTAAATGAAAACCCCAAATGATAATTCAATGTTATTGTCTCCGTATATGAACTATTTTTTCTTCGCCATTTTTCAAGGCTTATAATAAACAATTAACCCTGCACAGCGTTAGCATAATAGTCTTTCGGCTTGTCCTACTCTATTAGGAGTCCAAAGCAATAAGTATATCAGGCTCGCATGAGAGAACCGTGAATGACCTAACAAAATAATATCACTTAAAAAAGATTACAATTATTATAAAATTGTTTTAATACTTTAGCTGTGTCAGGAATTAACCGTGCATATAGATTCACTTCGTTTTAGGACAGTTTTTTAGTCTATTTCCCATTTCCTGCCACACTTACAAAAAGTGAATTTGCTCGGTAAACCGGTGCCGGTCCTGATCGATCTATCATCGAAATTCTTGAGCTGTCGGATGGATTTGGGTCCCGATAGATCAGACCATAGGTCTAAGCCAGATGGAGCTTCTTCACGGCCTAGCGATCTTGATCAACTTCTCCATCAGCCATCCTGTGCCTTACCCTATTTTCCGGATCGTAGCAGAAAATCTCTTCAGTCAACTATGCAATACAACTGTTATCCCCATTATAACTGATTCCGGGGTATCTAAATGGATTTTCATGAACCTCTCTCATCGGGTATCGGGGTTCATTAGTCCATCAGCATTTCCTCCAGTTTAGATCCGGTGCAAGGCCGAGGAGGTGAGGGTACCGCGCATTCGAGTTCATGACCTTCGTCATTCCCATTCGAGCCTTTTGATCCATCGAAAGGCCGATTCCCTGCTTATCCGAGACCGACTCGGGCATTCCGATGTGAAGATCACGCTGGGCATTTACGGGCACCTGTATCCGAACCGCGATCAGGAGGTGGCGCAGGATCTGGACGGACTGGTCCAGTTGTCAGCTGGTGAAACAAAGGAAGAGAATCTGTAACCCGATGAAAAATCGTCACAAAAAGCGGGCAACTCAGGTGAAGAATCACCCACAGTTCACTCTGAAGCAGCCGGCTGAAAAAACGAACGGTGACACACGCGTGACACAGCCCGTGACATTCTTATAGAGAAAGGGCCCGTAATCCTTAATACAGTTAGGATTACGGACCCTTGTGTGATTACCCCATCTGGATTCGAACCAGAACATCGCGGCCCCAGAAACCGCTGCCTTACCGTTTGGCCATGGGGTAATGAATCAGAACAAGAAATATTATACCCAGTTATGAAGAAATATGCAAGAGGAAATTCAAAAAAATTTTTAGGCTGATTGGGAGCGAAATAGAACCCTACTCAAAAACATGCTTTATTCCGGGCTTTTTCACTGGGAAAATTTCCGCGGAGTGAAAACATTTTTTAAGGGCAGGCAAGCTTCTGCCTTATTTATCTTGAATGGTATTAAAATCACAAAATCAGAAGTGGATACTTTCGATGCGGTGTATCGTCATTTTTTGTTACAATTATTTTTATGAAAGGGATTCCAGAATGAACAATAAATAATTCAGAATGAAGATGTTCAAAGTGTTAATTGATTAACCCTTGGGGAGGGTCCGGAAAATCCGGCAGTTGCAGATTTCAGACGCTCGGCAGCAGGAAGACGCGCAAAATATGAAATAGGGAATGATGAAAATGATGTAATTGGCTTGATTTTACTAATGAAAGCGCTATAATGATTACATTAGCAATCGATTAACAAGGTTCTGGAAATTGAAGAAAGACGCCAGGTGGTCGCCGATGAAGAAAAATGAAATAGCAAAACATGCAACCATATCCGCTGTAGCCGAAGCGGCGGGTGTCTCAACAACGACGGTGTCACGATACTTGAATAAAAAGTATGAATACATGTCGCTGAAAACAAAAAAACGAATCGGGCAGGTTATTGATGAGCTGAACTACCGGCCCAGCAGCATCGCCAGAGGCCTGAAATCTAAGAGGACGAACCTCCTTGGTGTCGTTGTGGCAGATATCGAGAACCCCTTTTCGTCTATTTTAATGAAGGGTGTTAATGACATTTGTAAGCAGCGCGATTACCACATATTGATTCTGAACACGGATAACAGTCAGCAAGAGGAGGAAGAGGGTATTCTGTCATTGATTGATCATAATGTGGATGCGCTGTTGATCAATCCGACTGGTTATTCCAGCACGATTTATACTGAAATGAATAAAGAAGGGATACCGGTTGTGCTCATCGACCGTCAGATTGAGGAATTTTTGTTTGATTGCGTGACGTCGAACAACTACGATGTAACTTTCCAGGCGACGGCCTATCTGATAAAAAATCATTACACACGGATATTTTTTGTCTCCGAAGCTATTAACAGCATCAGCACCCGGTCGATCCGTCAACGGGCGGTTGAGGATGCGCTGCATCAGAGCGGCGACAGTACGCTGATTATTGATAAAAATAATCGTCCTGCAATAAAAGAAAAATTAATGCGGCTGAAAAGGCTTTATCCGGATGAAAAGATGGCACTGTTTGCGGTGAACGGACAGGTGCTGCTCATTCTCCTGCAGATTCTGCACGAACTTCGCTGGTCCGTTCCGGAAGAAATCGGCATCTACGGTTACGATGACTGGGGATGGGGTGAATTGATTCCGCCGGGCATCACGGTCATTCAACAGGATCCTTACGAGATGGGCAGAAAATCGGCGGAACTGCTGATTGACCGCCTGGAAGGCAAACGAACCGGAGCGCCTGAATTGTTCGAACTTCCGGCCAATTTAGTGATCAGGGGGTCGACGGAATGACAAATTAATTTTTGTCATTTTTTGAAACCGATTTCGTTAATCGATACACATGAAGGAGGATTCCAGGTGAGAGATCTCTACGTCAATACACTCGTTTATAAGAAACTGCTGGACACCGGTGCGAAAAAGCAATCTGAACTGTTTGCGGATGTAAAAAGGCTCGGTGCGTCCGGCATTGAATGCCGCAGAGAGTATTTTTCAGAAAACGTTAAACCTGAAGATATACAGCGATGCGGGAAGCAAGCGGTGCAGACCGGACTGAGCGTGCTCTATTCCGTTCCTGAAAAACTGTTTATAGACGGCAGCGTTTCACCGGACCTGGAGAAATACTTACAGGAAGGCGGAATGATCGGCGCACGGAGCGTAAAGCTGAACATCGGCGAACCTGACGGAATTGACAAGAATGGTGCCTGTGAGATCGCACGTCTGGTTGATTCATATCGGATAGAACTGACTATTGAAAATGATCAGACGTTGGCAAACGGACGACTGAATTTTGTTTCGGATACTCTTGAACTCTTACACAAGTTAAGCATACCTGTCGGCTATACTTTTGATCTCGGAAACTGGCTCTGGCTGCATGAAGATCCGCAGAATGCTTTAAAAAAAGTCGGTGCTCGGGCGACTGTTTTCCATCTGAAAAATGTATCCTCATCAGACGGCCCGCATACCGTACCTCTGGATGACGGCGAGATTGACTGGCGCCGGGCAATACGCGCATGTCCGGAAGACATTCCGCTGGTTATGGAGTACCCGATAGACGGTGCCGAGGTTATTAGAAGGGAGTTTAATAAAGTACTAAATGCTTTAATCTGTGAGGAGGCAAAAACATGAGTGAAGTAATCACGATCGGTGAACCGATGGTTATGTTTGTTGCGGATCAGAAGGGCGAGTTGAGCGAGGTACAGCATTATACGAGATATATCGCAGGCGCCGAAGTCAATGTAGCAATCGGTGTTTCACGGCTTAGACACAGTGTGTCGCTGATCAGCCGGGTCGGTGATGATCCGTTCGGCCGATATATCAGGTCTTTCTTGAAACATGAAGGTGTCGGAACTGGGGAAGTTTCGGTTCTCTCCGGCCGTCCGACGGGATTTCAGTTAAAAAGCAAGAACGATGCCGGGGATCCGGAAGTCGTCTATTTCAGAAAAGGATCAGCCGCCTCAGGAATGTCTCCAGATGACATTGATCGAATTGACTTTTCGGGAGTAAAAGTGCTTCATATGACGGGCATCTTTCCGGCTCTCAGCCCTGAAACCTTCGAGGCCGCTCTGGAGCTGATCCAAAAAGCGCGTGAATATCACCTGCTGACCACGTTTGACCCAAACCTTCGCCCGGCCCTTTGGAAAGGCGAAGCGGCCATGACGGCGAGAATCAATCAGCTGGCCGGTCTATGCGACGTCGTTCTTCCGGGATTCAGAGAAGGCAAACGGCTCACCGGAAAAAAGACAAAAGAGGAAATTGCCGATTTTTATCTAAAAAAGGGGACCAAAGATGTGATTATCAAGCTGGGGGATTCCGGCTCGTACCGCAAAAAGAGACATCGGGACGGCGCATTCGCTGAAACCATTGTCCCGAGTTTTAAAATCGATCACGTTGTTGACACAGTCGGCGCGGGCGATGGATTTGCGGTTGGCGTGATTACCGGGCTGCTCGAACATCTCCCGGACCGCGAACTTTTGCAGCGCAGCAATGCGATCGGTGCGATTCAGGTGCAGCATATCAGTGATAATGAGGGACTTCCAGACCGCGGGCAGCTTGACAGATTCATAAAGGGAAACGTGACAAAATCTATCATACCCGTAAAATCAAACGACGAGGAGACCTTTGACGTTATCTGAAACTGGCTTCGTCAGGAAAAACCATGACATGTGTAGAGAAGGTGAAAGACCGTTGAAACTACAAGTTGCAATTGACCGCGTTTCCCTTGATCAGGCTGAATCATTGATTAAAAAACTGGCCCCCTATTCAGATATTCTTGAAGCCGGGACCTCTTTAATCAAGGACTATGGTGTTCAGGCGCTTGCCGTGCTGAAAAAGGCGGCGCCGGGTACCCCCTTGCTGGGAGACATGAAGACGATTGACGAAGGCGACTATGAATTTTACCGGGGCTATCAAAGCGGTGCGGATATCCTGACCGTGATGGGAGCGTCATCAGTCGCGACAATTGAAAAATGTTATCGGGTTGCAGAGCAGACCGGCCATGAAATGATGATCGATCTTCTCGAGTGTGCGCCTGAAACGATCGATCGGATCACCGATTTTCCAAATGCGATTTACTGTCTGCACGCTTCGGTGGATAAAGGCGCAACTGCCGATCCGAACGGAGACATTCTGGCTTTTAAAAAGCATTTTCCGTCTATCCGGAGAATTGCGATTGCCGGAGGCATTAATTTAGAGGGCATCGAAAAAATGAGGGAGTCTTCTCCCGAAATCGTGATTGTCGGTTCGGGGATCACGAAGGCCGGTGATATGGCTTTAGCCGCACAAAATTTCAGAAAGGCGATGGCATAAAATTGAGAACGCTTGATTTAATTGTGAATGAAATTAAAGATGTGATTCGTCAGGTGGATGAAAGCCAATTAGAGCGGGCAATGACTTTTCTGAATAAGAACAGGCGGATTTTTGTCGACGGCTCCGGCCGGAGCGGATTCCAGGCCAAGGGATTCGCGATGAGGCTGATGCACATCGGCTATACCTCATACGCAATCGGTGAGACGATTTCACCCGCCATCGCGAAGGGAGATGTTTACTTTGCGGTTTCCGGTTCCGGGAAGACGAAAAACATTGTCAATGACACAAAAGCGGCGAAAGCAAAAGGCCTGACGATCATCGCTGCGACAAGCAAGCCGGATTCTCCGCTTGCCGAACTGGCCGACTGTACGATCGTTGTTCCCGGTGCAACGAAAAACGACCGGGACCGAAAATCGATCCAGCTGCTCAGCTCGCTTTTTGATCAGGCAGTTCACATTACGCTTGACGCGCTTTGCCTGAAGCTGAGCCGGCGCGATCATACGTCCGAGGAAGACGCCGCCAAAATGCACACCAACGTCGAATAAACGGCGATTGGTTTTCACCATACAAATTCTGCTTTTTTTCCAATAGAAACTTTATTTTGGGAGGAACTGATCATGGACAATGATCTGAAAGTGAAAATTTACGCGGACGGAGCCGTGCTGGACGATATGCTTTCCGCCTATCGGGCCGGTTTTGTTTCCGGGTTTACGACCAATCCGAGCCTGATGAAAAAGGCGGGCGTTCAGGATTATGTGGCCTTTGCCAAAGAAGTCGTTGAAAAGATTCCCGATCTGCCGCTGTCTTTTGAAGTGTTTGCCGACTAGTTTGCGTCGATTGAAAAAGAGGCGGAGAAAATCCACACTTTCGGTCCGAATGTCTTCATCAAGATTCCGATTACGAATACGAAGGGCGAATCGTCCGTGCCGCTGATCCGCAGGCTGGACGACAAGGGCTATTCGCTGAATATCACGGCGATTCTGACGACGGAACAGGTCGAGGCGGCCGTCGAAGCACTCAATCCGGAGGTTGAGAACATCGTGTCCGTCTTTGCCGGCCGCATTGCCGATACGGGGCGCGATCCGATTCCATACATGAAAAAGTCCGTCGGGATCTGCCGGACGAAAAAGGGAGCGAATCTGCTCTGGGCCAGCTCGCGTGAACTGTTCAACGTCTATGAGGCGGACCGGCTCGGCGTCGATATCATCACCTGCACGCCGGCCATTATCGAAAAACTGAAGAAGGTCGGCAAACCGCTCGAACAGGTCTCGCTGGATACAGTCAAGGGGTTCAATAAAGATATCCGGGCGCTCGGCTATTCCATCCTGACGGACGCGGAAAAGAACGAACCGGCCGGCCGCATGCCGGTGGAATAAGGCTTCACACCGGAACATGCCGTGCTCATATCTCTGAGACTATATCGTTCAATTCCGGAAACAGTGGCAGCCCTGAAAAATTTAAGCGATAAATGTTTGATCTAACGCTGACGGCATCATATCATGTGTTCTCCTGAATCACGTTCCAAGAGATATTTTTGAATGAGAAGCAACCAGTTGGCGCGGCATCCTTTGCCTGATATAAATGTAAACGTTAACAAAACCTTCTTAATATATAGATGGTCTGTCTTTGTCTTTACCTTGAAAAATAAAAACATTATCGCTTCCATGCCGGAGACAGATTGCAGGGATAAGTTGGAAAGATCCTTTCAGATGTCAGGTCATATTTTGCGTATCTTGAAAAGCTCAGCATATGTCTGGTCATTAAACAATTTTAGGGAAAGAGGCAGATTGAAATGAAAGCGAATTCATTGCCGCCCGTCCGATGGTTCCGATTGATACCCGTTGTTTTTATCACTTACAGCCTTGCCTATTTGGATCGGGCCAATTATAGTTTTGGGGCTGCATCGGGCATGGCGAAAGATTTGAATATTACAGCAGGTATGACTTCTCTCCTTGGAGCATTGTTCTTTCTCGGCTATTTCTTTTTCCAGGTGCCAAGCGCCGGATATGCGGAAAAGCGCAGTGCAAAGAAGCTGGTTTTCTGGTCACTGATTATCTGGGGCATCCTTGGCAGCCTGATCGGTGTCGTGACGAACATTTACATGCTCTTCGCCATACGTTTTCTTCTTGGTATTGTCGAAGCAGCCATTATGCCCGCCATGTTAATTTTCTTAAGTCACTGGTTTACGAATGAAGAGCGTTCACGTGCAAATACATTTTTGATTTTAGGCAATCCGATTACCATACTCTGGATGTCTGTTGTGTCCGGATATCTTCTGAACAGTCTGGGCTGGCGCTGGATGTTCATTCTTGAAGGCTTTCCCTCCATCATATGGGCGTTTATCTGGTGGAAATTAGTGGATGACAAGCCAAATCAGGCACGTTGGCTGAAAGACAGTGAGAAAAGGGTTCTGAACGATGAGTTGATTAAAGAGCAGAAAGGTTTTAAAGCTGTGCCGAATTTCAGGGAGGCTTTCAAACAGAAAGCGGTTGTTTACCTTTGCCTGCAGTACTTTTTCTGGAGCATTGGCGTGTATGGATTTGTCATGTGGCTGCCGTCGATTATCAAAGCGGCACCGCATATCAACATTGTTGAAACGGGCTGGCTGTCTTCATTGCCCTACCTTCTGGCAGCCGTTCTGATGGTTGTCGCTTCCTATTTCTCAGATAAACTGCTGAAAAGGAAAGCGTTTGTCTGGCCGTTTCTACTTATCGGTGCTGTTGCTTTCTACGCATCCTATCTTGTCGGGCCGTCCAGTTTCTGGCTGTCGTTCACGCTGATGGTTGTCGCCGGCGGGGCTATGTATGCGCCATACGGACCGTTCTTTGCCATCGTTCCAGAACTGCTGCCGAGGAACGTGGCAGGCGGTGCAATGGCACTGGTCAACAGCATGGGGGCTCTGGGATCGTTTGTCGGGGCCTATTTCGTAGGATTTCTTAACGGGGTGACCGGAGGCTTTTCCGCGTCCTACATGTTTATGGCTATCTCACTCATCCTTGCTGTGATCTTCACGATCATCGTCAAAAGCACTAAAACAAATGAGGATTCTTTGGATGATAACAGCCAATTGTCAATCGATAAACACGTCGTCACGGAAATGAATCCGATATCCTTTCCGAATGATGAAGAATAGATAGAAAATATTTCGTAAAAGAAAGTGTAAACGGTGCCAATAGAAACTGCCGATCACGTGAAATCCGGGGAAACTGCGCCTTTGTTCCGGAAACCGTCGGCGGCAGTGTTTTAGCTGTTGCAATCAAAGAGTTTTATCTAGTATCGGAGCGGTTTTTTCAGGCCGCTCCGATTTTTGCCGTAAGTAAGACGGATAAACTTCATTCTAAGAAAAGCTTGGCTGTCCTGAAGTTCAATAACGAATCAACAACTGAAGATCATCGCCCTGCCTAAATTAAGTGGTCCGTGCCTTCACTTTCCTGAGAATTTCGGGATTTCATAGTTCGGACAAATGTGCCGCTGCTCAGTCGAGCTGTCAGGGATCCGTTCAGTCGCTTTGTTCAGAGGCTTCCCGGAAATGAGGGTGCAGGGGTGGAGAAGAGTGTCCGTCAATATTGGGTATCGACATCATTTTACTTTTTTCGGCCAGATGAAAAAATCTTTTACAATAATGCGAGTCTGTGATTCGTAAAAAAAAGAGCCTTTTCCCGGTGGCTCGTACCATTCATTAGAAATTTAAAAGACGCAAATGAACCGGACGGCATGTGAATTTAAAAAGAAAATGAGAGTGATAAAATAAGGAAACAGGGGGTTTCGACTGACCGGATACACACGGCCCCCATCTTCAAGTCTGGTTTCAACCGGCTGGATGCTCGCGGCTTTTGCTGAGCCTTCGCTTCTATATTGCCGCCGCAATCGCTGCAGCCGGACACTCACGGCCCTCACGCCGCCTTAAAGGGTCCGCATCTTCGGTTTCGATGGCAAATGTTTGAATACACGCGGCTTTTTTAAATCCTGCAACGAAAAGTGATGAAGCAATCGATGGACAATCAACCTGAAAGCATTGATATATACGGAGCCCGCACAAACAATCTGAAGAATATCTCACTGCATGTACCGCTGAGAAAGCTGGTGACGATTGCCGGCGTCTCCGGATCGGGGAAGTCGTCGCTTGCGATGGGGGTGCTTTATGCCGAGGGAAGCCGGCGTTATCTGGAAGGCCTGTCTGCGTTTACAAGACGGAAAATTCATCAGGCGGAACGGCCGGCAGTTGAACGAATCGACTTCCTGCCGCCGGCACTTGCGCTGCGGCAGCGTCCGCCGATTCCCGGCCGGCGCAGTACGGTCGGGACGATCACCGAGATTTACAATCTGCTGAGGCTGATTTTTTCCCGGATCGGGACACATCGCTGTCCGAACGGTCATCAAGTGCCGCCGGTATTAGAGTCGATTCTCAGAGAAGAAGTGATTTGTCCGGTATGCGGGGTCCGCTTTACGCTTCCGAGCGCGGAATCTTTTTCATTCAATTCGGCGCTCGGCGCGTGTCCCGTATGCGGCGGATTGGGTGAACGGTCCGAAGTGGACCGCTCGCTCGTCGTTCCGGATCCGGAACGCACGCTGCAACAGGGGGCGGTTGCTTCCTGGCGTGCCGCCGGCCGCGGCTATCTTGTCAGAATAGCGGCTCAGCTCGGTGTGCGGACGAATGTTCCCTGGAAAGATCTGTCGGAAAAAGAGCGGAAGATCGTCCTTGACGGCAAAAGGACGAAACGGCCGCTGATTTTTCACAACCGGGAAACGGGTGATGAATATCCGATCACCTTTGTCTATGATAATGCTGTCGATGCAGTCAGACAGGCGCTGGCGAACGATAAACATCAAATCAGATATGCAAGAATGAAGAAATTCCTCACTGTTCGGCCGTGCGATGTTTGCGGCGGGACGCGTCTGCGCCCGGAAGCGCTCAGAACCACACTATCCGGGAAAAACATTGCCGAGGCGTCGGCTCTTTCCCTGCTTGAGATGGATCGGTTTGCAGAGGAGGTGCCCGAAAGCGTCCCTGTCTCCGTGCAATCCGTTGCCGCCCGGCTGACGGACAAATTGCGCCATGAGATTGCCCCGCTGCTGGAGCTGGGCGTCGGCTACCTGACTCTGGATCGGTCCGGAGCGACGCTGTCGACGGGAGAACGGCAGCGGCTCGAACTGACGGAAACGGCGGCAGCCCGTTCGACAGGTATTCTTTACATTCTGGACGAACCGTCTATCGGCCTTCATCCGGCCAATGTTGTCGGCCTGCAGAAGATCATGCACCGTATGGTAGAGAACGGGAACAGCCTGGTCGTTGTTGATCACAATATGGAAATTATACGCGATTCGGATTATGTCATAGAAATGGGTCCGGGAGCGGGAGAAGACGGAGGGGCTTTAGTCGCCTCAGGAACGCCTGATCAACTTGCGGCGAATGCCGCTTCATTGACGGGGGCCTATCTGTCCGGGAAACGATCGGTCCGCGCCCGCCGGCCCCTTCCGCTCGATAAAGAAAATTTCTTAGCCATTTCGGGTGTGAACCTTCATAATCTGCATGATGTTTCGGCAAGGTTTCCGTTGAATCGGATGACTGCCGTGACCGGCGTTTCCGGAGCGGGAAAAACGGCGCTTGTTTTGGAGAGCCTGGTGCCGGCTGTCCGATCGGCTTTATCAGGCAGGAATCTGCCGGATTGTATCGGCCGGCTGTCGGGCTGGGAGAAAATCAGGCGTGTGCTGACGGTGGATTCGACTCCGATCGGACGCAACTCGCGTTCAACGCCCGCCACGTATACGGGGCTGTTTGACGACATCAGATCTCTCTTTGCTTCGACTGCCGCCGCCCTCCGGCGAGGCTGGGCGGCCAGCCGGTTTTCGTTCAATGTAGCGGGCGGACGCTGCGATGCGTGTGAGGGACGGGGCGAAATGTCGCTTGATATGCAGTATCTTCCGGAGGAACGGGTGCAGTGTCCGCAATGCGGAGGCACACGCTACAAAAAAGAGACACTGGAAGTGGCATATAAAGAGAAATCGATTGCGGATGTCCTGCGGATGAATGTCGATGAGGCACTTGCCTTTTTTGCGGATGTTCCCGCCCTTGCCTCCGGACTGAAAATGCTTCATGATGTCGGCCTCGGCTATCTGCGCCTTGGGGAACCCACTCCCGGATTGTCCGGGGGTGAGGCTCAGCGGATCAAGCTTGCGGGGGAGCTGCGGCACAGCCGCCCGGATACACTCTATGTGCTTGATGAGCCGAGCACCGGTCTTCATCCGAAGGACGTAGAGACTTTGCTCGGCGTGCTTAACCGGCTGCTGTCGAACGGGTCCACGATTTTGTTTATCGATCATGATCCGGATATGATCGCGAGCGCCGATTATGTCATTGACATCGGTCCCGGCGGCGGTCCGGACGGCGGGGAAATTATCGCCGCCGGCACGCCTGCTCAGATAGCAGCCCATCCGAAAAGTATGACCGGAAAGTTTTTAGCGGGACATGGGTCGATATAAACGGCGCATTCATGCCATCTCAGGCACATATTCCTTGAGAAAGCGGTCGAGCACTTTCTCATAAGCTTCCGGATTATCCGAATAGGAGCAGGCGTGGCCGCCGTTTTCAGCGATGAACAGCTGCTTCTTATCTGCTTTGGCCTGATAGAGTTTCTCGGTCATTCCGGCCGGTATGAACGGGTCATTTTTACTGTGGATAAAGAGAACGGGATGCTTAATATTCGGCACGCCGAGAAGCGGCGAAACGCGGCTCAGGCTGTAGCCGTCCCGGAGCCTCAGGAACAGTGCAGTGACAGGCAGAATCGGCCATTCAGGCAGATGATAGTCGTTTTTCAGCAGATAGCGAAGCTCATCGGTAAAATCGGAAAAAGGGCAGTCGGCAATATAAAAATCGGCGCTGTCCTCCACAAGGCCGGCGTACTGAAGCAATGTTGCCGCCCCCATTGATTCGCCGTGAATGCCGAGCAGAATGTCTTCGCCGAACCGCTGATGGACCCAGCGGACAACTGCGGCAAGGTCGTCTTTTTCATAATAGCCGTAGCTGCTGGTCCTGCCGCCTGTCCGGCCGTGGCGGCGTTCATCATAGAGGACAACGTTGAAACCGCGGTTGAGAAACAGTTTGGCGTACTTGATGGAAGTCAGCAGGCTGACGGTCACCCCGTGGCAGAAAATCATGAATTTTTTTGAACCTGAAGGATAGGCGGGGATATAATAGCCGTGAATGCGATAGCCGAACGGCGATTCAAACGAAATGACTTCCTTGTTCTGAGCTTCGAAGTCGCGCATAGAAAAAAAGCGGTGCGTTTTTGTTTCCGACTCGATAATTTTTTCTTCCGTACTTTTTTTGTAGTACATAATTTTGTTTGATAAATATACACCGACGGCGGCCAGTGCTCCGGCAGCGCCCGCCGTTGAAGTTAATAAAAATTTGGCTGCAGGCTTCATTTGTATTCCTCCGATGTGCACTTTTTTTATCTACTGATATTTTGCGGTAGAAAACAGCTATTCTTTAACTTGTAAAATGATTCGGGACCATGTACATGCATGACAATAACATCTTCCGTATCATAGAAGTCAAATTGAGGTCGCGGTCTATTTTAATGCTGTTTATGAAAAAATCTGCCGGTCGGAAGTTTCATTGCATTGATCAATATAATGTTCGACGCTTTGTATCAGGGAGGGGAGTCATATGAAAAAACAGCTCAACTTTTATTACGGCGGGGATTATAATCCGGAGCAATGGGATGAATCGGTATGGCGAGAAGATATGCGCCTGATGAAGAAAGCCGGTGTCAATTACGTCAGCGTGAATATTTTCAGCTGGGCGCTCTTGCAGCCGGATGAGGACATCTATGACTTCAGCACGCTGGATAAAATCATGGATATGCTGGCAGACAATCATATCGCCGCCGATCTGGCTACCGCTACAGCAGCGCCGCCGGCATGGCTGGCCCGGAAATATCCGCAGTCGCTTCCGGTTGACATCAACGGTGTGCATCTGCTGCCGGGGTCGCGCCAGCATTATTGCCCGAACAGCCGCGATTACAGGCGGCTGGCCCGGGCACTCGTCGATCAGATTGCGCGGCGCTACCGCGACCATCCCGCACTTGCGATGTGGCACGTTAATAATGAGTTCGGCTGCCATGTTTTTGAATGCTACTGCGGCACATGCCGTGCGGCCTTTCGGACCTGGCTGCGGGAAAAGTATCGGTCGATTGCTGCCTTAAACAGAAGCTGGTCGACCGATTTCTGGAGCCAGCGCTATTATGACTGGGAAGAGATTAACCTTCCCGGGAAAATGCCGACGCATCATAATCCCAACCAGCAGCTGGATTACAGACGTTTTATGAATGATTCTATCTTAAGTCTCTTCAAGGCAGAGCGCGATGTCATCAGACAATATACACCGCAGATTCCGGTGATGACGAATCTGATGGGGCTGCACAAACCGGTTAACGGATTTAAATGGGCGAAGGAAATGGATCTGGTGACGTGGGATGCTTATCCCGATCCTTATGAAGAGACTCCCTACCTGCATTTCATGGCCCACGACCTGACAAGAAGCTTGAAAAAGCAGCCCTTCCTGCTGATGGAGCAGGCACCGGGCGCGGTCAACTGGCGCGGGCAGAACGCGGTCAAGACGCCGGGACAGATGCGTCTCTGGAGCTATGAAGCGGTTGCTCACGGTGCGGACGGGATCATGTTCTTTCAATGGCGCGCTTCTCAGGGCGGCGCGGAAAAGTTTCACAGCGGCATGGTGCCGCACTCCAATGATCAGAACAGCCGTGTTTTCCGGGAAATTGTTGAACTGGGCCAGGAATTGAAAAAATGCAGAGAACTTGTGGGAACGAAATTCCGCGCCGAAGCGGCCATTGTTTTTGACTGGGAAAACTGGTGGGCACTTGAACTGGATTCTAAACCTTCTAATCTGGTAAAATACCCCGATCAGCTGATCGATTACTACCGCGTGCTGCATCAGCTGAATATCGCCGTTGACTTTATTTCTCCGGATGAAGACCTGAAACACTATAAAATTGTCTTCGCACCGGCAAGTTATCAGGTCTCCCGGACTTTTGGCGATCGTGTCAGGGATTTTGTGCAGAGCGGCGGGACCTTTGTGACTAATTTCTTCAGCGGTATCGTCGATAAAGAGGACCGGATTTATCTCGGCGGCTATCCGGGTGCCTATAAAGATGCACTGGGTATCTACGTGGAGGAGTTTGCTCCGATGAAGAAAGGGCAGAGCCATCGGATCGCGACACCGTGGGGCGACGCGGCGATTCGGATCTGGGAAGAAGTGATTCATTTAAAAGAGGCCCAGGTGCTTGCCCGTTTTAAAGAAGGCTATCTGGCGGGGATGCCGGCCGTGACGGAACATGTCTACGGCAACGGACGTGCTTTTTATGTCGGCACCGATCCCGAAGAAGCCTATTTAAAAAAGCTGATCCGCGGCATTGTTGCAGATGTTCGGCTGGCGCCGCCGATGGCTGTTCCCGAAGGCGTGGAAGTAACAGTCAGGGAAAGTAAAACAGCAGGATATTATTTTATTCTTAACCATACGGATCAGGAAAAGCGGTTTGTGCTTGAAGGAGAATATGAAGATCTGCTGACAGGAACTCGCGAAAAACAGCTGATAACGCTGGCCGCGAGAGACGTAAAAGTTTTAAAAGAAACGTTCAATCCGTAATCTGCGGGACCGGCGTATCCCGCCGTTTATGCGGATCTGAAACAAACGAGTCATGAATCCGCTGAAATAGCTGTTATAAAGTTTGCCTAAATAGTGGACACGTCAAAATGGGATATGGGATTTCGTATGATTAATCGATCTAAACAAGGGCGTGTTCAAACATAGCATACAATCGGGAGTATGCCGAAAAACCGGTGGCGGAAGACGGGTCCCAATGTTCTTCTGTAAAACGGGTATGAATACGACAAAAATGCGGCATTTTATAAGGCCGACTGAATGTGTGCGCGCAGGCTCTAATGCCTGCACACACCCTGTACAGTGTTCCCGCTCCCTGCCTGATTTTTGACTGGGCCAATCCAAAAGCAGCCCTTTTCAGGCCGGATTCCCGAAAAATTATAACAAGGTGACCCGCATCAACAAGGTCTCCGAGCTAAACTCCTCCTGCTTTGTTGGTACAGTACAGTTGCTATTGCTTAAAAAATGCCTCAACATCAGGATTTTTCATGACTTTGGTATAAAAACACAGAAATGCAGGTTTCAGGCCTTTTAAGACGTAAAAAATGATCGCGCAGCCATGTGAAAACATTTTCCGATGATCATTAAAAAAATCCTGTATCATTTTTACAGAATTTTTCCAGGGGCTTCTGACACTGAATCTCTTCGGGGCGTTGTCACGGGATACCATATTGATTATCCTCCGGCCTCCATGTCATAATAGGACTAATAGGGTACTGCCTGTATAATGGTATAGGTATTGGATAGGGAGAGGAAGAGGTCAATATGCGTTTGGTACTTTTATCCGGCGGATCGGGAAAACGGCTGTGGCCATTGTCCAACGATGCGCGTTCTAAACAATTTCTAAGGGTACTTGAAAATCATCAGGAGCGTTTGTCGTCCATGGTTCAGCGGGTCTACGGACAGCTTTGCGAAGTCGGGCTTGCCGGTTCAACCGTGATTGCAACGGGCCGGAGCCAGGTGGAGATGCTTCAGAATCAGCTTGGCCGGGATGTACCGCTGATTGTCGAGCCTGAGAGGCGGGATACGTTCCCGGCCATCGCCCTCGCTGCTTCATATCTGTATACACGTACGGGAGCAAGCCTTGACGATGTGGTGGCGGTACTGCCGGTCGATCCTTATGTGGATACGGCGTTTTTCAGACGGATTCAGGATCTGGAAAAGCTGCTTGACCGTACAAATGCCGATTTGGCGCTGATGGGGGTTAAACCGACCTACCCATCGGAAAAGTACGGATACATCGTGCCTGTAAAGAAGGAAAATCACGACTATATACAGGTTGATCATTTTACGGAAAAGCCGGAAGAAGAACAGGCCCGAAAGCTGATCGCCGAGTCTGCTCTGTGGAACTGCGGTGTATTTGCCTTCAAACTCGATTATATGATCTCAAAACTTGCAGCCCTGAACCTGCCCGTTCACTATGATGAGCTGCTGAAACAATTTAACAGGCTGCCGAAAATCAGCTTCGATTATGCCGTCGTGGAAAAAGCGAAGAATATTGTTGCCCTGCCGTATGACGGATTCTGGAAAGACCTGGGTACCTGGAGTACGCTGACCGAAGAGATGGCGACGAATCAGATCGGCAAGGGGATTATCAGCCAAGATTCGGAGAACACGCACCTGATCAATGAACTGGATCTTCCGGTCACGGTACTCGGCATTTCCAATGCGGTTGTCGCCGTCAGCCCGGACGGGATTCTTGTTTCGGACAAAGAGCAGAGCCCGAGGATCAAAGAGGTTATGAAAGGATTCGACCAGCGGCCGATGTATGAGGAACGGCACTGGGGTTCATACAGGGTGCTGGATTATACAAGCTATGAAAAAGACGAAGAGGAAGTACTGACGAAAAAAATCAAGATCAAGCCAGGGGAAAACATCAGTTATCACTGCCATCACATGCGCCAGGAAGTCTGGACGGTTGTGAAGGGGTGCGGGCAGTATGCGGCGAACGGCGTTATTCGTCCGATCAAGCCGGGGGATGTTGTGATCGTCCCCGCTGAAACAATGCACGCGATCAAAGCGGATGATCCGATGGAGCTGATCGAGGTTCAGATAGGCAGTCAGCTGATCGAAGAAGATATCAAGCGAAAATATATGAAGTGGGAAGAAATTGTGGAAAACTGTTCCTTCATCAGAAGCTGAGCCGGCGGACGATTGGAAGGAACAATGATCGAGAAGAGAGAAAGCGCTGCATGATCCGGTTGCAGCGCTTTTTGTTTTACGCGCCCGGGATTGACGGCCGCTTTGCTTGACGGCGAAAATTTGCTGCGGGCCGTGCAGCAGAGACTGTAAGCCGTGCTGCCCAGGGTAACTGCCGGCGGGTCTAAAACGGCGGGTTGCGCGATCAATTGCCGCTCAGCGGGAAAAGTCCATCTGCCGGGGCGATAGCACTTTTGGGAGGATGATCGGCCGCCGGCAGAGAGTAAAGGAGAACTTTTACTTTAAAAAGGCGCTTTCGCTTGGAGCGATGCGGTCACGGCGGGCGATCGTTCGGTAAAACAACGCCCCCCGGTCGAATCTACTGCTGAACGACATTTCTCGCGGCTTTATCGGCCGTTGCCGGAATTCAAAGTTAGGGCTTCTACCGGCCGAATATGGGCTTTTACCGGCGGGAATTGCAGGTTTACCGGCCGAATATGGGCTTTTACGGCGGGAATTGCGGCTCTACCGGCGAGATTTGCAGGTTTACCGGCCAAATATGGGGTTCTACCGGCGGGATTCGCGGGTCTACCAGCCGAATATGGACTTTTACCGACGGGATTCGCGAGTCTATCGGCCAAGTTCGCTTTAACGGTCGTTGGGCCAAGTTTATCGGTCGTCGTCGAAGTTTTATCGACCGTCGCCGCGCTTTATCGGCTGTTAAGCTGTTGATCGTTGCCGTGGGTCCTGGATAAATCGGCACGGTTTCATTCACTTTTGCCCAGGGGTGTCGGCTGACGCTTCACATATCTTTCACAGGCTTTACCGGGATCGGCGCTTTCCTCTGATAAAATTTTTGTGCTAGAATGTTTCTATATCAGGAAATATCGTAAATTTTTGCTAAAGGATGCGTTAATCATGAGCGGTACTGTCAAAGCTACATTTGATAAAAAAGATTTTCTCGATGATCTGGGGTCGCTGCTGGCGATTAAAAGTACAAAGGATGCCGCGGCAGCCAAGGAAGGTGCACCATTCGGGCCCGGGCCGCTTGAAGCTCTGGAAAAAATGCTGGAGCTTGGAAAGCGCGACGGTTTCAGGACAAAGAACCTGCAGGGCTACGCGGGGTTCATTGAATACGGTCCTGAAGACGCGGAGGATTATATTGCCGTCCTCGGGCATGTCGATGTGGTTCCGGCGACCGGCAAATGGGCGCATGATCCTTTTTCGGGCTACGTGGAAAACGGCACGCTTTACGCCCGCGGCGCGATTGATGATAAAGGACCGACAATGGCGGCGTATTACGCGCTGAAATCCTTGAGAGATTCGGGGCTGCCGATTAAAAACAGGATCCGCCTGGTGATTGGTACCGATGAAGAGAGCGGCTGTGCGTGCATGGTTAAATACAATGAACTTGAACCGATGTCTCTGTTCGGTTTTGCGCCGGATGCCGAGTTTCCGCTGATTTTTGCCGAGAAGGGGCGGATCCACATACGCATTGATCTGGCGGCGAAGGAGGAGGCGGCGCCGGTGCATCTGTCCGCTTTTTATTCCGGCGAGCGGGTCAACATGGTTCCGGATTACGCCTATGCCGTGCTGACCGGGGCGGAAGCCGAAAAATGGCTGGCTGCCGCTCAAAATTATTTGAAAGAAAAACAAATTGCTTTTTCAGTCGAAACACAGGCGAACGGCCTGAAGCTGACGGTCAAGGGGAAATCGGCGCACGGATCGGAGCCGGCGAACGGTGTGAACGCGGCTTTTCTGCTTGCCGGAGCGCTTGCTGATCTTCCGTTTTCCCATTCTGAAAGAGCGTTTATCGCTTTTCTTGCCGAAACGCTGAGCGGCGATTTTGCCGGCAAACGGCTGGGCATTGCCTTCCGAGACGATATTTCCGGTGAGCTGACGGTCAATGCAGGTCTTGTGCGGTACAATCAGGCAGGCGGCGGCACCATCTCACTGGATATCCGCTGCCCGATCAAGGCTCCGCTTGATCAGATTGCCGGGACACTGACGGCGTCCGTTGAGAAACTGGGCCTGTCTGTCGGCGAACTTGGGACAGAAAAACCGCTGTATGTGGATCCGAAGCATCGCGGCGTGCAGATCCTGAAGCAAGTATATGAAGATCATACCGGGGAAAAGAATGTTAAACTGCTGACTTCGGGAGGCGGGACCTACGCCCAGTATCTTGACGCGGGAGTGGCTTTCGGCGCCTGCATGCCGAATTATCCATATACCGGCCATCAGGTTGATGAACATGTGAGAGTAGACGATCTGCTGCTGGCTGCAGCCATCTATGCAGATGCGATGTATGAGCTTGGCAATCTCGATAAATGATTTTGAATGAATCCCGAAAAGCTCAGTATTCTAATGGGATAAATATGTTTCCTAATTGACGCTGCATAAAAAGTCCACTATATTGTTGCTAAAAGCTTTTTATGGAAGTGGGAGAGATGGACTATGAGTGACCGGCCGATCGTCGGTGTTACCTGTGGATTTATGAAGAAAAATGATTTTGTTCAGGGCCCCTATACTCATGAAGATTATGTAAAGTCGCTGATTTCGGCGGGAGCTGTTCCGATCATTCTGCCGATTGCTCCGGATAACGTGACTGAGAACTATGAGGGCCTGTGCGACGGATTCCTTTTCAGCGGCGGCAGCGATGTCGATCCGAGATTTTATGGGGAGTCGCCGTCTCCGCAGATCTATGCATTTGATACGGAACGGGATGCATCCGAACTGCTTCTTATGAGAAGGGTGATCGCAGCAGGCAAACCGGTATTCGGGATTTGCCGCGGCCTCCAGGTCATGAATGTCGCATTCGGCGGGACACTGATTCAGGATCTCCCTTCCGAAATGAAACAGGCTTTGCAGCATACTCAGAAAGTGCCGCGGACGAAAACGAGCCACAGCGTGCGGGTGCTGGAAGACAGCCGCCTTTTTACTCTGCTGAACGGCAGGAAGACGCTGTATGTCAACAGTCTGCATCACCAGGCGATCAAAACGCTGGCTGCCGAGCTTCGGGCAGTTGCTTTCGCCCCCGACGGGATCATTGAGGCGGCCGAACATGTAAATAATGACCGGATTCTGGGCATTCAATGGCATCCGGAATCGATGGCGGCAGGCGGAGATGCGTTAATGAATCACTTATTCCGCTGCTTTGTTGAAAAATGTGCCCGGATTAAAGAAAAAACGGTCTGAGATGGGCGTCCGGCAGACATCGAGGCCAGTCGGGATCCCCTGCCTAGAATTTTGATCTGTTTTCGGTTTTACGGCGGTGCACTTTTTTTCACGATTGCAGGAATAATCGGCGTTTTCCCCCGAAGAGAGCATAGACGGGCGGTAATCCGCAGGGATGGGCGGCCAAGTGCAGGCTGCTGAAAAAAATTTATAAAAAAGTCGTGACTTTTTCCGGCAGGCTGATAGAATGATTGTTGCATGAAAAGAAAATGATTTTCCTTGCCAATTGGTCAGATCCGTGCTCTTTGAGGAATCGAATCGGAGCAGAAATTGTGCAATCCGGGTGCGGGTGATGTATAACGAATGGAGGAAAACCGCCGTACGCAGCCTTCCTGCTGAGGGGGCAGATACCGGTAACCGTCTCTTTGTCCGCTCATACAATGGAAAAAAGTTTAATAAATTTTGGGGGCTTATCGATTAGATGGCAAAAGGAATTGTTCTGCTGTGCCTGTCGGTGTTGCTGAATGCTTTTGGGAATGCCCTGACCGTCAAGGCCGCCCTGGGTTCCGCACCCTGGACAGCCGCGGGGCTTAATCTGTCCGACATGCTTGGAATAACGGTCGGCAATGCACTGATTATTATCGGTTTTATCGCTTTGATTGCGGACGATTTGCTGCGCCGGCGCTGGAATCGGATGAAGGACGTATATAATTTTCTTTATGTCCTTTCGTTCGGCTATGTGATCGACGGCTGGCTGTTTGTTATGCAGTCTATCGCTATCAACGGCCTTTTTCTCCGGATCGCCGTTTGCGTCATCGGCGTGATGTGCATCGCTGCCGCGCTGTCGATCTATTTTCGGGTTAATCTTGTCCTCCATCCGTTTGATGACCTGCTGAAGATTTTGCGTGATAAATATCTTCACGGAAATGTCGTGCTCGCGCAGCGGATCTCGCTTGGCGTCCCGCTTTTATTCGGGCTGGCAGCAGGCATCATCCGCCATCGTCTGATCGGAATCAGTCTCGGAACAGCCATCAGTTTTCTTTGCATGGGCTACTTCATTCTTTTATTTGATAAGACGATCCGTTTCAATCTGGATCGGAAAAGGACATTCAGCTTCCACAGATTGGGCCGAGTGCACAGTGTACGACATCCGTGATCTCATTGAGGCCATGTTCCGCGCTCGGTGGGGAACGTCATTTTTAGAGCGATTTTATATCTTGATTTTTGGGAAGAATAGGATTATAACTGAAATAAGTTTTAAGAACGCATAAATAAAAGCGATGAAGAGAAGAAGTAGAGAGTCCGGCTTTTCTGCAGAGAGCTCCGTTCGGTGCAAGGGAGCAAAAGACGGCTTTCGAACATGGCCTCCGAGCTGCGCTGCCGAACAGTGTATTTCCAGACGAAGTAAGCCGCGACAAGTTAAGGTTCTTGTTATCAAAACCGGAGTATACGAATGCGCCTCGGGCTGCTTCCGTACTCGCTGAGGCCGGCGATGTGAATAGCCGGTGAATAAAGGTGGTACCACGTGAATAAAACCTCGTCCTTTCATAATAAGTTAAGGACGGGGTTTTTTTGTGCGGGCAGAAACGGAGCGGAAGGATCGCACGGCATGCTGCAGAACATTCCGGCGGTCGTTCGGCACGAAAACTCATAAAGAAAGGTGAACGGAATGAGCAAAGCACTGGTTTTTCAAACGGATTTCGGATTAGTCGACGGGGCTGTCTGTGCGATGTACGGGGTAGCGAATACGGTGGATCCGACGCTGAAGATTTTTGATCTGACACATGATATCCCTCAGTACAACGTGTGGGAAGCGTCGTACCGGCTGCGGCAGGCGGTGGACTATTGGCCTGGAGGAACGGTGTTTGTTTCGGTCGTCGACCCGGGCGTCGGATCGACGCGGCGGAGCGTTATAGCCAGAACGCGGCGCGGCCAGTATATCATCACGCCGGACAACGGGACTCTGACACACATCAAAAAAATGGACGGGATCGAAAGCGCGCGTGTCTTTGATGAAAAGGCTAACAAACTGCCGAATACCGGAGAATCCTATACATTTTTCGGCCGCGACATTTACGCCTATACGGGGGCGCGTCTGGCGTCCGGTCTCATTGACTTCGATCATTTCGGAAAACGTGTTCCGGCCGATTCGGTTGTCGAACTGCCGATCGTTCCGCCTTTCAAAAAAGAAAACCGTGTCGCCGGAATGATTGATGTGCTGGACGTGCGTTTCGGCAATCTCTGGACCAACATCGGCCATGGCCTGTTTCACCAGCTCAACGTGCGTCAAGGCGAGCGGCTTGAAGTCAGCATCAGAAACGATACCCGGAATATTTATGAAAATACGATGGCGTTCGCCCGTTCATTTGCCGCCGTCGCGATCGGCGAGCCGCTGATCTACGTCAATTCTCTTCAAAACATGGGAATCGCCATCAATCAGGGATCATTTGCCAAAGCTTACAGCATCGGAACGGGATCGAACTGGCACATTTCATTCAGGAAAATACAAGGGCAGTTTTAGGCCCCCAATTTCCGTTGATCCGTTTATTTGAAAAACAGCCTTTAAGGAGGTGATGCTGCGGAAACGGGATAAACAGCTTTTTTAACAGTTTTCCGGAATAACTTTTAGGAGGTGGTACTGCAACAATAAAGAAAATCGCGATCGCCTGCCGTTCCCAGGCCCGCTGCTGAGTAAAGTTATCGGGGGAACACATGATTCGGAATAATCAAATGACCGGCAGGAACGGATGATTTAGGAATGGCGGTTTTCCCCGGCTGAAAGAGTCCCCGTGCTCCGCATTAAAACAGCTGTATCCCGCAAATGGCCTTTTTAGAACTTATTCATTCATTTTAAGAGAAGGAAGTGCTGACAAAAATGGTAAAAGCTAAAAGCAGTAAGGAACTGTTATCCATCCGAACGATTGTCGCGATCGGCATCGGGGCTGCAATTTTTATTATCCTACGCTATATTTCAATTCCTGCCGGTATTGTGCCGAACACAACCATTCAGCTTTCATACATTTTTCTTGCATTAATAGCGGTCATTTACGGACCTGTAGCCGGCGGACTGATTGGCCTGATCGGTCATTCGCTGGGTGATGCCCTTCAATATGGATCAGTCTGGTGGAGCTGGGTCATTGTTTCGACGTTAGTCGGCGTAGGGTTCGGTTTAATTAGCAGCCGTTTGAAAATAACCGAAGGCATTTTTGATTGGAAATCGGTTGTGATCTTCAATGCCACTCAGGTAATGACTCAGGCCGTCGGATGGTTTCTGATCGCGCCGGTTCTTGATATCGTTATTTATAGTGAACCGGCAAATAAAGTCTTCCTTCAAGGATTTGTTGCCGGGATCCTTGATATCGTGACTGTCGGAATTTTCGGGACATTGCTTATCTGGATTTATGCAAAAACACAAACGAAAAAGGGGAGCCTTAAGAAAGAAGCGTGATTTCCAACCTGTGAAATCTATGAAAAAACGTCAGGAATTCTTATGAAAAAAGCCATTGTTTCATTTAAAAACTTCAGTTACAAGTACGTCAGTCAGGAAAGTCCTACATTGCATGATCTGAATCTTGATATTTTTGAAGGGGAGATCGCACTGATTGCCGGTCCGTCCGGATGTGGGAAAAGTACGCTTGGAAACTGCATGAATGGACTGATTCCGAATTCTTACAAGGGAGAAATGCAAGGATCGGTTAAAGTAATGGGGCATGAGACAAGAGACCGGAGCCTGTTTGATCTCTCAAAAACAGTGGGGACCGTCCTCCAGGATACGGATGCCCAATTTATCGGGCTGACGGTCGGAGAAGATATTGCATTTGCGCTGGAAAACGATGCCGTCGCTCAAGAAGAGATGAAGGAAAGGGTTCGCACGGCTGCGGTTCGGGTAGGAATGAACGCTTTTCTTGACCGGTCGCCGCATGATCTGTCAGGCGGGCAGAAGCAGAGGGTGTCGCTTGCCGGAGTTTTGGTTGACCCTGTCCGCCTTCTTCTTTTTGATGAACCGCTTGCCAATCTGGATCCCGCGGCCGGAAAACAGACGATGCAGCTGATCGACCGCATTCATCGGGTAAGCGGCATCACGGTTGTTATCATTGAGCATCGTCTCGAAGATGTGCTGGAAATCGATGTTGATCGCGTAATCGTCCTATCGGAAGGAAGAATTGTGGCAGATGCCCCGCCCAATAAACTGCTTGCCTCGGAAGTTCTGAGAAAAAACGGGGTCCGGGAGCCGCTTTATCTTTCCGCTCTGAAAAAGGCAGGCATCGCGGTAACGCCGGATCTGCATCCGGAGCACATTGAGACGCTGGATCTTTCCGTTATCCGGAAACCGCTTGTTTCATGGGCGCAGGCGAAAGGTCGCGATGAAGATAAAGCGGCTGCTGCTTCTGCTTTAAATCTCAGTCAGGTGTCCTTTCAGTATAAAACCGGTCTACCGGTTTTACGTGATGTTTCCTTTTCAATCGGGAAGGGAGAAAGAATCGGTATCGTGGGAAAGAACGGAGCGGGGAAATCGACGCTGACGAAATTGATTTGTGGTTTGGAAAAACCTATGTCCGGCAGTCTTTTCTTTCAGGGCAGCGATATGAAAGACTGGACGATTAAAGAACGGTCCGAACATATCGGTCTTGTCATGCAGAGCCCGAATCAGATGATTTCGCAGCAGATGATTTTCGATGAAGTGGCGTTCGGCCTTAGGATTCGCGGGACGGACCCGCGGAAAATCGAAGAGCGGGTCTATGAGACGTTGAAAATCTGCGGCCTGTATCCATTCAGACACTGGCCGGTCTCCGCACTCAGCTTTGGGCAGAAAAAGCGGGTAACCATTGCTTCTATTCTTGTCCTCCGGCCGGATATCCTGATTCTTGATGAACCGACAGCAGGGCAGGATTACAGACATTACACAGAGATCATGCGATTTCTGGATCAGCTGAACAATCAGGGCATGACCATCGTTATGATTACTCACGACATGCATCTCCTGCTTGAATATACAGATCGGGCCATTGTCATGACGGACGGTGTAAAAATTGCCGACCGATCCCCGTCACAACTGCTATCCGATCCCGAAACGGCCGCACGGGCCGGCTTAAAGACGACCTCGCTTTTCCGTCTTGCGGAGCGGATAGGTTTCCCTGATCCGCCTGATTTTGTGGAACGGTTCATTGTTGAAGAAAGAGAGGAGCGCTCGCATTATGGACATGCGAATGCTGAGTTTTATTGACCGGCCGTCTCCGATTCACCGGCTGACAGGCGCCGCAAAGCTTGTCTGTTTTATAATTTTGTCCGTCGTCGGAATGAGCACTTATGATACGAGAATTTTGCTCGCTATGCTGATCACAGGTCTCGCGGTTTTTAAACTGTCCGGAATCCGATTTCGCGAAGTTTCGTTTATTCTGACATTTATTCTTCTTTTTCTGTTGCTCAATGATCTGGCTATTTTTGCTTTTGCGCCTCAGCAGGGAGTCGGAATTTACAGTACGAAACATGTGATTTTGCAGCTGCCCGGACACTATTCGCTCACTATGGAACAGTTTTTTTACGAATTCAATATTACGCTGAAGTATTTCAGTGTCATCCCGTTCGCCCTGCTTTTTATTGTGACGACGAATCCAAGCGAATTTGCTGCGTCGGTGAATAAGATCGGCATCAGTTACCGGATCGCCTACGCTATCGCAATCACGCTCCGTTACATTCCCGATATTCAGCGCGACTATCGCGAAATTGCTCTGGCGCAACAGGCAAGGGGGATTGATCTTTCAAAAAAAACGAAGTTCCGGAAAAGAATGAAAAATGGAGCGGCCATTGTTATTCCGTTAATCTTCTCAAGCCTTGACCGTATCGAAGTGATCAGCAACGGCATGATGCTGCGCGGCTTCGGCAAGAAGAAAAAGAGAACCTGGTACAGAGCACAGTCGTTTACTGCACGCGATTATGCGGCCATCGGATTTTGTGCGATGCTGTTTATTCTTTCGCTGATGCTTGCTTTTCAGCAGGGCGGCCGTTTTTATAACCCGTTTAAATAAATGGCACAAAAGAACGTCTTCGAAAGTTTTTCGGAGGCGTCTTTTGCTTCCGCTGAGTGATGAGGCCGGTGCCATAGAATAGCCGTTGACGGGCTTTTTTGTCTGTCAATTTTTACGGATCGCATACAGGCAGACGGACGTCAGAAATACAGGGCCAGGATCCCTATATATTCCTTCACGGCCGTAGAAGTTGCGGAGCCCTCCGAAGGGACAAATTGCATCGGATAGACGGACAGTCTGCGGCTGGTCAGATAGTCCGTCGGATAAGGCTGGACCTGCACGCCTGTTTTATTAAAATTCATCACGGCCCGGCGCATATGAAATGCGGAAGTGACGAGGATAGGGCGATTAAGCCGATGGGTACGCATGACCGCTTTCGTATTTCGGGCATTTTGCGTGGTCGTGATACTTTTGTTTTCCGTCATGATTTTATTTCCGGGGACGCCTAAAGCGATCAGCTGCCGTTTGGCGATATCTGCCTCAATGCCGCTGTCCGGGAAGACTTTTCCTCCTGATAAGATAATCGGCAGGCCGGTTAATTTATATAATCGGAAAGTCGTTAAAAGACGATTTGCCGCGTCGCCGGATAATTGTCCCTTTCCGTTGATATCGGGGGTGTCCGGGGTCGCCCCGCCGCCGAGCATGACGATGACGTCTCCACTTGGGTGAGAAGGCGGCTGATAAGCGTTTTCGAGCGGATGAAGGAGCAGATCGCCCGTAATCGGTATGTAGGAGAGATAAAGGAGAACAGCCAGACTCCCTGTGATAATGGCAACAGGGCGATGCCGCCGGATCCGTATGCTCAAAATAACGAGCAGAGTCACAAACAGCCCGGGCGGCAGAATGAATCCATAAACGAATTTAATGATATATTCCATAAAAGGCTCCTCTTTTCGGGCATGCGGAAAGACTGCGGTAAGTCTCCGATCGCCTTGCCATAATCATGCATCTTGCTGTTTCATTTAAGAGCTGAGCTCAGGGGATATGCCTATTATACAATGTCCAGCGGGACTTTGCGCGATGGGCGGGGGAAGGCCCGATCCAGCGCGGCCTGCTCGGCATCGGAAAGGATGACGGCTGCGGCCCGGGCATTTTCCAGGACATGTTCCGGCTGTCCGGCTTTCGGAATAGCAATGACGCGTTCCGATCCGGCACGGCGGCGGATGCACCAGGCGAGCAGCAGCTGCAGCGGCGTGATCCCGTGAGCAGCCGCGATGCCGGACACTGCCGGATCTGTTAAAAGCCGTTTCTTGAGCGAGCCTGCTTCAGCGAGCGGGCAGTAAGCCATGACCGGCATGTGCTGTTCTTTTTGCCACTGGAGCAGATCCACTTCGATGCCGCGTGATCCCAGATGGTACAGGACCTGATTGGCTGCGCAGTTGGATCCGTTCGTTCTGCTCCACATGTTTTCCATGTCTGCCCTGTCGAAGTTCGACACGCCCCAGCGCAAAATTTTTCCGTTTTTCTTTAATGTTTCCATTCCTTCAATGGTTTCTTCAATCGGGACGGTGCCTTTCCAGTGAAGCAGGTAGAGATCCAGATGGTCGGTCCCGAGCCTGCGGAGGCTGTTCTCGCACGCAGCGGCCAGGCTTTTCGGATCGCCATGGCTGGGCAGAGCTTTACTGACAAGAAAAACCTGATCGCGAAGTCCGCTGATTGCCTCGCTGACGACCCGCTCGGATTTTCCATAGCCGTAAAGCTCGGCAGTATCGATCAGCGTCATTCCGAGCCGGATCCCCAGTCTGAGTGCTTCAATTTCAGTATTCCTTTTGGATGGGACATCGCCCATATGCCATGTTCCTTGGCCGATTGCCGGAACCGTTGTCCCGTCTGTCAGCGTGACGGTGCAGCTGCTTACCTGCTGTCTGACGGTTTCCATTTCCCTGTCGCTTATTTTAATCAGGATGAATCATCTCCGCTAAACTTTATTTCAGAACTTTCCCGTTTATTATCGCATGATATTTTCCCGAAGCCAAAGATTTTGCGGTATTTTGAGATTCATATTCGCTGTGCGCCGTTCGAATGATATGTAACAGACATAGATAACGGGCGCGGATTTTTGATTCGGGCTGAAATTTGTTTCAAAAAACAGCCCGGTCATGCATAATAAGAATAGAACTTATTTTGAATATTTGCCGCACGGATGAAGGAGGAGCCTGTCGGCCATGGCCGTTTCCGTACTGAAAAAGACCTTTCAATCTGATTACACCAAAGTGTTTTTGCTTTGTCTGCTGACTTCCGGACTGATGTTTCTTCCTTCCATTATCATCAATAAGGGCCTGTTTACGCTTGTGGGCGATTTTAATTATCAGCAGATCCCGTTTAACATGCTCAGCAACAGCTCGATTAAGCACGGAGATATATTTTGGAGCTGGGCAACGGATCTTGGAAGTAATTTTATCGGTTCTTACAGCTTTTATACGCTGGGCAGCCCTTTTTTCTGGCTCAGCCTGCTTTTTCCCGCTTCTTTTTTTCCGTACATTATCGGTCCGATGCTGATGCTGAAATACTGCGTTGCGGGAATGACCGCGTTCGGATATATGAAACGTTATGTATCCGATAAGCATTATGCGGCAATGGGCGCCTTGCTCTACGCCTTTTCCGGCTTTTCCGTCGTCAATCTGATGTTCAATCACTTTCAGGATGTAATTGCGTTTTTTCCTCTGCTGCTGGCAGGCATGGATAAATTAGTAGAGGACCGAAAGCACGGCTGGTTTGCGGCAGCGGTCGCGCTGAACGCCACATTGAATTTTTTCTTTTTCATGGGCGAGCTTGTCTTTCTGATTCTCTATTTCTGTATACGGTTTTTGGCTGAAGATATTCGAAAATACATACGGGCGCTTCCTAAATGTCTGCTCGAGGGGGCTGTCGGTTTAGGCATGGCCTGCTTTCTTTTTCTTCCTGCCGTTCTTTTTACTGTCCAGAACCCGCGCTTGAATGCTTTCCTTTACGGACCGAGCGCTTTAACGTTTGACGGAGCCCGCTATCTGGAAATTATTAAGGCGTTCCTGATGCCGGCCGATCTGATGCCGTACCAGTCCGCCATTTATGATTCGGATTTTACTTCCAGCGGTGCGTACCTGCCGCTGTTCGGGCCGGTTCTGGTGATCGCGATGATGATCGGAGAACGGAAAAACTGGATGTCGCGGATTACGCTCCTGTCTTTGATCATGGCCTGCATACCGCTCCTGAACAGCCTGTTCTACGTACTGAACGCCTCCTACTATGCCCGCTGGTTCTATATGCCGGTTCTGATTATGGCACTAATGTCGGCTGTCGTCCTTGAAAAAAGAAACGAGATCAGCATCAGAAGTATCAGAAAGGGGTGGCTGATCACAGCCGGTGCCACGGCTTTGCTTGCCGTTTTTCTGTTCTTTTATCCATGGAGCCCGAGTGAAAAAAGCGCTGTCTTTCGTCCGGATCTTTTCCTTTTCTATCTGAGTGTCACTCTGGCCGGCCTGGCGGGCACCTACTATCTGATCGGGCGCTTTAAAAGCACAAAATACTGGACGCTCGTGACGACGGCGGTGCTCGTTCTATTTTCGGGCGGACTGGGATTATTCAATATTGAAGTCACGAACAGTGTTTACAGCTATCAGTCGGGAAGCGATATCTATAATACGCTGATAAAAACGGCCCGGTTTCTGAACGCGGTTCTGCCGAAAAGCGAGGATTATCGGGTGGGAATCAGCGATGACGGATCGAATCTGCCGATGGTTTCCAATACGCCGACCGTAAATTCATTTACGAGCATGGTCAACGGCTCGATTTTTAATTTTTACAGATCTCTCGACGACCCGCGTGAAGTCAAGACGATTATTCCCGACAGCTATTTCGGCCTTCAGCCGCTGCTCTCCGAACGATTTTACATCGATACGGTCCAGGATAAAAACGGCTATCTCTACGCGCAATTTAATAATGGAACAAATACCGTCTATGTTTATGAAAATAAAAACGTGCTGCCGATCGGATTTACGTACGACTATTACATGACAACCAAACAGTTCAACATGATCCCGGCGGAAGACCGGCATCTGGCACTGCTTAAAGCCGTGGTTCTGTCTCCTTCGGAAGTCAGCCGGGTGAAGAACTTTTTGCTGCCGATTCCCATTTCTCAGCTGAACTCGATTGAAAGCGGAAATTATCTTCAGGATGTACGGGCACGGGCAAGCGAGGCGTCCACTTATTTTCACCGCGACCAGCACGGCTTCACTTCAAAAATTCGTACCGATTCCGAAAAGTACGCCTTCTTCAGTGTTCCATATGATCAAGGCTGGAGTGCGACCGTCAACGGGCAGCCCGTGCAAATTCTCAACACGGATGGATTTATGATCGTTCCGGTAAATGAAGGGAACAATACGATCCGCTTTACTTATCAGACGCCCGGTCTGACCGCCGGAATTTTCATTTCTCTTCTATCGCTTGTCCTGTGGGCAGGGTGGATTTACGGAGGAAAAAAATTCAGCGAGCGGCTGTCGAATCCGTTTGGTAAGACCCCTCCGGGACGAACATTGAGTTAAAAGGGAAGATTCGTTCATATTTGAATTTTTTTTGAACGGCTGGATTTTTCGGTGATCAACGATTGAAAAGAATTGAAAATTATGGTATTTTCTTTACAATAAAGAATAAAAATTCTTTGCCCACTCTGAAAGCTTTATTTTTTATCTTCACGATAATCGCCGAATCCAAGCTTTTCCCTCCTGCGGCGGTTCCTTTTTCCAAGCAATTTCTCTGAATGCTCGTCCAAAAATCGACACGTGCGGATCCATGCGGATGAATGCCGCCTGAAACGGGCATGAAGCACGGCAGGCCTCAGGCGTTTACTTCCAGATCCGGTCGAAAGAGCGGATTGACCAACCAAAAATGAAAAGGATGGGTAGAATGGATCAGTATATTATCAGTCAGAAAACGATGGCTTTACTGCCGTACGATAGCCCGGACGGCAGCCTGCAGACATGGGTTATTGAAGAGGAGCGAATCCTTTCGCTTCCGCAGACGCCTTATCAGGTGCTCCATTATTCATGCGGTTATTTCGGCTCTACCTTCAGCGGAAGAAAAAAGGGGGCGGTTTCCATGGGTTACAAAAGCATGCCGCCGATCTGCATCTGCAGCGAGCTCGGCCTCTACTTCTTCCCGTTAATGTCAGAAGCAAGACGGGAATGTGTCTGGCTTTCGCACACACATATCAGGGATTGGAGAAAGTGCGGTGAGAGGCATGTCATGGTCCATCTGATGAACGGCCGCAAGATCCCGGTTCCGGTCCAGCTGAATGTTTTTCAAAGCAAACTGATGAGAGCGGCGCAGTTCCGCTATCAGCTCTGTGAACGGATGGCACCCCGGCGGTCCGCAAATGAGTATCCTGAAATGTTGGAGATAAGTTCTGCCGAGCATCTGATCATCAATGAACGGGGGACTTATTCGATTTGCGAAAAAACTCCGGCCGTTGAATAAAGTACTTTTCAAATGGTGACGGGCTCCGAACAGGCCGAATAAACGCATTTGCTGCCGCCGATGGATTCTTCCTTCAAATGGCGCCAAGCTCGAACAGCCCAGGAGAATTCTGCAGCGCCCGGGTTGTTCACCCTTCCGCACGCACAAAATAATGGTCCCGGTATGGGACGTGGCCGTTATCTTAAGGGAGTATTGAGAAGAATTTTTTCAGGTAAAGAAAACCCGCAGGACGGCTTAGTGCCGCCTCATCCAGGCCGGTTCTCGGCGGGAGGGAAAGCGGGCAGCAAGGATCCGTTTGGAGGACCGGGCCGGTATGGGAGCAGATACAAGTATCTTCAATTGCCTGAGGGCATTCGATGTAGCCGATGCTGATTATGAAGGTTGAACATCCGGTTAAGCGCGACCATGAGGACTGCTTGGAACAGCGGAGCGGAAACAGCCGAGAAGCAGGCGGATTTTCCGTTCGCCCGGCGTGTAAAAAAGTTTTTTAAATTCATACTAAGGATGTCATAACGGCCACGGCCGATCTTTCAAAGATAAGGTTTTCTTTCATCCGGAACACCATTTCTAAAAATGATAAGCCGAGGAAGCGCCCGTGTCTGAACGGTATGGCTTGAACCGCTTCTCCAGAAGTGCCGGATTTAGCCGGAAGGGAGCAGGAAACGGCCGATAGAGTGCCGGATTTGGCCGGAAGGGAGTAGAATTTGGCCGATAGAATGCCGGAATCGGCCGGAAGGGAGCAGGAAACGGCCGATAGAATGCCGGAATCGGCCGGAAGGGAGCAGGAAACGGCCGATAGAATGCCGGAATCGGCCGGAAGGGAGTAGGAAACGGCCGATAGAGTGCCGGATTTGGCCGGAAGGGAGCAGGAAACGGCCGATAGAGTGCCGGATTTGGCCGGAAGGGAGCAGAATTTGGCCGATAGAATGCCGGAATCGGCCGGAAGGGAGTAGGAAACGGCCGATGGAATGCCGGAATCGGCCGGAAGGGAGTAGGAAATGGCCGATGGAATGCCGGAATCGGCCGGAAGGGAGCAGGAAACGGCCGATAGAATGCCGGAATCGGCCGGAAGGAAATCTGAAATCGGCCGATTTGGGTGTTTCTCCCGCATATTAGCATAATCTTTGAATGCCGCTCCGTTTGGCGATAAAATGCGGCGGCCGAAGAGGGGACCCGGCCTAAAAAAGCGGATCTCATTTGTTTCAGAACTTTGACATATTGGTTGCGTTTGCAGCAGCCGTCGGACACGGAGCATTCTGTTATACTGAATCTGTGATACAACAGAAATGATAAAGGGAGAATTATTGTATGACAAAAGCTTTCCTTTTTCTTTCGGACTTTGACGGGACCCTCACGGGCAAAGATTTTTTTCATGTCATTATTGATCAATATTTTCAAAAGGACAGCGAGCAACTTTACGCGGATTGGGACAGTAAAGTGACGACAGATCTTAATTTTCTGACCCGTTTATTCGGAGCGATCAATCGGGATCAGGCCGGAATCGAGGAAGACATCCTGAAAATTCCGTTCGATCCGGACGCAAAGAAGGTCATTGAACACGTTCAAAGGGCGGGCGGCGACTTTGTCGTAATCAGTGCGGGAACGGATTATTATATAAAGCGGATTTTCAGTCATTATGGCGTCCACGGCGTCAAGATTTATTCTAATCCGGGGATCTACGCAAACCGGGGCATTCAGTTGAAGGTTGACCCGAACGGACGTTACTACTCGGAGATGTACGGTATCGATAAAGCGAAGCTGGCCCGTGATTTAATCAGGGATTACGATACTGTTTATTTTGCGGGAGACAGCAGACCGGATCTGCAGGCGGCCGAACTGGCCGATACGGCGTTTGCTAAAGGAAAACTGCAGGGTCTGCTCGATGCCGGGCATCATCCGTATGTGCCGATCCGCAGCTTTAAGGATGTTGAGGACTATTTACTGGATCATGAGGAGGTTCTGAACAATGGAAGCCGCTAATCATCAGATCGTCGTACCGACCCTTCTGGATGTGAAAAAAGGAAACATGGCCCGCATCGGCGGGCTGCTGAAGCGGCACCGTTTTAAAAAGGCCGTGATTTTTTTCGGGCAGGGTCTGACTGATCTTCTCGGGGATAAAGTGTTCGCCTCTCTTGAAAAAAACGGTATCGAGGTTTTGATGACGACAGAGATCACGGATATTGATATCGACGGCGTCGTTGATCGGGCCTTTCAGCTCCCGTTTCAGACGGAAGCGGTGATCGGCATCGGCGGCGGGAAGGCGCTTGATGCCGCGAAATATACGGCTTTGCTGCGCAAATGGCCGTTCATCAGTGTTCCGACTTCGACATCGAACGACGGTTTTTCGAGTTCGAACACATCGCTGACCATTCACGGACGGCGCATTTCCGTGCACGCGAAGATGCCCTACGGCATTATTATTGATATCGATGTGATCAAAAGTGCACCGGAGTGTTTCATCTATTCAGGCGTCGGCGATCTCGTTTCAAAGATCACCGCGGCCGAAGACTGGATCTTTGAGGAGAAGAGCGGAAAGACGAGAGTGGACGATTGTGCGCTGATGCTGTCAAAGAAGGCGGTCAACAGTTTTGTCCGGACAGATTTCGGTACGATCAGGGACGATCTGTTTCTGAAGGAACTGGTCGATTCACTGACGATGGCCGGCATTTCGATGGAGATTGCCGGAAACAGCGCGCCGACAAGCGGGAGCGAACACCTGATTTCGCATGCGCTCGACATCTGTTCCGCCCGCCCGCAGCTGCACGGCGTGCAGGTCGGCGTCGCTTCCTACCTCATGAGCAAAGTCCAGAATCATCGTTATGAACGAATAACGAAAGTGCTGAAGGGTACCGGATTTTTCAATTATGCAAAGACACTCGGGATGACTCTGTCCGATTTTGACAGGGCGATCGACAAGGCGCCTGAGATCAAACCGATGCGCTATACGTATCTGCACGTGCCGGAGTACCGGAAACTAGCGCATCAAATCCTGCATGACGATCCGATTCTGCAGGAAGTGCTCAGGTAGGAACAGGGCGGAGAGCAGGGGAAAGCAGGGCCGCTCAAAACGTGGAGCCCTCCCCTCTCGCAAGGCTCATTGCCAAATGTTGAAAAGCGGGATATAATGGAAACCGGAAAAGTGATTTTCATTTAACCGAAGAAAATGAGGTTTTATAAAATGGTCGTAGCTGCTTATGATGGGGTTTTTTACGAATAACGAAATAAACGCATGAAGGGTGCGCTTTTTCGTTTCGACAGCCAATCATCATGGGGCAGTTGCGGCTATGCAATTACGGACTGTAAGCAAAATCTGTAGTGGGCATGCTGTTGCCGTGTTCACTGCAGATTTTTTTTGTGCTCTCGGATGTGCCCAATGATGATTCACGGAAAAAAGGGCGGGTGAATTTTTATGAAATGGAAAGACTGGGACATTAATCTGAAAGTCCGTCTGATTGGAGAAGGCATTTTCAATATCTTATACTGGATGTATTTTCCTTTTATGGCGATCTATTTTTCGGCCACTTTCGGACAGGGAACGGCGGGGCTGCTGCTCGTTCTTTCGCAGGTTTTCGGTACGGTTATCGGCTTGTTCGGCGGTTACTGCGCCGATCATTTCGGGAGAAAGAAGATGATGGTTTTCTCGGCGGTCGGGCAGGCGGTCTGTTTTGCTTTTTTTGCGGCGGCGAACTCGCCCTGGATCGTTTCGCCGCTGATCACGTTTATCAGTTTTTCTCTGCTCGGTCTGTTCGGCCAGCTTTACTGGCCGGCCAGTCATGCGATGATTGCCGATGTTGTGCCCGAGAAATATCGTGCCCATGTATTTGCGATTTTTTATACATCGATCAATGTGGCGGTCGTCATCGGTCCGTTACTGGGCGGTATTTTCTTTTTTAACGACCGGTTCGCCTTTCTTTCAGTTTGTACCGCTGTCAGTGCGGCTCTCGTCTATGTACTTAAACGGTGGATTCATGAGACGGCGCCTGTTTCCGGAGGAAGCACGGCTCAGCTGCAGCATTCCGGGCACTGGACAGAGTATCTCAAGAATCAGTTGGGCGATTATCGGGTGATTTTCAAGGACCGCGTGTTCCTGCTTTACATACTGGCCGGCATTCTGGTTGCCCAGACCTTTATGCAGCTGGATCTGGTCATAGCCGTCTACACAACCGGCAATGTTCCGAAGCAGACATTGATCACGATCGGGGACTGGGTGCTCAGCGTCGACGGGAAAGGCCTTTTCAGCCTGATGGTGTCGACGAACGGGCTGTGCGTGGCACTTTTTACCGTCATCGTCACGAAATGGATGACGAAATTCAGGGAAAGCAGCGTGTTCATGGGCTCCTCTTTCTGCTATGGGGCGGCGATCATCCTGATCGGTTCGACAGTAAATGCCTGGCTGCTGCTGCTTGCGATCGTACTGTTTTCATGGGCTGAGCTGATGACAGTCGGCGTACAGGACAGTTTTGTTGCCAGACTTGCTCCTGAGGAACTGCGCGCCCAGTATTTTGCGGCTTCGGCCCTGCGGTTTTCGCTGGGCCGGACCATTGCTCCGCTGGCGATTCCGATGACGGTCTGGCTCGGCTATTCCTGGACTTTTCTCATCCTTGCCGCACTCGCTTTTTCAGGCATGGGCATTTACGGGCTTGTTTTTTCATTGTTTCATCAAAAAAGCGATCAAAACCGGATTGTGGTCGGAAAATAGAAAGAACACGGACGTCGGCGGCCGGGCCGATTTTGGCCGATCAGGAATCCTATGAAACTGTTTTTGCTTTAAATTGTTAAATTATGAAAAGTATGAAAATAAATGTTTTGACTCATGATTTCCATACGAAAAATAACATAAATTATCAAAATTGTCGTTACCCTGTTTCCAATATTTTGTTATAATGAAAGTTAGACAGCGCTTACAAAGATTCTATTAGATTGGATGCGATGATCATGTATTTTGGGGGAATTGAGGCCGGCGGCACAAAATTTGTTTGTGCGATTGGCGATGAGGACGGAAAAATTTATGCGCGGGAAAGGGTCGCGACGGAAGATCCGGATGCGACGATACCTAAAGTGATTCAGTTTTTCCGGAATTTTAAAATCGAATCTTTGGGGATCGGATCTTTCGGGCCGATTGACCTGAATAAAGACAGCGCGACCTACGGCTGCATTATGTCGACGCCGAAGCTGGCATGGACCGATTACCCGCTTGTCCGAACCGTGAAAGAGGCGCTGCATGTTCCGGTCGGTTTCAGTACCGATGTAAACGGAGCGGCACTCGGTGAATTATATCGGGGAGCGGCAAAGGGGCTGGACGGCTGCCTTTACATCACTGTGGGCACCGGTATCGGGGCCGGACTGGTCACCAATCATCAATTGCTGCAGGGCCTGTCCCATCCGGAAATGGGCCACGTGCTGCTGCGCAGGTCTCCGGAAGATAAGTTTGAAGGCATCTGTCCTTATCACGGCGACTGCCTGGAAGGGCTCGCTTCCGGCCCCGCTCTCGAAGCGAGATGGGGGAAACCTGCGTCCGAATTGAAAAATGATCTGAAAGTCTGGAAATTAGAAGCGGAATACCTGGCACAGGCACTGATGCAGTACATTCTGATTCTTTCACCGGAACGGATTGTCATGGGCGGCGGAGTGATGAAACAGAAACTGCTGTTCCCGATGATCCGCATCAGGCTTCAGGAACTTCTCGGCGGTTATCTTGATCTTCCTGAATTGAAAGAACATCTGGACGAATATGTGGTACCGCCGGCTCTGGGGGATAACGCGGGCATTACGGGTGCGCTCATTCTGGCAAGACAGGCGTTCACGGAGAGCCGGGTTGCCCGGGCGTGAATAAATGCATTGAGAAATCCGGCTGTCCTTCAATCTCAGGCGGCCGGATTTTTGGTTTCATGGGACGATGTAAGCTGGGCGGACGCCTCGTCGGCCGGACATCGATTTTTCACCGCAGTGAGCCGGGCTGTTTTATTTCATAGGCCATGGTTAATCATCAGCTCGGGAATTTTGGATCGGTCTTTTTGCAAGTACATTGCCGATTGGTTTAGCAGTAAACTGAAACAATGCCCATGAACATACAGATTTTAACCTTTTTAATGGCTGCTGAATTAAATAGTGAACTGAATACCTTACACGAACGGCGAGCTGCTGAAAAAATAGAAGCAGGTCCCTGCCCGGATACGGACCGGACCATTTGCCTTTTGATGATTATTCATCCCACCCATCTAAGCCGGTAAAGCGCGCTGTTAACCATTGCCTTCCGATGGACGGCGGATCCAAGCTCTCGGATATGAGGGACACTCGATGTGTTCTTCAGTATATATTTGCTGGAAAAATCTATGAATCTTAAAACGCTCAATAGTTGCAGCCGGCTCCGTCTCTTGACTTTCGGCATTTTTAATCCGCCGGAAAGCAGTGATCGATGTTTCCGTTCTTTTCTAAAGTGCGCAGCGCGGCCGCCGTGAGAATAGAGCTCCCGGAGAACATCGCCTCCCGGTTGAACGTCATCTGCGGATGGTGAAGGCCGGGTTTCAGTCCGCATCCGAGACCCAGCATCGTCGTTTTCAGATTCGGAAGGTTGAACGCATACTGATGGAAATCATCTCCGCCGCTTGAACGGTGCGGCTGTTCAAGCCGGCCTTTGCCCAGAATATCCGTGATCGCGCCGGACATAATGCCGATAGCTTCCGGATGATAGAGCGCGCTGATGCATCCGGGCGAGGTACTGATTTTAATCCGGACTAAAAAGGCATCGGCAACGGAGCGGATGACACGCCGCACCTGTTCGGTCAGTCCGGCCATTGCTTCGTTTGTCTGCGCTCGCACATCCAGCGTAAATTCCGCGTGGCCGGGGATAATATTCGACGCTGTTCCGGAGTGGAGCGTTGTCATTTTAACTGTACTCGGGATCATGGGATTCATATGGATGTGCCCCAGCCCCTCGATGATTGCCGAGGCGGCCTCGATCGCGTTTTTGCCAAGATGCGGCCGCGCGGCATGGGCGTCCTCGCCTTCAATCACTGCGCTGATCGTTTTGCAGGCACCGTGAAGAATTGCCGGTTCCGCCCGCCCGTCGGCAATCTCTTCGTTCGGGCGGAGATGGACCCCGAATAGATAATCGGCGTCGCTCATGACACCGCGGGCAATCATGGCCCGGGCGCCTTCGCCGGTCTCCTCGCCGGGCTGAAAAACGAAACGGATCGTTCCGCCCGATGTCGGCCGGTATTTTTTCAGAAGCATGACGACTCCTAATACGATGCTCATGTGGGCGTCATGGCCGCAGGAATGGTTTGCCCGGAACGTTCCGCCGACTTCCTGCCAGAGGGCATCCATGTCTGCCCGGATCGCAACAACAGGTTTTCCGGAGCCGATTTCACCGATCACGCCCGGGCAGTCGGAAAAGGTCTGAGTACGGCATCCGAGCGCGTCGAGCCGTTTCTTAATCCATTCCGTTGTTTTCGTTTCTTTCATGCTGATTTCGGCATGTATATGCAAATAATCGAAAAATTCGCTTATTTTTCCTTGAACAGCCGCATCGCAAACCGGTTTATCGGGAAGCGTCATCGTCGTCATCCTTTCAAAAAGTGAATTTGTCTTTTAGCCTCTCGGACATTGATATGAGCAATTGATATTAGTGTATTTTAACAGGCCGTTTTTAGCAAATCGATCGAACTTTTATAAATTGAATTCGGGGGATTTTTAGAGAGCTGTTATATGCATAAACCGTAAACCGCTATTTTTAGCAGCTTTACCGGACTTTCTTACTTTTTCCTGTCACAAACACGGCCGCCTGCTCACATGCAAGAATGTTATAATAGAAAAAGAAATTTTTGAGATACAACGGGAGAAGGAAATGTTATGGACAAAACACCGCTTTTTCTGCAGCCGGCGCTTCATGAGAAAATCTGGGGCGGTACCCGGCTGCGGGATCAGTTCGGATATCAGATTCCAAGCGAGACGACAGGAGAATGCTGGGGCATATCGGCACATCCGAACGGCCCTGCAGTGATTAAAAACGGTAAGCTGGCAGGAAAAACTCTGGCTGAAGCCTGGGCCGCCCACAGGGAACTTTTTGATAATTACCAGGGAGATGCTTTTCCGCTGCTGACGAAGATTCTTGACGCCAAAGCCGACCTGTCCGTACAGGTCCATCCGAACGACGCCTATGCCCGGGCGAAGGAGCATGTCCCGTTCGGCAAGACGGAATGCTGGTACATTATCGACTGCGATGAGAATTCGGAAATCGTATACGGACACACAGCCCCGTCGCGCGAGGCGTTCAGGAAAGCCGTAGACGAGAAAAAATGGAACAGTCTGCTGCGCCGCGTAAAAGTCAAACCGGGTGACTTCTTCTATGTACCGAGCGGAACGATTCATGCGATCTGCAGCGGCTGCCTGATTCTCGAAACCCAGCAGAGTTCGGATACGACGTACCGCGTCTATGATTACGATCGGCCGGGAAAAGACGGCAAGCGGCGCGAGCTGCATATTGAGCAGTCGATTGAAGTGGCCAATTGTCCGCATGTCGATCCGGAACTGACTTACCGCGTGCGCCAGGAGGCAGAGGCCAAATTCACGGAACTGCTGCGAGAAAATTATTTTGCCGTATCCCACTGGGAAATACGCGGCCATGCCGGCCCAATTCGGAAGAACTGGCCGTTTCTCCTGATGAGCGTGCTGAACGGGGAAGGTTCGCTCCTGATCGGAGACGAACATTATTCGTTGAAAAAAGGCGATCATCTGATTGTGCCATCATCGGCGGAAACATTGTCACTGACCGGAACACTGGATCTGATCGTCTCGAATCCTGTCTGACAATGAGAGGACGAGCACGGAAAAAGAAACCGGCAATCGCCGTCATCGGCTGCCTGGATCGGGTTCCGGATGCCATCGTTCAGAGCGGACATAGGTCGGAAGTTGCCGGAAATGTCCTCCTTTCCGGGCCAGATCCCCTGCCTGCTCATGCACTGGCGACCAGTCTGCTGACCGAGCAGGGAATTCGGATTGTCCAAGTACATGGGACAAACGGAAAAGTGGAGGTAAAAGACATCGATGCTGCAGAAAAGCGGATCGCCCGCTGCGACATGATGTTGCTGCTGCTGAATGTCGAGATCGGCGCAATCATCCATGCGGCAGGACTGGCGAAAAAACATCACATCCAGGTTATACTGGATCCGGTGCCAATGATGAGCTTTCCGGAAAAAATCAGGAGGACGGCGGAACTGATCGGGTCCGTTTCACATCGGTTCCTGAAAAACCGTTCCAAGGTAATTCCTTATAGAAGAAAGAACGGATGAACAAAAACGCGGCAAAAAGAATAAATAAAATGATTCTGATAAGAATGATTCTGCCAATCCGGGGGAATCATTTTTTTAAATGGCTGATAATTTTTACGGACCTGAAAAATATCCATCCCGATTCGGAGGCGGAGTTCGTTGCATGCATCGTATTCCTCTATCACTTCTGACAGGCCGACTGATCGTGATGGTTTATAGATGCGGCTCTGTGTACTGCTGATAAATCCTGCCGAGCGCCGATCTCTGCAACGGGTTCATAAATTCTGTTCGGTGTCGGTAGATTGCCGCGCCGGTCGAAAAACCAGCGCCGATGACCGATAAAACCTCAGCACCGACCGATAAACTAGCGATAATGACTGATAAAACTTCAGCACTGACCGATAAACTAGCGATAGTGATCGATAAACCTGCAATGATGACCGATAAAACTTTGCTGCCGACCGATAAATCCTGTTAAGCGCCGATCTCTGCGACGGGTTCATAAATTCTGTTCGGTGTCGATAGATTGCCGCGCCGATCGATAAACCAGCGCCAATGACCGATAAACTAATGATAATGATCGATAAACTAGCAATGATGACCGATAAAACCTCAACACCGACCGATAAACGAGCAATAGTGATCGATAAAACTGCAATGATGACCGATAAAACTTTGCTGCCGACCGATAAATCCTGTTAAGCGCCGATCTCTGCGACGGGTTCATAAATTCTGTTCGGTGTCGATAGATTGCCGCGCCGATCGATAAACCGGCGCCGATGACCGATAAACCGGCGCCAATGATCGATAAACTAGCAATGATGACCGATAAAACCTCAACACCGACCGATAAACGAGCAATAGTGATCGATAAACCTGCGATGATGACCGATAAAGCTCCGCCGCCGACCGATAAATCCGCGCTGAGAGTTGCGCATAGGGCAGTTTTTTTGAACGGGATTATTTTACAAAAAAATGGTGCAAGGTTTTTGCGGCGATTTCCGAAAAACCTTGCACATGGCTAACTCTTAAAACATTTGCACACAGTTCGAAGAAGCAGCTCTTGCAGGCCGTCATGACCGGCTCATTTGCCAATGGGTCCGGGCAGCAGGCTGTCTTGCGTGCACTAAAAACCTTGCATCACGGTCGATAAAATCAATCGGTATTGGAATGGTTTATCTTTAAAGTATCTTTTTTACAGTGAATTCGAATGAACCGGCGGACGGAGCAGCTTTTCTATTAGGCTCTTAAAAGCCGGTCAGACAAAAGCGCTGACGACCATGACGATAGCAAAGGCGGCAAAGGACAGCAGTGTTTCAAGTACGGTCCATGTCTTGAATGTCTGTTTGATTGACAGTCCTAAGTACTCTTTGACGAGCCAGAAACCGGCGTCATTCACATGAGAGAACATCAGCGAGCCGGCTCCTGTAGCGATTACCAGGAGCGGAAGGTTGACGCCCGTCATGTGCTGGACGATCGGATCGACGATACCGGCCGCCGTCGTCAGCGCCACGGTAGCGGAGCCTGTGGCTATTCGAATCAGACCGGCGACGACGAATGCCATGACAAGCGGGGATAATTGCCAGCTGGTCGCCAATTGGGCAATGGCATTCCCGACCCCGGAAGAAATTAAAATCTGTTTGAACGCTCCGCCGGCACCGATGATCATCATAATCGAGGCTAACGGCCCCAGCGAATCGCCGGTTAACGTGCTGATCAATTTTCTGCTCATCCCTTGCCTGATCCCTAATAGATAATAAGCGACAAATACAGAGATCAACAGAGCAATCAGCGGGTTGCCGAGGAAGTTCAGCAGATTAGCCAGCCATGCAGGCATTGAGATGAAAGGAACAATAACTGTCCCGATCATTAAGATGATCGGCAGGAGGATCGTAAAGAAGGAGACGCCTGTTGATGGGTAAGTTTCGGCCGAAACATTGGCCGCTACAACCTTCGGCTCCGATTCGGGCTGTACGCGCTTACTTATGTAGTAAGCGAACAGAGGACCGCCGATGATGCCGGCCGGCAGAGCGACAAGCAATGAGTAGACCAGGACCTGGCCGACATCGGCGTGGAAGATACCGATTGCTGCCATTGCCCCGGGATGCGGAGGAACGATGCCGTGTGAAATTGAGAGCGCGGCAACCATCGGAATTGCAATGAGTAGCAGATTCTTCTTCGTCGTTTTCTGAATCGCAATAACCAAGGGAAGCAGTATGACCAATCCAACTTCAAAAAACACAGGAATACTGATAATTAGGCCGGCAAAGAAGGTCGCCCACGGCAGATTGCGTTCACCGAATGCATGGGTAAAAAATTGAGAAATCTGAACGCCTGCTCCTGATTCCGACATCATTTTGCCAAGGATCGTTCCCAGGGCGAGAATGCCGAGGAGGGAGCCGAGAATCCCGCCTACGCCCGTTTCATAATCCGCAGCGATTTTAGTTATCGGCAATCCGGCGGCTATGCCTAATAACAGACTTGCCACCGACAGACTGATGAAAGCATGCCATTTGAACCAGGTAACGCCGACAATGACCAGAGCAATTGCCAATATAGTGATTGAAATTAAGTATACGCTGTTCACGGCAACCATCACTTTCCCATTTATTATTTTTTTCGAAAAGATAAACCATTGCGGGTTTTCGCTTATTCGTGTGCAGCCTGCTTGAATGTTTCAGCTTGCAAAACTCCCGATCTGCGCGGCTGCCGAATAAAGCCGGCTTTGAAAATACTTCCTCAGCTGAGGTATGCGTTTACTTTTGAAACGAACCGCTGCGCATTTTCCTTAACCCGGCGATAGTCGCCCTTTCTAGATCCTTTTGTCAGCACACTGCCTACGCCGACCGCAAAGCTGCCTTGATCCAGCCAATCATTGATATTTTCCAGATTAATGCCGCCTGTCGGCATAAGGTTGAGATTGGGCAGAGGGCCCCGGATACTTTTAATAAATCCTGATCCGGCTGTACTCCCGGGAAAGACTTTGACGACATCGGCACCTGACTTCAGCGCTTCAGTCATTTCCGTCACAGTGAAACAGCCCGGAAGATAGGGGACTGAATAAAGATTGCAGATTTCACTGATATCTTTTGAAAAATTAGGGCTGACTACGAATGATGCACCGTATAAAATGGATAATCTTGCAGTCTCAGCATCTAAAACCGTGCCGGCGCCGATCAGTGCGCCGCTTTTTCCTTCGGCTAATGTCTGAAATGCCTGCAGACAATTCGGCGTTGTAAAAGCGACCTCGATGCTGTTTATCCCGCCTTCGATACATGCTTCGGATATACCGACAGCATCATCTGCGCCGCTGCCCCTGACGACAGCGACGATCCGGCCCTGATGTAATTTTTTCAGCACTTCATATTTTTTAAGCATGTTTCCACCCTCTCCGATCAGATCGTCCGTACGGCACCGCGAGCAGCCGATGCGGTACTGGAAGCGTAAAGTTTAAGAAATTTGCTTGCCTTTTTTGTCAATTGAGCCAGTTTTTCTTTTCTGTGCGATAATTCGTCTGCGGTCACTTTTAGTGAAATGGAACGTTTGGACACATCGATATCAATCCGGTCTCCGTCCTGGACCAGCGCCAGCGTCCCTCCTTCGGCTGCTTCGGGGCTCATATAGCCAATCGACAGTCCGGCCGAAGCACCCGAAAAGCGTCCGTCTGTAATGAGTGCAATCTTTTTATATCTGGCAAGAATTTCCGTACAGCGGTGCAATTCGCGCATGCCGGGCCCTCCTTTGGGCCCCTCATAACGGATCACAACGACTTGATTCTCGGCAATTTTTCCGGCTGTATACGCTTCCTGAAACTGCTCTTCCGAATTAAATACTAAAGCCCGCCCTGAAAAAGTCATCAGTTCATCGGGGATAGCGGATTGTTTGACCAAAGCCCCTTGTTCGGCGAGGTTGCCTTTTAAAACCGCGATGCCTCCTTCCGATTCGAGCGGATGATCGAGCGGATGGATGATTTCACGGTCCAGCACTCTGGTTCCGGCAATATTCTCCGCTGCCGGCCGGCCGGTGACTGTCAGGCTGTCCAACTGAAGGAGGGGAGCCAGTTCTTTCATCAATGCCGGGATTCCGCCGGCACGCTGCAGATCATTGGTCGTAAAGTTATTATTGTTCGGCGTCACTGCAGCGATAAAGGGGACTTTCCGGCTGATTCTGTCGAATGTATCCAGAGGCAGGTCCAGTCCTTCCTCGCCGGCGATTGCCGGGAGATGAAGACATGCATTCAAGGATCCGCCCATGGCCAGCAAAACGGAGATGGCATTTTCAAAAGCTTTTCTCGTCATAATGTCTCTTGCCCGGATGTTTTTCTTCACAAGATCGACAATCTGGCGCCCCGCCGTCTCGGCGGCGGCCAGCTGTTCGTCGGAGAGCGCTCTCATCCATGATGTACCAGGAAGAGCCATTCCCAGCGCTTCCGACAGTCCCTGCATCGTGTTGGCGGTTCCAAGAAACGGGCAGACACCGGCGCACGGGTAATACTTGCGGGTAACGGAAACCAGTCCTTTTTCGTCCAGCTTTCCGGCAAGGAACTCCTGCCGGGCTGCCTTTGACTCCTTGGGTTTAATAGAATTGGGCATGACCCCGCCGAGGACAACAAGACTCGGAAGATTCAGGCGGGCCGCACTCATGAGCATGCCGGGAACAATCTTGTCACAGGAACTGAGCATGACCATTCCGTCAAAAATCTCGTGCGCACGGATCATCGTTTCAACGCTGTCGGCAATCACATCGCGACTGGGAAGAGAATATTTCATGCCGTCATGTCCCTGGGCAATGCCGTCGCAAACCGCAATGGTATTAAATTCAAGCGGATAGCCGCCTGCCTCAATGACGCCTTTTTTAACATGTTCCGCCAGCTGCCTCAGATGAACATGTCCCGGCACAATTTCATTCCAGGAGTTCGCAACGGCAATAATCGGGCGGTCCATCATTTCGTACGGCACACCGCTCGAACAGAGATGCCCTTTTAATATAGCCCGCGTATAAGGCTTGATTTTCGACAGCCGATTTTGGATCATAATGGAGTCCTCCTGTTTAAAAATTTTTTTTATAAATAAAGCCGATATGTTTCCATGTTCCAAAAACCTTTTAATCGCTGAATTGAGAGCGCTGGAATGCGGCGATATCGTTCCATTCATCATCCAGCTTTCTGGAGAGCCGCAGAAAAATGGGAAACAGTCTTTCATAGACTTCAACATTTTCCGTTATCGGCCGATGGCTGTGAACGGACCCGACCATCCCGGAAACAACATTGAGATCGCGGACCTCCCCGGTTGCATAGAGACCGAGAACGGCCGCGCCGAGACATGAACTTTCGAAGCTTTCCGGTACGTTCACCGGCTGTGCGAAGATGTCGGCCATCATCTGCCGCCACAGTTGTGAACGGGCGAAACCGCCCGTTGCCTGGATCTGCTTCGGCTCTCCCGTCCTTTCTCTCATCGCCAGCATGACACTATAGAGATTAAAGATAATTCCTTCGAGCACGGCGCGTATCATATGCTGTTTCTGATGGTGCAGGGTCAGTCCGAAGAAGGCGCCGCGGGCGTTCGGATTCCAGAGCGGAGCCCGTTCGCCGCTGAAATAAGGCTGAAAAATCAGGCCGTCCGATCCCGGCTTGACCCGGGCGGCCATGCGTGTCAGCACGTCGTAGGGGCTGATCCCGAGCCGTTTGGCTGTTTCCACTTCCGATGCCGCAAATTCATCCCTGGCCCATCGCAGGACGCCGCCTCCGTTATTGACGGGCCCGCCGACGACCCATTTGTCCTCCGTCAGTTCATAGCAGAAGAGGCGTTCTTTAGGATCTGCGGACGGTTTGTCCACAACGGTCCGGATCGCGCCGCTTGTTCCGATCGTGACGGCGACAATACCCGGATCAATAGCGTCCACGCCTAGATTGGACAGTACACCGTCACTGGCGCCGATCACAAACGGGGTTTCCCGATTAAGCCCCATTTGTTCGGCGTACACCGGGTCGATACCGGTCAGGATCCGTGTCGTCGGAACCGGTTCAGACAGCCGTTCCTCTGTGATGCCGATCAACTTCAATACTCCCTGATCCCAATTCAGACGATGCATATCAAGCAGTCCGGTACAGGAAGCGATTGAGTAATCGACGACATATTTGTGGAACAATTTATGAAAAATATATTCTTTAATCGAAATGAATTTTTCAGCCTGATTAAAAAGATCCGCACGTTCATGTTTCATCCAAAGCAATTTCGGCAACGGCGACATCGGATGAATCGGGGTTCCGGTTCTCATATAGATCTCATGCCCGCCCAGATCTGTTTTTAAGCGGCCGCACCAATCGATGCTGCGATTATCCGCCCAGGTCATGCAGCGCATTAAGGGCTCTCCGTCCCTATCGACGGGAATAACGCTGTGCATGGCACAGCTGAACGAGACAAAGCGAATCATGCCCGGAGCCGCTTTGCTTTTTTCAACGGCATCGTGAATGACTGAGATCGTTGCTGCAAACAATTCCTCCGGATCCTGTTCTGCAGTGAAAGCGTCCGGTGTGTAGAGCGGATAACTGCTGTCCGCGTGCGCAACGATGGTGCCGTCCAATTCATAGAGAACGGCTTTCGTACTGGTCGTGCCGATGTCGACACCCATCATGTATGATTTTCCCATAATTTATCCTCTTCTTTAGTAAAGTAAGATCATGAAACCGGTACCTAATTAAACGTTTTCATTTTGCTGTCTACCTGTCGACAACATAGCCGTACAGAAGGACAAACCTAAGGCTTTGCCATGATAAAAGGTAAGCCGATTTATACGAATACGGCCATGGCATTTATTGCCCAGTGCTGCGGCGGCTTTCCGGTAAATACGTTTTTGTCCGGTATCGGTTTCTCCCGATCATAAGCAATGACCGGCATAAATCTTTAAGAGATGAATAGCGGCCTTACAGCAGCAGTCCTGCCGCCCGGAGTAAGTGCCGTTTTTTTAATCCGCTCCTCTTCATCATGTAATTGTTTCAGTATACTTGTCGACAAGTTAGGCTTCAAAAAAAGGAGAAATGGCAGCTTTCCACTTCCCGACTGCGTCTTTCTGAAAACCCTTTCTTTTTACAGCTATATCGTAATCAATTCATCGGGTGCTGTCAAGACCGTCTGCCGAACCGATCATACGCTGCCGATCAGCAGCAATTCTGCCATAACAAGATCCGGTGCTATTTTTGAAAAAAAAACGAAGAAAAATTCATAAAATAGCCAAGAATTCTACGCGCTTTCTTTAATCGAATGCTTCAGTTACAAAAGGATCCTCCCAAGACCAACGGATGATTTCATCCGTAGATGATTTCGGGAGGATCTGACCCTCTTTTCGTGCTCTTCATTTTTAAAAGGATTTTCCGCCGGTGCCTTTGCTGTAGCTGATTTTTGCGCTTTTCCCATCTTAGCGGTTCGAATCGTTTTTCAAAAATTTATAGAGAGAAGCGAAGTCGTACTCGCCCATGCCCTTTTGCTTCAGAAGGCCGTAAAGCGATTTGACCGTATTAGAAATCGGCAGCGCAAAATTGTGCGTGTAAGCTTCCTCGGCAGCCAGTTCCATGTCTTTGTAAATGCTGGCTACTTTAAAATCCGCCTTTTCGAAGTCTCCGTCCAGAACTTTGTGCTGTTTGAAATGAAGGATCGGGGCGGCGGTCGGCCCTTCAAGCAAAGAATGAATCAGTCCCTTTTTATCGAGTCCGAGGCTTTCGCCGAACGCCACGGCTTCCGAGAAGGCGGCGACCGTCTGGCCGAGCATCAGGTTATTGACAAGTTTCATCGCGGTGCCCTGACCGTTCGCTCCTTTATGCTGAATGTCTTTACCCATAATGCTGAGCAGCGGCCGCGCTTCTTCAACGTCTTTGGCCGAACCGCCGACAAAGAAAATCAGTTCACCTTTTTCAGCGGGGCCGGTCGATCCGGCAACCGGCGCGTCGAGAAAACGCACGTCTTTTTCCGCAGCGTCCTTTGCAAGCCGAACGGAATGGGCCGGATTGATCGTACTGCTGTCAATCCACAGGCTGCCCGGGTTCAGCCCGTTCAGCAGTCCGTTTTCACCGTAAGCGACGGCGTCGACGGCTTCAGGATCTGCGAGCATTGTAAAAACAATGTCTGCCTGTTCTCCGACTGCACGCGGCGAGTCCGCCCACTTTGCCCCTTTCCCGATCAGCGGATCTGCCTTTTCTTTCGTCCGGTTGTGAACAACAAGCGGCTTTCCTGCGGCCAGAAGACGGCCTGCCATTCGGCTGCCCATGATTCCGATACCAATAAAACCAATCATCTGATTCTCCTCTTTTCGCGGATTTCTGCATTCAAAGAAATTTTACTTCAACTTCAAGGATAGCGCAAAGCAGCGGCCCGCAAAAAGAATAGCCGTTCGGGAAGAGTCTTCAAATTGCGGCACGGCATGTTATAATTTAGGATGAAATAAGGAACATACGGAGGTTATTTCGTGATCAATATCATTGCAACGGCAGAATCGCCGGAACAGGCAGCGGCTCTTCTCGATGCCGGCGTCGATACGCTGCACGTCGGCGGGCACCCTTTCGGTCTCTGCCTGCCCAAACCGCTTGGTCCGGATGAAATTGAAAAAATTGCCCGGATGGCTCACAGCTGCGGCAAAAAAATAACCGTGGCTTGCAACAGCCTGATGCATAACGAACAGATGGATCGGCTGCCGACCTATCTTTCCAGGCTGGCGGAAATGCCTGTGGATGCGATCACGGCCGGCGATCCGGGCGCTATTTTTATTCTTGAAGAGCTCGGTCTGCCGCTCCCGTATATTTATGATGCGGGCACCCTCGTCACTTCGGCGGAGCAGATTGCCTTCTGGCTGAACCGCGGCGCCGCTGGATCGGTTGCTGCGCGCGAACTGACGCTCACCGAACTTAAAGAAATACAAAGTAGACTGGATAAACCCGTTGAGGTTCTCGTTTATGGGCCGACCTGCATCCATCAGTCCGGGCGCCCGCTTCTGACAAACTACTACAGATATGCGGGGCTTGCCGAACGTGCGGACAAGGATCGCGGCCTTTACTTGCGCGATCCGAAAAATCCGGACAGCCAGTACCCGATTTATGAAGATGAAAACGGCACGCACATTTTTTCAACGGAAGATCTGTCATTGATGTCCTGCCTGCAGGAACTGTATGACAATGGGCTGCATACGTGGAAACTGGACGGTGTCCTGCTGCACGGGCCGGCTTTTGTTAAAATCGCCGAGCTGTTTGTTGAGGCAAAAAAAGCGCTTGAGTCCGGCAGTTACATGGCAGCCGGATTCTGCAACCGGCTCAGAGCGCTCCAACCGGAGACGCGGCCGCTCGGCACCGGTTTTTATCTGAAAAATCCTCAAGATGTAAACTGACTGAGCGGCCTGCTGTTTCCCGAATATCGTCAATCTACCCATAAACTGATAATAAAAAGTGAAAGAATCTATGAGAGGAAAGAACGATGAGAACAATCTTGAATAAGCCGGAATTGCTTGCTCCGGCGGGCAATCCGGAAAAATTGAAAATGGCGATTCGCTACGGCGCCGACGCGGTTTATATCGGCGGGCAGGCATACGGCCTGCGCTCGAGGGCGGGTAATTTTTCTTATGATGAAATGGAGGAGGGCGTTGATTTTGCCCACAGCCGCGGCGCAAAAGTGTATGTTGCCGCCAATATGGTGACCCATGAAGGCGATGCGGAAGGAGCCGGCGATTTTTTCAGGACACTGAAAAACATGGGCGTCGATGCGGTGATCGCTTCCGATCCGGCGCTGATTACCGTTTGTTTTGCTTCAGCGCCGGGCCTGCCGATTCATCTGTCGACTCAGGCGTCGGCCACTAACTATAAAGCACTGGAATTCTGGAAAAAGGTCGGGCTGGAACGTGTTGTGCTCGCACGCGAAGTCGGCATTGAGGAGATCCGCGAAATGCGCCGCCGCACGGACATCGAAATTGAGGCATTCATTCACGGGGCGATGTGTATTGCCTATTCCGGCCGCTGTACGCTGTCGAACCATATGGTCAACCGCGATGCCAATCGCGGCGGCTGCGCCCAGTCGTGCCGCTGGAAATATGACCTGTTCGAGATAGACGGCGGTGCGGCAAAGAGCCTCGTTCCGGGCGGCGCCGAACCGTTCTCGATGAGTGCCGTCGATCTGTCGATGCTGCACCATATCCCCGACATGATTGAAGCAGGAGTCGACAGCTTGAAAATCGAAGGGCGGATGAAGTCGATCCATTATGTTTCAACCGTCTCCAATGTATACCGTAAAGTGATCGACACATATTGCGCCGATCCGGATCATTTCGCCTTCGATCCGGCCTGGGAGGAGGAGATCCGGAAGGTCGCCCAGCGCGATCTTTCCACTGGTTTCTACTACCACGTGCCGACTGAGAAGGAGCAGCTGTTCGGCAAACCGCGCCGGATGCCGCAATATACCTTTGCGGCTCAGGTGCTCGGTTATGATCCGAGAACGAAAATCGCCACGCTTCAGCAGCGCAACAATTTCGGCGTCGGCGAAGAGGTTGAATTTTACGGCCCCGGCTTCGTTCATTTCAGGCAGGTTGTCCATGATTTGCGCAATGAGGACGGCGAAGCGATCGACCGGGCTCCCAATCCGATGATGACGGTGACCATGACCGTCGACAAGCCGGTTGAACCTTTCTTTTTGATGCGGAAAAAATAAAAGAAGGATTTCTTCAGTTCATCTGTATACTGAATGAACCGGACGGCGGAAACCGTCCGGGCGCTTCAGACGGCTGAATTGCTTGGCAAACCGCCGCCATTTTGGGGCGGCAATAGAAAAAGTAAGAGAGTCCCGGATCGCAGTCGGCGCGTGCGTTCGAGGCTTATTCTCGTTTGGAATCAGAGGCCCGGACGATCGCCTGTCAAGGCGGGAACTTGAATTTTTTGAAAAAAAAGCCTATTATAATATTAGCAGTCGTTAATGATGAGTGCTAACAAATAATTCCTGAATAAACTTAGTGAGATTAAGTAATTAGAAGGAGTGCGACTAATCATGAGTTATCAGGTTGCTTACGTTAGTACATATCCACCGAAAAAATGCGGCATTGCCACGTACACCTACCATCTGAGGCAGAGCGTTCAAAAGGCAAAACGCGATTCACTGGCCGACCCGGTTGTCGTGATTAAGGAAAAGGGCGAAGAGAATCCCAGCGACAGTTTTTTAAAATGGACAATTGATAAGAATCGCAGAGAAGATTATAAAAAAATGGCGGAAAAGCTGAACAAAAGTTCAGTATCGGTTGTTTCGCTCCAGCATGAGTTCGGGATCTTCGGAGGAAATGCGGGAGAATACATTCTTGAGCTGGTCCGGCATCTGAAAAAACCGCTGATTACGACTTTCCATACCGTATTCAGGTCGCCGGTCGAGCCGTACGCTTCGATTCAGCGGGAAATCGCTAAGCGCAGCGCCCGGCTGATTGTTATGAATCACAAAGCGATCAACGATCTGGCGTTAAGTTTTCAGATACCGAAAAATAAAATTACCTTTATTCCGCACGGAACGCCGCTTCCCGATTTAAACGGCCGGACGTCCTTCAGGGCATCCCTCGGCTGGACAGATCGGAAAGTTGTCATGACATTCGGTTTCCTGAGCCGGAGCAAGGGCATCGAGACGATTCTGCGGGCACTGCCGCATATTGCGGAAAAGGTTCCGGAAGTACTGTACGTGATTATCGGCCAGACACATCCGAATGTTAAAAAGCAGGAAGGAGAGTCTTACCGGAAGTATTTGAAATCGATTATCAGCGAGAACGGTCTGCAGGATCATGTGTTAATGATCGACAAGTTTATCAGTGAACGTGACCTTGTAAAATATATCACGGCCTGTGATTTGTACGTCACGCCGTACCCCGGACTGCAGCAGATCACGAGCGGAACGCTGGCCTATGCGATCGGGCTCGGCAGGCCGGTCCTGACCACGCCGTACCGCTATGCGCAGGATCTGCTGAAGGGCAGCGAGGAATTGTTCGTCCCGTACGGAGATCTTGCCGCATGGGCGCTGAAAATCGAAACGATGCTTGAGGATCCATCGTTATTGGCCGGCTATCAGAAAAAAATGGAACGGATCGGCATGATGATGAGCTGGCCGCAGACCGGCAAAAATTATGACCGCATTTTTTCCCGGCTGGCCCGGAAGGCGACGGCAGAACCCGCACAGTCATCGGAGGCGGATGTCATTGCAGCCGATCCCAGTTAAGTTTACCCACCTGGAACGGATGACGGATGACACCGGATTGCTGGAACACGCCATCGGCAGCGTTCCGCGCCGCGGCGAAGGCTACACGACGGACGATAATGCACGCGCGCTTTGGGCGGCGTCGGACTGGTTCCATTTTTTCGACAGCCGTAAGAATGCGAATCGCGCGCAGGACAAGGAAAAATTATTGCGGCTCAGCCATATCTACCTCGCGTTTCTCTCCTGGACACAGCAGCCGGACGGCCATTTCTACAACAATTACAGTTATGATCGGGACAAAGAACAGGAGATGCCGTCCGATGACTGCCTGGGCCGGACGCTGTGGGGACTTGCCGTTGCTGCGATTCACCTGCCGCACCCCGACAGCCGTTTTGCGGCCAAAGAAATCTTCCGGAAGGGCATGGATGCCCTCCCGCAGCTCACTCATTCACGCGGCCAGGCCTATACATTATCGGCATTAAGCACATTGCTGCGCCATGCACAGCAGGAACATGAGCCGGATTCCTTTGACACCTTTATTAAATCCGAGGCGCCCGGGGAAATCTGGCTTCTGGAAAAAAAGCTGATCAATCTCTATGTACAAAATAAAAAAGACGGCTGGCACTGGTTCGAGGCGGCCATGACTTACGGAAACGGCGTGCTGCCCTGGGCGCTCTTGCAGTCGCAGCGCGTCACCGGAAACCAGGAGGCATTGCGGATCGCACATGAGTCGCTGGACTTCCTGATCGAGAAAATGGCAGCGGCCGACGGGACGGTCCATCCGATCGGCAACAAAGGCTGGTGCACACCCGAGGCGCAGAGCCGGTGGGATCAGCAGCCGCTTGAAGTGCTGGCGCTGGCGCTTGCATCGGAGGCTGCGGCCAAAAGCCTGCATCCGGAAAAACAGTATCTCGACATCATTCGAAAATGCCATGCCTGGTTTTACGGAGCAAACGATCTGCACGTGCCCGCCGCCAACATCGACGAAGGCGGCGGTTACGACGGCCTGCGTCCGGACGGCCTCAACAGGAACCAGGGTGCGGAGTCGACACTCTCTTACCTGCTGACAGAACTGATCTACACACGGACCATTCTGACGAATAACGGAGAGGGCCGGAAAAGCATGCAGACAGTATGAAGTATGCAAGGTTGATTTCCGATCATTGCTGAGACTATAAGAAATCATAAGTGATCGTGTTGTGAAAAGAGGCTCTTCCATGCATCCCGTTCAGTCGGGGAAAATCGAGCCGAAAATGAGCACCAAAGATCAAGTGTCAGCGTCATCAGATGATTATCCCGTTCAGTCGGGATGCGGATCCGACTGTCCCCATTGCTGCACAGCCAAACAGTCCGCCTTTTTCGGTAGAAAGAAGAGTTATTGAGAATCGAACGCTTTTGTATGTGCCCCGCACTTAGCTGACAGACCGAACCTTCCAGACAGATGATCATTAAGGAACAAAACGTTTTCGAATACCTCGCACGGGTCTTTTAGTCGGTGACGTGCCGGAAATAGGAAATGCTGCCAGACAAATAAATTGTATCTTTGCTAAGGAGAGCGGTTGCCGTGGGACTGTTCAATGCAATACCAGTTCTACCGGGAAAAGTTTCACCCACATCCAATCCTGCTTTTGTTTTTTTAGAAAATTGATTGTTGATTTTTATTGCTCTCTTATATGAGACAACACCTCATACTGATAAGTATTTTGGGTTAAATTTACTTTATCAAAAATTGAGGTGCTTTTTTATTGCTAAGAATCTTTTTATTTCCCTCATCATAGGAAAATAAAGTGTTCAATTTTTACATTGCACACTGCAAAAGCGGAGAATACAAGACTTGCATAGAATGAGTGTTTAGCAATTTTTCTTCAAGAAAGGCGGTCAGTCTTTTTTAATCACCCGAACAGCAAATACTAAGCCCATGGAAAAAATTGCTGTTTTAAATCATTTTTCGAGATAGAATATTTTTATAAACTCGTCAAAGTTTTTAACCTGCAGTAATTTATCAAGCTTTGCTGAATTTGTAATTAGCCCTGCTAAATGGTCATGGAAATTGCGAATAAGATCAATTTCATTTTTTGCCACTCCTATTAGAAAAATTAATTTTACTTCCTGACCATCAATCCATTTAACTGAGTTTTTTAAAACATTGACATAAATAAACGATCGTTCAATTCGATACTTTAATGGATGCGGAATAACAATATAATGTCCAATGAACGTAGAAGATAGTAATTCACGTTTTAATATCTCTTTTTCAAATAAATCATTAATAACTAAATGATGTTTTAAATCGGTGCAAATATCATGCACCACTTCCAGATAGTTATTATAAGAATTTACGCTAATTTTAAAGTAATCCGGACAAAATATTTTTTGAGATTGAATTTTAAAAGCACTGATATTATTAATAAATTGTTGGATTTTATCAATGTCATTATCTGTCAGCAGTGGATTCACAAATAATGTAGGTAATTTAAGAGTATTTATTGGCGTTGTGGAAATCACGCCATCAACTTGATTCAAAAGCAGTTCTTTTTTGAAATCTGATTTTGACAGGACTGGAAAGATCTGCAATTTATTTTTAAACAGATGGATTAGTTGCGTTTCAATTAATCTGATAGTTCCAATCCCAGCACCACAAACTAATATGATGGATGGAACATTGGTACTAAATGTACTGTGACTTCGCTCAATTGCTCCCCGAACATGTAAAGCTAAAAAACCAATTTCATCTTCAGCAATAAATCTATCCCCCAAAACCTGATTGAGACTTTCCAACACTAAGTTAAATTCAAAAGCATATTTTTCTTTGATTTCATTTAAAAGCGGATTGCGATTATAAAGACCTATCTTAAGACGTTCTAAGAAATACGCAAAATGAAGCTGTATATCCTTATTAAATAAACTATCTCTTTTAAGATTCAGTCCCGTTTTTTGATCTATAATCGTTATAAATTTCACAATGATTTTATCAAGCATGCGCTGATCATCAAATATTGTTAATGAAAGTTTTGCCATCAAATGTATATTAAGCTGCAGCTTTTCTTCATGGGGGAAAGTAATATTAAATTCATTTTCAATTTCTGTGATAATATTTTTTGCAGCATCACTAATTTCATTAGATGCATACGGGAAAGTGTTCTCTAAAAAATTTCCATTCTTTGTTCGCAGAACCATAATCCACAAATGACAGATAAGTGCATCGTATTGACATTCTGGAACGGTAATGTGCGTTCGCGTCAAATTCCCTACGATGATTCTTCGCAGCGCCGTAATTTCAGTTTTTGGAATAAGGGGTATAAGATAATGATTCTCACTTCTGTCAGAATATAGAAGATCCATTAATGCCTCTCGAATGTTCGCTTCATCACCGCTAATCATAATTCCATAATAAGGTTTGTTATTGAAATGTAATTGATATTTCTTTAGACCTTTTTTCACTTTTCTTAAATCATTAGTGATTGTCTGTGGACTAACATGTAGCATCTCGGCAATGTCGTTTACTTTAACGTAGTTGTTTCTCGTTAAAAAGAAGTAGGTTAAATAACTAATCCGTTCATCAACTCTTTCTGGTAAGAGAGACTTTTGTTCTTTTTGACTAGTTGAGATAATGGGCCTGCTAATATAGTAACACCCGCTTTTTTTTGAATATTTTACTTGATGAACTGGTTCATCAATCGTGTTATTGATTTCTCTAATATAAAGGCGAATCGTCCTTGACGATTTATGAAATGTGTAACCTAACTCTCTTAGAGTCGCATTAGGATGACTAGCTATTTTTTTATAGATCGCGAGTAATGCTTTATTCAACTTTTCTGACATTTTTTCCTACATCCCCCTTGCAGTGCCATTAGAACTACCACTTTAATTATAGCTGATGCTATTAGAAATCTGATTATATATTTTTGCCATTTACTAATCAGAATAATTGAATGGAAACGGTTACGCTTGTGACGTATATTATTTGTGAAATAGATAACAAATTGATTGTAGGAGGATAAAATAATGAATATAGAACATTTGTTTTCAGAAAAACTCGTAACAATCGATTTACATTCGAACACGAAGGAAGGTGCCATTACTGAGTTAGCAAATCTGCTTTATCAGCAGGACAGGATTAGCGACATTGATAAATTTGTTAAGGCTGTATTCTCAAGAGAAAATGAATTATCAACAACATTTGAACACGGAGTTGCATTGCCTCATGCCAAATCAGACACAGTGAAACAGACAAGTATTGCTATTGGTATTAGCAGAAGGGGAATCTATGATTCAAAAAAGACGGACCAACAACCGATAACTATTTTTGTATTAATTGCATCAAAAAAACTTTCAAATAATGAACATATACAAGCACTTTCTCTGGTAACAGCTAAACTACTCGATGAAGAATTCAGAAAATCTTTGTTAACGGCCAAGTCTAATAAAGAGCTTTACCAGTTATTAACAATTGAAAAAAAAGAACCCACGAACATCGACATAAAAAAAACCAAAGATCAACGATTTTTTATTGGTGTGACAGGCTGCCCCGTTGGTATTGCCCATACGTATTTAGCTGAGAGTTCGTTAAAAAAGACCGCTAAAGAATTAGGCGTTGCCATTAAAGTCGAAACTAATGGCTCAATTGGGGTACAAAACGAACCGACTCCGGACGAAATAGCACTTGCGGATGCAATTATTATTGCAAGTGATAAAAAGGTTGAACTTGAACGATTTCAGGGAAAACACGTAGTTTTTGCAGGTACAAAAGATGCAATCGACCATGCGGATCGTTTATTTAAGCAGGCAATGGATCCAGATGCACCTATTTATAAAGCTAATAATAAACATCAACCAAAACAAAGAACAGAGAAAGTTAAAGGTGGCTCTAATTTATATAAATATCTAATGAACGGCGTTTCGTACATGATTCCGTTTGTGGTTGTCGGCGGGTTGCTTATCGCTCTTTCATTAGCCATTGGTGGCAAGCCAACTCCTGCGGGGTTACAAATCCCAAAAGGGAGTTTCTGGGCGGAAGTAAACCAGGTTGGTGTTACAGGATTCACATTAATGATTCCTATCTTGGCAGGTTTTATCGCATATGCAATTGGTGACCGAGCGGCATTAGCTCCCGGTATGATTGGCGGATGGATCGCAAATAATGGTTCTTTCTATCATGCACAGGCAGGGGCCGGTTTTATTGGAGCTATTATTGCCGGCTTATTAGTTGGTTATTTTGTTTTGTTGATTAAGAAAGCCCCAATTCCGAAAATTTTGGAGCCGCTCATGCCAATTATGATCATTCCAATTTTAGCGACGTTATTTATAGCATCAATCTTTATCTTCATCATTGGTGCTCCGATCTCATCACTTATGAACGAGCTATATAAAGTATTAACGGGATTATCAGGCGGTAGCGTCGTTATCCTTGGTATTGTTATCGGATTGATGCAAGGATTTGATATGGGTGGCCCCTTTGGAAAAGTTGCATTTCTATTTAGTGTGGGTCTCATTGCAGAAGGACAGACACAATTTATGGGCGCTCAGGCATGTGCTATCCCTGTAGCACCGCTTGGCATGGGTTTAGCGACCTTCATTGCAAAAAAATATTTTGATAAAGAATCGATTGCGAATGGTAAGTCTGCATTAGCCATGGGTCTTGTTGGTATCTCGGAAGGCGCAATCCCATTTGCGGCGTCTGATCCATTAATTGTTATTCCATCGAATATGATTGGCAGTGTGGTTGCATGTGTTTTAGGCTTTTTGTTCGGGATTACAGATGCAGTTGCACATGGTGGTCCCATTGTTGTTCTTTTAGGAGCAGTAAACAAACCCCTTCTTGCATTGTTTGCAATGCTTATGGGAACGATAGTTACTGCAGGCACCTATCTAATACTAAAACGTCTATTTACGTCTCATAAAAAACAAACTGTTAATGATATTAATACTAGTTCAGCAATTAAGCAGAGTGGGTTGGAACAGGTTCAATAAGAATGGATCTCCATTATAGAATGAGGAAATATAAAAAATCTTGAGATTAAGTATGAGAACCGACCTCCCAGTTAAGTGGTTAAAAGGAGGTTCACCAACAGACTCTAACTGAGCCGTACGTGGATCTCCCGCTTTATTCTCATTTTCCTTTATACTAAGATCCCCCAAATTGATATTATTGGATTTTTTGATCGATGCGATTTGCATAATTATATCAATAGAAGAGATTGGCTAAGCTAAAAAAGTTTTATTGAAGTGAGTCTTTGGTCATCTTATTGTAGTTTTTCAGAAATCTAGGCTCTTTATGGTTATTATAGCGAGTCATCTTTTTACGATCGACTTCTCAAATGTTGAATTACAAATTGCCATTTATGGTTCACTTGTCAAGACATAGTGCAATGAATTATGGAATCCGCAATTATCCACGCCGAGGCTGGGATTCTTTTCTGCCTTTAGTCAAGCTTTTGGGTAAAATAACAATCGGTGATGGCGGAATCTCTAAAGGCCTCCGGAAAAAGAGTACACAATTTAGAATGTCTACGCCTTTTTCGTGATCATTATACTGGATCCTAAGTCGGGATGAATTAAAATGATTAAAAACGACTAAAATTGAATAATAATGATGTAAAATGAATTGAAGTATTGCCATAAAAGGTTTATGATCTAAGTGAAGAGAAGAAACTTTACCATTTTTGTTTCGCAAATTAAAAATTATCATTTGAAACTCATCCCCATGCCTTAAATTTCCTTAAAACAATTTTGGGGGGAATGAAGGAGAAGAAGCTCTATGCTTGCTAAGGAACGACTATTATATATTTTAAAAAGATTACAAATCCAACCCTCCATTAGTGTTATTGATTTAGCAAAAGAACTCTCGGTTTCTAAATCAACTGTCCAAAGAGATTTGAGAATATTGGAAAATAAAAAAAGAATCACCAGAGAACGAGGCGGTGCCGTGGCAAAAAAATTCGAAAAAACGATGAGCGATTTAACTGATGCTCCGGTTCTTAGTAAAATTAACGAAAACATTGAAACAAAAAAAGCCATTTGTAGTGTTGCTGCAGGGGCTGTTCATGATGGTGATTTAATTTTTATTGATTCTGGTACAACACCAAGCTACTTAATTCAGTATCTTCAAAATAAGAAGATTAAAATTGTAACCTACAATCTCTTGATATTGTCGAAAACTGCCGGTACTAATTCAGATGTTTATATGCTTGGCGGTGAATACAATCCTAAATATGAAGTTTGTTATGGACCAATTACAGTTGAACAAATTAAACAATTTAGATTTGATCATGCTTTTATTGGCGCAAATGGAGTCGACACAAAATTACAAGAGGTTTATACAAGTGAATTTGAAATGGGAGCTTTAAAAAAGGCTGCAATGGAAAGAAGTGTATGTTCCTATCTGTTAGTGGATTCATCAAAATTTGATCTGACTGGATTATGTACATTTGGATATTTCAAACAATTTGATGCGATATATGTTGATCGGTTTCCAAAGGGGATTAAAAAAAGCAGGAATATAGTTGAAGTAAACAAAGAAATAAAAACGACGGATCAAACTGCGGATTTCAACTAATAAAAAAGCCCGTTTTTGAAAAATTTTTCCTGAAAAATTAAATCACTTGTCGATTAATATATTTCGAATTGTTGGAATAATGTGCCGATAATAGTGATTATTTTGGTTGTATCTAAATCATGTTAAGGAGGAGCGAAGTTGATATGAAAACTAAAGTTGAAAATGTTGTTGGTGCTCAAAACGTAGAGGTCAGTATCAAATTACCTTGTGAAAAATCTTTACTGGAACAATTGGAAATCATGGAACAATATACTCAAGTGCACCGAGATTCATTGAATCTTTCTAAGGAAAAGCGTGAAATTAACTGTCTTAACGTAATTTATCCTCAACTATTTAGAAGAATTGAGGATCAAGATTTAATTGCCGGAAGATTAGACTTCTTACCAATTGGGTTTGGCTGCGTTACTTCATTGGGGGGCGTCGGTCATTATTGTGTTTTTGATAAACTGGAAAAGTTCCGTGACCAATTGCAAACTGAAGAGCAAAAGGCACGTGTTGATCAATTGTATAAGTATTGGGAGGATCATGATGTTAAGGCCTTATACTGTCGGGACATTTTAACGGAGGATACAACTGGCCGATTTATTGATTGTAATTTTCCGCTAATGGCGACTGCTCGTTTAAGCGGCATGATGCTTGATTATCCGAGATTACTAAGTAATGGAATTAATGGACTAGAGAATATTGTCAGTCAAAAGCTTTTGGCTGATTCTAATAATGAATTTTTAAAGGCTTGTATTGAAGCATTTAAACTTTATAAAAAAGTCATAGATTATGAGCGGAAATCGGTTCAAAATGCGATGGTCGGTACCGATAAACATCGAATGAACCAATTGAAATTAATCGAGGCAGATTTAGCAGCTATCAGAAGTGATCCTCCGAAAACGTTTCACCAGGCAATGCAAATGATTTGGATCTATGCGTTATTAGCTGGCTGCATTAATTATGGTCGACTTGATGATTACTTAGGGCCATATCTCAAGCATGATTTAGACAATGGCGTGATTACAATGAAAGATGCCTATAATTATATGAAATCACTTTGGACATTGATTGAAAATCGCCGTACAACCGTTAACGGACGGATTATTGTCGGAGGTTATGGTCGGAAACATCCAGAAGCAGCAGATATATTTACTCGTCTTGCAATTCAGGTCACCAGGGATTGTAAATTTGTCGAACCTCAATTTACACTGAGGATAACTAAAAATACACCTGAAGATATTATTGACGCTGCTTACGATAGTATTGGTGATGGAGCAACGTACCCTACACTGTATAATGATGAAGTAAACGTTCCGGCGGTGATGTATGGAATGCGTGTTGATCGTCAAACAGCCGAACAATACGTACCGTTCGGCTGTGGTGAATTTGTTATTCAAGGACAAAGTGTTGGGACGCCCAATACGTTAATCAATTTGTTAAAGCTCTTGAATTTAACATTAAATAAAGGTATTGATCCGATGGATGGTATAAAAAAATCTGGCCCGATTAAGATAAAGAATCTATCGGAATTTAAGACTTTTATTGAATTTTATGATCAATATAAACAAGTACTGAATTATTATTTTGATTTATCAATTAAAGCACAATATTATAGTTATGATTCAATGGATAAAGAAGTTTCATTTATATTTGCAAGCATTCTTATGGATGATTGTATAGATCGTGGAAAATCCATCTTGGGCGGCGGTATCCGCTATTTAGGCGGGACAAATGAGACGTATGGCAATATTAATGCCAGTGATTCATTAATGGCTATAAAGAAGCTAGTCTTTGAAGATCACAAATATACGCTGGAAGAACTAAATAACGCTGCGGTGCATAATTTTAAAGGCTATGAAAATATTCAACAAGATTTATGGAATGTTGAAAAGTATGGAAATGATTTGGATGATGCTGATAATTTAGCTAATGATTTATTTGATTTTGTTGCTAAAGGAATCCGTCAAAGAGGTATTGAATACGGAATGCAGTACTATTTGATTGTCATTAGCAATAATCAAACAAATACAGAATGGGGAAGAAGAACTTCAGCATCGTTAGATGGACGCCACGCCGGACAATTCATGAATCCTGCCAACAATCCGCAAGGTGGCGCTGATAAAAGCGGCCCGACAGCGATGCTAAATTCAATATCACGATTTAATGCAAAATATCATGGTGGTTCGGTACAAAATATTAAATTTACACCGCGCATGTTTAATAAGGATCGTCAAATTATTCAATGCCTTTTTAACGCCTATTTTAAGAAGGGAGGTTGCCATCTGATGGTCACTGTCGTTGATAGAGGCGTTTTAGAGGATGCGCAAAAGCATCCTGAAAAATATCCTAATTTAATTGTTAGAGTAAGTGGTTTTAGCGCGGTATTTGTAAATCTAGAAAAAGATGTTCAGGATGAACTGTTAAGCAGGATGCTTTATGACGACGAAATTTCCTAAATACAAGAGCAGATTAGCCGATTTACCCGTTAGGGACGGATCCGCCTTACTGAATCGCTCTGCTTGCTTTAATTGACCGGTTTCCAAAGTTCAAACTATTGGCTTAATGGGATTTCAGAATCCTTTTCGCAAGATGGATTGGTTGCCCTGAGTACTGAATATTTCGAAAAATAATTAACTCCATAGAGTTAGGAAGGATCTTATGTCGAACCTTATGAAAGGTTGTGTTTTTAATATCCAGCGCTTCAGCATTCACGATGGGCCCGGAATCAGAACATCCGTTTTCTTTAAAGGCTGCCCGCTAAGATGTTCATGGTGTGCAAATCCGGAGTCTCAAAATCTTCATCCTGAAAAAATGTGGGATAACTCAAAAAACTCCTATTTTACTACTGGAGAATATTTGACGATCGCTGAAATAATGGTTCCCATATTAAAAGATGTAGACTACTATCACGAATCCGGGGGTGGAGTTACTGTAACTGGTGGGGAGGTACTCTTACAAACACCATTTGTAGTAAATCTTTTAAGAGAATGTAAAAAAAATAACATATCAACAGCCTGTGAGACATCGGCATATGCCTCATTACCACTTTTTAAGAAATTACTGGGAAACGTTGATTTACTCATTATGGATTTAAAGCATTATGATAGTGAAAAACACAGATCAGAAATCGGTGTTGGTAATAAAATAATTATTCAGAATTTAGATTATGCAATATCTCAGTTTAAAAATATGATATTGAGAATTCCAATCATTCCTGGTTTTAATGATTCAGTCAATGATGCTCGTCATTTTTCATTGTTTTTGAGAGAACACAAAGTAGATGCTGTGGAACTTTTACCCTTTCATCAATTCGGCAAAAATAAATATAAATTTTTAAATCGTCAGTATAAGTATAAAAATGTTAAGGCTTTACATCCCGATAACCTTATCGCATTTAGAGACATTGTTAAAAGTATGGGTATTGAGTGCAACATTGGATAAGAATTTATGTGTCTGTGAAAAAATTACTGTGTGCAAGTAGTTATATAAAATATACAAATAAGAAGCGGATTCGGTTCCTTTACCAGGAATTGAACCGTATTTTTTTTGTAGTTAAAAAAGCACAATTTATGGAGAGAAGTTGACAAGGCGTCAGTCACTGCCAACTGTCGCATAGATTCAATTCCCACGTTCGACAGCAAGTCCTCAACCACTAATTTAATGAATAAGTGAGTCAAGAGGCCGATTTGATAAGCATTGAATTTTTCACTTATTTACGAAAGGCTGTTCCGATGCTTTTTTTAGTTGAATAGTTGAATAAAGGAACGTTTCTTATTCTGTCGCGAACGCATACATAATAATTGGGCCTTTATTCCAATTTAAAGATCACACGCATTGACTTAACATAAATGGGAAGGAATTTGTGAAGAAAAATCGAATTTTCATATTGGAAAATAAACAAGGAGCGTGGACCCATGCACCGGAAACGATTCAGGCTGTTATGCATGGCCTGTGCTTTAGGCATCAGTTTAACGCTGGAGGGCTGCGGATTGACAGCGAATGATCCGAAACAGGCACAAAACGAAAACACTTCTCCATACATACCCGTTCAGGATTACGCCGGTCAGGGCTATTCTTTGCCGAACGGNGAATGATCCGAAACAGGCACAAAACGAAAACACTTCTCCATACATACCCGTTCAGGATTACGCCGGTCAGGACTATTCTTTGCCGAACGGTGAGAAGACAGGAGCGTTTGCGAAGACCCATAAGAAAGAGATCGTCGATCAGGTCAATAAATTTTTCAAAGAAAAATATCATCTGGAAGTCACGACGCACAATTTAGTCGGTGCGACCAACGCAGTTGTTGCTTATGTTGAATCAAAAGGAGAGCCGCATTTTCATACATCGGTTATTATCGGTGTGGATCTGGCCAGCCAAAAGGTGACGGGAAGCGTTGGGGCTTATGAAGGCTCAATTGAAGGGAGCATTATGAGCGGATTATACGTCATGGCGTATGAGAAGGAATTTAAGAATTTGGATCGCTTCGCGGAGTCTGTTGTGAAAAATTACCCAGTTATTGGAAAAAATAAAAAGGCAATTGATAATACGTGGGACTCTGGATTTGCTACCTCTTTTTATTATGTAACAAGTGGGAGTGGTCATTTTTCACAAATATACAATGCATATATGAGAAATCATAATATAACAACGGAAGAGCTGAGAAAATTATTTAAACAACAAAATTTTGACCCTAGTTATTTACGAATATCTTTAACCTTTTTTATGGGGGAAAAGTATGCTCAACCAGATAAAAAGATAGCTGATGCTCTTATTTACCAAGTGCAAAATTTGACAGGAATTGCTAAAGGAACCTATTCCGTGTTTGTCAATAGTAATGAAATCAATAAAATTACTGGTATTGAAAAACAATATGAAGGAACCATACCTGCTAAGAATGAGATTGTTGTAAAGGAGATGAAAAGATAGATGGGGACAATTAGTCGAGTTGTAAAAGCAAAAACATCTGACCAAGATTTGATTCATCTTAGCGGCTACTCTATTTATAAGTATCCTCCAAAGCAAGCGGAACTTAGATTTAATGGAAATTATTTTCTTGTCATTGGAACTAATTATAAGAACCTACCTTCAGGTCTTGATGCGATGGTTATTCAGGATGAAGCAACAAAAAACATTTCCATCATCTACGCAGGCACCGATCCGAACCAACCGGCCGACATCGGCTCCGACGCCGGCCTCGTGCTCAGCAGCGGGACACCCCAACAATTCAAAGACGCAGAAGCCTATTATAATAACATGAAAGCCACATACGGGCATGTTGATTTCGTTGCCGGCAATTCTTTGGGCGGCGGACTGGCCAATTATGTCGCTGTCCGAAACAATGTCCATTCGGTCACGCTTGATCCGTCGATTCTTCCGGCGAATGTTGTCGAACCGTCTGTGAATTCGGCCGCAGCGAAGCGTATGACGAATTATTTCGGAGGCTACGATCCGCTGACTCTCGGCGAGGTGGCCGGCGGTTACGGCGGCCGGATTCCCGGGGCGAAAATCAACGTGGATTTCGGCATCAGCTGGCTGACTTTTTTAACAAACAATCATACAGGCTACGTGGGCGGTACGGATCCATCCACACCGCAGGAAAACGTTCCTGTCGGTGTTCAGGGCACCCCGTCTGCCGGCCGGATTGAGTTCATGGCCGATCATCAGATTGTCACCGACATATGGACGGGGGAACCGCTGACTGCGGAGACGGTGGGCAAAGGTCAGCGGATCAAAATCGATACGGGAAGTATGGAAAAATTGTCTTCGGGTCTGAGCAATCCAATACTTTCGGGTATCCGCCAGGCCGACGGTTATCTCAACCATTCTGTCCAGACTGTTGAGAGCGAAGGAGCCCGCCTGGATGACCGGCAGGTTTCTCTGCAAAATCAGTTTAATCAGCTGCTTTATTCGACCCAGGGCATTGGTCCGTTTCTTTTGGCCTTCGATGAACTAAAAAAAATCAATCCGCGGCTGTCCGCTATTCTTGAGGATATTTACTGGATCAGCAGCCTTCCTTTGGCAGAGAAAATTCTGGAAACGGTCTCTGCCGGGCTGGAGAAAATCACCATGCCGTTGATCGGAATTCCAGCCTCGATTGCCGATCTTGACTTAAAAATGGAGGATCTGACGGTGCGTTTGATCAACCTCAGGGTGAAGGCCATTCCCTTGCTTTTCCATGGATTGAGTCAGCATTTTTTTGATGGGATTGTCGACGAATTAAAGGCCCATGACCGCATTGTCGGTAAAAATATGGATCTGCTTACCAATCAATTGTCTCGTTTCCGCGATCAGACGGATCAAGTCAGAAAAATCATGAACCAGGCAGACCGTGCGGTTGCCCGGGCATTCGAAAACGGAAGTGGCGTTCAGCAGATAACCGCGAACGTTGACTCATCTTTTCAGGGGAAAATGGAACCGTCAAACTATTTGAGAAACGGAATGACCCTTCGTAAACAGCAGCTCGAGCAAAATTTTCAAGCTTTCTCGAGAAGGGCGGATGAAGAGATCCGGCCGATTCTGAACATTTGCTTCGGGCTGGCCGGTGAGGTGATTGACTTACTGCAGACGGCGCGCACCTGCTTGACTGCTTTTTCCTGGGAAGCGGATCTTATCCGAATTCCTTTTCTGTCCTGGAATAATCAGCTGAGAGAATTTCTTTCCCAGACGAAACAAATCCTCAGCAGATCGGTGGACACCGTCGAGAATTTTAGTGAAACACTGAATCATGTGCAGCGCCATTTCTCCGATCTGATGCTCGCGTTCAAGCCTTACATCGAAACCGCCTTGTTCAACGGAACGCAATACCAGGCGGTGATCGCTTATCATCACGCGACATTGGGTATTCTTCAGGATATTCGGCTTCAGTTCAGAGATATCATTTATCAGCTGTCGGAAAACGAATCGGCGGCCATCCTGCAACTGGAGAATCATTCGAAAGCGATCTGTAACAATCTCTCCATTCTGATTGAGCAGGTTAAGCGGGGGACGGTTGTCTGAAGCAGATCGATATAGTTCTAAAGGAAGAAAAGCCATGCAGAAATCCTGAAAACTCCAGTTTTACATGATGATCACTTGTGAATTTTTAACTCCGCCGGACAAACGGATCATCGTGTTTCCTCTTTGAAAAATTACCGGCGTTCAAGTTATTCGTTGCTTCGATTGAAAAAGTCCAAAAAAGTTTCGAACTAAAATTCTATCAATAAAAATTTCTTCGATCGATTAATCATTTTTTCATCAATCCTGGATTACCGGAAAAATATATCAAAGCAACAGAAAAATTATTTCAGTGAAAGCTTTTTTACATATCAGATTTCTGCCAATGGGATCATAATACAAATTGTCATTGTCAAAAAATCCTTTAACATCAGTAATTTTTAAAACCTTGATATATGAATACAGGAATGCAGGATTAATGTGTAAGCGCATCACTACTATTCTACAAACAATCTATTATAATAAAAATTAGTTTGGATTAGTCCCGTGGCAGGGATTGCTGAGGAGGCAGAAAAATGGATTATGTTGACGTTGCGAAAGACTTGAAATTTTCAAAAGTAATTGCAGGAACAATGCGAGCCAGTCAGGAAGGCCTGAGCGGCAAGAAGATGGCCGATTTTGTCGAGCGGTGCCTGAACGCCGGTGTGACAACATTCGATCACGCCGATATCTATGGCTATTTTGAAAGCAGCCGGCTGTTCGGCGAGGCGGCACTCAGGGACAACAGCTCATTGAGGGACAGAATCCAGATTGTCACCAAATTCAATATTGTACTGCCCAGAGAAGACAACGGCTATGCTCACTACTATGATTCTTCAGTTAAGCACTTAAATGATTCGCTGAACAGATCACTGGAAGTACTGCATACCGATTATGTCGATGTCCTGCTAATCCACCGCCTCGATCCGCTGCTCAATCCGACAGAAGTGGCTGAGGCCCTGGATAGCCTGATTAAGCAAGGCAAAGTCAGACATATCGGCATCTCGAACGCCAGCTACACTTACTTCGAGATGATCAGCAAATACACTACAACGCCGCTCGTCACCAATCAGGTTGAAATCAACCCACTTTATACCGACACCTTCTTCAATGGAGTAATGGACAGTGCCCTGATTCACAACATTCCGGTCATGGCTTGGTCGCCGCTCGCCGGCAGCCGTCTAACAGGCTGCGAATTCTGTGTCCGCGAGATACTTGAACAGATGGCCCGGAAATATGGCACCGATTCGATGGATAAAATCGCCTATGCCTTCATCAATAATATAAACTGCCGGTCCCATCTGCTCGATTATCGGTTCCACCGAATTTGAAAGGGTACAGTCCGCAATCGACATGCAAAGCAATGAGCTGACGAATAAAGACTGGTTTAAGATTCTTGAGGTGGGTCGAGGGGAAGAGAGGTGCTGTAAGGGGGGATAGTAAACCTACAAAACAACAAAAAAACTTCCATGATTACATATTTGTATGTGATCCATTTGATCAAACTTTTGACTTGTAAGGACTGAGAATTATAATTTTATCAAAAATATTTTTTTCGGCGAAAATTTAAAATGGAGAGAGAAACGTATGAAAAAAAAACGTCCGTATGCGGCGCACATCCGGGAGGATGACAAAGAGGTTCAAACGGTGACGAAGCACCTTAAAAATGTGGCCATACTCGCTCAAAAATTTGCAGAGCCCTTTGGTGCAGGAGCTATAGCCTATCAATGCGGATTGGTACATGATGTTGGAAAATTCTCAGATGAATTTCAGCATCGTATCTGGGACAATGGCGAAAAAACGGATCATTCAACAGCAGGGGCACAGGAAATCTTTAAATTGTGTGGGGCCCTGCCTGCATACTGCGTAGCAGGGCATCACGCCGGACTTATGGACGGCGGAGGAAGATTTGACGACAATGAAACTGCAACGACGCTATATGGGCGACTCAATAAAAAAATAAGCAATGGGTACAAGATTTATAAGAACGAGGTGCAGCTTCAGAAGCCGCAACCGCCTCAATTAAAAATGCTTGGTCAGCATGGGTTTACACTGTCCTTTTTTACGCGAATGCTATTTTCCTGTCTGGTGGATGCTGATTTTTTGGATACGGAATCTTTCATGCAACACGGCGAAGTAAATCGCGGCAACGTTTGTAATGTAAAGCAGCTTATGGGAAAGCTCAACAGCTATATCAGCAGAAAGCACTGGATCAGTGCAAAAGAGGGACTTAACGGCAAACGCTCCCAAATTCTAAAAACGTGCATTGAAATGGGTACAATGGTGGAAAGAGGATTGTTTACTCTGACGGTCCCAACGGGTGGAGGTAAAACGATTTCATCACTTGCCTTCGCACTTCATCATGCTGTAAGACATGGCATGAAGCGCATAATCTATGTTATACCATATTGCTCTATCATTGAGCAGACAGCGGACACGTTTCGTACAATCCTTGGAGCGAAAAATGTTTTGGCACACTACTCTGGTGCACAGTATGATGATGAAGACGAAATGATTTCGCGCCAGAGTTTGGCAACGGAAAATTGGGATATGCCTGTTGTAGTGACAACCGCGGTGCAATTTTTTGAGTCTCTATTTTCGAACAGGACGTCTGCTTGCCGTAAATTGCACAGTGTGACCAATAGCGTGGTCATTTTTGACGAAGCGCAGACCTTGCCGTTGCCCTATTTAAAGCCGTGCGTAGATGCCATTGCGGAGCTTTCTGTAAATTACGGTACTAGTTGTGTGCTTTGTACGGCTACTCAGCCCGCACTGAAGCCGCTTTTTAAGAAGTATGCGCCCTCTCTTTCTACTAGGGAAATATGCCCTGACACAAAGCAATTTTATTCATTTTTCCGCCGTGTCCACTACAAACAACTTGGCGAGCTTACCGATGATGAACTGGCACAGCGGCTTAGCAATTGTAGTCAGGTGTTGTGCATTGTCTCCACCAGAAAACAGGCAAAAAATGTTTACGGCCTTTTGAATGGAAAAGAAAATTATCACCTTTCCACACTCATGACGCCTGATCATAGGCGCAATGTTCTAAATACTGTATGTCAACGTCTGAAAGACAAGTTGCCATGCCGCGTCGTTTCCACGAGTCTCATTGAGGCAGGAGTGGATGTGGATTTTCCGACTGTGTATCGCGCTTATGCTGGACTTGATAGCGAGATACAGGCAGGCGGCCGTTGCAATCGTGAGGGTAAAAATGCAACTGACGACAGCGTAGTTTACCTTTTTAAACCAGAAAACTGTTACATGAAGCACTTGCCAGATTCTATGAAACGCCCTGTACAGGAGGCCTATTGTGTGACACGTAGTGAAAATGATATAGTCGCACCGCACGTAATAAAAAAATACTTTGAGAATCTTTACCATGACACAGGCAGTGGAATTGATAAAAATAATATTGTGCAGCGTTTTGAAGACGGTAAAAATAGACATTTGGATTTTCCTTTTCGATCAGTTGCCAAAGAATTCCACATAATTGAAAACCATACAAAGGCAGTGTTGGTGCCATGCGATGAAAATAGCCGTGCAATTGCTGAACGCTTTGAACATGGAGAGTGTAACCGCGAACTTTTCCGTGAGGCCAGTCAGTATTGTGTTAACGTTTACGAAAATCATTTTAATGAATTGCATGCATCGCTGCATATCATTGATGAAAGCATGGCAGTTTTAAAGGAACTGAATTTGTATGATAGTCATACCGGTCTGAGTTTTGAGAATGACGGCTATTAGCCCCTTTTTGTAAGCACAAAAAGCCGACACGGAGGTGAGTCCGCTCGGCTTCTTTCTACACTGTAAAATACTATGTTTCAATCCACAATACCATGTTTATTGCTATGATAAAGACTGCTTCTCAGCATAACAAATGGGATTGGTAAAGTAAAGTGAAAGATCTGAATCAGATCAATTCTATTAATCCTCTTTAAAAAACTATAAAATAATTATTGATATAAAATAATAAACGATGGTAATATGGGTATATAAGTTTTCCGTGGAAAAAAGTGGTGATTAGCAGACAAATTTGACTAATTTTTTCCGAATATTTAAAAAGGAAGCGTGTGCCTTTTGAGTTACGGATTGCAGATCGAGGTCTGGGGCGACTATGCTCTTTTTACAAGACCCGAATTAAAAACAGAGCGGTTAAGTTATGACGTAATCACGCCTTCGGCTGCACGTGGTTTGATTGAATCAATCTATTGGCATCCCGGGTTGCATGTTGTCATTGACAGAATTTATGTACTTAACAAAATTGAATTCACGAGTATTCGCCGCAATGAGGTAAAAAGTAAGGTGAAGGCGTCGGATGTAAAGCGTATGATGATGGGGGGATCTGTGCCAGTGCTCTGTACAGGTGATGATATCCAGCAGCGTGCTTCCACATTGTTACGCAACGTTCACTATGTATTGGAAGCACATTTTGAAATGACGTACAAAGCAACTTCAAGTGATAACGAAGGCAAGTTCAAAGACATTTTCCGCCGCAGATTGAAAAGTGGAAAAGTGTACTCACAACCGTACTTCGGTTGTCGGGAATTTCCTGCTCACTTCAGAGCGTGGAATAGTGGTAGCGTGCCAACATGCGGTGAATCAAAAGATCTGGGCCTGATGCTGTATGATATGGACTACAGTAATCCGAAGAGTATACAGCCAATGTTTTTTCATGCTAGGATGAAAGACGGTGTTGTTCAAGTCAACGGGGAGAGAGTGTTGAAATGATCTTACAATCATTGGTAAAGCAGTACGACATTCTTGCTGCCAGAGGCAGAATCTGTCCTATAGGCTGGAGCACAGCGAAAGTTTCATATGCGCTGCAGCTTGCAGCAAATGGTTCCGTGTTTGCGATTATATCATTGAAAATTTCATCTAAAGACGGGAAAAAGGAAATACCTCAGTCGTTGCAGGTACCGGAGCAGGTAAAAAAAACCTCCGGCATTGCAGCAAACTTTTTGTGTGACAATGGCACTTATATGCTCGGAGCAGATGACAAAAGTAACCCGGAGCGTACGAAAAAATGCTTTGAAGCCGCTAAAGCGTTGCATCACGAAATTTTAGACGAAGTTGAAAGCGCAGCTGCAAAGGCAGTGCTGGCCTTTTTTGATACTTGGAATATTGACATGGCAATGGAAGATAAAGTGCTTTTGCCCTATCTTGATGATATAAAGGCAGGAGCAAATCTGATATTTCAGGTCGGCGGTAGTTCTGCACAAGAAGACGATTCGGTGAAGTCAGCGTGGGAAAAACACCACTTGGTACCTGCGGATAATGCTGTCATAATGTGCTGCTTGGTCACAGGTAAAAAAGCGCCTGTCGCCCGTCTGCACCCAAATATCAAGGGGATCAACGGTGCGCAGCCTTCTGGTGCTTCACTTATTTCATACAATGCGCCTGCGTTTGAATCTTACGGTCATGAAAGTTCTCAAGGAACAGGCCAGGGATTGAATGCCCCAGTAAGCGAGTCAGCAGCCTTTAAGTATGGCGCGGTGCTGAATTACATGACTGCCGACAGGGAGCATGTTCAACACATTGCAGACACGACGATTTTGTACTGGGCGGAGGATGCTGAGCCGCTTTGTCAGGACGTTTGGTCTGCAGAAGCATTCGGTACTGACAAAATTATAGGCGAAGAAGATTTAAGAGGCATAGTCAATGCGTTGTCTAGAGGAGGCAATATTTGTTTTAAAGGTACTGAGCTGAGGGCAGACAATTGCTTTTATGTACTTGGCTTGGCACCGAACGCTTCGAGACTTTCTGTGCGCTTTTTTTTACAGGGTGAATTCGGTACGATGTTGAGAAACCTCAATAAGCACAATAAACGCCTTGAAATAGTACGACCTGTTTTTGAGACTAGGACAACACTGCCGCTTTGGCAGCTGCTGAATGAAACGGCAAACCAGAAAGCGAAAAATAGAATGCCGCCTGCACCTATGGCTGGCGCTGTGCTAAGGTCGATATTACGGGGAACTGATTACCCAGTGTCACTTTTTGAAAATATTATGTTGCGCATACGGACAGAACATAATATCAAGTGGCAGAAAGCAGCCATCCTAAAAGCCTATTTTTTGAAAAATCGAGGAATTAGAGTGCCTGAGGAGGTATTGCAAGTGGAACTGAACGAAAAGAGTGATTATCTGCCATACATACTTGGCCGCCTTTTTGCAGTACTTGAAAAAGTGCAAGGGGACGCGAATCCCGGTATCAAAGCGACTATAAGGAATAAATATTTTAGCAGCGCTAGTGCAACACCAGGAACAATCTTTCCGCTGCTTTTGGGTCTGTCACAGCATCACCAGCGAAAGCTTCCTGACGGTTCAAAGATTTATTACGACAAAATGATCAGTGAACTTGAGAACTGTATACAGGAAACACTGCCGATTCGCCTTTCATTGCAAGAACAGGGCGCGTTTTATCTTGGATACTACCATGAAAAGCAAGCACTCTACACATCTAAAAATGAGGAGAACAAATGATAATGAGTGAACCTATACAGAATCGCTATGAATTCGTAATACTTTTTGATGTGGAGAACGGTAATCCTAACGGTGATCCAGACGCGGACAATATGCCACGCATCGACCCCGAGACAGGTCTCGGCCTTGTGACTGATGTATGCTTAAAACGCAAGATACGCAATTATGTAGAAACGGTCAAAGAGGATGAACCTGGCTTCAGGATCTACATTAAAAAGCGTGTACCGCTTAACAGAAGCGACAATGAAGCTTTTGAAAAAGTTGGTATTGAAAATGCAGCAGAATTGGCTGTTAAAGACAAGAAAAAATTCAACCAATTATTAAAAGAAGCTAACAAAAACAATGACATTGACAGAGTTATACGCGACTATATGTGCAGTAAATTTTACGATATACGCACTTTTGGAGCAGTCATGACAACTATGGTTAAGGGTGCACTTAACTGTGGCCAGGTGCGTGGACCGGTTCAACTTGGTTTTGCACATTCCGTTGATCCTGTAATTCCGAGGGAAGTCTCTATTACTCGTGTTGCCATTACAACGGAAGCTGATGCTGCGAACAAGAGCAACGAAATGGGGAAAAAATACATTGTCCCTTACGGCCTTTATCGCTGCGAAGGCTATGTTTCCGCCAATCTTGCGCGCAAAACTACAGGATTTTCCGAAGCTGACTTGCAACTTTTCTGGGATGCGGTAATAAACATGTTTGAGCATGACCGCTCCGCCGCGCGCGGTCAGATGGCAGTACGAAAACTAATTATTTTCAAGCATAGCAGCGAACTAGGTGACGCACCTGCGCATAAGCTTTTCGACCTTATTGAAGTCAATAAAAATGACAACGTGACTGTGCCGCGCAGTTACAGCGATTATACGGTTACAGTTAACGAGTCGGATCTGCCGACAGGTGTGTCATACGAGCAGAGAGACTAAGAACTAATGCAATAAAGCAAGTGTTATTTTACTAAAACTCAAGACATCAAAAACAGTTTTGCCTCATAATAAGAGAGCAATGCAAAAATAAATGCATGAACACTGATAACTTGGTACCATTAAATCCCAAATCTCAATTAATCGAGAGATGTTCATATTATGAAAGGAGTATTTACAGAAGTATTTAAAGATGAACATTACCTAACTGAATTCTCAACATTTTACGATCACAGTATATTAATTATCAGTTAGGACAGCGAGCTGACTTTTTCGAAGTGCTCAGGTAAAGGCCTCAAATATATAATGTATTATTAGGAATAATGGGGAGTATGCATTGATGACTCTATGCAAAAAGCGCCGATATCTCTAGGCACCAGCACAACGGAAGAGAGAAGGAGAAACGAGACACGATATTTTGACTAATGGGACTGGGTTTCGCTGCCATCGTCGTACCGAGACTAACCGTCATGACAGGGTCGAGCCTGTACTGAAATCCTGTTGGTCCTATTTCCAAAGGACTCAAAACAAGATTCATCAAGATGAGTAAATAGAATAAGCAGAAAAAAGTCTGGAGACTCTACTGGTAAGATCCTTCCAGACTTTTCTATAGAATTTCAACTTTTGCAATCTAAAAATTCAGCTGAATGCTGAGTATTTCACGTTCCATTGTCTGTGACTTAGAAAATCTGGCGATGAAAATACATCACTTTAGATTATATCTTTCCCCTTACAACCTGGAATCCCGGAGAATTATACTCAGGTGACTGATTTATTATTGCAATTTAACAGCGAATAGAATTGACTAATTCAAAAATAAACGCACACCCTAACCATTGAATTACCTCTCATGTCGACTGTCTCCTTAGAAAATTGACAAAGTATGACACTTAGTAAAAAAAGTTTGAGAAATTAGTTCTATTTTGGAGGATTTTGTAATCAATATACAGAATTTATCTAATGTAAGCGTATAATATAAAACGTTTATGTATTTTTGAAAAGAGTGAGAGGCGTCATGTCAAGACAATTTGTTGCACATTATCGTGAAAGTGATAAGTGCCCGCAAATGGTCAGAGATCATTTGCTCGAAGTGAAACAACTTGCCGAATCCTATGGAACGGAGTTAAAAATAGCCCACATTACCGGATTGGCTGGGATGCTTCACGATCTTGGAAAATATACGGAAGCATTTCAAAATTATTTATGGCTGGCTGTCTTCCATCCGGAAGCAGCGCCGCGGCGTGGGTCAGTTGACCATGCTAGTGCAGGAGGAAAACTTCTTTATGAAGTTTTCCATGAAAAAATTCCAAGAGATAAATTTAAAATGATACTGGCTGAAATTGTCGGCAATGCAATTATTTCTCATCATTCCTATTTACACGATTTTTTAAATGCATCATCTGAATCTCCATATTATCAAAGAGTTACAAAGGACGAGGATGCATTACCCGAATATTCAAAAGCAAAAGATCACTTTTTTCATGAGATTATGACAAAAGAAAAACTGAGTAATTATGTTGATCTGGCCATCAATGAACTAAAAGCTTACATAATGGAAAACAGCAAAGGCAATGTGATGGAAAAATTAACTTTATTAAGTCGTTTCGTATTCAGCTGCCTGATTGATGCAGATCGAACGAACACACGCTTATTTGAAGGAAACGATACGTTGATTCAAACGGATGCTAATAAATTATTTATCAGTTACTATAATAAGTTGGTCGATCACTTAAATACTCTAAATCAAAAACCAGAATCTAATACGCCAATTAATCGATTGCGTGCGGAAATGTCAGAACAATGTGATCATTATGCATGCAGGCCCTCAGGAATCTATACACTGTCCATACCGACAGGAGGAGGAAAAACACTTGCCAGCCTCCGCTATGCGCTAAAACACGCCCGGCTGTTTGGGAAGAAGCAAATTCTTTATGTTGTGCCCTATACAACCATTATTGAACAGAATGCAGAAGTAATCCGTAAAATATTGGATGACAATGAGCACATTCTCGAGCATCATTCGAATGTAGTGGAAAGTAATAATGAAAATGACATTGAAACGGAAGATGGCACTTTAACTGTACAGGAAAAGCTGGAATTGGCAAAGGATAACTGGGATTGTCCGATTATTCTAACGACAATGGTTCAGTTTTTAGATACTTTTTATCAACTGGGTTCACGAAATATTCGCCGATTGCACCATTTGACACAGGCGGTTATTGTTTTTGATGAAGTTCAAAAAGTACCGATTCACTGTGTTGCACTCTTTAATCATGCATTGAATTTTTTAAACAAGTTTGGCCAATCCAGCATCCTGCTTTGCACCGCGACGCAACCGGCGCTGGATTTTGTTCATCATCGTCTGGAAATCAACAATAACGGGGAAATTGTCAGTCGGCTGGATCAAGTAGTTGATGCTTTTAAACGGGTAAAGATCGTTGATCGATCATACCGTGAAACATTTGACAATGAGAAACTGGCTAACTTTACTGGAGAATTATTGGGGAATGTTCGCAATGTTCTTATCATTTTAAATACACGCTCGACTGTACGATCGTTATATCAAATATTGAAAAGAAAATATTTGAAGCTAGGAATACGAGTTTTTCATTTAAGTACGTCCATGTGTGCGGCGCACAGAGAAAGAATATTGGGGGACATTAAGAAGTGCCTTGATCCTCATAGCAAAGAAAAGATTATTTGTATCAGCACTCAATTAATTGAAGCGGGTGTCGACATTAGCTTTGAATGTGTGATACGATCACTGGCCGGACTGGATTCAATTGCCCAAGCAGCAGGTCGATGTAATCGAAACGGCGAGTACGGCGGATTGCGCAAGGTTTATATCATTGATCATAGTGAAGAGAAACTGGATTCACCTGCATTGGAAGAAATAAGAAAAGGTAAGGCCGTTGCCAAAAACATTCTGGCTGACTTGCATAGCAATCCCTCCAACTATGGCGGCAGTGTGCTATCGAAGTCGGCGATGGATCGGTATTTCCAGGAGTTTTTCACAGAAATGAATACAAAATTGGATTTTAATCTTCCTGATCTGGGACTAACCATGACCCAATTATTATATGCCAGTCGGGACAGCAGTTATTTAAAAGCCTATAAAGAGACACATAATAGTAAAACTCTGCCTCTTGTTTTACTTAGCAGCCTGCGCACAGCTGCGGAAAATTTTTATGTCATTAAAAATATGACAAAATCTGTAATTGTTCCTTATAGCGAAGGGGAAAACCTTATTGTGCAATTAGGCAGTGCCAGGTCCATAGACGATTTGGGCGGACTGCTAAGAAAAGCACAACATTATTCAATTAATGTATATGATCAGGAACTGCGACAATTGGAACAGGAAGGTCAGCTAGCATTTTATTTGGATGGACAAGTTCTTGCATTGAAGGAATCAGCCTACAGTAATGAATACGGACTTGATATCAAAGGGGAAAGCGGGTTTGATATTCTAATACATTAAAAACCTATTAAATATTAATAGGTTTTTAATAACAAACAATATACTATATTTTTCAATCCGCGCTGATAAACAGCGATATGGTTATTATAGCATTTTTGCTTTTAATCGTGCATTGTGTGGTCAAATGAATTAAACGATATAGTATATGAACTTTACATTTTCATAAAAAAGTGATATTCTATTTTTGGAAAATTAAAGAAATGATTTGTCCAGGCAAAGTGATTTTAGAATCACAGAACAGTCATAGTAATCCGGAATAAAGGCAAATAATAGCAAACTCTTATCTTTGCAGTCAAGACTTAATTAAAAATAGGTGAACTATAATGGACGGTAAAAAATACCCTTGATGTTTTCCCCTTTTAGGGCTAATCAATTCTTGGAGGTGAAAAAATGAAAAATTCATATGAATTTGTAGTATATGGTTCTTATGCACTGTTTACCGATCCTTTAACAAAAATAGGCGGAGAAAAATCAACTTATCAGATACCCACTTATCAAGCGCTAAAGGGCATAGCTGAAAGCGTTTACTGGAAACCGACCATTATTCATTATATTGATGCCGTGCGAATTATGAATGTTATTCGAATGGAGTCTAAGGGAATCCGTCCAATAGAATATGGCGGAGGGAACACGTTAGCTAATTACACATACTTAAAAGAACCCAAATATATTGTTAAAGGTCATTTTGAATTTAACATGAATCGGCCGGATCTGGAGTCTGATCGTAACGAGGGCAAACACTACAGTATTTTTCAGCGTGCTCTTAAAGCGGGAGGGCGCCGGGATATCTTTTTGGGGACCAGGGAATGTCAGGGTTATGTCGAACCATGCTCATTCAATGAAGGTACCGGATATTACGATTATAGGGATGAAGAAATTTATTTCGGCACCATGGTTCATGGTATCTCGTATCCGGATGAGACAGGCAGAAATCAGTTGGAAGTACGGCTATGGAAGCCTGTGATGAAAAGGGGTGTCATCAAATTCATTCGTCCCGAAGAGTGTACAGAAGTCAGAAAAGTGAAAGAAATGACGCCGAAGAAGTTTGGCCCTGAAGACATAGAAACGGCTGATTCCCTGCTTGATACTTTGGAAAGGGAGGCTATGCGTTGAGCTGTTTATTGAATTTGTATGAAACCTACGAGGCTAACCAAGACTTTGTCGGGAAGATAGATTATATGCATAATGGACAGGCTTTTACTCTTCTTCCTATTTCCCATACGACACAGACAGCTCACATAGAAGTTGCCATTGCGGAGGACGGGTCGTTTCATACGGCACATGTTATTGAAAAAAGTGATCGTGACACAATAATTCCTTGTACGGAAGACTCTGCCAGCCGAGCCGGTGCCGTAATTGCCCCTTATCCGCTTCATGATAAACTTAGCTATGTTGCTGGAGATTTCGTTGCTTTTGGCGGAAAAGTTAAAAATAAGGAAGATACTCCTTTCTCAAGTTATATTAATAATTTAAAAAAATGGACGGATTCTCCTTACGCTACGCCTCAGGTAAAGAGTATCTATACTTATTTAAGCAAAGGACGATTGATTAGAGATTTGATTGCGGAAAAGGTTCTCTGGATTGACGAAAAAGGTCAATTAATTAATAAGTGGAATGATAAATATAAACATTTGTGCGGAGATAAAAAACCGGATATTTTTTCAGCGGCAGTCTCCGGTCAGAATAGTGCTTTTGTCCGTTTCACCGTTTATTCGGAAGAGAAGTCGCTGCCTAAGGTTTGGCTGGATAAAAAAATGTATGATTCGTTCATCTATTTTTATAATGATCAGCTCAATGAACAAGATCTCTGCTTTGTCTCCGGACAGTGGCTCCCGTCGACGGAGAAACATGCCAATAAAATAAGGAATGCCGGAGATAAAGCCAAATTAATTTCTGCCAATGACACGAGCGGATTCACCTATAGGGGACGATTTAATAAGAGCCATGAGGCGGCAAGTATCAGTTATGAAGTATCACAAAAGGCGCATAATGCTCTGAAATGGCTGATTCGCCGTCAGGCAAGGATTGTTGATAATCGCGTTTTCCTAGTTTGGTCGAATCATGATGATAAGGTGCCCAATCTTGAGGACGATATCTATGATATCTCTCATCTGGGTGAAGAGACTGAGGATCCAAGTGCATTTACGAACAACGAATTTGCCAATGAATTTAAGAAGGCCATGGGCGGCTATCAGAACAAGCTGGATCCTAATGCAAAGGTCAATATTCTTATTCTTGATTCGGCAACAACAGGGCGTCTTGCCATTCTTTATTATCGTAACATGCAACAGGAAATTTATTTAAATAACTTAATAAATTGGCATTCACAATGCGTCTGGCGGCATGATTATCGAAAGGGGAAGGATAAGCAGCTCCCTCCGTATTTTGGAGCCCCGGCGAACAAGGATATAGCGCATGCGGTTTATGGATCCAAAGCAAGCGATAAAGTGATTAAAGAAGTAATGGAACGTTTGATTCCATGTATTGTAGATAAAAAAAATATTCCAAATGACCTTGTTCGTTCTGCTTTTTATCGGGCCAGAAATCCACTATCTTTTGACAACAATTGGGAATGGGAAAAAACATTAAGTATCACTTGTGCACTAATTAACAAGCAAGTATATGAAAAAAACGGGAGGGGATTAACTGTGGCGTTGGATGAACAGAATACAGACAGGAGTTATTTATTTGGCCGGCTTTTAGCAATAGCAGATGTGCTTGAACATCGTGCACTTAAATCTGAAGAGTGGAGATTAAGTAATGCAATGCGTTATATGAATGAATTTTCCGAGCATCCGGAGCGAACATGGAAGGTCATTCAATCCAGCCTAGTCCCTTATCAGGGACGGCTCGGACGGGCTGGATGGTATTTGACACAATTAATAGATGATGTTGCAGCCAAAATAAGTTTTAATGATTTTGATAATCAATCATTGACAGGAAAATTCTTACTCGGATTTTATAGCCAGCGCTACCAATTGTATCAAAAAAAGAGAGATACGGATTCTGTTGCTGCAGCCAATTAATATTAATGTGAAAATTTATTGACTAATCGTAAAAAAATGATAGATAGGAGAGATTCTGATGAGTACTCTTGATCACAAAATTGATTTTTCGGTGATACTGACTGTTAATAAGGCTAATCCCAATGGAGATCCATTGAACGGAAATAGGCCAAGACAGAACTATGAAGGCTATGGAGAAATTTCCGATGTAGCAATTAAACGCAAAATAAGAAACCGCCTACAAGATATGGGAGAATCTATTTTTGTACAGTCCAACGACCGGACGTCCGATGAGTATGGAAGCCTTCGTGAACGTGCGGATGGTAATGTTGAATTAAAGGAAATAGCAAAAGAGAAAGATAAAACAGATGAAGATTATGCAGCGGCAGCCTGCAAGGAATGGATTGATGTAAGAAGTTTTGGGCAAGTTTTTGCCTTCAAAGGCGGAGCGGGGAAAGGTGTGTCAGTTGGAGTCCGCGGACCGGTAACTGTGCAAACAGCAGTGAGTGTCGTTCCGATTGATATTTCCAGCATGCAAATTACAAAAAGTGTTAATTCCGAGCCAAGCGAAGGAAGAGGATCAGACACTATGGGAATGAAGCACCGTGTAGATTTCGGTGTCTATCGATTTAACGGAAGTATCAATACCCAGTTAGCTGAAAAAACGGGCTTTACCAATGAGGATGCGGAAAAAATAAAGCAGGCACTTATTTCCCTTTTTGAAAATGATGCCTCTTCTGCCCGTCCTGAGGGTAGTATGGAAGTTCATAAAGTTTACTGGTGGGAACATAAAAGTAAACTTGGTCAGTATTCCTCCGCAAAAGTGCATCATTCTCTGGAAATAAAGCCCACTGAAGATGTGCCTAAAAATATTGGCGAATATGAAATTACACTTGCTGAATTGGATGGACTGGAAGTCAAGGTATTCGATGGCCGCTAATGAAAATGAAGAAGATAACTATTTAATGTTATCGGGCATCCAACATTTTCAATTTTGCAGACGTCAATGGGCACTGATTCATATTGAACAGCAATGGAGCGAAAACGTTAAAACTGTTGAAGGCCAGTTTCTCCATCGCCATGTGGATGATCCCTTTTTTCGAGAAAAACGAGGCGATAAACTTATTGTCCGTGCGATGCCTGTAAAATCCCGTCAATTAAGAATTACAGGGATTTGCGATGTTGTTGAATTTATTAAAGATGAAAAGCACGGCGTTATGATCAATGGGATGAGTGGAAAGTATACAGCCTACCCTGTTGAATATAAGCGCGGTAAACCTAAAGTGGATGAATCGGATGTTTTACAACTTACTGCACAGGCGATGTGCCTTGAAGAAATGCTGCTCTGTAAAGTCGATAAGGGTTACATTTTCTACAATGAAATAAAACACAGAATTGAGGTAGACTTGACCGATCTTCTCAAATCAAAGGTAACCTCTATGATTAACGAAATGCAAGATTATTATCAAAAACAATATACACCAAAAGTTCGAACAGGACCATTCTGTAAAAGCTGTTCACTTCAAAATATTTGTCTGCCCAAGTTGATGAAGAAACGCTCTGTAAAGAGTTATATAGAAGGGAAAATCTACGAATGAAAAAACTTTTGAACACCCTATATATTACTCAGCCAGATACATATCTCTCCTTGGACGGTGACAATATCGTCTTATCAAGAGAACGAGAGAGTATCGGCAGACTGCCTCTTCATAATTTGGAATCTATTGTTACTTTTGGATATGCGGGGGCAAGTCCCGCTTTGATGGGGTACTGCGCTGAACGAAACATTTCAATTTCCTTTTTGACTATGAATGGTCGTTTCCTTGCCCGTGTCATTGGGAAAAGCAGAGGTAACGTCATCCTTAGAAAAAGACAGTATCGGGTCTCGGATGATGAGCAGGAGTCAGCGGCGATTGCTAAAAATTTTATTGTTGGAAAAGTATATAACCATAAATGGATTTTGGAACGGATGACTCGCGATTACCCTCTGAGAATTGATGTTTCCAATTTTAAACAAGTTTCGAGAGATTTATCCCAGCTCATTAAAGCGATACATGAGTGTAATGATTTAGATCGATTGAGAGGACTGGAAGGACAGGCAGCGACTAGTTATTACAATCTATTCGACAGCATGATATTGCAGCAGAAAGATGATTTTATTTTTAAGGGGCGATCAAGAAGACCTCCGCTGGACAATGTGAATGCCATGTTGTCATTTGCCTATACATTATTGGCTAATGATATGACTTCAGCACTTGAAGGAGTAGGAATGGATGCATATGTCGGATTCTTGCATCGGGATCGTCCGGGAAGAGCGTCTCTTGCACTTGATATGATGGAAGAACTCCGTGGTGTATATGCGGATCGATTTGTTCTGTCTCTGATTAATAAAAAAGGAGTTCACGGCCATGATTTTTTGAAAAAAGAGAATGGGGCTGTCATTATGACAGACGAAGCCAGAAAGGGATTTTTGACGGCATGGCAGAACAAAAAGCAAGAAAAAATTACCCACCCTTTTCTTGGTGAAAAAATTTCATGGGGTTTAGTCCCCCATGTTCAATCCTTATTACTGGCCCGATTTTTAAGAAACGATTTTGATGAGTATCCACCGTTTTTATGGAAGTAGGTGATGGACATTGCTGATACTTATTACTTATGATGTCAGCACAGTAACGAGTGCTGGCCAAAAAAGATTGAGAAAAGTAGCTAAGATCTGCCAAAATTATGGACAACGTGTTCAGAACTCTGTTTTTGAATGCATTGTTGATGCTGCCCGATTCGCTGCTCTTAAAATAGAACTTTCCCGTGTTATTGATAAAGCTCAAGATAGTCTCAGATTTTATCAACTGGGAAAAAACTATAAAAATAAGGTTGAACACGTTGGTACCAAAGAATCCATTGATATAGAAGGACCATTACTTTTCTAGTGTCTGGTGCGAATGTTTAGCTTACAGTTTTTTTAGGAATCCTTCGCACCAATTATATTGTATAAAAATTTGTATATATTACAAAATAATCCATTTTTATTTTAAATAACTGCATTAATAAGCGCGATTTCGTGAAATGTCGACTTTGTTTTCTTTATATTCACTGAAAATCGCCGTCGCACTCTTCATGAGTGCGTGGATTGAAATGGATCTATAAGCACATCAAGAACCAGGCGGATGAGTCGCACTCTTCATGAGTGCGTGGATTGAAATCAGATCACGCATGACTGTGCAGGCGATGGGATATAGTCGCACTCTTCATGAGTGCGTGGATTGAAATGCCTCCTGCGCCAGAATTGTCATCTTTCCAAGCCGTCGCACTCTTCATGAGTGCGTGGATTGAAATCCGCCGCCGCTGTTCCGGTTGCCGCTGTTCCCGGTCGCACTCTTCATGAGTGCGTGGATTGAAATATCCAGCATTTTGTGATACTGCCGAGCGACACGGGGTCGCACTCTTCATGAGTGCGTGGATTGAAATTTAACTAATTTGCAAACATCCACCAGATCAACACGTCGCACTCTTCATGAGTGCGTGGATTGAAATAAGGTCCGGCCGGTACAAACGGTCAGACCCCATATGTCGCACTCTTCATGAGTGCGTGGATTGAAATTGAACGGTTTGGTTGGCCGAATACGTTTTTTGCCGTCGCACTCTTCATGAGTGCGTGGATTGAAATAAATCGATCAAATGGGTTCGGCCGCATATCAAGCGTCGCACTCTTCATGAGTGCGTGGATTGAAATATATCTCCAAAATAATCACTAATGCCGCTGTCAAGTCGCACTCTTCATGAGTGCGTGGATTGAAATCCTGCATAACGGTGAGCTGACATCAAGCGGCCTTGGTCGCACTCTTCATGAGTGCGTGGATTGAAATGAACAACAACCCGATCACCATATCGAGTGTCAACGGGTCGCACTCTTCATGAGTGCGTGGATTGAAATTGAGCAAAAACAGCGAGTGCCGTCGCCGTATCCTGTCGCACTCTTCATGAGTGCGTGGATTGAAATTCATTTTGTGATGAAAGGCTGATAGGCATGAGAGGTCGCACTCTTCATGAGTGCGTGGATTGAAATACGGGAAAAGTCGGGCTCATGGCCTATCGGGATCAGTCGCACTCTTCATGAGTGCGTGGATTGAAATGCCGAAACGCATGAGTACATTGAAATCCTGAACGGTCGCACTCTTCATGAGTGCGTGGATTGAAATTGAATGAGGTCAAGCATGACCAAACTGTCCTTGCCGTCGCACTCTTCATGAGTGCGTGGATTGAAATGAATCGTGATGCCCCCGGTGCCCGCGCACATATCGTCGCACTCTTCATGAGTGCGTGGATTGAAATTAAGCGAAACGGATTATACTGAGGGTCGTCATGAGTCGCACTCTTCATGAGTGCGTGGATTGAAATACCGATTGGAACCGGGCAAAACGGCCGGAAGAAACGTCGCACTCTTCATGAGTGCGTGGATTGAAATTCTATTCCGCCCCCCCTAAAATCCCTGTGCTAAGTCGCACTCTTCATGAGTGCGTGGATTGAAATATTTGCTAATGAAAGCCGTACAGGAAGCATCACAGTCGCACTCTTCATGAGTGCGTGGATTGAAATAGCATCCGCTTGAGCGGCGTGACGACGTTTCTCCGGTCGCACTCTTCATGAGTGCGTGGATTGAAATTTTAAGCCGGTATATCTTGCTTCGGAAACAGTTGTCGCACTCTTCATGAGTGCGTGGATTGAAATCACTTGAGCGGTGCCGAGTCTATACGTACAATCGAGTCGCACTCTTCATGAGTGCGTGGATTGAAATATCGGCAACAGTTTTATATTCGTCGGTAAGCGACTGTCGCACTCTTCATGAGTGCGTGGATTGAAATCCCGGTGAGAAGTTGAAATATTAATTGACATAACGTCGCACTCTTCATGAGTGCGTGGATTGAAATTCACATCAAGCGGTACGACTTTTGAAACAGTCAGTCGCACTCTTCATGAGTGCGTGGATTGAAATAAGAGTGCCAGCACTTTGTCCCGGTCTTCATCAGTCGCACTCTTCATGAGTGCGTGGATTGAAATGGGGGAACCCGATCCTAGACGTTTGCCTGTTTGCGTCGCACTCTTCATGAGTGCGTGGATTGAAATGAGGTCCCATAGTCAACGCCGATAAAGTACCGCTGGTCGCACTCTTCATGAGTGCGTGGATTGAAATGAATTTCAGGGAGCTGAGTTTAGATATGACAAGATGTCGCACTCTTCATGAGTGCGTGGATTGAAATACAAATGTGGTAGCAAGGGGCTGGACGATGTACGAGTCGCACTCTTCATGAGTGCGTGGATTGAAATCTCACGATATGGAAGAAACACTGGTTCACGAATTGGTCGCACTCTTCATGAGTGCGTGGATTGAAATGATACATTGTATAACCTTTTTGTTGAAGGAACAGGGTCGCACTCTTCATGAGTGCGTGGATTGAAATCTCAGCGGCCATTTTGAGAACATCCGGGATAAATTGTCGCACTCTTCATGAGTGCGTGGATTGAAATCGGAAGACTGTATAGACATTTTAGACGTGATCGAGTCGCACTCTTCATGAGTGCGTGGATTGAAATCGTAGCTCGGGAGCAAAACGTTTGTGTATTTTGGTCGCACTCTTCATGAGTGCGTGGATTGAAATTTCTTGACAATTTGAAGGCATATGCTTATAACAAAGTCGCACTCTTCATGAGTGCGTGGATTGAAATGACGGTTGAAGAAGCGGTTGATTTTGCGAAAAACCGTCGCACTCTTCATGAGTGCGTGGATTGAAATATAACGCATAATTCCGTATTTATTTTCCCATTCGCGTCGCACTCTTCATGAGTGCGTGGATTGAAATTTTTAATACTCTCCTCTGTCCGGAGTCCCCAAAAAGTCGCACTCTTCATGAGTGCGTGGATTGAAATGGAGCAATTGAAATAATTATATCCGGAAGTTCTAGTCGCACTCTTCATGAGTGCGTGGATTGAAATGCACTCACCCTGAAGGTTATTATTGCTAAACTGGGTCGCACTCTTCATGAGTGCGTGGATTGAAATGTAAGTTCAGGGGCAATCCAATTTTAGATGTCTGCGTCGCACTCTTCATGAGTGCGTGGATTGAAATATGGGGGTGAATGGGCATGTACTTAGTCATATCGGCGTCGCACTCTTCATGAGTGCGTGGATTGAAATCTCTCGATAATAGCGGCGTTGATATAGACAAGCTGTCGCACTCTTCATGAGTGCGTGGATTGAAATATCATAGGCATGATCTATGCCGGATTGACGTTCAAAGTCGCACTCTTCATGAGTGCGTGGATTGAAATTTCATCGCGATCGACGCAATCTAGCAAGATGGAGTCGCACTCTTCATGAGTGCGTGGATTGAAATTGAAGGTTGTCAATTTCAGAGCCAAAAAAGCCGGCCGTCGCACTCTTCATGAGTGCGTGGATTGAAATAATATGCTTAAACGTTGCTGGCCGGATCTTATCGTCGCACTCTTCATGAGTGCGTGGATTGAAATATAGGTCTCTTGCGTCCGCATATGCTTAGCGGCGTCGCACTCTTCATGAGTGCGTGGATTGAAATAATTGAAGATTTCGGCTACGGAAGCGGATATATCGTCGCACTCTTCATGAGTGCGTGGATTGAAATTCTCTATGTTCTCTTGCATTGTCGTCGCCTCCGTTGTCGCACTCTTCATGAGTGCGTGGATTGAAATTCGGCGGCATGTTTGCTTTCCAACTTGTCACGAGTCGCACTCTTCATGAGTGCGTGGATTGAAATCAATCGGTGAACTTAATCGTTAGCACTTTTTTCGTCGCACTCTTCATGAGTGCGTGGATTGAAATTTATTAGCACAGGGATTTTAAGGGGGGCGGAATAGGTCGCACTCTTCATGAGTGCGTGGATTGAAATAAAAAATGTGTCGGAATGAAACCACGCCGACGCAGTCGCACTCTTCATGAGTGCGTGGATTGAAATTTATCTCTGCCTGATCCATGGCGCCTCTCCTTCCAGTCGCACTCTTCATGAGTGCGTGGATTGAAATTTATTAGCACAGGGATTTTAGGGGGGGCGGAATAGTCGCACTCTTCATGAGTGCGTGGATTGAAATGCTCAATTGGATATAATCTTGCCCGATCGTCATAAGTCGCACTCTTCATGAGTGCGTGGATTGAAATTCCGGCTTCGCCGGTTAAGCCAAGTCCGTAATTGACGTCGCACTCTTCATGAGTGCGTGGATTGAAATAGACCGGGTGAATCCTCGTGCTGCTAAACTTTTTGTCGCACTCTTCATGAGTGCGTGGATTGAAATATAAGCGGCTGGATCTGGAAGATAAACGGCTTGAGTCGCACTCTTCATGAGTGCGTGGATTGAAATAATTTTGACGATCGCATGAAGGCTGCGTTTGCCACGTCGCACTCTTCATGAGTGCGTGGATTGAAATATTCTAAAGGGCTGGGCTTCACGGCCCGCCCTCAGTCGCACTCTTCATGAGTGCGTGGATTGAAATGCCGTCACACTACCCGTTACAGCCAGCGACGCATTGTCGCACTCTTCATGAGTGCGTGGATTGAAATAAACCTATTATCAATTTATCCCGAACATTATCAAAAGTCGCACTCTTCATGAGTGCGTGGATTGAAATCGCTAAGTATTTGTACAAGTCCGAAAATAAGACTTGTCGCACTCTTCATGAGTGCGTGGATTGAAATAGCGGAAGGGTTGCCATTATTCCGCACCTCCGATGTCGCACTCTTCATGAGTGCGTGGATTGAAATCCTGCTTATGCAGATGAATGGACAGGCGGCCTTGTCGCACTCTTCATGAGTGCGTGGATTGAAATCGGCAGTATACCGGGAAGGGCTACGGAAAACTGGTCGCACTCTTCATGAGTGCGTGGATTGAAATGACGATTGAAGAAGCGGTTGATTTTGCGAAAAACCGTCGCACTCTTCATGAGTGCGTGGATTGAAATGAGACGTGATTTTCATTGTCTCGATCTCTTGCGAGTCGCACTCTTCATGAGTGCGTGGATTGAAATATCTGCTGAAACGGCCCCACTCGCTATCTGCAAAGGTCGCACTCTTCATGAGTGCGTGGATTGAAATTACAAGTTTTCCGTGTACAAAAATATCTCCGTTGGCGTCGCACTCTTCATGAGTGCGTGGATTGAAATTTTTTGATGCACGATTTAGTGCTTCTTCTGTTAAGTCGCACTCTTCATGAGTGCGTGGATTGAAATTCGTTTTTGACGCCTTTTCCGTCGAGTGGGTTAAAGTCGCACTCTTCATGAGTGCGTGGATTGAAATTATGCTCATCCTGCCGCCTCCTTTACTCGCCTTGTCGCACTCTTCATGAGTGCGTGGATTGAAATTACTTGGCTGAAATTGATGAAGTTTATCACCGCCGTCGCACTCTTCATGAGTGCGTGGATTGAAATCGCTAAGTATTTGTACAAGTCCGAAAATAAGACGTCGCACTCTTCATGAGTGCGTGGATTGAAATAGGATGATCGCTTCACGGTCGAAAACTCATTGCAGTCGCACTCTTCATGAGTGCGTGGATTGAAATAACGCTGCCCCGGATAGATGGTCCAGCTATGCAGTCGCACTCTTCATGAGTGCGTGGATTGAAATCAAAACCCGTTTGCGGTTGAAAAGTGAAACTGAAGTCGCACTCTTCATGAGTGCGTGGATTGAAATGGGTATGTACAGCCCTTTCGGGCCGATGAAGCAGTAGTCGCACTCTTCATGAGTGCGTGGATTGAAATTTCAAATCCAAGATCTGACAATTGATTACGAACAGTCGCACTCTTCATGAGTGCGTGGATTGAAATTGGTCCTCCGTTTTATTGCGGTCGATAAATTTAAGTCGCACTCTTCATGAGTGCGTGGATTGAAATTGATCTGATTAAACAGCAACAGGATATACTCGTACGTCGCACTCTTCATGAGTGCGTGGATTGAAATAGCGCGACCGAGTTTACAAAGTTTAAATCCTATATGTCGCACTCTTCATGAGTGCGTGGATTGAAATCGTTCGATGCCTGGCATCCTGGACAGTCGAGATGGAGTCGCACTCTTCATGAGTGCGTGGATTGAAATCCCTCGAATGAGGCCCACTTTTTAAAACATTCACCGTCGCACTCTTCATGAGTGCGTGGATTGAAATCTCAGATTCCTCTTATGATGGCTATGCTTCAACAGTCGCACTCTTCATGAGTGCGTGGATTGAAATCTCAGCGGCCATTTTGATAATGTTCGGGATAAATTGTCGCACTCTTCATGAGTGCGTGGATTGAAATTCTATAAAAGATAAGGAGACTTCGCCCGTCTCCGTCGCACTCTTCATGAGTGCGTGGATTGAAATGCATGCCGGAATCATCCATGCGGTGAACTGGATAGTCGCACTCTTCATGAGTGCGTGGATTGAAATCGGTCGTATCCCGAGACAGCCGTACACGTCTTTGTCGCACTCTTCATGAGTGCGTGGATTGAAATATAGACTTGGCAGACAGCCCGGTCATGCTGCTGGTCGCACTCTTCATGAGTGCGTGGATTGAAATTAGAAAGCGTATTTGCTTCGGTGTGGTAAGTCCGGGTCGCACTCTTCATGAGTGCGTGGATTGAAATCTAAGTTGTCGGACAATTGTGTTATCTGTCCGATGTCGCACTCTTCATGAGTGCGTGGATTGAAATTTCAACTTGTTTTCTTAACCGATCACGTTCAATGGTCGCACTCTTCATGAGTGCGTGGATTGAAATTTAAACTATAAAACTTTCAGCGTCGCCGAAGATGTCGCACTCTTCATGAGTGCGTGGATTGAAATTTTGCCCTGATCTGGACAGGTATGAGAATCGGTGTCGCACTCTTCATGAGTGCGTGGATTGAAATCTTGCCTAATTTAAAAATCGCCGCTTCAATCTCGTCGCACTCTTCATGAGTGCGTGGATTGAAATAATCTGGAATCTCGGCGATGGGCAAATCGATCCGCGTCGCACTCTTCATGAGTGCGTGGATTGAAATGCAAGATAGTGAGATGTCATATGCTCCAGGTGATGGTCGCACTCTTCATGAGTGCGTGGATTGAAATAATGGACTAGATGACCTGCTGGCCGGAATGCGTTGTCGCACTCTTCATGAGTGCGTGGATTGAAATATTAATTAATTTGCTTAGCTGCATCAGATCGCCAGTCGCACTCTTCATGAGTGCGTGGATTGAAATTTTGAACTCCGGCAGGATCATCCGCATACTTTCAGTCGCACTCTTCATGAGTGCGTGGATTGAAATTGCGTCCTTAGCCGTCATTGTTTCGGTCTGCTGTCGCACTCTTCATGAGTGCGTGGATTGAAATCTCAATGCTCATTTTCTGTGTGTCATTAAGCACCGTCGCACTCTTCATGAGTGCGTGGATTGAAATCCGGTACGCCCGGAACGTCTCGAAGCGGGCGGAGAGTCGCACTCTTCATGAGTGCGTGGATTGAAATCGCTACTTCACCCATTATTTATCTGCCTCCTTGACGTCGCACTCTTCATGAGTGCGTGGATTGAAATCGCTTGATCGATTCCGGAGAGCTGCCGGTCTGCAGTCGCACTCTTCATGAGTGCGTGGATTGAAATGACATTATTTCCGTTTATCTGTCGGCTCGACGATCGTCGCACTCTTCATGAGTGCGTGGATTGAAATATATCAGCCTCAGCTTATTACAAAGATCAATCGGTCGCACTCTTCATGAGTGCGTGGATTGAAATTGACCGATGCCGGCGAAAAAGTTTGACAGCAAGCCGTCGCACTCTTCATGAGTGCGTGGATTGAAATTGAGTTTGATGTTCGACTTGCCAGCTCTTGATAGCGTCGCACTCTTCATGAGTGCGTGGATTGAAATAGAATCATTTCTGCCACCTCACCCATCGACATCCACGTCGCACTCTTCATGAGTGCGTGGATTGAAATGATCTTGCCGCGGGTGTAATAGGCCGGTGCGGAAGTCGCACTCTTCATGAGTGCGTGGATTGAAATAAAAAATGTGTCGGAATGAAACCACGCCGACGCAAGTCGCACTCTTCATGAGTGCGTGGATTGAAATACAGTTAATACAGAAATAAAAAGAGATAATCATAGTCGCACTCTTCATGAGTGCGTGGATTGAAATAAGATTGACGTAAAGGACTTTACCCTGCGCACATGTCGCACTCTTCATGAGTGCGTGGATTGAAATCTGGCCTGTCCGTCACAGATGGCGAGTTGATTTAGTCGCACTCTTCATGAGTGCGTGGATTGAAATTGATCTGATTAAACAGCAACAGGATATACTCGCACGTCGCACTCTTCATGAGTGCGTGGATTGAAATTTTTTTCTCCGGCGACCAGTTTTTCTCACTCGAGTCGCACTCTTCATGAGTGCGTGGATTGAAATACGTTGCTTATGCGACAAGCGCAGATGGTTCTCAGTCGCACTCTTCATGAGTGCGTGGATTGAAATATAATTTCGAGTTTGTATGCGTCCATCAACTCCGCGTCGCACTCTTCATGAGTGCGTGGATTGAAATCTTGATAACCTTTGGATCGTCTGTTTGCAGCGTGTCGGTCGCACTCTTCATGAGTGCGTGGATTGAAATTGATCTGATTAAACAGCAACAGGATATACTCGCGTCGCACTCTTCATGAGTGCGTGGATTGAAATAAAAATTTGAAAGGGTTGGTAAAGATGAAAACAGTCGCACTCTTCATGAGTGCGTGGATTGAAATCATTTATCGCGGAATGACTCTACGGATCGGAGGTGGTCGCACTCTTCATGAGTGCGTGGATTGAAATGTTATGAGAGTAGGTTTAATCAAACACATATCGGGTCGCACTCTTCATGAGTGCGTGGATTGAAATATATGATGAGTTTAAGGTTAATAATATGCTAAACGGTCGCACTCTTCATGAGTGCGTGGATTGAAATGTTATGGCTTTTCTTTGTCATGCTCCAGAATCGGGTCGCACTCTTCATGAGTGCGTGGATTGAAATGTCCCGCTATTTGTGGATTGACTTCCTAGATCGGGTCGCACTCTTCATGAGTGCGTGGATTGAAATAAAACGATCCTGCCGAAAGAATATGCTCCATAAAGTCGCACTCTTCATGAGTGCGTGGATTGAAATCATCGCAAACGGACTTGCTCGCTGAGGATTGGGGTCGCACTCTTCATGAGTGCGTGGATTGAAATCTCAAAGTAGGCCTGAAACCAATCTTCGGAAACAGTCGCACTCTTCATGAGTGCGTGGATTGAAATCCAGTACTCGGCGATTGTCAGCGGGTAGGTCTTAGTCGCACTCTTCATGAGTGCGTGGATTGAAATTTGTTTTAACAATTGAAAAAATCTAGCAATAATACGTCGCACTCTTCATGAGTGCGTGGATTGAAATATACATGCCATCACCCCATTAGCCCCTCAATGGCGTCGCACTCTTCATGAGTGCGTGGATTGAAATCGTTTTTATCCCGTTTCGACTTTTCCATCTTGCCGTCGCACTCTTCATGAGTGCGTGGATTGAAATATACTTAAATCCGATTACTTCTGCGAATCGAGCGGTCGCACTCTTCATGAGTGCGTGGATTGAAATTAAGAGATTATGACCGGCTGAACAAGCTGAGTGAGTCGCACTCTTCATGAGTGCGTGGATTGAAATCGTATATGGCATGACATTTAAGGATGAAAACTGCGTCGCACTCTTCATGAGTGCGTGGATTGAAATAGACCGGGTGAATCCTCGTGCTGCTAAACTTTTTAGTCGCACTCTTCATGAGTGCGTGGATTGAAATTAGTGTTTCCGTGCCGCGGACGGCCACTTTTAACCGTCGCACTCTTCATGAGTGCGTGGATTGAAATATGTTGCGGAGCTGCAATCGTGTCAATTAGAAGCAGTCGCACTCTTCATGAGTGCGTGGATTGAAATCTGATATTCTATGTAATACCAGTCCTTTTCTTCGTCGCACTCTTCATGAGTGCGTGGATTGAAATTCTATCATGAACAGGCATTGCCATGCCGCCGAGTGGTCGCACTCTTCATGAGTGCGTGGATTGAAATTTGTATGAAACCCTCGTCGATTAATGCATCATTCGTCGCACTCTTCATGAGTGCGTGGATTGAAATATAGCCGTGAACAATCATGCGATAACCTCCAGTCGTCGCACTCTTCATGAGTGCGTGGATTGAAATAGGAAAGGTGAATTTGGCCTTTTACTATCTTTTGGTCGCACTCTTCATGAGTGCGTGGATTGAAATAATAAAATCATCCTTGACCGATTTAGCAATTGCGTGTCGCACTCTTCATGAGTGCGTGGATTGAAATACTGAATGTGACCTGATATAACGACTTTACTTCAGTCGCACTCTTCATGAGTGCGTGGATTGAAATCGCATGATTGTAAATATTGTTCCTTTGACATGCAGTCGCACTCTTCATGAGTGCGTGGATTGAAATTCGCCAGCCGTAGCGATCACCGGTATCTCGGTTGGTCGCACTCTTCATGAGTGCGTGGATTGAAATTATCAGCGCAGCTGATTCGAAAGATCGAACGCTGTCGCACTCTTCATGAGTGCGTGGATTGAAATAAAGTTTATGAGTTCCTAACAGACGAATCAACAAGTCGCACTCTTCATGAGTGCGTGGATTGAAATCGTAACGGCTGATGACAAACTGCTTGTTAATCTTGGTCGCACTCTTCATGAGTGCGTGGATTGAAATAAAGATCACGGTGAATTATCCGGAATCACGACGGTCGCACTCTTCATGAGTGCGTGGATTGAAATAATGATTTAGATAAAAAGAAACGTGAAGAATGGACGTCGCACTCTTCATGAGTGCGTGGATTGAAATTTGCTGGAACGCCTCCTGCAAAGGAAGGTGCTAAAGTCGCACTCTTCATGAGTGCGTGGATTGAAATATTTTTTGTCCATGAAGGAGAAGACGCTCACCTTAGTCGCACTCTTCATGAGTGCGTGGATTGAAATAGACCAATCTGAACAAAGTGCTTGGCACTTCTGTGTCGCACTCTTCATGAGTGCGTGGATTGAAATTTTAGTCAATGGCTCAGCGCAATCTACAAAGGCAGTCGCACTCTTCATGAGTGCGTGGATTGAAATTGGAAGCACGGAATTAGACATGATTAAGGAGGGATGTCGCACTCTTCATGAGTGCGTGGATTGAAATACACAATACCGGAAAGAGCTAATTCTTTTGCCAGTCGCACTCTTCATGAGTGCGTGGATTGAAATCTCTCGATCCTTTATAAAGAATAAAAGCGGGTATCGTCGCACTCTTCATGAGTGCGTGGATTGAAATCAATCATCCTTTCTTCATCCGCTCACCCGCTTTGCGTCGCACTCTTCATGAGTGCGTGGATTGAAATTTTACCGGATTGCTAGGAGGCGGTGGCAGTGGATGTCGCACTCTTCATGAGTGCGTGGATTGAAATGCTGCAGGCTTATGCGGAATCACTGCTCAGCGATGTCGCACTCTTCATGGGTGCGTGGATTGAAATAAGTCCTTTATGGCATGCGAAGCCGCTGAAATAGCGTCGCACTCTTCATGAGTGCGTGGATTGAAATTTCGCAATGTTTTTCAGGCAGAGCAGCGGATTTGTCGCACTCTTCATGAGTGCGTGGATTGAAATGTCAAATAGAATTAATCCCTCATATCCTGGCTCTGGTCGCACTCTTCATGAGTGCGTGGATTGAAATATAATGTTGTATTCCATTATACTCAATGCACATATGTCGCACTCTTCATGAGTGCGTGGATTGAAATGGACTCGGTCCTCTGCGATTGAATCATCAAAGTCGTCGCACTCTTCATGAGTGCGTGGATTGAAATTATTTCGGCCGGTCGCCGTTGCTGATTCGGCATCGTCGCACTCTTCATGAGTGCGTGGATTGAAATTTCAAAATCTGTCCATTTCAGATGAAGACATTCGGGTCGCACTCTTCATGAGTGCGTGGATTGAAATCTCCATTAAAATTGCTGATTTATTGAATGTATAGTCGCACTCTTCATGAGTGCGTGGATTGAAATAAATAATAATTTACTTGTTTGTAAAAATAATCATCAGTCGCACTCTTCATGAGTGCGTGGATTGAAATACTATCTACGCTTCGCACTCATGTCTTTCATTTAGTCGCACTCTTCATGAGTGCGTGGATTGAAATTTTATTTGCTTCAGATTCCCAATCAGTATATGTAAGTCGCACTCTTCATGAGTGCGTGGATTGAAATCGAATCTGACGTTCTAGATATCGCTGCTTCTGCGTCGCACTCTTCATGAGTGCGTGGATTGAAATTCTTATCCGCAGGATGGATTCGTCGAAATCAACCGTCGCACTCTTCATGAGTGCGTGGATTGAAATATAAACGATTTAAACTCAGTTGGCGTCCATGAATGTCGCACTCTTCATGAGTGCGTGGATTGAAATATAATCACATGATCCAATCCGACTGCCCGATCGGGTCGCACTCTTCATGAGTGCGTGGATTGAAATTTAGCCGGTTCAGTCGGAAGAAGGCCGAGATCGGTCGCACTCTTCATGAGTGCGTGGATTGAAATTTCATGACATGGAAGAAACACTGGTTCACGAACGTCGCACTCTTCATGAGTGCGTGGATTGAAATAAATTTTATCAATCATATCGCTGAGCACCCCTAAGGTCGCACTCTTCATGAGTGCGTGGATTGAAATTGTGCCACGCCGGGCCATTGCGCGCCATACTCCGCGTCGCACTCTTCATGAGTGCGTGGATTGAAATGGTATCACGATAGGTAGCATATTTACCTGATATGGTCGCACTCTTCATGAGTGCGTGGATTGAAATAGGTGCAATCATGTTTAATATGTCAATTAGAGCCTGTCGCACTCTTCATGAGTGCGTGGATTGAAATTGAAACGAGTTATGGCGAACCCGCGGGAATTCTGGGTCGCACTCTTCATGAGTGCGTGGATTGAAATGATTGGCACTTCGGCGTCGTCTTCTGCCTGCATAAGTCGCACTCTTCATGAGTGCGTGGATTGAAATCTTTTCGTGTTTCATTGAGAAAAACACCGGCTTGGTCGCACTCTTCATGAGTGCGTGGATTGAAATACAAGCGATACTGGTCAGATAAGTATGACGGATGGTCGCACTCTTCATGAGTGCGTGGATTGAAATACGTAATATTGGAACGAGTCGCACGTGTGATCGGTCGCACTCTTCATGAGTGCGTGGATTGAAATAGTTACACAGAATCTGATGCTGATAAAAACGCAAGGTCGCACTCTTCATGAGTGCGTGGATTGAAATCGGCGAGGACGACCGAGACTTACGCCGGAACATGACGTCGCACTCTTCATGAGTGCGTGGATTGAAATATTGCGTAGATGCATATATTCCTCGACGGTTAGCGGTCGCACTCTTCATGAGTGCGTGGATTGAAATTTATGAAACATGGAAAGAGAAGCGCACGCAGACAATGTCGCACTCTTCATGAGTGCGTGGATTGAAATTTATGAAACATGGAAAGAGAAGCGCACGCAGACAATGTCGCACTCTTCATGAGTGCGTGGATTGAAATAAATACGGTGATGGTTCTTAGCCGCTCCCAGTCGGGTCGCACTCTTCATGAGTGCGTGGATTGAAATTTGAAGAATGTTGGAGAAATTGGAGCGACGAACTTGTCGCACTCTTCATGAGTGCGTGGATTGAAATGCAGATGAAGGCGGAGCAGCCGGACAAGAAGGCCAGGTCGCACTCTTCATGAGTGCGTGGATTGAAATCTCTTAAAAATTGCATTAAGATCGCCACCTTTAGTCGCACTCTTCATGAGTGCGTGGATTGAAATATCAACGAATCAGAATTAGAAACAGCGTTATTAAAGTCGCACTCTTCATGAGTGCGTGGATTGAAATTGCCATCGGGGGCAATCCTGGCATTCGTCAAGCAAGGTCGCACTCTTCATGAGTGCGTGGATTGAAATTTGTCACCACCTTTCATAGCAAAATAAAAAACCGGTCGCACTCTTCATGAGTGCGTGGATTGAAATTGAATCATCCAATATTATTGAGGTGGTTAAATTAGTCGCACTCTTCATGAGTGCGTGGATTGAAATCGTCGGAACAACCAACCAGAGTTTATTCTAAAATCGTCGCACTCTTCATGAGTGCGTGGATTGAAATTTGTATGCCTTGATGCCGAATAGATGATACATTAGAGTCGCACTCTTCATGAGTGCGTGGATTGAAATAATTAGTTTTACTCAGAGCATGGTATAAGCACTCCGTCGCACTCTTCATGAGTGCGTGGATTGAAATTGTTATAATCATGTCCTTTAATATTATCAGCTTTTGTCGCACTCTTCATGAGTGCGTGGATTGAAATAGTTTTAATGTCTTCGATCTTATGCTTGTCACTGTTGTCGCACTCTTCATGAGTGCGTGGATTGAAATATATTCAAGGTCATCTATCTCGCAGTCACGCTCAAGTCGCACTCTTCATGAGTGCGTGGATTGAAATAGACATAGAAAGCAAATCATCAACAGAATCAATAGTCGCACTCTTCATGAGTGCGTGGATTGAAATCTTGACTGGTTCTTATAAATCCGAATGTCATATAGGTCGCACTCTTCATGAGTGCGTGGATTGAAATCGCTTTATCATGCCATTTTTTCGGCACAAGGTTAGTCGCACTCTTCATGAGTGCGTGGATTGAAATGAATTTTTAATCTCGCTAAGAAATATGTGGAATTGTCGCACTCTTCATGAGTGCGTGGATTGAAATTTCCACGACTTAACGGTGTTGAGCGACACGCCGTGTCGCACTCTTCATGAGTGCGTGGATTGAAATATACGATTTTTGGTTGCGCTGGTCCTCTCCTTCGTCGCACTCTTCATGAGTGCGTGGATTGAAATGGGATGGATGCGGGGAAGCCTGGAAGCCGCTGCTGTCGCACTCTTCATGAGTGCGTGGATTGAAATAAACGTTGACGATGGAGCACAAGGTCCGCAGGGGTCGCACTCTTCATGAGTGCGTGGATTGAAATAGGACGCCTTACTCTTTGTGATTTATCAAGCCTGGTCGCACTCTTCATGAGTGCGTGGATTGAAATTCAAAATCAGCCGTTTATGCAATTGGGCTTCTCCGTCGCACTCTTCATGAGTGCGTGGATTGAAATCGTTTAAAGAATAGACTTTAGCTCCTTGGTGTTCGTCGCACTCTTCATGAGTGCGTGGATTGAAATTTGTATGCCTTGATGCCGAATAGATGATACATTAGTCGCACTCTTCATGAGTGCGTGGATTGAAATATATTCAACAACAATTGAAGCTGTGTTATTTGCGGTCGCACTCTTCATGAGTGCGTGGATTGAAATAAAAAATATGCAGATAACAAAGCCAATAAGCAACGGTCGCACTCTTCATGAGTGCGTGGATTGAAATTACTTCCTCCCAATAATCTAACGCTGCTAAAGCGCGTCGCACTCTTCATGAGTGCGTGGATTGAAATCTAATACATTATCTCTCCTGTAAAGATAGTATCCGTCGCACTCTTCATGAGTGCGTGGATTGAAATGAAAAGTGACTGAGGAACAATCCGTGAATGGATCGTCGCACTCTTCATGAGTGCGTGGATTGAAATACAAAAAATTACGGGAGCTTCTACATCGGTGGAGTCGCACTCTTCATGAGTGCGTGGATTGAAATCTTGATGGCTTTAGGAAGCGTGTACTCATAAGCCGTCGCACTCTTCATGAGTGCGTGGATTGAAATTCAGCCATTACGAGAAGGGTCAGCCGTCGCTCCGGTCGCACTCTTCATGAGTGCGTGGATTGAAATTGAGCATTTTGTTCTTGGACAATCATTGGCATTAGGTCGCACTCTTCATGAGTGCGTGGATTGAAATATTGTTTAAGAAAAAGCAATTGCTTGGGCTATAAGTCGCACTCTTCATGAGTGCGTGGATTGAAATGGATCCATAACCGGCTGATCCAGAAAGCGGGTGCGGTCGCACTCTTCATGAGTGCGTGGATTGAAATCTAGCGTGGCCCGTCGGCGTTTATGCCTGACGCCAGTCGCACTCTTCATGAGTGCGTGGATTGAAATCGGCTTGCCACCGTCGCCCATCACTGCCGGTCCGCCGTCGCACTCTTCATGAGTGCGTGGATTGAAATCATGCCTTGATCAATCGTGTAGGCGATCGGTTTGCGTCGCACTCTTCATGAGTGCGTGGATTGAAATCCCCGTATCGATCCAACAGCCACTGCATGTTTCGCGTCGCACTCTTCATGAGTGCGTGGATTGAAATTGCAAAAGCGGGGGGCGAATCACGGTAAACGTTTTGGTCGCACTCTTCATGAGTGCGTGGATTGAAATCTGTCTCTGTCCATTACGCATCACCTCACGGTTGTCGCACTCTTCATGAGTGCGTGGATTGAAATCTGACACCGATAACCGTCACGACGAAGGATAGTCGTCGCACTCTTCATGAGTGCGTGGATTGAAATGTCGTTCAGTCAACCACAAAAAGTCAAGCAGCAGTCGCACTCTTCATGAGTGCGTGGATTGAAATGCCCGTCTCCTACAATTTAAAATTTTCCCGGTGTGGTCGCACTCTTCATGAGTGCGTGGATTGAAATGACTTGGATGAGCCAAGCGCGGATACAGCGCACTGTCGCACTCTTCATGAGTGCGTGGATTGAAATCGGAATGGACAGACTGGGCGGATCTCGGAACCTTGGTCGCACTCTTCATGAGTGCGTGGATTGAAATGCTTGCCACCAACGCGTCGTCTGTCCAGTATCCAGTCGCACTCTTCATGAGTGCGTGGATTGAAATCTGATCCTACTTTAACTATTGCTAAAAATATTTCCGTCGCACTCTTCATGAGTGCGTGGATTGAAATATGAATTTACCGGTCGTGATGGTGATAAAAAACAGTCGCACTCTTCATGAGTGCGTGGATTGAAATTCTTCAATTTTGTACAGTTTGTCATTAATCGTCTCGTCGCACTCTTCATGAGTGCGTGGATTGAAATCTTGATGGCTTTAGGAAGCGTGTACTCATAAGCCGTCGCACTCTTCATGAGTGCGTGGATTGAAATATATTATGTTTATAAGTACGCTTCGTGTTAAGTGACGTCGCACTCTTCATGAGTGCGTGGATTGAAATATTTGAACTTTTCGACTACAATAACAAAAAATCTCGTCGCACTCTTCATGAGTGCGTGGATTGAAATTACATCTGCATACCTAATTTTCCGCCCCATCTGTAGTCGCACTCTTCATGAGTGCGTGGATTGAAATTCGCTGAAAACTATCAAATGCGACATCAAGCGATTGTCGCACTCTTCATGAGTGCGTGGATTGAAATTATAAGCCCCGTAATAGGCTGTCCCTGTCGAGTGAGTCGCACTCTTCATGAGTGCGTGGATTGAAATTTCGCTACTATATTATTAATTAAATAATACAAGTAGTCGCACTCTTCATGAGTGCGTGGATTGAAATAAAAAATATGCAGATAACAAAGCCAATAAGCAACGGTCGCACTCTTCATGAGTGCGTGGATTGAAATTGGATAAAGAAAACGCCCTTTGTCTCCCGTGTCACGTCGCACTCTTCATGAGTGCGTGGATTGAAATACCCCATTCTGCGCGACGCCGGGCCACTCTGAAACGTCGCACTCTTCATGAGTGCGTGGATTGAAATAGTGCTTGGGTCAGTAGAGCCACAGCCTGCGCTTTGTCGCACTCTTCATGAGTGCGTGGATTGAAATCTCCGCGTCAAAGCCGCCTTGCAGATCGGCAATAGGTCGCACTCTTCATGAGTGCGTGGATTGAAATTCAATCTCCAACAGGGATGACCTATATCGGTATCGTCGCACTCTTCATGAGTGCGTGGATTGAAATATGGTCCCTTACCTGCTCCTCTACTTCCATCCTCCAGTCGCACTCTTCATGAGTGCGTGGATTGAAATCGGGGTGATTAACGTCGTATCGGAAAGCTCATCGCGTCGCACTCTTCATGAGTGCGTGGATTGAAATAGCAGCAGGTCAAAAATACATTGTCGGGCATGGAGTCGCACTCTTCATGAGTGCGTGGATTGAAATAATAGCTGCTTATATTTAATTAGTTATTCATTTATGTCGCACTCTTCATGAGTGCGTGGATTGAAATATTTAAACTTTTCGACTACGATAACAAAAAATCTCGTCGCACTCTTCATGAGTGCGTGGATTGAAATCGATTCATCTGTGATCTCTTTCCATCCGTCGTAAAGTCGCACTCTTCATGAGTGCGTGGATTGAAATCCCCGGCCGTCGACAAGAAGGCGCAGGTTGTGGCGTCGCACTCTTCATGAGTGCGTGGATTGAAATCTGGGCTGAGTCAGTTCGGCTCATTCGACGTGTCGGTCGCACTCTTCATGAGTGCGTGGATTGAAATGAACAATCTCCATGAAAAACGGGGAATTGACATCAAGTCGCACTCTTCATGAGTGCGTGGATTGAAATGAACAATCTCCATGAAAAACGGGGAATTGACATCAAGTCGCACTCTTCATGAGTGCGTGGATTGAAATACATAAGGATACAGTAACCGTCGCAGCAACCGGCAGTCGCACTCTTCATGAGTGCGTGGATTGAAATCATGATATTTTTATCCTTCGTATTTCGATGATAAGTCGCACTCTTCATGAGTGCGTGGATTGAAATTAGTTGCTTTGACGATTAACAAGATTCCAAAAAGTCGCACTCTTCATGAGTGCGTGGATTGAAATTTTTCATGGCGTGGTCAATTTGTGGTCACGGTGCTGTCGCACTCTTCATGAGTGCGTGGATTGAAATCATTTTATGAGTCCGTTTCTGCTGGCGCTCTCGCGTCGCACTCTTCATGAGTGCGTGGATTGAAATAGATAGGACCCGCAGAGCGTCTCTCTTTGTCTCAGTCGCACTCTTCATGAGTGCGTGGATTGAAATTTGACTACCGCTATCCAAACAGCCCCCGAACAGTGTCGCACTCTTCATGAGTGCGTGGATTGAAATCGTCGTTGGCCGCCGCTCCGGATCATGATGTGGTCGTCGCACTCTTCATGAGTGCGTGGATTGAAATATTATGTTATTTCTGAGCGCCTACGGCCTGCTCGGTCGCACTCTTCATGAGTGCGTGGATTGAAATCCCCCGACGCCTGAACAATTGCTTGCAATCTCGTAGTCGCACTCTTCATGAGTGCGTGGATTGAAATAGTAGATTCAAAGCCTGAGTCAGCAGAGCCATAGGTCGCACTCTTCATGAGTGCGTGGATTGAAATCAGCGATAGCCTGTCCCATCCTCTTCCAGTACGCCGTCGCACTCTTCATGAGTGCGTGGATTGAAATATGAAAGATAGCCTCGTTGAAGCGCAGCTTCGCCGTCGCACTCTTCATGAGTGCGTGGATTGAAATGACTAGCTCTGACCAGTAAAGTGTCTGAGACGGCCGTCGCACTCTTCATGAGTGCGTGGATTGAAATGAGTATTACGCGCTTAACAAGTTTTGGCCCAGCGTCGCACTCTTCATGAGTGCGTGGATTGAAATATACACGGACTTTCTGAAAAATAAGCAAAAACTTGGTCGCACTCTTCATGAGTGCGTGGATTGAAATAGAAAAGATAGAAAACAAATCCTTGATTATAAATTGTCGCACTCTTCATGAGTGCGTGGATTGAAATCCCGTTGCGTAGGACATATGAACTTGAAGCTCCCGTCGCACTCTTCATGAGTGCGTGGATTGAAATCATACCTTGCGGCCCGATTTTTACATCACCAACATGTCGCACTCTTCATGAGTGCGTGGATTGAAATCAAGAAGTTCAGTCGTTTTCCACTGCCAGAAACTGTCGCACTCTTCATGAGTGCGTGGATTGAAATCCAAATTCCTGCCCGGCATAGGATCCGGCAGCTGCGTCGCACTCTTCATGAGTGCGTGGATTGAAATTCATTTATCTCATAAACAGAAAAGATGAACTCATGTCGCACTCTTCATGAGTGCGTGGATTGAAATTTCAACAGCTGGCAAGGTGGACGCAATTACGGCGGTCGCACTCTTCATGAGTGCGTGGATTGAAATTGGATGGTGGAAAGCGGCTGGGTAAGACGATCGGGTCGCACTCTTCATGAGTGCGTGGATTGAAATAAAACTAGCCCCTGCCCCCGTTGTAAAAGTATAAAGTCGCACTCTTCATGAGTGCGTGGATTGAAATTCTCAGACGGAAAGGAATTATATCTTGTCAAAGTCGCACTCTTCATGAGTGCGTGGATTGAAATGGAAGCATGACAATGAGAACTTACGGAACTATTTTGTCGCACTCTTCATGAGTGCGTGGATTGAAATCGATATCCGGAACATATTGAGAGCGATAAACTGCCGTCGCACTCTTCATGAGTGCGTGGATTGAAATGATGTTGTGACTATGGTACATACTCGACGTCGTCGTCGCACTCTTCATGAGTGCGTGGATTGAAATGAATCATCATCAAAATACTTTTCATGCCCATTGTCGCACTCTTCATGAGTGCGTGGATTGAAATTGTTGCAGGTAAGGTGTCATCACTTTTAAATGTAGTCGCACTCTTCATGAGTGCGTGGATTGAAATTTAATATCTTCCATTGCATAGCGGAAGGCATCCATGTCGCACTCTTCATGAGTGCGTGGATTGAAATCCGTCATTTCAACAGCCTTGGAAAGGGTAGAACCAGTCGCACTCTTCATGAGTGCGTGGATTGAAATATGACTTTAGGCGAAAGAATCAGGGAATTAAGAGAGTCGCACTCTTCATGAGTGCGTGGATTGAAATTTTATACTTGGCCAGGACATCTTGCAGCGAGTTGAGTCGCACTCTTCATGAGTGCGTGGATTGAAATTCGCCAGTTTGGAAAGCTAGAAAGAAATAAAGCAGTCGCACTCTTCATGAGTGCGTGGATTGAAATTGAAGCGGAAGCAGATTCCTTTCTTTCGTCCGTCGTCGCACTCTTCATGAGTGCGTGGATTGAAATTACTTCGTCCTTATCGCACATTTACAGAAGTGGCGTCGCACTCTTCATGAGTGCGTGGATTGAAATTTTAGCTCTATGTGAATATGCATTGCTAACGGCAGTCGCACTCTTCATGAGTGCGTGGATTGAAATGTCTGGTGATAAGTTGTAGTCTGTTGAATTAATCCAGTCGCACTCTTCATGAGTGCGTGGATTGAAATTCATCACTGCATTGCAAGCGAAAGTTGCGGATTTGTCGCACTCTTCATGAGTGCGTGGATTGAAATTTTAATTAGATCACCGTCAAATAGAATGCATCCGTCGCACTCTTCATGAGTGCGTGGATTGAAATGATTTTGTCTTACCAAACTTCACTATTTTCTCTCCGTCGCACTCTTCATGAGTGCGTGGATTGAAATTAAAAAACTAATTATATTAATGCTAAGCAATGAGTCGCACTCTTCATGAGTGCGTGGATTGAAATCTCAAACCATAGTGCCATGACATAGCCCCGGGCAGTCGCACTCTTCATGAGTGCGTGGATTGAAATAAGACGTGACACCGTCTATCGTCTCGAAAATACAGTCGCACTCTTCATGAGTGCGTGGATTGAAATAGGATCAACGACCGCACGTATCGCCGATTTCGGCAGTCGCACTCTTCATGAGTGCGTGGATTGAAATAGCAAAAATACAATGAACCATAAGCCGAGAGAGGGTCGCACTCTTCATGAGTGCGTGGATTGAAATTCTCGAAAAGACGATGAAAAGAATGTGATCTTGTCGTCGCACTCTTCATGAGTGCGTGGATTGAAATCGTGGATCGTTCGCAATATCTCCCCGTTTCTCCGCGTCGCACTCTTCATGAGTGCGTGGATTGAAATTGCAATATAGTGCTGAACATTGCGCATAGCTTCCGTCGCACTCTTCATGAGTGCGTGGATTGAAATGATCTTGCCGCGGGTGTAATAAGCTGGTCCGCTGAGTCGCACTCTTCATGAGTGCGTGGATTGAAATTAGGAAGGAGGATTATTAATGAATACACCTAAGAGTCGCACTCTTCATGAGTGCGTGGATTGAAATTCATTCCGACGGCTATCATCGTCAGGGGCGCTCACGTCGCACTCTTCATGAGTGCGTGGATTGAAATCCTCTATAACATGGGGGATACAAAGGTTGACCCACGTCGCACTCTTCATGAGTGCGTGGATTGAAATATCGAAAGTGCTTGTTTAATGATCTGAACGCTTTCGTCGCACTCTTCATGAGTGCGTGGATTGAAATACCCGGTTTGTGCCAGATAATCCATTGCCACTTTCGTCGCACTCTTCATGAGTGCGTGGATTGAAATTCCGATCTGCCGCCTCGTCCTGAAAATATTCCATGTCGCACTCTTCATGAGTGCGTGGATTGAAATGATGGTATGACCTGATGGACGACAAAAAGATTGGTCGCACTCTTCATGAGTGCGTGGATTGAAATCTACCTGTACCTGGCTTCTGCCGGCGAGATAAATGTCGCACTCTTCATGAGTGCGTGGATTGAAATGTCGACCTGACTCCGAAATGCTCGCTAAATTGGCTGTCGCACTCTTCATGAGTGCGTGGATTGAAATAAATATGAACCGCCCCGATTTGCAAAGATTGCTGGGGTCGCACTCTTCATGAGTGCGTGGATTGAAATATTTTAGATTCCTCCTTTTGGCGGCAATGTTGCCGTCGCACTCTTCATGAGTGCGTGGATTGAAATGAAAAAGCTGAGGCTAAGAAAGAAGGTGAGAAAGTCGCACTCTTCATGAGTGCGTGGATTGAAATTGATACCTGCGCCGTTACTGTGGCATAAGGAGGTCGCACTCTTCATGAGTGCGTGGATTGAAATTGTTACTGCCCAAAAGGCCCTGATCCAGTCCGGTCGTCGCACTCTTCATGAGTGCGTGGATTGAAATTGGCCGGTATTGGATCCTGGCCCTGTACAAATTAGTCGCACTCTTCATGAGTGCGTGGATTGAAATTTAAAAATGGAGTTGACTTTGTATCGCTTACGGAAGTCGCACTCTTCATGAGTGCGTGGATTGAAATAAACGCTTGGCTCCGTAACAAAAGACGGTCAGCGTCGCACTCTTCATGAGTGCGTGGATTGAAATAGGATGATGAACTGCGTCAAACTCTAACGTGCGTCGTCGCACTCTTCATGAGTGCGTGGATTGAAATAGAATTATATCGACGCTGCGGAAGCTTACTTGAGTCGCACTCTTCATGAGTGCGTGGATTGAAATACGGAAATGCCTATGCCTGGATTGATACAGTCAAAGTCGCACTCTTCATGAGTGCGTGGATTGAAATAACTTCGAACGATCAGCTTGGCCACATGGCATCCGTCGCACTCTTCATGAGTGCGTGGATTGAAATCCACGCGCCGCCGTCGGCTTCGAAAAGTGCGCAACGTCGCACTCTTCATGAGTGCGTGGATTGAAATCCACGCGCCGCCGTCGGCTTCGAAAAGTGCGCAACGTCGCACTCTTCATGAGTGCGTGGATTGAAATAAATGCGCATGACCGCTAAAGGCCGCAAAGGCCCGGTCGCACTCTTCATGAGTGCGTGGATTGAAATAGAGCTAGATAACGAAGGATGCTTGATGATATCGTCGCACTCTTCATGAGTGCGTGGATTGAAATAGAAGGGACAAGAAGCTCAAATCAATTGGTATTAGTCGCACTCTTCATGAGTGCGTGGATTGAAATGGCTTTTGAAAGTTTTTCTTTGATCGCTGTCTCGGTCGCACTCTTCATGAGTGCGTGGATTGAAATGTTCGAGCGTGACCATAGGGCCGTGACCATTAAGTCGCACTCTTCATGAGTGCGTGGATTGAAATTTTGATAATGATGAGGGTCAATATCAGAGTTGCAGTCGCACTCTTCATGAGTGCGTGGATTGAAATCAGATCAGACAGATTTGTGACACGGCCGAGGGCTTCAGTCGCACTCTTCATGAGTGCGTGGATTGAAATATTTTTATTGATGGTCACTGAGTGACGGCGAGTGGTCGCACTCTTCATGAGTGCGTGGATTGAAATTCGTCCGTGTTGGCCGCCCAGACACTGCTATCGGGTCGCACTCTTCATGAGTGCGTGGATTGAAATTGACATCGCTGCTGCGAAGCGGGTAACCGTGAAGTCGCACTCTTCATGAGTGCGTGGATTGAAATATGAATGTAGTTAAAAGCGCATCATGGGCCGAATAGTCGCACTCTTCATGAGTGCGTGGATTGAAATTGAAAAGCTGTTTGCTAAATATAAACATGTGCCAGCGTCGCACTCTTCATGAGTGCGTGGATTGAAATACAATCCGTGGACATTTGCGATGGGAAATGCGGAAGGTCGCACTCTTCATGAGTGCGTGGATTGAAATGATGTACAGCTGTGGGATGATGAAGCTATGCTGTCGTCGCACTCTTCATGAGTGCGTGGATTGAAATGGAAATTAGAAATTTAGCAGCCCAAGGAAATACGCGTCGCACTCTTCATGAGTGCGTGGATTGAAATTAAATATCGAATAATGGAATTGCTACTGTTGTATTGTCGCACTCTTCATGAGTGCGTGGATTGAAATGGAGAAAGTACCCGTGTGATCCACAATGTAATACGGTCGCACTCTTCATGAGTGCGTGGATTGAAATAAATCCTCATAGGTAAGATAAATATATTATAAATCGTCGCACTCTTCATGAGTGCGTGGATTGAAATTGGAACGCTTGACTATGACCGTCAAGTCCGGCATGTCGCACTCTTCATGAGTGCGTGGATTGAAATCGCAATGGATAAGATCAAAGCGGCTGATGTGGCGTCGCACTCTTCATGAGTGCGTGGATTGAAATTGCGCGATATCCCACAATGTATCACCGCTGACCACGTCGCACTCTTCATGAGTGCGTGGATTGAAATTACAAAGTAAGTGAGAAAAGTTATAAAAATCCAGTCGCACTCTTCATGAGTGCGTGGATTGAAATCAGGCCTGCTGAGCGTAAGCACCGGATCCTGCGGGGTCGCACTCTTCATGAGTGCGTGGATTGAAATAGTATGAACAGAAGATCCAGAAAAATGCGCATCGTCGCACTCTTCATGAGTGCGTGGATTGAAATGTCGCTGGCCGCGCAGCCGAGGGTAGACTTTATCGTCGCACTCTTCATGAGTGCGTGGATTGAAATGATTTGCCCCCACATGTCGATGCCGGACGGTCCTGTCGCACTCTTCATGAGTGCGTGGATTGAAATATGACCGCGCGACCACGAAATGACCACGCATCTTGTCGCACTCTTCATGAGTGCGTGGATTGAAATCAACTTCTTAATCTGTGCTTGCATTAGAGCAACACGTCGCACTCTTCATGAGTGCGTGGATTGAAATTGAAAAGGGGATAACATCATGCCGTCGTTTCAAGTCGCACTCTTCATGAGTGCGTGGATTGAAATAAGCTTATTCAGCGTGATTTGCTTCATCATTGCACGTCGCACTCTTCATGAGTGCGTGGATTGAAATTCCAAGCTGATACAGGTCTATGACGGCTTCGGAATGGTCGCACTCTTCATGAGTGCGTGGATTGAAATAGAATCAAAATGATCGTCAGGCTGTTTGGTCAACCGTCGCACTCTTCATGAGTGCGTGGATTGAAATACGATCGAACAGTATTTCCATGAGCGTTGCCGGCGCGTCGCACTCTTCATGAGTGCGTGGATTGAAATAGGAACATCACGATTTCCTGTTCAGAGACGTCCGGTCGCACTCTTCATGAGTGCGTGGATTGAAATTGAGTTTGTTCGGGAATATGAATGTCCGAACTGCCGTCGCACTCTTCATGAGTGCGTGGATTGAAATGGCCGTCATTCACAGCACACTGAAGTCCGGCCATGTCGCACTCTTCATGAGTGCGTGGATTGAAATCTCATGATTGAGGATGTGACCCTGGATGCCAACGGGGTCGCACTCTTCATGAGTGCGTGGATTGAAATAGCAGATGGCCGTAGACTCGATGGATCATGTCCGGTCGCACTCTTCATGAGTGCGTGGATTGAAATATTTTGATAAAACTTGAACTTAAAAACCCCAAAAGTCGCACTCTTCATGAGTGCGTGGATTGAAATCAGGCGCGACAAGTGTTATTACCGATCAGGGCAAGTCGCACTCTTCATGAGTGCGTGGATTGAAATCTGAGAAATTCCACGGGCAATCCGTTCTGCCTTTGTCGCACTCTTCATGAGTGCGTGGATTGAAATCTGTTGTTTGTAGAGAAAAATATTTATTAATGTAGTCGCACTCTTCATGAGTGCGTGGATTGAAATTTTTATCTGAACGTAGCGGGCTTTATAAACTTAGTCGCACTCTTCATGAGTGCGTGGATTGAAATATAATATTTGCCTCCCATGCCCTTACAAGAAGGGCGTCGCACTCTTCATGAGTGCGTGGATTGAAATACGCATTGCCATTTTCACTCACTCCTTTTTTTTGTCGCACTCTTCATGAGTGCGTGGATTGAAATGCTTATCTCCAAACCCTACAAACGGCTTTATTTGTCGCACTCTTCATGAGTGCGTGGATTGAAATTAATCTGTGAGGTTGTAACAAAACATATGATTAAGTCGCACTCTTCATGAGTGCGTGGATTGAAATATGAAAAATCTTATCGAATTCTTTCAATTGCTCTTGTCGCACTCTTCATGAGTGCGTGGATTGAAATATAAACTAAATTAATAAATAAATAAAAGAAAAGGAGTCGCACTCTTCATGAGTGCGTGGATTGAAATTACATGTCCGCGATTGTCGTACAATTGACCGACGTCGCACTCTTCATGAGTGCGTGGATTGAAATAAATTTAGCTCTTGAAGCGCAACTGTGCTATAAGCGTCGCACTCTTCATGAGTGCGTGGATTGAAATGAAAAGAGCTGGATAATGGCAGTCTGTCTGCTAGTGTCGCACTCTTCATGAGTGCGTGGATTGAAATAATATCAGAAATCTTATGCTTGTCACTGTTTGAGTCGCACTCTTCATGAGTGCGTGGATTGAAATTGTAAATGAAAAACAGCCCACAATTTTTACTACGTCGCACTCTTCATGAGTGCGTGGATTGAAATACTATCATACTTATATTTTTTCATTATTTTACTCCGTCGCACTCTTCATGAGTGCGTGGATTGAAATATTAAAGGCGATCTATGGTCCATGATTGAGATCTCGTCGCACTCTTCATGAGTGCGTGGATTGAAATTCTTGCCGGTAAATAATCGGGATTGTCTCTTAGGTCGCACTCTTCATGAGTGCGTGGATTGAAATGCCTATTACGATCGACAAGAGCGCTGAAATTATCTGTCGCACTCTTCATGAGTGCGTGGATTGAAATTTACATTTCCCAATGTTTGTATTCCAGCTAATGACGTCGCACTCTTCATGAGTGCGTGGATTGAAATCTGAATTTCACGGGCCTCTTTTTCAAGCTTTGCCGTCGCACTCTTCATGAGTGCGTGGATTGAAATTCTATCATGAACAGGCATTGCCATGCCGCCGAGTGTCGCACTCTTCATGAGTGCGTGGATTGAAATTTTCGGTATATTTTTTTTAATAATCGGTTTGAAATGTCGCACTCTTCATGAGTGCGTGGATTGAAATGATGCAGAATCAGCTCTTTATCCTGATACATCAAGTCGCACTCTTCATGAGTGCGTGGATTGAAATGGCTGCACAGCAGAGGACATTGACTAAGTTTGACGTCGCACTCTTCATGAGTGCGTGGATTGAAATCCTGCTTGGCGGCCAGCCGGACATGCTTTGCCTCGGTCGCACTCTTCATGAGTGCGTGGATTGAAATCGATCAACCGGCGCCTCATTTAAACGTGGCACGCGTCGCACTCTTCATGAGTGCGTGGATTGAAATAGGTGGATACCCAAGATGTTGGCGCAACTTCCGGCGGTCGCACTCTTCATGAGTGCGTGGATTGAAATTGGACATTATGTAATAGATACAACAAATCTATGCAAGTCGCACTCTTCATGAGTGCGTGGATTGAAATCTGAACTGATTACTTGGTTTAAATTTGATTGGAGTCGCACTCTTCATGAGTGCGTGGATTGAAATTGAACATCTGGAACTCAATAATCAGGTAAAAAAGTCGCACTCTTCATGAGTGCGTGGATTGAAATCGTGAAAATTATATCTGCACTGGTAAAGGAGAAAATGTCGCACTCTTCATGAGTGCGTGGATTGAAATAAGGCCCGACAGGCCCACAGGGCCAAGCCTTATAGTCGCACTCTTCATGAGTGCGTGGATTGAAATAGAATTTACTCGACGAATGCGGGGACTGCCCGAGGTCGCACTCTTCATGAGTGCGTGGATTGAAATTGATGCTGTTTATCGAATTGACGGCAATAGATTTGGTCGCACTCTTCATGAGTGCGTGGATTGAAATCATATAGCAATGCCCCTCCAAATCCATCCTGCCGTCGCACTCTTCATGAGTGCGTGGATTGAAATTTGAAAGTCGGGTATAAATCATAGTCAGCAGTCGGCGTCGCACTCTTCATGAGTGCGTGGATTGAAATTTAAGTCATTTAAAATATAATACGGTAGCCGTTTAGTCGCACTCTTCATGAGTGCGTGGATTGAAATGGATTTAACCATTTTTGAAATAAATATGAAAGATGTCGCACTCTTCATGAGTGCGTGGATTGAAATCCTGAAATGGAAAGACATCGACTTTGAAGAGTAGTCGCACTCTTCATGAGTGCGTGGATTGAAATACTCAGCTGGCTGATTTTTATCATCGCCGTTGCGTCGCACTCTTCATGAGTGCGTGGATTGAAATGCCTCTCTCTCACTTGTAGATTTGGATAAACTAGAGTCGCACTCTTCATGAGTGCGTGGATTGAAATGAAATTTGTATTTTCAACATTAATATTATTTGCCGTCGCACTCTTCATGAGTGCGTGGATTGAAATCCACCTCTGTTCGCCTTCAAACGTGGGGACATGGCGTCGCACTCTTCATGAGTGCGTGGATTGAAATTGTATCCCGTTCAGGCTGGCAAGCGCCGCAACGGGTCGCACTCTTCATGAGTGCGTGGATTGAAATGACACGACGCCGATATTTAAGCCGCGACCCTGTTGTCGCACTCTTCATGAGTGCGTGGATTGAAATACATTTTTTGGGCCTTTCCTTCACACGGGGTGAAGTCGCACTCTTCATGAGTGCGTGGATTGAAATCGATGCTATTGGTCCATCCGGCCAGTGCCGGGCATGTCGCACTCTTCATGAGTGCGTGGATTGAAATAAAAAATCCCTTGATTTGAGATGAATCAACTTCTTGTCGCACTCTTCATGAGTGCGTGGATTGAAATCGATGCTATTGGTCCATCCGGCCAGTGCCGGGCATGTCGCACTCTTCATGAGTGCGTGGATTGAAATGTACAATGCGGCAGACTGGACACTTAAAAAAATCGTCGCACTCTTCATGAGTGCGTGGATTGAAATATGAAATTGCTGGATGGCTGATGCCTCTGCAAACAGTCGCACTCTTCATGAGTGCGTGGATTGAAATAAATTCAGGATTCGAGATGCATAATCGTCAGCGAGTCGCACTCTTCATGAGTGCGTGGATTGAAATTTTGAACAAGATCAGTGGGGAATGGGACGATAGTCGCACTCTTCATGAGTGCGTGGATTGAAATCGACTCATAATGAAGGTACCTTGCCTGGTACCGAGTCGCACTCTTCATGAGTGCGTGGATTGAAATGTGATCGGGATCGCCTCGGCGGCCGTGACGCTGGTCGCACTCTTCATGAGTGCGTGGATTGAAATGCAGCGGCTCGTGTTGCTTAAGTGGGTGATTTATGTCGCACTCTTCATGAGTGCGTGGATTGAAATTTCCGGCAGATCGCAACAAAATATTATTATATGGGTCGCACTGTTTGTAGTAATTTAAAAGTACCCCACCAAAGTCATTAAAAATTCCCCCACTCTATTATAAAATGAACCCACAAAGGATGATGTCTTCTTGTGGGGAGATTGGGATGATGATGACTTTGAAACAGAAACAAGAAATTCTATTAATGTACTTGAGGGAGGGAAAGTCTCAAAGAGAGATAGCGCGAGATACAGGTATTGATCGTAAAACCATCCGGAAATATATCAACACCTATGAACAAAAGTTAGCTGAGCTGGAAGAAAGGAATATTCCTGTAGACCGGGAAGAACTAATTCAGGAGTTAGTTGAAGCACCTAAGTATCCTTCTAATGTCCGAAAAAAACGTGTCCTGACTGGGGGTATTGAAGGAAAGATTATCGGTTATCTTCAGGAGAATAAGGAAAAACGGGCAAGGGGACTTCACAAGCAACAGAAAAAGATTACGGATATTTATGAAGCACTGGTTGCAGAGGGAATAAAAGTCAGTTATAGTACGGTTCTTCGAACCGTTCGACAACTGGAGAAAAAAGTGAAGGAAGCTTATATTAGGGGATTCTATCAACCTGGGGATATCTGTGAATTTGACTGGGGTGAAGTAACGATCAACATTGCAGGCCATTTAAGAATCCTTCAGATGGCAGTTTTCACATCCGCCTATGGCAATTATCGAATGGCCTATCTTTTCTCAAAGCAAAAAACTGAATGTTTTCAGGAAGCCCATGCCCTGTTCTTCCAGAAAGTAGGCGGTGTGTACCGGACTATGATTTATGACAACATGAAGGTTGCCGTCAGACGATTTGTTGGGAAAAACGAAAAGGAGCCAACCGAAGGTCTGCTCAAACTCTCCCTCTACTATGGTTTTGGCTTTCGTTTCTGCAATATCCGTAGGGGAAATGAAAAAGGACACGTGGAACGGAGTGTTGAAGTGATTCGGAGGAAAGCCTTCGCTTTTCGTGATTCTTTCGAAACGCTCGAAGAGGCAAATACTTATCTTTATTCGGTTTGTGAACGATTAGCTGAGAAACCGCAATCTGAACGTGAAAATCAAACGGCTAAAGCTTGCTTAGAGACTGAACAAGCTTACTTTCCTCCCCTTCGTCCGTCTTTTGATGCCGCTCGATGTGTCGAGGCACGGGTGGATAAATATGCGACTCTTGTCATCGACCAAAGCCATTACTCCGTTCCGGATCACTTAGTCGGAGAGATGGTCCACGTGAAAATCTACACCAATCGAATCTGGTGCTATTACGACGGAGAAAAAATAGCGGAACATCAACGCCTGGCTGGTAACCATGAGTGGAGCCTGCACCTAGATCATTATGCCCGTACGCTAATGAAAAAGCCCGGTGCACTGGCTGGTAGCGCAGCCCTGCAGCAGGCAGATCAAAGAATACAATCCATTTATCACACTTATTATATCAATCATGAACGAGAATTTATAGAACTGATCCAGTACATCAAGGATGGTGCTGCGCTGGGTGAGGTGGAGCAAAGCATCCAGACTCTCTGCAGGATTAATCCCAGCCATGTCACAACAGATAAGATTAAGATCCTCTGTGCCAGAAATCAGGTCCAGAAATGGGTTATCTCTTCAGGTTCGGAAGAAACTCGGGCAATTAGTGAACAGGCTAAAATTCATCTCAAACTGTATGATGAACTCTTTCATACAGAAACTGTGGGCCAACTGGAGGAGATCCAATGAATCGTCATGAGGAACAGACAGAGCATATTTTACAATATTGCCGAGATATAAAATTACCAACAATTCGCCAATGTTTTGAGAAAGAAATTGAGGATGCCGCGCAGCAGGATGTAAGTTACGCAAAATTTCTCGCCCAACTTCTGCAGAAAGAGTGGGATGCCCGACGGGCAACTGCTCAGTATAACCGCATTAGACGAGCAGAATTTCCATACAAGAAATATCTAGAAGACTTATCTATTCCTGATCTTCCAGAGGATGCACAGAAAAAATACCATCTTCTTAAGACACTTAAATTTATCGAAGAAGGGCGGAACCTGATTCTAGCCGGTAATCCTGGGACCGGAAAAACACATACAGCCATCGGGCTGGGAATTACAGCCTGCGAAGCTGGGTATCGGGTTTGGTTTACGACCGTGCCTCTGCTTATCAATCAAATGAAAGAATGCAGATCGGACAAAACGTTGCGCAGTTTTCAGATGCGTTTTGAAAAATATGATCTAGTCATCGTAGATGAACTGGGCTATATTTCTTTCGACAAGGAAGGTGCCGAACTTCTCTTCACCCATCTGTCCCTTCGGGCAGGGCGAAAATCAACGATCATCACAACCAATCTATCGTTTGAAAGATGGGGAGAAATTTTTCAGGATCCTGTGATGACCGCTGCGATGATAGACCGATTAACTCACCAGGCCTATCTGGTGAATATGAACGGGAATTCTTACAGAATGAAGGAAACAAAGGAATGGCTTAAGGAGCAGCAGCTAAACTAGGCTTTAAAACCAGATCATGAAAAGAGGAAAATGAATGGGGCAAATGACCGCTACCGAGATTTTTCAGTTCATCCGTTCTTACGGATGGGAACCTGAGATGGAAGAAATTGTCCAATGGCTGAAAGAAGATTCCCTGATTCAGGCTGATTCAGAAGGAATCATGGATGAAAGATGGATGTATCGTTTTAACGACTGGCGTCGTATTAAAGGTACAGCTAACGAACCGGGCATTGATCCACAGACAAAAATAGACCGTCTTCTGGAGAAAATTGATCATTTAAAAAAGGAGATCGAAGATCTGAAAGAAAAAAATCTTCAACTGGAAAAACAACTGGGATTAGACCCATTTTAATTAGTGAAACTGTCCTTTGATTCCCCTGCTCAATCAAGAACCAGGTGGGGGAATTCTTAATGACTATGTGGGGGATTTTTCAATTGACAATTACATCGCACTCTTCATGAGTGCGTGGATTGAAATTACTGTTATAAAAGTTATCGAAAAGACTAAAAAAGTCGCACTCTTCATGAGTGCGTGGATTGAAATAAACAGAAAAAGTAGAAGAAAATGATACTGATCAAGTCGCACTCTTCATGAGTGCGTGGATTGAAATCGGATCTGATAAATATTGTTGCCTTTGGTGGATCGTCGCACTCTTCATGAGTGCGTGGATTGAAATAGATTGGCCAGGGATCGCTCGGCGCAGGCATAAAGTCGCACTCTTCATGAGTGCGTGGATTGAAATGAGATCGTCGCCTGGACGCTCGTTCCGGCCGCCAGTCGCACTCTTCATGAGTGCGTGGATTGAAATGTATATAATATTGACGAGGTGAGACACATGACAGGTCGCACTCTTCATGAGTGCGTGGATTGAAATGAGATCGTCGCCTGGACGCTCGTTCCGGTCGCCAGTCGCACTCTTCATGAGTGCGTGGATTGAAATTTTTTTATCGGTTGGTCTTGAAGTCTTTGCGGTTGTCGCACTCTTCATGAGTGCGTGGATTGAAATAAGTCGGTACCGATGAATGAAACGCTGGCGCTCAGGTCGCACTCTTCATGAGTGCGTGGATTGAAATATGGCCATACCATCCCATTTCACGAGACAATTTAAGTCGCACTCTTCATGAGTGCGTGGATTGAAATCGTTGATTGATAACTCTTAATCGGCGTTTAGCCGGTCGCACTCTTCATGAGTGCGTGGATTGAAATAACGCCTTTCGCGTAGCCGTTGAAAAGATTTGAGTCGCACTCTTCATGAGTGCGTGGATTGAAATACCTCCTTTCAGTGGGGCATGTATTCTTGAAATAGTCGCACTCTTCATGAGTGCGTGGATTGAAATCTACACAATTTGGCGATCGTGTAGGGGCTGGCGACGTCGCACTCTTCATGAGTGCGTGGATTGAAATCAAAATTATTTTTGTATGGCTGCTCAGCTTCCGGCGTCGCACTCTTCATGAGTGCGTGGATTGAAATACAATAAAATAGTCACAAAAGGTCTTATTTACTGCGTCGCACTCTTCATGAGTGCGTGGATTGAAATTTTGTCGTCTCAAAGTGCGGCGGAATGTAGTGCGTCGCACTCTTCATGAGTGCGTGGATTGAAATTCTACGATCGTTATCGCAAAAGCATTGGTAAAAGTTATAATGAACGAAACTAGCCCCTTAACCGTAGAGTCGTGGGTTAATCGGAGTCAGGTAAAGCTAGAATCGACTCTCCAAACAGAGCCATCATACGAAAGGAGCTAGCATAATGAATCCTAACATAAACTATGTCGGATTGGATGTTTCTAAGGAAAAAATCGCCGTTGCCGTCGCTGAGGAAGGAAGAAGCCAGCCCCGTTATCTCGGAGTGATCCCCTATCGGGAGAAGTCGCTGGGCAAACTCGTGGATCGGTGGGAGATCCGGAACAGCTGCGGGTCTGCTATGAAGCGGGGGTCACCGGCTATGGCCTTTACCGCTGGCTGAGTGCCCAGGGCATCGCCTGTGACGTCGTGGCCCCCTCCCTCATTCCCAGAAAACCTGGGGACCGGATCAAAACCGACCGCCGGGATGCGCTCCAGTTGGCCGCCCTCTATCGCGCCAGGGCCCTGACGCCGATCTATGTAACCCACAGAGGAGGATGAGGCCCTGCGCGATCTGGTCCGGGCCCGGGAGGACATGAGAGAGGAGCAGCTGCGGGCGAGACACTGGCTGGCCAAATTTCTGCTGCGCCACGGCATCAGAGAACCGCAGGGGGTGAGAAAATGGAGCGGCCGGTATCAGCAGTGGCTGGACCGGCTGACCTTCGAGCGCCTGTCGTCCCGGGTGGCCTTTGAGGAATACCGGCAGACGCTGGAAGCGATCGGAGCCCGGCTGCAGCGCATGGAAAAAGAGATCGCACACCAGGTGCAGGCCGGAGCCTGGGCGCCGCTGATTCAGGCCCTGCAGGTGTTTCGCGGCATTTCCGTGATCACAGCGGCCAGCCTGGTTGCCGAGATCGGCTCTTTCCAGAGGTTTCGGACGGCCCGGGCCTATATGGCTTATACGGGGCTGGTTCCCGGCGAGCGTTCCAGCGGTGCCAGCCGGCAGCAGGGACGGATCACTAAAACGGGCAATCGGCATGTTCGCCGTCTCCTCGTCGAAGCCGCGTGGCATTACCGGTGCCGGCCGGTCGTCAAAGGGGCTCTGAAAAAGCGTCAGGAGGGCCAGCCGGCCGAGCAGTTAAGCCTCTCCTGGGAAGCCCAGACCCGGCTGCACCGGAAATATAGCCGGCTGACCGGGCCGCCGGATAAACGGCCGAAGAAAGGTTCGAACGGGACACTCGGTCAAAACGGATTCAGCACACAGCCTGGTGAATAGGGCTGGGAGGCAAAGATTAAAACCGTCAAGGAGAACGCACGGCCCAGTTACTTGTGCTAGCCATCATCGGTGAATGCACGCCAACAGTTCGTGCCAGCTCCCGGGACGGAAAGATAAAATGTGAAAATCCACGGATATCAGTCTGCCTATCGGCGTGAACATTTTTGCCTTCGAGCCGTGCGCCCCATCCTCAGGAAAGGAGGGAAAGCCATTGCTCATTGTCTGACAGAAAAAAGGAATTTGGGAAGCAAAAGGGACGAAAAACACCCCTCTGGTTAAAGTTACCCAAAAAGGACGATTCCCAAAAGGTCAGTGGGGGCTATTGACAGTTTCGTTCATATCAGTCGCACTCTTCATGAGTGAGTGGATTGAAATGTCACTTATGATCCTGGGTACTTTAATCAGAATCGTCGTCGCACCCTTCATGAGTGCGTTGGATTTGAAATATGACGAACGTGCAGCGGCAATTACAATCTTCCTTGTCGTACTCTTCATGAGTGCGTGAATTGAAATTTTGCCATCTTTACCGCCTTTGCAAAATTCTTTGTCGCACTCTTTATAAGTGCGTGGATTGAAATACGTTCATATCGCCTTGTTAGATCGTTTTCTCTGAGTCGCACTCTTCATGAGTGTGTAGATTGACGGGAACATTTGAATAAAAAGGAAGTACGCGTCTATGATTATGTCGACGGAAAAGTCCCGATGCTCCGAAAGATGTTTCAAAAACGTCTCAAGGGGTATCAAGCGATGGGATATATTCCAATGGATCACGCTGCGGACAATAATGAACAAATGAGGCTGTTTTAACAAAAAGAGGCTATTCTAAAGGGATGGCCGCCGATCAGATTCAGATTCGAGAAGTCGGCCGATCCATGTTTTAAGAAATGAGAAACTGCCTCATAGTCGGGAAATCAACGGATGATCTATCCCTTTTTTCTTCGCATGAATCGATCAGACATAAAAACTCCCCTTTAGATGAGCAGATTTTATGATTTCATCTGTCAATCTAGGGGGAGTCTATCACAGTTGAGTAATCAGCCTATGAGACAGCCTCATTTTTTATATATTTCCGATGTGCTTAGGATAGAAGTATCAGGGGCGACGTCTCTATGGCCGGATTACAAATTTTTATCCATATTGAACGTCAGTTTCGACAGCGACATGGCGTCTGTCGTTAATTTCTGCAGCAATTCGCGTGTTTTATTGAGAGCGAGTTCTGCGTTGCGGCTGCCGGCTTCGGTCAGAATGCCGGGGATGCGCTCCTGATCCGCTTGTGCGGCTTCTGCGTCAGTTTGGGCGAGATTGCCCAGGAACCGGCTGTGCAGGTCGTCTTTATAATCTTCTACCTGTTTCAGAAAGGCGTTGTAATGCGGTTCCACGATGACAGGGATCGTTTTGTAAAGCCAGTAGGCCGATGTCAGGCAGAGCTTCCGGGGTGCTGCCGCATAGGCTTCGGGAACGGATGTAATGTTTGTGTAGAAAGGTACATAGGGGCTGAATGTGCCCGCCAGCTGAACCCATTGAATACCGGCAAGATCATCCGGGACATCCGGCCGGATCTGCAGGATATGCGAATCCTGTGTCCGGTTGAGCGAGATAGGGCGGAATGCCGTTTTGTCCGCTTCGCTGCCGGTCCCGAGCGGATCGTAAGGGGTTTCCTGATAGTGGGAGCTCAGAATATAGGCGATATCTTCCACCCCGATTTTCCGGTTGGCTTTGCGGAGAAACGGCAGGTTGTCGGATATCGGATCCTGCTCAATCCCGGGATTTAAATATTTTTGGCCGTACCAAACGCGCGGAGTGTTGTAGTGATGGTCGAAGACGGTTTGCGTGCCGAAAATGTTTCTGAAATGGATTGTATCAAAGCCGGTATTCAGATGATGTTTTTCAATGAAATCGATGAGGGTCGCGGCCGTCATGAAGTTGTCTTTGTCATCAGGATCGATTTCCTGAATCGCCATCTGGTTGGCGACCACGGCGTACGCATCGTCCGGTATGCGCTGAGCGGCCCACTGGTGACCGGTCGCAATTTCCATGTACCAGACTTCGTCCTTATCCGCGAACAGGATACCGTTTGATTCGGCGGCACCGTAGGTTTCGACGATCTTTCCGAGCCTTGCGACGCCGTCTCTGGCTGATGTGATGTAAGGCAGGACGACACTGACCATGCAGTCTTCGGCAATCCCGTTTTCGACGAGCGGGTCGTAACCCAGTACGCGCGGATTGCCGTAGATGCTTTCTGTTGCACTCATTGCCACGTTCTTTTCATTGATGCCTGCATCCGGGTACGTCTCGAAACGGTCTTCGCCGTCCGGAATCGTCGTGTAGCGGAATCGCTCCTTCGGCAAGGTGATTTGAAAATGATTGCCGGGCGAGTCGTAGTGTTCCTCCTGATCCAGAATCTCATGCGGGTGGACGGTGAGACGCTTCGGTACAATCACGTCATAGCTGTCCCCGTTGCGGGCGATCATTGTTGAGCCGTCAAGTGTTGCCTTCTTTCCAACCAATACGGTCGTACACGCTCCATGTGTTTTCTGCTGCATAACGAATCCCTTCTTATCCATTAGAATCTCGCAAAATCATCATGAAAATCATGAACCAGCTTCACAAATGAAGGATTGCTGAGCAATGCTTATCAGTTATAAGCGGATCATTTTAATAAAAAAAGACAAATGAAACTCGGTCGCTTATCATTTTAGCACAGAATGGCCTGCCTGACCGAAACGGCTGGCCTACCGGAAAAAAGTCACAGACGGCAGCCTCATGGATACGATCTGAACGGAGCTTCCTGTTTGGCGCAGAGCTTTTAACGAAGGTATTGCCCGGCGTACGGAACGGCCGTTGGACATTTTAAAACGCCCTTTGCTTCCAGATAAGAGAATCATGTGAATGGTATGACTGTCCTCAATATTTCCTGTTTAAGGCGCGGCTTTTTTAACACTGCGGAGAAAAAATTTAAAAGATTATCTATAAACGGCTGAACAAGGATACCGCATTCTTTGTCCGCTGCTTGAGATCCGTTCTGCGTGCGGCATCTTCAGTATGAACAGTCCCGTCCGGTGCCATTCAGGCCGGCCGGCGCCGTTTTTTTTACTCTGGAATAGTGGAAACGGATCAGAAAGGGCATGATGCTATTTTAATGAAAGAAACAAACGGCACTCTAAAAAAATGGGTGTGGCGGCTGGCGATGGCAGCGGTTTTAACATCTATGCGATGAGCCGGCCGGAAGATCGCAGTGCAGCGCGTTTCAACGCTGCAAAATGATTCAAGCGGACTTCAGACGCGATGAAAGCAAAGGCTGAGCATCGCACATGATGCAGCGGGCTTTTCAGGGGCTATTGACGTGCTGAAGCAAAGGTCCATGCGTGCGCCGATGTTCCGTGTTTTTCAGATTCCCGATCGATCTTTGAAGCGGAATATCCGACAGGAATCACGATAACTCGGGAAAGGCATGAAAATTTATCCATTATTTAATTGTTTTTTTAAACAGGTTATGACAAAATTTAATCGTACGATAAAAGAAAGGAGGTTCGTCGTCATGTCCAATGTTTCACTTGATAATGCGCTGCTCGCTCTTTTGGCGCAAACACAGGCACCGTCCGCGACTTCGTTGAGTTCGCAGTCCAATAGTACAGCCGGCACTTCTTCTGATTTTGCGAAATTGCTTGCTTCGGCATTAGTGAATGATTCGTCTTCATCCATGTTGAACAGCCTTTCAAGTACAGCCGATAGTACCGACAGTTCAGGCACGGACACCGGCCTGACGGGCGGATTGACTTCCGATTCACTTTCTTCCGGTTCTTCCGATAATCTGCTCTGGGACTTACTGGCTTCAACACTGTCCCAGCCGGCGAGCGGGACAACCGGCTCATCCAATGCGGTGCCTGCTGCCGCAGAAAGCGCATTGAACCTTTCCAATTCGATCGTGTGAGCGCACAGGCAGAAGCCTCTGGAGCAGTCATTGGACTGCCATTCCGGGGGCTTTTGCATTCCGCTCTTATCTCATTAGGCAGGCTTGAACGCCCGTATCTTGTTGTTCCCCTCCTGTGCTGCCTTGGTGAATGGCTTTTTTCGGATCTGCTTCCGGATGACGCCATAAACAGCAGCCCGGCCGTCATTGGATCTGTATCCTTTTAGCATGAAAAGATTTTCGGCACATCCACCGATTTTGCTTCTTCCATCTGTCAACTGGATCAGATCGATTTGAAATGCATTTTTAAAATGGGCATTTCCCGCCTGTTTTTGCGGATTCAGCCATTTTTCGTTCTTTAAAGAAGATCCGGCTTTGCTGCAGGCGAGTTGTGACGCCCGGGAAGGTCTCCTGCCGGACATGGTGCAGCGTTCAGGCTCGGCCGCCGAAAATGCTTTGCAGTAAAAAAATCCCGTCACATTCGAATGAGTGACGGGGCAGGCTGTGCTGAATTAAGGTGTTTCGGAATCGGCTCGTTTACATTTCTGCCGGCTTTAGTTCAGTTCCTGTCTGTCGGTTATTTTTTGCCCGACGATTTTCAGCTGGCCGGGAGCCGTTTCTTTAACCTGATAGTTGCTCTTGAGCGTAAAATCTTTGTTGACGAAGTTATCGTTTTGATCCGTATAGGATTCATTCCAGGCTTCCGACACGTCCATGCTGAATGTGTCCTTTCCGATGTACTGAATGTTCGTAATATCAAAGGACTGGTTCGATTCTGAAATGCCCTGGCTGTTGAATTTTTTCGCGTTGGCAATCTGCATGTTGGAAAAATCGGTGTCTGTTTCGAAATAAGAAGCAAACTCACTCGTGTCGCCGCTCGATACGGCGGTTCCCAGGGCATCGAAGAAGTTGCTGAAATAAGAATTCAGCGTGTTCCGGTTTGTGCCGCTGTCGTTTCTGTCCAGAACGTAAAAATTGTCGGAGCCGCTTTCGTCGAAAGTCAGATCGATGCCGTCGTTTTCCGCCTGGTCAAGCGTCAGACTACTGCCGTCGTAGCTGCTGTCTGAAATGTTTACGGAATCTGTCTGTATCGACTGGCCGTTCACTGTATACTTGGCATAGAATGAAGGACTGTCATTTTCTTTGAAAGGGCCCCACTCTGTAACCTGTGCCAGTGTCTTTCCTGTATCCTTTCCGTTGACGTAAAGTTCCGCATCACTGATATTGCTGCGGACGGGAATATAGATTCCGGAGAAATCCACCTTGACTCCCGCTGAATGAATCGCTTCCTGTACGGACGTGTTCATGCTTGAAGATTTTCCATAAATGGTATAGTAACCCGGAATCACTCCAGCCAGTGTCAGCGTTTCCGGCGAATTGGCCGACGCCTGAGCGGCGGTCTGCGCTTTGCCGACACCTTCAATGCCGACCTGCATCCCTTTTAAATTCGTGATTACCAATGGATGAATCAGATTCGCCCTAATCTGATAGTTATTGAAGATGAAAAATTTCTTCCCGCTCTTCTCAAGATAATAAGGAGAGGAGCTGCCGCTCTGAGTGTCGGCCGATTTAATCGATTGCTGGAATGAATGCAGTACATTAGTATATATGCCGGGCTGTTTCTGAAATAAAGCGAGCATCGCCTTGATTTGAGAACGATCGGCCGGCATATTTCCGTTTGTATGAACGAGTCCTGCCAGCGTATGTACATCCTGGTTCTGTACCGCATTTTTAAAAGCGTCGATGGTCCGCTGCGGATCGGCCATCGTTTTTCCAATGAAAAACAGAGCGCCGACGATCACGATGACGGCGATGATCGGAATATAGATTCTTTTTTTGAGTGTCAGTGATTTGGCTGTATAACGGGTCTGCGGTTCTGCCTCGGCAGCCGCCTGTTCCATGATTTGCGGCGGGGCCGGCTGAACGTGTTCGGCCGATTGGGCCGGGTTAACGGGGAACCCGCAGCCCGGACAAAATTTAGCGTCCTCTTTAAGCGGTGAACCGCAGTGCGCGCAATATTTTGCCATAGATAAGCTTCCTTTCCGTGCGGCTTGGCGAATGCCTGTTTAAAATGGATTAATCGAATTCATAATCTGCTGAATGGTGACGATGAGATATTGTTTCAGTATGACAAAGAGAATGATATTATAGACAACCTGGCATGCCGTGATCAGATAAAAAGTATCAAAGCCCGACGGCTTGCAAAAAGAATACAGAGTCATAAAAAATGCGATCTGCAGGCCGATGAGAAGCAGAGAGAAAAGATAGATGTAACTGGATTCAAAGATAAAGGGAAGAATGATCATGGCTGCCGAGACCAGCAGCAGCGGGACGCACAAATGGCCTAAACGGGCAATGATCGACCGATACGTCACCGGAAATTTGGCGATCTTTAAGAATATGAAAATTAAAAGTGCATAAAGAGCAAGATAAGCTGCCATGATCAGCAGTCCCCTGATGAAAAAATTGAATCCGAGCGTCGGAGCGGAGGAAAGAAAGCTGAAATTCAATGTCTGGAAAAGCCGGTTGCCGATAATGACCAGAGACAGCGGGACAAATACGGACAGCAGCACGAGCGTGATTAATCCGTCCCTGAAGTTTTCCGAGAGCCGGCCGGGCGATTTTAACCCATTTTTGACATAGGACCAGTAATTTGAAAAAAGTTCGGTGTTGATCGTGATATCGCCCTTCGAAGCCGTTGCAGCGGTTTGCTCATGAGCCGCGCTTTCCTGATTGTCAAGCGGCCTGCCGCAATGCGTGCAGAACTTTGCCGACTCGTCATTTTCAGTCCCACAAAACTTGCAAATCAAATGAATCAATCCTCCCATCATATACTGTAAATGAATCAAAACTATTATACCATCACAGATCCGTCTCTCTTATAAATTAACAAGATTAAAATTTTATTCTTTTTCTGGAAAAATGATGAAGCGCGCAGATCGTATAAAATCCGTCTCTGAACTTCGGCGCTTTGCCGTTGCTGAGCTGTGTGTGGCCGGCTGGGAATCAGACAGCTTAACGGTGTTTTGACAGACTGAACGGCCGATTCTTCCGGATAACCGATCGTCTAGTCCGGCGGATACTCTGCGGCCTGTCCCAGGAGCAGGCCCAATAAAAAAATCGGAGTGAACTTTTCCCGGAAAAAGCTCACTCCTGATTTCGGAACGGTACGCCATTAGCAGCCTTCAGACTCTCAGCCGATTTTCCGATTTGATTCTGCCTGTCTGTGCCCTTTAACCACATTTTAAAAAATTTGAGGACTTTTCAGTCTTGCCCGATCGGGGACCCATTCAGTGAATACCGTTAAGAAACCTTTTATTATTAATGAAGGTTTTCGTCGCCTGCTCCTTTTTCGAAAAGATCGGTTTTATTGTATCGGCGAAATGACTTCCAGGTCCCGCTTGTTCGTGCGCGGGCCGAAGACGCCGATGACGAAGGCGACGATCAGCATCGAAACTGAAATAAAAGCGAAAACGCCGATGACGCCGAAGTGAATGAGCAGCTGGGCGATAATAAGGCCTGAGAAGGCTGAACTCAATCTGCCCCAGCTGTAACTGAAACCGACGCCGGTTGCCCTGAGCCGTGTTGGAAACAGTTCGGCCTGATAGGAATGGTAGATTGCGCTGAACCAGTTATTGAGCAGAGTGATAATCAGGCCGATAACGATGATCCAGAACGGGATGCGCATGAATGAAAAGATTGTTCCCGCGACTGCGATGCCGAGCGAGAGAAGCACAATCAGCCATTTCCGCTCGAAGCGGTCGGAAGTCGCCATGCCGAGCAGCGGACCGAACGGATTGGCGAGCGCGATGATAAATGTGTAGAGCAGGGAATGAACGAGGGTGACGCCTTCGCTGACAAGCAGTGTCGGCACCCAGGATGCAAATCCGTAAAAACCGACGGTCTGAAAAACATTGAAAATAATCAAGGTGATGGTGCGTGAACGGTAGGGCGGTTTGAAGATTTCGGAGAACTTGCCCTTTTCCGTTTCCTTCACGTTGTCGATGATGACAGGAGGAAGGCTTCCTTTTTCCTTGGCAATCTGCTGCTCAATTTTTGCGATTTCTCTTTCAGCCTCTTCCGTTCTGCCGCGTTTTTCCAGCCAGCGCGGCGATTCCGGAATGCCGAGGCGGATCCACCAGATGAAAACGGAGCCGACTCCGCCGATGATCGCCACCCAGCGCCAGCCGTCGATCAGGAAATGCGTCGGCACGAGGAAATAGGAAAGCAAAGTGACGATCGGAACGGCCAGAAAGGTGATAAAATGGGCGAAAGCAACATAAAAGCCGCGATGTTTTGAAGGGGTCAGTTCGCTGATATAGGTATCGATGATGACCAGCTGGGCGCCGACACCCAATCCGGCACCGAAGCGCAGAAGATCGATCCAGAGCTGGTCGGGGGCAAAAGCCATCAGTATGGTAAACAGCGAATAGATGAGCAAAGAGTAGACATATCCGTTTTTCCTGCCGATCCGGTCGCTGATATGGCCGAAAATCGTGGTTCCGAGGAACATCCCGAAGAAACCGGAACCGATAAAATAGGCGAGGCCGGCCGTTGAGATCAGTCCCTGATTGACCAGAGTCACGCCGATGGCCCCGGCGAGAAACAGTTCGTAAAATTCAAAAAGGCCTCCTGTTGCGATGCGTGAAATCATTTTCAGAAAAACATTGGAGGCGGGTAAGCGATTCATCCGGTCGGCAACAGTGGGCTGATTGTTAGTGACTGCCACAGTAAAATTCCTCCTTAAGAGCATTATTGTAGGCGCTTTATTGCTTGCACCGCTCAATCCTGGATTATTTTCTTTTGATCTGTCCCGTCGGCCGATCATGTTTTCTCGGAATGCCGGCCTGCAGCAGAAAGCTGCCGCCGTCGTGTCCGACAACTTCTTTCATCTCCGCGGACGTCTTCAATAGTTTTTCTAGGTCGATTCCCGTTTCAATTCCTGTTTCGGACAGCATATAGACGAGATCTTCCGTGGCGATATTGCCGCTTGCTCCGGGCGCGTACGGACAGCCGCCGAGCCCGGCCACGGAGCTGTCGAACTCGGTGATGCCCTGCTGAAGCGCGGCGAGGACATTGGCCTGCGCCAGACCGCGTGTATTGTGAAAGTGGGCCGAGAAGACGGCGGCGGGGAAAAGGCTTTTCAATTCGCCGAAATAGGCAAAAACCTGCTGCGGATTCGCCATGCCCGTCGTATCGGCCAGCGTGATTTCCAGGATGCCCAATTCCAGATAAGCGCGGATCAGCCGCTCAACCTGCGCCAGCGGGACGTGGCCTTCGTAAGGGCACCCGAAGGCTACGGATAGCGATCCGCTCGCTTTGATCCCGTTTTTAATGGCAAATTCGGCGATCGCGCGGATCTTTGCTAGCGCCTCGTCGACCGTGCAGTTGGTGTTGGCAAGACTGTGCGCGTCCGATGCCGACAGGATGCATTTTACTTCTCTAATGCCGACGCTTACGGCGCGCGCTGCCCCTCTGACATTCGGGACAAGCGCACGCAGTGCGATCCCCGGCAGATCCCGGACGCGCTCGACAACTTCTTCCGCGTCTTTCAGCTGCGGAATGGCAAGCGGGTGGACGAAGGAAGTCACCTCCATCGCCGAAATGCCCGCTTCCTGCAGCAGATGAATCAGGCGGACTTTATCATCCGTTGCGATCCATTTATCCTCCGCCTGAAATCCGTCGCGTGTCGACACCTCGCAAAGTCGGACCTTCTTCGGCAATCGCATCCGGTTCATCAGATCACTCCTTTTTGGTGAAACGCTTTCAATGTTTCCCGTGACAGGCCCAGTTCACCTGCAAAAATCTCTTCGTTGTGTTCGCCGAGTTCCGGTGCCCGGTGCCGGACGACGCCCGGAGTTTTGGAAAATTTGGGAACCACTCCGGGCACTTTGATTTTGCCCAGCCGCGGATGTTCCACTTCAACGATGTTTTCCCGGGCCTGGTACTGGGGATCGCGGAAAATGTCCGCAATGCTGTAAATCGGGCTGACCGGTACGCCGTGGCTGTCAAGCAGATCGACGAGTGTTTTCTGATCGTACTGCCGGATCCATTCCGATACGATTTTTTCTACATCGGGATCATGGACGAGCCGGACCGAGTTCGTGCAGTAACGCGGATCGGCCAGCATGTCTTCGCGTCCCATGACTGCGGCCAAACGGGCAAATGTCGAATCGGTGCTGGTGACGAGCACGACGTATCTGCCGTCCTTCGTTTCAAAGGTCCCGGCCGGACTCGAATGGCCTTCGAGCCCCGGGCTTCGTTCCCGGACCGAGCCGGTCTGGTCATACTCGGCGATCAGAAATTCCATCATCCGGATCATCGGCTCATAAAGGCCGAACTCGGCAACCTGGCCTTCCGGATCGTGATTTTTTTCCTGATAAAAAAGGGCGCTGACTGCCGCAAAGGCCGCAAAGATACCAGCCAGATAATCAAGCAGTGAAAGGGACGGCGTGACCGGCGGCCGGTCTTTGTAGCCCTGCAGATAGGTATAGCCGCTGAAGGCCGTCGCCGGCGTTCCGAATCCGGCTTTATTCCTGTAAGGCCCGGTCTGCCCATAGCCCGACACGCGGACCATGATCAGCTTTGCATTGCTTTTTTTCAGTTCATCGTAGCCGAGCGACCATTTTTCGAGCGTCCCGGGCCGGAAATTCTCGATCAGCACATCCGCCGTTTCTGTCAGTTGTTTGAACAGCTGCTTGCCTTCCTCAGTGCGAATATCGAGCGTGATCGATTTTTTGTTGCGCGACATACCCGGCCAGCGCAGTGTTTCCTTACCGTTCCACGGGCCGACATTCCTCAGTGTATCGCCCCGGCCCGGCAGTTCGACTTTAATAATTTCGGCGCCGAGATCTCCGAGAAGCGACGCGCCGAACGGAGCGGCAATCATTGTTGAGACATCAAGCACACGGATGCCGGTCAAAGGGCCGTTATTTGGCTTCATTTTTCTTCATCCCTCCTTCATACACGAGAATAGAGCGGCGCAGGGCGCTCAAATGATTTTTAACCGCTTCGACGGACAAGGCCTTATTCCGTTTCATGAGAGCGTTCAGAATCGCTTCATGTTCTCGTAAATCTTCGGTCTGTCTTTTTTCTGAAAAAAGCGTCCATTTCCGGATCCGGCAGATCAGATTCGCGTTTGCTTCCATCATCGAGACGAGAATAAAATTGTGCGAGGCCCGCGCGAGAGACAGATGGAAGTTCAGGAACGCTTTTTTTTGTTTATCGGCCGATTCAAAATCGGCGGCCGGATTTTCCAGATCCTGTTTTATAACGGCAAGTTCCTGTTCCGTTGCCCGCGCGCAGGCGAGTTCGGCAACTTTCGGCTCCAGCGCTTCTCTTGCCTCAATGAATTGCAAAACCGCATTTTTTTCAACAATACCGGCTGAATTCAAATGATAGGACATGACAAGCTCCTGATCGCTGTTCTGAATGAACCGTCCGCCGCCCTGCCGTGAAATCACTAAACCGTCCGCTTCCAGTACGCGGAAGGCTTCGCGTACGGATGTCCGGCTGCATCCCAGATACGCGGCCATTTTTCTTTCACTCGGCAGCCGGTCGCCGGGTTTCAGTTTTTTCTCATCGATCAGCTCCTTAATCTGGAAGATGATGTTTTCGTAGACCCGCTGACATTCAACTTCAGAGAAAAACGGCATGTCGACGCTCCTTCCTGTGCCATTGGGCTGCTGGGTGGCCCAATTCAACGTCAATGTATGAGGCAGAACATCGCTTTATGAATGATTTGTGACAAGATGAAGAATGAGCAGGGGAAAATGATGGAGGAAAATTGATGCGGCCGGGCGAAAAAACGATCGGAGTTGTTGAAATAGAGCTCATTTATGCATGCGATATTTCTCGAGGGATGGGACGGCCGCTTTATTCTTAATGAAAAGGAATCCGGCCGGACACGGGAAAAAATGCACGATCGATGCTATAGTAAAAGATGCGAAATAAACCCGCCCGGAATAGCAAGACGGGCAGCCGCAGAAAAAATTTTGCCGGATGCTTCATCTGATTCTCAGGGATTTTCAGAGCAGAGAGCCTCCGATCCGGAGCGATCATGGCCGAATTCGCGCAAGCGCTTCTTGCCATGCTGCGGCCGTCAAGTGCCGTTCGGCTGTTTTTTTGCCTGGAGGCGGGCAGCCGCGGATGTTGAGCGCCCATCTTCGAAATGGGGATGGCGCTGTGCTCCGGTCCGGGAGATGGGCCGAGTCTGGTGGGACGCCCCGCTGTACTTCATACACAATAAGGTCTGAACGGAAAACGGGGATGGGCCTGCTTTGAGTGAGCGGCTGCGATGACGATGGATCTATCTGACGGTGCTATAAAGCCGGATACCGATTAAGGAGTGATTCAATGGGCCGGATCATGAACGGCAAGACGATGGATAAATGGGCGAGCCGCTTTCCGCTCATCCGGAAGATTGCGGCGATGGATGAGCTGCTGTGGCTGAATCCGGGATATGGGAGGACGCCCGCTTCAATAGCCGTTACAGCGGCGGACGTGGCCGACGCCGAGCGGCGATGGGTCCGTTTTGCCCCATATATTAGAAAGGCTTTTCCCGAGACGGCGAGTGCGAACGGCCTGATTGAATCGCCGCTTTATTCAGTTCCGCGGATGAAGGAATTTTTGCAGGCTTCGTCGTCTGTACCGATTCCCGGACGGCTGATGATGAAGGCGGACAGCGAGCTGCCGATTTCCGGATCGATCAAGGCGCGCGGCGGGATTTATGAGGTGCTGAAAACGGCCGAACGGTTGGCGATCGGCTGCGGTTTGTTGAAAGAGTCGGATGATTACGCGGTTCTTGCAGATGATTCTTTCAAGGCATTTTTTTCAGACTATGCGATTGCTGTCGGTTCGACAGGCAATCTTGGCCTGAGCATCGGCATCATGGCGGCGAAACTCGGCTTTCATACGACCGTGCATATGTCGCGCGATGCCCGGCAGTGGAAAAAGGATCTGCTGCGTGAAAAGGGAGCGGAGGTCAGAGAGTATGAAGCCGATTACAGCACAGCCGTCGAAGCGGGGCGCAGACAGGCGGCAAGCAACCGCCGCTGTCATTTTATCGATGATGAGCATTCAAAAGATCTGTTTGTCGGCTACGCGACGGCCGGCGATCGGCTGAAGAAACAGTTTCAGAAGGCCGGAATTGCTGTTGACGGCGGGCATCCGCTGTTTGTTTTCCTTCCGTGCGGAGTCGGCGGTGCCCCGGGCGGAGTGACATTCGGCCTGAAGCAAGCATTCGGAGAAAACGTTCACGCCTTTTTTGTCGAGCCGACGCACTCGCCAAGCTTTCTGCTTGGGCTGCTGACCGGACTGTACGACCGGGTTTCGGTGATAGATTTCGGACTGGATAACCGTACGGCTGCGGACGGGCTCGCCGTGCCGAAAACGTCCGCGTTTGCCGGAAAAGCGGCGGGGCACCTGATATCGGGCTGCCTGACCGTCTGCGACCGCCGCCTTTTTCAGCTGCAGAAGGGGCTCGCCGATACGGAAAGGCATTGGATCGAACCGTCGGCCGCTGCCGGAATCGCCGGGCCGCAGATGCTTCTCGGTACGGAATTCGGGAAACATTATCTGCACATCCACCATCTGACTGAAAAGACCGCCGACGCAACTTTTCTCTTATGGGCAACAGGAGGGGGCATGGTCCCGCAAAAAATCCGGGCTGCCGATTATGAAAGGGCCTCCCGGATCTGACCGTTTCGAATAATCACTGCTTAATCCGGAATGTCAGTGTCCTCTTCTTTTTTGCTGACGTATTCATTGGGCACGCCGCTGCCGTCCGAATGATGATTTTTTTCCTGGGCAAGCCGGCCGTTCCGGTGTTCGCCGCTGTTTTCCCGGGATTTGAACTGGCGCTTGAATTCCTGCTCTTTATTAACCATGAGACCTCTCCTTTTTAAAGCTGTCGGATACGTTATTCTTTCATCGAAGAAGCGATTTTATGCATGATTCCATGGACAGAAAGCCGTCAGGCGTTGCCTGATTATATCATCATCGCCGGCGGCAGCCTGTCCTTAAAATTTGCTTGCCGGAATCTGCGTGCGGCTGATATAATTGCCTGTATAAAGGAGATGATGGAAAATGAGCAGTGAATCGCAAATGCTGATGCAGGCGATTAAGGAACTGGATGGACATGTCAAGGAAATGAGCGAGGATGTTGACTCCATACGCGGCGACATTGACTCGATGCGCGGCGACATTGACTCGATGCGCGGCGACATTGACTCGATGCGCAGCGATATGGATACGATGCGCGGTGACATTGACTCGATGCGCAGCGATATGGATACGATGCGCAGTGACATTGACTCGATGCGCGGCGACATTGACTCGATGCGCGGTGACATTGACTCAATGCGCAGCGATATGGATACGATGCGTGAGGAAATAGATTCGATGCACGGCGACATCGATTCCATACACAAGGAACTTGGACAGGTAAAGCTTGAACAAAAGAAAACGAACCAGAGAATCGATGATCTGCGCGACCGTCTGACCGACCAGATCGATCTGCTTCGCGAGGATACGTGGACGACACGCTCGGAAGTCCAGAAGATCAAGCGAAAGGCAAAAGTATAAATCTCTGTCTTCATCAATCCTGTATTCTCCATCCTTGGGTTTTCCCCGAACCCTCTGTTTTTTCGTCTGAATTTTCTCCCGCTTTTTATTTTGAATCTCAAATGCTTAAGGCTCTTAAATGACCGCTGTTTTAAAAAATAATTCAAAGGCAGATTGTATATGCTGCAATAGAAGCAAACAGTTAAACGGTAATCATTTTGATTTTTCGCCAGCGCCTTGTTTAAAATCCGGCCGGCCTCTTTGACGGCGCCGTGTTTTTACGGATGCCCGCATTGCCCGAGCCATAGTCAGGTGTCAACGAGAAAATCACGATACAATAAAAAGGTATCTGTCTCAGCGTCAGGCCGGGGCAGATGCCTTTTTGCAAGTTAGAGCCGATGTAAGTTTTAGAGCAGAAACGTGTCACGGAAGAGTGATAAAAGAATGGATGAACAGGAAAAAAGCTGAATGCTGGTTGCTTTTTTCGGGAGGCCGATCAGGATTTAATAAAATGCCTGCTTTTAACGGCAGCAATTGATCTCAAAATAGGAATAAATTTTTCGAAATCACCAGTCAATTCATTGAAATCTACAATAACGGCGGCGGAATCGGCAGTAACCTGCAAAGAATCAATAAGTGCGAATATGCAGAAAACAGGCAGGCGTTTTTCTCTGAAGGACGCTCTGCCCTCAGTGCCCAAAATAAAAAAGGGAACGTTTCCACTCCCTTTTTATTCCGTTTTCTCTTTTATTCTGCAGTTTCTCTGAATCGTACATTTTATCGAACCGCTTGTCTTGGATACGAAGCCGGACCCGTCAGATGGGCTGCCTGAGACAAGGCCGTTTATTCCGCGGCATCCGCTGTCTGCTCAATAGTGAGTGTTTCTGCGACTTCGATCGCTCCTTTGACTGACTGGGCGATGGTGCAGTTCGGATAAACATGGGTGAACAGTCTGCGAAGCAGCTTTTCATCGAGGCCGTTTCCCTTAATGGTGAAATGAACACCGACTTTTGTGATCGGCTCCGGCTTTTCCTTAGCGGTCTCGCGTTCGGTCTCGATCCTCAGTTCGCCGTAATCGATGCCGCGGTTTGCCAGCAGTCTCTTGAATACAAGGCCGCTGCACGCGCCGATCGCCGTTTCCAGCAGATCGCCCGGTGTGAAATCGCCTTCTTTATTAATATCCATTGTTCCGTGAGGATCCGTCAGTCGGAAACCTTGGCGATTGGCCAGCAGTGTCATGAGTGATTCCCCCTTCAATTTGAAAATATCAAGCCGCCGCCATTTTGTCAAAGGGCGTGCTCCAAATAAAAAAGCGGCGGCCTGTTTGCCAAATAGAACAGTACGACCGCTGTTCGTTCTATTAACTATATACCGTATATACCGTCCGACAATTGTGGCCGGAGATATGCCGGGATCCGGGGTTTCGCCGGACAGCGCCCGAGGCCAGGCCCATCCATGTTTAATCGAGGCATACCGTTAACTTTTTCAGCTGGATCGCCGATAAAGTAAATGGGTAAAACCGGAATCGTGAAAGTATAGACAGATGAATCACGGTTCCGGCCGAGTTCGGAAAGGACGGATGAGTCATGGCTGTAAAAGACAAAAAGGCGGGATCCCGCCAGGGAAGAATGGATCTGGGCCTGCAGGCGAGGTTTGCGCTGCCGTTTTCAATGCTGATTATTTTGACGGTTATCTTTACTTATATCCTGGGACGCTCCTTCGGCGTGCTTCCGGTGGTCGTACTGCTGCTGATTGTGCTGGTGCTGGGATTTTTTTCTTCATACTTCATTGCGGCTTTCTATTCAAAAAGAATTGACCATCTGAGACAGGCTCTGGAAGAAGTGAAAAACGGCGATCTGAGCGTACGGGTTGATGATCAGGGAAGCGATGAGTTCAGCGCTCTTGCGGCCGGCATCAATCATATGATCGATGTGAACCGCCAGATGATTGAGAACATCACGCATGTTTCAGAAAAAGTGGGCGATGCATCGCAGACTTTAGTTGCCAGCGTTGAAGAGAATACGGCTTCTTCCAATGAAGTGGGTTCGACGATGTCGGAAATTGCGGCCGGAGCCTCCAATCAGGCTGAATTGATGAATAAAAATAAAGAGGCTGCCGATGTGATTGATCAGAAAATGGAAGATATCGCCGGACAAACCGAGCTGATGAAAAAGGGCGCGGAAGAGTTGATTGGGATATCGGAAAGCAACGTACAGTCCGTCGCCAAATTGCGGAGCCATTCGGAACGGACGACGGCTGCGACTGCCGATATTATTGATGCGATTTCTTCACTTGACGGCCGTACAAAAAATGTCGGCAAAATACTGGAAACGATTTCCGAAATAGCCTCTCAGACCAATCTGCTTGCGCTTAATGCGGCTATTGAAGCGGCCCGCGCAGGTGAGCAGGGAAAAGGATTCGCCGTTGTCGCCGACGAGGTCCGGAAGCTGTCCGATCAGACCGATAGCGCGCTGCAGGAGATTTCCGATCTGCTTGCAGGCATTCAGAAAGATACGGAGAATACAGTAACTTTTGCCGGAAATACGAGCAGGGTACTGGAGGAGCAGTATGTCGTTGTCAGCAATTTTGAAAAAGCGGCAAAAAACATTACGCAGGCAGTGAACAGCAACAATGAGCGGATTGCCAGCATCGTTGCATCGGTCGGCGATATGCTGAAAGAAAATAAGGTCGTGAAGAAAAATATCGACGGAATGACCGAGATCAGCGAGCAAACGGCTGCCGGTACCGAAGAAGTGACGGCTTCGATAGAGGAGCAGACGGCGGGCCTGGAACAGCTGTCCCGGCTGGCGGCGAATCTTGAGAACGATGCTGCGGCTCTTCGCAAGGATTTGAAGAAATATAAGCTTTCATGATCAATCAGTCTCAGCCTGTCTATGCGGCTGAGACAGTTACTTTATTTTCCGATATTTAAGAAAATACATAGAAGAAGCGGAGAAGAGTGGGGGAAAAAGCATGAAGAAAGACAGAGAACCCTTTAAAAAGAAGCAGCCGGAAAGTGCGGGAGGCGGGGAAACCCGATCCGAAAATGGGAAAAGGCCAAGCGGGGGAGCCGCAGGCTTTTTATCAAAAGGCGGGAAGAATTCCGGGCATTCGTTTTTCGGAAAGCATGTGCCTTCCGGGCAGTTTCTCAATTTCAGCCTGAGAAAACAGCTGCTTTTTCCTTTTGTCACGGTCATTGTGATTTTCGGCCTTTCCGGAGCAGTGTTCAGTTATTTTTATGGGCTGACAACGACGACGAATGACCTGGCGCAATCGACGATGACCCAGCTGAAAACAGTCAATGCGAATTTTTCGACAATATTCAATGATGCCCAGGCGGTGACCGGCCAGGCTGCGCTGAGCGACAGACTGGCCGATCCCAAAGCCAATGCCGATGCGATTAATCAGGATTTTCAGAATGTCATTTCCTCCAACAAACTTTATCAAGCGCTTACATTTGCTTCGGCCGACAAAACGGTGATCCGTGCTCCGCTTTATTTTTACGATAAAAATTATGACCCGACCAAAGATTCCTGGTACAGGCTCGGGGCGCAGGGAAAGGGCCGGTTCGTCTGGACCAACCCCTATGCCGACAATGTCACGCAGCAGAGTATCGTCAGTGTCGCCGAGGCAGTCATGGATCACGGAAAGGTGAAGGGCGTCGTCAAACTTGATTTTTTCCTGCAGACGATCGTCAATCAGATCCGCGGGACGAAATTCGGGAATTCAGGTTATGCGGCTTTACTTGACAAGTCCGGTACATATATATCGGCCCCGAAGAATAATGAGATCGGTGCGAACGTCCGGAAACAGTCGTTTTATCAGAAAATGAATACGATGGGCCGGAGCGGCATGTTTTACGCGACAATCGACGGCAGGCAAAAACTGATCTGTTTTGAAAAAAATCAAACGACCGGTTGGACGCTCCTTGGTGTTATCGATAAGAGCGAAATTTCAAATAAGGCCAATCTGATCGCTCTGCCGTCGGCACTGATTGTGCTGATTATTTTGATCGTTGCCATTTGGCTTACGGACTATCTGTTGAAAAAAATGATCGCCCGCATCAGAAAAATCGAGGAAACTGCCAAACGGATTGAAAACGGAGATCTTACTGTATCCATTCCTGTAAGGGGAAGTGATGAACTGGCTGAACTGACAGGAAGCATAAATCAAATGGCCAGGGTGAACAGAGAAGCCTTCGAAAAGATGAATGAGGTGTCGCGCCGAATCACGGGTGCTTCGCAGACGCTGGTCGCGAGTGTGGAAGAGAATACGGCAGCGACGAATGAAATCAGTGCAACCGTCAATGAAATAGCAAGGGGCGCCTCCGATCAGTCGAAATCCATTGAAGGGAATCTGTCCTCTCTGCAGTCGCTCGTTGATGCGGTCAGAAAAATGGATACAAGAAGCAAAGAAGTTCTTCTCGGAGCGAATCAGATGGCCGCGTCATCAAAGGAAGGCGAAGAGAAGCTGAAACATCTGTCGGTTCAGTCCAAGGCATCGTCCGATACAACCGGGCAGATCATTCAGGCTGTATCGCAGCTTGAGAAGCAGATCGCCGGCATTAACGAAATTGTCGATGTGCTCGGCGGCATCGCCAGAAGGACTAATCTGCTGTCGCTGAACGCCAGTATCGAGGCCGCGCACGCAGGCGAACATGGAAAAGGCTTTGCCGTTGTCGCCGGCGAAATCCGCCAACTCGCCCGGCAAACCAATCAGTCGCTGAAACACGTGACGGAAATGGTCAAAGAAATGAATGAGCAGACAAATCATGCCGTTGAACTGTGCGAGGAGACGGGCAGGATGGTACAGATGCAGAGTGCGGCGGTCGAGGAGACGAACCGGGCGTTCAGGGAAATCGATCGGACGATTGAAACGAACGTTAAAGGTATTCAGGCCATTGCGGGCGCCATCCGCAAGACGGAGGCCAATATTGAACAGATCAGCGAAGGATCGCAGATGATTGCCTCGACCAGTGAAGAAACGGCGGCCGGTACGGAAGAAGTCAGCGCTTCTGTTGAAGAGGAGAATGCTGCCATGGAAGAGCTCAATAAACTGGCGGGCGATCTGGATCAGCAGGCCGGACTGATGCGGAAAGCGATCGGACAGTTTAGGATCTGAAGGGATAGGGAAGACGGCCGTGTTTTGCCTGGAAAACAGGCATTCATTAAACAAGAACCGTTCTTAACGAATCAGGAATAGACTGAGTGCTCAAATCGATGGATGATCCGTATCATGAAATTAAAGAGGGCGTCTTGAAATCGATGTTTCGGTTTCCGGACGTCCTCTTTCGTTATTGGTTGTTTTGAGATTCATCCTGTTCTAGATGGTCCAGTTTCCCTTCCTGAAAATAGGAATGCGCCGCCCGTCCGCTGTTTCGCCGTCGATATCCAGCTGATCGGAGCCGATCATGAAATCGACATGGGCCAGGCTGGCGTTGGCACCTGCTTCGGCAAGCGCTTCTTTGCTCATCTGCCGGCCGCCCCGATAGTTGAAGGGGAATGATGCCCCGATCGCCAGGTGGCAGGATGCATTTTCATCGAAAAGCGTATTGTAGAAAATCAGGTTGGTTTCCGAAATCGGCGAGTGATGAGGGACAAGTGAAACCTCGCCGAGATAATGAGAACCCTCGTCGGTTTCGATAATTTTTCTGAGTGCTTCGCCACCCCTTTCGGCAGCGGAATCAACGATTCGTCCGTTCCGGAATTTAAGAGAAAAATGATCGATCAGATTGCCGTCATTGTTCAGCGGTTTCGTGCTCGCCACCGTACCGTTGACCCCCGTTTTCAGCGGCATGGTAAATATTTCTTCGGTCGGAATGTTCGGCTGGAAGGGCGTCCCCCTGCCGTTTGTCATGCCGCCGCCCGCCCACAGGTGCCCGGAAGGAAGTTCAATGGTCAGATCCGTCCCCGGCGCCTTATAATACAGCTTTCGGAACCGCTTTTCATTAAAATAGTCCAGTTTGTCCGCCAGTGCCTGGATGTGCTCTTTCCAGGCCTGTTCCGGGTTGTCCCTGTCCGTGCGGGTGATTGTAAAAATCTGTTTCCAAAGTGCTTCAATCCGTTCCTTCCTGCCGAGATCGGGGAAGATTTTTGCGGACCAGGCCTCGGTCGGAACGGAGACGATTGTCCAGCTGACCGTCGCACTGATCTTGGCGTCGGTAAATTTTTTGTTTGCGGCGGAGGCTGTCTTCCGGCTCAGGGCCACGCGCTCCGGATCAATGCCCTTCAACAATTCCGGGTTAGGTGAATAGATATAAAGGAAAGCGGCATTGCTGTCTGCCAGTTCACGGTACGTATCGGCGCGCCATTCGGGATATTTTTCAAACGCCTGATCCGGTGCCAGGTCAAACATTGTTCGCGTCACTGCCTCGTCCGACCACTCGACGTAGACATTTTCTGCACCGGCCTCATAGGCCTTTCGCACCGCTTTCCGTGTGAAATCGGGAGCTTCGACGGGAGCAAAAATCATGACGTCCTGTCCCCTCTGAACATTCAGCCCGATCGTGACGGCGATAGCGGCGTAATTGTCAAGCAGTTTCTCGAAATGATCCATGTAAAACCCTCCCGGAAAATCAGTATTCCAAAATGTGTGCAAAAAGCCGCGAAAAAATCTTTTTATGCAGAGACCGTACGCTGCCTGAAACCGTCAGGAAGCATGCCTTCTGAAGAATTCCGGTCTCCTGTTCTGTTCTAAAAAAATATTTCCGCTCTTTTTAACACAAGCTGCCAAATTTCATTTTATCATAGCCAACTCGGGGAAACGACCCGTTCCCTCTTCAATGAAGGCGGCCATCCTTCGGAAAACAGCCTGCACATAGGGGACTTGCCGCCCATTCCCTGCTAAAAACGATCGGGAAAAAATGAAGCAAATTTAAAATTCGGGCGGTCCGAATCCAGGCGTTTGCATAGGATGATAGGGAAATTGACATGGAGGTGATGAAGCGCATGGGTGCCTCAGTTGGATATGGATACGGTTCAGGATTTGCGCTGATTGTTGTGCTTTTCATTCTCTTAATCATCATTGGCGCAGTCTGGGTATATTAATCGTTAAAAGATCCGGCGCGATACAATAAGTATTGCGCCGGTCTGTTTTTTTTTTGGCTGTTTCCCGGCCGGGCCGGTTGGGGGACAGGCCCGGCATGACCCGAACAAGTGCCGCATAGAGTGGAAAAGGGGCTTCGGAGCGGGCGGCGTGCATAAACGCGGACGATAAAGCCGACGAAATACGGAGTCAGGGAGTGTGCTGAATGATAAAAAAGATAATCCGTGTTCTCCAGGTGGCTTCTGCGTTTATTGGGACGATTGTCGGTGCGGGTTTTGCATCCGGCAAGGAAATCGTGCAGTTTTTTACCCAATATCAGGACAATGGGACGCTGGGTGCAGCTTTAAGCGGAATCGTGATCACGCTGGCAGGCACTAAGATGATGATCTATGCCCGGCGGATCGGTGCCTATTCTTTTAACGAATTGGTCATACATATCTTCGGCGATCGGCTGGGAACGGCTATACAGGCGCTTATCTTCTTTGTGATTCTCGGAATCACCGGTGTCATGCTTGCCGGTGCCGGTGCCGTCTTTCAGGAGCAGCTTGGCTGGCACAGGCAGATTGGCATTGTACTGGCATTGGCAGTCGGTTTTCTTTTCTTATCAAAAGGAATCCGCGGCCTCCTGCTGATCAATACACTCGTCGTACCGATGCTGGCGGCTTTTGTGCTGGCTGTTTTTCTCGGACGCGGTATGGTCCCGAATGCGGTCTGGCTGCCTGGAAATATCAGATGGGTCCCCGCCGCCGTCAGCTATGCTTCCTTCAATATATTGACTGCACTCGTCGTTCTTGTTCCGCTCGCCAAGGAAACTGAAGATGAGTCGGTACTCTGGTTCGGCGGCATACTTGGCGGGGCGGGCCTCGGTCTGATCCTGATCCTGATCCATTTTCTTCTGCTCGGTTCCCCTGAGTCCCACGGATTCGAGATGCCGATGGCTGAAATCGTCAGGCATTTCGGTCCTCTCATTCATGCCGGATTTGCTGCAGTCGTCTTTGGTGAAATTCTGACCACATTTATTGGAAACATTTTTGGTCTGGCGCGTCAGCTGCGCAGCACATTCCCTTTAATTTCCAATATCCGCACGGCTATGCTGATTCTGTTTGCCGGTGCGTTCCTGATCAGCCAGGCAGGGTACGGATCCCTGATTCGGACGCTCTACCCGTTCTTCGGCATACTCTGTGTTGCTATTATTCTTTATATGCTTTGGATCCGGCTCCCGAAGAAAGGGGGCGGGGGACGTTGAACACGGTTTCCGGTCGGCGCTTTTGTTGGACAGGCAGGGAAAAGATATCGATCTTGGCCGGTGCATCTTGTCTTAGGGCTGATTCATGCCGGCGTGCTGCAAACGGGCGGCTTGCGTCATAAATGCCTTCCGTTTCGGTCCGCGTCCGCCGTTCCGGGTTATAAAATTAGCCGGTATCCCGAGAAAAATCGGCGTTCCTTTTCGCATCGGTTCTTTATTATTGTTCGGAAACTTTACCGCGGATCGCAAAAAATATGAAAGCGTTTTAATGTAAAAGTGAAATTAATTTTACAGTTTTTCAGTTGCAATTTATACATAAATAGCGTATGTTATTTTTAGCGGATGTGTTGCATTAGGGAAACAAATATTCACCAAGCGAATAGGAGATGATTGAATGCCGGAACGAAGTGATGGGCGAATGCCCGTCCCGCTGGCAGAAGGAAGTAAGATTCTGAACGGCGCACCGCCGAATGGCGGAAACGACCGGTCGCAATCGCTGCAGAAAGTCATCGGGGATGCGAAAGGATGGAAAAAACTGCTGCCGTTTATTGGCCCGGCGTTCATCGCCGCCGTTGCCTATATCGATCCGGGCAACTATGCGACCAATATTCAGAGCGGTTCGCAGTATGGATACCTGCTTCTGTGGGTCGTGATCCTTTCTAATTTGATGGCCATTCTGATTCAGACGCTGTCGGCCAAGATCGGAATTGCCACCGGATATAATCTGCCTGAAATTCTGCGTGACCGCTGGCCGAGAGGCGTATCGATCTTTTACTGGATCCAGGGCGAAATTATGGTTATGGCAACTGATTTGGCCGAGTTTATCGGCGCCGCCGTCGGATTCAATCTTGTTTTCGGTATCCCGATCCTGCCGGCGGCGATCCTGACCGGCTTCTGTACCATTTTAATCCTTGCTTTTCAGGTCAGGGGTTACCGCTCTCTTGAAATGGCTATCGCATCCATGGTTTTCATCATTGTCATTGCTTTCAGCTGTGAAATCGTGTTCTCAGCGCCTGCACTGGCTCCGCTGATGGCCGGATTTGTGCCGCGTTTTCAGGGAACGAACAGTATTTTGCTTGCTGCCGGCATCTTGGGGGCAACCGTGATGCCCCACGCCATCTATATGCACTCGGGCTTGACATCGAAAAGAGTCATTGGCCGGACGCCGGAAGAAAGGAAAAGAATTTTTCACTTTGAACTGGTTGATATCCTGATTGCCATGGTGATAGCCGGTGTGATTAATGCGATTATGCTTGCCGTTGCCGCATCAACGTTTTACGGACACATCGTCATTTCCGACCTGAGTGTGGCCTATCAGCAATTCAGCGCTCTTATTGCACCGGGCGCGGCGATCCTGTTCGGTGTCGGCCTCCTTGCCGCCGGGCTGTCGAGCTCTTCGGTCGGCACGCTGGCCGGCGACATTATGATGCAGGGCTTTATTCACAAACGCATTCCGGTTTTTCTGCGCCGGGTTTGTTCGATGATTCCGCCGCTGGCCGTGATTATTTCCGGGGCAAATGCGACGAGCGCGCTGGTTATTAGCCAGGTTGTCCTGTCGTTCGGAATCGCGCTGGCAATTATTCCGCTTGTCATTTTTACAAACAATAAGCAGCTCATGGGGAATCTGGTTAACCGAAAGATCACGACCGTGCTCGCCTGGATGGTGGCCGCCGTCGTCATTGCGCTGAATATCTTTTTGCTCTATCAGACATTTACCGGCCAATGATCGCCTAATTCGTTGCATCGGCTTCGATTCGACTGTTCCGGCTTTCGGGGCGGATTCGCGCTTCTTTGTCGTTACTTAATAGAAATCAAAATGCAGATAGCGCCGTACGGCGTTTTTTTTTCGCCCGGCATGGGCAAATACTCTTTTCAAAAAGAAGCCGGAATGATAAATTTCCGACTTGTGTCATACGGGCTCCGAGAAGTATAATATAGGTGTGAAAACGCTATCAATACACGAGGAGTGTGATCAAAATGATCGTAGGTGTGTTTGGTACAGCGTGTATCCTGATTACTGCGGCGGGTGCTGTTTGGTGGGATCGATATCACACAAAGCTACAACAAGAGAAGCGGTATAATTAATCGGATGCCGTGAGCGGCGCCGATTGAAATATCTGAAACTCATGTTCGCAAGGGGGGCATGAGTTTTTGTTATTTTCTGCGGCCGGGAGGCCCTGATAGTCAGGGCTTCCCGGCCATTTGTAGGTAAAGACCGCAGTGCCGGCCAAAACTGCGGGTGATCATTCCGTCATTATCATCATGAAATATTCCGAAGCATTCTTGTGAAACATCTTTGCCGATGAATCGGGGGCATTTGTTCCGTGCATGCCGGATCCTTTATGTGTTAGCGGGCTGATTTGACTATTTCAGCGAACGTATGTTTTATTTTCCAGTTCAATAAGAACAAATATTCGTATATAATAAGAAGAGGGAGGGATTAACGTGAAGACAGGCGATATTGTTGAAATTATCTACCAGGCGAGGAGCGGCGCACTGACCCAGCGGTATGTCCGAATCATCGAAGTGACTGAAACCTATATTAAAGCCTACTGTTTTACTCGCCGGCAAATTCGGATTTTCTCATCCATTCGCATCTTGGCCATGCAGAAAGTAAAAGACGCCTAGTTGCTTCATCTTTAATTTTGTAAACCATCTGATAAATGCCGTCATCGTCAAGCGCGCCAGCCGGTTCCAATGCATCCATTGCGAAGCGTCGGCAGCCTGCAAGTTCCCATTCCGTAAACAGGTCATTTTCCAGAACTTCATTCAGATTAAAATACTTCATTTTATCCAAAGAAACACCTCCTGCGCTTATTATATAAGGTTCCCTTTCGAAAAATGGTTCTAAAATAAAAAATTATTTCTAAATTGCAAAGAGCAAAGTCCGGTTCCATGACGGGTTGGCATGAAAAAAATATCATCTTTTTTTGGACAATATATGAAATAAATTCGACCCGTCTTTTGTCCTTCCGGCCCGTATAAAACCGGGCGCAAATGGGGAAACAGCCGTCCGGCCCGTCTTGAAGGGCGTTATTCTGAGACGGAATCCTGTGTGTTGTTCACAGTAATATCGCAAAGGGCAAATTGACTTTCTGACGGAATGTGACGTAAAATGAAAATTGTGAAGGAAAGACGGCAGGCGGCGGTCTCAACGGTTTAGGTGCGCTTGCCGATTGTACTGTAATGGGCCGTTTCATGTCCAAAATTCTAGCTTGGAGGAATAGGTAATGGTTAAACTGCAAAAAGGCAAGTTTCAGTTTCTTGAAAAGCTGTCCAACGACAAGGGTGTTATTGCCGCTCTTGCTATTGATCAACGTGGTTCTTTGAAAAGGATGATCGGTGCAGCGAAGGGTACCGACGCAACGACTGAAGAACTTCAGGATTTCAAAACGCTTGTATCTCAAGAACTGACTCCTTATACAAGTGCAATTCTGCTGGATCCGGAATACGGCATTCCGGCAGGCAAAAAACGTGACGCAAACTGCGGCTTGCTGACGTCTTATGAAAAGACAGGCTATGATGCAACCACTCCGGGCCGCATTCCCGATCTTCTTCCTAACTGGTCGGCAAAACGGATCAAGGAAAACGGCGGCGATGCGGTCAAGGTGCTCCTTTACTTCGATCCGGATGAACCGGACGAAATCAATGACATCAAAAAAGCCTTTGTTGAACGGGTTGGTTCCGAATGCAAAGCGGAAGATATTCCGTTTTTCTTCGAAATTGTCACCTATGATGAAGCGATCAAGGACAAGGCTGAATTTGCAAAAGTTAAACCGCACAAAGTCCTGGAATCGATCAAAGTCTTCACGCAGGAACGGTACGGCATTGACGTACTGAAGCTTGAAGTGCCGGTAGACATGAGCCGTGTTGAAGGTGTCGGCGAAAACGAAGCCGTATATTCTGCGGAAGAAGCCCAAGCATACTTCCGTCAGGTTGACAAAGAAACGACAATTCCTTACATTTGGCTGAGCGCGGGCGTATCGACGGAACTGTTCCAGAAGACGCTTGTTTTCGCTCACGATGCAGGCTCAAAATATAACGGTGTTCTTTGCGGCCGCGCAACTTGGCGCGACGGCGTAGAAGCCTACGGTAAGAACGGCGAAAAGGGTGCCATCGAATGGCTCCAGTCCCAGGGCAAAAAGAATGTTGAAGAATTGAATGAGATTCTTGCTGAAAACGCGACACCTTGGTATGAAAAATTCGGCGGCAAAGACAAGATTGAAGTTATCGGCTGATCGGATGGATTTCTGAAGATATACAACATATGAAGTCAGGTCCGGCAGATCAATTTTCTGCCGGGCCTTTTAGATACAGGCGATCCGGGCCGGAAGAGTTTCCGAAGTACAAAATAGATCCGGGTCCGGCATTCAGCGATTCAGGCGTTTCTTTTCCCCGCAGCCATATGTCTGGTCGGGATGTAACGTGAATGCGTGAAAGACGCCCCATTTTTCCGAAGGGCGATATAGCCGGCTGAAAAGATCATTTCATATGTGGGCGGGCGTTCGGAAGCGCCCGCTCTTTTTTTCCGGCCTGCCGCTTGTTCATATGAATCATAGCGGGAAGCGGCAGTAGATTGCCGCTTATCATTAGGAAAGGGCGGAAAAGCGACAAGTAATGGCCAAAGAATCGACAGTACGCGGGCTGAAATCAATAAGTGCGGATTGGGCAAGGTTTCCGGCCAGCTCCTGGCTCGAAACAGCCGGTGCGCAGCGCCGTGCTTGCCTCACGCGAACTGCTGATTACGGGATTGTGCCTGATTCATCCGCCGCTGCAGGAAGTTTATCGATCGCGGAAATGATAGCGCCTTTCAAGAGAATAGATTGCTGCAGGACGGGCCGATCATCAATGCACGGCACAAGTGACCAATGAGTCAAAGGAATATCTGTATTCTTTTATTCAGTCACGAAGCAGGCGCCTTATTAACTGACGGCTGTTTTCGGAGAGCCGGGACGGGCCGATCATGAGCGCGGCGGCATGCGGAACCCGTTTCATGATAGTAAATTAAAAGCGTGGATTTCCTTTATAGAAAAGGGATCCGCGCAGCCATTCCGGATAGAAAAAGTCATTTTTTCTTCGGCCTTCACTTATAATACATTTTTTAACGGCTTGATCCTTATTGATTGCTCAGCTTTTTTTGCACCCTGCCGCTTTAAGCTGGAACAGCCTCCTTAAATTAACGACGAATTCGGAAAGATCGCTGCTGGTCATGATTCCGCGGATGGATATATCGTCGATCAGATGAGCCCCCGCTCCATGGACGAAAATAATGAGCTCCGGGTGCGCTTTTCTGAGCACATTCAGCATGTTGAACACCTTGAACATGTGTGCTTCTTCAGTCAGAGACACTGCAAGATAGCCTGCTTTTTTGCGCTCGATCAGATCGCCGATCATCGCAAGGTTCGCATTTTCTCCGATAAAATATGTTTTCCAGCCGTTAATGGCGAAAAGATCGTTAATCATCTTCATCGGCAGCTGTTCGTTGACCGAGTCAAAATTGGCGGTAACGGCTTCGCCCATCTCCACTTTACGATCCTGCAGTAATTTGAGCATTTTCCAGTTGAGCAGCGACATAGTTGTCGTCCGGGCAATCGACAGATCGACAGGTTTTAAATCGGTACGTTTTTCAATCTCATTCATTGAACGTTCAAACAGATCAATAAAGACATTTTCAATCCGCTTACTGTCGGACAGTGCATCAAGCAGATCGAGTGCCTTCAGTGCATTGCCGTCAATGATATTTTGTATATAGTCGCTCCAGTTCTGCTTTTCCTGCATCAAGATTTCCTTGCTGTCCCAGCCGATCACGCTTTTTACGGTCAGCGACAAGTCGCTGGGAAGCTGGATCACGCGATTGCGCTCCTGAAGTTTGATTTTCGGCAGAATTTCCGAGCCGTTGCGGTTGAGCACCACTGTTCCGACCTTGCCGTTCGTAAGCAGGACCTGGGTTGCCGGCGGGAAAATGTGCACAAAATTAATGAAAGCGAAACAGCTCTTCAGGTCCAGATTATTGCGCATGCAGTCATTCAGAATAATCTGGATTGCACGGGTCGCCTGCATCGGGCTCCGATAGGATCTTTTCAGAGTCAGCGCGGAATAGACATCGGCTATTGCGATCGATTTCAGGTCGCGGTCCTGTTCAGCGACCGCATAATGATCCGGATAGCCGCTTCCGTTCAGCCGCTCGTGATGGGAACGGACGATTTTGCATGTTTCGGCCGAGAATCCAAGCTTGTTCAGCAGTTCGTACCCCTGCAGAGTATGTTCTTTTATTTGTTCATACTCCCGTTCCGTTAACTTGCCTGTTTTTAAGAGGATAGAACGCGGGGTATAAAGTTTGCCGACATCATGAAGGAGGCAGCCGAGGATGAAGCCCTTCGGCATTTTCATATGGAGGCGCCGGATGAACAGGCTGCAAAGCACGAAGACATCAACGGAATGGATGTAGCAAATCGGATCCCACTGCTTCAGGCTGTCCATCAGCAAGCCCACCGTAGGATTCGAAAAAGTGCGAAGATAAAATGAGCGGAGCCACTTATAGGATGCTTCCGCATGCAGGATCCGTCCGTAGCGCAGTTCATCGGCTATTTCGGACATATCGTTCTGAAACCGTTCAGTCAGCGCCTTCAATTGATGAGCGGTCATTTCCTGCTCTTCGAGAAAGTTTCTGTGAAAAACCGTCGTCTTCCCATTTTTAATTGAAACCTCCTGAACGCCTTTTTCGGAAAGGTCATCAGCAAGGGCGGGAGTGACATAAGTTCCGGAACGATAAAGCACGGATGAATTAATAAAGATATCTTTTGAAAGAATGCAGCCATCCGTTAAATCTGTCACATTAACAACTTTAGTCATGGTGTCGTTCACTCCCAACAAAAATTGTCCCAAATAAAGATTGGGAGGCTCTTCCGGCGGGTCACGAATAAGAGGCGGAAACAGTCTCATGGGTCCGGCCATTTTCGGCCGGAAGAGCAGATGGAAAGGAAGCTCCCGATATAAGGGAAAAACGGCCTCAATTAATCTGATTTTCTAAAAAAACAACGCCACACACATCAGTCATCTTAACAAATGTTGTTTAAAAGTGCACTGTGTATTAATCCACTAATTATCATATCGACAGGCCATAGAAAAAACTTCACAGCAAAAATGTAAAAAAAGTAATTTGCTAATAAAATAGGAAAAACGGCCTATTTTGTGCATGATGATTTTTTACCTTCTTAATTCGAGGGGTTCAATAAAAATAAAGAATAGCCGATAAAAGGGTTATAAGGTACAAGAGCTGAAGGGATTGACCTACATGGAAATATCTACAGTCATCGGCTTGCTTTTTGGAGTGCTGTCATTATTAGCGGGATTTTTGCTTGAAGGCGGAACGTTCGTGGCATTATTTAAGGTGACCGCTCTGCTGATCGTCTTCGGCGGGACAATCGGTGCCGTGATCGTCAGTTTTCCCGGGAAAACGTTAAAAAAATTACCGTTCATCATAAAATATGCGTTCGTCAAACCGAAGGCGGATACGGGAGCCACGATTGAACAGCTGATCAGTCTGGCCAATATTTCCAGACGCGAAGGGCTGCTTGCCCTGGAAGGAGAACTGGATCAATTCAGCGAAGATTCGTTTATGTCCAACGGCATCCAGATGGTCGTCGACGGCGTTGATTCCGACGTGATCGATGATATCCTGAACCGCGATATCGAACTCTATGAACGGCAGATCCTATCAATGGGACGGATGTTCGAAGCCGCCGGGGGATTTTCGCCGACGATGGGCATTATCGGTACCGTCATGGGCCTGGTCCATGTGCTGGGCACTCTGAGCAACCCGGGCAGCCTCGGACCGGCGATCGCAGTTGCCTTTATTGCGACGCTCTACGGGGTTTCGGGAGCCAACGTTGTTTTCCTGCCGATTTTCAATAAGATTAAAGCAAATCTTGCCGCAGATGTGCTGATCCGGCAGATTAAGGCGGAGGGGATCCTGTCGATCCAGTTCGGAGAAAATACACTGATCCTCCGCAAAAAGCTGTTTGCCTTTCTAAGCGAGGAAGATAAGGAGAAAGTGGAAGAGCGGCTCAGAGGCAACGCGAGTGAATCCGAGTGGTCGGAAGGCAATTATCAAGAGGCCGCGAACCATGAATAAACCGCACACACATAATACACATAAAAGAAGACATTTGAAACAAGTGGATGATCATGAAGATCTGGGAAGATGGATGATTACTTATTCCGATCTGATCACTTTGCTGCTTGTATTTTTTATCGTCATGTTTTCGATGAGCTCCATTGAAAATCAGCGTTTCAATGCGCTGGTCTCGTCGCTTAAAGCTTCTTTCCAGGGACAAACCATTCTTCAGAATATGGGCTATCCGGCCACCGATAAGGGACAGACCAGCCCGACGACGGCCGTTCAGCAAAAATCGAATGCCCTGACCGATAAGCAGCAGAAAAACGATAATCAGCAGCTGGACGCCCTTTATCTGAAGCTGAATCAATACATTAAAGCTAACCATCTGAGCCCGGATGTCTCACTGACCAATACGCCAAGAGGGATTCAGCTTACATTGCGCGAGAGCATCCTCTTTGATCTCGGCAAAGCGGACCTTAAGCCGAATGCCCTGCCGGTCCTGCAAAAAATCGGCGGTATACTGGGCGGGGTGCCGAACGACGTCTCGGTCGAGGGTTATACGGACAATACACCGTTTCGAAACAATCACTCGCCTTTCCACTCAAACTGGGAACTTTCGGGAGTACGTGCACAGACGGTCATGAATTATCTGATTCAGAAGGACAAGCTTCCGGCGGAACGGTTCCATTTTGTCGGCTATGGAGAATACAAACCGGTCGCTAAGAATGATACAGCGGCACATAAGGCGATGAACCGGCGCGTCAACATCGTGGTGATCAGGGAGCAGAATGCCAATACCGCCGAATAGAAAACATCCATGGCAAGGCGGTTCCATTGCGAGGTACCGGCGCTGCGGATCCGCTCCGTCATTTTTTTGATCATTTTAATATTTATTCAAAAAAACTATTGCATTTCCCATGAGTCATCTATATGCTTTTTTCAGGTGGACCGATAATAAATAGGCGGAAAATAGTGAAGGTGGATTATTTGAAAAAATTCTGGCTGGTTCTTGTCTCTATTGTTTGTATTGCTGCAATCGTCGGCGGAAATATTTACTGGAATCATAGACTGGGCCGGATTGCCAAAGCCGATTCGGCGCTGATTGGGAGCGGATCTGTTTCGGCAGGCGACATGAGCGGCACAAACGGTATCGCTGCCAAAAAAGTGAAGGCTCAGATTGCGAAGCTGCCGCGAACGATGCAGAAGGCGGCACAGAAAGCATTGGCGAACAACGGACAGGTCCGGGTTGTAATGATCGGCAGCGAGAATGTCCAGGCTTTGTCCCTGCTTCTGCAGCAGCGGCTGGACAGTTCGTTCGGCAGCCTGTTTTTTAAAGTCACAGCGGTCGATTTGGGTAAGAGTACATCGCTGCAGCTGAACCAGGCAAAGATAGAAAGCCTGTTCCAAAGCAGCAACGGCAATCCGGATGCGGTTATCTATACGCCCCTGCTCTACAACGATGACGGCAAAGTCAGCACGGATGACACAAATTCCGTTACTGCTCTGCTTGAAGAGAAAATCAGGCTGAAGTATCCTCAGGCTGCATTCTTTATTTCTCTGCCCAATTATTCGGCGAATGCGCCGTACATAAATGATCGGATCGATCAGCTCAGCACATATGTCAAAAGTCAGAACCTCGCAACCCTCAATTATCTGCCGAACTGGCCGGGAGGTTCAAAACGGGCCGGTGTCGTTGCAGCGGACGGGCACACAATGAACAAGGCGGGACAGGATATCTGGCTGAAGGCAATAGGCCGTGATCTCGGCCTGTCTAAATAATCGATTTCTCGGGCCGGATTGCCTGCTCTTTCAGCGTTGAAAAGCTCGAGGCGGGAAGCCAAAGCAGCGGACGGACGGGCAACCAGTCTTGCGGCCCATTTGATCTGTGCAGATCTGAGGACCGGCCCGTCCGCGGGGTGAAGCGGACCTGAAGCAAAAAAAACGCCGCGGTTCCTTCGAACAGATTGGAAACAGTTTTCCCTTATAGTATCAGAGTCAGGCATGGCTTGATGTTCGCAGATCATGTCCGAAAGACTGTCTCCCTAAGCTGTCTGGGGGGTGAAGCCGGGATTCACGCCTGCGGCTCCGGCGAACAGATCGGGAACAGCCTTTTTTATAATGTCAGGCCGGGGAATCGCATGGCACGACGTTCATGAATCTTGCTCGAAAGACTGCCCTTCCATGGCTGACTGGGGGGTGCAGATGATCTAATCAAACTGTAAAAATCTGTATCTGGCAAACGTCAACCCCCTGGCTGATTGGTTTTTAAAACTCGTTTAAAAAATTGCCTGACGGGTATTTTCAGCATAAAAAATACGGAAATAAGGCCTTTTTTATAAGCAAAACCAATCCGTGTTCACCACCGAGCCGCTCTTTTTATGAGCAGCAGACAATTCAAGCGCTGGGGAAGTGCTGAGCGAGACGCCAAACAAGAGCAATGTTTTCCGCAGTCCGACTCAGATTGGTCTCGGCATGTGCAAGGGCGTCCTCAAGAGAAACAGCACCCGGAACAATGGAAAACAGCGCGTCAATGCCGCCGTGGCGGTAAACGTTTCGGCTGCCGTCCGCCAAGGATCCGGCCAGCGCAATGACAGGAATTTCCGACTTTTTTGCACATCGTGCTACGCCGACCGGCGTTTTGCCGAAAAGCGTCTGACCGTCAATTTTTCCTTCTCCGGTAATGACCAGTGAGGCTCCCTGCATTTTTTCTTCCAGCCCGGCAGCCCGAATAACTGTATCAACTCCCGGACAGATCGTCCCTCCAAGAAAGCAGAGAGCGCCGGCCCCCAGTCCGCCCGCCGCGCCCGCGCCGGGCACCTGATCGATCTCGATATCGAGATCTTTCCTCACGATATGAGCAAAATGCACAAGTGCTTCATCAAGTATCCGCACATCTTCCGGCGAAGCCCCCTTTTGAGGAGCAAAGACAGCGGCAGCGCCTTTGCTGCCGGTCAGCGGATTGCTGACATCTGTGGCGATGTCAAACCGCACATTGGCTATTCTGCTGTCCAGCTCCGATAAGTCGATGGAAGCCAGTTCGGCGAGTGCCGCACCCCCAGGGCCGACTGCATAACCCTTGGAATCAAGAAGCTTCGCTCCGAGCGCCTGAGCCATACCGCAGCCGCCGTCGTTGGTTGCACTTCCGCCGAGCCCGAGAATAATGTGGCTGACCCCGCGGTCCAGTGCCGCAAGAATGAGTTCGCCGACGCCGAAAGTGGTTGCTTTCAGCGGATTGCGCCGATTGCGAGGAACGCAATCCAACCCTGCCGCAGCGGCCATTTCAATGACCGCTGTATCTCCGCCGCCGAGCAGGCCGAAGAATCCGCTAACGGGTTTTCCCTCCGGGCCGGTTACCTGTTTTTTTATAATCTTTCCGCCCGTGGCGTCGACCAGAGAACGGACCGTTCCTTCACCGCCGTCCGCCATCGGTACTTTAACACATTCACTTTCCGGCCAGACCCGCAGCCATCCCGTTTCAATCGCATCCGCCGCTTGCAGCGCGGTCAGACATTCTTTAAAAGAGTCTGGCGCAATGACGACTTTCATTTTTTGTGTTTGCACATTTCTTCATCTCTTTCGAAACATTTATCTTGATCTTAAATTGAGATGCTGCTGCTTTTTGCCAGTAAAAAGATAAACTTTTTCTGAATGAACCATCTGATTCAAATCTGAGCATTCAATTATAAAACGGATATCCGTTAGGCCCGCAAAAACCGTCAAACGAAGAGGCCGTAAGGTACTAAAATTGTCCGAATCCTTTCATCTGATAGAGACAGCTGCTCTTTACATGTTAGCATATCTCACAATATTCGTTATATTAATTTTATCGCTAAACAACTTAGTCAGCCGATTTTTCAAGGTTAAGAATATTTCCCGGAAAATAAAATGCTCGCTTTATTTCGGGTTTTGCAGGATTGTGGAAGATGATGTCGAATGCAATTCAGCATGAAGTATTGAATGCCGCTTCAAGAAGAAATGAACAGCGGATACAAGAGTTTGGCCAAATTGATACGAAGGGAAAGGAGGCGGAGTTATCCGGGCGGCCTGCACCAATCACGATAAAGATCTAGGTGCAGGTAAACGAAGGAAAAGGAGGTGGCACCGTGTGTATCTTAAGCCTATTCAGATCCCGTTTCAAGTGAAACAGTTTGAAATTCTGTTTCAGCGTTTAAATCCTGACAGTTCCAAAAAACAAGATGTGTACTTGCAAATGTCAAAATATCTGGCGGGGTTCAAAGGAGAAAAATCACTGGATTATCCTCTCAGTTTTCTTTCCGCGGATGAATATTCGATTTTTCATAATCTGAGACTGTATGACGGAATTCATTATTTTCAAATCGATTTTCTCGTTCTCTCTCCGTATTTTTTTCTCATTCTGGAAGTCAAAAATATAATGGTAAGAGTAACCATCAATAAACATCAGATGATTCGGAGTACAGACCGGACCGAGGAAGCTTTTCCGAATCCGATGATACAGAATGCCCGTCTCAAAGAGCAATTGAGTTCGTGGCTGCTTTTACGGGGATGCACGGGAATTCCCATTCAAACCCAGGTGGTATTCATTCCCTCAAAATCGATTCTGCATCTGGATCTCGCTGACCAGCAGAATCACATCTGCACTTCGGATTTTCTCCCGATTCGCATTTCCTCATTAAAAAAACAGTATCCGCGACCCGCAGTCGACCGCAGTACACTCCTGGATCTATCCAAAAAATTGCTAAGTGAGCACAAGGACCTCGAAATTGACGTTTTTAAACAAACAGGTACTGTCCCTGAAGAAATCCTTATCGGCGTACGATGCCCAAGATGTGAAAAATTAGCGATGAACAGGCATTCGGCTGTCTGGACCTGCCCTGCTTGCGGCTTTGAGTCCAGAACTGCTCAATTAATCGCAATTAATGATTATCGACATCTGTTTGGACCGATTGTCACTAACAGCCAGCTCCGCGACTTTTTACAGATTCAATCCGATTCGGTCGTCAGAAAAATGCTTCATTCTTATAAATTTCCATATAGCGGGAATTTCAAACAGCGAACCTATTTTTTGGAAGATCAAATTCTTAAGCAGCTTGAAAAAAGTCATAAAAAAAATTAAATAGCAGCTCAGAAGTTGAATTCGGCCGGAAGGGAGCCGTATTTGGCCGATAGCCCCCCGAATCCGGCTGGAAGGGAGCCGTATTCGGCCGGTAGCCCTGGAATTCGGGGCTGTAATTTTTCCGTTTACCGAATTACCGAAAAATCAGTCGACCTGCTCTTGAAAAAACACATACAAAAAGCCGGATCCTCCCAACCAGCTGAGGGAATCCGGCCTTTTAAATCTTTTAATCCGCTAAAATGGCATCAATTTTGTCAATTATTTCTTTGTCAAGTGTTATATCGGCGGATTGGGCGTTGTCGATAATCTGTTCCGGTTTGCTGGCGCCGACGACCGTGCTCGCTACGTTATCCTGACGAAGAATCCAGGCGAGGGCGAGCTGAGCCATACTGATGTCCAGTTCTTCGGCTACTTTCTGGAGCTGAGCGACTTTATTCAGGTTTTCAGCCGTCAGAAAGCGGTGAACAGATCCGCTTTGTTCTGCCGCACGACTTCCGGCCGGGACATCATTGACCGACTTATATTTTCCTGTGAGGACGCCCTGGGCAAGCGGAGACCAGCAGACCTGGCTGACACCGTGGGCGGCGCTGACGGGGATAACCTCATTTTCAATCCTGCGGTAAAGCATGCTGTACTGCGACTGGTTGGCGACAAAATGATTCAGCAGCTTTTCGTCGGCGATGTGTGCGGCTTCCGTGATCTGAGCGGCCGTCCATTCACTGACGCCGATATAATTTACTTTGCCCTGGTGGATCAGATCGTCGAAGGCGCGCAGCGTTTCTTCAATCGGCGTCTCCGGATCAAAGCGGTGGCAGTAATAGAGATCGACGTAATCAACATCGAGCCGCTTCAGACTGGCTTCAGCCTGCTCCATGATATGTTTTCTGGACAGGCCGCGGTCGTTGGGACCGTCACCCATGGGAAAGAAGACCTTCGTCGAGAGGACGATTGATTCCCGCGGGAAAGCTTTAATCGCTTTGCCGACCACTTTTTCCGCTTCGCCGCGCATGTAGACATTGGCCGTGTCAAAAAAATTAATGCCGAGGTCATAGGCCTTCAGAATTGTGTTCACCGCATTTTCATTTGCCACATAGCCGCCATAGGTCAGCCAGCTTCCGAGGCTGACTGCACTGACCTTGAGTCCGGAATTTCCAAGATGACGATATTGCATTTAGAACTCCTCCTTTTTGGTGGTGCGTTGACCGTCACAAAGCCGCAACGCTATCTGATTGCGGCGGAAAGCATGGAACGAAAAGGAAAACGCTTGGGACCGTATGGATTTACTGCAGGTTTTTATTGTGCTCGGCCATGTAACTTTCAATTTCATCGACAGTCCGGGGAAGACCGCCAGTCAGTACCTCATAGCCGTCTTCGGTGACAAGAACGTCATCCTCTATCCGGACACCGATGCTTTCTTCCGGAATGTACAACCCCGGTTCGTTGGTGATGACTTCACCGGGCACGAGATTTATATCGCGGTAATTGCCGACGTCATGTGTGTCGAGTCCAAGCGAGTGGCTGACATGATGGAAGTAATATTTGCGCAGTTCTTCCGCTTTTTGGATCAGGCCGATTTTGAGCAGCTCTTCAGTAAGAAATCTGATTGTAAAATCGTTCAGATCTTCAAAAGCGATTCCCGGTTTGACCCTCTTTGTGACCTCCCGGTTGCAGCGCAGGACGATGTCGTAAATGGTTTTCTGGCGGTCGGTGAATTTTCCGTTAACCGGGAAAGTATAGCTGATATCGCCGTTATAATATTGATACTGGGCACCCAGATCCAGCAGGACGAGATTTCCGTCCGCGGCGGTGCCGGTATTGGCCGAATAATGAAGCACCGTGCCATTATAGCCGCTGGCAAGAATAGTCGGAAAAGCAAATTCGGTAATGCCGCGGCTCTTCAGGACAAAATTGAAATAAGCTTCCAGTTCATATTCCTTCATTCCCGGTTTTGCGTTGGCGAGGACATTTCTGATACCGTCCGCCGTGATTTGTCCGGCCCGGCGAAGCAGATCGATCTCTTCCGGGGACTTGACCACGCGAAGATCACTGATGACGGGATAGAGATTATGGACCGACAGATAAGGATAAGTGACCGCCGCATCGGCAGCGAATTTATTTGCTGGCCTGGCCGGATATTCCCATGACTTGGTCTCAAGATCCGCGTAAAGATGCCTGTAGACACGGCCGTCGAACTGCGAGCGGATGAAACTGTCCAGTTTATCGAGCAGTTCAATATTTTCAACACCGGAAGCTTCCCTGGCTTCGTCCGGTGTGATGGTTTCTCCGTACCATCTGGCCATCCACGGGTCGGCTCGCTGGATAAAAAGTGTTTCGCTGACTTCTTCATTAAACTTGGCAGCGACGAAAACAACTTTCGGTTCAGTAATTCCGGTCATATAATAAAAGTTCCGGTTGGGGTAGAAGGGGTAGCTCTCATCCGCTGACTGATGCGCCGCCTCGCCGGCGAAAAGGATTGTCAGCGACTGATCTTCAAGTGTTTCATAGAGCTTGCTGCGATTGCGTATAAAAAATTTTTTGTCCATACGGATCCTTCCTTCATCATGATATCGTTCCTCTATCATTCTATCATTTTGCAGCAGAGAAGTCGTAGAAAGCCATATTGAATATAAACATGTTTACCCGCCGGAAAGATCGGACGGGGCTGCAAACCGACGGGGCCGGCTGAGTTCAAAAGCGTGTGCAATCTTATAATCTGAAGCTGTAAGCAGCGAAAAGATCATATCGGGGAGATTTGATGTCCGTTTTTGATAGGGACTGATCCGCAGAAGAAGCCTTTTTTCCGGCAATCATGCCGGACTTTACACGGCCTTCATGCCCATGTACGGAGTTCGGCAAAGAAAGCGGCTGTGCCGGGTCCATTGTTTTTTGCTTTGGTGCCCCTGCACGGCATCAGGCAGCAAGTATTTCAGCTTCAAAAGAGGACCGGCAGTACTCGTGTCATAGAAGACGAAGAGAACAGGGCCGCACAGCCGGCTGCACGATTTATCGGCTGCGGCCCGGAGACAAATTATATGAAACCGAACCGGACGGGCTTTGCTCCTATGTCTCCTGCCGGCCGCCGATTTACAAACGTTTTTTCCTTTTTAATTGGATGACCTTGAAAAAAAACTGCAGATGGCCGACCACATTCCGCCGCCACATCCTTTTCGGCTCAAGTATCATCCGGAAAAGCCATTCGAGGTTCAGTTTTCGCATCACTTTCGGTGCGCGCGGCTTTTCTCCCGAAACGAAATCAATATAGCCTCCGGCAGCGATACGGATACGGGGTGCCAGCTCACGGTCGTGGCGGTCGATAAATTTTTCCTGCAGAGGCATGCCCATGCCGACGATCAGCACGTCGGCCCCGGACTTATTGATGGCCCGGACGATTTCCTGCTCGCCGCGAAAATAGCCGTGGTGAGATCCGGCGACCTTCAGCCGGCGGTATTTTTCCCGGAGGTGCTGTGCCGCTTCGCCGGCAATGGTTTCGGTCGATCCCAGCAGATAAACGGACCAGCCTTTCTTTTCGCACTCACGAAGAAAGAGAGGGATCAGATCCGTGCCGTTCAAATTTTCGCCAACGTGAATACCCCATATTCTGGCACCCAGTTTTATGCCGATCCCGTCGTTAAGCAGATAATCGGCCCGATTCAGGATTTTCCGATATTCTGCGTCCTTCTGGGCAATATTGAACCCGTGATCATTTAGAAAATAAAGATTCAGCTTTTCTTTTTCCTCAGCCTTGCAGGCAAGCGTTTCAACAAATTTTTCCTTTGAAAGGAACACGCTCATGTTTATATTTCCGATGGGCTGCTTGTTCGTCAAAATGAACCCCTTCTTATGAATCCGTATTCAGCATGTCTCATATTGTATCATTTTCATCGACGGAACCGTTCCTGTCAAGCTTTTCTTATACTCCGTATTTGTCTGTCTTTAAATGCTGAGACGCCCGTCTCGGGCGGAAAAGTCAAAAAAATACCAAAGTCCGGCCGATGAGCCGAAAAAAATGTAAACTAGCAGTTAGGTCATATCACGTGGCGAGAGATCGCTTTTTGAATTTTACCTATAAAAATGCAGACTGCATGTCCAAGATATTGGCCTGTTGAAAGGTTTTCAAAGAGCTCTGTGGAATAAGCGGCCTGTGGGCCGCAAAGCATGATTCGGAACGATTTGTCAAGGGAATCAACAAAAAAGTAAGTAAAGAGATTGTTAAGAAATTACTGGTATCCTCTTTACAATGTGATATAATATCGGTTGAACAAAACAAGACAAGATTATTTTTCTTTGAAAACCGTTTTAGCGTTTTACCGGACGGGAATTTTGGATACAAGGCAGGCTGACACTATGGTCTATTTGACGTTTGTCATATGTTTTCTGGCGGCAATCGGGTTGACGCCTCTTGTAAAAAAGCTTGCAATTCGCGCGGGTGCGACCGACGTTCCCAATGCCCGCAAGGTACACAAAAAAATTATGCCGCGCATGGGCGGGCTGGCAATCTATTTAGCTTTTCTGATTGGCATGGCGATTCTGTGGCCGGCCAGCAGCTATACAGTGCCGCTGCTTGCGGGCAGCGTGATCATTATTCTGACAGGTATTCTGGATGATTTGTACTCTTTGACGCCGCGGGTGAAACTGGTTGCTCATTTTCTTGCGGCCCTGGTTATTGTCGAGGGCGGAATCACGGTTACTTATATTAATCTGCCATTTAACGGCGTGCTTTACCTGCACTGGCTGAGCATCCCGCTGACCATTCTCTGGATTATGGGCATTACCAATGCGATCAATCTGATTGACGGACTGGACGGGCTGGCTGCCGGTGTTTCCAGCATTGTTCTCATGACGATTGCCGGTCTTGCGCTGACAGAAAATGATTTGTTTGTATTTACGGTCAGTGCGGTACTGCTTGGAAGCACGCTCGGTTTTCTTCCTTATAATTTTCATCCGGCAAAAATATTTATGGGAGATACCGGGAGTTATTTTCTCGGTTATGTCATTTCGGTTCTGGCTCTGCTCGGTTTTAAGAATGTAACGCTTTTCTCGCTCGTCGTTCCGGTCGTTATTCTTGCCGTTCCGATTTCCGATACACTATTCGCGATTATCCGAAGGCTGGTCAATAAGAGGCCGCTGACGGCTCCTGATCGGTCGCATCTCCATCACTGTCTGCTTCGCTATGGCTTTTCACAAAGCCAGACGGTGGTGCTGATGTACGGAATGAGCGCGATGTTCGCTCTTGCGGCGATTCTGCTCTCGACCTCTACGCTGCTCGGCTCGCTGATTATTATTATCGGCGTGATGCTGACGATTGAACTGGTGGTGGAAGGTGTCGGACTGGTGAGCGCGGGCTACAGGCCGCTGCTGAAGATCTATAAGCGGATTATCAGCCTGGCTAAGGCGATCAGTCTGGCCAAGGTGAAATAAACGGGAGGGCAGTTCTGTTCCGGGACCAGGCAAGGGGGTTCCGGCTTTTTTATTATATGTTTTTAAGAATTGCAATGTAAGTACCGAACATCAGCGCCGCGTCCCGCGGGCTGTCCGGCATCAGGCTGTCCCGGCCTCGTCTGCAGCAAAAGTTCGGCGGGGCCCGGTTTTCTAATAGGAGCGCGGTGCCGGTCTGCTCCGGAATTGCTGAAAAAGGGGAGGCGCAGCCGGGAAACCGGGCCGGTTGTTGAAAGGGCTTATCTGTCCGCGGGTTCCGGCAGCTTTTTATGAAGATAGAGTTCCTCTATCTTTTTATTGTCTGCCGTGCCGTTTGTCAGGTCCCTGATCCAGTTAGTGTAAACGGAACTCTCCTCCTGACGGGTAAAAACATCAAATGAAACTTTATCGGTATACTGCACGTTCTTAACAAGATAGGAAGATTCACGAAGCTTATTATCGATTGAACCGCTCAAATGGTAGTCGACGCTCGTGCGCCATAAATCCGCGGGAATCTGCTCGATCACCTCGGCAGCGGCGAGTCCTGAACCGGCAGCGTGGGCGTAAGCGCGGATCAGACCGCCTGCTCCCAGTTTGATTCCGCCGAAGTAGCGGGTGACGATGATTAATACATCGCAGAGTCCGCGCCGCTTCAGAACGTCGAGAATCGGTACGCCCGCCGTTCCGCTCGGTTCCCCGTCATCGCTTGCTTTCTGGATTTCCTGCTTCTTGCCGATGACATAGGCAAAACAATGATGGTTCGCCTTCCAATGTTCCTTGCGCTTAGCCTCGATCGCCGCGGCCGCATCGTTTTCCGAGACAACCGGGAAAACGCTGGCGATAAATCGGGAACGGCGAATCTCGATTTCTTTGATTGCGGGGTGCATAACTGTTATATAAGAAGATAATGTCATCAAAACCAGCTCCTTGGCCGTTATTTTGTCCGTTTCAGGACGTTTCCTTTGATCGGGACATCTTCTTCCAAATTTCGCTGCTTCGTATCGGAATTTCCGGGAGTGCGCGCCGATTTTTGAATGCTCGGTGCGGCTCTGTGAATCATTAGGGGAAACCAGTTATTCTCTGCGCATTTTGAAACAAACACGTGCAAAAAATCATTTCGTGCGGGATCAGCAAACAGTCATTATGAAAACAGGATCCGTCTATGAAAAAATGACAAGATCTGAGACGGATCATACAGATCGATTTTACAAAAACATACCATTCTTGCTTTGACAAATCAATCATCGGCCGGGCTTTTCCGAACTAATAAAAACGTATATTTTATGTTATTATAAAAATAATTGGTAACATTTACACTTGTAATACGTCTGATGCTATTAAAGAATGGAAATAGATTGTTTTAAAGTGAATTAGTTCTTTGGTACTATAGGGAGATAGGTACAAGGTGTCTAGCGGGTACGGCTCTGTTCCGCTACATTTGTTACTATGGAGGGAAAAAATGTCAGCCGACAAAAATGAACATGATGCGCATGACATCAAACACCTTGATAAAATCATCAACGATATGATTGAGAACGTCAGCGACAGCAAAACCCAGATTTTTGAAATAGGCGAACAATCCAGGAAAGAGCACGACGAGCTGGCTAAGGAACTTCACTTGTTAAAGCATGAGTTAACCGGAGTGATTGAGCGCAGCGACCGGCTGGAAATTGAGGCGAGAAAATCGCGGGGACGACTGGCCGAAATCAGCCAAGCGTTTGACCATTACGGAGAAAAAGATATTCGGACCGCCTATGAGCGGGCAAACAACATTCAGAATGAACTGTCGATTGTCCGCGAAATGGAAAAACAGATGAAGGCCCGACGCAACGAATTGGAACGCCGTCTCGTGCAGCTGTCGGCGACGATCAAGAAAGCGGACAGTCTGGTGGGGCAGGTAACGGTTGTCCTTAATTATCTGACGAGTGACTTGAAACAGGTGGGAGAAATGGTCGCCAACGCGCGTGAACAACGCGCGCTTGGTCTGAAGATCATCGAAGCCCTTGAAGAAGAACGGAAAAGGCTCTCCCGCGAAATTCATGACGGCCCGGCTCAGACGCTGGCCCAGGTCCTGCTCGGGCTCGATGTTGTGGAACGCGTCGGCAAAAAAGAAGGATCCGAAGCGGCCAGATATGAGCTGCAAAAGTACCGGGTCATGGTACAGGATGCTCTGGCCGAAGTCCGGCGGATTATTTACGATTTAAGGCCGATGAGTCTGGATGATCTGGGTTTGGCGCCGACACTTCAAAAATATTTTCATCGAGTCAACGGAGACTATCCTGCTATTGAAATCAACTTTCGCTGCCTGGGCAAGGAGAAACGTCTGCAGTCGCGGATGGAAGCTGCACTTTTCCGGCTGATGCAGGAAGCTGTTCAAAATGCCTGCAGCCACGCCCACCCGAAACACATTGCTGTCCGCCTGGAATTTCGCAACGACAGAGTGCAGATGCAGGTAAAGGACGACGGTATCGGTTTTGATCAGTCGGTCAAGAAAGAAGGAAGCTATGGTCTGATCGGGATGAAAGAACGAACCGAATTATTAAACGGAAAGCTGGTCATTCATTCAGCAATTGGCAAAGGGACTTCGATCTTAATTAATATTCCGATCCAGCATGGTGATGAACTGAAAGGGTAATTGATTTTATAAAAATGTCAGATGGGAGGGTGCCCCGCCGTCTCATATCTATTGGCTGACCGTTAAAAAGAGAGGTGAGGAGCCTGCTGCGGAAGGGGCGGCACGGATGATCCCGGATCCGGCCGGTTAAATGCGTGAAGGGTACGGTAAGAACAAGACCTGCCCCGGAGCGTGCGGCCGCTATCGGCCGTTATTTTCCGGACAGGCGGGAGGTTCATGTTTTCTGCAGCGGGTAGGATAGTGACAAACGTTCGTCCAAAGGTTACAAAAATTGTATTGATCGACGATCATCGCCTTTTTCGGGAAGGCGTTAAAAGAATATTGAATATGGAGCCGGATTTTGAAGTTGTCGCGGAAGGCGACGACGGCATCATTGCTGAAAAATTGATCGATGAATCCAAACCCGACGTGGTTCTGATGGACATCAATATGCCCAAACTGAACGGTGTTGAGGCGACAAGACAGCTGATTAACAATCATCCCGGCCTTAAGGTGATCATTCTTTCGATTCATGATGATGAAAGTTACGTCACCCATGTGCTGAAATCCGGAGCTCTGGGCTATCTGCTCAAAGAGATGGATGCGGATTCAATGATTGAGGCCGTCCGGATTGTTGCCCAGGGCGGAGCTTACATTCATCCGAAGGTGACGCACAATCTCGTCAATGAATTCAGAAGGCTTGCGTCACAGGGCTACTCAACCGAACCGTCCGGATTTCGCGATCTCGAATTCCGGCCGCCGCTTCATATTCTCACACACCGTGAATGTGAAGTGCTTCAGCTGATGGCTGAAGGGAAAAGCAACCGTGCAATCGGTGAAAATCTGTACATCAGTGAAAAAACGGTCAAAAACCACGTCAGTAACATTCTGCAGAAGATGAACGTCGACGACCGTACTCAGGCTGTGGTTGAGGCAATCAAAAACGGCTGGGTCAAGATTTACTGAACGTTTATCCGGAGAAAGGCATGCGGATTAAGAAAAAGAGTGGACGGCGACGTTGTCTCAAGCCGGTAAAAAACATCAGACGTACGGTCCGGCAGCAGTTTCTGTGCTCGGGCGCAATGGCGGGAATCGCGGAAAAATGGGCTGCGGTTCTTTTATTTTGGCCATTGGTTGGTGAGAAACCCTCCGCAGATGCGTCTGTAGAAAAACGGGCAGGAGGCTTTACCCGGGCAGATTCTGAAAAAAAGCCATGCTGGTTTTTACAAATGGGGTCAGGCACGGAGATGAACGGCTGGCTCACTATTCAGTGTAAAAACGAAAAAGAGAAAATCGAATGAACTTTTTCCTGACAAAACAGTGAAAAAGTTTAATCCGGATAAGCCGGCGGCTGCAAAATCAGCGGTAAATCCTTAGAAATTGACAGTTTCGTTCTTATCAGCAATGGCGGAAGAATCCGCAGTAAACCGTAAAGAATCTATGATAAGCTGCGGAGAATCAACAGTAATCGCAATAGAATCAACCAGTGAGAATATACGGAAAACATCCGGGTTTGCCCGCCGGGGGAAATTGGCTTTTCCGCCGCATCCGGCATCCGATTTTTCATTCAGATACTGCTCCTTATAAACCGCTGTGATAAAAAATTGTCGAAAAAGAAGGAGTACGCTTGCCGGTGTTGAATTTATAATTAAGAAAGGCAGGTCCGTTTTGCTCCCTTATTCCCAAAGATGCCTCATGGAATAGTTCATGCCGCGTATTTATCTCTTTTTTGCCAGCCGGCTTCATTTCCTCAGTTTTCCATTCTCCGAAAGAAGGTCTGTCCATCATGCTTTTATTCCGCGATGATTCGATTCGGTCTGACTTTAACCACGATTTACAGCGCTTTTTATATGGGAGGGAGTACAGAGTTGAGGAACTCCCTTTTTCTAAGGAAACGATTAAACAGCATGTTCGCAAAGGGTTCATTGCGCTTCAGCACGGAATCGAAACTGCCGATGGGGGACTGCTCCCCTTTTTGTCCGGCGGCCGAAGATGGGTGTGCCGGCGCTGCGGCAATACGGATCCCGAACTGTTCGGGACCTGTACGTGCGGACGCTGCAACCGCTCATGTGCCTATTGCCGCCGCTGCCTGAACATGGGAGTGATCCGATCGTGTACGGAGCTGGCGACGTGGATCGGCCCTGAACCCCGGCGGCTTTCCGCAGCGCCCGGCGAAAACGGAAGACTCTGCCAATGGTCGGGAATCCTTTCAGAGGAGCAGGCCGCGGCGGCGGCCGAACTGGTCCGCTGCCAGAGTGAGGGGGAATCTTTTCTGATCTGGGCGGTGACGGGTTCCGGTAAGACAGAATTATTGTTTCCCGCTATCGAACGCGCACTGCTTCGAAATGAACGCGTAGTTCTGACGACGCCGCGAACGGATGTCGTCAGGGAACTTTTTCCAAGGATGAAAGCTGCGTTTCCCAATGTCCCGGTCAGTGCCCTCTATGCAGGAAGCGAGGACAGGATTCCGGACGCGCCGCTCGTCATCTCAACCGCCCACCAGCTGATTCGCTTTCACCGCTATTTCGACCGCATCTTCATTGACGAAGTGGACGCTTTTCCCTTCCATTTCGACCCGATGCTGCAGTATGCCGTTCAGAAAGCGGCCAAAGAAACTGCACCGTTTGCCTATCTGACCGCGACCCCTCCGCCCGGGCTGAAGAACGCCTTTCTGCGCGGAGATTTACGGGGCATCAAAATAGCGCGCCGTTTTCACGGACATCCTCTGCCCGTGCCCCGCTTCTGCTGGATCGGCAACTGGAAGAAGTCGGTTGCGAAAGGGCTCCTGCCCCCTGCCATGCTGAAATGGATCAGAGAAAAAACGGAGGCCGGCATCCGCATATTCCTCTTTGTTCCTTCCGTGTCTCTATTGAGGGATCTGACCGAACTGCTGCAGCGGGAAGCATTGGGCCCCACGGCCGGCGTACATGCCGATGATCCGGACCGCCATGCTAAGGTGATGCTTTTCCGGGAAGGGCGGATCCGGATTCTGGTGACAACGACCATTCTGGAACGCGGTGTAACGATTCCGGCTGCCGAAGCTGCGGTTTTCGGTGCGGACGATCCCGTTTTTGACGAACAGGCGCTTGTCCAGATTGCGGGAAGGGTCGGACGTTCTCCGGACCATCCGGCCGGTGATGCCGTCTTTTTTCATAATGGGCGGACGCTGGGAATGGTGCGGGCGCGCCGCCATATTGAGCAGATGAATGAGGAGGGCGGATTTTGAACAGGACACGCTGCCTTTTTTGCGGCGGGATCAGGCAGGATCCTCTGACCGTCCGCACACTTCTGCTGGCCAGTACAGATCCGGGTTTCTGCAGAAAATGCAGGAAAAGTCTGGAACCGATCGATCTGCGCCGCTGCTGCCTCTCCTGCGGACGCGATCTCCGGCTGGTTGACGTACGTTTTGTCAGCGGTTCGATATGCAGCGACTGCCGGTACTGGGAAAAGAGCGGCCGGAACGGTCTGTTCGGCCGGAACCGTTCCCTTTTTACATACAATGACGGGATGAAAGCAATGATGACGAGGTTCAAGTTCCGCGGCGACGCGCTGCTCGCTGCAGGTTTCAAAAGGGAGTTTCGCTCCGCATACAGGAAACTGAAAGGCAGCGGCCGGGGAATCCGGCGGGAGCGGCTAAGGGCCGGCGAACGCGGGGCAGCAAAGGAGAAGTATCAGATCGTGCCGATTCCGCTCAGTCAAGAACGGCTTTGGGAGCGTGGTTTCAATCAGGCGCTTGTTCTTGCGGAATTACTTGAAGAACCGCTTACGCACGCGCTGATCCGTCAGGGAAGCGAGCGGAAACAAAGCAAAAAAAGCCGCAGGGAACGGCTGAGCGCCGATAAAAATCCTTTTCTGCCCGATCCGGAAGCCGCCGGATCCATCTCCGGCAGAAAGGTCCTGCTTATTGACGACATTTACACAACCGGCGCAACACTGCGCATGGCAGCGAGAGCACTTGAAGCGGCGGGGCCGCTGCGGATCGACTCGCTGACTCTGGTTCATGGATAAGGCTCCGCACACCATTTTTTTTTGCGCAAACGATTTGTTTCAAGCGCTTTTTTAAAGACCTCTATTAGGCGATTAAAAGAACGGCCATTTATGATAGCTGACGGCCTGGCTTCCCATCTGCTGCCAGGCCTGGATAAAAGCCGTCTTATCGGCCGTTTCGTTTTTTCCGCCGAGCGGATTGTTAAAAAAGATCTGGTTCTGATCAAATCCGGTCACGAGAACGGCATGTTCCATATTCGTGACGGTAACCGGTCCGTCGGCGGTTGTCCACGTCTGAAAATCACTCTTGGGAAGCGGTCTGAATGTTACGTTAGTAATCACGACGACCGGAAAGCCGGCGCGAAGCCTTTCAAGTACGGCATCGAACGGTTTTCCGCTCAGGTCGACGATCTGGTAAGGAAGATAGTTGCGTGCGAGGCGTGCGAGCGGTTCATGGTATACGCCGTAGCCGCGCTGGTTCCGGTCGGTCATGCTTCCGACAAAACCCTCATTCGGGTTGCCGAACTGTCCGTTCTGATAATAGGGTTCTGTTTTTATCTGGCGGGCGAGTTCCATTTTACCGACCTTGACGCCGGCCTGCTCCAGCAGCATGGCGAGCGATGTCACTTCGCAGCCGCGGGGCAGTTCCGGATATTGGCGGATTTCCGGCACGTCAATGAGGACATGGGAGGCCTGCGAATGCCCGCCGGAGACGGCTTCAGCCGTATCTTGAGTCACCCTTTCAATGGCCGCACCCGCCCCGGCGAAAAAGCGGCCGATGGAACTGGACAATGAAAACGGCTGCCGCTTCGAACGATCGGAGCCGCCGGGCATTTTCAGATTTGCGATGATCAGGGCCAGCATCAGAACGAACAGCACAAACCAGACAAACCGCTTCTTTTTTGAAAAACGCACAAGCACACCTTCTATCTTCAAAGATAACTTTAATCACTATTATTGAGCCTGTTCGTTTATTCTGGAAGAACGTCTTTTTCTCCCGACTCGCCGATCAGAGGTGAATGATGAAAAATTTTTTTCAAAGCAGCGGAGGCCGTCGTTTGCTCCCCTCCCAAACAAACTCAATGACCATTTTAGCATGAATAAGGTCGCAGAGATGAAAAAAAAAACAAACACATTTATGGCTAAAGTATCTAAAATTTTTGCAGAATCGGGCCGATAGACTTACAGAGTGCAAGACGGGGATTATTTCGTTTATAATTAAGGAAGAGTTATAAAAGGAGGGTTTGCGTTGACGGAACTTGCCAATTGCGCGAACTGCGGCAGACTTTTTGTGAAAACGGTCTCCCCGTTCTGTCCGGAATGCCTGAAAGAACAGGATCGCCAGTTTGAACTTGTTTATCATTATATTACCCGCCAAGAGAACCGGACGGCAACCGTGCCCCAGGTCCACGAAGCAACCGGTGTTAAGACAGACCTGATCTATCAGTGGGTCCGGGAAGGCAGGCTGGTTCCGGCCCTGTTCCCGAATCTGGGCTATCCATGCAGATCATGCGGCACCATCATTAAAGAAGGCGTTCTGTGCGATAATTGCCGCAGACGGCTTGAGAAGGAAATCAATCAGGAAAACGCGGAGCAGGAAAAGAAAGATGGAAGAAAAAGGGGAAAAACCTATCATATCAAATAAACGCGTAAACGCGCCGGGGGAATGGCTGCCGGCCGGTTAACCCGAATCGTATTAAACATAGGCCCGCTTCAAGCCGATAAAGAAATTGGGAAGCTTGCGGCGGCCCAATGCCGGCACGTTTTCTCGAATGAGTGATCACGGGATCGCATTGCAAAACGGCGGATCTTGTGTGAGCCTGTTTGATTCATTTCCTCTAAAATGAGGTGAACACTATGAAAGTCAATCGTTACCAGCCTATTCAGCCGTATACCAATTATAATCCCGGCAAGCCGGCTGATCAGCCGGCCGCTCCGGCGGCCGAAAATGACAAAGTCGAAATTTCTTCTGAAGCCAAGCGGCTCCAGGGATCTCAGAGACTGGAAGAAGCACGCCGGCAAAAAGTGGATCAGATTAAAAACCAGGTGGATGCAGGAACCTATCATGTCGCTTCTGAAGATGTTGCGCAGAAAATATATGCTTATTGGAATCAAAAATAAAAATGCGGTACCGGCGGAAGGCCGGGTTCGTTTTCCAGCGGGGAGTGTGTAAGATGCCGGTGGATACTATGAAAAATCTTATCAGACAGTTAATCGATATTCAGGCAAAGTTGTATGAAATCGCCCTCAAAAAGACGGAAGCGATTAAAAACGGCAACACTCAGGAAGTCGGCCGTCTCACCGGGCTGGAGCAGCCGCTTGTTGAAAAATTGATTAAAATCGAGAAAAAAAGAGCGGCGGTTGCCGGGCAGGATATCGGAAAAGCGGGGGGAAATGCCGCCGCGCCGACGTTCAGCGAATGGGAAGCCGCTGCCGTGCCTGCCGGAGCACGGCCCGAATGGCAGTCTTTATTTCGCGAACTGGCCCGTTCGGTTTTTCAACTAAAACAGGCCAATCAGCTGAACCAGCATCTGCTCAGACAGTCTCTGCAATGGACCAGGCTGAATATAAACCTGTTGTATCCGCAGATCAAGTCAATGAACTACGGGAATCCGAAAGCGGGTCAGACTTCTCCGTCTGCCGTCAGCGGCCGGATCGATTCCCGGGCCTAACGGAGGTTTTGCAGGATGATCCCTATTTTTTCCACCTTAAACATGATGCAGCAGGCGCTTTTGGTGCAGCAGGAAGCCATTCAGACGACAGGGCACAACATTTCCAACGCCAACACCGAAGGCTATTCGCGCCAGCGGGTCAATCTGACGTCCTGGCTGCCCTATCCCGCTGTCGGAATCAATGCCGCCGGCGGCGCCGGCCAGATCGGGACCGGCGTTAATGCAGATTCTATTGTCCGTATCCGCGATCAGTTTGTCGATCAGCAGGTGCGCGACAATTCGAATCAGAACAGCTACTGGTCGGCTGTAAACGATGCGTACACACAGATGCAGGATATTATTAATGAACCGACCGATACAGGCATTTCCTCCGTACTTGACGGATTCTGGCAGTCCTTGCAGGATCTGGCGGGCAATTCGGGGACGAGCGGTACCGGAACCGTTGTTCTTCAAAACGGAAAGGAAGTAGCCGATACATTTAACAGTATCGCCCAATCGCTCGGACAGGTTCAGAACAACCTTAATAAACAGATTACGGACAACACGGATCAGATCAACAGCTATGCCGATCAGATCAATGCTTTGAACAAGGAAATCGGCGCTCAGGAAGCCAACGGTTTAGTTACAAATGATTTGTACGATCAGCGCGACAACCTTGTTGATCAGCTGGCTCAGCTTGTCAATGTCAAGGTTTCCACTGTCAAAAGCGGGGGCAATCCGTCACCGCTTGCCGATGGGAAATATACGATTGAAATCGTTGATAAGGACGGAAATTCGTTCAGCCCTCCGGCAGTACTTGTCGACGGGGCGGCACTGACCAATACACACCTGCAGACGCAGATAACCGGGGCAGACACGTCCGCTCCGAGTGTTCAGATGTCATTGGTCAATCTGGACGGATCGCCGGCCGTATCCGGAACGCTGACCAATATGTCCGGCAAGCTGCAGGGAATCATTGACAGCTATTCGATTGATTATCCGAGTGTCCTGAAGAGCCTCGACAATATGGCGAGCGCGCTTGCGAACGCATTTAATACTGCTTATGAAGCAAGCGCCGGATACGATTCGGCAAAAGGGACTTTCTTTCTCGGGACAGGGTCGGGAACCGACGCCGGCACGGTAACCGCGGCCAACATCCATGTCAACGACAATCTGCAGGGAAGCGATGTTACATCCGCTGCCTCCGGGGCGCCGAGCGGCGATAATACCAGCGCAACGGCGATGGCCAATGTCATTGCTGCCAACTCTTATGACGTGGACGGCACAGGTTCATCTATGACTCTGAAAAACTATCTGGAGGGACTGATCGGCCAGATCGGCGTCAATGCCCAGGCGGCCGGCCAATTCATGGATAACACGCAGACCATGCTGCAGGCGGCGCAGAACCAGCAGCAGTCGGTCAGCGGCGTCTCTTTGGACGAAGAAATGACCAATCTGATCCAGTACCAGCAATCTTACAGCGCGGCGGCCAAAGTCGTGAATACTTTGAACACGATGCTTGATACATTGATTAACCAAATGGGGTGATAGAAAATGCGGATCACACAGGGCATGATGACGAACAATATTCTGCAGAATATGTCGATGGGCTATGGAAAACTGGCCGATTATCAAAATCAGCTTGCAACCGGTAAGAAAATTACCCGCCCGTCCCAGGATCCGGTTGTCGCTTCCATGGGGATTGCTTACCGGACGGATGTCAATCATATCACCCAGTATCAGAAGAACGTAACAACGGCTGACAAGTGGCTGCAAAGTTCGGACAGCGCTCTGTCCCAGGTCAACGATGTACTGGATACGATACGGGAGCTGACGAATCAGGCAAGCAATGATACCTATACGCCGGCGCAGCGCCAGACGATCGGCGACCAGATCAGCCAGCTGACTCAGCAGCTCGTGACGATCGGCAATACGCAGATCGGCGGCCAGTATATCTTCAGCGGGGAAGATTCCCAGAACCCGCTGCTCACCGAAGACAGCACTGGCGCGGTTTCGATCAATTCAACCGCTCTTGCCAATCCCAGTCTGTCGGTCAACGTGAACGACGGTGTTTCTATGCCGATAAACGTGAATCCGAATCAGGTTTTCACAAGCAGTTTATTCAGTGATTTGAGTGATTTAAAAAATGCGTTGAACGATCCGTCGTCTACCGGAGAGCAAATCGACGGTTTCCTTGATAAGATTGATACACATCTGAATGATGTGGCAAACGCTCAGGCGGATGTCGGTGCAAAGCAAAACCGTGTCGATACGATCAGCAGCCAGCTCGATGCGCAGAACACAATGGCGACTCAGATCATGGCGACGAATGAGGATGCCGATTATGCGTCGGTCATCGTCAATCTGAATCAGCAGCAGAATGTTTATAACGCTTCGCTGGCGGTCGGTGCCAGGATCATCCAGCAATCGCTTGTCGACTTTTTGAAATAATATTGAATGGATCCGGCGCAGAGGGAATGGCTCTGTCGGACATGATAAGGAGAAGGGATTAAGGCGGATCATGAAAATCTTTACTAAGTATTTCGGCGAACAGGAAGTCGATGCGTCGGAAATTGTGACGTTTCCGGCGGGACTGCCCGGATTTTCCGATGAAAAACGCTTTATCTTCCAGCCTTTCGGTGAGGTTTTTTCCATTCTGCAGTCTATAGATCGTACAGAGATCGCTTTTGTCACGACGTCTCCGTTCCTTTTCTTTGACCGATACAGTGTGGATCTTCCGGATCATTTTGTCCGGCAACTTGCCGTGCAGTCGGAGAGCGATGTGGCTGTCCGTGTTATTGTCAGTGTTCAAAAGCCTTTCTCCGAGTCGACGGCGAATTTGAGAGCACCGGTCATCATTAATACCCGGGACAGGATCGGCAAACAATATATTCCGGAACGGTCTTCTTATTCACTGAGGGAGCGGCTGATGCCGAAAGCGGACACCCCAAAGAAAGGGGTATGAGGGGCATGTTGATACTGACACGCAAAAAGGGAGAGTCGATCCGGATCGGAGACATGATTGAGATAAAAATCGTTGCCGTTGACGGCGATCAGGTCAAACTCGGCATCAATGCTCCGCGGGAGATTGAAATCCACCGCCAGGAGATCTACGAGGCGATACAGAAAGAAAACAGCCAGGCTGCGGCCGGACAATTGCCTGAGGATGTGCTTCAGGCAATGAAGGGGATGAAAAAGGAGAAAAAGGATACATAAAATATGCCGTGGGCAGAGAACGGCGTCTCAGTTGTTTGAACGCTCTTTGAAAAGATTGCACGGCTCCTTTTGGATGCCCGATGGATGCAGGTAGAGCCGGATGCTTTGCAGAGCCCTTTATCCCGGATCAATAAGCGGGCCGGTAACGCGGTTTTGAGCTGTTTTCTGCCTCTTTGTGCGGGCCGAAGCGGCAAAGCCCATTTTTGACGATTGACCGGGAGATGCTGTGCGGGAAGCATCTGTTATTAATGGAACTCGTCTTTGGAAAATTATTTGAAAAATCTGATATAAAGTGAACGGAAACGGATCATTATGCCTGAAACTCAACGGTAAATCTTTGAAAATAAAGAATCGACAGCCAGCGGCCCGAAAGGCGGACAAACCAGCAAAATAAAAATTGAAGCGTATTCTCCCTTTTTCCCGTTCCGGCAGTCGATGCGATCCTTTGCCGTTCCTTTACCCCGCATTCGGATAAGCAAAATGATAGTATCCGTTTGTGGGGTTCATTCTGCCAACCAGGGAAAAAACGCACCATTGATCTTTTTAACGCTAAAAGACCGCCGGATCTGACAAAATGATTCTTATATCGGAACAAAAATGAAAAGCAGGTTTGACAGAAAATACACCCGAATAGGTAAAAAAGCATTGGAATGAATAACCATTTATGATATAACAAGGTCGTATTCATGTTAACTTTTGAAAAAAGGCACCCTTGTCGAAAGATAAGGTCGCAAAGCCGCGGGCCTAAAGCGAGGTTCGAGATCGCCAGGGCGGCCGGGCTGCCGAAAAAGTTGAGGCTTGAGAGGCTCGTCAACGTTCGGAGCAGTTTTTTTTGTTAAGAACTATAAAATTTTTCAGAGACTGGGCCAGAGCGGCCGGGCAAATTAAATTATCTTTGGGCCGGCCGGCTCATGGCCTGGTGAGAGGAGATGAGCCAAGGTGCAGCAGGAAAGCGGTTTTATAAAAGATGAGTTGTTTGAGCATCATTTTCAGCCGATCGTTGATCTGACTGATTGCACGGTCAGAGCTCATGAGGCGCTTTTTCGATCCCAATTTTTCGCAAGCCCCGAACAGGCTTTTCAGTTGGCAGTAAAAAAAGAGCAGCTTTACGAATTAGATTCGCGGTCTGTTCGCAAAGCCGTTGATACGTACTTAAAAGCAGGTTACTTTGAGAAAGGAAAAAAATTATTTATCAATGTATACCCATCTACCATACTTAATAAAAGTTTTTTTTCCTTAATCGATCATATTATTGATCGTTTTCCCGGTTTAAGTCAATCCATTATTTTAGAATTTGTGGAAAATGAGAGAATCAGAGACTTTAATAAAATAGAAAACGCCGTCAAAGAGTTGAAGAAGTACGGATTGGGAATGGCCATAGACGATTTCGGCAAGGGCATTGACGATATCAACAGAACGATCGAGCTTGATGCGGACTACATCAAACTCGACAGATATTTCACCTCTCATTTGTTTACGTCAAAAAGGAAACAAGCCTATGTTAAGTTTCTTGTCCAATATTGTTCTCAATTCAAATTGAAACCGATCCTTGAAGGAATAGAAACAGCCTGTGATATTGACGTTGCGCGATCGCTCGGCATTCGCTATGCCCAGGGCTACGCCCTCGGGAAACCGCAGCCACTTACCGGTATATCGTGAGGTGCTGACCGATGATTGTTTACGCGGCTGTCGCAGGCTTTATCGCTGCAGAAATCATCATGACAGCCATCGTCTATCTGATATTCCGTGCCCATTATCAGGGAGTCGTCGAACATGAGAGAAAAATCATCGTCGGATTAAAAAGGCAGTCGGCTGCGGTGCATCGGTATGATCACTTGAGGGTCGACAAGGGCGAAAGGAGGAAACATCACAGAATCCTGCTGGATCATGAAGGGTGTACCGTCCGGATTGTTGATTTCGGAGATCGTTCCCTGCAGGCTTTGAATAATAAGACAATCCATGCCGAGCTTATCGATATCAGCCTTGGCGGCCTCAAGTTTGCCTGCAGGCTTAACTTCCCGATTGTCGAGGACGTGCTGATCAACATTTCATTTCAGGCGGAAGATAAAACGCCGATTTATCTGGTCGGTACCGTGGTCAGAAAAGAAATAAAACATGAACGGAGGGAGATCTTTTACGGCGTGCAGTTCCGCAGCCTGACGGCAAGGGAGGAAACGGCGATCCAGAATTTCATCAATCAGAAGGAACTGGCCAAAAAGAAGCTCGGCTTGATGAATCCAAGGTGATTCTGATCGCGAAACGAAAGGGCAGGCTTTGGAACTCATAAAAGACGCTCAGAATGATTGCGCCCCCCGCATTTACGATCAGGTTTTTTGAGAGGAGATATTCCGTTTCAGAAGAGCTCCGTGCCGCCTCACCGGCAGCAAGTCCTGAAGGTTCGAATGCGCGTCTTTCAGATACGACGTCCGGGGTTCGGATGACTTCTCTGAAAAAATGATCGGAAAATTATTCCATGATGCCGCCGACTCAATATATCCCTGGGCCGATTTTACCATCTGGCTGCCTTTTTTCGAATTATGTTCCGCAGTTCATGCGGTATCATCACGGCTTTTAAATCATCTCCTAAAAACAGCAGCCACTCGGCGTAAGAAGCCAAGTGTTCCGCACCGTGCGTCTCAACAAAATCTGAAAATCTTGCCGTTTGTTGAAAAGCGTCTAAATAGTGCAAGCTAAGCGATGGCGGGTGTATTTGTTTGAACTTATTGATTGCCGAGCTGCCTAACTCGACAATTAAATTCGGTTCCGGCCGGTTGACTTTTAATAGCGCGGCGAGCTGCTTGTGCGGCATCGGCGCCTGATTATCCGGACGCACGGCCTGAATGCGGTCGACTCGAAACGTCCGCTGTTCGCGGCGCAGAAAATCAAAAGCGGCTGCGTACCAATTTGCATGGCGGCGGAAAAAATTTAACAGGTAGACGCGCCGCGTTGTCTGTTTATCAAGCGGTGCCCGATAATCGAATATGAGATAACGGCTTTTTAATGCGAGTTCGAGTACCGTTCTAAGCATCGGTGCGGCAAAATCGGTCAGTTCCAGCAAGTCGGGGTTGTCGGGATTGGTGTTTTCAAATTGCAGTAAGCGTTTTAACTCGATTAACTCGTCCTGCTGATCGGCTGAGGCAATCGCCAATAATTTTTCACTGAGCGTTCTACGATTTTGCAAATAGGGAAGCTGCTGATTGGCTGTTCCTAAAAAAGCGATAAACAACGCTTTAAGCTCATCGTGGGTAAATTGCACGGCCGGCAATAACTGGTTCGGCATGATCGAATAACCGCCGCCGCGCCCGGCTTCAGCTACCAGCGGCATGCCTAATGCTTCAATATCATGCACATCGCGAATCGCCGTCGAGCGCGAAATTGCAAACTCGCGCATCAACTCGCCGATGGTAAAAAATTGCCGGTTATTCATGTAGCGCATCATTGTATTTAAACGTTCGGTTCTCTTCATTTTTGAAATTCCTTTTAAAAGGTATTATTTTCTGACATGATTAAATAATACACTAGGCCTATCAAATTAAAGGAGACAGAAACATGCCAGATTACGAAATCCAAACAAAAGAAGCATTCACGGTCATCGGTTACGGGACCCGGCTGCCGAGAGACTATGCACAAATCCCCGCCGCTAAGGCAGCTTGGTGGCAGACGGTGATGACTGACGGCCGCTGGGATCAGCTAAAGAGACTGGCCGATAACGATCTGGAGTTTGCGGTCAATGAAGCCGTTAATCATGAATTCTGGTATTACTCCGGCGTTCAAAGCAGCGCCGAGCTGCCCGACAGCCAGGATTCGCGGGCCATTCAATTTCCCGCCGGCGAATATCTCGTCATTGCCGGTTCAGCCGGCAGCGCCGGGCAATTATTCGGTCAATTAGAAGGCGCCGCCTTTGGCCGGGTCCTGGCTGACGCGACTGATTTTGCTTATGTCGGCGGTCCGAATACATCGGTGAAAACGAGCGAAACGAATGGCAAAGTCAACGGTGAAATCTGGATTCCAATCGTGAGAAAGTGACTGAAACACACTCTTTGCGTCTTTATTCACGATTTTAGCCGTTGGACTAGCGAAGCCCTTCCTTTGTATTGGATTTTAAAGCCGTCCGTCCATGGGCGGCTTTGGTTTTCGCTTTTGGGATTTTTCTTTTAAAAGCCGATGATATCAATCATACACCCCGGAGGTTCCCATGACCGATCATCAATTTATCGAAATCATTCATGACCGCGAAAATAATCTCAAAAATATCAGTTTAAGGATTCCGAAAAATAAGCTGACCGTGTTCACCGGCGTGTCAGGATCGGGTAAATCGTCGATTGTCTTTGACACGATTGCTCAGGAAGCCGGACGGCAGCTGAACAGTACTTTCAGCAGCTTCGCCCGTTTGTTTCTGCCGCATTATAAGCGGCCTGATGTTGACGGCATTCGCAATCTTTCAACGGTTATTAGTATTGATCAGAAACCGCTCGGCGGCAATGCCCGTTCGACTTTAGGCACAGTGAGCGATATTAACCCGCTCTTCCGCCTGCTATTCTCGCGTTTCGGACAACCGCATAACGGCGGGGGCAGCAACGCCTTTTCGTTTAACGATCCGGCGGGAATGTGTCCCCAGTGCCAGGGGATCGGGCGAAGCTGCGTTTTAAAATTGGACAGGGCCGTTGACCGTGAAAAATCGATCGCACAAGGAGCGATCCAATTGCCCGGTTACTCTGTCGGATCGTATTATCTTCAGGTAATCTTAAATTCAGGACTGTTTGATAACGATAAACCCGTTAAAAATTTTAATCAGGATGAGATGGATCTGCTTCTGAACGGCGAAGAAAAAATCACAGCCGATTTTAACGGCGTCAAACGCAAGATCAATTATGAGGGAATTGCCCGGCAGTTCTTTCGCCTTAACGTGAAGGCCAATAAAGACATGACTGCCGCAAACAAGAAGAAAATGGACCGGTTTACGGAAATGGCGGTTTGCGATCTGTGCCACGGCCGGCGCTATAATCAGCATGCTTTGAATTCAAAGATCAACGGCTTCAACATTTTCGATCTTACCGATATGCAGCTGGATCAGCTGGATCGTACCTTAGATTCATTCGATGACGAACGGATGGTGCCGATCATGGCCGATATTAAAAAGCGGATCGGCGACTTGATTGAAATCGGGCTGGACTATTTAAGCTTAACGCGTGAGACGACCACACTTTCGGGCGGCGAATCGCAGCGAATCAAAACGGTCAAATATTTGTCGAACAGTTTAACCGGCTTAATTTACATCCTGGATGAGCCAAGTACCGGACTTCATCCAAGAGACGTTCACCGGCTGAATGATCTGCTGTTGAAACTGCGCGATAAAGGGAACACCGTCATTGTCGTCGAGCATGATCCCGATGTGATTAAAATCGCCGATCATGTGGTCGATGTAGGTCCCAAAGCCGGAATTCACGGCGGTCAAATTACATTCACCGGCACTTTTCCGCAATTATTAAAATCGGATACGCTGACGGGCCGATGCATAACACGCCGATTGCCGTTTAATGATGCGCCGCGCCGGCCCGGGCAATTTATAAGCAGCCGGCCCAGCTCCCTGCACAACCTGAAAAACGTCCGTTTGACGGTCCCGGTCGGTTTATTTACAGTGATTACAGGCATTGCCGGCTCCGGCAAAAGCACGCTGGTCGGACAGGTCTTTGCCGAACAATTTCCGGAAGCCGTCAGGATCACTTAAAGCGCCCTGCACGCCAACAGCCGGTCGAATCCCGCCACGTACACCGGCATTATGGATGAGATTCGCAAGTTGTTTGCCCGGCACAATCAGGTGAGTGAGGGATTGTTCAGTTATAACTCCGCGGGTGCCTGTCCGAAATGCGGCGGTAAAGGTGTGATTGAATTAAATTTGTCTTTCATGGATAATGCCGAGGTTGAGTGTCCGCTCTGCAGCGGTGCTCGATATGATCCCGACGTGCTTTCCTACAGACTGAAAGGCAGAAATATTGTCGAGATTATGGATATGGCGATCGAAGAAGCTTTTAGTTTTTTCAATGATGCCAAAATCAGTTCCAAATTAGCGAATGTTCAAAATGAGGCCTGGGCTATCTATCGCTGGGGCAACCGCTTGACACTCTTTCCGGCGGTGAAAGCCAGCGCCTGAAAATCGCTAAAGAACTGGACAAAAAGGGAAATATTTATATTCTCGATGAGCCGACCACCGGACTGCACACTTCCGACATTGAAAACATCATTCGCATCATGAATGATCTGACAGGCAAGGGGAATACGGTTCTCGTGATTGAACATAACACCGACGTGATGCGCCGTGCCGACTGGATCATTGATATGGGTCCGGAGGGCGGTTCCCGCGGCGGGGAGATTATTTACCAGGGATCTGTAGAAGGGCTTTCGAGTGCCGGCCGCTCCGTTACGGCGCCGTATCTTTTTAGATAATGCAAATGAAAAAATCAGGGAGTTTCCTAAAATAGGAGGTTCCCCGCCAGGAAGCTGAAAAAGTACGGAGGGGAGTCGCACCGAACCAGAGCGGTCGCACCAAATTGGGTTTGAGACGCACCGAATCATGAGAATGTCGCACCGAACCAGAGCAGACGCACCTAATTCGGTTTGAGACGCACCGAATCATGAGACTGTCGCACCGAAATGCAGAACAGTCGCGCCGAATCGGGCTGAACGCGCACCGAGCTAGAGCAGACGCACCGAATTCGGTTTGAGCCGCACCGAATCATGAGACTGTCGCACCGAAATGCAGAACAGTCGCGCCGAATCGGGCTGAACGCGCACCGAACCGGAGCAGTCGCACCGAATTGGGTTTGAGCCGCACCGAATCATGAGACTGTCGCACCGAAATGCAGAACAGTCGCGCCGAATCGGGCTGAACGCGCACCGAACCAGAGCAGACGCACCGAATTGGGTTTGAAACGCACCGAATCATGAGAATGTCGCACCGAATCGGGGGAAACTCGCACCGAGCTAGAGCAGACGCACCGAATTGGGTTTGAGACGCACCGAATCACTAGAATGTCGCACCGAATCGGGGAAAAATCGCACCGAATTGATCGGAACGCGCACCGAACCAGAACAGACGCACCAAAATGGGCCGGAGCCGCACCGAATCATGAGAATGTCGCACCTAATCACTAGAATGTCGCACCGAATGGGGGGAAACTCGCACCGAATTGATCGGAACGCGCACCGAACCAGAACAGACGCACCAAAATGGGCCGGAGCCGCACCGAATCACTAGAATGTCGCACCGAAATGCAGAACAGTCGCGCCGAATCACAAAAAAGTTGCTCCTGAATCGAAAACGATATTCAAATTGAACCCGGCTGAATCAACATGGAAAAAAGTTTGTCCGTTCCATATTATTTTCCGATTCTTCGTCCGCGGAGCGTCGACTCATAAGGATGTTTCTTTTTTTCCCGATTATCTATTGCACGTGAATCGTAAAAAAATCGAGGACAGCCTGCATGACGGCCTGCATATCCGCCGTGCCGCAGTGCTGATCGACCGGCAGCAGAACCAGGTCCCTTGCCAGGCGGCACTCAAAACTGCCGGACGGAACACGTGCTATAACTTCCTGCCAGTAATCATTGACATAGATGTTGCGTTCGATCAAAAATTCTTTTAACTGTTCGCCGTGTTCCGTCAATAGCGGATAACACATCGGTCCGTTTAAATTGCCGAAAACCGTTTTCAGCCGATTGTACGGACGCAGCCGCTCGTTCAAAAAATGGAAATTTTCATTTCTTTTCGTGATGGCCTGCCGATAATCGATACTCATCAGCAATCGCTGCGTCAGACGGGCCATCGCCTGCATGCCGCAGCGGTCGAGATAGGCTTCGTTCTCTTCAAAAAGCGGAGCGGCTGCCGTACTGCCGAGGTCGATTTGTTTCAGCAAGGCATCGAATCGGTAATAAGACGCGTTCCGTTTCAGATCGAGCCGGCTTTCGGCGTCCGTATATAAGTAGCCGCCGTCGGGAACACCGAAGAACTTGCGCGGCGAGTAGAGCGTATCGGCATGCGGCAAAGGGCGTTCAAAAAAAGCCTGCGTATTGTCGATGACGACATGCTTCCGGGTGCAGCAGATCTTTCGGACATTTTCACGATGCAAACCGAAATAGTTGACGTAGAGAAAGCAGGCATCTTCTTCGGGTTCTCTGTCCAGAACAGGTGCGAAATCTTCTCCGATCCGATAAAAATTAAAAGGAACGTTCAGACGTTTCACCGGCTGAAGCACGCTGTCGCAAATATAAGCCGGCAAATAAATTTTCTTATAGTTTCTGACGCGCAGGATATATTCAAGACAATAGCGGGCGCTGTTCAGACGCAACGCCCGGGAATGATATTCGGTTCGCTTCGGCAGCTCCAGTGATAAAAAGCCGCCGATTGTTTTTCTTCTTTCCATCGTCTGGTCACCTTTCAAAAAGTTCTGATCAAAATCATTGCCGGATTATAATACTGAACATGTAATGATGTACGGAATAGCCGGTTTAAATCTGAGCTGTCCGATCCCGCCGACTGCAATTGCATCTTGTTCCGAAATCCCGATAGACACACAGCGATCGTAATACAAAACGGCGGGTGCTGTAAACTCCCGGCGGGCAATTGCCGCATTTGAGCGAGGAGATGTGTCCGTTAACTTCATACTTTTTTAATGAATGATCCGTCTGCCGGACTATCCGGGCAGTCTACGGCTGGATTCTGTCTTTTTGTTTGACAGCATCAGGACGGACGCTGCAAAACGGCTCATCATTAAGGCGCGGAGCACTGTCACGGCGGGCGGATTCTGATCAACCAGATGGGATTAACTGCTATCATGCATAATCCGAATGCGGCTGATGAAATAAAAGAAGATCAATCAACAAATTTGCGTATGAATGAGGCTGCTGATGGAGGATGTAATGAATGGATCATCGTCAATCCTTCAGTGAGAGGACCGAATTCCGATAAATGACCTGAATCAAAAAAGATTGTGGAGCAAGAAAATCCAGAAGTTATTGAAAAAGCTATAAAATGTGGTGAAAGGTTATTATTAACTTGGGATGATGATCCCGGGCCGACTGAAAAATTTTAGTGGAGAGATAAGGTGTTTTAGAATAAATAAATCTGGTGAACCATGCCATGCAAGTTTGTGTGGAGAAAAAACACGTACACGCGTCACTGACATGAATACATACTATCAGGAATGAATTCCATAATTCTTAGTTTCTTCCGGTCGAGGGCACAAAAAAGAAAGTCCCTCCCTAAATCTTAAAATAGTAAATAGTGGCAAAGCCTCCGAGATAGGAGGAAAACTCCTATTGTCAACTCGGCTGTATGACAACAAAGTCTATTTTATCTGCAGGATCTTTACGATTTAGAACCCCCTAATTATGAGGTTGTATAAGTAACGCTGGGCAGCCTTTTTTAGGGAATGATAGGTAGGTGTAATAAACTGAGGCTGCGAATCTGCCCCCTCAAAAAGGCTGTTGGGCCGAACGGAAAGAAAAGAGGCTCTCCGAAGTAAATGATAGATTGCATAGTCTCTAATTGATGTCCTCAATCTATTTACCCCTTTACATACCACACTGTGCGCTCCAATTAAACCGTCGCTTTCAAAAGAGTGTCCTTTGTCTGACGCATTCATAAGAATCATGCAAATCCACAGGACGACATTTTATGAGGCCTGTATTAAAAATAGGCAAGGGCTTTACCGATAATAGCAGTAAGGAGTATTTTTCTCAGAAAAAACTTTAAGAGCCTCAGATTCAAATCCATGGTAGACCGGACTCACATTAATTTGAAAGCGATGGTGATTCCAATGAAGATGCTGAATGATTTCATCTTGTCGGAACGGGATACAATTATCCAGGCGCTGATAAAAATAAATAAAAATACGACAGGTACGGTTGTCGTTGTGGATGAGGCTCATAAATTGCTCGGCACTTTAACGGATGGCGACATTCGAAGAGCGCTGATCAATAATGTTTCGCTAAACAGCAGCGTTGAAAAAATATATCATAAAAAATGTATCTTTTTTCATGAGGATTATGATAAGAAACAAGCCGGACAAGCATTTAATCAATACATAAAGATCATTCCCATTATAAACAGCGACCGCGTGATTGTTGATATTTTAGAAAAAAAGGATTTTCCGAGTGAATATGAACCTAAAACAAATGCTGTGCTGATCATGGCGGGCGGCCTTGGAACGAGACTGCGCCCGCTGACGCAGCATTTGCCCAAACCGATGCTTAAGGTCGGCGATAAACCGATACTTCAGCTGATCATTGAACGGCTGAAGCGTTTTGGTTTCAGTAATATTCTCCTGTCAGTAAACTATAAATCAGATGTCATCGAAAACTATTTCATGGATGGGGCGGCTTTCGGCGTCAGCATTCGCTATATCAGGGAAGACAAACGAATGGGAACGGCGGGCTCGATCACTCTTGCCGAAAACTATTTAAATGAACCGTTCATTGTCATGAATGGCGATATATTGACCAATTTAGATTTCAATCATCTGCTGGAATTTCATCAGAAAAACGGATTTTATATGACTGTCTGCTCAAGAAGTTATGAAATGCAGGTGCCCTACGGAGTTTTAAACATCGACAATGAAAATATTGTTTCACTCGATGAGAAGCCGATATTCCGCTATGTGGTTAGCGGCGGCATTTATGTTCTTGATCCGGCTACGATAAAGAGCATTCCAAGGGATGAATATTACGATATTCCGCAATTAATTGATTCTCTGCTTGGTAAACGGCAAAAAGTCGGTAATTTTCCGATTTTGGATTATTGGATGGACATCGGGAAAATTGAAGATTATCATGAAGCCAACAAGGATATAAAAAACCAGTTTGAGAGGCTCACTTATGTATAACGGTAAGAAAATACTGGCGATTATCCCGGCTCGAGGCGGTTCTAAGGGAATTCCCCATAAAAATATCAAAGAAGTCAACGGCAGGCCCCTGATTGCCTATTCTATCGGAGAAGCCAAAAAAAGCCGGTATATAGACAGGTTAATAATCTCAACTGAAAATAAACAAATTGCCGAAGTCGGTAAAAAATTCGGGGCGGACGTTCCGTTCATGAGGCCGGCGGCATTGGCGCAGGATTCAACGCCGGGAATCGAGCCGATTCTGCATGCGCTGGACTGGTTCACTCAGCGAAAAGAGCGCTATGATTACGTTATGTGCCTGCAGTGCACCAGTCCTTTGAGGACACAGGAGCATATCGACCAGGCGATTGAAGGGCTCATTGACCGGAACAAGGATTCAATCGTCAGCGTGTGTGAAAGCAAGGTCTTACCGTTCTGGATGAAAAAAATCAGCGGCGGCCTGTTGAAGGATTTTCTGGACAGCGTCCCGTTTTATGCGAGGCGCCAAGATGCACCGGCTGTTTATCAATTAAACGGGGCCATATACATGGCCAGGTCCGAAGTGCTGGAAGCCCGCAAGAACTGGTACACGGAAAATACGCTGCCGTACATTATGGATGAAGAAAGTTCGATGGATATTGACACACTGATGGATCTGAAGTTTTTAGAGTTTCTGCTAAGGGAGAAAAAGGGATGCTAAAGAGCCGTCATACTTTTATTATTGCTGAGGCCGGGGTGAATCATAACGGGGACATCGGCACCGCGCTGAAACTTGTCGATGCGGCGAAAGAAGCGGGGGCAGATGCGGTTAAGTTTCAGACCTTTAAGGCCGAGAATCTGGTCACTCATCAGGCGCCTAAAGCGGATTATCAGAAGGCAGCGACGGGTGACGGCAGCCAGTTTGCTATGCTTAAAGCACTTGAACTTTCATTTGATGATCACGTACGCCTGAAACGATATTGCGATGAAAAGAACATCTTATTCTTATCGACGCCATTTGATTTTGAAAGTGTTGACCTGCTTGAAAAAATCGGAGTGGAGTATTATAAAACAAGTTCAGGGGACCTGACGAACATACCTTTAATTGAACACATTGCGAAAAAGAATAAACCGATGATTGTTTCAACGGGTATGGCAAACCTGGGGGAAGTTGAGATGGCTGTAGAAGCGGTCAGAAGAAATACGGATCAGGATCTTTGGCTGCTTCACTGCACATCGAACTACCCGGCGGCGATGGAAGATGTTAACCTCAATGCGATGTTGACCATGAAGCATGCATTTAAGGTGCCGGTCGGTTATTCGGATCATACAAAAGGGATCGAAATCCCCGCGGCTGCCGTTGCGCTCGGTGCGGAAATTATTGAAAAACATCTGACACTGGATAAGACGATGAAGGGCCCGGATCATAAAGCGTCATTGGAACCGGCTGAATTGAAAAAAATGGTTGAGAGTATAAGAAATGTTGAAATGTCACTTGGTGACGGTGTCAAAAGATGCAATAAAAGTGAAGCAAATACAAGAATGGTAGCTAGAAAAAGCATAGTAGCAAGACGTGATCTCAAGAAGGGAGAAAAGCTAACTCTAACGAATTTGGACTTTAAACGGCCTGAATCAGGTATAAGTCCTATTTATATTCATTTAATTGTTAATAGAAAAATAGTAAAAGATATTAAACAAAATGATTTGATTACATTGGATCTGATTGAGTAGGTGATTAGATGAGAAAAATCCTCGTTGTTACCGGTACAAGAGCCGAGTACGGCCTATTGTATTGGACGATGAAAAGAATAAAAGACGACAATGAACTAAAGTTGCAGTTAATTGTAACAGGCAATCACCTTGCTCCGGATTTTGGTTATACTGCGGATTTGATCAGAAAAGACGGATTTGATATTGATGAAGAAATTGATATGATTGTCGACTCAAACAAGAAAAGCGGTATTGTTAAGTCTATGGGTCTTGAACTCATTCAAATGGCACAGGCATTTGATCGCTTGCAGCCGGATATATTGCTTATTTTAGGCGACAGATATGAAATCTTTGTGGCTGCTGCCTGTGCGATGATGATGAACGTTCCCATTGCCCATATGAATGGCGGTGAATCGACAGAAGGCGCCGTGGACGAACAAATCAGACATGCCATTACAAAGATGGCGCACCTCCATTTTCCGGGTGCAGAGTTCTATAAAGAAAGAATATTGAAAATGGGAGAAGAACCTTGGAGAGTTTTTAATGTTGGTCAAGCAGGAATTGAAAACGTAAAAAACTTAAGGCTTTTAGAAAAAGAACAACTGATGAAAGAATTGAGAATAAATTCGTGCAAAAAGATATTTTTAATCACATTTCATCCTGTTACTCTTGATGTTGAAAACGTGGGACAGCAAATTGAAAATTTATTATCAGCTATAAGTAATTTCGATGCAACGTTTATCTTTACATATCCGAATGCTGATTTTGGAAGCCGTATAATTATTAACAAAATAACAAAATTTGTTAGTGATAATGTTAATGCGTATATATTCTACAATCTGGGACAAAAAAGGTATTTAAGTCTTTTAAAATATGCAGATGTAATGATTGGAAACTCATCCAGCGGAATAATAGAATCTCCAATTTTCAAACTGCCAGTGATCAATATCGGGGATAGGCAAAAAGGAAGATTGAAAAATAAAAATATTATTGATACAGGTTATGAAAAGCAGTGCATAGTTAAAGGAATTAATATTGCTTTAAATGATAGCAATTTTAAAAAGAATTTGGCCTGCATTGACAATATATATGGGGATGGGACAACCAGTGAAAAAGTCGTTCACATTTTAAAAACATCTAAAATTAATAAAAAGCTGCTATTCAAAAAATTAGTCTTTTAACAATACTTGATAAAAGAGTTGAATTAACGTTGAGAATCTTATTTTTTGGAGATGGCCCCTGGGCCCAGAAATCTCTGGAATACTTAATTAATCTTTCAGGGGTAACAATTTGCGGAGTAGTTCTGAGATACGATAATCCAGATTTTTTATTAAAAAAAATTGCTGAGAAGAACAGTATTAGTGTCTATATCGAAAAAAATGTAAACTGCAATAATTTTTTAAATTTTTGTAAGAACTTAGCTTTTGATTTAGGAGTTTCAATGTCCTTTAATCAAATAATAAAAAGCAAGCTTAGAGAAATTCCCCAAAATGGATTCATAAATTGTCATGCTGGTAAATTACCTAATTACAGAGGAAGAAATATAATAAACTGGGCTCTAATAAATGATGAAAAAGAAATTGGAGTCACCGCTCATTATATTGACGACAGTATAGATACAGGTGCAATAATTACTCAATCTAGCATCACTATCTCTGAGAGTGATAATTATAGAACTTTACTATTTAAAGCGACAGACAAATGTGCAGAAGTTCTTATTAGAGCTGTGCAAAAAATAAAAGATGGAAATGTTGCGGCCAAAAAACAAAGCCACATAAATGGTTCATACTTCTCTTACAGAAGAGAGGGTGACGAGTTAATAGATTGGAATTGGAGCAGCAGAAGAATTCATAATTTTATTAGAGCATTAGTTGCCCCTGCCCCAGGTGCCCAAACTTTTCTGCGACAAAAAAAAATATATATTTGGAAGAGTGAAGAAACGGATTTTCCCAATTATCTTTCTACGCCAGGAGAAGTAATAAGAAAAGATAAGGATGGAATTATTGTAAAAACGGGTGATAATGCAATTAAAATTAACTTAATCTCGTATGGAGAAGAGGAGGATAAAGTTGTCCCTGGAATCTCCGTTGGACAAAGATTAGGCATTAATTTATATCAGAAAATAATTGAACTGGAAAACAGTATAAGACAACTAACAAAAAATAATGGATAGTTAATCATTTTATTCTATCATTATTTTGTACACGTTATAATACATGGTAAATCTACTTCTTATTGTTTTTTGACGGGTTCAAGTGTTTGAAAAATTATTTTATCTGCTGTTTATGTATAAATAGTAGTGAAGTGTCTCACTAAATTACATTAGGAGCTATATGAATATGAATATACGGGGGAAAAGAGTCTTAGTAACGGGCTCGGAGGGGTTTATCGGAAGCCATTTGACAGAAAGACTGGTTGAACTTGGAGCCGAAGTGACAGCCCTAGTACAATATAACTCTTTCAACAATTGGGGCTGGATCGACACGTTTGATAAAAATATCAGGGAGAGTCTGCACGTGGTAACCGGAGACGTACGGGAATACGACGGCATGAAAAGGATTATGAAGGGACAACAGGTCGTCTTTCATCTCGCGGCTTTGATTGCTATTCCTTACTCTTATCTCTCACCGATGGCTTACATTCGCACCAACGTTGAAGGGACGACCAATGTGCTTGAGGCGTGCAGAGAATTTGACGTTGAAAAAGTGGTTCATACGTCGACATCGGAAACGTACGGAACGGCTCTGTACGTTCCGATTGATGAAAAACACCCGATGCAGGCACAATCTCCCTATTCAGCATCGAAGATCGGCGCAGATAAAATCGCTGAAAGCTTTTTTAAGAGCTTTGAGCTTCCGATTGCTACGATTCGGCCGTTCAATACCTATGGACCGAGACAATCGGCAAGAGCCGTGATCCCGACAATTATTTCTCAGATCCTGTCGGGCAGGACAGAAATTAAATTGGGAAGCCTCTCGCCGACGCGGGATTTTAATTACGTCAGAGACACGGCAGAAGCCTTTATCGAAATCGCAAAGAGCGATCAAACGGTCGGACAGGTGATCAACGCGGGATCAAACGATGAAATATCTATTGGAGATACAGCGCGGAAAATCATCGACTTAATCGGGAAAAAGGTGAGGATTGTCTGCGATGATCAAAGATTAAGGCCGGTTAAAAGTGAGGTCAACCGCCTGTGGGCAGATAATGCCAAAATAAAAAAACTGACGGAATGGCAGCCCCGGTATTCTTTGGACCGAGGGCTAAGTGAGACGATCGATTGGATCAGAGGAAACATGCACTATTTTAAAACGGATATTTACAATGTCTGAAGAAAGGGGGATGTCGATGATCCCTTTATGTGTTCCTGAGATTCACGGAAATGAATGGAATTATATAAAAAATTGCCTGGATACGAATTGGGTTTCATCGGCCGGGGCCTATGTCGGCCGGTTTGAAGAAGCATTTGCACACTATTTGGATATTGAGCGGGCGGTTGTGACGATGAACGGCACGGCGGCGCTTCAACTGGCTTTGCTTTCGCTTGGGGTTGGAGCCGGCGATGAAGTGATTGTTCCATCAATGACTTTCATTTCTCCGGTAAATGCGATTCGCTATGTGGGAGCCGAACCGGTTTTTGCCGATATTCGCGAAGATACATGGGTCATGGACGAACGGCAGGTTGAAGCCTTGATTACGGCGCGGACGAAAGCGGTTCTTCCGGTGCATATTTACGGGCAGCCGGTCAATATGACGAAGATCATGAAAGTGGCTGAAAAGCACCATTTGTTCGTTATTGAGGATGCAACGGAAAGCCTCGGTGCTGAGTGGGGCGGCCGCAAAGCCGGCACGATCGGAGATATCGGCTGTTTCAGTTTCAACGGCAATAAATTGATCACAACCGGTGCCGGCGGCATGCTTGTTACCGATGATCAATCGCTCGGAGAACGCGCAAAATATCTTTCGACACAAACCAAAACAATGGGTGAGAACGGTTCGTTTTACCATGAGGAAGTCGGCTATAATTTCCGTATGCCGAATCTGCTTGCGGCGATGGGCTGCGCGCAGCTTGAGAAAATCGACGAATACATTGCACTGAAAAGGAAGCACGCGGCGCGCTATAATCAACTGCTGAAGGGGATTCCGGGGCTGGCTCTTCCGGCGAAAGAAGAAGGATTTCGAAGTGCCTGCTGGCTTTTTTCGATCCTTATCGGGCCGGATTACCCGCTCTCCCGGGATCAGCTGATCGATCGGCTGAAAAAAAACGGCATCCAGTCGCGTCCTTTTTTCCAGCCGGTCCACCGGATGCCTCCTTACAAAGACTGCCGGACGGCGGAAACGATGGATCAGACGTGGAAGGCAGCGGAACGGGGGATTAATCTGCCGAGTTCCGTCGGACTGGCGGATGAGGATATTTCCCTGATCTGCTCCATCATTGGGAATAAAGACCTATGATTATATTCTCAAATAAATGCAACAAATTTTACTGAAAAAGATTAAACATTCACGTTTATACGACGATATATAAGTTGTGAAAGGTAAAGGAGGGCGCCCTCCGAAATGCCTTTTGCATGTTCCACATGGATGTGGACAATCAACAATTTCAGGGAGGAAAGAATATGATTATCAACGACAACATTCCGGCGCTGAATACTTTGAATCAGCTGACGAAGAACAACAATGCGGTAAACAAATCATTGCAGCGTCTGTCATCCGGCCTGCGGATCAACAGCGCGGCCGACGATCCGGCCGGCCTGGCGATTTCACAAAAAATGCAGGGACAGATCAACGGGTTGAATCAGGCTTCTCAGAATGCGCAGGACGCCAATTCGCTGATCCAGACGGCGGACGGCTCGCTCAGCGAGACGCAGTCGATTCTGCAGAATATGCGTGAACTGGCGGTTCAGGCTGGCAACGATACGAATACGGCTGCCGACCGTCAGCAGCTGCAGCAGGAAATCAATCAGTATACGTCGGAAATCAACGGTATTGCCAACTCAACGCAGTTCAACACGCAGAACCTGCTGAACGGCAGCCAGGATGCCTCTGCGGGAGTAAGCGGTGTAGAGACATTTAAATTGCTCAGCAATATTACTGCTGGCCAAACGGTACAGATCGGCAACCAGACATTTACTGCCGTTGCCAATGCAAGCGGCATAACATCTTCCGGGACACAGTTTGTAGCCGGCAGCGGTGCAAGCGGTCTTGCAGTGGCCATTGGCAAAAATGCTGCTCTCAGCGGTGAGTATTCTGCAGCGGCGGCAAGCGGCAAGCTGACGCTATCGCAAAAAACGGCCAATACGCTGATGGTCAGCATCGACGGCACCGGCATCGACGCGAACAGCGTACAGACAACTACACAGGGTGTTTCGTCGGGCAATGGAAAATCGCTCGTTTTCCAGATCGGCGCGAACCAGAACCAGACGCTTTCCCTGAACATAGGCGATATGAGCGCCACTGCCCTGGGAATTGCTTCGACGTCAGCCGGTGCTAACGGAAACGGCTTTGCGACTGCAGCCGACATTACCAACGGGACGGACAATACCGGTATCCAGTACGGGCTCGATATTACGACGGCGAGCGGCGCAGCTCAAGCCGTGACAACGATCCAGAGTGCGATCGATATGGTTTCTTCGCAGCGCGCGGTGCTTGGCGCCTATCAGAACCGTCTTGATTCGACCGTGAACAATCTGACAACTTCTTCACAGAACCTGACGTCCGCTAAGTCCGGCATTACCGATGTCGATATGGCGTCCGAGATGGCGAACTTTACAAAGGAAAGCATTCTCAGCCAGGCGGCGAACTCAATGCTGGCACAGGCCAACCAGCTGCCGCAGAGCGTGCTTAAACTTTTGGGCTGATTTATCTTTAGAAGAGGCGGCCTCCCTTTTGGGGGGCTTTTTTTTTATTCTTCTTTTTCCTGTTTTAGAAAAAATGCTTATCTTCCGATATAATAAATAAGCAGATGTTTTTAGAAAGCGGGGATTCCTTAATGATTGTGAAGCTAAAGGATCAAAAGGTTAAGCTGGATCATCCTTCCGTTCAGGATGTGCTGAAGCTGATCCGTTCGCAGCTCGATGCCGATACGTTCTACAGCTGTCTGATTGCTGACGGAAGATACATTTATGAGGATTACGCAGCGTACATAACGCAGCATCTGCCGGAAATCGGCGAGCTTGAAGTGGTGACTCAGCCGCTGGCGCAGATGCTGTACAATAATCTGGTCTCTGCCCGGGATTATCTGGAGCGGGCGCTGGCAGAACTGCCGCCGCTTTCAGAGCATTTCTACAGCGGTCCGGCCGCTGCCGACTGGCAGGCATTTGCCGATTTTCTTCAAGGGCTGGAATGGATCGGCAAACTGGCACGGACAATAAGTGCCTATCCGAATGATCAGGAAAGAGCCGGGCATTTTCTTCATACTTTTTCCCTGCTTTCAGACCGTTTAGGAGAACTTGCCGAAACGGTGGCCGTCCAGGATGCGGTGGCGATCGCCGACTGCCTTCAATATGAACTGCTGCCTCAGATCGCTCAACTGAAAGACGCGATCGGAACATTGATGATAAGAGAGGGAACACGCCGTGATCCTGCTTGAAAACCGCAATTATCTGCGCCTTCACAACCGGCCGCTGCTTGAGAGGCTGGGACAAATGGAGGAACAGCCGACGCGTGTCGTAACCGAACAGGCAAAAGACGGCGAAATGACGCTGAAGATTAAGACAGATCAGGGCTACCAGTATGTGCACAGCCGTTATAATCCGCTCCGCGAGGCGGAAAGTCTTGTTTCAGCTCTCGGGAACATAGAAAAATTCGATCATGTTCTGTTCATCGGAGCAGGCCTTGGCTACATCATCAAGGCGTTTGCCTCGGCGTACCCGGATAAAAAACTGTCTGTTTATGAATGGGACGACGCTGTCTTGGAGCAGTTTCTGAGCGAGCAGGATCTGAGCGGCCGCTGGGCGGGGCCGATTGAATGGATTTCCGATAATCAGCAGGAAGTACTGGCGTCGGTCAAAAGATCCATAGATAAAACGGGCGCTCAGTTCTTCTTTTACGTCTTGCCCTTTTATGAAAGACATTATGCAAAAGAAATCAATCAATTTCTGAACCTGCTGAAGGAAAGCCTGATTGAAAAAAAGGCCGCTATGGCTACCGATTTTTCTTTTCAGCAGCGCTGGGTTGTCAACGCGGTCAAGAATTTTCCCAAACTCACGGCAACGCCCAATGTGCTAATGGATGTCGACCGATCTGTTTTTAAGGGGAAAGCGGCCGTCCTCATAGCTGCCGGCCCTTCGCTGAATGAAGAGTTTGAGAATCTGAAAAAGATTAAGAAAGAAGGCTCGGCTTATCTCTTCGCGGTCGGTTCGGCGATCAATGCGCTGCTGAAACAGGATATTATTCCGGACGCCGTTTGTTCCTACGATCCGACGCCGATGAACCAGCGAGTGATTCAGATCGTTAAAGATCGCCATCTGAGCGAATTGCCGCTGATCTTCGGCAGTACGATCGGCTTTGAGACTCTGACTGACTATCCGGGGCCGATGCTCCATGTGATCAATATCCAGGATACGCTGGCACCCTTATTGCTGAAGCGGAAGGACAGCCGGCCGATCGAGGCAGTCAACGATGCACCTTCGATTGCCGTCATTACCTTGCAGATGCTGCTCAGATTAGGCGCGGATCCGATCATCCTGGCCGGACAGAATCTGGCTTATCTCGACGATCGTTTTTATGCGCGCGGCATTTCCGCTGAGGGAGACAGCGGCCAATTAAGTGAAAACGCAAAGGAAGCAGCAATAACCGTTAAAAGTGTCGATGGGACGACGATATTGACGAGCCGATCGTATGATTCGATGCGCAGACAGATCGAACTGTATTTGCAGGCCGCCCCGGAACGGCATGTTTTTAATACAACCAGCGGCGGAGCGGCGATTGCCGGTGCACCGTTTATTCCCCTGCATCAATTGATGAAAGAACTGAAACCGGACACAGTCCGCGGCGGATGGTATGATTGCCGCAATCAATACGATCGGCCGATCATTCCCGACAAGATTGAAAGAGTGCTGCGGAAGGGAAGCGAATTAAATGAGTCTTTTGAAAAAATCTTAAAATCTCTGAGACAATTAAAAAAATCGGCCGATCGCGGCGAAGAAGCGGGCCAAATCACTGCAAAGATTGAAAAAGTGAATCATTATTTGCGAAAGATGCAGAAAAACGGCTTTTATCAAAGCCTGATTGTTCCGATGATGCGCGTCCAGACGGAGCATTTCAATAAGGTGGCTGAAACGATACGGGGCATTGGCGATCCGCTGCAAAAAGCTGAAACAATACTGAAAGAAATAGACGTTTTTTTAAACGAGTGTATCATGAATGGCCGGCTTATTTTCTCCGCAGTCAGTGACCTGCAAAAAGAGCTGAAGAAATGACCCTTTCGAAATAGCGGAACGGAATTTGCCGCTAAACCATCGCCTTCTGACAGCCGATATCTATAATAGATCGGAAATAGTTCAGAGGGGGAAGAATCATGGATGTGTTCCTTGGATCGCTTTCGGGCGGTGCTTCGGGGGTCCTCCCGTCGATGCGGCCGGATGCGCCGACCGTTCAAAGTACCGGCACTAATCAGAGTGATCAAACGGATACGACGTCCGCTACAAAGAAACGGCTGCAGCAGCTGACCTCGGAAGCCAACAAGGCGCTGCAGCCGGTCCAGACACGGCTGCATTATGTTTTTTATGATAAACTGGACCGTTATTATGTGCAGGTCATCAATGTGCGGACTCACGAAGTGATTCGCGAGATCCCGCCGAAGAAAGAATTGGACTTTTATGCGGCGGTCATGCAGGAGATGGGGCTGATGCTGAACCGCCATGTTTAAAAAAATAGGATTAGATCAGGAGGCGAATGTGAATGACTAATTTCAGCAGTTTGATCACGGGTTCTTCCAGTTCATCCAGTTCAAGCAATTCATCGGGGATCACGATTCAGGAGATTAACAGTCTAATTGGTTATAAAAATTCGAACGCGATCAGCGGGCTTGTCAGCGGAATCGACACGGATAGCATCGTCGCCAAACTGATGGCGTCCGCGGCTGAACCGCTGATTAAGATGCAGCAGACCCAGCAGCAGCTCGAATGGCAGCGTGACGATTACCGGTCGATGAATACCCTGCTTCAGACTTTGCAGACCAACGTCCAGACGATGGGCCTGCAGGGAACTTATCTAACTAAGACAGTGGATAGCAGCAATGCCGCAGTTGCAACAGCAACAGCGGGAACCACGGCCGGAAATACGACTTACACGATGGACGTTAGTCAGCTGGCTACTTCGGCTCACATTAACGGCAGCACAATAGTAAAAACGGACGCAACTTTTGATCCAACGAAGAGTCTCTGGAGCCAGGCGTCCAATTTGAATAACGTATCGTGGACTTCTCATCAGGTATCAAGCGAAAAAACGAGTGTTTCGACGGCGGGCACGGTTTTTCAATTGAAAAATGGATATATCGACAGTAGCCCGGATTTGAATACGAACATTTCGGTAGATGATGGCTCAGGCAATCCGACTACTTATTCTGCTGCCAATAGTAATCTGTCGTTCGGGACGTCGGCACCGTCGAGTGTCGATCCCGGCAAGGCTTATATTAATACGACGACCGGTCAGATCACGTTCGGCAGTCAGGTCGCGGCCGGCTCAACCATTACATCTGATTACAGCTACGACACGGCCGATCTCTCAATACAAACCTATGATTCCAGCGGCAATGCCAATACGCCGCAGGACTTTTCCTTCAGTCCGAGTACATCATTGAATGACATGCTGACGCAGATTACGCAGTCCAATGCGGGGATCAGTGCCTTCTATGATTCACAGACCGAAACAGTTGTGATGACGCGGGCAGACACCGGCAATCTTGTAGCGAAGGACGGAACAGGCAGTGAGATCTCGGCGGTCGACAAGGGCAATTCCGTTAACTTTTTTAACCAAACGCTGGGCTTAGGTACAACAGATGCAACGACAGTTCACGGGCAGAATGCGTCATTTACAATAAATGGGCTATCTACCACGCGAGCGAGCAACACTTTTACCATCGGCGGGACGACATTTACGCTGACGGGGAGTGGTTCGGCAACCCTGAATGTGACGAATGATACGAGTTCGGTAACAACTGCAATTAACAACTTTATCACTTTATACAACAGCACCATCAGCCAGATCAACAGTAAAATTGACGAAACAGCGGATCCGAATTATCTGCCGCTGTCGAGCATTCAGCAGTCGCAGATGTCGGCTACCGATATCTCCAACTGGAATACCAAAGCGCAGCAGGGGATGATCTCGAACGACAGTGTTCTGAGCACGGCGCTGTCGCAGATGCGGATCGATCTTTATGGCCGTGTCAGCGGAACGGGCGATTCGACGATCAGCCAGCTAGCGCAAATCGGCATTACGGTCAGTTCAGATTACACACAGCACGGACAGCTCACTATTTCCGATCCGACGAAACTGCAGAATGCAATCAGCACCAATTCGCAGGCGGTTATGGCTCTTTTCACCAATAGCGGAACGGTAACCAATGCGGATGGCACGACGAGTACGGATACGTCGCAGCAGGGCCTGATGCAGCGGCTGAGCGCGACCATCTCCGATACAATGACTCAGATCGAGCAGAAAGCCGGAAATACCAGCATGGCCGATCAGCAATATTTTCTCGGCCAGAATATTGATAATTTAACGACTCAGATTTCTGCAGAGAAGACCAAGCTTGTCAGCGTTGAAGACCGCTATTACACGCAATTTAATGCAATGGAGCAGGCGATTCAGACGGCCAATCAGCAGTCGACTTATTTGCAGAACTTTATCAGCAGTAATGGATAATGAATCTAATGAAAGGCGGTGCTTTTATATTGCCGGCAAATGCATACAAGGCGTATCAGCGGAATTCCATACTGACGGCAACGCAGGGCGAACTGACGCTCATGTTGTATAACGGCTGCATTAAATTTATCAGACAGGCGCGTATGGCTATCGATAATCATGATATCGCCGGCAAAAATACTTATCTGCAAAAGGCACAGGCGATCATAAGCGAACTGATGGCGACACTCGATCAGAAGCAGCCGATCGCGCAGGAAATGATGCGCCTTTATGATTTTGTCAACCGCAGTCTGATCGCGGTCAATATGAAAGACGATCGGAAGCTTCTGGACAGCGCGGAGAATATCATGGTCATGTTCCGGGACACATGGAAGCAGGTTATCGAGATCACGCAGAAAAAGCAGCCGAAAAGAGATCGTGTCTGAGATGATCTTCCATGAACTTTATGAACAGACGTTAGCTATAAAAAAACTGCTGGATCGGGCGGATCAGACGGATCGTGAAGCGTTGATCGAAAAATTACAGCAACTGCTGGATGATCGGGGAAAGATCCTGCTCCGGCTTCCCCGGATGTCAAGTAATGAGGATAAGCGGCTCACAGAAAAAGTTGCCGATATGAATCATGAAATTAATGCGGCGATGCAGGAGATTAAGCAGAGTATTATCAATGACATGAATCAATTCCGGCATCGCAAACATTCGGTCAGCCGCTACCGCAATCCTTTTCAGGGATCGACAAAAGACGGCATGTTTTTCGACAAAAAGGAATAAGACGGTTCAGCTTCATCCGGCTGAATTCTTTCTTCAATGAGAAATAAACTGAGGGACTTCTCAGGCCATGTTTAGGTGTCCATAACCAGAACGCAGCGGCGGCCGCTCTTCTGAAAGGCGGGTGGCGGGGCAATGCGGGCGGCGATAAACGTCTCTGCAAGCGATTCGTGTGCGGATGAAGCTTTGCGAAAATGTCCGCTTTTTTCTTCGCTTGCCGCTTATTTATCGGCATTCGGATGAAAATCACCGGGTATACCGCTGGAAACTCATCGGTAAGCTGCCTATACACCAGTAACCGCCGCTGTATCGTTAGTAAGCTGCCCGATATCAGCAGTTACAGGCAAAAAATCAACAGTAAAACGCAGAATTCCGACAGTGAGAATCAATAAATGCGGATAATCAGAATTGAAAACGCGCCTGGGTACTATGCTGTTTTCAGCAGCAGTTGAACGTGCTGCTAGAGGCCGATGCGCAATCAACACAGAAGCATGCCGTCTGCCGGCTTGGGCGAGTCGGAGGGATGATCATAAAAATAAAATCACCCCGAGGGAATCTGGTTTCACCGGACTTTCCCCGGGACGGTACGGTTGATGAGCATATCAGCAATTCATCTCTATGACATCCGGATTTTTCCTGAGGGGACCGGGACGGCTTCATGCCGCAGTAAGCGGCACCTCCCGCTCGTGCGAGAATCCCTGGAAATTTTTAAATAGTATAATAAAGCGGCCCATCCGTTCAGAACATCCGGATGGGCCTTTCATTAGCATTCAGCTGTTTCATCTGGCTGCAACAGCTTCGTGGGTTGTTTCTTCTCTATTAAGGCTCGCGAGGAACTGCAAGTAATTGTAAGTGGATTCTTTTTCATCTTCATTGAGCTTTTCGAACAGTTCAATAATTTCTTCCTTTTTAACAGTCATTTTAAAAACCCCTTTTTGAGATGTATTCACCGTCTCAATAAACTTTGAGAAATTAATCACAAAGAAGATACTTATCAAAAACTTTCATCTTAACACCAAGTGACCTAACACGCCTGTGAAACTTATCACTTAAAAGGATTATCTTCTACTGCGTATTCATTATATGAAGAATTCAATGGCGCGTCAATACAAAATAGCGCTTTCATTGCCCTTCTTTCAATTGTATTATTGCATGAAATCAGTGCTTTTTTTGCATGAATGTGTCGGGGAAAGGAGGTCAGCATGATTATGTCGGAAATGTGTCTGTGAAAGCGCTTTTTGTTAAAGCTTTTTAAAGTTTAGGCAGGAATAAGGATCGTCATGACGAAAATATATAATATTGAAGGGAGGCTTTCTTATGAATATTAACATTCGTGGAGAAAACATTGCGATGACACCCTCTCTGCAGAGCTATGCAGAGAAAAGAATCGGCAAGCTTGAAAAGTATTTCAGCCTGCCGCTGGCAACAGAGGCGCGTGTGAACATGCGTGTTCATAATAAGGAACAGGTGATTGAGGTCACCATTCCGATGCAGGGGCTTCTCTTGAGAGCTGAAGTTGGGCAGGAAGATATGTATACAGCTATCGATCTGGTGGTTACCAAACTGGAGCGCCAGATCAAGAAATATAAAACGAAAGTCAATCGTAAGAGCCGGCAGGATATCCGCCAGGCGCGCCAGGAATCAAGTACCTCGGCGGGCGGGACGACGACCGGAACGCTGGAGACCGGGACACAGGCACCCGAAGAGCTTCAGGATGTGGTCCGCAAAAAACGGTTTGTGTTTAAACCGATGACGGTGGAAGAAGCGATCCTGCAGATGGATATGCTCGGCCATTCGTTCTTCGTGTTTAAAAACGCGGAAAGCGGCACGACCAATGTCGTTTATCGCCGCAAAGACGGCCGCTACGGGCTGATCGATCAGGAATAGGCCGATAAAAATTTAAAAATGAAGATCCGGGAGATTCACAATTTGTGAATCTCCTTTTTAAAACGTTTTTTAAGCCGCCCGGTCTGCGATCGGCAGGCGGCCAATAAGCCCGTTCCTCCCGGATATCCGCAAAAAATGAGTGAAAGCCCTGCATCCATAAAGACATTAAATCCTTGCCGTATAAATTCCGCCAATCTGTTTTCAAGCCTGTTATTTTAGCGTATACTTAAAATTAATTGCCTATCTTTTTAATCTGCGCAAAATAAATTTTTCCGCAGGCCTGATCCGATCCGATTGGAAATGCGGGAACACGACGTAAAATTTCTTTGCCGGACGAAGGGTTTTAATGGAGCGTACTGTTCAGGGTGAGAACGAGACAATGAAGAGGGCAGCGGAGATGAGCAGTCTTTCTTAGAAGGCGGCGTGCGGACGGAGTTATTGTCATCACACGCCGACATTGTTAAAATAAAAAAGATGTTGAACCGATGAAATCCGAGACACAAAGTTTTAAAGAAATGCCGGAGTGTCGGATTGATAACTGCAGACTGCAGACGAGAAGCGAGATCCTAATGGTATTTGGACGTGCCGGGGGCGGTGCGTTTTCAAAAGCCTGAAATGAGGTGTATATAGGCATGATAGGAATGCTCAAAAAAGTTTTGGGTGACACAAGCCTACGCAAACTTGGAAAAATGGAAAAAGTGGCCCATGTAATCGACGGTAGGGCAGATGAGATGAAGGCGCTGACCGATGATGAGCTTCAGGCGAAAACTCCGGAATTCAGGGAACGGCTGGCTAACGGCGAAACGCTTGAAGATATTATGCCTGAAGCCTTCGCGGTTGTCCGGGAGGCCTCGACGCGCATTCTCGGGCTGACGCCTTATTATGTTCAGCTGATTGGTGCGATTGCTCTGCATCAGGGCAACATCGCCGAGATGAAAACCGGCGAAGGGAAAACGCTCGTCGCGACGATGCCGCTGTATCTGAACGCTCTGACCGGCAAGGGCGTTCACCTGGTGACGGTGAACGATTACCTGGCCTCGCGCGATGCGAAGCAGCTCAGTTTTCTGTATAATTTTCTCGGCCTGTCGGTCGGCCTGAATTCGTCCGGATTGTCCCCCGAGGAGAAGCGAAAGGCCTATGCAGCGGACATTACTTATGGGACAAACAATGAGTTCGGTTTCGATTATCTGCGTGACAACATGGTGATTTATAAAGAAGAAAAGGTTCAGCGCCCGCTGAATTATGCAATCGTCGATGAAGTGGATTCTATTTTAGTCGATGAAGCGCGGACGCCGCTGATTATTTCCGGCAATGCCGAAAAGTCGACGGATCTTTATGTGCGGGCGAATCAGTTTGCCCGCCTCCTGACAGAGAAGCAGGATTATACCGTCGATCTGAAGACGAAGTCGGTCCAGCTGACCGAAGAAGGAATGACGAAGGCAGAGAACTTTTTTCATATCAAGAACCTGTACGACTACTCGAATGTGCTGATTAACCATCATGTGAGCGAGGCGCTGAAGGCGCATGCGATCATGCACCGCGATACGGATTACGTGGTCCAGAACGGCGAGATCATTATTGTCGATCCGTTTACCGGGCGGCTGATGCAGGGACGCCGCTACAGCGAGGGCCTGCATCAGGCGATCGAGGCCAAGGAAGGCCTTGAAATTCAGAGCGAAAGCAAAACACTGGCGACGATCACACTGCAGAACTACTTCCGCATGTACGGCAAGCTCGCGGGCATGACCGGTACGGCTAAGACTGAAGAGGAAGAATTCCAGAGCATTTATAACATGGACGTGATCGTGATACCGACCAATAAACCGGTTATTCGCGAGGACAAACCGGATTTGATCTATAAAACGAAAAAGGGCAAATTCAAGTCGGTCGTTGAAGAAATTTCAACGCTCTATCATCGCGGCCAGCCTGTGCTGGTCGGCACGGTTGCCGTGGAAACGTCCGAGCTGCTTTCAAAGATGCTGAAAAGGCACGGGATCCCGCATAATGTACTGAACGCGAAGAATCATGCACGTGAAGCGGAAATCATCGAAAATGCCGGCCAGGTCGGAGCGGTGACCATCGCCACCAATATGGCCGGACGCGGGACCGACATTAAGCTCGGCGAAGGCGTGACGGAACTTGGCGGACTTTTTATTCTCGGTACGGAACGGCATGAATCGCGGCGTATCGATAACCAGCTGCGCGGACGTTCCGGCCGTCAGGGAGATCCGGGCATGTCGCGTTTCTATCTTTCGCTCGAGGACGATCTGATGCGGCGGTTCGGATCCGACCGGATGAAAGGCATGATGGAAAAACTCGGCATGGACGACGATCAGCCGATCGAAAGCAAGATTGTCAGCCGATCGGTCGAATCCGCGCAGAAACGTGTCGAAGGCAATAACTTTGATGCCCGCAAACAGTTGCTGAAATTCGACGATGTGATGCGGCAGCAGCGTGAAATTATCTACAAGCAGCGCATGGAAGTCATGGAGTCGGAGAACCTCAGACCGGACATCGAGAATATGATAAAAACGGTGATCACCAATCTTATCCATGCTCACACGCCGGAACACGAGGTGCCGGAGGACTGGAACCTGGACGGAATCATCGATTATCTGAACGCCAAACTGTTTGATGAAGGCGTCCTTTCGATTAAGGATCTGGAGGGCAAGGATCCGGAAGAGATGATCGAGGATCTGTGCGGGAAAGCACTTGCCCGCTATGATGAAAAAGAGAAAAACTTTACACCCGAACGGATGCGCGAGTTTGAACGCGTGGTCATGCTGCGGACGGTTGACACGAAATGGATGGACCATATCGACGCAATGGAGCAGCTCCGCGAAGGAATCCATCTGCGGGCGTATGGACAGATCGACCCTTACCGGGCCTATCAGGTTGAAGGGTTTAAAATGTTCGAAGAAATGGTCGCCGGTATCGAGGAAGAAACGGTCAACATTCTGATGAAGGCCGAAATTCAGGAGCAGCCTGTCCAGCGGGAACGCGTGGCTAACGGATTGCACGTCATTTCGGGCGGCAAGGACAGTGCGCCCCAAAAAAGAAAGCCCTATGTCAATAAGATGCACGTCGGGCGCAACGATCCCTGCCCATGCGGCAGCGGGAAAAAATACAAAAACTGCCACGGCAAATGAGCCGGACAGAGGGAAAGCAGGATGAGCTATGGATTTGCCGGAAATGAAGCACGAAATCGATGAGATGGAAGGCCGTCTCAAAGAATTTAGGGGGTCTCTTTGACTTAGATAACAAAAAGGCCCGAATCGCCGAACTGGAAGAAAAAATGACGATGCCCGGTTTCTGGGACGACAATGAAAAGGCTCAGAAAGTGATCGATGAATCAAACGATCTGAAAAGCAAAGTCGACAGTCTGGGCGAATTGGAATCGAAATTTGAAGATCTGCAGGTTGCATACGAATTGGTCAGGGAAGAGGAAGACGCCGATCTTAAGAATGAATTGGAGCAGTCGCTGTCGGAAGCACGCGCAGCGTTCAACCGTTATGAAACGCAGCTGCTGCTCAGCGGACCGCACGATAAAAACAACGCGATTCTTGAACTGCATCCTGGCGCCGGCGGCACGGAGGCTCAGGATTGGGCGTCGATGCTGCTGCGCATGTACACGCGCTGGGCGGAGAGCAAAGGATTCACGGTCGAGACTCTGGACTATCTGCCGGGCGATGAAGCCGGCGTGAAAAGCGTGACACTTCTGATTAAAGGCAAAGATGCTTACGGCTACCTGAAGGCGGAAAAAGGGATCCACCGCCTTGTCAGAATTTCGCCGTTTGATGCGGCCGGGCGCCGCCATACGTCATTCGTTTCATGCGAAGTCATACCGGAGATTGATGACGATATTGATATCGAAATCAGGCCGGAAGATCTCCGCGTCGATGTTTTCCGATCAAGCGGCGCCGGCGGGCAGCACATCAACAAGACTTCATCCGCCGTCCGCATGACGCACCTGCCGACCGGCATTGTCGTCAGTTGCCAGTCTGAACGGTCGCAATTTCAGAACCGGGACCAGGCGATGAAAATGCTGAAAGCGCGGCTGTATCAATTGGAAGAAGAAAAACGGGAAGCGGAGAAGGCTGCGCTTCACGGCGAACAGAAAGAGATCGGATGGGGCAGCCAGATCCGTTCCTATGTCTTCCATCCCTATTCGATGGTCAAAGACCACCGGACAAACGTGGAAATCGGAGATGTCAATCGCGTGATGGACGGCGATCTCGATCCGTTCATCGATGCTTACTTGCGGCTGCATCTCTGAATCGTACGAAAACATCAGTAGAGCAGACAAGGCCGCCTTATGAGTGCACGTTCAGCTCAGGGCGGTTTCTTTTTTATGCTAAACTGAAGGAATACACTGATTTTTTAAAAGATGAGCTGCCGGATAAGGAGCGCGCTTTGCGCAGTGAGAGTTTTCTTGCGGACAATGGAATTCGGGTTTACCGGTTTGGGATGAAGGAGATTGATTATGGATTTTTTATGGAAAAGGGACAAACACGCCGCTGTCTCCCGCGGGCGGATAGCGGCCGTGTCGGATTATTTGTACGTTCTGATCGGATCGGCAATCGTCGGGATCGCGTTTAATGTTTTCCAGCTGCCGAACCGAATTGCAGCCGGCGGAGTGAGCGGCATCAGTATTATTCTGCATTGGACGCTCGGCTGGGAGCCCTCTTTCGTGATTTGGGCGATCAACATACCGCTGTATATCGGCGGGGTGCTGATACTTGGCAAAAGTTTCGGCTATCTCGATTATGCGCTGAAGACATTATTGGGCACACTGTTTCTGCCGCTTTCCGTTTTTCTGACGGCGGATTGGCCGCCCGCAACGAACAATCCGCTTCTCGGCGCGTTGTTCGGAGGAATCGGCGTCGGTCTCGGACTGGGCATCGTTTTCCGCGGCCGCGGATCGACCGGCGGCACCGCGCTGGCCGGTCAGGTCATTCAGCGCTTTTCCGGGCTTTCGATCGGCCTTTGTGTCTCGGTTATTGACGGACTGATCGTCCTTTCGTCCGCCTTCTTTATTTCGCTGGAATCGGCTCTGTATGCTTTGATCAGTATCTATCTGCAGGCCAAAGTGATCGATGTGGTACAGATCGGATTCAATACGGAGAAGCTGGCACTGATTATCTCGGATAAAGAAGACGAGCTGCGACGCAGCATTTTGCAGGAGATTGACCGCGGCGTAACCAGGATCATCAGCCAGGGCGGATTCACAGGTGACAACCGCCCGATGTTGATGACCGTCGTTTCGCGGGATGAGCTGACCCACCTTAAACAGCTCGTTCATTCGGTCGATCCGGAATCTTTTTTTATTATCGCCAACGCGACGGAAGTGTTCGGTAAAGGGTTTTATAAACGCCGCTGAGGGTGCAGCGGATCGGCGAGATTCATCGGCATCATCAACGGGGGAAGGTTCGAGGCTCGTTATTAGGCGGCGCCGGGAGCGCTGGAAAGGGAGCGGCGGCTATCGGATGCGGGGAAAACGTTTGAAGATCAGGCAAGAAAAACCTTCATTCCTGATTGATCCGGCCTTTATTCCATTCATTAATAAGCCGATTGGCCCGATCTGCTTTTTTCCGACGACTCTCTCCGTGATCGCCCGGATCCCGATCCGTTCCCTTTTACGCTCATCGGCCTCGTACATTTGAAATTTAAATGTAATAATTTTCATAGGGAATACGTCGGATATGAATGGTATAATGGAAAATGATTCAAAATGATTATCTGTCATTTTATACATAAGTTGCATCGTGTGTCACACGGTCCGTTGCTTTTTTATGACCGTATTTTTTGGCGTGTACTCTGAATCGTTCACTCAAGAAGATAGACCGACTTAATTTTCACACGAGTGCGAATGCTATCTTAATGGAAACAGTTCGGCGGTTTATCGCCGGTTCAGTCAAAATCAATCAAAATGATTGCGGGGGAAACAGCAGAATGGACGACATGATTTTGATGCAGAATGTCTGGAAAGCTTATCCAAACGGCGTGATGGCGCTGAACGGCATCGATCTGTCCGTGAAGCAGGGAGAGTTTGTCTATATTGTCGGTCCGAGCGGGGCCGGAAAATCTACATTCATAAAAATGATCTTCAGAGAATTGAAACCGACAAGAGGAAAGATTTTCGTTAACCATAAAAATATTGCTACGCTCAGAGAACGGCAGGTCCCTTATTTCAGGAGGAAAATCGGTGTTGTTTTTCAGGATTTCCGTCTGCTCCCGAAATTGACGGTTTATGAAAATGTCGCGTTTGCGCTGGAAGTCATTGAGGAAGATCCGGAAGTGATCAAAAAGCGGGTAATGGAAGTGCTCGATCTTGTCGGGCTGAAGCATAAGCTGCGTTCTTTTCCCGATCAATTGTCCGGAGGCGAGCAGCAGCGCGTGTCGATTGCCCGTTCGATCTGCAACAGACCGCCGGTTCTGATTGCCGATGAACCGACGGGAAATCTTGATCCGGAGACGTCCTGGCAGATTATGGAGGTCTTTACGCGGATCAATGAACAGGGGACAACGGTCGTTATGGCGACGCATAACAAGGACATCGTGAATCGGGTCAGGCACAGAGTCATTGCGCTCGAAAGCGGCATGATTGTCCGGGATGAGCAGGAAGGTGAATACGGCTATGAAGCCTAGGACACTGAAGAGGCACATCAATGAAAGCTTTAAGAGCCTTGCCCGCAACGGCTGGATGACCTTCGCATCGGTGAGTGCGGTGACCGTGTCGCTCGTCCTGGTCGGATTGTTTCTCATGGTCATGTTTAATCTGAACAAAATCGCCGGAGATATCGAAAACGATGTACAGGTACGCGTCTACATCGACCAGTCCGCGACAGGCACGCAGCAGAATCAGCTGAAGAGCAATCTCAAGCAGGTCAAAAATGTCCAGTCGGTCACGTTTCAGTCAAAACAGCAGGGACTGAACAATCTGCTGCAGAGCATGGGCAGCGACAAATCGACTTTTCAGGATCTGCAGAAGCAGAATCCGCTGCCCAATGTTTTTATTCTGAAAACGAGCCGCCCGGAGCAGACCGTTCAGGTTGCACAGGAAGTCAGAAGCCTGCCGTATGTTTCCGATGTGCGCTACGGCAAGGGAACGGTTGAAAAGATGTTTCAGTTTGTCAGCATCGCGAGGAATGTCGGGATTGTTTTGATTATCGGGCTCCTGTTTACCTCCGTTTTTCTGATTGCCAATACGATCAAACTGACGATTGTGGCAAGGCGGCGCGAGATCGAAATCATGAAGCTCGTCGGTGCCACCAATGCCTTTGTCCGCTGGCCCTATTTTATTGAAGGACTGATTATGGGAATACTTGGTTCGATCATTCCGGTTATTCTTGTTATGATTGTTTATCATTTTGCCTATTATAATCTTGGAGGCAGCTTATCTCAAATGTTCATCAGGTTGATTCCTTATCAGACGATGACAAGCAATCTCAGCCTGCTGCTCATCGGGATCGGAGCGGCAATCGGCGTCTGGGGCAGCCTGAATTCGGTGCGCAAATTCCTCAAAGTCTGAACTAGGTGAAAGCCCGGAAGGCGTCGATGTTCTTTTTTGGACAAAAGGCCGCTGATGCTGTATGATCACGGTCGCTCAGGTTATTTATCGCCCGGATGATTCGGGCGGACTGGGCGACTGAGTTGGAGGAGGCAGTTTTTTATGAAAAAATTCAGCGGCAAAGTCGTCGCTTTGCTGATGGCGGTCTCGCTGATCGTCGGGGCGGCGGGGTCCTATGCGGTATTCAGTTTTATCAATAGAAACAACCCCGTTTCCGTTCCTGCATCGTCTGCTGTTTCCGGTTCTACTGCAGTTAGCAGTGAGGCATCGAAAGTGCAGGCGATTCATGATTTGATCGAAAAGGATTATTTTCAGAAAATAGACAGCCAGAAGCTGTATGACGGTGCAATTAACGGTATGATCCAGACACTCGGCGATCCCTTTTCGAGTTATATGAGCGCTCAGTCGGCTTCCGATTTCAACCAGTCTCTGTCTTCTTCTTTCCAGGGTATCGGTGCCGAAGTTCAGATGGTCGGCAACAAGATCAGCATCGTGTCGCCGATAAAGGGTTCTCCGGCCGAGAAAGCAGGACTCAGGCCGAATGACCAGATTGTCTCGATCAACGGCCGGTCTACCGACGGGATGGATGTCAATCAAGCCGTTGCCAAAATCCGCGGAAAAAAAGGGACGACGGTTAAGATCGGGATCAAGCGCAGCGGGGTCAGCAATGAACTGATGTTTTCGATCAAGCGCGACGTTATTCCGATTCAGACGGTCGACAGCCGGATGATCAAGCAGAACGGCCGGCCGATCGGATACATTGCGATCACTCAATTTAATGAGAATACGGATAAAGAATTTTCCAAGGCACTGACGTCGCTTCAGAATCAGAAGATGGAAGGGCTGATCATTGATGTCCGCGGCAATCCGGGCGGCTATCTTCAGGCGGTGGAGAAAATCGCCAATCTGCTGATTCCAGATAACAAGCCGGTCGTCCAGATCGAAGACCGTCAGGGTAAAAAACAGCCGTTCTATTCGACTCTTAAAACCAAAAAGAGTTATCCGATTGTCGGCCTGATCGACGGCGGCAGCGCCTCCGCCTCAGAGATTCTGGCCGGTGCGCTTCATGAAGCGGGCGGCTATCCGCTCGTCGGAGTCAAGTCGTTCGGCAAGGGAACGGTTCAACAGGGCATCGCGCTGTCCGATAACAGCGAACTGAAGCTGACCACCGATAAATGGCTGACTCCGGACGGAAACTGGATTCACAAAAAAGGCATTCAGCCGACCGTCGCAGTTCAGCAGCCGGCCTATTTCTTTGCCAGCCCGCTGACATTGAAAAACGGACAGACGCTGAAGTATGATCAGACGGGGACGTCTGTTGCCGACGCGCAGCAGATGCTTGTCGGCGCCGGTTTCGATCCGAAACGGACGGACGGTTATTTCAGCACCAATACGGAACTGGCCGTGAAAGCTTTCCAGCAATCGGCGGGGCTGCCTGTCACGGGCACGATTGATCAGAAAACCGCGGATGCGCTGCAAGCAAAAACACTGGCCGCGATTACGAACCCGAAAAATGATCTCCAGCTTAACGCGGCGATTCAGGAAATCGAAAAGGCCGTTAAGTGAACGGGAAAACGGATAGAACGCGTTCAGAAAAATCATTCGAATAGGAAAGAGGCAGGATATTTATGTTTTTTTTGTGAATATCCTGCTTCTTCTTTTTTGGCTGATCCTGCTTTCGACTCATTTTTAAGCCGGCTGACACAGGGGAGAAAGTCCCGGGGTTTCGTCCCTGTCTTGTATTCACCTGTTTTTGCCACAGAATTTATTTCCGAAAGGAAGGAAGTTTAGTTCACAGATCATATGCAATTGCTGTATTCTTAACATATCGGGAATTTCTATTTGATCGTTTTGGGGGAATTGCGGATGGGTGACGTCATACGTTCGATACTTCTGGGGATTGCTTCGTTTTTCTATAATCCCGTATTTTATTTACTGGTTCTGGGCCTGTTCCTGTTCAGCATTCAGCGGGTCAAGCGGGAACGGCTTTCGTTTCATATTAAGGCTTACGGGATGTTCAACACGGTATTTGCGAGCGTGGCGCCGAGCCTGATCATGGGGGCGTTCGGTTCAGCGTTGCTGCTCCTGTCCGGGACCGCTCTGCCGGCGGGAGTGATCGTGCTGCTCTCGTGTGCCTATCTTTTGATTATGCTGACCACTCAGCTCCGCTTTCTTTCGCCCGCAATCGCGGGCGGGGCGGCAATGATCGTAGCTTATTGGCTCCCCAATATCAGAACACCCTATCCGCTTGTTAACGGGTGGATTGACGACATCCGCGGCGTCGACTTTTTTTCCTTCGGCATTTTTCTTGTTACGGGGCTCCTGATTGAGTGCCTGCTCGTGTACGGCTGGGGCGCGCGGCAGACTTCGCCCCGTCTGATCGACAGCCGGCGCGGAAGCAAGGTCGGCGCCCATGAAGCGAGCGCACTGTGGATTGTTCCGCTGTTTTTTCTTGTCCCGTCCGCAGGTCCGGTCGGATCGATCGGGCTGTGGCCGTTTGTATCCGGCTCCGGGCATTCGTTCGGCTTCGCGCTATTTCCGCTTGGCGTCGGAATCGCTCAGCTGATCACGCATACGCTCCCGAAACGGGCCGTCCGCACCACCGGCCATTGGCTTCTTGTGAATTTTTTTGTCACCGGACTCTTTGTCGGCCTTTCTTATCTGTTTCACCTTCCGCTTCTTGCCGTTATCGGAGGCGCTCTGGCCCTGATCGGCCGGCTTGCCCTGATCGGATATCATCATTATCTGCGGGAGAAACGGCCGTTCTATTTTATCAGGCCGACAAAAGGTATCCGCGTGGTCGGCGTTATTCCGAACTCGCTCGGCGACAGGATGGGCATCAGGCTGGGGGAGGAGATCCTTCGTGTGAACGATCAGGACGTTGTCGGCGAATATGATTTTTACGAAGCGCTGCAGCAACGGGCCGCTTACTGCAAACTGGAGGTGATCGACCGCTTCGGGGAACCGCGTTTCGCCAAGGGGCCGATCCATCAGGATGACGGACACCGAATCGGACTGCTTTTTCTTGAAGCCGAGGAATGGCTGGATAATAGAAAGACAAAAGCGTGACCGAAGCATCGAATACTATTTTTGGAACAGGATCCGGCAGCGGAGGCCGCCCGTATCGATTTCCAGCTTTTCAGAAAAAAGTATGGAATTCGGCTTTGAGAGGTGCGCTGCCCGCAGGTTCTGAAAGCGAGATCCGAGGCGGCCGTCCCGTGCCCGGATGTTCCAATTTTTTAATGTTACTGTCAGACCGAAGGCACTGTAAAAAAAATTCGAACGACAAAAGAGTTATCATTGATGAATTTTCTTTTATTGTGCTATTCTTGATTTAAGTAGCCTACTAAATTAAGAGAAGGGAGCCAAAATATAACAGATGAAATCAACCGGAATTGTACGAAAAGTCGACGAGCTCGGCCGTGTTGTGATACCAATCGAGCTGAGAAGAACAATGAATATAAAAGAAGGCGATCCGCTGGAAATTTTCACCGAGGATGATCGCATTATTTTTAAAAAGTATGTTCCGAGCATGGCCTGCTTGATCACAAACGAAGTATCGCCCGACAATCTTGTTCTGGCGAATGGCAAACTGATTCTGAGCCGAAAAGCTGCCAAGGCCGTTGTCCAGGAAATTGAAAAATATATCGGTGCGGATGCAAAGTCCGATTCCTGATTTTGATAACGGCCGGAACGTTTCCATGCGATGTGTGGAGACGTTTTATTTGTCTATGAAAATAATTTTAGAATATCTGTTCGTATCATTTGCCTTTTATAAAGTGTCCTGTGGTATACTTTGAGTAACGATTCATGCCAATTGGAGGGCAGACGAATGGATTTTCAGCTTGTATCAGATTACAAACCGCAGGGAGATCAGCCCGCGGCGATTCGCGAGCTGGTGGAAGGAATCAGGCACGGGAAAAAGCATCAGACTCTGCTCGGAGCAACCGGAACAGGCAAGACGTTTACCATGTCCAATGTGATTGCCGAGGTCAAGAAGCCGACGCTGGTCATCGCCCACAATAAGACGCTTGCCGGCCAGCTTTACAGCGAGTTTAAAGATTTTTTTCCGAATAATGCGGTCGAGTATTTTGTCAGCTATTACGATTACTATCAGCCGGAAGCGTATATTCCGCAGACGGATACCTATATAGAAAAGGATTCAAGCATTAATGACGAAATCGATAAACTGCGGCACTCGGCTACCAGCTCTCTGTTCGAAAGACGCGATGTCATTATCGTAGCGAGCGTTTCGTGCATTTACGGGCTGGGTTCTCCTGAAGAATACAGTTCGCTTGTTGTTTCGCTGAGGCCCGGGATGGAAAAAGACCGCGACGCGATGCTGCGCGAACTGGTCAATATCCAGTACACGCGCAATGACATCAATTTCAGCCGCGGAACGTTCCGGGTGCATGGGGACGTTGTCGAAATTTTTCCGGCCTCGCGGGACGATCACTGTATCCGCGTTGAATTTTTCGGCGATGAAATCGAGCGCCTGACCGAGATGGATCCGGTGACGGGGGAAATTGTCGGCGAGCGGGAACATGTCGCCATCTACCCTGCGTCCCACTTTGTTACGGGACAGGAGAAAATGAAACGCGCCATTACGAATATTCAGGATGAACTGGAGGAAAGACTGAAGGAGCTGCGCGACAACGGAAAACTGCTGGAAGCACAGCGCCTTGAGCAGCGGACACGCTATGATCTGGAGATGATGGAGGAAGTCGGATTCTGTTCCGGCATCGAAAACTATTCCCGTCATCTGACGTTTAGAAAAGCAGGCGAAGCGCCTTATACGCTGATGGATTATTTTCCGGAAGACTTTCTGATTATGGTGGATGAATCCCATGCCACGCTGCCTCAGGTCAGGGCGATGTACAATGGCGATCAAGCACGGAAAAATGTGCTTGTGGAGCATGGATTCCGCCTGCCCTCGGCCAAGGACAACCGTCCGTTAAAATTCGAGGAGTTTGAGGAGAAGGTGAACCAGATCGTCTATGTCTCGGCAACGCCGGCCGACTACGAACTGGAGCACTCGGGAAAACCGATTGAGCAGATTATCCGTCCGACCGGGCTGCTGGACCCGAAAGTCGAAGTGCGGCCGATCAAGGGGCAGATCGACGACCTGCTTGATGAGATCAATCTTCGTGTGAAACATGGGGAGCGTGTGCTGGTTACAACGCTGACGAAGAAGATGGCCGAAAATCTGACCGATTATCTGAAAGGAATGGGTGTCAAGGTACGCTATCTGCATTCGGAAGTCAAGACACTGGATCGGATCGAAATCATCCGCGACCTGCGCCGCGGCGAATTCGATGTACTGGTCGGCATCAACCTGCTTAGAGAGGGCCTGGATATTCCTGAGGTTTCGCTGGTTGCGATACTGGATGCGGACAAGGAGGGTTTCCTGAGGTCCGAACGCTCGCTGATTCAGACGATCGGACGTGCGGCGCGCAATGCGGAAGGCAAGGTGATCCTCTATGCGGACCGCATCACCGATTCGATGCGGACGGCAATGGATGAAACCGCGCGCCGGCGCAAAATTCAGGCGGCGTTTAACCAAGTTCACCACATTACTCCTCAAACCATCAAAAAGGCGATACCGGAACTGATCCAGGCAACCTATTCCGTGGAGAGCGGCAACGGCAGCGGAAAGAAGAAAAAACGGAAACTGACGAAGTCCGAGCGTAAGAAAACAATCGTCAGCATGGAACAGGAAATGAAAAAAGCGGCAAAAACACTCGACTTCGAGCGAGCTGCCGAACTGAGGGATATTATCTACGAACTGAAGGCGGAGGGATAACGGGCCTATGGTGTTGGAAAATATTGTTGTTAAGGGCGCACGCGAACACAATCTGAAAAATGTCAATGTGACGATCCCGCGGGATAAGATGGTCGTCATTACCGGCCTGTCCGGTTCCGGGAAGTCCTCGCTCGCCTTCGACACGATCTATGCCGAAGGGCAGCGGCGCTATGTGGAATCGCTGTCCGCATACGCCCGCCAGTTCCTTGGCCAGACGAATAAGCCGGATGTCGACGCAATTGAAGGGCTGTCGCCGGCCATTTCGATTGATCAGAAGACAACCAGCCATAATCCCCGGTCGACGGTCGGAACGGTCACCGAGATTTATGATTATCTGCGCCTGCTGTTCGCACGCGTCGGCCACCCGTTCTGCCCGAATCACGGGATTGAGATTACCTCGCAGACAATTGAACAGATGGCGGACCGGGTGCTCGCTTATCCGGAACGGACGAAACTGCAGATTCTGGCGCCGATTGTATCCGGAAGGAAGGGGACCCAGGCCAAAGTCTTCGAGGAGATTAAGAAAAAAGGGTATGTCCGCGTCCGTGTGGACGGCGAGATGCGTGAAGTAGCTGATGAAATAAAACTGGAAAAAAATAAAAAGCACAACGTCGACGTCGTGATTGACCGGATCATTCTCAAACCGGGGATCGAAGGGCGGCTGTCCGATTCGCTCGAAGCGGCGACCGGGTTATCGGGCGGCCGGGTTGTCGTCGATATCATCGGCGGAGAAGAGCTGCTTTTTTCCGAACAGCATTCCTGTCCGTACTGCGGCTTTTCCATCGGCGAGATGGAGCCGAGACTGTTTTCGTTTAACAGTCCATTCGGGGCTTGTCCCGACTGTGACGGCCTCGGCTCAAGAATGGAAGTGGATCCGGATCTGGTGATACCGGATCCGGACAAGTCGCTGTCGGACGGCGCCATCGCGGCGTGGGAACCGACGAGCTCGCAGTACTATCCTCAGCTGCTGCGGGCCGCCTGTTCCCATTTCGGGATCGATATGAATGTGCCGGTCCGCGATCTTCCCAAAGATCAATGGAAGATCATTCTTTATGGAGCAGGGATGGAGCGCATCCATTTTCATTATGAGAACGAGTTCGGCGACGTTCGTGATAAGGACATGTATTTTGAAGGGGTCATTCCGAATATCGCCCGCCGCTATCGGGAGACGGCCTCCGATTTTACCCGTGAACAAATGTCGGAGTACATGACGCAGAAAGCCTGCCCGTCCTGCCACGGCTATCGTCTCCGCCCGGAAGCGCTGGCCGTGAAAATCGGAGGCAAGCACATCGGCGAGGTGACGGAACTTCCGATCAGAGAATCATTAAAATTTTTTGATTCACTGAATCTGACTGCGAAGGAGCAGTCGATCGCCCGCCTGGTTCTGCGCGAGATTAAACAGCGCACTCAGTTCCTGATCGATGTCGGGCTGGATTACCTGACATTGAGCCGTGCCGCCGGGACGCTCTCGGGCGGCGAAGCGCAGCGCATCCGTCTGGCGACGCAGATCGGTTCACAGCTGATGGGGGTGCTTTATATCCTGGATGAGCCGTCGATCGGCCTGCATCAGCGCGACAATGACCGGCTGATCCGGACGCTGCTCAATATGCGTGATCTCGGCAATACGCTGATCATTGTCGAACATGACGAAGATACGATGCTCGCATCGGATTACATTATTGACGTTGGTCCGGGCGCTGGGGAACACGGCGGGCAGATTACGGCGCAGGGTTCGCCGAAAGAGATCATGGAGAATGAGCATTCGCTGACCGGGCAGTACCTTTCCGGGAAGAAATTTATTCCCATTCCGCGGAAACGGAGAAAAGTCACAAAACGGGCGATCAAAGTTGAAGGTGCCGGTGCCAATAATCTGAAGAATATTACCGTCAGTTTTCCGCTCGGCGTCATGACCGTTGTCACCGGGGTTTCCGGCTCCGGAAAAAGCACCCTTGTCAACGAGGTTTTGTTTAAGGCGCTTGCCCAGAAGCTGAACGGCCGCCGGGAAGCGCCCGGCGAATTTAAGCGGATCCGGGGGATCAAGGAGCTTGACCGGGTCATCCAGATTGATCAGACGCCGATCGGCCGCACGCCGCGTTCCAACCCGGCAACCTACACGGGTGTATTTGATATGATCCGCGAGGTGTTCGCCGCCACGAACGAGGCGAAAGTAAGAGGTTATAAAAAAGGCCGTTTCAGCTTCAACATAAAAGGCGGGCGCTGCGAAGCATGTACCGGAGACGGGATTATCAAGATTGAGATGCACTTTCTGCCCGATGTTTATGTACCTTGCGAAGTCTGCCACGGCAAACGTTATAATCGCGAGACGCTTGACGTAACCTATAAAGGAAAAACAATCGCCGATGTACTTGACATGACCGTGGAAGAAGGACTGGAGTTCTTCAAAAATGTGCCGAGGATCAAACGCCGGCTGGAGCCGCTTTTTGCAGTCGGTCTCGGCTATATCCGTCTCGGCCAGCCGGCAACAACGCTGTCCGGCGGCGAGGCGCAGCGGGTCAAACTGGCGTCCCAGCTCTACAGGCGGACGAAGGGGCGCGCACTCTATATTCTGGATGAGCCGACGACCGGGCTCCATACCGACGATATAGCCCGGCTGCTTGCCGTTCTTCAGGAACTGGTCAACAGCGGCGACACCGTTTTGATCATCGAGCACAATCTTGATGTGATAAAATCCGCGGATTACCTAATCGATCTCGGACCCGAAGGCGGCGACGGCGGAGGCATGGTCGTAGCCTCCGGCACACCGGAACAAGTGGCTGAAATTCCGGAATCGTATACAGGCAGGTATTTAAAGCCGGTTCTGGAAAGGGATCGGAAACGAATGGACGACCGTGCCGGTAAACCGGAGCGCACGGCCGAGAAGGCGCGCTGAAAAAGCGCCTCGCCCGCTCCGCCCGAAACAAAAATCGGCCGATTGCTCCGGGAATGTGAATCTTTTTTTGAAATCATTAGATTCCGCTTGTTATTCTGTATTCCGAGAGGTTATAGTTAAATTACGGCGGAAAGCGACAGGAGGAAAGTGCTATGCATAAGAGGCTGTTTCGCTCGGAAAGTAATCGGATTGTCGGAGGTGTTCTCGGCGGCATCGGTGAATATTTTAATATTGATCCAACGGTGATCCGGATCGCTTTTCTCATTCTGGCTTTGGCGACGGCTGTTTTTCCTTGTCTCATCGGCTATTTTCTGGCCTATTTCATCATTCCGGAACAGAAAGTGTGAATGCGTTTGTTGAACAAGTGGTTTGCCAATACTTTGCTCAATATTATCATCAATATGATTATCTTAATGACGCTGGCAGGCTATCTGCATACGATGGTTCACATTTCGGGTATCGGTACTGCGTTTGCGGCGAGCGTCATTCTTTCCTTCCTGAACGCCTTTGTGCGTCCGGTGCTGATTCTTTTTTCACTCCCGGCCACGGTTCTGACGCTGGGCTTTTTTATTTTCATCATCAATGCGCTGATGCTTTATCTGACATCGGCCATCATTGGGCCCGGTTTTCAGATCGACGGATTCGGAAGCGCGCTGATCGTGGCCATCATCATGGCTGTCTGTCAGCTGATCATTCAGACTTTTATTATCAAACCGCTCCGGCGTAAGTAAGCATTGCAGGAGGAGCTTTGCTGTGTATAAGGCAGGGTAAAATTATATTTTCACATCGCAGCGGCTCATTTCGCATCGGAAAACGACGATGAGCGGGAACAGACGGAAAACCTGCGGGAACGCCGGGCCGGGCAGCCCGGCGCAATCGGAGACAGCGAAGGAGGGTAAAAAAATTTTCTCGCCGGTATGTACGCTTTTGCTGCGGCGGAATTTACGCTTTCGGAGTGCAGGCCGGCCTGGCCGGAGTTTACGAATGCCGCTCAGGTGCACGATGAAGAAAGAAGCGGGCCCAATGGGGTCCGGCAGCAGATATCGCTTATGAATAAAGTGCGCGTCAGTGAACTGATTGAACATTTTGATCTTAAACTGGTAAGCGGCGAAAAAGGGATCGAACGCGAGATTATTGTCAGTGATATCTCGCGGCCAGGTCTTGAGATTGCCGGCTACTTTACTTACTATCCGAGGCGCCGTCTGCAGCTGCTCGGACGGACCGAGCTTTCTTTTTTTAACGAACTGAGTGTGGATGAACGTTACAAGCGTACGTCTCAGATCTGTACATCGCAGACGCCGTGTATTGTCATCTCGCGCGGTATCGAAGTGCCTCAGGAATTTATCACTTCGTCGAACAAACGGAATGTTCCGATTCTGCAGTCGAAGATGAAGACAACGCGGCTGAGCAGCATGATTACTAATTATCTGGAATCCCGGCTGGCGCCGATGACGGCCGTTCACGGCGTCCTTGTGGATGTCTACGGCGTCGGGGTGCTGATTACCGGCGAAAGCGGCGTCGGGAAAAGCGAAACGGCGTTGGAGCTTGTGAAACGCGGGCACCGGCTTGTTGCCGATGATTCCGTCGAGATTCGTCAGGAGGGGGAGTCCGAGCTGGTCGGAAGCGCTCCGGAGCTGATCCAGCATCTTCTGGAGATACGCGGCCTCGGCATTATTAACGTCATGACATTGTTCGGTGCAGGGGCGGTCCGCAACTATAAACGGGTTTCTCTTGTTATTCATCTTGAGCTCTGGGATCAGGACAAAGTATACGACCGGCTCGGGCTGGACGAAGAAAAAATCAAGCTGATTGACACGGAAGTGCCGAGGCTCGTGCTGCCGGTCCGTCCCGGCCGAAATCTGGCCGTTATCATCGAAGTTGCAGCGATGAACTATCGGCTGAAAAACATGGGCTACCATGCGGCCCAGCAATTTTCGGATCGGTTAAATGATACGCTGCATGAACGCTAGAACAGTGATGAACATATAACTCCGGGGTGAAAAAAGAGATGGGACAGACAATTGAACCCTTAAACCGGGTCGCTGTACAGCTGGGGCCGGTCCATATCTACTGGTACGGCATTATTATCGCGGTGGGCGCGCTGCTCGGGCTGCTTCTGGCCATGAGAGAAGGAAAAAAGCGCGGGCTTCCTGAAAATACGTTTATTGATCTGATATTAGTCGCAGCACCGATTGCGATCATCTGTGCGCGCATTTATTACGTGGCCTTCGAATGGTCATACTATGCGCAGCATCCGATCGAAATCATTGCCATCTGGAACGGGGGAATCGCTGTATACGGGTCGCTGATCGGCGGTGTTGCGGCAGCGATCGTTTTCTGCGCGGTGCGCGGGCTGTCCTTCTGGAAAGTGGCCGATATCGCGGCGCCGAGTGTCATTCTCGGCCAGGCGATCGGACGCTGGGGCAATTTTATGAATCAGGAAGCCCACGGCGGGCCGACCACCCGTACCGTACTGGAAAACATGCATCTGCCGACTTTTATTATTAATCAAATGTATATCAACGGCACTTACTACATACCGACTTTTCTCTATGAATCGGTCTGGGATTTTATCGGATTTGTCCTTCTTCTTATTTTAAGACGAGTGAATCTTCAGCGCGGCGAACTGTTTATGTCCTACGTTATCTGGTACGCCATTGGCAGAAGCTATATTGAGGGGCTGCGCACGGACAGTCTGATGCTGGGGCCGCTGCGTGTCTCTCAATGGCTCGCCTGGATACTGATTGTTGTAGGGGCAGGTCTGATTCTCTATTGGAGGCTCAGAAAAGAAAAGCGTCCGCACTATTTGGACTGAGATTGGCTGCGGGACCGATATAAAGAACGGCCTGCCGGGTTTTATTCATGCGTCGGCCGGCCGCTCTTTTGCTTCGTTCTGCTAATGATCAAAACTCTCAGGGCCGAACTCATTTGTATCATATCTGCAGGTTAACAAACTTTGAACATCAGAGCATTTGGACGGAAAATGGCAGCAATATGTGATTGATGTCACATTATCCTGCGGTCAAGAATTGTATAAAGTAAGTGGGTGATAAAAAGACACCTGTTGGTGCTTTCCCTAATGTAAGCGTATTCATTCCGGCGAGGGGGGAAAAGAAAATGGTGAATTGGTTGCGCACGAGCAAAACGTCTTCAGTCATTCTCCTCATTTTACGTCTCTGGCTCGGCTGGTCATGGTTTACCGCCGGAGTAGAAAAAGTATTCGGCGCGCCGCCGTTCAGTGCGGCCGGCTACTTGAAGAATGCGGTCGCCCATCCGGTGACCGGACCGGCGGGAAACGTGCTCTATGCTCCGTTTAATGCGTTTCTGAGTCACGCAGCACTCCCGGGAGCAGGTCTTTTCAGCTTCCTCGTAAAGTGGGGCGAGCTGCTGATCGGATTGGGACTGATTCTTGGGACACTGACAACGGCTGCCGCGTTTTTCGCGCTGCTCATGAATTTCACCTATCTTTTTGCCGGAACCGTTTCGAGTAACCCTCTTGATATTCTCATCGGTATGTTTATTGTTTTCGCGGGTTTCAACGCAGGTAAACTGGGCGTCGACTACTGGGTTATTCCGTGGATCCGCAGAACAGTAAGCGGCTGGTTCCATAAACCGGAACCGACAGATATGGATACAAAGGCAGCGTCTTAACAAAAATAATGAGTGATTGATTCATTCCGCTAAGCTGCTGCATATCGCAAGGAACAGTACACATCAGCGGCCCTCTTCCGGAACGCCGGGGAAGAAGGCCGTTTTTCGTTATAGAGACAGCCGGCTGCGGCTGCACTTCTCCCCGCCCCCTCCCAAGGATTTTGCCCTCGGCTATTTTAAATATGCTATACTATTGCTAGTATCATAACGGCGGTTTACGGGGGATCAAAAACTGATGAAAGAGAAGAGCCGACAGAAAAAAGCGCATGTCATTTCATTTCATCATGACGGCGAGTTTTTCTACCAAAGGGGAATGGTCTGCTATCAGAAGGGCGATCTGGAACGTGCAAGCAAGTATCTCAATCGTGCGCTTATGTTTAAACCGGACGAAGTGGAATATCTTTGCCAGCAGGCGGCCATCCTTTCCGAAATGGAAGAGTACGAAACATCGATCAGCCTGTTAAAAAAAGTGGTTTATGAACTTGATGATAAATTAACGGACTGTTATTTCTTTTTAGCGAACAACTATGCTTACCTTGGGGATTTTCAGGAAGCGCTGGATGAGGTCAGCACTTATCTGGCGATGGAGCCGGACGGTGTATTCAGACATGAGGCACTGGAATTGTACCGGATGCTTTCGGAAGAAGTGGAGGACACGGACACCGGGGCAGCGGCTTATATCAGCATTCATGAAAAAGGCCGGCTCGCGCTTGAGCGCGGGCACTTCGAGGAAGCAATCGTTTTTTTTAAAAAAGTCATTGAAGATGAACCGAATTTTCTTGCTGCACAGAACAATCTGGCGATCGCCTATTTTTCGATAGGGGCGACCGTTAAGGCGCTGAAAACGGCCGAATGGGTGCTGGAAAGAGATCCCGGCAATATTCACGCATTGTGCAATCTGGCGACCTTCTTCTATCAGCTGGACGACAGTGACGATTTGGCCGTCATTATGCAACGCCTTGACCGTCTTTATCCGCTGCTTCCGGAACACTGCGGCAAACTGGGTTCGACGTATCTTTACGTCGGAGATTACGAGAAGGCCTGCCGCTGGTTGAAAATCGCCGAACGAAAGGGCGCGCGCTGCGACCAGGTTTTCTATTTCTGGATGGCGCTGGCCGCCTATCATACCGGAGATCAGAAACTGGCCGAACGCAGTTGGCGCCAGGTGGATTACTTCAGCGGCAAACCCTTTCATCCGTTCAAATACAGTAAAATTCAGAGCATGATATTCGAACCGGACGCACAGAAAAATTTTATGGTGCATGATCTGATTAGAAAAGAGGTCTGGGAAGGAAATCGTGCCTATCAGCTTTTTTCCCTGTTCTATCTTGCGGGCATCGGCGATGAAACGACGCTTGAGGAGGTTGCCGGCAGAGGAACGGATTTTGTCGTTAAGGGGATTGCCCGGAGGCTGCTTGAGGAACGCCGTGCGGAAAAAACGGACATGCGGCTTCAGATTATGCGCCAGGTGGAAGCCCGGGTCGGCGGGGAAAAAGAGGCTCTGAAAAATCCGGAACTGTACAGTTTCTGGTCGGTGGTCGACTCGGTGATCGGCCCGTCCGGGGATATGGACTGCAGCGGATGGTCGGCGGCCCTGCTGTATTTATGGAAAAAGGAATTTGGGGGGCGCACCTCACAGAAGGAAATTGCCAGGGAGCTCGGTACGACTGTGTACCGGCTGCGCAAACATGTCGGCGAACTGGCGGCGGCTCTGGACAAGCAGTGGGAAGACGGCATGACCTGGCTGTAAGACGGCCCGCACCGGTGAGCAATATTCTGGACTTTGTTTCCTATATTCTTTAGCATGGAATTATCAAACAGGCAGAAGATAATATTAACATGTAGTGATCGATTAAGATGAGAAAGGACGGGATCGAAATGTCTGAAGAGGAAAAGGTCTATGATGTGATTATCGCAGGGGCAGGTCCTGCCGGCATGACGGCCGCTGTTTATGCCGCCCGTTCCAATATGTCGACATTGATGATCGAAAGGGGGATCCCCGGCGGTCAGATGGCGAACACCGAAGCCGTTGAAAACTATCCGGGGTTTGAATCCATTCTCGGGCCCGATCTTTCAAATAAAATGTTCGAGCATGCCAAGAAATTCGGTGCCGAGTATGCATATGGAGATATAAAAGAAATTAAGAACGGGAAAGATTACAAAACCGTCGTTTGCGGCAATAAGGAGTACAAAGCGGTGACCGTGATCATCACGACGGGTGCGGAGTACCGCAAAATGGGCGTTCCCGGAGAGAAAGAGTTCGCCGGCCGCGGCGTTTCCTATTGCGCGGTCTGTGACGGAGCTTTCTTCAAAGAAAAGAAGCTGGCTGTGATCGGCGGCGGCGATTCTGCGGTTGAAGAGGGGACCTATCTGACCCGCTTTGCATCACGGGTAACGATCATCCATCGCCGCGATCAGCTGCGCGCACAGAAGATCCTGCAGAATCGTGCGTTTAATAATGAGAAAATCGACTTTATCTGGGACACGGTCTGCACAAAAGTCAATGGAAAAGACGGAAAAGTTTCCAGCTTGACGCTTCACAATAAAAAGACCGGTGAGGATTCCGACTTCCCGGTAGACGGTGTCTTTATCTATGTCGGCATGGATCCCCTGACAAAGGCAGTCGAGAATCTCGGCATCACCGATGAGAAAGGCTATATCGTGACCAATGAAAAGATGGAGACGAGTATTCCGGGTATTTATGCAGCCGGGGATGTCCGCCAGAAAGAACTTCGCCAGATTGTCACGGCGACAGGAGACGGCAGCATTGCGGCAGACAACGCGCAGAAATATGTGGAAAAGATGAAGGATGTTTCGGCGGTAGGCTGAACAGTCCCGGAAAATGAGCCGGGCGGTCCGGCTGCCTGCCCTGATGTATATGAGACACGTTTTGACGGGCGGGATCAATCTTTTCTTCGCTCTTTAATCTATATGTAATCGTTCTGAAATGTAAAAGGATTAATATAAAATAGGAATTGACCCCCTTTTAATATATAATATCAAGGGACACGGCAATCATTGCGTGTCGCTTTTTTTGTGTAAAAAAAGGGGATACGAAAAGGCGGGCGGAATTGAGCATTAGAAAAGCCGTGCCCTTAGCGTAAGCCGGAACCTTCCCTGCGAAGCCGCTCCCGGCCTTGTGATGGACAGGCCGCATGACGCGGCGCCGATGTTCGGCCTTTTATCCGGACCTTCTTAAAAATTTTCTTTTTTTACTTTTAGTAAGCATAAGAAAAATAAGGCCTCGCTGCTTTTTCTTTGTGCGAAAAAATTCATAAAAGCCCGGACAGGCTTCTTTCACGGTGTTCAAACGGCATAGCTTCCGGCACCGGCACGCGCCGTCCGGTCCGGCGGGACACTTTCTCACTTTCTGAACCCCGAATTTTCGAGTATACTGTAAGAAAAGCGTTTCATCTTCGGGAACCGCCTGTTTCGCGAACCGAATCACGATACGCTTTTTCAATGAATTTACTGTTGACGGGACGGATGAAAGATGAAAGACATTCAAGTGGTGATTATTACCGGAATGTCGGGTGCCGGAAAAACGGTGGCGACCCGTATTTTTGAGGACCTGGGCTATTTCTGTATTGATAATCTTCCGCCGACCCTGATGCCTAAGTTCATCGATCTGATTGAAGACTCCGATTCGGACAAATTGAATAAAGTGGCATTGGTGATGGATTTACGCGGCAGGGAATTTTTCGATTCACTTTTTTCCTCGCTTGATGCCTTTAGCAAAGCCGAAAAAATCAGACCTAAAATACTGTTTCTGGATGCAAAGGATCAGACGCTTGTTCGGAGATACAAAGAAACCCGCCGCTCACATCCTCTCTCGCAAAAGGGACGCCCGATCGAGGGCATCCAGCTGGAACGGAAAAAGCTTGAAGAAGTGAAGGGGCTTGCTCAGTATTATATTGATACGACGGATATGAGCCCGCGCCAGCTGCGTGATCGGATTATCAGCGAGTTCGGCGGCGAGAGCGAGACGTTCCGTGTGAATCTGCTGTCCTTCGGTTTTAAGTACGGTCTTCCGATTGACGCCGATCTCGTTTTTGATGTGCGTTTTTTGCCCAATCCTTACTATATACAGCACATGCGCGCAAAAACCGGACTGGATCCCGATGTTTCCGAGTACGTCCTGAAATGGACGGAAACGCATCAGTTTCTTGGAAAACTGATGGATCTCCTTATCTTCATGTTGCCGCAATATAAACGTGAAGGAAAGGGGCAGCTCGTGATTGCGATCGGGTGTACGGGAGGAAAGCATCGTTCTGTCGCTCTTGCCGAGTGGATCAGTCAAAAACTGTCTGAAAATTATCCGACCAGTGTATCGCACCGGGACATTGAGAAAGGGAAATAAATAAAAATGGCCAATCGAAAAAAAGTTGTCGCGATCGGCGGCGGAACCGGACTGCCGGCAGTGCTCCGCGGTCTGAAGAAGTACCCCGTCGATATTACAGCGATTGTTACCGTGGCTGATGACGGCGGAAGCAGCGGCATGCTCAGGAACGAGCTGCAGATCCCGCCTCCTGGAGATATCCGCAACGTGCTTGTTTCATTATCCGATATTGAACCGGTGTTCGAAAAGCTGCTTCAGCACCGCTTCAGGACCGACAGCGGCCTGAACGGGCACTCTTTGGGCAATCTGCTGATTGCCGCCCTCACGTCGATTACCGGCGATTTTGTCAAGGGCGTCCGTGAAATGAGTCATATTCTCAATGTTCACGGAGAGGTGCTTCCCGCTGCCGATCAAAGCATCGTTCTCGGCGCGGTGATGAATGACGGAAGCATTGTTGAAGGAGAATCACGCATTCCCCAGGTGAATAAGAAAATCAAGCGCGTCTTTCTGAAACCGGACGATATCCGGCCTTTGCCTGAGAGTGTGAAAGCGATACGTGAGGCGGATATGATTACTCTCGGACCGGGGAGCCTCTATACGAGCGTTGTGCCGAACCTGCTGGTACCCGGGCTTGCTGCCGAGATCTGCCGATCGGGCGCACGGAAAGTCTATGTCTGTAATGTGATGACCCAGAAAGGGGAAACGGACGGTTTTTCCGCGTCCGACCATGTTGCTGTCATGAACCGGCATGTCGGGAAGCCGTTTATCGATACGATCATTGTCAACAATAAACCGATTGCACCGGATATCCTGAAGCGTTATGCCGCCGAAGATGCTGAACCGGTTTCTGTAGACAGAGAAAAACTCGAGGCAGAAGGCATTAATGTCATCAGCGCGCCCCTGATTAAGACAGCGGAAGGCGTTATCCGCCACAATGAGGCGGCAATCGCCAGTCTGCTGATGACGCTGTTTTCCGAGAAAAAAGTGTGAAAGTCGGGAGGTCTTGCCATGTCTTTTGCCGCGGATACGAAGAAAGAGCTGACTATGCTGGAGGTTGACGATTGCTGCGCACGGGCGGAACTGGCTGCGCTGACCCGGATGAATGGATTTGTATCGATTCGGAACAAGCATGTCGAGCTCGACATTGCGACGGAAAACGCGGCGATCTCCCGGCGTATTTACAGGCTGATTAAGCAGGTGTACAATTACCGGATTGAAATTCTTGTCCGGCGGAAAATGCGGCTGAAAAAAAATAATGTTTATATTGTCCGACTGAAGGAATCGGCCGGGCCGTTTCTGCGGGATCTGAAAATTATTGACGACAGCGGCCAGTTTACGCGGGAGATCGCTCCGGAACTTGTCGGGAAGAAATGCTGTCTGAGATCCTATCTTCGCGGAGCCTTCCTTGCCGGAGGCTCGCTCAATCACCCGGAGTCTTCCTATCATCTTGAGATTTTCTCGAATTATGAGGAACATACGCGTTCTTTAGCGAAACTGATGAATACGTTCGATCTGAATGTAAAGATGCTTGCCAGAAAAAACGGTTTTATTATCTACATGAAAGAAGGAGAAAAAATCACCGATTTTCTCAGCATCATCGGAGCGAACAAGGCTCTGTTCTATTTTGAAGATATACGCATTGTCAAGGACATGCGCAACTCGGTGAACCGGCTCGTCAACTGTGAGACGGCGAATCTGAACAAGACGGTCAGTGCCGCAATCAAACAAGTAGAAAACATCCGTCTGATTGAAAAGAGTGTAGGCCTCGAAGAACTTCCGGACAAACTAAGAGAGATTGCCGAACTCAGACTGAAGCATCCCGATGTTACTTTGAAAGAACTTGGCGAACTAGTCAATGGCGAGCCGATCAGCAAATCGGGAATCAATCACCGCTTTCGAAAAATCAACGCGATTGCCAGCAATATCCGGAAAAGCCGGCAATAAAATAATTGACGCACAGAAGAGGCGTCGCAGATGCCATATCGAAAGGGAGGGAAAATCAGTTGCTAGAAAAGACAGTGACCGTGCAGTTGAAGGAGGGGCTTCAGGCTCGCCCCGCCGCTTTGTTTGTCCAGGAGGCTAACCGCTTTCATTCTCATGTGACACTGGAAAACGACGGCAAAGTAGTCAACGTAAAAAGCATTATGGGTGTCATGAGCATCGCGCCTGCATTCGGGGAAGTGGTCGTTATCAGGGCAGATGGTCCCGACGAGCAGGAAGCGGTTGCGAAACTGGCGTCGTTTATTGAAAATAATCGTTAAAAAAAACTCCGTTTTCGACATGGAAAACGGAGTTTTTGTCCTCTTAAAAATGCTCAAATCCGGACGCTTTATTTTGACGACGTCAGAATTTCATCAATCAGGCCGTATTTTTTGGCCTCTTCAGCGGACATGAAATTGTCGCGATCGGTATCACGCGAAATAATATCATACGGCTGACCGGTTCTTTCCGCATAGATGTGGTTCAATTTCTCGCGAATCTTAAGAATCCGTTTCGCGTGAATTTCCATGTCGGAAGCTTGTCCCTGCATTCCGCCGAGCGGCTGGTGAATCATGATTTCGCTGTTCGGAAGAGCATAGCGTTTGCCGATTTCTCCGGCGGTCAGCAGGAAGCTGCCCATGGAGGCGGCCATGCCGATGCAGATGGTCGACACTTTAGGCTTGATATACTGCATCGTATCGTAAATCGCCATGCCGGCAGTAATGGATCCGCCGGGACTGTTGATATAAACTGAGATATCTTTTTCTGAATCTTCTGCGGCGAGGAAGAGCAGCTGGGCGACGACGGCGTTGGCTACGTTGTCGTCAATGGCCGTGCCCAGCATGATGATCCGGTCCTTTAAAAGGCGTGAATAAATGTCGTAAGCACGTTCACCGCGGTTTGTCTGTTCAATGACTGTCGGTATTAAAGGCATTGAACGAAACCCCCTTTTCACTTGGAATAAGATGACTTTCATATTACCAAAATTAATCATATACTAAAGGTCAATATAGGTCAAATTTTATTGCCTGGAAAAAATTCCTGCAGGGGCCGCCTCTTCTTCATGCATTTTCAGCTCATCAGAAAGCCGGGAACCGTTCTTGCCCCCGCGGGCAATGCCGCACCGGCCGTTCGTCGGCTCGAAAGGAGGGCCGGCTGTCTCCAGTTAACGATCCATTGCGCCGAAGCGTTCTGAAATCGCTCTGTTCAGGGAACAAATAGTCCCACCGGGAAAATCATTGATCCTTCATGATAAAAATGGAAGAGACTGGATAAACAGAAGAAAAACAAAAGAGCTTCAGCCATCACAGGCTAAGCCCTTTTGCTTCTTGTTTATATGATGCGCTCGAGAGGATTCGAACCCCCGACACATGGTACCGGAAACCATTGCTCTATCCACCTGAGCTACGAGCGCACATCTGTAAAAAAATTTTATTCACTGACATTTATCTATTTTAAGCGATTAACTTCCATTTTGCAAGGCCCATTTTTGAATCAGATTGATTTTTTATAAAATGGGTATCTCCTCAACTCATGTAACCAGTCAGGCCGCGGCGCAAAACACCATCGATTCTTCCAAAAGCGTTCGCTTGCACGAAAGCCGGTCTATTCTTCCAAGTGTTCATATGATCGGCCGTTTATTTCTCCGAAGAAGGTGGGATATTTTGCACGGACAGGCATTACATGGCGGAATCGCTCGATCGTTTTCTTCAGCCGGCCGTGTATTTCTGTGAAGCGTGACTAAAATCGCCGGGAAACGCCGGCATATCATCATTGGAACGCAAAATATCAACAATAGCGGTCAAAGAACCGACAGAAAACAAACTGGAATCATTAAGTGCAAATAATCAGGACAGAAAGATTGCTTGATGGATCAGCTGTGGTCGGGTTTGATCCACTGGTGTGTCCGGTTTATCGGCCGTCGCACCGAATCGTTAGAAAGCCGCACCGAAACGCCGGGAAATCGCACCGAATCGGGTCTAGGCCGCACCAAAACGCCGGGAAGTCGCACCGAGCAGGAACGGTCGCACCGAATCGGGTCTAGTTCGCACCGAATCCGGCTACAAACGCACCGAACTAGAGAAAAGCCGCACCGAAACGCCGGGAAGTCGCACCGAATCGAGTTTAGGTCGCACCGAATCGGGTCTAGGCCGCACCGAATCCGGCTACAAACGCACCGAAATAGAGGAAAGCCGCACCAAAACGCCGGGAAGTCGCACCGAGCAGGAACGGCCGCACCGAATCCGGCTACAAACGCACCGAAATAGAGGAAAGCCGCACCAAAACGCCGGGAAGTCGCACCGAGCAGGAACGGCCGCACCGAATCCGGCTACAAACGCACCGAAATAGAGGAAAGCCGCACCAAAACGCCGGGAAGCCGCACCGAACAGGAGCGGACGCACCGAATCGAGTTTAGGTCGCACCGAATCCGGGTACAGGCGCACCGAACTAGAGAAAAGGCGCACCGAATCGGGTCTAGTTCGCACCGAATCCGGCTACAAACGCACCGAACTAGAGAAAAGCCGCCTGAATTCAACCGTGGCAGGGAGTTTATCGGTTTATCGGTCGTTAGGCGCTATTTTTCGGTCATCTCAGGGAGTTTATCGGTCGTCGTCGGGAGTTTTTCGGTCATTACATCCGGTTTATCGGTCGTCGCCGGCGCTTAATCGATCTTCACAGGTATACCCGTTTTACCGACCGCGGCAGCAGTTTACGGATCGCGGAAACGCTCTTCGTCTTTTGCGAAACTGACGGTCAGGAAGAATCGGTCATCATCTGACGGCACAGCAGGAAAATGAGCCGGTTAAAGAGATAAAGAGATACGCATATTTAATAATTGCCGGCATTCCGGATCGTCCGGTTTTCATAAGCTGCCCAATTTCCGCAGGGCCGGGAAAATTAGGTGTTCTCATTAGGGCGAGGCTAATCCCCAGCACATAGGTTATTAGTGTACTTTATAATGATGAGGAGGAACAAAAATTATGGAGGTTTCACCTTTTCCAATTAAACCGATGCCGGCCAATCCTTATGCGAAAATGCCGGAGATTAAGCCGGAAGCGAACCTGCCTGTCGCCAACCCTCTGGCTGCGGCGGGACACGTGAAAGGGGCTAAGAGTATGATCGGTCCGTACGGCTACGGCGCGAAACCGACCGCTTTGCCCGCAGCGTGTCCGTCAAACGAACTTCACTGCCCGCCGAAGCAGGGCGGTTCATTTTATGATCCCGCGAGTGTGAATGTTGAACATGTTTATAAACCGGTGATCGTTCAGCATATCCATCCGACACATACACGGATCATGACCCATTACATCTATGAACATCAGCATTATTATCCGCACACGCTTTCCCAGACGTGCGACGAGTGCCATTATGATGTGCAGTGCGGCAGGCCTTGTTTTCCAAAACCGCATTGCTGATCTTCCGGGCTTTCCGTGTTAAAACGGAAGGCCTCTTTTATTTTTAAAAAAATGTAAAAATTAAGCAGGTGATATACCGACAAAAGGTGCCATGTCCTGCAGCCTGTTCGGCCACCCGGCGCTCCATGCCCGACACAACGGAGCCTCCCGGAGGTTTGTTTGCCAGCCGGCAGGCTTTGCCGGCATGGCCGGATGTTCATTTTTCAAATGAAACCGTAGCCGCTTTTCCGACTCATTGGTATAATAAAAATAGAGAGGTGAGCGGAATGGGTCTGGCACTGGTTCAAAAACAGTCACTGAAACTGAAGATGGCGCCGGCATTGTATCAGTCGGTGACGCTGCTGCAGTTTAACAATGAAGAACTTTCCCAGTACATTCATGAAAAAGCGCTCGAAAACCCTCTTTTGCACGTTGAAGATTCCGATTTCCGGGCCGACCGCTCCTATACGGCCGGAGACGGGGTCAAGAGTACGACGGAAGTCATCGAGGAAACGGTGGCCGGAACGAGCGATTTTCGCGAACTGCTCCATCGGGATCTCCACCAGCTTCGGCTGAATAAAAAAGTTATGGCCGCAGCGGATGTTCTGATTGACTGCCTGAACGATAACGGCTATCTGGACGAAGATCCTGAGAATCTGCTCGGCCGTTTCGGCCTGGATTCTGCGGCGATCGAAAAAGCGCTGGCGCAGGTCCAGTCGCTTGAACCGGCCGGAGTCGGCGCGCGCTCGCTTGCCGAATGCCTTCTGCTCCAGCTGAAGAAAAAGGCGCCGCGTCTGCCGCTTGCCGAGTTAATCCTTTCCGATTACTGCGATCGTTTTTTGACCGGGGATTGGGCGGAGCTTGCCGACATGCTCGGAACAACGGAAAAGGCGGTTCTTGACGCGGTGGCGGCGATCCGATCGCTGTCTCCGGTTCCCGTGAGCGCGATTCAGGCCGACCGGCCTCATTATGTGGTGCCCGACGTGACGATCGGCGTACATGACGGAAGGATCGTGTGCGAACTTGAGGATCGCTTTCTTCCGAAGGTATCTGTTGACCGCCAGGATTACGAGCAATATCTGAAAACATCGGACAGCGAAACAAAACGGTATCTCCATGAAAAAATTGAAGAGGCGACTTGGCTGCTGGCCGGTGTTTCCAAAAGAAAACAGACGATTATGATGCTGGCCGAAATGATGGCCGAAAGGCAAAAACGCTATTTTATGACCGGAGAAAAAGAGCATCTGCAGCCTTTTACTATGAAAACGGCGGCGGAGAGGCTGTCCGTTCACGAATCGACGGTCAGCCGTGCCGTTGCAAACAAGTACGTCCAGACTCCGTACGGGCTTTTTCCGCTGAAGAATTTTTTTGTCAGAGGTATCAAAACAGATCGGGGCGGCGCGTCGGTTTTTCACATTCAGTCCCGAATCAGGTACTTGATTGAACGGGAAAACAGAAGAAATCCTCTTTCCGACCAGCGCCTGGCCGGACTGCTTGCCGAGGAGGGACTCCGCTGTTCCCGCCGTGCCGTCACTAAGTATCGCCGGGCCTGCGGAATCGGTTCAACCGTCGAGCGGAGGCTATCTAAATAATAAATTTCCGGGGAGCGTAAGTAAACCGTGGAGGCCGGACAGACTATTTGGGACAAACAGTGTCCCTTAAAAAAACAATAACCGGCATAAATACGACATTTTCAGTGTTTTAATGCAGCTTATCCGGGGAATACTTAAATTGAATGACGGACGCGTCCGAGAAGTCTGAAACAGGCCGGAAGATAGTGAAAAAGAGGTATCTTCAAAATTAACAGATAGTTAAATTCCCTGCAATTTGGCTTAGTAACAGCTTTCTTGCTATTTGTGACATTTTTGCGTCATTAAAAAGATCACACAAAAGTTTTACATGTTTTTACTTGTAAACATAATTGAAAGTTGTTATTATGATCATGGAGCAGATGGGACATAAAATGACTATGTGGGACATTTCACGACCGTCCAGGGTCGATTGAGGGGAATGCTGTGGAACGCTTGCTTGATCTTCAGAAAAAGCTCATCCCTGATGTCTTAGACATAATGTCCGGCCGCTACCGTATTCTTCATTCACTGCATATCCTACAGCCTATCGGCAGACGCAGCCTGTCTTCCCGCCTTGGGATGACGGAGCGCGTTCTGCGCGGCGAAGTTACTTTTCTCAGTCAGCAAGGACTCATCCATATGGCTTCAAGCGGCATGTATTTGACGAATGATGGAGAGGCTATTGTTAAGTCACTGGAAAAGGTGATGAAGGATATCTTCGGACTGAAGGATATGGAAAAAAAGTTGGAAGACGTACTCGGCGTATCCAAGGCAGTTGTTGTTTCCGGCGACAGCGATCAATACGCGCTGGTCAAGAATGAATTGGGTTTGGCCTGCGTCCGGGAAATCGAGCGCTCTCTCGGCGCAAAGGACATCATTGCGGTTACCGGAGGGTCAACGCTTGCGGCCGTCGCGGAAATGATGCATCCGCTGAAGAAGGCACATCAGGATTTGCTGTTTGTGTCGGCGAGAGGCGGCCTGGGCGTTAAGGTCGAAAATCAGGCGAATACGATCTGTGCTAAGATGGCCGAAAAGGCTGAAGGCCGCTATCATCTGCTCCACGTTCCGGATCAGCTCAGTTATGAATCCTATCACAGTCTGATTGAAGAGCCCAGTATTCATGAAGTTTTGCAGCTCGTCCATAGTGCGACGATTGTCGTTCATGGCATAGGCAGCGCAAAAACGATCGCTCTTCGCCGTCATGCCGGCGAAGAGCTCCTTACGCGGCTCGACACGGAACATGCTGTGGCCGAGGCATTCGGCTATTTCTTTGATCGAACCGGCCGCGTCATCCATAAAGTCCAGACGATCGGACTGCAGTGGGAAGATCTTTTTGGCGCCCGGGCAGTTATTGCTGTGGCCGGGGGTAAGTCTAAGGCTGAGGCAATCAAGGCTTACTTCAAGAAAGGCCCTGATTCCGTACTGATTACGGATGAAGGGGCTGCACAAGAGATTTTAAAAAATTTTTAAACCATTTAGGAGGTCATTATTGGTATGACAGTTAAAGTTGGTATTAATGGTTTCGGTCGCATCGGCCGTCTGGCTTTCAGAAGAATTCAGGACGTTCCCGAATTGGAAGTTGTTGCTATCAACGACCTGACAGATGCTAAAATGCTGGCAAATCTGCTGAAATATGATACGACCCAGGGCCGTTTCAACGGCGAAGTCAAAGTCGAAGAAGGCTATTTCGTCGTTAACGGCAAAAAAGTTCAGGTCCTTGCCAACCCTGATCCTTCACAACTGCCTTGGGGTGACCTCGGTGTTGATATCGTGCTTGAATGCACAGGTTTCTTTACTTCGAAAGACAAAGCGGAAGCTCATCTCAAGGGCGGCGCTAAGAAAGTTGTTATCTCCGCTCCTGCAAAAGGCGACATGAAGACGATCGTATTCAACGTTAACCATGAAACATTGGACGGCTCGGAAACAGTTATCTCCGGCGCATCCTGCACAACGAACTCTTTAGCTCCGGTTGCTAAAGTTCTGAATGACAAATTCGGTATCGAAAAAGGCCTGATGACGACGGTTCACGCTTATACCGGCGACCAGATGACTCTGGACGGCCCGCACAGAAAAGGCGACCTGCGCCGTGCCCGTGCCGCTGCTGAAAACATCGTTCCTGCTTCTTCAGGTGCTGCACAGGCCGTTGCTCTTGTTATCCCTGAACTGAAAGGCAAATTCGATGGTTCTGCCCAGCGTGTTCCGGTAAAATCAGGTTCAACGACTTTGCTTTATGCAACACTGAAAAAGAATACAACTGTTGAAGAAATCAATGAATCGATTAAAGCAGCTGCTAACGAAACTTTGGGCTATAACGAAGACCCGATCGTTTCTTCAGATGTCATCGGCATTACTTATGGTTCTCTGTTCGACGCAACACAGACGAAGATCCTCGAAGTCGACGGCAAACAGCTTGTTCAGGTCGTTGCATGGTATGACAACGAAATGTCCTATACTTCTCAGCTGGTCAGAACGCTTGAATATTTTGCTAAGCTTTCGAAATAATCCGGCCGGGCATTTTTGAATAGAACTTGAATAGCGGAAACAGTGCTGTTTCCGCTATTTTATACGGATTTCTTGTTCACAGGGAGCATCCGTATAAGAACAGCCCGGGACGGCCGCGGCGGCGGCCTGTTTTACCCGGTTTTGTTTGTGAATTAAAAGTGGAAAGAGGGTTTTGACATGGCAAAGAAAACCGTTCGCGACATTGATGTTAAAGGGAAAAAAGTTTTTTGCCGCGTTGACTTCAATGTTCCGCTAGACGGTACGACGGTGACGGATGACACGCGTATCCGTGCCGCGCTTCCGACCATCAAATACTTAATTGAAAACGGCGCTAAAGTCATTCTTGCTTCTCACCTTGGCCGTCCGACAGCGGAAAACAAGGAATCGCTGCGGATGAATCCGGTTGCAGAACGTCTCAGCGAACTGCTCGGCAAACCGGTTGCCAAGACCGATGAAGTCGTCGGCCCCGATGTTGAAGCCGCTGTCGCTAAGCTGAAAGACGGCGACGTGCTCTTACTTGAAAATGTCCGCTTTGAAAAGGGCGAGAAAAAGAACGATCCTGAACTTGCCAAGGCGTTTGCTTCGCTCGCGGATGTTTATGTGAATGATGCATTCGGTTCCGCCCACCGCGCTCATGCGTCAACGGAAGGCATCGCGAACTATCTTCCTGCCGTCGCCGGCTTCCTGATGGAAAAGGAACTGAACGTCATGGCGGCGTCGCTTGACAATCCGAAGCATCCGTTTACGGCTATTATCGGCGGTGCAAAAGTTACCGATAAGATCGGCGTGATTGAAAATCTGCTGGACAAAGTGGACAATCTGATTGTCGGCGGCGGTCTTTCTTACACATTCATCAAAGCGAAAGGCTTCGGCATCGGCAAGTCGCTTCTTGACGCCGATAAATTGGATCTGGCCAAGAAATTCATGGAGCAGGCAAAGGAAAAGGGTGTCAACTTTCTGACACCTGTCGACGCCGTTGTTGCTGATGAATTTTCTGAAACGGCCAACAAGAAGACAGTAGACATCGATCAGATTCCTGAAGGATGGATGGGCCTGGACATCGGCCCGAAAACGGTCGCCCTGTTCTCGGAAACAATCAAAAAATCCAAGCTCGTTGTCTGGAACGGACCGATGGGCGTTTTTGAAATGGACGCTTATGCCAAGGGAACGGCTGATGTCGCTAAAGCACTGGCCGAGGCGACCGATGCGACGACGATCATCGGCGGCGGCGATTCTGCTGCGGCTGTTGAAAAGTTCCATTTAGCGGACAAGATGAGCCACATTTCGACGGGCGGCGGCGCTTCGCTTGAGCTGATGGAAGGCAAAGTACTTCCCGGTGTCACTGCGCTGGATGACGCGGAATAACGGAAAGTAAATAAAGATTGCAACTTGCAAGAAAGGGAAGGTGTCGTATATGTCACGTAAACCGATTATTGCCGGCAACTGGAAAATGAACAAGACGGTCAGGGAAGCGCACGGATTCGTCGAAGCAGTGAAGGACAAAGTTCCTTCGCCCGATATCGTTGATTCGGTCGTTGCTGCTCCTTTTACCGCTCTTGATCGTATCGTTGCCGATGCCAAGGGCTCCAATTTGAAGATCGGTGCTGAGAATGTTCACTTTGAAAATTCCGGCGCTTTCACCGGCGAAGTCAGCCCGGTCATGCTGGAAGACCTCGGTGTGGACTATGTTATCATCGGCCATTCTGAAAGAAGGGCAATGTTTGCCGAAACCGATGATACCGTCAATAAAAAAGTGCTTGCCTCTTTTGCTCACCACTTGCTGCCGATTGTCTGCGTCGGCGAAACGCTTGACGAACGGGAAGGCGGAAGATGGCAGGCTGTCGTTAAAAGACAGGTTACCAAAGCCTTTGCAGGGGTTCCGGGCGACCAGGCTCCGGCCGTTGTTATTGCCTATGAACCCATCTGGGCCATCGGAACGGGAAAATCGGCTTCTGCCGAAGACGCAAACGAAGTCGGCCGTTTCATTCGCGAAACGGCGGCCGGACTGTATGGCGAAGCGGCCGCTGAGAAAGTACGCATTCAGTACGGCGGCAGCGTAAAACCCGCCAACATTGCCGATTTCATGGCTCAGTCCGATATCGACGGCGCGCTCGTCGGCGGTGCAAGCCTGCAGCCCGAATCCTTCCTGGCGCTGCTGGAAGCCGCCAAAGCCTGAGTTTCTGCGGACCGCGTTTTTTGGCTGTGCGTACGGAAGATGCAATCTGACTGTTCATTGAAAATCTGATGATTTCCGGCATTGTGAAAACCGGAGAGTACCGCCGGCAGAAGACCGCCGCTGTCCGGACAGCGGGCGGCACCTGCCGGAGGAATCACCCGTGATTTTCTGAAATTAACTCGAAAGAATGATAAGGAGAGATAGCGAATGTCTCAAATCGTAGAAGTTTACGGACGCGAAGTACTGGATTCGCGCGGCAATCCGACTGTTGAAGTTGAAGTTTATACAGAGGCCGGCGGCAAGGGCCGGGCTCTTGTTCCAAGCGGCGCGTCAACCGGCGAACACGAAGCTGTCGAATTGCGCGACGGCGATAAAAGCCGTTACGGCGGCAAGGGTGTTCTCAAGGCCGTTAAAAATGTTAATGAAATTATCGCTCCCGAAGTTGTCGGCATGGAAGTTCTGGATCAGGTGGCACTCGACACGGCGATGATCGATCTCGACGGTACGGAAAATAAGGGCAAGCTTGGCGCCAACGCGATTCTCGGTGTTTCGCTCGCTGCCGCCAATGCTGCTGCCGATGAGCTCGACCTCCCGCTGTACCGTTACCTCGGCGGTGTCAACAGCAAAGTTCTTCCTACGCCGATGATGAACATTCTGAATGGCGGAAAGCATGCGGATAACAGTGTCGACTTCCAGGAATTCATGATCATGCCTGTCGGTGCCGAATCTCTTGCTGAAGCGGTTCGCATCGGAGCCGAAGTTTATCACGCTTTGAAATCCGTACTGGCTGCCAAGGGGCATCAGACGGCAGTTGGTGACGAAGGCGGTTTTGCGCCTAACCTTAAAAACAATGAGGAAGTTCTTAAGACGATCGTTGAAGCGATCGAAAAAGCCGGCTACAAGCCGGGCGTCGATGTTAAACTGGCAATCGACCCTGCATCTTCCGAACTGTATGAAGACGGCAAGTACAATTTCAAAGGCGAAGGCGTCGTCAGGACGACAGACGAAATGATTGACTATTACCAAAAGCTCGTTGATGAATTCCCGATCATCTCGATTGAAGACGGGCTGGATGAAAACGACTGGGAAGGCTGGCAGAAACTGACGAAGGCTCTCGGCGGCCGCGTTCAGCTGGTCGGAGACGATCTGTTCGTCACCAACACAGACTATCTGAAAAAGGGTATTGACATGGGCGTTGCGAACTCGATTCTGATTAAAGTCAATCAGATCGGTACGCTGACTGAAACATTGAATGCCATTGAGATGGCTCAGAAAGCCGGCTACACAGCCGTTGTTTCGCACCGTTCAGGCGAAACGGAAGATACGACGATCGCCGATATCGTTGTCGCGACGAACGCGGGTGAAATTAAAACCGGATCTCTTGCGAGAACGGATCGAATTGCGAAATACAACCAATTGATCAGAATTGAAGACGATCTGGGCGCTTCCGCCGAATACCTCGGCGACGCGTCATTCTACAATCTGTCAAGCAAATAATTTCGGAACTTTATAAAGAGGCTGTCCCTTTGGGACAGCCTCTTTTTGCTGCTTAAATGAAAAACAATTAAAAAATTCTTTGTTGCTTAGGACCATTAAAAATATCTTTACAGCTTAAGATAATTAAAAAATTCTTTGTTGTTTTAAAATAGCAAAGGGTTTAAGATGAAACTGCTTGGTTCATTTGCTGGCTTTAAACACCGAGCAGCCGGCTGTGTTCCGCCTTTTTTTTGGAAGATCCGCCCACATATTCTTTAGCAGCCAACCTGCCGATTCACGATTCTGTGAAGCCGGTCCATGAAAACGACTGAACTTGCAAAGATAAAAAACTTTGCAGGTCTCTTCGTTCAAAATAAAGTGTAAACGCTTTTCTATTTTAATATATATAATAATTTTTGTATGTGATAAATGTCATATTAAATAAAATTGCATTTTACTATCATTAAGTTAATTGGTAACCAAATAGGTTAGCCGATATTTGAACCGGAGTGGATAAATGATCGCCGCGCCTGAGCTGTTTTGTGATGAAAGGATAAGGGCGTATTTCGGGATCCATGCTGCGTTCAAATGGTTCTGTCAGTCTTTATGCCGCTTGAGCAAGGTCAAAAAGATTCAATGTCCACTGAGCTTTTATCTAAGAGTCAATAGGATTCGGGGGGGAGCGATTAACTTGAAAAATGGGGAGCCAACAATTTATGAAAGCGTTTTAGCCAAAGGCTTTTCAAGAAGAACATTTTTAAAGATGTGTGCGACGCTGGCTGCTACAATGGGACTTGATTTTTCCCAGACCGGCCAGGTTGCTCATGCCATGGAAACAAAAACTCGCATTCCGGTTATCTGGCTGCAGATGCAGGATTGCACAGGCTGTTCGGAATCCTTTATCCGTTCTTCATACCCTAAAGCGGAAAGTGTCATCTTCAACATGATTTCTCTTGAATATATGGAACTTCTGACGGCAGCGGCGGGCTTCCAGACGGAAACGGCAAAGGAAAATGTGCTGAAAAAGTATAAAGGCCAGTATGCTCTCGTCGTAGAAGGCAGTGTGCCTCAGGCGGCCGGATATCTGACGATCGGCGGCCGTTCGGGTGCGGATCTCCTGCGCGAGGCGGCTGCCAATGCCAAGGCGGTGCTGACCTTCGGCACGTGTTCTTCATGGGGAGGAATCGCCAAGGCGAATCCGAATCCGACCGGGGCGCGGCCTGCAGCGTCGGTACTTCAGGGAATTCCGGTGATCCGTGTCCCCGGCTGTCCGCCGATTGCCGAAGTCATGACCGGCGTTCTTGCTCATATCGTCACTTTTGATAAGCTCCCGGAAACCGATATGCTGGGCAGACCGAAAGCTTACTATCGCCACCGTATTCATGATAAGTGCAACCGAAGAGCCTACTTTGATGCCGGCCTTTTTGCGGAGTCTTTTGACGATCCGAATCTGAAAGCAGGCTATTGCCTTTATAAACTCGGCTGCAAAGGCCCGACAACGTATAATGCATGCGCCGAACTGCGCTGGAACGGGGGCGTCAGCTATCCGATCCAGTCGGGAAATCCGTGCATCGGCTGTTCGGAAGCCGACTTCTGGGACAACGGTCCGTTCTATACGCGTTACGCAAAACTTCCGCTGACGCAGACGACGGTTAATCCGGAGAAATGGGGCACAGTGGCAGTTGGTGCCGCAGCTGTCGGTGTCGGTGCGCATGCCGGGATAACGGCCGCTGTCAAGCACCACAAAAACAAGCAGCAGGATAAGGGTGATCAGAATGAGTAAACGTGTAGTTGTCGATCCGGTGACAAGAATAGAGGGACACCTGCGGATCGAAGCAGACGTGCAGAACGGACAAATTACAGATGCATTCAGTTCAGGGACCGCCATCCGCGGCATTGAACTGGTCGTCAAAAACAGGGATCCGCGCGATGTCTGGGCTTTTGCCCAGCGTATTTGCGGCGTTTGTACAACGGTGCATGCTCTCGCCAGCATTCGTTCGGCGGAAGACGCGCTCGGCATCCATGTTCCCCAAAATGCCAATCTGATTCGAAATATGATGAATGAAACCATCATGGTTCATGATCATGTCGTTCATTTCTATCATCTTCATGCATTTGACTGGGTGGACGCGCTCAGTGTTCTGAAAGCTAATCCGAATGAGACAAGCCGGATTGCCCAGTCCATCTCTTCATGGCCGAATTCCTCGCCGGGCTACTTCAAAAGTGTTCAGCAGACAATAAAAAAGGTTGCGGACAGCGGCCAGCTGGGTGTATTTGCGAACGGCTACTGGGGCCATCCCGCCTACAAACTGCCGCCTGAAATTAACCTGCTCGCTGTCGCACATTATCTGGAGGCACTGGACTGGCAGAAAGAGATCGTTAAAATCCATACAATTTTCGGCGGGAAAAATCCGCATCCGCATTATCTGGTCGGCGGCATGGCGACACCGCTGGATCTCAACATGGACAACGGCATTCACTCGGAGAAACTGGATCAGATCGATCAGCTGATTTCGCAGGCCAACGACTTTGTCAACCAGGTCTACATTCCGGATCTGCTGGCGATCGGCTCGTATTATAAAGACTGGGGCAGCAAGCAGATCGGCGGCGGTCTGAACAATTATCTCTGTTACGGCGATTTTTCGACAAAGGACATCCGCGATACGAAACTTTACAGGGTGCCGAGAGGGATCATCCTCAACGGCAACATGAATGAAGTTCTCGACGTAGACCCGCGTGATTCGAATCAGGTCAGCGAGCGGATCGACCATTCCTGGTATACGTACGGCGGACAGTCCAGCGGCGGCCGTCATCCATGGAAAGGCGAAACGGCGCTGAATTATACCGGACCGCAGCCGCCTTATCAGCACCTGAATACAAACGGGAAGTACAGCTGGGTCAAGTCGCCGCGCTGGAAGGGCCATGCGATGGAAACCGGGCCGCTGGCGCGGATTATGGTCGGCTATGCAGCAAACAAGGGCGATTATCGGGCGATTGTCGATGACACGCTGAAAAAACTGAACGTGCCGATCAGTGCCATGCATTCCGCACTCGGAAGGACGGTTGCCCGCGGGCTGGACGCGGTAATGGCCGTCGGATGGCTTCGCGATGATTATAACAGTCTGATTGCCAATCTGAAGAGCGGCGACCAGACGACTTTCGACAATTCGAAGTGGGAACCGAAGACATGGCCGCAGCATGCTTTCGGTGTCGGTACGGTAGAAGCTCCGCGCGGCTCCCTCGGCCATTGGATCGAGATCGAGAACGGCAAAACAAAGAACTATCAGGCCGTCGTTCCGACGACGTGGAACGCTTCGCCGCGCGATAATGCCGGTACGATCGGAGCCTACGAATCCTCACTGAAAAATGTTCCGGTTGCCGATACGAATCAGCCGCTTGAAATCCTGCGTGTGGTTCATTCATTCGATCCTTGCCTCGCCTGCGCCGTGCATCTGACGGATCTGGAAAACAACAAACTGACATCGATTCAGGTGGAGGAATAAGGAGGGGAGAAGAATGAAAACGCTAACGGATGCGAGACCCTTAATTAAAACGAATCGGGCTTTGAGAAATCAAAAAACGAGTCAGGCGGACCGCCTTGCTGTAAAAGAGCGGGTGACCAATTCCGTGTATGTCTGGGAACGGCCGGTTCGCATTTTCCACTGGGTGAATGCTTTAGCGATCGTGGTTCTGATGATTACCGGGATCTATATCGGCCATCCGTTCATCACACCGAGCACGAACGGCGATGCTTATTACAGCTTTACAATGGGCTGGGTGCGGGATGTTCACTTCTTTACGGCTTTCATTTTCACGATGAATCTGATCTTCCGGGCGTATTGGACCTTCAAGGGCAATCACTACGCCAAGTCGCAGATTCTCCAGAAAGATTTCTGGCTCGGTATGGTTGAGACGATCAAGGGCTACCTGTTTATTCCGAATCATAAGCCGCACTATATCGGCCACAATCCGCTTGCCCAGCTCACTTACTGGCTCTTCATCGGACTTGGCTCGGTAATCATGGTGTTTACCGGCTATTATATGCTGTTTCAGCCGCAGCCGGATACGATTTACGGCAAGGCTTTTGCATGGGTGCCCTTCATTTTCGGCGGCTCGGATTTTACTGTGCGCTCCTGGCACCATCTGGTTGCCTGGGCCTTCATGTTTTTTATCGTTGTCCATGTCTACCTGTCTTTCCGCGAAGACTGGCTGGATAAAAATGGCACCATGTCGTCGATTTTTACCGGTTATAAATTTGAACCGCTGCACCGGGCAGAAGAACAGGCCGGGGCAGCTGCCCGGAATCTGCGGCCCGGCGTGCCGACTGCGATAGAGAAAGAGAATCGGGCGAAAAGGATTACGATTCTCGGCATCGGAAATTCGCTCTACTCCGATGAAGGGCTTGGCGTTCAGATTCTTCCCCGCCTGATAAAGGCGCTCAAGGGCGTTGAAAATCTTGAATTTATTGACGGGACGACGGAAGGAATGCAGCTTCTCGGCCCTGTTGAAGCAACGGATTCGCTGATTATTATTGATGCCGTTAATGCCGGAAAGCAGCCGGGGGAAATCATTAAATTGGAGAAAGAACAGATTCCTTCTTTTAACGGGATCAAAATGTCGGTGCACCAGATCGGTTTTCAGGAAGTCATTTCTGCCGCCCAGCTTCGCGACCGGCTTCCAGAGAGAATGGTAATGTTCGGCATCCAGCCGGCGTCTTTGCAACTCGGCGTGAGTCTTACCGGCACGGCGGAGAAAGCTGTACCAGAGCTGGTTGAACGGGTAAAGCAGCAGATCGACAGCTGGCGTGGTGAAAAATGAATCGGCGTTCTTTTTTTAAAGAAGTGGCACGCAGTCTGACAGAAACGGGCAAGGAAGTTATCTATCCGCTCTTTGAAAATGATATAGAAAAAATAGAGCGCGCCGCGGATGTATTGCAGGGGATCAGCTGGTACCCGGTTGACCATCTGAGCCTTGGCTATGGTGAACAGATGATTAGCGGCCGGCTGGTCTGCTTTTTTTTTGACGGGCAGAAGGCGGCGGCGTGCGGTAAGGAATGCCGGGAATGCCATGAAATGGCGCAGTGGATCGCTTACGATCAACAGCTGGTATGTCCCGGCTGTGAGAAATCTTTTTCGTTTCGGGAAAAAGGAGGTTCACTGAACCTTGCGATCTACCCGGTAAAAAATGAGCAGCAAAAATGGTGGGTCGGTCTGCCGGATAAAGGGGTCTTTTCTGATGCATGAAATGGGGCTGATGGGAGACGCGCTGCAAATGGTTGCGGAAGATGCTGAAAAGCACGGGATCCGTTCAGTGGAAAAGGTATCGATGATTGTCGGCGATCTGAGCAATGTCCTGCCCGATGCGCTCTGCTTCGCTTTTGATGCGTTTCGGCTGTCGGGTGAAATTCCGCTTCTGAAAAGAGATGCATCGCTGAAGATTATCAGAGAGAAAGGGCGCGCCAGATGTTCGGTCTGCGGCAAGGAATATGAACCCCGGCAGCTGCTTGCAACTTGTCCGGACTGCGGACTGCCTTTCGGAGTGCTTCTTGCCGGAGAAACGTTTAAAATAGAATCATACGAAGGGAGCTGAGAAGAGGATGAAAATCACACTGGAAAAGAACGTGATGGAGAATAACGACCGGGCGGCTGAATTCAATCGACAGCTTTTTCACAAAACCCGTACGCTGGCGATCAACATCATGAGTTCACCGGGGGCGGGAAAAACAACGATACTGGAAAAAACCATTTCGGCGCTCGCGGCTGAATTCCGAATCGGTGTCATTGAAGGGGATATCGCCACAGAACGTGATGCCGACCGGATACGCCGGACAGGCGTCAGAGCCATTCAGATCGCGACCGAGGGCGAGTGCCACCTTGATCCGCGGATGGTTGCCAAAGTACTTCCGGATCTTGACCTTGATTCAGTCGACATTTTATTTATTGAAAATGTCGGCAATCTGGTCTGTCCGTCGGAATTCGATCTCGGCCAGAATCACAGGATTGTTGTCCTCAGTACTCCTGAGGGAAACGATAAAATCACAAAATATCCGCTGATGTTCCATGTGACGGAACTTGCTCTGATTAATAAAATCGACCTGCTGCCGTACGTCGCTTTCGATATGGACAAAGCCGAAGAGGATCTGCACGGAATCAATCCGGATTCGCAGCTCATGCCGATTTCGGCAGTGAGCGGAGCCGGCTTCGACAACTGGCTGAACTGGCTCAGGAAAGCGTATGAAACGTGTGCGAAGCCGTAAAAGTTCTCGTCAGAGGCAGGGTGCAGGGAGTCGGCTTCCGTCCGTTTGTCTTCCGTCTTGCTCAGGAGGCCGGCCTGAAAGGGACAGTTCAGAATAACATGGACGGTGTCCGCATCGTCTGGGAGGGGACCCGTGAAGCGATCCGCCTGGCGATGAAAAAGCTGGTCTCGGAAAGGCCGAGGCTGTCGCGGATTGACGAGATGACCTGTGAGCATGTCGCAGCAGCGGGCCTGACGGATTTTACGATCCTCGAAAGCGACCGGGGCGGAAAATCGACCCTGGTCATACCGGTGGATTCGGCCGTCTGCGACGATTGTCTGCGTGAAATGCGTGATCCCGGCAATTTTCGCTACCGCTATCCGTTCATCAATTGTACGCAGTGCGGTCCGCGCTATTCGATTATCGCCGCGCTTCCTTATGACCGGCCGTACACATCGATGAAAGATTTTCCGATGTGCGATCAATGTGCGGCGGAGTACAGCGACCCGTCCAACCGGCGCCATCATGCGCAGCCGATTGCCTGCGATACCTGCGGGCCCTATGTGTCGCTGATCGATATGGACGGCAATGTTCTCGGACGGCACGACGATGCCGTTCGTCTGACGGTCCGGTCACTGGAGTCCGGCATGATTGTGGCGGTCAAAGGTATCGGCGGCTACCATCTTGCCTGCGACGCGGCCGATCGGGAGCTGGTTGAAAAGCTCAGGCAACGCAAGAACAGGCCGGAGAGGCCTCTGGCCATCATGGCGGCCTCCGTTGAAGCGGCACGACGGATTGCCGTGGTCTCGGATCGGGAAGAAAGCCTGCTTCGTTCGCCGGAGGCGCCGATCGTCCTGCTTGAAAAAGGCGCTGATTATGACCGGCTGCTTCCCGAAACGCTGGCTCCCGGAGTCCGGACAATCGGCGTGATGCTGCCCTATACGCCGCTGCATCATCTGCTTTTCGATGACGGAAGTTTTTCTTATTTGGTCATGACCAGCGCAAATCCGTCCGGATTGCCGATTCTTTATGAAGATGAACCGGCGCGCGTCTACTTGGCCGGAATTGCCGACCGGATTCTGACACACAATCGGCCGATCCTGCATGCCATTGACGATTCGGTTGTCCGCCTGAGCGAACGTGCTCCTTTTTTCCTTAGGCGTTCCAGAGGCTATGTACCCGATCCCCTGTCGGCGCGGACAGATGTGGACGGAGTGATTGCGCTGGGCAGTGAAATGAAGAACACATTCGCGCTCGGACGGCACCGTCAGATTTTTATCGGCCCTCATCTCGGCGATCTGTCCGCCGAGGAAAGCCTCGGGCATTATAAAAAAACGCTGTCGCATCTGATGAAGTGGATGGGGATTGAAGTCAAAACCGTGGCCGTGGATATGCATCCGTTATACAGCACCCGATCAGTCGCCGAAAAGATGAATAAGCCGATCGTTCCCGTACAGCACCATCATGCGCATCTTGTTTCCTGCCTGGAGGAGAACAAACTGGAAGGGCCCGTTCTCGGGATTATTCTTGACGGTACCGGGTACGGAGAGGACGGCAATATCTGGGGATTCGAAGTGCTGTATGGCGATGCATCGGGCTACCGCAGGCTGGCTCATCTCCGCTACACGCCGCTTCCGGGCGGAGACAGGGCCGTTCTCGAACCGTGGCGCAATGCGGCGGCGATGCTGATCGAACTTCTCGGCGAGCGGGGACGCCGTCTGGCCGGACGCCTTTTTCCGGACAAAGAATCGGTCCTTGCCGTGATCTCGCGCATGCTTTCGCTGAAACTGAACAGCCCGCTTGCAGGAACATGCGGCCGGCTGTTTGACGCGGTCAGCGCGATACTGGGCATCTGCCGCGAATCCACTTATGACGGCGAAGCGGCCATCCGGCTGTCCGAATGCCTGACGCAGACGGCTGAAGATGCAGTGCCCTATCCCTTTATCGTCACTGAAAAACACGGCTTAAAAGAATTGGACTTTAAACCGATGATTGAACAGATTGCTGTCGAACGGCTAGACGGCGATCCGCTCAGGCCGATTATCCGCCGCTTTCATGAAACGATAGTTTCTGCGTGCCGCAGCCTGCTGGAAGACATCGCCGGAGAACATCCTGAACTTGGCCGGCGGGTCGTGCTGTCAGGAGGAAGTATGAATAATCCGTTTCTGTCGCGTCGGCTTGCTGAAAGCCTGGAAGCCGGCGGTTTCTCGGTTTATACGCACCATCTGCTCCCGAGCGGCGACGGCGGGCTGTGTCTCGGCCAGCTGATGATCGCCGCCGCGAAAAACAGAGTGTCCGGTGAAAAAAATGCCGATTGAGAGATTAGAAAGGCTGTTTCAGGTCCCGGCAGAATCATTTAAGAAATTATGACTTTAGGAGGATGAACAGCATGTGCGTAGGTGTTCCTGCAAAAGTAATTGAGAAGAAAGAATATACGGCTCTGGTTGACGTGATGGGGACAAAGATGGAAGTCGGCACTCTCTTTGTACCGGAAGTGGAAGTCGGCGAATACGTCATCGTCCACGCCGGGCAGGGAATGTCGATCATCGATCAGGATTTCGCGCGCGATAGCCTGAATGAATGGGGGAAGATAGCCCGTGCCGGCGTTATTGGAACCCGTTGATCCCGGTGTCGCAAAAGAACTGGCGCAGAAAGTGATTCAGCTTGCCGACCGCTATAAAGAAAAAACAGGAATTGTGCCCGCTTTTATGGAAGTCTGCGGGTCACACACGATGGCACTTGCCAGGACGGGTATCAAACTGATGCTTAAAGGGCATGTGCGGCTGATCTCGGGACCGGGCTGCCCGGTCTGCGTCACCGATCAGAAACAGATCGATGCCATGATCGAAGTCGCCGAGTCCGATGACCGGATCGTCTGCACGTTCGGCGATATGATGCGCGTTCCCGGATCAAAAAGAAGCCTGCTCAGTGCGAAGACGGATGGGCGCGACGTACGCATCGTCTATTCACCGCTGGACGCTGTCAGGATTGCTGAAGAAAATCCTGATAAAGAAGTGATTTTTCTCGGAGTGGGATTTGAGACGACGGTTCCGGTGCTGGCTGCCGCCATCCAGCTGGCCGCGCAGAAAAATGTCGGCAACTTTTCGATGTGGGCGACAACCAAACTGGTTCAGCCCGTGCTTCGGGAACTGCTGACCGTCAAAAAGGTAAAAATTAACGGATTTCTGCTTCCGGGACATGTCTCGATTGTTCTTGGAGAAAAAGCGTACCAATTCCTGATCGATGAGTTCCGCATGCCGGGTGTAATCAGCGGTTTCGGGCCGGTTGAAATGCTGAGCGCGATTTATAAACTGCTGGAGATCATCATTGAAGACCGGCCGGCCATTGTCAATAATTATAAAAGTGTTGTCCGGCCGGAAGGCAATACGGCCGCGCAGAAAATCATGTACGAGTTTTTTGAACCGTGCGATGAAGCGTGGCGCGGACTGGGCGTAATTCCGCAGAGCGGACTGGACATCCGTGAAAAATATGACCGGTTCAATGCGAAAAAGAGATTCAACATCAAGGTCGGAGAACCGAAAAAAACGCTTTGCCGCTGCGGGGACATGATCTGCGGAATTGCTTCTCCGGAGGAATGCATCCTTTTCGGGAAAGCCTGTACGCCGCTGCATCCGATCGGGCCATGCATGGTATCGACGGAAGGCAGCTGCGCGGCACATTACGCTTATATGAGAGAGGATGAATGACCGATGGAGCGCAAGGTCACGCTTGCTTACGGAGACGGCGGAGAACTCGCCCACAAACTGATTCAGCAAGTTTTTGTCTCCGCTTTTGGGAATCAGGATGCTTCCCGCTTTGATTCTGCTTTACTGTCGCTGGGAAGCGGGAACATCGCGGTGACGACCGATAGTTTCGTTGTCAATCCGCTGTTTTTTCCCGGAGGCAGTATCGGCAAGATTGCCGTTGCCGGAACGATCAATGATCTGAGCGTTGCCGGCACGGTTCCGCTGTATCTGACGGCCGGATTTATCATCGAAGAAGGTTTTCCGCTCGGCGATCTCCGGACAATTGTCCGGTCGCTGGCGGAAGAAGCGGCGGCCGCCGGGGTCCGCGTCGTTGCCGGCGATACGAAGGTTGTGGAAAAGGGCGGCGCCGACGGCCTTTATATCAATACGACGGGGATCGGCCTGCAGCGCACGGAGCATGCCATCCGACCGGAAGAGATACAGGAAGGCGACGATGTGATTATCAGCGGGACGTTGGGCGATCACGGCATTGCGATTCTGGCCGCCCGCGGGGAACTCGGATTGATGACCGATCTGAAGAGCGACTGCGCGCCGCTGAATCGGATGATTGACAAGGTACTGGAGAGCGGGGCACATGTCCGGATTATGCGCGACCCGACGCGTGGCGGCGTAGCGACGACGCTCGTCGAAATCGCCGAAGATTTCGGCACCGCCATTGAAATCAGCGAGGCCGCGCTCCCGATCAGGGATGAAGTCAGAGGTGCCTGCGACATTCTTGGATTCGATCCGCTTTATCTGGCAAATGAGGGGAAAGTGATCCTGATTGTCGCCCACGAAGATCGGCAAAAGACGCTCGACGCTCTGCGCGCTTTTCCCGAAGGAAGCAATGCCAAGGTGATCGGGCATGTTATCGGGAAAGAAGCAGGACGGCTGCTGCTTGAAACGCCGCTCGGCAGCAAAAGGCGCCTGCACCGGCTGTCCGGAATGATGCTTCCGAGAATCTGTTAAACCCGGGCCCGGAAGCATGCGGGTCCCGCCTGACGATTTCGGAGGCACAGAAGAGTACCTTAAGAAGCAGTGAATCAAGGCAATTCTTTCAACTATAAAAGGAGCTGGTAAAAATGGGTATCGGCAATATCGGTATTCCCGGTTTAATCCTGATTCTGATTGTGGCACTTGTCATTTTCGGACCGTCGAAACTTCCGGAAATCGGCCGGGCATTCGGCAAGTCTCTGAAGGAATTTAAAAGCGCCACTCAGGGCCTGACATCGACAGAGGACGAACCGAAAAAAGACAAGCAGACGATCACGGAGAGCAAAGTAACGGAAAGCGAAACAACAGAAAGCAAAACACCAGAGGGAGAAAAAAAAGACTGAGAGAATTCGGGTGAAATCAAATGAAGAATAGTCAGAAGATGACATTGTTAGAACACCTGAATGATCTGCGCAAGCGATTTATTGTTGTACTTGTGACGTTTGTTTTGAGCTTTGCGGGTACGCTCGTCTTTGTACGCCCTCTTTACCGCTGGCTGGTCAATGATCTGAGCATACGCGGGAAACTGACAGTTCTCGGTCCGACGGATATCATCTGGGTCTATTTCATGCTGGCCGGGGTCGTTGCGATCGGCGTCACGATTCCGATTGCGGCATGGCAGCTCTGGGTATTTGTCGCGCCGGCATTGACGGAAAAAGAGCGTAAAATCGCACTGGCTTATATCCCTTCTATCTTTTTGCTGTTCTTTTGCGGCGTTTTTTTCGGATATTTCGTTGTTTTCCCGAATATCCTTCATTTTCTGGTAGCCATGAATGCGGGCATGTTCACTGTGATGTTTACGACCGAAAAATATTTCGGCTTTTTACTGAATATTGTTCTGCCGTTCGGGTTCCTTTTCGAACTTCCGGTTGTCGTTGTCTTCCTGACGAATCTCGGCATTCTGACACCTGCCCGGATGCGGAAAATGCGGAAAGCTGCCTATCTCATCCTGGTTATACTGGCAACGATGATTTCTCCTCCGGACTTTGTTTCGCATTCGCTTGTCGCTGTTCCGCTTCTCCTTCTCTATGAGATCAGTGTCACATTTTCCTCCGTGGCATTCCGGCGGAAACAAAGAAGGATGCGGGCAGCCGAAAAAGAGCTGTCGACTTTATAAAAGGCCGGCGCGGCCGTCTTTATTCATGATTCTTTCCGTTTCGGTTGCGGCGGGGCACAGCATATGTTAAATTAAAGATGAAGGCAACTTGAACGTGAAGATAGGAGCGTTAGTTCATGCATACATTCTTGCTGGTTGTGCTGCTTGTTTCCGCACTGGTCATGGTGGTTTTGATCATGATGCAGAGAAGCCGCGGAGACGGCCTTTCTGAAGCGATCACAGGCGGCGCGGAACAACTGTTCAGCAAGCAGAAATCGAGAGGCATTGAGGTCGGTCTGAATCGATTGACGGTCTTTTTTTCAGTCGTATTCTTTGTTTCCGCATTTCTGCTCGGTTACTACTTTTAAAAGAGGATACAGGACTTAATGAACCGGAGGGGTAATCGGAGGTGGATTGCCGTTCCGGTTTTGCTGTTTCGCAGCAGTCCGGACAATCGCAGAATAAGCCCTGAACGTGAAGCCGTGCCGCGGTTTTCACGGCTTTTCGGCGATCTTTAGACCTGCTCCGTATTATAGCGTATAATATGTGTAAAGAAACAGAGAAAATGGCAATTTCTGTTGATTAAGACGGCCAGCCGGCTGAAAACAGAAAATTGCCGGGAGGATGACGGGAAATGAAGGTCAGGCCTCCGAAACCTTTCTTTTTTGAAGGCGGAACGCGTGCCGTTCTTCTCCTGCACGGATTTACCGGCAATTCAACGGATGTCCGCCAGCTGGGCCGTTATTTGTACAAGCGCGGGTATACGTGCTACGGACCGCACTACAAAGGGCATGCGGTGCCTCCCGAAGAGCTGATGAAAACGACGCCGGCCGACTGGTGGCAGGATGTCCGCGAGGCTTACGGCTATCTGAATCGGCTCGGCTATCGGGAAATTGCCGTTTGCGGCCTTTCGATCGGCGGGGTATTTTCCCTCAAATGTGGATACACTTTTCCAGTGAAGGGATTAATACCGATGTGCGCGCCGGCGGGCAGCCGGAAGCAGGACAGGATCTATGCAGGAGTTCTCAAGTATGCGGAGAATTATAAGATTTATCAGGGAGAAAATGATCGGGAAATTGCTGCGGACATGTCGGAAATCAGGAAGAAGGTTCCGGAACTGCTCGCCGCCGTCCGTGATTTGATCCGTGATGTCAGGCTTAATTTGTACCGCATTACCGTTCCGTCTTTTGTCGTCCAGGGGCGTCTTGACGAAATGATTGATACGAACAGTGCAGAGATTATTTATGATGAAATCCAGTCTGAAAGAAAACAATTGAATTGGTATGAACAGTCCACACACGTGATCACGTTAGGAACAGAAAAAGCGCAATTGGACCAGGATATCTATGCGTTTCTTGAAAGCCTGGATTGGTCTGTTTCCTAAGAACAGGGAGGTTTATGTACATGGCAGAAGAACGCATTCAGGAGATTCTGGATTATATGCGGGAAGAAACTTATCGGCCGATGACATTGCAGGAGCTGGAGGAAGCCTTCAGCGCGAGCGACAAAGAAAACTTTGCCGATTTTGTCAGAACAATGAATGAAATGGAACAGCAGGGGCTCGTCATCCGCACACGATCGGACCGTTACGGCCTTCCGGAGAAAATGAATCTGATGAAGGGCCGGGTACAGAGCCATGCCAAGGGCTTTGCCTTTATCATTCCGGAGGATGAAAAACTGGACGATGTGTTTGTCGGACCCAATGATCTGGCCGGGGCGATGAACGGAGACACGGTCATTATACGGGTTTCTGCAAAGAGCAGCGACAGGGGAGACCGTCCTGAAGGCACCGTCATCCGTATACTTGAACGCGCCGTGAAGCAGGTTGTCGGCACTTATAATGCGGGAAAACACTTCGGATTTGTCATCCCCGACGATAACCGGATCAACGGGGATATTTTCATTCCGGAAAATGCGGAACACGGGGCAATGGAGGGACACAAAGTGGTCGCCGAGATCACCAAATATCCCGAAGGCAGAAAAAACGCCGAAGGGATGATCACCCAGATTCTGGGACATAAGAATGATCCGGGCATCGATATTCTTTCGATTATCTACAAGCACGGCCTGCCGCTCGATTATCCCCCGGAAGTGATGTCCGAAGCCGAAGCCGTTCCCGATGAAATCCGGCCTGAAGATTTTGTCGGCCGCCGCGATCTTCGCGATGAAACGATTGTAACGATTGATGGAGAGGATTCAAAAGACCTGGACGATGCCGTCACCGTTACCCGGCTGGATAACGGAAATTATCACTTGGGCGTACATATTGCCGATGTCAGCCATTATGTAACGGAAGGATCCTCGCTCGATGCGGAAGCCTACGAGCGCGGCACCAGTGTCTATCTGGTCGACCGCGTGATTCCGATGATTCCGCACCGGCTCTCGAACGGAATCTGCAGCCTGAATCCCCGGACTGACCGGCTTGCAATCAGTTGTGAAATGGAAATCACGCCTAAGGGAGTCGTCGTCGGCCACGAGATTTTTCCAAGTGTTATACGGACGACGGAACGGATGACTTACACAAATGTCCGAAAGATTCTGCAGCGTGAGGATGATGAAGTACTGGAACGCTATCACGATCTCATTCCTTTCTTCGACCTGATGGGAGAACTCGCCCATATTCTTGAAGAACAACGGAACGAGCGCGGAGCGATTGATTTTGATTTTACGGAAGCGAAAATTATTGTCGACGAACAGGGAAAACCGATTGATGTCGTTGTGCGGGAACGGACGGTTGCGGAACGGCTGATCGAATCGTTCATGCTCGCGGCGAATGAAACGATCGCCGAACATTTTGAAAAACTGCATCTTCCCTTCCTCTATCGCGTGCATGAAGAGCCTAATCCGGAAAAGCTGGAGAAGTTTTTTGATTTCGCGGTGAATTTCGGGTACGTTCTCAAAGGCTCGCCGGATCATGTTCACCCGCGTACGCTGCAGTCGCTGCTTGAAAAAGTCAAAGGGCAGCCGGAAGAAGCGGTCATCAGCACCGTGATGCTGCGTTCGATGGCCAAAGCGAAATATGACGACAAGTGTCTCGGACACTTCGGCCTTTCAACCGAATATTACACGCACTTCACATCGCCGATCCGCCGCTATCCCGATCTGACGGTTCACAGGCTGATCCGTAAGTACCTGTTCGATCGTCAGACAGATAATAAGACGCAGGCGTACTGGAAAGAGCGGATGCCGGAAATTGCCAAGCATACGTCGGCCTGCGAACAGCGGGCCGTTGAAGCGGAACGGGACACCGACGACCTGAAGAAGGCCGAATTCATGCAGGATAAAATCGGCCAGAACTTCGAAGGGGTAGTCAGCGGTGTGACCAATTTCGGCCTGTTTGTCGAACTCCCAAATACGATCGAAGGACTGGTCCACATCAGTTATCTGACCGACGATTATTACCGCTACAGCGAGGAGAATATGGCGCTGATCGGCGAACGCACCGGCCATCTGTACCGGATCGGCGATGAAATCGAGGTACGTGTTCTTGACGTCAACCTCGACGAGCATGCAGTCGATTTCGAGGTCGTCGGCATGAAACCGCAGAAGCCGAGACAGCGGAAATCGCGTCCGACGATCATTCAAGGAAAGGCACCGGTCAAGCCGGCAAATGAAGGGAAAAAACGATCGGCCGGGAAGCCGGGCGGCGGGGCAGATCATCGCCCGACGTACAAGGGAAACGGCCATGGCAACAGTAATTTCGGAAAAAACAAATCGTACGTCAAGAACAAGGGCAGAAATAAATAATCCGTTTGCGACCGAACTCCTGAAATTTTTCAGGAGTCTTACTTTTTCTAGGGGGCTGCACGCTCAAAACGTGCGGCCTCATAAGGTATAATATAATTAGGATGAATGGATGACTTCAAGGGGACTGCAACAACCGCAAAAAGAGTTTATTGTTTGGCGGAAAGCGCAATAGGCCGCTCTGTAAAGCGCGAACTTTCAGGACATTGTCAATGGCTGGAACGATTAGCGAGCGTTCATTTACCGAAAAACTGACGCAATGCCACGGATTTCAATCCATGGATATAAGCCCTGTTCTTCATTTTTTGTTTTTGGCTCCGTTGCTGTACTGATCTTCAATGTACTTTTTGGATGTACTTTTTGACAGTTCCTTTTGAGACGGTCAGGCAGATCACGGCCTGTGAGGCATAACGGAAGTCAAGCTCCGGCTCAGCTTTGGTTTTGCTTGCTGGGCACCGCTCTGTCAATCCACTGATTTTAACCAGTGGTAGTTGAAAAAGATTTGCTATAATATATACTGAATGGCGTAAAGGTGCGGTTTGTCCTGGATACTGTTCCGGGACTTGAAGCGAACAGGGAATGTGACGATCGTTCATGAAAATAATTTTACAAACATTTATCAGAATCCTGCGAGTAAAATCCGTAAGGCAATGATACCGGCCGGTCGGCTCCTTCCTTCGGAAAATGAGATGGGCGATCAGTACAAGGCTTCCCGTGAAACGATCCGCAAAACTCTTGCGCTCCTTTCACGCAATGGCTATATTCAGAAGATACGGGGGAAAGATTCGGTTTGGCTTGACGTCGGCCGCTTTGATTTTCCGGGGGCTTGCCAAGCACTCCGGTAAACATTGGGAGATGACGGTTCATCAGCTTATTTAAATGGGTCGGCGGTGAAACGGTGATTCTGGACGAAGATTTCCTGCTGATGGACGTTGTGCCGAAGCTGACCGCAGATATTTGCGAGTACTCACTGTAAGATTATATTGAGAATGAACTGAATCTGAAAATAGGCTTCCAACAAACAGAAGAAACAAGGCAATATTTGACTTTATCGACCGTTTCAAGTGCCGTTGTTGTCCGCAGTTTCGTATATTTGGATAATGCCCGGCGGAATCGGGCGGATAAATTCCGTTTTGCCGGCTTTGCGCGCCGTGAGTATTTGTAGGCGTCTGTCTTTTCAATAATGATTGTTCAGGAGGAAATAAATGATAAAACTGATAGCTTTGGACATGGATGGAACTCTGTTAAATAATGAGAGAGAGATCAGCTGGGAAAATCTGCGAGCGCTGAGGTTCGCCCGTTCAAAGGGAATCGCTCTGGTCATCGCTTCCGGGAGAGCTTTTTTTGACATCCAGAGCAAGATGAAAGATGTCGATATAGATACGCATGCGATCGGCACGAACGGAGCGACAATTCACTCGGCCGACGGAACACTGCTGGGTGCCGATTTCCTTGATCGTACACGGACGCTGCAGATTGTTGCCGAGCTGGTCAGGCAAAAATACTATATCGGCGTTTACACGGAGCAGAATATTTATGTCCCGGAGGACGGAACGAAATGGCTTCACGAAGAGCTGAAGCGCCTGAACATTCATGAGGACCGGTCGGTCGGTTTCCAGGGTGCGACGCGTGATGATTTTTATCGATTCTTCGGCGACTGGCGTGAGATTGAAAAAACAGGGGCAGAATTTTATAAAATCATTGTCTTTTCCTTTGACGATGTGAAACTGAAGAAAGCCCGCGATGTTTATGAAGCGCAGCACCGTTACAGCATTGTGACAAGCGGTACCGGCAACTTTGAGATCATGCCTCCGAATGCATCCAAGGGCAACGCGCTCGACCATCTGGCCAATTACCTCGGAATCCCGCTCAGCGATGTCATGGCCGTCGGCGATAATTATAACGACCTGTCCATGTTCGATGTCGCAGGCCTCAGCGTTGCCATGGGCAATGCCGACGACGCGATTAAGGAAAAATGCGATCTTGTGACGACCCGCTGTGAGGAGAATGGGGTTGCCCATGCCATATATCAGGTACTCGGCAACGCTGAACATGATTGAATAACAGTAGAAACGATGAAACGGCTGACCTATGATGAAACTGAAGAGGGATGACTCGGAATGATCAAAAAAGTGCTTAATTATGTAGGCCTGTTTATTGCAATTTTCGCGGCTCAATGGATTTGGTTTACCTATATCAAGCCGGACAAAACAAAAACACTGCTTGAACTGATTCTTTCCTCAGTCGTTTTTATCGTTGTTTTTCTGCTATTGGATCTTGTACCGAAAAAAAGAATAAAATAATGACCGGCCGGTTTCGACTGCGGATTGCTTGCCAGGTTATCCGGCGCTGACTGATGGGCTTGTTCAGTGCGGCAGAAGACCGAAACCATCGTCCCAGACCGATAAGCGGCTGCGGACGACCGAAAAAGGATGGCTCCCGACCGAAAAAGGGTAGCTCCCGACCGAAAAACTGCCTGTGCCGACCGAAAGCGAGCCCGAGTTGACCGAAAAACCGGCTGAGAAGACCGAAACCATTGCTTCGGACCGATAAGCGGCCGCAACCGACCGAAAAAGGATGGCTCCCGACCGAAAAACTGCTTGCGCCGACCGAAAGCGAGCCTGAATTGACCGAAAAACCGGCTGAGAAGACCGAAACCATCGTCCGGACCGATAAGCGGCCGCCGGCGGGCAGGGCCAACCGCTATGACTATGATCCGCTCAGAATACGCAAGCTTCTCATGGATCAGAAAGAAATCTATAAATTTGGCGCCGCTGCAGATAAGCAGGCTATGCCTTTATTCCGCTTAATGTATATGTAAAAACAGAGTCGCAAAAATGCCTGTCGGACTGGGTCGGGATAAGAGAAGCTGCGATAAGCGCGAAACCATTGAAAAAAACAAACGGCCCGACACGAAATTAAGAAATCGTTCTATGGACGTCAAAAATTATAAGTTGCATTTTAAAATATTATCTGCTATAATACATGCGCTGACTGGTATAAAATTGTCAGCAGGGAATATTGTTTAACTCGGGGACGTTTCGGATTCGACAGGGGTAGGTCGGGTTTAAGCGGCGAGCCGAGGGGGTCGGCCTCGTAAAAACGCCAAAGCCATAACTGGCAAAAAGAACGAAAACCTCGCTTTAGCTGCCTAATCAGCTTTAGCGGTTCCTCCCTCCATCGCCCATGTGGTAGGGTAAGGGACTCACTTTAGTGGGATACGCCGGAAGCCCGCATCCTGAGGGCCAGGGAAGAGATCAATCGGGATAGTCCCGCGGAAGCCTGTCGACGGGCCGACGCCGGGATGAACTGCTAATACATCGACTACGCTCGTAGAAACTTTAATTACGATGCTTCTGGACGTGGGTTCAACTCCCACCGTCTCCATTATTTCGCTGGTACACAGTGATCTGATGATCCATAAAATCCCTTTATAGAGGGATTTTTTAGTACATACCATTGTATGCCACACTGTACTAATTATGATCAATAAGGGCAAAACAAGGGCAAGCATCAGCGGATATTCACGACTTTTTGCTTGGCATCAAGTTTGAAAATGGTACTCATGGTTTCATTTGATTCTTCATTTTCGCGAGTAAACAATTCATCAATGATATGGATATAAACTTTATAGGTTGTCATAATACTGGCATGACCTAGTCGTTTTGAAAGCCAGCTGATCGACCGGCCACTGTAAAGCTGAATGCTCGCATGTGTGTGCCTGAGTGCATGAAAAGTCACTTTTTTTATGGACAGCTTATCGGCAAGAAGGCGCAATGTCTTATTAACCGCATTATCGGAGACAAGATGATAAGTCTTATCTACAAAGACCAGGTTGTTCGGATTCGGATCCTCTTTCAACTTGGCTTTTTGCGCTGACTGTTCGACCTTCAAATGCTCGAGCCATTTAGCTGTTTCATCGTCAATTGTGATCAATCGTTTCGAGGACGCTGTTTTTGTCGGGCCAAAGGTGTGCGTATTATGCCAATCCCATTTCTTATCTACTCGAACAGTTTTATTATCCAGATCAATACAATCCCAGGTCATCCCGGATACTTCACTGAAACGACAGCCAGTCGCCAGAGCAAAGAGGATCATATGCCGGCTAATATAACGCCATTTCAGGTCCTTCAGAATATAACGGGACAGCTTTTCCGTATCGGCCAGATTGAGAAACTTCAGTTGTTCATCTTTTGGTTTAATGCGTCCCTTTGTTTTTATGCGATAGGTAGGGTCTTTGTAGATCACGCCGTCCTGAATGGCATCCTGTAAGCAGGCTTTCATATACATGTGGATCTTTCGCACGCTGGCTGTTGAATGCCCGGAAGCATATTGATTGATGGCTTGCTGATATTCTTTTCTAGTTAGGTCTCTGAGCTTCACGCCAGAAAAGTTATTTTCGGCAAACCGTACCGATCGTTCTATTTCCTCATCATTATAGGCAGAATGTTCGCCCTTCCGGAAAGTCTCGTACCAGTCACGCATATAGGGACCAAATTCTACATTACCACCCTGCAAATCGTAGCCTTTAAGTACCTTGTTTTCCATTTCATTCGCCTGTTTTACGGCTTCACGTTTTTTCAAACCCCGCCGGCGAATTTCTTTCTGCTTTCCTCCTGAATAATAACGGACCCTGAATTCCCAGGATCCGTCTTCAAGTTGCTTTATTGTTGCCATTGCATTTCACTTCCTTCCAAATTTGCGCTTCATTTCGACGACAACGCCAACGATTCGCACTTTATTCATCTCTTCCCCGATAAATTCGCGAGACTTAACATTTGGATTTGATGCCCGGAGTATTAGCGAGTTTTCCGTTTTAATAATATGCTTAATTGTTCCTTCTTCACCGTTAACAATCGCAATTCCAATCTGGTCGTTAAATGCAATCTCACAGGTTTCCCTTACTAAAACAATATCGTTCTCATTTATTCCATCGCCAATCATCGAATCGCCCTTCACTCGGAGAGCAAAATAATCGCCTACAATATACTCATAGTCAAAAAATTCCGGATCCGGTTCAACCTCCTCATAAGCCAAACCATTTGGTCCTGCTTTGACCGTTCCATAGACATAAATTTTTTTCACCCTAGGATCTAATTTCACATCCATGTCAGACTGCTCAACATCAGACCATCCCATAAGGTATGCAGGTGCACAGTGTAAAACGTCTGCAATTTGTGAAATTATATCGCTCTTTAAATTCTTGATATTCCCGCTTTCATAGCGCTGGACGGTTGCTTCCGTTTTACCGATTGCTTCTGCAAGCTGCTTTAAAGTAAAGCCTCTTTTCAATCGCATTTCTTTGATTCGATCGGATATTATCATAGTAGTTTTTCTTCTCCTTTGATGCCTTCATTTTATACTAATAGTACGCACCATGCAAGATATTTCTATATTAAATCCTTAAATCTTACGTTTCATGCTTGACCGACAAAATAAGCCATGATATACTGACTTACGTGATACGAAAGGAGGCTGAAAACCCATGGATACACCTATCATTAATTCAAACAAGCTGAAAGCGAAAATGGTTCTTGCTGGTTACAATCGAAAAACGCTTGCTGAGGCGACTGGACTTGATCGCAACACGATCGGTCTGATCATCAGCGGCAAAACATCTCCGTCCTTTAGAGCGATGAACTTGATTTATCATGCGTTAAAGTTAAATCCTCAGGAAGCGACGGAGATTTTTTTTGTCCGTAACTTACGTAACACGAAAGTAAGAAAGGGATGATCATATGGCAGAGAAACTCTGGTGGAACATGAAGGACCTTGAAAGTGCAACGGGATTTAAGCGGAAATGGCTGCTGAGTAATATCCTCTATCGTCCAGAATACCGTGATCAGCTTGACATCGAAAATGGCGGACCTGTTTATTATCCGGATCGACCAGGTGATATGTGGCAGTTCCTGGCGTCTTCGATGAAGAAATTTCTGGAAATACACTTCGCTGAGATTCTTCGAATTGACCATAGGCACCAATGGAGCCGCCATAAGGAGGTGAGAACGAAATGAGAGCAGTTAGAAGGATCAAGACAATCAGGGTAGTTTTATCTGATACTCCGGTGCCTACCATTCGTCGAGTAGCCACTGTTTCGCCTGAAACAGCTGTTCAGCTGTACTGGTTTTTTCAGGGTGTTCAGGATCATGCCGTGGCCAAACACCGGATGCAGATGGCCCGATGGGCACTGCGGATGAAGTCAAAGTATTTTCGGGCCATGAAGAAGGGTCAGTAATCAAATTTCAAACGTTACTAAGGGTGAAAGGGTGTGGAGCTATATGGGCTATGAAAATTACATTGTACGTTGTGCCGGCTGTGGGGAACGGCCAGAGCAAATCCCGGAATATCGTGACCGGGCGCGAGAAGAACCTGAGTCGTTTAACAGTGCGCAGGAAGTTGTGTTACTTGATGAGGGTACCTTTGATCCAAACACAAGGTTGTTTCTTTGCACGGATTGCTACATCAAAGCTGGAATGCCGTTGAACTCGGATTTACGTGGTCGCTATGAGCTTGTGAGAAATATGATGGGCGATTGGGCGAATCCCATTAAAGGAGGCGATAAGTGATGGACAAAGTGATTCTGTTAAAAATCAACCGGAATGAACTCGAAGACGCGATCAGGAAATATGTGCAAAGCCCTGATCTTGACTTTGATCAAGTGAAGTTCAGATTCAAACATTTGGCCGACGGAACTATTGAAGTTTGCGGCGCCGATGTGGAAATGATTGAAAACTAAAATAAGCCGCTCTGCAAAGCGGCTCAAATCCTACCTGTGGTCATTGTACCACGAAAGCGAGGTTTTTAGACATGGCAATTGAAAACGCAGCACAAGCAAATGGTGTTTTCCGGGATATGAAAGACTTGGAACGCCAGAGACGGGCGACAAGCGAGTCCATCACAAAACGGAAGCAGGCACTGATCGACTACTGCCGGACCCAGGGACCAACGCTTGTTTACAATCCGGTAAACGATGAAGACAAACCGACCATGATCCAGACAGTTAAGCGTGTCACGACCAAGCTTGATCTCAGCTCACTGGCCCTGAACCTCAATGTAGCTGTTTCTGATATGAATGCTCCCGGTATTGCGAAACTGGTTGAAGCCGGCAAGCTGACGGCGGAAGACTTTGAAAAGTACAAGTACGACGAAGAGACCTACGTCCTGCATCAGCGCAAAGCGCACAAGCAGGAGATCGAACAATTCCGGAACAAGATCTGAGGAGGAGATAAGCATGGCACTGGAACAATCCATTGATAACCTGGCTACAGCCTTAAACCGACTGGCCGCAGCTTTGAGCGATAAAAGCGCTGAAGCACTGGCTCGTGAGCAGAAGTGGAGCGAAGCAAAGACAGAAAGCTTCCCACCGGAAGAAAAGCCATTACAGCATCCAGACGAAGACCCGAAGCCAAAATACACCGGAACAAAATGCAGCGTTTGCGGTGAGCTCCAATTTGATACACCGTCAGGAATTAGCTGTAAAAACGGACACGGCGGGGCTGCTCCTGCTACAGAAACAGCTGAACCGCCGATCAAACTGGAGACTGTCCGCGCGAAACTGGCCAAGCTTGCCCAGGCAGGAAAGCAGAAGGAAGTCAAGGCGTTGATTACCAGTTTTGGATTTAAGAAGCTGTCAGCGATCCCGGCTGAGAAGTTTGCTGAGGTCCTGAAGAAAGCTGAAGAGATCGCATGAGTGGCCATCACGAACTCCGGGCACATGCGGTTCTGTCCGCATCCGGATCCAAACGCTGGCTTTCCTGCCCGCCATCGGCACAGCTGGAACAGCAATTCCCGGATGACGGTAAGGAAAGCGTCTTTGCCCAGGAAGGCACGCTTGCACATGAGTTTGCGGAATTGTATCTGCTTTACGCGACCCATCAGATCAAGGCGCCTGAGTTCAACCGGAAGCGGAAGGCATTGGAAAAGAATGAACTGTTCAGTCCGGACATGATCGATTACATCGACAGCTACATTACGACGGTTATGGAACGGCTGAACACGGCCAAGGCAGAATCCGGAGACGCGTTCGTCATGATCGAACAGAAACTGGACTTCTCGCCCTGGGTTCCCGGTGGATTCGGTACCGGTGACGCACTGATTATCAGCGATAAAGCCATTGAAATATGCGACCTCAAGTATGGCAAAGGTGTCCCCGTCAGTGCAGTCGGGAACACCCAGATGAGACTATATGCGCTAGGGGCACTCAATGGGTACGGCGTATTATATGAGCCCGATCATGTCCGTATGACTATCGTACAGCCCAGACTTGACAGCATATCCACCGATCAGCTGACGGTCGAAGAGCTGACCAGATGGGCGGCAGAGGTTGCCAAGCCAACTGCGGAGAAAGCAGCTGCTGGCAAAGGCGAATACAAAGCCGGTGACTGGTGCCGGTTCTGCCGGGCAAAGGCGGTCTGCCGAGTCCGCGCTGAAGCCAATCTGGAACTCGCCAAGAAAGAATTTGCCGATCCACCAACACTCAGCAATGAGGAAATTGGTGATGTGCTGTCCAAGGCAGACGAGCTCCGGAAGTGGGCGGAAGATGTTGAGAACTATGCTCTGGTCCATGCAGAGAACGGTGAGAAGTTCCCCGGATGGAAGCTGGTCGAGGGTCGAAGCAATCGGAAATACACCGATGAAGACCAGGTCGCAGTCCGGCTGATCGCTGAAGAATACACGGAAGACGATATTTACCAGAAAAAGATTCTGGCCATCACGAAAATGCAGAAGCTGCTCGGTAAGAAACGGTTTGAAACGCTGCTCGGTGATCTGATCGTGAAGCCGGCCGGAAAACCGACGCTGGTACCGGAATCGGACAAGCGCCCGGAAATCGGATCCACTGCCTCAGCCGCTGAAGATTTTAAATAAAAAGGAGATTGATTGAATTATGGCTACAAGAAACACTGACACGAAAGTCGTTACCGGAAAAGTACGTTTCTCTTATCTGCACTGCTTTGAGGCCGTTGCTATCCAGGACGGGCAGGATCCGAAATACTCGGTTTCTCTGCTGATCCCGAAATCAGATACAACGACCCTGCGGAAGATCAAAGCGGCCACTGATGCCGCTAAGAAAGCCGGAGCCAGCAAGTGGGGCGGAAAGATTCCGGCCAACCTGAAAACGCCACTACGTGACGGCGACGCTGAACGGCCGGACCAGGAAGAATACAAGGGCTGCTACTTCCTAAACGCATCAAGCAAGACGAAGCCTGGCGTGGTCGACCAGCACCTGAACGCGATCATCGATTCAGATGACCTGTACAGCGGCTGCTACGGCCGCGCAAGCCTGAACTTCTATGCCTATAACGCAGCCGGAAATAAAGGTATTGCCGCCGGACTGAACAATCTGCAGAAGATGGAAGACGGCGACTATCTCGGCGGACGTTCGAAGGCTGAAGACGACTTCGACGCGATCGATACCGGAGACGTTCAGCAGGAAACAGAAGATTTTCTCGGATAAAATCTAGCAAATTGACTGAGAGGGAAAGCACATACGCTCTCCCTCTCATTTTTATAGGAAAGGAGCTTAAGAGATCATGACAACCTTGGCGATTGATCTAGAAACATACAGTGACAACAGCATTGACAACGGCGTTTACAAGTATGTCGATACACCAGAGTTTCGGATCCTGATCTGCTCGTTTGCCTTTGACAGCGATCCGGTTGAAGTCGTCGACCTGGCCCGCGGTGATAATCTGCCAAAGGACGTGAGAGACGCGCTGACGATGAAAGGCGTCATCAAGACTGCTTTCAACGCCAGTTTTGAACGCACCTGCCTGGGCAGATCTTTTCACTACATGGACCCGGACGAATGGCGCTGCAGTATGATTCTTGCCCTGACGCTGGGCCTGCCGGCAAGCCTTGACGGAGTGGCTAAAGTGCTGAAGCTGGACGCGCAGAAAGACGCTGCCGGCAAAGCGCTGATCAAGTTTTTCTCTATGCCGTGCAAGCCGGACCTGCTGAATGAAGGCAGGACGCGGCATCTGCCGCATGATGATCCGGACGGCTGGGAGCGGTTCAAGTATTACTGTGGCCAGGACACTGAAGTTGAACGCGGGATCCGGAACCGGCTTTTAAAATACGCACCGAGTGACTTTGAGAATCATCTGTGGGCAATCGATCAGAGGATTAACGATCGAGGCGTCGGCATCGATCCGCAGCTGGTCGAGAACGCAATCCGGATCGATGCGGCAAACAGTGCCTATTATCTCGAAAAAGCGCAGAAGCTGACGGGGCTGCCGAATCCGAACAGCCCGGCTCAGATCAAAGGCTGGCTGGAAGACCAGGGCATGCAAAAGGTTGGCAGCCTCGGCAAAAAGCTGATGCCTGGACTGATCAAAAAGGCACCGAATGAGACGGTTCGTGAAGTCCTCAGGATCCGTCAGGCAACATCAAAAACGTCCGTGAAGAAATACACGCGGATGAAAGAAGCTGCCTGCCATGACCGCCGTGTGCGCGGGACGATGCAGTTTTACGGCGCATCACACACGGGGCGCTGGGCGGGACGAATTATTCAGCCGCAGAATCTATCCAAGAATCACATGAGTAACACGGATCTGGATACGGCCCGCCAGCTGGTCAAGGCCGGCGACAAGGAAGCTATTGGCTTACTGTTTGACGACACCGCTGATGTCCTCTCTCAGCTGGTCCGGACAGCGCTTGTGCCGGCATCAGGGCACACATTCATCGTTTCTGATTTCTCAGCGATCGAAGCGCGAGTAATTGCCTGGCTTGCCGGCGAGAAATGGCGGCTCGAAGTCTTCCGCGGACACGGGAAAATCTATGAAGCTTCGGCGTCTCAGATGTTTCACGTGCCGATCGGGTCGATCCACAAGGGTGATCCTCTAAGGCAGAAGGGCAAAGTCGCAGAACTCGCGCTGGGTTACGGGGGCGGACCGCATGCGCTGATTACTATGGGCGCTCTCTCCATGGGACTGACAGAGGATGAACTGCCAGACATTGTCACCAAGTGGCGGAAAGCCAGCCCGGCGATTGTCAAACTATGGCGAGATTGCGACGCTGCGGCGCTTGAAGCTGTGAAGAAAAAAACATCGTTAACGCTTCAGAGGGGATTGAAATTCAGCTATGAAGCCGGAACCCTGTTCATCCGACTTCCCAGCGGACGGCGGATTGCTTTTGCTAAGCCCCGGATCGAAGAGGATCCGGAGCACGGAAGGGACAGCCTGACGTATGAGGGAACAGGACAAAGTAAGCAGCGGATCCCGGGCATGCCAACAAACTGGGTCCGGCTCCGGACGTATGGCGGGAAACTGGTCGAGAACATTGTCCAGGCAACCGCCCGGGACGCTCTAGCCAATGCCATGACACACGTTGATGAAGCCGGGATTCCTATCGTTTTCCATGTTCACGACGAACTGGTCGCTGAAGTTGGGGAAGGCAGCATCACGCCGGATCAGATGTCAGCAATCATGTGCCGGAAAGCGGCATGGATGGAAGGATTGCCGCTGAAGGCCGACAGTTATCAAACTGACTACTATAAAAAAGATTAAATCAAAGGAATGATAAACGATGGAATTTGACACATATCAGGAATTATCAAGCCGAACAGCAAACTCAGATGAAAAGGGTCGTGACCTGCTGGCAAACTTTGCGCTCGGACTGGCTGGTGAGGCCGGAGAAGTCGCCGACCTAATCAAGAAGTACCGGTTTCACGGCCACGAATTGAAACAGGAGGACCTCATCAAGGAGCTGGGTGACGTCCTCTGGTACGCCTCACTGATTGCTCAGCTGGCGGCAATCAGTTTTAACGAAGTCGCTGAGTCAAACATTGCCAAGCTGATGACACGGTATCCGGACGGGTTTAACAGTGCCGACAGCATAAAGCGGGTGGATGTCCATGAGTAATGTCATCAAGGCGGAAGATATTAACGCACCCGCCTACTACACGCGCGGCAAGATCGATACCTGGGACTTTATCATTGACAAACGACTCGATTTTCTCGAGGGGAACGTCGTCAAATACGTCGTCCGCTGGAAAGAGAAAAACGGCGTCGAGGATCTGAAAAAGGCACGGGTTTATCTTAACAAACTGATTCGGGAGGCGGAGAAAAAATGAATCCGCAAACTAAGGTAACTTTCAACCTGAATATTGGCCTCTATGGATGCGATCAGAAAGAAACGTTCACACTTGACGAACTCGGATATGACCCGGAAATTGATACCAATACCGATATTGATAAGCTTCTTGAGGAGAAATGGCAGGAATGGAGCAATGAGTATATCGACGGTGGATGGGAAATCAGAGAGGCGGAGAAAAAATGAAGAAAAATGAGTTTGACATTATGCTTTATTCAGGAATTGACCTTTTAAAATCATACGACGCGGGAAAAGACATAAACAACGAGATTATTAAAACCTGCGAGCCCTTTATTAAGTCCAGAGCACTCCGGTTAAAGCCTTGGTCCATGGAACTCGACGATGCTGTCAACATTGGCAGACTCCAATGCTATAAATGCCTGATCCGTTTAAAGAGCTACAGGATTAATCAGACTGCTGACTATGACCATCGGTTCAGATATTTTCTGAAAACGATCAGCACCGCTATGGATCACAGTTTTGCGAATGAGGCAAAAGCTAAAAAAAGGAAAAAGCGCGACGGAATCACTCTAAGCCTCAATGCTGCCGCCGATGAAGATGGATCAGAATTTATTGACATCGTTCAGCCCGGCGGCACAGAAAAAATAAATATTATGTTTCTCGCTGGGGACGTTGTCAAAAAGACGCTTGGTGAGTTTAGCATTGACCATCAAAAAATAATTATCAGATACCTAAACACAAACGAAAGCAAGGCAGCCGTAGCAAGATACTTTAGCATCCACAGATCATGGGCGGGAAAAATTATTAATCAATTTTTTAAAAAGATCGAATTAAATTCGATCAAGCTTGGCTACAGAAAGGAGGAAATTGAATAATGACCATCTCTTACACAACTTTTATTAAGCACGCTAGCAAACTTACAAAGCATGTCGGCGAAGCAAGACCAGTTCTTCAGGGCGTTTTTCACCGAGCAAAAGGTGGCGCTCTGATAGCCACTGACAGCCATCGTCTGTATAAAGCAACCGGCGTCTACAGCGGCGGTACGGATGCCGTGATTAATCCGGTGACAGGTGAAACGATCGACGGAGTTTATCCGGATACGGACAAGATCATACCCGACAACCCTAAGGCAGAATTTCAGCTGGAAAGCATTGACCGAATCGTGCCTATGCTGAAGCCTTTTTCCGAGCTTGCCCGATACTCCAGATATGAAGACAAACCGGATAAAAAAGGAGATCAGCTGATCGACCTCGTGACTGCTTTTAAGGACTTAATTACCAAGACACGTAAAAACTATGTACCTGCAAAACTCGTTATTGGCGGAAGTAATGGCGAAGATACACCAGTCAGCGAGACTTTACGGGCTACTTACCTGCTCGAAGCGCTTGACCTGTTCCGGGATGCCGGATACGACGGGGCAACGCTGCAGTATTTTGGCGAGACGCGACCAATTGTTATTATACACGACGAGCTGCTGGCACTAATTATGCCAGTGTGGACGTTCTGAGGTGATCGCTTATGGACCGAGAAAAAGCAGCGCAGGTGCGACTGGAAATATGCCATCTTCTGGATCAGTGCGGAACCTGTCCAAAACGTTACTCGTACAGCAGCCACACGCGGCCGGAAAAAAAGTGCGGCACCTGCAAGCTGTACGCGAAGATCAGGGATGCCGGCGAAAGGCTGGCCGCGATTGAGGAAAAGCCAAAGGTAGGAAATCCGACAAAATTAAACATGTCGCGCGGACAATACTTTGACTACCGAAGACGGGGATTTAGTGATGAAGAGATAGCTGATGAAATCGGTATCCATCGCACGACACTTAGCAGCTGGAAACATAGAAATGGTATACGAAAAAGACAACTTCCAGCATCTGATCAGGAGATCATCGACGCCTATCTGAGCGGATTGTCTATGAACAAAATAGAAAAGAAAATGCATTGCGGAAGACCTCATATCTACAAAATTTTGAATAAACACGGTATCGGAAAGAGAGCAGATAAAAAATGAAATTGACGACGGAAAAGATAAATGAGCTCTTCGGCGTTGATGATAGCTGGAAGGCCCCGGACCGACTAATGAAGATCCTGTTTGACCGTGAACGTAGAGAAAAGTTATTTCGTGAATTCCTAACGATCGAATCGGATGTCAGCTATGACTGGTTTTATCAATATTTTCAGGACGAAGCAGCCGACCGTGTAAAGAAAAAACAGGATTTTACACCGGTGTCAGTCAGTCGTGTGCTGTCAACACTCATCGGGCATGATAAAGGGACTAATTATGACTGCGCGGCCGGTACCGGCGGGCTGACCATTCAAAAGTGGCAGCATGATCGGATGCAATACACGCCGATGGACTACTTCCCATCAGATCATTTTTACCACTGTGAGGATCTAAGCGATAGGGCAATTCCATTTTTATTATTCAACCTGATAATCCGTGGTGTCAACGCCTGCGTTGTCCATTGCGATGTGCTGACAAGGGAAGCTAGAGGCGCATTCTTTATTCAAAATGACAACGACGATGCCCTGCAGTTCAGCAGTCTGAACGTGATTCCATATACCGACGCAAACGCCCGGGAACTCGGTGTGAATTGGAAAGATCAGCGGTATCTGGATCATATTGAGAGCCCGGAGGTACCACTGTTCCTGGAAGACTATGAAAAACACAAAATATGGAAAGATCACCAGCACAAAATTGCTGAAAAGCTTAAAAAGATAACTTATCAAATAGAGAAAGGAGCAACAGCAAAATGACAAGAAAAAGGGTAATCAACTTTGTCGATTACTACGATGACTGGATCGAAACGTACAAGGCCGGTGCAAGCATTACTGAGTCCAATAAAAGCTAAAGGACAACTTAGCCTTTGGGATTGTTCAGGATATTTTTAATTCGCAGTTCGACACGGATGCGCCATAAAAGAAAGGAGCGGAGGTCATGGTTAAGCCACCACTTGGCATTATGCCTAAAAATATCTGGTTACAGCAAAGGCTTGACGATTTGCTCGAAGCCATTGACCGCTATTATGCGGCCGGCTATGAGCCAAGAAAAGAATGGCAAGACGAACGTAATGAACTATTTTTTAAGCTATATAGAAATGAACGATGACAGGAAGTGAGAACGAATGAACGATCCTGCAAAACAACAACAGGTGCAGCATGACGGCCAGCTGACGATCGCTGTCGGTAAGAGCCGGAAAGAGATGCACTGGAAAAATAAACAGCTGCTGTGGTCAGATCTTGTCGCGAGACTGCGCAAGACAGCCGTCACGGGCGAAACGCACAGCGATTATATGAAACTATCAAAGCCCCAGCAGGACGCTGTGAAAGACCGTGGTGGCTTTGTAGGCGGAACGCTTAAAAGTGGCCGGCGCAAGAGCGGACAGGTGGCTTTCAGAAGCCTGCTGACGCTGGACGCCGATTTTATCAAAGGCGACTTATGGGACATGGTCGAAATCGCCCTAGACTGCGCCATTGTCGCCTACAGTACGCACAAGCACACGCCAGCTCGACCGCGGCTTCGGCTGATCATCCCACTGTCGCGTCCAGTAACGGCAGATGAATACCAGCCGCTCGCACGGAAGATCGCGGAAGACCTGGGCATTGATTTCTTCGATGACACGACTTATGAAGCAGAGCGCCTCATGTACTGGCCGTCATCGCCGTCTGACGTGCCCTACTTCTTCCGCTTCCAGGATACTGCCTGGCTGGATCCTGACAGTGTGCTTGCCCGGTATCCGGACTGGAAGGATCCGTCCTACTGGCCGGAATCCAGCCGGCAGAAACAGCAGCGGCAGAAACTGGCCGACAAGCAGGGAAACCCACTGGAGAAGCCGGGAATGGTCGGCGCTTTCTGCCGGGCGTACACGATCACCGAAGCACTCGAAACTTTTCTTCCGGATGTCTATGCACCCGCAGCCGGCGCGCACCGGTACACATACACGGCCGGATCAACGACCGGCGGCATGATTGTCTATGACGATGACCTATTCGCGTACAGCCATCACGGAACGGATCCGATGGGCGGACAGCTGGTCAATGCCTTCGATCTGGTCCGGATCCACAAGTTTCATGACCTAGACGACGATGCCGAGTTTGGGACGCCGACGGTGAAGCTGCCAAGCTACAGTGCCATGATCGACTTTGCCCGTCAGGACGGAAAAGTCAAGGAAACGAATATTAAAGAGCGGCTGGCTGAAGCGAGTGAGGATTTCAAGGATAATAGCGACTGGATTAAGAGACTGGACCAGAACAAGGACGGCAGTTTTGACAAATCGGTGAAGAATATCAAGATCATTCTGCGCAACGATGAAAATCTTGCCGGCAAGTTTGCGCTGAATGACTTCACGCACCGCCAAGAACTGATCGACGATCTGCCATGGCGAAAGCGCAGCCGGGGCGTCGCCTGGAAGGACTCAGATGATGCCTGCCTGCGTAACTACCTCAGCGACATTTACGGCATCAGCCATAAGCAGAACGTCGCTGACGCTGTTGATGAAGTGAACCAGGACAACGCCTTTCATCCGGTCCGTGACTACCTGAACGGGCTCGAGTGGGATGGAACGCCGCGACTGGACACGATCCTTATCGACTATCTCAGCGCCGATGATACGCCGTATGTCCGGGCCGTGACACGGAAGATGCTCATTGCCGCGGTCGGACGGATCATGAAGCCGGGCATCAAGTTTGACCAGATTCTTGTCCTGGTTGGTCCACAGGGGGCAAAGAAAAGCTATTTCATTCGCCGCCTTGGCCATGGCTGGACAAGCGACAGCCTGGATACGATTAAGGGCAAGGATGCCTACGAGCAGCTGCAGGGAACCTGGCTGATCGAACTGGCCGAGCTCAAGGCGACACGACGTGCAGAGACAGAAGCGGTCAAACACTTCACGGCAAAGCAGGTTGACCGGTTCCGGGTCAGTTACGGCCATCATGTCGAGGAGTTTCCGCGGCAGTGCGTGTTTTTTGGGACAACCAACATCAGTATGTTCCTGATCGACAAGACCGGAAACCGCCGCTGGTGGCCAGTCACAATTAAGAAATGCGCGCACAAAAAGGATGTCTGGAACGATCTTAAAGGCGACGAGCTCGATCAGATATGGGCGGAAGCAAAGCACGCCTGGGATCAGCACGAGTCACTGCTGCTGTCTCCTGAACTTGAAAAAGCCGCCCAGGCGATGCAGGAAGCGCACCTGGAAGAGGACGACAAGTTCGGCCTGGTGGAAGAATACCTGAACACGAACACGCCGGCCAGCTGGGACGACTGGGAACTCGGTCAGCGCCGGGCATGGTTGTCTGAAAATCCGAGTATTCGGGAAAAAGGTGTAAACATCCGCGACAAAACCTGTGCGATGGAAATCTGGGCTGAATGCTTCGGGAACAGACCGGAGGATATGAATCCGATGCGGTCCAGAGAGATCAGCGACATTCTGGAAAATATCAGCGGCTGGGTGCCTTATGACAAAAACAGAGGGCGCATGAAATTTAAAATTTATGGAAAGCAAAAGGCCTATGTGTTGGAGGACCAACAGTAGGAGACCAAGGTCAAAAAGGGACCTAGTAAAAAATGTAATAAAAAGTAATAAATTTACAGTATGGTGACCATGACCTCTAAGGTCCCGGTCATGGTCTATATCTTGGTCCAGAGTAAAAGCCTAGTATATCAGTACCTAAACCTATATAAGGGACCATAGGACCTTAATAATAATAATAATAATAATAATAGGATATATAGATTATAGATTAGAATGATTATAATCTATATTCTATAAACAGGGTTTATATATGTTTTTCAAAAGATTGGTCCTTGGTCCTTGTAAAGATTTTCAGGGGAGGTAGGCATCAATGCAGGAAAGCAGATTGGAGCGACGATTGGGACGCGAGGTCAGGAAACTGGGAGGCATAGCCGCAAAGTGGGTGTCTCCGGGATTGGCAGGAGTACCGGACCGGATTCTACTTTTTCCAGGTGGCCGGATCGTGTTTGTCGAGATGAAAGCACCGGGAAAAAATCTGAGAGCGCTGCAGGAATATCGAAAAAAACAGTTAAACGGTCTTGGCTTTAAAGCCGTGAAAATAGATTCGGACAAAGGAATTGACGACTTAATTCAGGAGGTGATGCCACGATGAAGTTCATACCCCACAGTTATCAGAGTTACTGCATTGATCGAGTTGAAAAGATGCCAGCGTCCGGACTGTTTTTGGATATGGGCTTAGGTTGAGGCAAAACAGTTGTCTCTCTTACGGCTATATCCGAACTGCTATATGACTATTTCGACGTGGCGAAAGTGCTGGTGATCGCGCCAAAGCGGGTGGCTGAAGATACCTGGTCACGGGAAACGGAAAAATGGGATCATACGAAAAGTCTTCGTGTGTCGAAGGTTTTAGGATCGCTGGACAAGCGGATCCGGGCATTAATGCAGCCGGCGGACATATACGTGACGAACCGGGAAAACGTCGTCTGGCTGGTTGACTACTACGCAAAAAAATGGCCATTCGACATGGTGGTGATCGACGAGCTGTCGAGTTTCAAGTCGTCAAAAGCCAAGCGGTTTCGGGCACTGAAGAAAGTCCGGCCGCTGATCCATCGGATTGTTGGGTTGACCGGAACGCCGGCACCGAATTCACTGATCGACTTATGGCCACAGATATATCTTCTGGATGGCGGCGAGCGACTGGGAAAAACGATCAGCGCCTATCGTGCCCGATACTTTGAACCGGATCAGCGTAACCGGCAGATTGTTTACAGCTGGCGTTTGAAGGATCATGCCGAAGAGGTGATCCAGAATGAGATTTCAGATATTTGTGTCAGCATGAAGGCAGCTGATTATTTAGACCTTCCGAAGCGCATCGATAATGTCGTATCGGTCAGGCTGAGTCCGGCGGCAAAAAAACAGTACAAGCAGCTGGAACGTGATCTCCTGCTTCCCTTTTCTACCGGCGATATCGTCGCGAACAATGCGGCGGTGCTGTCGAACAAGCTGCTGCAGTATGCGAATGGAGCCATATATAACGAGAATGGTCAGGTGCAGGAGTTGCATTCCGCAAAACTGGACACGCTGGAAGACATCGTCGAAGAGTCGAACGGTCAGCCGATTCTCGTATTCTACCAGTACAAGCATGATCTGGAACGATTGAAAGCAAGGTTCAAAGATGCGCGCGAGTTGACAGACTCGAGGGATATCGAGAGATGGAATGCCAGCCGGATCCCGATGCTGCTGGTCCATCCTGCGAGTGCCGGTCATGGCCTGAATCTTCAGGATGGCGGCCATATCATTGTCTGGTTTGGGCTGACCTGGTCACTGGAACTTTATCAGCAGGCGAATGCCAGACTAGACCGGCAAGGTCAGACGCAAAGCGTGATTGTGCATCATCTGGTAGCTGAAGGGACCGTCGATGAACAGGTCATGAAGGTGCTGCAGAAAAAGGCAGCTGGACAGAACGCGCTGCTTGAAGCGGTAAAGGCGCGATTGGAGGCGGTCAAGAGTGACCATCAGTAAGATGCCGTGGGTCGGGAAATTAATTGACGAATATGAGACCACGATGCACGAACTTCAGGATTATCACGAAAAGATAGACAGCGCTGAAGAACGGTCAGCGGTGAACCGCCTGATCTCGAACCTGTCGTACAGCCTGACCTGGATGAAGCATGGACGCGAGCCGGGAAGTCGTCGTGGTGCTGAACGGAACTATCAGACAACAGTCATTTATGATACCGAGTTATTCCCATCGCTACAGGCAGAGCCAGAGAAAGAACTAACCGAGGATGAGAAGCGAATGATTTCATCGGTACTGATGATTCTGACCAAGAGAGAACGAGACATTTATATCTTGCATGAAGCCTACTTACTTACAGAACGCCAGATATCGTATGAGCTTAATTTATCTCGCCGCACAGTCAGAACATATTTTGATCGAGCAAAAGAAAAAATAAATAGATACTTGTCGCCCATTTGTCGCCCATAGCGTCACTATTAGTGAGAGGGTATTTAAGCGCCTGATGAGGGCGCTTTTTATTATGGGCGTGATAAATCATGAAGCCATGGGCAAAGAAGTTCTATCGGTCAGCAGCATGGCAGAAGGCCAGGCATGCATATATCGTTAAACGCTATGGATTATGTGAACGATGTGGGCAACCGGGAACGATCGTCCACCACAAGATATATCTCAGTCCAAAGAACATAAACAATCCAAGCATTGCACTGAATGATGAACACTTCGAATTGTTGTGTAAAGATTGTCATAACAAAGAACACTTTGAAAAATATTCAGCGACGAGAAATGGATTTGCATTCGACAATGAAGGTAACTTGATACACAAATAGACCCCCCCTGTCAAGAAAAACGTTGGCACCTCACGGAGACCGGTGAACGGACAACAATTTAGCTGGATATGAAATTATATGCGAGGGTGTAGTCTGATAAAGGAGTTTTTACCATGACATCAAAGGAGTTGTCGAAAGATGGCCGGATAAAAAAAGAGTATAATCGCCTGAAGCGAATTTTCAAAGGTTTACCAAAAAATCAGCTGACATCGGTTCAGTCGCTGATGAATAATGCAGCTTTTATGGCGGTGACTTTGGAAGACCTGCAGAAAGCGATCAATGAAAACGGCGTGATCAGTAAATATCAAAACGGCGAGAATCAATGGGGGACGAAAAAGAGCCCCGAAGTTGATGTGTACAACACGATGATTAAAAATTATTCCTCGGTCGTCAAACAGCTCTGCGACTTCCTTCCCGATCAGGGAATCGGAAAGAATGGAGAAAAGCAAGACGCACTGATGGACTTTATCAAGTCATGACCTACCTGGAAGAGTACGCACGCGCCGTCTTGAGTGGCAGGATCGTCGCCTGCCACCGTATTAAGCAGGTCTACAAGATGCTTTTGGACAAGCTGGAGCATCCGGAGAAATATAAACCGTGGATCTTTGATGAAGATGCCGGGAACCGGCCGATTGAGTTCATCGAAAAGTTTTGCAAACAATCTCAAGGTACAATTGGAGCACCGCTTGAACTTCAACTTTTTCAAAAGGCGAAGCATCAGGCGGTTTTTGGTTTCGTCAATTCGCAGACAGGAGAGCGGCAGTATCAGGAAGTGCTGGACATCCGTGGACGGAAAAACGGTAAGACAACAGAGCTTGCCGCCGATTCCTTGTACTTCGATATTGCCGATGGCGAAGGTGCTCCGGAAGTCTATTTCATTGCGACGAAGCAGGACCAGGCGAAAAAAGGATTCGTCGAAGCCTGGAACATGACGAAGCAAAGCCCAGATATTCGCCGGCATTTGAGAAAGCGGCAGTCAGATTTATATTCGTCGTTTAATCTCGGATCGATTAAGGCGCTGGCCAGTAATACGAATACTCTGGACAGCCTGAACGCCAGCGCGGTGATTATCGACGAACTGGCAGCCATTAAGAACCGCGATATTTACGACTTAATGAAGCAGTCGATGTCCTCACGTCGTCAGCCGCTTTTGACCTGTATCACGACAAACGGTTTTGTCCGTGGCAGTATTTTTGATGCTCAGTATGACTACGCAATCGGTGTTTTGGATGGGAAGATCAAAGACGATCGTTTCCTGCCGCTGATCTATGAGTTGGATGATCGCGATGAGTGGGACAACTCGAAAATGTGGATCAAGGCGAACCCGGGGCTGGGAACCATCAAGTCGTTTGAGTACCTGAAAGGAAACGTTGAAAAGGCAAAGCAGGATCCGGGATTCCGGCCGACCGTCATGGTCAAGGATTTTAACATCAAGGAAAACTCGGCAAGCGCCTGGCTCACTTGGGACGAGATCGAGAATAAGGAACGGTTCGAATTTGACAAGATGGGTTTCCGCTATGGTATCGGTTGCTTCGATGCTGCCGATACGACGGACCTAAACAGTGCTCATGCGCTGTGCATGCGACCGAACGATGACAAGATTTATCTGAAGTCGATGTACTGGCTGCCTGAAGAAGTGCTCAATCAGATGACGCAGGACGGCAACCGCAGGGAGCGCGATAGCGTTCCATATCTGCTCTGGGAACGTCAGGGGCTACTTCGATCCTATCCGGGCAACAAAGTGGACAAGATCGTTTTTCTGAACTGGTTTAAAGAGCTGCGGGACGACGACGACCTGTATATCCTGTACATCGGCTACGATCCCTGGCATGTCGATGATGCGACACTGCGCATGTTTCAGGGAGAGTTCGGGCCGAACAGCATGATTCCGATCCGGCAGGGACCGGCCACGATGTCCCAGCCGCTGAAGGAATTGAAAGCAGACCTGCATGCCGGAAAGATTGTCCATAACGGAAATCCAATTGATATGTGGTGCCTGAGCAATGCGGAGATTAAGGCGGATATCAACGGGAATATTCAGCTGGTGAAGGGAATGGACAACCGTAAACGTATTGACGGCGTGGCTTCCCTGGCTGACGGCTACATTGTTCTGAAAGATATGTTTGATGAGTACAGCAACATGATCTGAAGGGAGGTGATGGCTTGTGGCCGTTTAATCGAGCTGTCAAGGTAACTCAGAAGTTTAAAATGATTACTGATCAGGGCAACGGATTTTATTCTTGGTCTGGGAAATTGTATGAGTCCGATATTGTGCGCGCGGCTATACGTCCGAAAGCGCGGGCAATGGGTAAGCTGATTGGAAAGCATATCCGGGATTCGGCGACAGGCTCGTCAGTCAATCCGGATGTCTATATGAGGATGCTGCTCGAAGAGCCAAATCCCTATATGACCGGGCAAATGCTGCAAGAAAAGCTGGCCGTGCAGCTGGAACTGAACAATAACGCGTTTGCCTATATTAATCGTGATCCGAACGGCACACCGATGGAGATTTACCCGATCACGGCAATTGGCGTACAAGGTCTGGTTGATGATTCCGGAGAGCTTTTCTTGCAATTCAGTTTATTGAATGGCCGGACAGTCACCTTTCACTATACGGACATCATACATCTCCGAAAGGATTTTAATACGGATGATCTGTTTGGCGAGAATCCATCACAGGCGCTGACTTCCGTCATGGAGGTCGTGAATACAACCGACCAGGGTATTGTCTACGCGATCAAAAATTCAGCGGTGATCCGCTGGCTGCTGAAGTTTACAACGACGCTGAGGCCAGAGGACCAGAAGAAAGAGGTCAAGCGGTTCGTCGATGACTATCTGAACACTGAAAGCGATACGGTCGGAGTTGCTGCCACGGACGCCAAGGCGGATGCAAAACAGGTTGACCCGAAAGACTACGTTCCAAATGAAAAACAGATGGATCTAGCCAAACAGAGGATTTATTCTTTTTTCAATACGAACGATAAAATCGTTCAAAGCACCTATAACGAAGACGAATGGATCAGTTATTACGAGGCGACGATTGAACCGGATGCCATGCAGCTAAGCGGTGAATATACCAGAAAATTATTTAACCGGCGTGAACGCGGCTTTGGAAACCGGATCGTGTTTGAAAGCTCAAACTTGACGTTTGCCAGCATGCAAACCAAGCTCGGTCTTGTTCAGTTTGTTGATCGCGGTATTATGTCGCCGAATGAAGTCCGGTCCATTCTGAACATGGCTCCGGTTGATGGCGGCGACACGATGATCCGCCGGCTAGATACTCAGCCAACATCGCAGCCGCCCAGCTCACAGTAGGAGGTGATCAAATGTGACAACAAAGATTGGTATTAAGGGCGTCATTATCCCGAACGACTATCAGTGGGTTTATGACTGGCTGGAGATGGATGCGACAAGCCCGAATTCGGTGCATAGCCAGCTGATGGCGGCAAACGGCGACGATCTGGAAGTAGAGATCAATTCTCCAGGCGGATCAGTCTTCGACGGCAGCGAGATTTATACAGCTCTGAAAGAGTATCCGGGTAATGTCGTCGTGAAAGTTGTCGGCATGGCAGCTTCTGCAGCGTCGCTAATCGCTATGGCCGGGAGTAAAGTGCTGATGTCTCCAACGGCACAGATGATGATCCACAACGCGTCGATGCCAGCTGACGGCGATTACCGTGCAATGGACCACGCGTCCGAATGGCTTCAGAAGACCAATGAGACCGCGCGCAACGCCTACAAGCTGAAGACAGGCATAGATGACGCGGAATTAAAGGCCATGATGGATCACGAAACTTGGATGACGCCGGCTGACGCTGTTCAAAAAGGGTTTGCCGATGAGGTCATGTTTCTAAATAGCGAGCCCGCGCCGCTGGTTGCGACAGCATCCGTTCAGCAGATGTTGCCTCTGTCCGTGATTAATAAAATACGTAACAAATTGGGCCCGATCGTTAAGCCGAAACCGGCTGATACGACGGACCTTTTAATCGCTGAATTTAATCTACTATCGCTTAAGGAGCGTGACTGACAATGAATAAAGAACAGTATCTGAAACAGCGAAATGAGCTGATGGCTGCCGCACAGACCCTGATCAATGACGGAAAAGCTGCAGAAGCCAAAGCTAAAATGGAAGAGGTAAAAGCACTGGATAAGCAGTGGGATGATATCAAGCTGGAACAGGCGAATCTGGCTGCTCTGCAGAACAAAACAAAAGGCCTTGTACTGGAAAACAAGAGCGTAGCTGTTGAGGGGGCAAAGCAGGTGGGGAAAATTGAGGGAATCAAGCCGAAAGATGAATCTGGTCTTTACAAGGTCGCCTTTTACAAAAAACTGACTAACCGGTCCATGAATGCGGACGAAGAAAATATCTACAAAGCCAAAAATATTCAGCCACAGATTGGACAGCCCCAGAACGCATTTACCCACGATACAAGTAACACTGGTATCCTGATTCCTGAAACAGTGGCTACGGCTATCTGGAAGCGGGCTGAAGAGGCCTATCCGCTGTATGCCGATGCCCAGAAATTCGGCGTTTCCGGTAAATTCTCCATCCCGAAACACACAGGAATTGCCGCCGGTGACGCAAAGTGGTATGACGAACCGACACCGACAGAAGACGAGCAGAATACCTTTGGCACCTTTGACCTTGACGGCCGCGAGCTGTCGAAAGCCGCAACCGTGTCATGGAAACTGAAATCGATGGCCATGGATGCTTTTCTTCCGTTCCTGCAGAATGAGCTCGGCGATCGTTGCGGCGTTGCCCTCGGCTATGCAGCGGCACAGGGCAAAGGATCCACGGCAACACCTCCGGAACCGCGCGGCGTTGAAACGGCTCTGATTGCCCAGGCGGGTACACCGCAGATCGTGACCTACGATCCGGACAATGCAACGACACCGGTACCGCTGACCTATGACATGCTAGTCCAGGCGGTGGCTAAGCTGCATTCGTCTTATGCAAACAGCGCTTCAATCTATGCCAACAATGCGACAATCTGGAATCAGCTGGCAACGCTTAAAGACAACACGGGACGCCCGCTGTTTATCCCAGACGTAACGAGCGGCGGCGTCGGCCGGATCTTTGGCATGACCGTTAAGCCTGACGCGGGTCTCTCTGCTGGAAATATCCTGTTCGGCGCTACTCGTCAGGGCCTTATCTTCAACGTCAACGAAGCGCTGTCTCTGGTTACTGAAGACCACGCCAAAGAGCGTACGACCGATTATGTGGTTTATGGTGTTGTTGACGGTGATGTTATCGACGAACAGGCCTTCGCGCTCATCCGCAATCTTCCGAATGCGTAAGGGAGTGATGACATATGACCGGAATGGTGCTTAAACCTTTTCAGGATAAGAAAACCGGTGAAATCTTCGAGATCGGGGATGAGTATTCTGCTGAGAGTAGAAGAATTAATGATCTCGCTAAAAAAGGTTTTGTCGCAAAGCCTTCCGCCCTGAGGGTGATTCCTGATGGCAACTGATGTTCTGCTTCCTGATGTGAAAACGGCGCTTCGAGTAACTCATACGGCGCTTGATTCCGAGATTAATGACCTGATTCTGGCAGCCCGGAAGGACTTATTTTATAGCGGCGTGGGACAGGCGGTCTCAGAAGCTACTGACTCAATTGACCCGCTGATTAAGCGGGCCATTGTTGTATACTGCAAAGCAAACTTTCTGGACAATGTGGCCGATACGGAACGCTTTCAGCTGTCCTACGATCTTCTGAAAACGCATCTCGCACTGTCTGGTGATTATCAGGATCCGGATACCACGACGACAGGGACGACGACGCCATGAACTATATTCTGTTCTTTCCTGTAATCACAGAAACGACCGATGAGCTTGGGCAGCCGACGCAAACTGTTGACTATTCGCGGCAAATATTCTGCGACAGGAAGCCGATTCCGCAAAGCGAATTTTTCGCCGGCGGTCAGCAGGGAATAAAACCGGAAATCTGTCTGATCGTCGGGCAGTTCGACTATCAGAATGAGCAAACGGTGAAGTTTGAGGGCGTTGTCTACTCGATCTATCGGAAGTATGAAACGCATGACGAGACGATTGAGCTGTACTGCGAGGTGAGATCCGGTGCCCATTAATCTAGCTGATGAAATCGCTCAGGCTTTGCAAGAATACACGGATGACGTGACTCAGGAACTCGACGATGCAAAGGATAAAATCTCGAAAGAGGCTGTTTCCGAGCTAAGGACGACGAGTCCGAAAAAGACCGGAGACTATGCAAAAGGCTGGACTCGGAAGAAAACAAAATATGGTTATGTCGTCCATAACCGGACCGATTATCAACTGACGCATCTGCTAGAGTATGGACATGCAAAGCGTAACGGCGGTCGTGTGCGGGCTTATCCGCACATCGCACCGGTTGAACAGAAAGTGATTGATAAGTTTACCAGCGCGTCGGAGAAAGCGGTGAGGGGATGACACTTGCTGAACTCTATCAGATTCTTTTGCAGACCGGGAAACCGGTCTTTTATTCACACTGGATGCCGTCTCAGCAGTATCCGGTATGTCCTCCTCCGCCGTTTATTTGCTATTGGGTGCCGGATTCTCCAAACATGATTGCCGACGATAGGGTATATCAGAAAATCGACTATGTCGAGATTGAACTCTATACCGATAAGAAAGATCCGGCAACCGAGGCTATTCTGGAACAGCTGCTAGATGACAACGACATTGCTTATACCTCATCTGAGGTCTGGATTGATACAGAAAAGCTTTTTGAAAAAATTTATGAAGTGGAGTTGATTCGATAATGCCTGAAAATAAGGTAAGATATGGCCTGCGAAATGCGCATTATTCTAAAATCACCGAAAACGCAGACGGAACCCTTTCTTTTGGTATTCCGAAGCCGCTACCCGGTTCTGTCAATCTGACATTGACGGCCAGTGGCGACCCGATTCAGTTTTTTGCAGATGACACGACTTATTACCAGGAAGACACAAATAACGGCTACGACGGAAAGTTTGAACTTTCTCGACTGACAGAGGACTTCCGCAAAGATTGTCTGGGTGAGACGAATAATGGCGAGGCCATGATTGAAAACGCGGATAGTCACGGAAGCAAATTCGCGCTGCTGTTTGAATTTCAGGGCGATAAGAAAGCGACTCGCCATGTTGTTTATTATTGCTCGGCAAGCCGTCCGGAGCAGGCTAGTGCGACGAAATCGGACAAGACAGAAGTCCAGACGACGACGCTTGAATTTACGTCCGCTCCGCGCCCCGATAACCGGATCGTTAAGGCGAATACGTCAAGCACGGTTTCGGATGCAGTATATAACGGCTGGTATGATGCTGTTTATGAGCCGACGCTCGTCCCTGCCACCGGACTGACGCTCGTTCCGGATACAATTAGTCTGGCCATTGGGGCAATCCAGCAGCTGGCGGCAACGGTCAGCCCGGCTAATGCGACGAACCGTAATGTCACCTACCTTTCCAGTGACCCGACCATTGCGACGGTATCAGATACAGGTCTTATTACTGCAGTCGCTGTAGGGTCGGCAACGATCACAGCGAAGACTGCCGATGGAAGCTTCACCGATACCTGCGCTGTGACTGTGGCATAAGGAGCGATTAAATTTGGAAAAAACAATAACGATTGATGGAAAAAGCGTCCGGTTGAAAACGTCGGGCGCTTTTCCTTTGCGTTTTAAGGCCCAGTTTCATGAAGACTTCTTCTCAAAATTAATGGGGATGACAGCCTTTGAGAAGCTGGGAAAGAAGAAAAAACTGACTCCGGACGATTTAGCCCAGGTTGATTTTGACATTTTTTATGATCTTGTCTGGACGATGGCCAAGACAGCTGATCCTTCTATTCCGGAGCCGATGACCTGGCTGGATGGCTTCGAGACGTTCCCCATTGTGGAAATTATCCCTGAGATTCAGGATATGCTGACGTCGATGGTACAGACCAAAAAAAACGTATAAAGGAACAAGATACTGACGATCCGATCACGACTGAACAGTACCTTGTTCTTTGTTATAAAACCGGATTGACGCGGGCGGATTTGGACGACATAGAGATTGGCGGAGCGCTTGATTACGTAAATGAGTACGTCGACATGATGCAGCAGTCAGACGATCCGGATAGTAACAGTAATAGCAATACACGCGATGCGACACAGGCAGACTTTGATCAATTTTAACAGACGGGAGGTAGAAGCATGGCCGGACGAATTAAAGGCATAACGATTGAAATTGACGGGTCAACAGTCGGATTGCAAAAGGCTTTGTCTTCCGTCAATGCTCAGGCAAACAGGCTACAGTCCGAATTGCGAGATACCGAACGTCTGCTGAAATTTAACCCGGGGAATATCGACCTAGTCGCGCAGAAGCAGAAGATCCTGACGGCGCAGATTGAAGCGACACGGAACAAGCTGAATCAGCTGAAGTCTGCACAGTCTCAGGTTGAACAGCAGTTTGCTTCCGGAAAAATCGGCGAATCTCAGTATCGCGGTTTTCAGCGTGAAGTCATTAATACCGAACAGAAGCTGCGGGATCTTGACGGGAAACTGAAAACGACGAATACCGAACTCGCAAACAATGGCCGGGCGGCTGGAAAATTGTCTCAGGACTATAAAAAAGCCTTCGATGACGCTAAAAAGTCCTCAGACAATACCTTTAATAGTTTAAAATCTGCCGGTAGTACCGTAACGGTTGCCGGTGCGGGCATGGCTGCCGGTCTCGGTCTGGTTGTCAAAAGTGCTGCAGACTTTGACCAGGCAATGGCCAATGCTTATTCAGTCATGGCTCCGGATGAAGTCAATAAGTTCAAAGGCGCTCTGCAGGATCTGGCTATTCAGATGGGCGCCAAGACAAAATATTCGGCCACTGAGGCGGCAAATGGTATTGGAGAGCTGCTGAAAGCCGGCGTGTCGGTCACAGACATCATGCATGGCGGTTTGAAAGGTGCCCTTGACTTGGCGACTGCCGGCGACTTGAATCTGGCTGACGCGGCTCAGATCGCTTCGACAGCTCTGAACGCCTTTAAAAATGATAATTTGTCTGTGGCACAGGCTGGGAATATTCTTGCCGGCGCAGCCAATGCATCAGCCACTGATGTAAGTGAACTGCAGTTTGGCTTGTCTGCCGTCTCTGCCGTTGCCTCTGGTGCTGGATTTACGTTTAAAGATACGGCGACGGCTCTGGCAGAATTTGCGCAGAACGGATTGAAAGGACAGGATGCCGGAACTTCGCTGAAAACGATGCTGCTGAATCTACAGCCGCAGAGCAAAGCAGCTGCAAATGAAATGAAGCAGCTAGGCATTATCACAAAAAGCGGATCAAATGAGTTTGTCGGGGCGAACGGGAAGTTTAAGAGCCTGTCCGACATCTCGCAGATCCTGCAGGACCGTCTGAAAGGGCTCACGCTTGCGCAACAGCAGCAGGCACTGAAGACGATGTTCGGTACTGATGCTGTCCGTGCAGCCAACATCATGATGCATGAAGGCGCCAAGGGTGCCACTGATATGTCTACGGCGATGGGTAAAGTGACCGCGGCAGATGTGGCCGCCCAGAAGATGAATACCTTCAGCGGCGCTGTCGAACAGCTGAAAGGATCGCTGGAAACAGCAGGTATTTCACTCGGAAATGCACTGCTTCCGGCTTTGAAAGTTGTTGTCCAGGTCGTCCAGTCTGTCATAGATGGATTTAATAAGTTATCGCCTGGAATGAAGTCTTTTATCGCCATTGGTGCGGCGGTGACAGCGGCTCTGCTCCTGCTTATCGGACCGATTTTGTTATTAATCGGGGCGCTTCCGGCCTTAATGGCTGGATTTACCGCGCTTGCCGGTCCAGTTGGCGTGATAATCGGAATTGTCGCTGCGGTTATAGCTGTAATTGTTGGCTTAACGGTAGCCTTTACAACGCTATACAACAGGAACCAGGCTTTCCGAAATGGCGTGATTGCCATCTGGCAATCAATTCAGGCAGCAGCTACAGTTGTCTGGAACGCAATTATAAATGTGATCCGACAGGTCATGGCTGCCGTTCTTCCGTTTGTCATGGCAATATGGAACCAAATCAGGGCCTTCTGGCAGCAGAACGGCGCGATGATTATGCAGGCGACGATGAATGTATGGAATGTGATCAGTACGATCATTCGTACCGTGATGACAATTATTATGTCGATTATGCGCCTGATCTGGCCAGTTATTCGCGTTTTAATTGTGTCCACATGGGACGCAATCAAGAATACGATTCAGGGCGCTGTGACCGTGATCATGTCGATTATTCAGATCTTCGCGGCACTGTTTACTGGAAACTGGGGCAAACTTTGGTCTGGCATCAAGAACCTGCTCTCCGGCTCACTGCAGCTGATCTGGGGGCTGATTAATCTGTTCTTTGTATCTAAACTTCTTGCGCCATTGAGAGCGTTTGGCGGGCTTGCTGGTGGCTTTATACGTGGTGCCTGGAATCTGATCAAATCAATCTTTATGGGCGCCCTTAACGGAATCAGGAGTTTCGTAACCGGTGGCTTTAGCGCTTATGTACGACTTGCACGATCTGGTATGAGCGGAATATCATCAATCATCCGGTCCGTTTGGAACGTGATCAGAAGCGTTTTTTCTGGGGCGATCAATGGCATACGGGGCGCAGTATCCGGCGGATTTAATGTGATCCGCGCTATCGTTAGCGGCGTCATGGGCGGCATACGTGGTTTTATCTCCGGCGTATGGAGCGGAATAAGGGGAACTATATCCGGAGCCGTCAACGGCGCCAGGGGAGCTGTCAGCGGTGCTTTCAATGCGATGCGCAGTGTCGTCAGCAGTGTCATGAGCGGCGTACGCGGTGCCGTCTCTCGGGGCTGGAATGCGGCAATTGGATTTCTACGCGGAATCAATCTCTGGAATATTGGAAAAAACATCATCCAGGGCCTGGTCAATGGTATCGGATCAATGGCTGGCGCTGTCTGGGACGCGGTGAAACGGGTTGCCGGCGGCATCAAATCGAAGATCATGAGCATGCTCGGCATCCACTCGCCATCGAAGGTCATGGCATGGGTTGGCCAAATGACCGGGCAAGGCCTGGTCAATGGTATTGCTGGAATGGCGGGTTCTGTTTCGTCTGCGGCCGGACAGCTGGCACAGGCCGCGGTACCGTCAATTCCGGCAGTAACCGCTCCATCAGTAACTGGATCAAGCGCTGTCGATAACTCGTCGCTGTCTGGATCCAATTCGGCAGTGGTCAATCTTCTCCAGCAGCAGAATGATTTACTGATGAAATTGCTTGTTAAGCCGAGCGACGTGATAATCGACAAAAAAGCCATGGAGTCGACGGTTAGCCGGCTTCAGGCTCAGCGCTTGAATCAGTTAGCGTATATGAGGGGCTGATCGCATGGCAGAAACATTAATTATTGAAAAACTGGATGGGACAAAAAAGGCTGTCACGGATATTAAAGGCGCGCATCTCCTCAGCGTTCGCGATATGGGCCCACAGCCTGCGACGGATTATGGTCAGATGTCCGGCGTAGACGGACGGCAGGATAATGGGACGACTTTTGATCTTCGGATCATTGAGGCTGATTTTCTCTATTCCGGTACAGACCGCTGGGACTATGCGCTAGCCATGCGCGCGATATGGGCAGAAATATTTGATTATGACCCGTTTTATATCAGCTGGTCACGGATGCCGGGATTCCGCTACTTAGTCAAATGCAAACCGTTCGAGTTTACGAAAATAGGTAATCTTCGATCCGGGACATTCACGATACAGTTTGAAGCCTTTCGGGGTTTCGCTGAAAGCCAGGGACGCACGGATATTGACCCGATCAATATGCAGTCCGAAAAATATCAGATGATCGGCCAGGGCTTCCCGATGGATGAAGACCTAATCTATCACCACACGGAAAGCAGTTTCCGGATATTTAACGCCGGGAATGTCCGAGTTAACCCACGATTTCACTTCTGCCTGATAAGCATAAAAGGGACAGGCAGCCCGATACTGACGAACCAGACAACCGGAGAAGTTTTTCAGTATTTTCCGGCGCTATCCTCCGGCGATGAGTTGACGATCGACGGTATTTATCCGAAGTTAAACGGCGTCAGCTGTGGTCGTGATACCAATCATGGGCTGATCAGTATGGCGCCTGGCTGGAATGATATGCAGCTATCCGGACTCACAAATCCGGAGTCAACTTTTGGATTTTATTTTCTATATAAGTGAGGTGAACGACTTTGGATGATTTGCTGGTTAACGATGGGACAAACGAAGAAATTTTAATCGATTATGATCCGGCCAGCCTGACTGAAGAATGGCAGAAAAACTCAGCCTGGTCGCTCAGCCTTACTGCACTAAAGACAGCCCGAAATTCGATCACTTACGCCATGCTGAAAAATGAATCCAAGATCATCTACCAGGGACAGCAGTTTGTCATTAATCATACTGACCCGAAGGGCACAGGTCCGTTGTCTACGATAGATATTTCGGCACCGCATATTTATTTTACCTGCCAGGACCATCGGCAGTACGATAAGCAGTCAAAAATATGGTCAATTGATGAAGCGATGGATTGGGCTTTTGGCGGAAATGTGCACGGCTTCACCTGGGAGACTGTCGGAAGCTTTCCGACAGTACAGATCGACAATTTTGGCGACGCGAATGCCCTATCTATGCTTAGCGATATTCTTTCAAAGTTTGGCGGCGTCCTCGAAGCTGATAACAAGCATCTGATCATCTATTCAGAAGCTGAGTGGGGCATGATGACCGATAAGCAAATCAGGTATCAGTACAACACAGACGAAGTTCAGATGTCGATTGATACAAGCGCCATAAAAACGGTCATTCGCGGCTATGGAAAACAGAATGAAGACGGGTCCTATGTGTTTCCTCCGGTTACCTATGAAAGCCCGAATATTGGTATATATGGTGAACGCCATGCTGACCCGATCAGAGATGACCGGTTTACAAATGAGGATTCGATGCGTGCCTACTTGCCGTCGCAGCTCAATGATGAGCCGGATGTCAGCATCACGGCTCCACTGAAGGTGAAAGAAGACGTGCAGCGCGGTGAGCACCGACTGCTGATCTATGAGCCGATGGATCTGGATATCGATGTCCAGATTATTGCCTATAAAAAATATCCGGCCGTGAATAAACCGCCGGAAGTCACATCATCAAATACCGTTAAAGACGCGGTCAATGTCATGTCTGGATTTTCGGCCGCGGCTAGTACGGTTAATAAGGTGATCGACAGCAGCGGGTCAATTAAAGACACAGCGTTAAGTCCAACGGTATCGGAATCTGTTATAAAAATCAATGATTTAACTACTCCGGATGGAAAACTCGATCTGACCAAGTCTGAGGGAAAGCTGCAGGAAGATCAATCACAGATTGGACCGGGTACAACATTTGCGGCTGGATATGATCCAAGTCAGATTAATATCCCTTACTACGATCTTGCGACAGGAAGCAGCGACGGATTGCTTTCATCCGATGATAAAAACAAACTTGATGACATACCTGGACAAGGTAATGCGCTAAACGTTACTGCTACAGATAAAGGATTGGCTTTCCCGGAGATGTATAAGACTTGGAACAGCATTCCAAAAGATACGAATTGGGCGATCACTTTAGTCACACTTACGGATCCCGGTTTGATGGCACCTATCGATAAAAAATATCTTAATCTGCTCAAAAGTTGGACAAGTGATCCAGACATTGTGCCACAAATATTTAATCCAACCGTTAAGCCCGACGGAATGATTGATATGCCACTCGCTGATTGGATAAAGAGTCTAAATGATCGAATAACCGCCTTAGGAGGTTGATAATCAATGAAATGGCCATATGTGTTTAACGTAACAGAGTACATGAAAGACTTTTATAACCAGCTTATCGGTCTGTTCAAAAATGTCGGGGACGACATGCAGGAACAAAAATCACGGGTCGACAATCTTGTGCAAAACGCTCCGCAACCATCTGAGGTCGTTGATATCCGGACCGCTCAGGACGGGACTGTCTACCCTACAGCCAGGGATCGGATCGCCGCAGATCGAAACGCACTGCAGGATAATATTGATCAGAACAAGACGGATCAGGGAACAATTAATACCGGCTTTACGTCGCAGTTGGCAGAAACTGCGAACCCAGCACACAATGCAGGCGGCATTATCTTCGGACGTGAGTACATGTCATATTTTCATAAAAAATTGATGGCCTGGAATGTTTTATCAGACGGGCAGGCGCTAAACCTTTTAAAAGTAATATTTTCAGGTGATAGTACAACAGCAGGCGACAGTACAAGCTCTTCCGCTTTCCACATTGACCAACTGATAAAGAACCTTTCCCTACAAAATGGTCTTTTAATGACTAACGTTATCAATGCCGGTCACAGTGGTAAGGATACGGAACACTGGAATCAAACTTATGTCGCGCAGGACTTGGCACAAACTCCAGATCTCTACATCCCTCGGTGGGGCATTAATGATCCGTATTACGCACATACGGATAATTCTGCTCTCCCTGATCAATCTTCTGTAAATCCAAGTATCGATGTATTACGTCGGACACCAGAGGACTTTAATATAAGCTTGAGAGCCGGATTGCAACAGATTCGTAATCAACGAGACTACACACAGCTCACAATAATTCTCATGGCTCCAAATGCTACGTATGATGTTCCGAACGGACGTGATGCAAAATGGTATGAGGCAATAATACCTTATATCAAACAGGCAGCACGTGATTATCAGTGTGTATTTATCAATACGTATCAATATCTATACGATGCTCAAAATGCTGCTGATAATATGGATAACCCATATGGAGACGGTCGGCATATCCATCCGAATGATGTACGTAATCTTTGGATTGCTAATTTGATATTCGATGTGATTTTTCCAAAATCAATTCGGGATATGTACGGTCTGTCCCAAATTAAAAGCAGTCTAAGCACAATCGACGGTATTTTAACAGGGAATGAACCACCATCATTTTTTCCATTCGGACTATCGTTCTATCGTGTAAGCGGTTCTGGTGCACTCTATAACGGTGGATTAATGACCCTTAAATCAGCTGATAATGTCGTCTATCAGTTAAACGTTGGCTATCATACTGACAATGAGATCGCTTCAAGACTAAGAAATGGTGGATACGGAAGTGACACATGGGGCGTGTGGAGCTCGAACTCAATCATAAACCGTCCAGCATTGCAAAATAGTTGGCAAGACTATTCAGCAGGTGTTTCGCAAGCGGAGTATTATATCAGCCGGGATAATCAGGTACACTTTCAAGGGCTTATTAAACCTGGAACAACAACAGCAGGTACTATTTTATTTAACATTCCTGCAGGATTTCGTCCATATATTGACCGATGGTTTCTAGTCGATAGCAATGGTGGAACATGTCGTGTGACGGTTAGTCCTGGAGGAAATGTGGTGCTTCAAAGTGGCACACCGACGACTTATTTATCTCTCGACCAAATATCTTATTTGGCAACCAATTAAAAGGAGACTGAACATATGGCTTTACAACTTACTATCACTTTACCGAGCGGTATTATTGTGCCAAACGCATATGTAAAAATTGTAGGTTATCAAGGTGATAAAAATCAGTGCCAACTACGACTCGCTGCATTTAAGGATCAGGCGTCCATGCAGGCGGGGGCACCACAGATTGATGGATATAATAGGACAGAGGTATTTGTACCGACACTGAGTGCGACAGCGGGGGACTTTATTACACAGGGATATAACTATATCAAGACACTGCCAGATTTTAACGGTGCAACGGATGTCTTAGAAACATGATAATCTATAAGATACGCTCAAAAAAATATTATATTGCCTAAAAATTAGTGATAAAATTAGGATAATATTTTAGAGAGCAGGGATATGATAATCTAAGATTATATATTTTTTGAGGGAGGCGTACTATGCTTGAGTTTTTTTGGAGGGTATATAGAAAAATAAGGTTTAAAATAACTAATATTGACCAACGCATTATTATAAAGGGAAAAAGGGCTTCATACAAAGCATCTAAAAGTATTTTTGTATCAGAGAGCGCAGTAATATGTTTAGAAACAAATTTGTCTACGCAAGAATCTGGGAAAATTACAATTGGAGATAAGTCTTTTATTAGAGGAAACCTTGAAGTGCAACGTGCTGGCGGTATAATCAATGTTGGTAAAAAATGTTACATAGGAGATGGAACTAGAATATGGTCAGCGGAAAACATTACAATAGGTGATAATGTATTAATTGCGCATAATTGCAATATATTTGATAATGATACACATCCAAAAGATATTAAAGAACGCAGACTGGATGCAGAAGACATTATATGGAATGGAATCAGAAGAAATTTTTGTTCTTTAGGGAAAAAGCCAGTTATAATTGAGGATGATGTCTGGATTGGTGCAAATGTATCAATTTTAAAAGGCGTATCAATAGGAAAAGGTTCTATAATTGGAACTGGCAGTGTTGTAACAAGTAATATTCCTGCAGAATCCATTGCGGTTGGAAATCCTGCGAAAGTCATCAAAAAAATATGCGGGGGTATGTAAAATGTTTGATAGTGAAAAAATGGAAACAGATATGGTGATACAGCATGATGGTGTTGCTTATAGAATAATAGATACAGGAAGCAGTGGCATGCTTATTGTGGCTAAAGAAGATGATGTAAAAAGCAATAATTACCCGATACCTTTATTTACAATGCCAGTTACCGATTCGTTATATTGATGAATGCAATTAAAAAGTATGTCCAATAAGGACGCTACTGCGACATAGGCGGACCCGAAAGCAGTAAAATTTTTATTTTTTACAAAGTATCCGACCATACATCTGACTTTGTCAAAACCCATGCTGGGCTTGCGTTGACAGCTTAATATGCTATGCTATTTTAGAAGCAGGTAGAACGGTCTAGCTAACCGTTCGTCAGCGCACCGTGGAGCGCGCCTGCTTCTTTATTTTGCGGTGCGATCCTAAAGCGACTATTCCTTTCCACGGAGGAATTGAATATGGATATGGTAGAATTTTCTGCAGGCGAACAGATGCTGTCGGAGTTTGTCGGTGTGCTTACGGATTTGATTCCAGGTATCGATCTGCGACTAATTAAGGGCAAGTTCTCGCAGGTCATGACCAAGTATCATATCACCAGGACACCGGAGAACGTCTTTCATCCGGATGTTGAAGAGAAGCTGAAACTTTTCCTCAGTGCGAAGAAACTGGAAGGCATGTCAGAACTCACGATTGACGGATACAAGCGAGAACTGATTGCTTTTGCTGAACATGTCAAAAAGCGAGTGGCCGACATTACAACAGCAGATATTCGGGTATATCTGGCCGGATGCGACAAAGTGATGATGAGTACGATTGCAAAAAAGTTGTTCGTGCTTCGGAGCTTTTTTGGATGGCTGACCGATGAAGAGATCATCAGCCGTGATCCGGCCAAGAAGATCAAGGCACCGAAAATGCCGAAACTACTGCCGAAAGCCTTGGATATTGAAGGTCTGGAGATGCTGCGTGAGGCATGTGAAAACGAACGGGAGCGCGCGATCATTGAGTTCTTCTACTCAACAGGTTGCCGGCTTTCCGAAGTTCAGCAACTGAATATATCCGACATTGATGTGCCGAATATGTCAACAAAGGTATTCGGTAAAGGAAGCAAGGAACGGATCGTGTATTTGAGCTTCAGGGCACTGTATCATCTTAGAAAATATCTAAAGAGCCGCGAAGATGACTGTCCTGCGCTTTTCGTGACTGAGCGCAAGCCAGCACGGCGTCTTGGTCGCAGATCCATTGAACGGGAAATAAAGAGCATTGCCGCACGTACCGAGATCAGTAAAAAAGTTACGCCGCACGTCATGCGTCACACTTTTGCGACGTTGATGCTTAACAATGGCGCAGATCTGGCCGGAGTCCAACAATTGCTTGGCCATTCCAGCCCGGATACAACCCAGCGATATGCGACTGTTACTGAAGAAAACAAACATAATCAGCATCGGAAGTACCTGGTGCAGTAATATAAGAGCCTTCGGGCTCTTTTTTAATACGCACATCCCATTAAAGGAGGATAGTTTATGACCCGAATCAGGGTCTTTTTATTTTGCTTAAAAGAGGCGGTGGCAGGGTGGATACACAGGAGCAGCTGAAAGACCATGAAAAGCGCATTGAGCGGCTGGAGGACGGGCAAGAGGATATAAAGGCAAGGATCAGTAGCCTGTCTGATCAGATCAAGGATGGAAATGCCAGAAATGACGAATCAAATAAATATCTGCGCGAGCAAAACACGGAAGTTATCCGGATGCTCGGAGGTATTCAGCAAAAAAAGCAGGAAGCGCATATCTGGACATGGCAAGCGATTGGTAAACTGGCCATACCGATCGGCGGGGTTGTCACGCTGGCCACAATCATTGTCAATTATTTTTTCAGCAAATAAAAATAGGAGGGATTCATGTTGGCACAGTACAAAGGCATCGACATCGCTTCGATGCAGGGCCATGTAGATTTTAACAAAGTAAAGGCAGCAGGGTATTCATTCGTTATCATCAAGGCAACGGAAGGCAGCGAAGCAGGGTCGCACTACATCAACCCCTATTTCCGGGAAAGTGTGAGGAACGCTGAGGCGGCCGGTCTGGCCGTCCACATCTATCACTTTTTCCGAGGAATTTCCGATAGTGATGCGCGTTCCGAAGCTGATTGGTTCCTGAAAAATCTGGCCGGAATCAACGTCAAAGGGTATCTGTTCTGCGATGTCGAAGCGAAAAATCTGAATCCGAATGCTGGAACGCTGACCGGCTTTGTTAATGCATTTTTTGACCAGCTGGCAAAAGCAGGGCATGCGAAACTTGGTATTTATAGTGGACTATATTTCTTCCGTGATCGTCTCACTGAGTCAGCGCTGCGTCCGGGATTGCTTAAATGGATTGCCCAGTACAACGATCACTGCGACCGCAAGGCAGACATCTGGCAGCACCGCTCAGACGCTAGCGTACCAGGAATTAATGGCCGAGTAGACGAGAATATCGCCTACACCTCAGCGGTCGCCAGTGCAAGCGCTCCGGCGGCGAAACCGGCCAATAAACCAACTTCAAAACCGAAGCCAGCAAGCAAACCATCCTCTGGAACGTACAAGGTACGCCCGGGCGACACGCTGAGTGCTATTGCAGGTCGCTTAGGGACAAACGTTCAGGCGCTGGCGGCGCTAAACGGTATCCGCAACGTCAACCTGATCAAGCCCGGTCAGGTGCTGCGGCTTAAAAAGACAAATCATCCAGCCAAGCCAGCGGCATCGGGTACGTATACCGTCCGATCCGGAGATACGCTATCAGCGATTGCCGCAAAACACGGGACGACTGTCAGCAGGCTGGCCGCCCTGAACGGAATCAGAAACCCGAACGTGATCCGTGTCGGGCAGGTGCTGAAGCTGTCCGGATCCGCAGCAAAACGGGCCGGCCGTCCGTATCACAAAGTTGCCAGCGGTGACACGCTATGGGATATCGCCCAGAGACATCACACGACGGTGCAGCAACTGAAAAATAAGAATCATCTGTCCACGGATACCATTTATCCGGGACAAAAAATTTATCTATAAGGGAGAGACGTAACCATGAAAATTAATTGGATCGTCCGTCTAAAAAATCCTGTATTCATCGCTCAGCTTGTCATTTCTGTTCTTCTGCCGATCCTGGCTTATGCCGGACTGACCGGCGCTGACGTGACCAGCTGGCCAATTCTGATCGGTCTGATCGTAGCGGCCGTCAAAAATCCTTATGTACTGGCACTGGTGATCGTGAGTGTCTGGCATACGGTCAATGACCCGACCACTTCCGGACTGTCTGATAGTGATCTGGCGTTGAAATACAAGGCACCATATAAAGATAAATAAAAAAATAAATCCCTGCGCTTCCTGGACGCAGAGATGGCTTTCTCACTCACAAGAATATTATATCAGATTATTTTAATTGTTGAAACTAGGATGTTGCCAATATTGATCGGATACAACCGGAACATTGTCGGATTGAAAATTACTGAAATCAATTTTATCAATTGTTTTGCGTTTAAAATCAACTTTCATAACAGTAGAATCTGTCTTTTTTCCATAAGCGTCCTGCATTGGAAAGACAATATTCAGATAAACTTCTTTGACTTCTTTTACAGGTTTTAAATGTTTCAGGGCTGCGGTCGTACTCATCCACATGCCTTTTTTGATTGAATTATTGGATAAGTTATCCTGGCCATAGACACGAGCGAAGACAAAGCCGTTATCTTTGTTATAATTCAGGCTGATCAGTGAACTTTTATTATTAAATGAATTGGTCGTACCGAAGGCGTTATTTGTCTGGATCGCGGCTTTAATCCTATCTTCTGTTGATTGTTTTTTTGGTGTCTGTTTTGCCGGTAAAGTTGCCGCTGTCTTCGGTTTATCTGCCTGTGCCTTAGGCTGATCACCATTTGGAACAGCCAATCCGATAATAAGCAAGATAATAAGCAAATAGCCTATACTGGCCATGACCATTTTCCATCGCTTGCCTGAGCGGAAACCGATAATTTTTCGGTACCATTTGCGCTTTACATACTCCGTTTTGATACCGTTTGACTGCAAATAGGGGAGAAATTCATTTAGTTCAGGAACGCTAATTTGGACCGACCTGTTTCCGGTTAAAGAAAACCGGACGCTCAACGCCATTTTATCAATAACAGAATGACTAAAGTCTGACCACAAATAGGAATCAACGGATTTAACATTTTTACCATCCATTGTAAAAACATCGAATCCATGATCACCAATAGAGATTAATTGTTCCGAGAGCTTGCCAACAATACCGCCATTTAATACTTTTCCGGGTGGAAGTTTGTTTTCTAAAATATAGTGCAGAACAATATCGATTGACTTCTTTTTCTTTTCTGGCATTAAATGGACCTCCCGCAGCTTTTTCCTCAATTATACAAAAAATGCTGTACAATAACGGAGTTAAAATTGATTTTATCAAAACAAGGGCAAAACAAGGGCACGAGTATCACTTAATCATTTGAAACCTTGATACATCAACTGTCAGCGAATTAAGTTCGACTCCCACCGTCTCCATTCTGGTGTTGGTACACTATGACTGACACACCCCAAAAAATCCCTTTTTAGAGGGATTTTTAAATACCCATTTATAATAACTCCAGTACACTTTTGCGAAGTTTGAGGGGTAAATGAGGGGTTTAATCCTATTCGATTTGAAACAACTTTTTTTTTCTTATCTTCCGTTTTAAAATTGAATAATCGGCAAAAGGCCATCGTTTTCACATCCTGGAACAGGATAGGAAGGCGATGGCCTGTCTCGATAGCAATGAAATTTAGCGGGCAGTCAAGTGGGAAGACTTTGTATCCGTCTGTTTCTTTGTTTCAGCAAATTGCTGCAAAAGTTGACGAACAGCTTTCCAGGATTTTAGACGATAGGCTGCCTGCGAGTCTCCTGAACCGACTTTGATGGAATAAGCATCTTCAGGAAGAGAACGAAAAAGATCCTCATTCGATTGATCGTCGCCGATACCGAAAATAAAATCATAATTCTGGTCACGCAGAAAGAGGGGCGTTACAGATCCCTTGCTGATCCGGTTGTCCTTGATTTCAAGCACATTCTTTCCTTGCAAGATACCCAGATTCAATGAGCTGATCATATTCATAAGATTGGCTTTAATGCTTGGCAGCCAGGTATCGACGGCATCCGGTTCACAGAAACGGTAATGCCAGGCAAGGGAATAATCCTTTTCTTCAATAAAAGATCCGGGCATTCGGTCTGTATATACTTGAAGAATCGGCCGGATTGATCGTTTCCATTCGTTACTGAGCGGGACGGTCATTTGCCAGTCCTGATTCGGATGAAGCAGCCATAGTCCATGGGAAGAAACCAGATGAAGATTCATGCGGCTGAACCATTGAGTTAATGGCCTTTTATCTCTTTCTGATGTAATGACAATGGTATTTTTCGGATCTGTTGAAAGGGTCTGAAGCAGATTGAGAAGCCTGCCATCAGGTTTTGCCAGCTCCGGTGTCGGTGCAAAATCGACCAATGTCCCGTCATAATCGAGAAATAAAATTCTTTTGCCGGCTCCATGGTACGCATTGACGATGCTTGAACGATCCCGGTTCAGATCGATTTGAACAGTTGCTTCCTTTTCACGGGTGCTGCGCGACAGGGCCTCCAGAAACGTATGAACCCAGAAATGAATATTGTACCGTTTCAAACGGTCCTGCATGATCCTATTCCGGGAGATTTTTTCTTCTGCCGGCATCTCGAGGGCATTTTTAATTCCTATGGCAATCGCGTTGTAGTCATTCGCATTGACAATGACGGCTTCGCCTAATTCACTGGCCGCGCCTGCCGTCTCACTGATGACGACCATGCCCAGCCGATCCGTGCGGGCAGCGACATATTCCTTAGCGACCAGATTCATGCCGTCCCGCAAGGGAGTTACCACCAGTACATCCGAGTGGCGATAGAAAGAGATCAGTTTTTCCTGAGAAAAGGATTGAAAATAAAACCAGACAGGCATCCAATTAACGGTTCCGTACATGCCGTTGATCTCACCGACCAGCTCGGTAATCTGCTGACGCAGTTTTTCATAGGAATCGACCTTTTCACGGGAAGGAGCAACGATCAGATTAAAACGCACCTTTTCTTTGTATTCCGGATATTTGGCAAGAAGCCGCTTATAAGCCTTGAGTTTCTCGGGAATGCCCTTAGTGTAATCGAGACGATCGATCGAAAGCAGCGTTCTCATACCTTTCATGTTCTCATAGGACTCTTCACGGAGGGTATCTACCGGGTGGCTTGCAAAGAAATCATAGTCAATGCCCATGGGGAAAACACCGATATGAACGGTTCGGTCTTCATAGCTGATCGCGTTAATCTTATGACCTAACCCTAATAGCCGCGTACATGTACTAAAGAAGTGGCGGACATAATTATAGGTGTGAAAACCGATTAAATCGGCACCAAGCAGTCCGTGCAGAATTTCTTCGCGCCAGATGAGTGTGCGGAAGATTTCGTAAGAAGGGAAAGGAATGTGGAGGAAAAAACCAATTTTTGCTTTCGGATATTTTTCCCTGATCATTTGCGGCAGCAGCATCAGCTGATAATCATGGATCCATACCATATCCTCCTCGTCCATGATTGGATCCACTGCCTCAAAAAATTTACGGTTCACCCGTTGATAGGCTTCCCACGTCCTGAAATCATAATGCGTTTTATTAGGAAAATAGTGGAACAGCGGCCAAATGGTATTATTACTGAAACCAAAGTAATATTTTTCGAGATCATCTTCCGTCAGGGAAACGGGGACACAGTGATAATTTGTGCTGAGTTCACTCGTTATCTGCCTTTTATCCTGCTGGGTCAGCGACTCCTCGGCGATTCCTGACCACCCGATCCACGGACTTCCGGATTCTTTTTGATAGCTTTTTAAACCGGTTGCAAGTCCGCCGATGCTTTCACTGAAGGTCAGCTGATCGCCTTCTTTATTGACGGTTACCGGCAATCGATTTGAAATCAGTATTGTTTTGCTCATACCATTTCCTCCTTAAAACAAGAAAAACAGAATATTATCAAAACCTGAAGGGAACTTTACCCGGAACGCAGCGTGCCGATTTAAGAACGGATTCTATGCGCGAAGCATTGACGCCGATAAATACCCCCTAAATTAATTATACCCTGATCTGAAAAAAGTAATGGATTCGTCGTACGAAGTATGATCAAAACGATAACCGGTCAAGGAAGAGCGTTAGATTTACATTCGGTCATTTGATATACTTGACAATAGATTGAATGGTATTTGTTGGATTCTATCAACTGATTGTTTCCGGGCGCGGCTATCATGTTTTTAATAAAATGGATAATCTGTCTGAAAAATTCTCTCTCCCTCAAAGAAACGGATAAATGAATTGGAGCGATCAGGCTATGATCAAAGTGGTTACTGCAAATATGGATGGTACGCTGCTTAGTAAAAACCGGGAGATCAGTTGGGAGCATCTGAAGGCGCTGGCTGGTATTCTTTGATATCCGCCATCTGATCGGAATCGGATATGGAAATGCGTTATTATTGATATCAACGGAACAGCGATTCACTCAAGAGAGCGGCAGACTGCTGGGATCAATTCTCTCAATCGGTGCGCGAAGCACTGGAAACTGTTGCGTATCTCGCTGAAAAACATTATTATATAAAGGTTTATACGCAGAATAATATCTATGTACCGGCAAGCGGAATCGGCCGGCTTTATGAGAAACGCGCACCTTCAGTGTTCAGCAAAGCCATTCTGTCAGCTGATCTTTCAGTCACGATGGGCAGCGCGGATCAGGAGATGCACAACCCTTGCGATCGGGCGGTGACGATCGACTGCCGGGATGATGGCGTGCATGTGATTGATGAAGCACTGGGTGAGGCCGGCCTGCCCGGACCCGTTTGGCATCAGTCTTTGTTCAGTCTTTGTTCTGCAGTGGGTCTGGTCTGGGTACAGACAGGCACGTCAAGCAGCCTGGAACCGGAGATCCCCGTTCGATATTTTTCTAATGGCATTCTTTCTTACGACAGTTGTTTCCCGGACCCGACTTCATTCTGAAGAAAAAAATCAAATGAAGGAACCCGATGGCCGGATTTGCCTACCGGGATCGTTAAAGATTATAATGGAAACGCTCAATTAATGTGAGGATTGTTCAAAATCGGCGGTTCGGCTAATCGAATCCGTGCAGCCGGCTTTCCAGCGGCAGCTCGCAGCTTGACCCTTGCAGCAGGAGGCAGATGAAGAAGATGGAAAAAAATGAAAACCGGGTGCTGGCACAGAACCGCAAGGCGCGTCACGATTATTTTATTGAAGAAACCGTGGAATCGGGAATTGTGCTTCAGGGCACGGAGATTAAGTCTATCCGGCGCGGCAAAGTGAATATTCAGGATGCTTTCGCGCGGATCGAAAACGGCGAAGCGTTCGTGTACAATATGCACATCAGCACCTATGAACAGGGAAACAGGTATAATCATGAACCATTGCGTACGCGCAAACTGCTTATGCATCAGAAAGAGATCAATAAACTCGGTACGAAAGCGGATAAGCCCGGATATGCGCTGATTCCGCTCAAAGTCTATGTTAAAAACGGCTTTGCCAAGGTACTTGTCGGACTCGGCCGCGGCAAAAAAATGTATGATAAGCGTGAGAGCATGAAAAAACAAACAGCTGAACGGGAAATGGCTAAAGCTTTCCGCCAGCGTCAGAAGTCGTGATTTGTCTTCCTGGTGGATTTGTAATCAAAGAAAAACGGTCTCTTTTCTTATAAAGCTACGAAGCGAAAAAATATAAAATTAAAAGAGGCTGTCCCAAAAGGTCAGCCTCTTTTCTTTGATACGTCCATGGCGGGCATAGCATTCAGTCGATCTGATCAATGATGTCCATCACTTGATTCCGTTTCAGACTTTCCTGAACATCGATAATCCGTTGATTGGAGGAACCGCGGAATTTCAGAGAAATATCGCGAAGCTTCGCCACAAAACGTCCGTCAACCAGTACATCGATATAGGGCAGAATCTGTGAAAGTCGCCGTGAATGACGGATAAATTCCCAGCGGTAACCTGTATACAGCCAGATATTCTTGCCATATTGTGTCTTTAAAATCCGCGCTGCCTCAAGTGCATGATCAAACTGATAGGTGAGCGGATCTCCTCCGGAAAAGGTAATCTCATTATTTTTGGTCTGTGTCGCCAATGCAATCAACCGCTCCATCGCGACCGCTTTGCCTGATGAGGCGTCCCACGATTCAGGATTTTGGCAAAGCGGACATTTTGGATTCTGGCCGCAACCGGCAAAGAAAATAACCGTCCGTAATCCAAGCCCATCAGCAACCGAGTCGCGATATATTTGTAAGATCCGCAAGTCTTTCTCCGGCTGAACAAGTTGCTGCACCATCAGTTTCTCCAATCAAATAAAATGTGCCCATTACCTGTATGCTTCACACGATCAGCAACTTCCCGCTGCTTGCCTTCATTCATCCGTTCAACGCTTCCCGTCAGATAGCCGGTGATGCGTCTCAGACGTTCAATGTTGCTGCTGCCGCATTTCGGGCATTCGTGATCTATGATGCCCTGATAGCTGCAGACACGGCAAGTGTCAATCTGCACATTCATTGCAAAATAAGAAATATCATTGGCCATCGCGGCATTGACAAGCTGTTCCATTGCCGGAATGTTGTGCTGTGTCGAAGCGTCGATTTCGACGTAAGTAATGGCACCGCCCCTGGAAATTTTATGAAAAGGTGCTTCCTTGCGAATCTTTTCTTCTGCTGAAATCGGATACCAGACCGGGCAATGAAACGAGTTGGTCAGGTATCCGTGATCAATGACCCCTTTGATTTCTCCGTATTCTTCTACAAGCCGATTGTAAATGGAATAACAGCAGTTTTCCGCGGGTGTTGAATAGACCGAAAAATTCAGATCATATTTTTCCGACATCGCATTTTTGTAAGCTTCAACATGTTTATAAATGGAATAGGCAAACTCCCAGACCTGATCGTCCTCAAACTGATGCTTACCGAACATTGCTGCCATGCAGTTTGACAGGCCAAGCAGGCCGAAAGCGAGCGTGCCATGTTTCAAGACTTCGCGGACCGGTTCGTCCGGGTCAAGTTTTTTCCCTTTCATCAATTGATTTTCATACATAAACGGCGCCGATTTCGCCGGCTGGCGCCCCTGATATTCAAATCGATCAACGAGCGCCTGAGTCGCGACTTCGAGCACGCGATCGAATGTCCGCCAGAATCCTTCGATGTCCGGCTTCTGACGTGTGCCTAGACAAGTACCATGTTCAATGCCGATTTTCGCCAGGTTGATCGTTACCGGCGAAATGTTGCCGCGGCCCTGATTGCCGATGACGCCGAAGCGGTCGTCGGCCAGCTGCGTCCGGCAGCCCATCGTGTTAAAAATTTCTTGTTTGCACGTCGGTTTTTTAAAATAGCTGGCTGTACAATTTGCATAGTTTGGAAACATCCGCATCGAAGAACACTTCAGCGCCAGTTTGAACAAATCGTAATTCGGCGTGCCGGGCCGATCATTGATCCCCTTATAATACTGAAAAACCTGAACGGGGAAAATCGGCGTCAAATGGTGGGCACCGACGCCCTCAATGGTCGCATCAAGCACACTCCTGGACACAAGACGGCCGGCAGGCGAAGTATCCGTTCCGTAATTGATCGATGTAAACGGCAGCTGATCGGCGGCACGCGACTGCAGGCTGTTCAAATTATGAATCAGCGCTTCCGCCCCCTGATGAGCCTCTTCCGTTGTTTTGTCCCACGCATAAAGCAGCGCCCGGCGGTAGGGATGTCCGGCCGGATAATCGTCCTTCGTATCCAGAAAATGAACGGCTGAATCGGCGGTCCCGGTTTTTTCCGTATCATAAATGTATTTCAACCCAACGGCAAAATGTTTGCGGAATGATTTGTCGACATAAGGCGCGAGATCAAGATCCAGCGTCCCGACGGCAATGCCGCCGAATTGCAGATTGCTCTGGCACTGCATAATCACTGCAGTCAGCTGCATGGCGCTGGAAATCGAATTCGGTTCGCGAATGTCGGCATTATTCGTTTTAAATCCGCCCGCCAGCACCTCAGCAAGATCAAGGGTCAAACAGTTGTGATTGCCGGACGCGTAAGCGTTGAAATCGTGTATGTATATCCAGTTATCTTGAAACGCTTTCCGAACATTCTCGGACAGCAGGTAATCCATCGCATACCGCTTTGTTACATGATTTGCCACGCGGACGTTGCGTGCTGAAAAAACTTGTTCAGCTAAATTTGCATTTTCATTTTCGATATTATTTAGATCCATTGTATTCTTGATCATGAGCATCATTGGATCTTCTGTTAATTCGATCATAGCCAATCGGCCCTCTTTCATCGAAATCTATATTAATCTTGCAATTCATATATTATACTACATATTGTGCCTGTTTAACATGACGTATACATATGTTGATTAATTGTCAAAATTCAAGATCCTGCTGACTAAGAGACAGGCATTTGTGGGTGCAGCCGTTCTGAGAACGTCTATTCCTCCTGCACCTTAACAGCTCCGGGGAATTTTTAAATTTCTAAAATGAAAAGGCTATCCTTTTGGACAGATTCTAAGGAAGAGAAAATAGTTAGACGGCATCGAACTATTTTCTCTACAGCAGGGCGTTTTTTAATAGCTATTTAATCAAATTAATCAAAAATTTACTTTATCTGAATTTCAGCGTAGACAGTGGCGGATCTTATCATTTCAGACTACCTGAGGCTAAAGTCAAACAGGCCCTCAGGTGATTTTCCTTTTTGAGAAGTAAATGAGAGGTGAATTTGTCGATGGGGTCTGAAACCGCTGATAAACAGGCGGCGCTCGACGATTGATCAGCGGTTTCCGCCATCTCCGCTTGCGGAACATCAGAGAGAATTTCTAAATGAAAACCACTGGAAAATGCTGATTTTATAGGGCTTTTTGTGGCTTTCTTTTTGAATAAAATCAAATCATTTTGCACTAATTTTGCGTGCTTGGAACCATGGAAGAAGTGAACTGCTTCGTCTGTAACTTTCTTGATATTGGGAAGCTGTTCAAAGAGATAGGTCAAAAATAGTGGAACGGATCGGGCCCGTTTTCTTTGGCAGAGCGTTCAGGGCATCGTTAAATTTTTTTCGGGCATGGACCCAGCAACAGACGAGGGTGACTTTTTCTATCTGATGATAACCGGCATAGCTGTGATAATCGACTTGTTGATTATAAGAGACATGTCTTCTTTTGAAGACATGTCTCTTATTACTCGTCAGGATACAGCTATCTCACTCAAGAAAACCAATATTTACTGTAATCTTATCATAATAGTTGTCGCGATACAGCGACTTTTTGACTAGTTTTACTTTCGTAAAAGTAATGAAAACGCTGTACTCATGCCAATTATTAGTTTTGGCATAAATTATGCATACGCAATTCTTGGTAGAAGATCTCTAGGCAAAAGCTAATTTGGCGATTGGAAAATGCATATTTTGGTAATTCAATGATTTTTCTGATTCTCATTCGATCAATCATAAAATGGCCTGACATGGAGTTAAGCAAAAACTCTCAAACATCATAGTTTTTTCATGAATCTATAACTGTAGATTTGTTTCTCCGATGCTAAAGCCATGAATTGAACTTATTATTATCTACCCCAAACATTACATTTTTTAATTGCCACTAACAAGGAGGTGTTATTTAAGCTTAAAAACGAGAAATTTGTTAACCTCCATATCCACGCACGGGCGTGAAAAGGTAACTTGGTGAGAATCTCCTTGTCTGTAAAGTCATCCAGCTTTAAGGTACTGTGATGACTATCATCGGAAGCGACAAGGTGATCTTTATCTAAATGGATGTTTAACGTTTTATCTGTATAGCAATATGGATTTGTTAATTCGAACGTTATTAAAAACTATGACAAATCATCAGAAGTATTGGGATTGCGGCTGTTCCTCGATTTTCAATTGTAAACGATAATAGAGGACCGCTCAGAGTTCATTGCTGGGAAAAGTGGGAAATTAATATTATTATCGTTCCGAAATGCAGTGGCTATTACGTAACGTGTCATGAAGCTGAAAAATGGCGAAGAGAAATCAAAAACAGAGAGATGATTGACGGAATGTGAAAGGTGCGAAACCAACCATGACATTGCTTTGCCGCCAATTAGAAGATAAGAGGAGGTTGCAAAATGTCAGTTGATTACAAAGTTTTTACGGCTGAAGATGGAACAGATATCTATTATATTGATTTTGGAAAAGGAACGCCTATCGTATATGCTCATGGATTTTGTGGTTCCACTGAGCAAGATCTATCGATGTTTGACCTTTTAAAAGACCAATTCCGCTGCATCTGTTTCGACCAGAGGGGATATGGCAAGACGGAGGGGAGGGGAGAAATCGGAATTCAACAATCTGCACGGGATATTACGAGTTTGTTGAAGCATCTCGGAATAAAAAACGCTACGTTACTGGGATACTCTATGGGTGCTGCCGTACTCTTTTCCTATGTAGAACAGTTCGGTTGCGATAGAGTTGAGAGAATCATCATCGGAGATATGACACCGAAAATCATCAATGAGGATAATTGGAAGTTTGGACTCTATCAAGGTCGGTATACACGAGATCATTATGAATCTGATTTAAAGAACATCAGGAATAATTATGAACAGTTTATTCTTTTCCTTGTGGAGCAAATAGTTGCACCAAACAAGACCAGCCTCAGAAATTTCGATTATGACTTGAACGAACTCAAGAATCGGATTATACGGAATATCGGCGCGGGCGGCACGGAGATGATTAATGCTATGGTAGGCGTTTTGGAGGAGCAGAAGAAGTCCAGTTATTTCTATTGGAAATCCATGTGTGAACCCGATTTCCGCGGAACTCTGAAAAATATCACGGTTCCCACAGCAGTCATTTTCGCAGATCCCGGTTCGATTTATTACACCCGGACTGCTGAATATATAGCGTCTCAAATTGAGGATGCTGTTTTGTATCGCATGAGGAGCTGCACACATATGGCAAAGAACGACAAGCCAAAAGAATTCGTGTGTTATATCCGTGACTTTTGCAAAATAACTGGCCCGGATTATTTGAAAGTCAGAAGGTCTATGAAAGATTTACATTCATTTTAAAATGTCTGTTGAAAAAAGCGGCCAAAAAGCGTGGCAAATTTTCTTACTTTTTGAATGATTAGAATAAAATGAAATGCTAGTCGCTGTTGGACACTCCCTGTTGAGATTTAGTTGAAATAAGAGTGCGCAGTTAGACAATTTAAGAAAATTAGGAGGTAACGTCGTGAACATTTTAATTATCTGTATCGGTTTGATTATTTTGGCATATTTTTGTTTTAAAGGCGTCCCCACACCCATTTCAGGTATTCTCTGCAGTGCATTGGTGCTGTTGCTTTTTCGGATGAATGTGTACGATGGCTTGATGGCCACTTATATGACCGGTTTTGTCAATTTCATAAAGAGTTACTTCATTATGCTCCTGTTTGGCTCGCTGTTTGGCAAAATTATGGAGATATCAGGTGCCGCTGATAGTATCGCTGAAAAGGTGGTAAATCTTGTAGGCAAGAAGAGTATTGTTCTTGGCATGGCCCTGACCACACTAATCTTAACTGTTAGCGGCATCTCTATTTTTGTGTGCATTTTCGCTGTATTGCCTATAGCGCTTCAGCTTTGTAAGAAGGCAAATTTGCCACGATATTTTATTATCGGCGCATTCACTATTGGAGCCTATTGCGGCTCTACGGCTCCCTTTACACCATCTATTTATAATGTCGTGCCCACCAGATATCTAGGAACGACAGTGGCTGCGGCGTGGATTCCAGGTCTGATCTCATGTATCGTCTATTTTGTTCTGGCTATGATATGGATGTCCTATTGGGAAAAACGCGAGAGAGCTAGAGGGGCTTGTTACAGAACTGATGAATCAGAAGTAGCGGCTGAGGCTGAATTCAAGGCGGGAAACAAACGAAAATCTAATTTTATCCTAGCGATCTTGCCTATTATATTGCTGTTGTTGGCGCTGAATGTAGCCAAGTTATCAGTTGAGTATTCGCTGCTGGTAGGTTGTATCTCTGCCGTGGTTTTACAGTTTAAGACTCTTCCGCATGTTTGGCAGGAGATCAAGAACCACTTTCTAGTGGCCTGCAGCAACACAATGTCGGCCGCTATCAATACTGCCGCGGTTGTTGGTTTTGGCGCTGTCGTCGCCGCAACCTCGGGTTTTGAAACGCTGATCCATTTGGTTGCCCACATGGGAGGTAACCCGCTGCTTGGTGGTCTCATTACCACTGGTGCCTTAGCCGGAATCACTGGATCTTCCTCAGGTGGTATTGCCATGGCAGCTCCTATTCTGCAGAAGTATTTTCTTCCTCTTACCAATGCGCAGGCATTACATCGGGTAGCTACAGTTACTAGCCTTAGCTTGGGATCTTTGCCAAACTGTGGATTTCTCCAGACCGAGTTCAACTTGACGCAAGTGGATTTTAAAGAGTCCTATCTTTATATGGTTTTTCCTGTTGGTGTTGTTCTTGTATTGTTCCAAGCTGTGTTAACTTTAGGACTGAGTATCGTCTTGGGCATGGGATAAGAGGTTGAAAACATAAGTTATCGGTTTGTAGTAGGGAGAGTATGTTTATTACGAGTTTGCAATTATGCATAGATTTTCGTCGGATTTGATACTGAAGAAGCCTTTCTTGCTAAAGGTGTTAGTTGATACCGAAACCAAAACCAAAACAATGACATGGGTATCCGCAAATACAATGGATGCTCATCGGCGAGCACTTAATCGCTGAAAATGGGTGTGACGATCACATCCATTTCCTTGTATTGAAGTTATTTCACCGTAACAATTGTAATATATGAAGCTGAAAATTTTGTGATATTTTTTTTACTTCTTTACGCCCTTGGAAGTGTGTCAGATAAAATCATTCCGTGGAGTCATCGGTGATCTGAACAAAGGTGTTTGGATGTCATTTCAGAAATATAGCAATTGAGGTGACGAGAATGGCCTAATTGTTAAACTTTCTTCACTGCTATCTAGAGCAAAAAGGACATTTCGATAAGCTTGGTTCTCTTAAAGACGGGTTTTGTCAATCAATAAGAAGGAACTACCCGCTTCAAGTGGAAAAAAGTTAATCATGTCTTCAAAGTGTTTGAAAACATCTCTTCTTTCTTGATGATCATTAGCTTATCATTCTCTGTCCTTTTCCGGTGTTTTTAGAATGCGTGTACCGTGTACATTTTTTTGCTTGCGATACAATTCATCGTCACATTTAGTCTCTACTTATCTAGTAGACTCAAGTACAAGATTATAGTGGAAACATACTAACCTTATTGGTGCAGAGAAGTATGATGAAACCCTCTGCGCCGCTTTTATTTTGTAGTGAGTAAGGGGGAATCGTTATAAGATCATGAATGACTCTATTGGTTTTTAGCGTCTGGCCTTCACCATTCAGAAATGTTCAGATGTCGGTCATTATTTTCGAAAAGATTGGTGTGTATTCTCGTCGCTTAAAAACTCTCGGCTGACATTATACTAAAAACGACAGAACAGTCAGTTTAACTATGTATAATTTATATAGAGAAGGAAACGTTGAAGATTTAGTGAAGATTTAGTATCGAGGATCTATTTTAAACTAAAAAATCGTACTTTAATGGCCGCGGCTGTTGATAATAAGAGACATGTCTCCCTTTGGAGACATGTCTCTTATTATTTGTCAAAGTCTAACCATTTCAAGAGGGGATAAACATTTAGTGCGATTTTATTATGATGAAAGTCGCAAGATCGCAACTTTTTGATTGACTTATCTCTTTAGAAACACTTAAAGTGCTGTTTTTATATCGATAATCAAATTGGCACAAATAATGCATTAAAAATTGTAGATGATCCGGACATCATTTTAAAATACATTTCACCCGTAAATATTTTATTGATTTTGGTAGAAAGGAGGGAAGGAGCAAGGTCACGGACGTGATGATATTGAGCTAGATAAATACTCTTGGGAGGGGTATAAACATGGCAAAGATAGTTTCGTCAGCGGAAGCTGCAAATTTAATTAAGGATGGTCAGAGCATAGCTGTTGGAGGATTCGTTGGCTTTGCAACGGCGGAGGAGGTGTTGGGAGCACTGGAAAAAAGATTTTTAACAACTGGATCACCCAAAAATCTTTTTGTTATGAATTGTGCAGGAGTAGGAGATAAGAAAGATCGGGGTATGAACCATTTCGGTCATGAAGGATTTGTTCGCAAAGTATATTGTGGCCATATTGGGTTAGCCCCAAAGCTTGCAAATCTAGTTAGTGAAAATAAGGTGGAATGTTATATAGTACCCCAGGGCGTGACGACTCATATCTTGAGGGCAATCGCTGGAAAAAAACCTGGAGTTATTACCCACGTAGGGTTAAAAACCTATGCAGATCCCAGAGTAGAGGGCTGCCGTGCCAATGACATTAGTAAAGAAGAAGTGGTTGAACTTATCAAAATTGATAATAAAGAATACTTGAGATATAAGCCTTTCCCTGTGAATGTAGCAATAATTCGGGGTACTACTGCCGATGAAAACGGAAACATCACGGTTGAAAAAGAGGCTCTCTTCAGTGAACAGATTCAAATGGCACAAGCGGCCAAAAATTCAGGTGGCATTGTTATTGCACAGGTCGAGAGAATAGCAAGAAAAGGAAGCTTAAATCCTCAATATGTTAAGATACCAGGAATCTGCGTCGATTTCTTAGTCGTTGCAAAGCCAGAAAACCATTGTCAATCATTTGTGGACTCCTCTTTTAATCCGTCATGGTCTGGGCAAATCAAGGTACCCGTCGACAGACTTGAGAAAATGAAATTGAATCAACGGAAGGTTTGTGCAAGACGTGCTGCTATGGAGCTAAGGCGAGGAGCAGTTGTAAATTTAGGAATTGGTGTTCCAGATGGTGTTGCAAATGTCGCAGCAGAAGAAGGATTGTCTGATCAATTAGTACTAACTATTGAATCAGGTGCAATAGGTGGTATTCCGGCTGGTGGGCTTGGCATTGGTGCAAGTCTAAATCCAGAAGCAATCATTGACCAAGATTATAATTTTGATTTTTATGATGGCGGCGGTTTGGATATCTGTTATCTTGGTTTAGCGGAGGCTGATGAGGACGGAAATCTTAATGTAAGTAAATTCAGTGGGCGAGTAGTTGGACCGGGTGGCTTTATTAATATCTCACAAAACTCAAAGAAATTAGTATTTTGTGGTACATTTACCGCGAGTGGTTTAAAAACAGAAATTAGTGATGGTAGATTAAAGATTATTCAAGAAGGAAGAAATAAAAAATTTAAAAAACATGTGGAACAAATCACATTTAGTGGGGAATATGCAGCGGAAGCAGGACAAAAGGTTTTCTATATAACTGAAAGAGCTGTTTTTGAGTTAAGAAAAGAGGGCATGGTTCTTATTGAAATCGCACCCGGCGTTGATCTTGAAAAAGATGTTATTAGTCAGATGGAATTTCGGCCAATCATTGCTGAAAATCTAAAAATCATGGATGAACGGATTTTTAAAGATGAACCAATGAATCTTAAGCTCGTGTAATGGGTAATTTTTAAGGATAAAAAAACAAGGTTTGGTGTCTAGCAGGTTTTTTTATGCTGATTATATCTCTTGGCAATTTCAATAAATTGAGTAGATTTACTTTACCTATTCGCACATCGCTTATGCATCAATAGAAACAATTGAAAACGTTTCCATTACTTTGATTAGTGAAGCCGAAATTGGCAAAGGCAATAGTGAATGGGAAGTCGCCGACAATGGCGTTTTCCCGAAAATAAGTATGATTCGTAAGGATATATTTTCTAAAGTAGAATTCCCGTTCGATGTCGAAGTGCCTGTTCCTGAAATTTTGTTTTATGGGGTTATCAGAGATTGAATAAAGCCGTTCCGGCGGTCATTTCAGAAATTAAGAATTTGAAATGAGTTAAGCTGTATATTCTTGTATTTCCACGGTACAAGAATCAAGGGGGGAAGAATTTATGCGCAGAATCGCCGTTTATCCAGGCAGTTTCGATCCCGTTACGTTTGGCCATCTGGATATCATTAAACGGAGCAGTTTGCTGTTTGACCAGGTGATTGTTGCCGTTCTTAAAAATTCCTGCAAAAAACCACTGTTTACAGTCGGAGAACGCCTTTTTTTTTAAAAGACGCAACTTCAGGAATTGACAATGTAGCTATTGATAGTTTTGAAGGATTGCTTATCGATTATTTGATTGAAAAGAATATCCATACGATTCTTCGCGGACTTCGGGCCATATCGGATTTGGAATATGAAATGCAAATCGCATTGCTTAACAAAAAGCTTTATCCCTCAGCAGAAACCTTTTTCATGATCGCGGACAATAAATATTCATTTTTGAGCTCAAGCTTGGTGAAAGAAGTGGCGCAATATAGCGGTCATATTTCCGAGCTTGTCCCCAAAATATGCGAAAGGGCTTTGAAGGAAAAGTTAGGGAAAAAAGTTGGAGCTGTGAATCAGGGACGGTAAGAATAAATGTTGTCGATTTAGATCGGGTGATTTAAAGGAAAGCTAGGACCAGCCAATTATGATAATGGCTTTTGATAATAATGAATTGAAGGGAGCAAGAAAAAATGAACTACGAAGAGATTAAGATTGGGGACAGCGCAACTATTTCAAAAACGGTCACCGTACATGATGTCGAGACCTTTGCCGGTGTAACAGGAGATTTTAATCCTCTCCATATCAACGCTGAGTATGCCAAAAATTCCCGTTTCAAAGAAAGGATTGCTCATGGAATATTGACAGCCGGTTTTATTTCTACTGTGTTGGGAACTAAATTGCCAGGAGAAGGCGGACTATATCTAGGTCAAAATTTAAAGTTCACGGCACCGGTTAAATTTGGGGATACGGTCACGGCAAAGGCGACAGTAACAGAAAAACGGGATGATAAAAGAATTGTAAAACTGCATACCGTTGTGACAAATCAAAACGGAAAAACTGTCATTGACGGAGAGGCAGTTATGATGATCATGGAAAAGAAATGATTAGATTTACTGACGATTTAAAAAAGCTTAGTCTTTAATAATAAAATGTTATCAATTTCCGGAGCTGAACAAACTCCGGAAAATTAATAAAAGGAGCGGAATTATGCCAAAATTTCTGATCTGCTACAAATGGGTATTAGATGAACAGGATATTAAGATAGATTTACAAGCATCTAAATTAGATATTGGCCGTGCTAGGTCAAAGATTAGCGATTATGACCGTAATGCGATTGAGGCAGCTGCTTTGGAAGTTGAAAAAAAAGGTGGAAGCATTACAGCTCTGACTTATGGAGGAAGTTCTGCCAAACAATCATTAAAAGATGCTTTGTCGCGCGGACCGGGAGATGCAGTCTGGGTTAATGATGACAATGCTGCTATGGCGGATGCCTTTGTTACCGCCAATGTACTATCAGCTGCTGCTAAACGAATGGGTGACTATGATGTTATTCTTTGTGGCGAAGGTGCAGCCGATACATATGCTCAACAGGTAGGACCACGTATCGCTACTTTGCTTGGCATTCCGGCCATTACTTTTGTTAGTAATTTTAATATTGAAGGGGACAAGGTGATAGCTACACGTAAACTTAGTGATTGCACTGAAACAGTATCTGCTACATTCCCCGTATTGTTGACTGTACTGCCGGAAATTAACACACCGCGGATACCTGGTCTTAAGCAAGCGATGGGAGCCGCAAGAAAGCCGATCAAAGAAGTTAAAGTAGCCGATTTGGGTCTTGATACTGCAGCGCTTACTCCAAAAACAAAAGTTAAGAGTATGAAACCCTATGTGATGAGTCGCAAAAACGTTATTTATAAAGATAACGACCCAGTTAATAATATAAACGCACTTGTCGCAAGCCTGCAAAAAGAAGGCATTATATAAGGAGGATGGAGAAAGATATGTCGGAGATATGGGTGTACTCAGAAGATATTACAATTACAAAGCAGCTCCTGACCTTGGCAGGCGATCTGGCACAAAAGAGCGGAAGAAAGGTAAGTGCCATTACGTTAGCTGAAGATAAAGCTGTTGAACTTGGACAATGCGGTGCAGATACAGTCTATCTGATTAAAGATAATAGCCTTTGGCCGGAAAGCTATGCTAAAACGATTGCTGATCTTACTGCCAAATACCAACCAGAACTGTTTCTAATTGGAGGAACGCTCAGAGGAAAGGATCTGGCTGCTAAAGTTGCGGCTAGCGTCCAGACGGGGTTGGTTTCAGATGCATTTTCCGTGCGTATAGGTAGCGACGGCTTTGAAACAGATCGCTTGATGTACGGTGGTTTGGTCATTAGCACAGAACTGCTGAGCAAGGGATGCCTTGTCACTGTGCCTGCTCGATTGTTCGATCCGATGCAAGTTGATTCTTCTCTTAGTGCCGAAATCGTCAAGATAGAAGCTATAAATGACAATCGTCTCTCTATAGGGGAAGTTCATCCTATTGTTCATGAAGGCGCCGATATTGGCACGGCCGACAAAGTAGTAGGTTTTGGCCGTGGTGTAGGGAAACAGGAAGACATCAAACTCATTGAAGCATTGGCCGACGCTTTAGGTGCTGAAGTGGGTTGCACACGTCCAATTGCTGAAGATGCCCAATGGTTGCCGATGGAACGTTATATTGGCATATCTGGCCAGAAGATTACGCCTTCTTTTTATCTGACGGTTGGTATATCGGGACAGGTACAACATATCGCTGGAGTGCGTGATTCAAAATTGATTGTGGCAATTGATATAAACGAGAATGCGCCGATTTTTGCCGCAGCTGATTACGGCATTGTCGGCGATTACGTAAAAATTGTTCCGGCACTTATTAGTGCCATTCAGAAGGCGAAATAAGCGGATAGAGGAGCAGAAAGATGAGCGGAGAGGAAAAGGTAGACGTACTGGTTATCGGTGGTGGGATGGCTGGGCTGTCCTGTGCCTACCTGCTGGCGAAAGCTGGGAAAGAGGTCGTTGTTGTTGAACGGGGTGAATCCTGTGGAGGAAAAACTCTAACCGGAGGTCGGATTTATACTTACTCTCTGGAAAAATTATTAGGGAAAGAATTGTTTTCCCAGGCTCCCTTGGAAAGGCCTATTGTGAAAGAACAGATAGCTATGACACATTCACAGGGCGCTTTGACCATCGACTATACAGACTATGACTTTAAGGAAGATGTGCCACAGTCCTATTCCGTGCTTCAGGCAGTGTTTAATCCTTGGTTGGCTGAGCAAGCGGAAGAAGCCGGGGCAGTTATTGCCGGCGGAATCTTAGTTGAAAATTTGATCGAAAAAGACGGTCGGATCATCGGTGTGAAAATGGGTGACGAGGAAATGCTGGCCGATTTAGTTGTTGCCGCCGACGGTATTAATAGTTTTATAGCTCAGAAGGCGGGTTTGAGAGGTGATTTGATCGGAGCGGAAATTGCAGTCGGTGTTAAAGAACTGATTGAGTTGCCGGAAGGAATCATTAATGCCCGATTTGGTCTCTCAAAGGGCGAGGGAGCGGCTCGGCTGTTTTTGGGGGTCACCGAAGGAATCGGGGGTGGCGGCTTTCTGTATACCAATAGGAATAGTATTTCATTAGGATTGGCTATTGCGCCAGAGAAACTTGGTGAACAAAAGAAGCCACTACCGGACATTATGCAGGACTTTAAAATGCATCCCTCAATATATCCGCTAATTGAAGGAGGCGAGACAGTTGAGTATGGAGCGCATCTAGTAAGCGAAGCGGGTTATAACGGTGTGCCGAAAAAATTATATCGGGAAGGATTACTGGTTGTCGGCGATGCAGGTGGGTTGTGCATTAATATGGGGACTTCGATCCGGGGGATGGATCTGGCGATTGCCAGTGCCATTGCAGCTGCGAATGCCTATTTGGAAGCGCAGAATGCTACAGAAGTGGGAAACATCTATACGAAAAAATTGTCGGAGACGATTCTGCCGACAATGAAAATATATAGAAAGTATCCGGTGATGATGGAAATTCCCCGTTTGTTTAAAGAATATCCACTAATGGCAAACGATATAATGCATTTTTTATTTACCGTAGATGGGAAAATTCCGAAGAAGATGCTGAAGTCGATTCAGAAGGTCGTTAAACAAGATGTTGGGTTGAAGAATCTACTATCTGACGGTTGGAAGGGGCTTAGAGCGTTATGAGCATTAAACGGCAGAAGGTAGAAGAATTATTGGGCTATGATAAGTTCAACGTAGACGAACAGAATCCTCATATTGTGCTAGATCCAGAGATCTGTGCAAAATGTAAAACGGAACCCTGTCTGATGGTTTGTCCAGCAGGATTGTATCGAAAGAAAGAAGACAATAAAATAGTTTTTGACTATGCTGGCTGTCTGGAATGTGGGACATGCCGGGTGGTGTGCCGAGATTATGGTAATAAAGGCATTGTAAAATGGGTATATCCAAATGGTACTTTTGGTGTCCATTTTCGGTATGGCTGAGTTAAAGATAATAAGTTTCCTTGCTAAGCAAAGGACACCTACGTGAGCTGGTATATGATGGATTCTTATTGAACGGAACGTACTAAAAATTTTCCGAGAGAAACTAAGCTTTGAAATAAAATATATTTGGAGGGGTTTATATGGGATTTCCATTAACTGAGGAACAACAACTTATTCAATCGTCGGCCAGAGACTTTGCATTAAAAGAAGTTGCACCGCTGGCTGAAAAAATTGATCGTGAAGGAGTTTTTCCTGCAGAAACAATGAAAAAATTAGCGGAACTGGGATTGACAGGCATTCCTACACCAACTGAATATGGTGGTGGAGGTGCTGATTTTCTTAGCTATGCATTAGTGATTGAAGAGTTAGCAAAGCAATGTGCCTCTACAGCAGTTGTATTGGCAGTTCATACTTTAACACAAAGTCCTATTCTTGTATTTGGGACAGAAAAACAAAAAGCAAAATTCTTGCCAATGCTGACTCATTATCAGGTTCTTGGAGGATTCGCCCTTACGGAGGCCGGAGCGGGCTCGGATGCCGGAGCTGTGAGCACAACTGCTGTTCTAGATGGAGATCATTACGTGATTAATGGAACGAAAATGTTTATTACAAATGGTGATGGTGCCGGTGTTGTTATTTTAATGGCTAGAACTGGTTCTGAACCGGGAACAAAAGGAATCACTGCTTTTATTGTGGAAAAGAGTGTTTCACCTTTTGAAGTTGGCAAACATGAAGATAAAATGGGTGTCAGAGGATCTCATACGACAGAGCTTATTTTTAAAAACTGTCGCGTTCCTAAAGAAAACGTATTGGGAAAAGTTGGAGAAGGCTTTAAGGTTGCAATGACTGCTCTAGATTGTGGACGTGTCGGAATTGCTGCACAGGCGGTAGGGATTGCGCAAGCATGTTTGGAAGAATCGATTAGTTATTCGAAGGAACGTCATCAGTTTGGTAAGCCGATTGCCGCTAAACAGGCAATTAAATGGATGATAGCCGATATGGCAAAAGATGTTATGGCTGCAAGATTAATGGTTCGCAATGCTGCATCGTTGAAAGATCAAGGAAAACCATTCACTTTAGAAGCTGCGAGTGCGAAGCTTTTCGCTTCTGAAACTGCAATGAAACATTCAATAAAAGCATTACAAATTCATGGTGGTTATGGTTATATTAGAGGTGCTAAAGTGGAACGCCTTATGCGTGATGCTAAAATAACAGAAATTTATGAAGGAACGTCGGAAGTCCAAAGAATTGTTATCTCAGGTAATGTGCTGCGGTAAGTTATCATGAAAAAAAGTCAGCTGATTAATTTTTAATATGAAACATGTGTGGGAATAGTTATAGTTATATTATATTGAAGGTGTTAAAGTGAAATTAGTTAAATAATAGCTGGTGACAACTGAATTTCAATAACAAGGGATTTGCTGGTTTCGTATTTATGTGATAATTTTTACAATGTAAAATTTCTACGATAAAATCGCAGTTTTGTAAAGAGAAATATAATAGCATAGATTTTATCTATATGAGGATAAGGTGCGGAGGAAACAGGGGTAAGTGAGAATCCCTGTTTTCCTTATATCTTCATGATTTTCCTGGAAATTATTGAAATATTCTTGTGTACTGGGAAAATAAACGAGGTGATTGTATGCCAAAGGAAAACGATTTATCTGTAGCCAAGCGAGAAAAAACAGTAAAATCTATTTGTGAGAATAATCTAATATACCAAGATATTTTGGAGACTTCAACAGATGGATTCATCTTTGTTAATAAAAATGGATATATTATCTATATCAACAAAGCGTACTATGAATTTTTAGGATTTAAGACAAAAGAAGAGGTCATTGGGAAATATATTTTAGACGTAATAAAAAATTATGAATTAATAGATATATTACTAACGGGCCGAACGGATGTCGATGTTTATCAATACGTCGAAGGACAAAATGTTAAAAAATCTGTTGTAGCAGTGACACGGACAGTTGTTACGGATGGTGATCAGGTTATTGCAGCAGTAGGTCAAGTAAAATTTTCTAAGGAAACTAAATTACTTGCAGAAAAATTTCAAGATATAGATAATAAGTCAAAGTACTTCAGAGGTGAATTAAAAAGGAGGGAAACAGGATATACTTTTGAGTCAATGATCGGCTCAAGCCCTAAGTTTCTCGAGGCAAAAGCCGTAGCAAAAAAGGCAGCTGAAAATGATTTTAGTGTACTTATCACCGGTGAAACAGGGGTAGGAAAGGAAGTTTTTGCGACAGCGATTCACAATGCGAGTGATCGATCAACGAAGCCATTTATTCAAATTAATTGTGCAGCAATCCCTAATGAGTTATTAGAGTCCGAACTTTTTGGATATGAGGAAGGCTCATTTACTGGAGCTAAAAAAGGAGGTAAACCGGGGAAATTTGAAATGGCTAATGGAGGTACACTATTTTTAGATGAAGTTGGAGAGCTTCCATTAAGTATGCAAGTGAAACTTTTGCGGGTATTGCAAGAAAAGGAAGTAGAAAGGATTGGCGGGCTTCAACCGAAACCAATTGATGTACGTATTCTGGCTGCTACTAATCAAAATTTAGATGTGAGTATGCGAAATCATACTTTTCGTCCCGATTTGTATTATCGCTTGAATGTTATTCCTGTAAAAATTCCTCCTTTAAGAGAACGATCGGAAGATATTCAATTCTTTATAAATGTATTCATGGATGAGCTTTATCAACATTTTGGAATAAAAAAACACATAGCATCATCGGCGTGGAGATTGCTTCAACAATATGATTGGCCTGGAAATATTCGCGAACTGAAAAATGTTATTCAACGAGCCTATGCAATATCTGATAGTGATAAAATTTTAGATGAACATTTACCTGCTAATATTGTCGGCAAAGTACACACCAACAAATTTTTGAGCGATTATAAATCATTGGATAATATTTTGAATGAGATAGAGAAAGAAATACTATTAAATTGTTTGAGGGAAAATGATTATAATTGTAGAATGACAGCCAAAGAATTAGGAATTCATCGTAGCACTTTATATAAAAAATTCAAAAAATTTAATATGGATATAATTAGAAATAACTAATCTGCTACTTGTGTTCAAACTTCTGTACCAGTCCAGAATCTTTCTTGGGATAATTGATCAGTCGCCTGGATCATCTAACGAAAGATGCCCATTAGCCACGCGACCTTATCTTTACCACCACTAAAAGAGGTGCAGAGAGTACCATCGTACTTTCTGCACTAGTATGTTTTCAACAGGGCTTTCATCTGATTTAGTCTGAAAAGTTGATGTCATCAGCTGAACCGCCATAAGGTGAACGGATCTGCCAGGCAATTATTCTGAATTCATCTGACAACGTTTCTTACTATTGCTCAGTACGACAATAATACAGAATGTCAGATGATTGGGTGTGACCAGTAATACGAAAATACAAAGCCCAATCTGAAAGTTACATCATGATCTCGAATGTGAACTCAGCCCCGGATGTCAAAGAAAATTGTTGGTGACTAAGTTAGCAGCATCCGGAGATAAATGAAAAAAAACGTTGGATTTTTCTTCCCAACGCTTGTTGTCATGTGAACAGAGTGGATTGTATCAGTATTTATAGGGTCAATCGGCAGGTTCTGGTTAGAGGTTGTCTTAGTCTTTACTCCGGCGAGGCATCATCGCACGATTACCCAAAGTGCTATTGGCCGGAGCCGCTTTAGCAAAAAGGTCTATAGAGCCTTACAAAGCCTGTCCTTGTTCCTTTTCGATCTGCCCCAAGGATTTTCCTCCCGTATTCGGCATGAAAACGAGGCCGACCACCAGGGATACCAGGGTGAATCCTGTCATCAGCAGGCCGAGGCGGTGGAATCCCATCGCTGCCAGAATCGGGACAAACATGCTCCAAAATCCGAGCGAGATACGAATGACGGCCCACATAAAGCCTTGCGCCGTCGAACGGAATCGCGTCGGGAAGAGCTCGCTGGCCCAGATCTGATAAAATTGCTGTTCACCGCAGCCGTTGCCGTAGCCCCAAAAGAGAACAAAGAGGATTGCGATACCGGTATTCAGCGGGAAGAATGCAAAAAGCGACATGGCAAGCACACAGAGCCCTGCTCCGGAAAGAAACAGCCATCTTCGTGCCTTAGGATTATCGGCAAATTTCATGAAGATAAAAGTACAGGCAAGAAACGTGACCGCATATTCGCACAGTTGAAAGATCAGGCTGGTTACCTGGGTCTGATTGCCGAAATTCTTAAGCAGATACGGGAGGAAGAAACCGTTCGTACCTGCCGCAAAGTTCCATACGCCGAAGAGAACAATCAGAAAGATGAGGTCCTTCAGATTTTGACCTTTAAAAAGGCTGGATAGCTTCACCTTGTACGGATCAAAAGATCCTTGTTTTATTTTTTGGCGTTCGCTGATCCAGACTTTGGATTCCGGCATGTCGGTGCGCATCAGCCAGGTTATAAGGGCGACAAGAGCCAGATGAAGGAATACGATACGTACGCCCCAAATCCCTAATGGCGTTGTCAGGGACGCGATTAAAAGTGTCACCATGACGCCCACCGCCCAGAGAGACTGAGCCGCACCGCCATGTCTGCTCCGGTTTTTATTTTGCGCATTCTCGGCGATGATTGTCCAGGAAGCCGGGATGTCGGCCCCGACAGACAGGCCCATAATGACGTAGCCGAGAATCAGCATCCATGATGAAGAAGCGCTTACAAGAATGATGATGCCGACAATATAGCAAAGCAAATCGTATTCATAGATTTTCTTTCGGCCGACTTTATCGCAAAGCCATCCGCCGATCAACGCGCCGATGCCGGCGGAAATTGCATTTGAACTGAAAGCACTGAGCGCACCCACAGTCCAATTGCTTAAATGAAAGTATCCCTGCCATAATGTTAAAGCCGCACCGCCGGCGACAATTGATCCGGAATCAATATAGTTGGCAAGGGAAGCGCCCAATGTCCAGCGCCAATGTTTTCTGTCCAGACTTTTCTGTTCGCTTATTTCCGTTTCCACGTTTTAAACCTCCCTTATATACGTGAAAAACTTTTGGAAGCACTTGAAACCAATTTTCTCATGCAATGAGCCTTTCCTTGTGAAAATGGGCGGGAAGCAAGGCGGCATCACCTTTATCGAAAGCCAATCATGCTCCGGCCGAATAAATCCGCTTACAAACCCATTTATTTCGCCGGAATCGGACCATACGGCAAATAGCACCCGGTCCCCAGGTCAAAGTTTATGACCTGCAGGAACGGGCGCTGATCCTAAATCTGCAATAATGCTGTGCATGGGCCGATTGAAAAACAGAACCGACTGCTGTTCCCCGATTCCGGTACAGAAGATGCGGATTAGACCTTTTCCGGCCAATGATGAACGATTCGAGAAGCTGAAAAGCCTGTAGCTGCCTCCGGCCGGTTCTTTATCCGTTAAAAACGGCCGCTTTGAGTGAAATGCTTTCTTTCCTATGGGTCTGCGGATCCGGCCGACAGCCGATTTCAAACTTTATTGTTCCTGTTGAAAGAAAATAGTGTAACGGTTTCCCGATATTCGTCATCCCTCGGGCACTGCCGGGAAATCAGCACGGTATTGAAAAAAATTGAGCTGAATCTCTTTAACAAGCTGAAAGCACACGCCGGTTTTTCCTTAACCTGGCCGAAGGACCTGACCCGACGATTTACTCATGTACAGTATATTGCTAAAAAGGAAAGAAGACTTCGGGGAAAAACATGCGATTTTCTGTACTCCCGCAGCCTCATTTGATCGCCCATGCACAAAAGCAAAAAGGTTTCAAAAAGGTTTCACTTATATTATATTCGATAAAAGCGGTCGAAAACTTTACCCTATCAAACGATTTTACGAATAATGAGTATATATCCGGTTGAGCCGATCTGAAAGCGTTCCCAATTATTTCGAAAAGTGATCGGTTGGCGCGAACGCCAGCCTATTCTTTTGAATGTTCCTGTGAACGGTGATTTTTCCCTCTGAAAAGGGGATATCGTGCATGAACAGGCGTCATCTGGCGGAAACGCCCGATCTTTTTTTTCGGTCTGCCGAATATCTCTGTGAATCGAGACCGAAATCGCTGGAAGACGCTGGATATCGGCAGTAAATCGACGTTTATCATCAATAAAATACAGAATATCAACAATAACCGTCAGAAAATCGACAGTAACAGCCAAATAATCGCCAGTAAACGGACTGGAATCAATAAGTACGAATATCGGAACAGTAAGCTGTACCCGATTGGTTTAAACTCATGACAGGGTGATACTCCGTCAGAATAGGGCGAATCGAGACCATTCTAGGGCGATCGTTCACTGCTTTAGGGCGATTCATTCTTTTTTCGGGGCGAGACTGGCCGGCGGTCTGGCTGGGTATGGATCGCATCTCTGTCCATTATCGGCCGTAGCGGGCCGTTTAGCAGTTTACCGGCCGTCGTGCTCTACCGTTAGGTGCAGTTTATCGGCTGTCGCATTCGATTTATCGGTCGTTTTAGCTGGTCTATCAGTCATCTCCCGGTAGTTTTATCTTTAGACTGTCTGCTTTACAGGAAACTGTTCCATCCGGCTTCAAGGGATCCGTTCATTAAGGAATGGATACAGCGGATTTTATTTAACGAAACTCGTCTTTTTTGATTGCTTCAAAATATAAGGATTGAATAAATTTTTTGATATTAATATGGACATGTTCCCATTCCTTGATTTTTAATGGATTTTGTATTTGCTGCATCCTTATTCGTATTTGTTTAAAATCAAAAAACTGAGGTGCAAAGCGTTCGAAGACAGGATTTGAATAATCCTCCACACCTAAGGCTGCAATATGATCCAGAGATTGATGGACTGCCCGCCTCACGCTTTGTTCGGCTGATTGAATAACTCTGGGCAGATGATTACTGTTTCCGTATTTCTTCAGGCAAGAGCTTTTAAAAAGTGTTTTTAAAGGTATAGATTCCATTTTATCCTGCCTTTCGTCTTCAATGTTTGATATGGCCTCAAGAAGATCAAGAAGTTCTACGTAACCTCTCCCATAGGTGACGCCAAGTTGAATTAATAAATGTTTTCCTCTTTCGCGAATACCGTTGTGATTGTTCTCTTTTACAGCTATTTTTCGCCTGGGCAGTTCTATTTTTACTTGTTCGACACGTTTGTAGATATCTTGAATTGAGTTTTCGAGTAAAATACGTTCTCGCAGTTTATTCACAATATTGACGATTTCCAATTTGTTGATGGGTTTCAAAATATAGTAGTCGATGCCGTATGAGAATGCTTTGCCGATTAAATCTTTGGTCTCGACTTGTGAAATAACGACTACTTTTCCATTATAGGCCGGCATGATAGACCGTATGATTTCAATGCCGTCTCGCTGGGGCATTAAAAGATCAAGCAGCAATATATCAATTTGTCTTGACATCAGAACCTCTGTGCATACTTTGGATCCGTCGGCAGTCTCCCCTTCGACAGTTCCCAGTTTTTCATCTTCTATAATGTTTGATAGAATGGCGCGAATAGAATCATTATCGTCCGCAATAAAAAATCTCATCGATTATATGCCTCCCTTTTCGCTAATACGATCAATCGGCAAAGCGACAATAAATGATGTTTTTGCTGATTTTGTATGCTGATCAAGTTCAATCGTGCCTCCGAGATGTTCAATAAAATCTTTAACGTAGGTTAAGCCAATTCCTGTTGAAGCATTTCCAGCCGAGTCAAATTTTGTCGTAAAACCAGGCTGGAAAATTAATTTGCGTCCTCTTTCTGCTATCCCCGGCCCATCATCTGTTATTTTGATAATAAGAAGATTTAATTGGCTGCCGGCCGTCAAAGTGATCGATCCTGATTTTTCAATCGCCTCAACTGCGTTTGTAACGAGATGATTGATTGCAGACAAAAGAAAATAAGCATTGTATAAAGGATGCTTACCACAAACGGTGACGGCAAACTTTATCTTTTTTCCTAAAAAATGCTGATAGCTATTATTGGAAGAGACAATAATAGCTAAAATATCGTCGATGCTCATATAATCAGATGTTTCATCTTTTTTCATCAGTTCGACCAATCCGGTATAGATACGCTGATGATCTTTTTTTATTTCATGCACCTCCGTGGCTATTTCAAGTGCTCTTTTGGCAATGAGATCGTTTACATTTTTTGAAAAATTATACAGTCCATAACAATTCTTTGTCAGTTGCTCGATATTACGCAATGATTTCTTTAATTGAACAGTTTCTACCATCAAGTTAGAAAAATGGAACAGCATTTTTTCATTTTTAGTCTGTAATGCTTCTTCAGCCTTCACAACTTTAGAAAAAATGATGATATAAAATAATCCGAGAACAAAAAAACTGCGAATGAACGCAACTAAGCAAATGAGGAGCAATCCGCTTAACGTAATTTTATCCTGATATAAAGCAGCTCTTATCACGATTTCCACAAGGCTGGAGATAATTTCAATTCCTGTTGTTAATAGACCTGCAAGAAGGGGGAAACGCAGGTTCTGTCTGACTTTACATACATGGAATAACCATCCGTAAACAAGATAATAAAAAAGAGCCGGAAAGCAAAGAATCATAGCTTCTTTATATTGTGTATGGGAGCTTAACTCAATCAGTAGGGTTCGGAATAGAACAACGGAGACTCCGGCCGCGCAGCCGGCCGGAGCAGACCTGATATTCTTGAACCACAGTTGAAAAAAAAGGAAAATCGGTGTTCCCAGACTGACGCGAAAAATCCCCTGCAATGGATAGAATCTGAATTCCCCCGCTACCGGTACGATTATTGTCATGATGAAATAAACAATCGCTTTTTCGCTCATTAAAATCCGATGTTTCTTTTCCATTTATGCTCATCACCCTGATTACGGGGACTTGCTCAACTTCATTCCTTCGTTCCATCTTTTATTATAACTTATAACAGCTCCGGTAATTTCGAAGTTGTTATACGAAAACCCCCTCTATTATCAGTACATCCAGAAAGATATCTCTTCTATGAATACACAGCGAATGCGTTCATCCAGTAAAAATATTTACCGCATTTTCATGACGCTTTTTTGAACATTAAGTCTGTTTTTGTATCTTTTTGTCTTTATTTGTCGCCCGGCTTATATAGTGAAAACGGTTCCAGAAGACATCAATCGGGAAACAAAGGCGATTTAAAATCTTCGGGGGCAAATCATCCATTCCTTCGCATCCAGATTAGAAGTCAATAGAACCTTCTTCGTTTTTGAAATATGAAAGGATCACGATTTTCAAATGAGAAATGACGGGAGGTAAAGAACGTATGTTTTGGATTGAATTAATCATTTTATTGGCGTGCATCGTCGTAGGTGCACGGATCGGCGGTCTGGGCCTTGGAGTGATGGGCGGGGTAGGATTAGCTATCTTTGTATATATTTTCGGCCTTCAGCCCGCAACTGCACCGATTGATGTCATGCTGATGATTCTGTCGGTTGTGACAACGGCCGGATGCCTGCAAGCTACTGGCGGCATGGATTATTTGGTCAGTCTAGCTGAAAGAATCTTACGCAGTCATCCAAAATACATTAATTTTCTTGCGCCGATCATCGCCTATTTGTTTACGTTTTTGGCAGGCACCGGGCATGTTGCCTATGCCATTTTACCGGTGATTGCCGAAGTGTCCAGAGAATGCGGCGAACGGCCTGAAAGGTCTATGTCAGTATCCGTCATTGCATCGCAGCAGGCAATCACGGCCTGCCCGATATCGGCAGCAACCGTTGCTATGGTGGCGTTACTGGATCCTTTTGGCATTAGTCTGCCTAAGATTATGATGATTTGCGTTCCCGCTACTTTTATTGGCGTCATGATTGCTGCACTAGTATCTAACAAAATGGGTAAAGAGCTGAAAGACGATCCGGTCTATTTAAAACGTCTGCAAGAGAAACTGATCGATCCGATAAACAAAGAAAAAAAGGCCTACGTAGCGACGAAAGCATCCAAAATATCCTGTGTATTATTCCTTTGCGCCGCTTTATTTGTTGTCCTTATGGGCACTTTTTCGAACCTCCGTCCGGGGTGGATGGTCGATGGAAAGTTTACTCGGATGGGAATGCCTGTCACCATTGAAATTATTATGCTGACGGCCGCAGCGTGTATTCTTCTGATCTGTAAAGGAGACGTCGAGAAGGTTGTATCAGGCAGCGTATTCAAGGCTGGCGCTGCCGCTGTCGTGGCGATTTTCGGCATTGCCTGGATGGGGGACACATTTTTCCAAGGCAATGCAAAATTTATTACGGGAAACATTTCCACAATCGTTCATGCGGCGCCCTGGCTGTTTGTCTTTGCCCTATTTATTCTCTCCATACTTTTGTACAGTCAGGCGGCAACGGTTCAGACACTTATGCCGCTCGGCATCACGCTCGGCATCAATCCTGCACTGTTAGCTGCCATGTTCCCGGCGGTCAATGGCTACTTCTTCATCCCGAACTATCCCACGGTTGTTGCAGCGCTCAATTTTGATACGACAGGAACGACGCATGTCGGCAAATATTTATTGAATCACAGCTTTATGCTTCCCGGTCTTATTTCGACCGCCTGCGCAGTTGGCATCGGTATGCTATCCATCCACTTTTTACTCTAATCGCGTCGATCGTCGGTCGATAGATACAAAACACAAAACAAACGAAAGGAGAAACATCATAACATGAAAACAATCGGAATAATCGGCGGAATGGGGCCTCTGGCAACAAGTGATCTGTATCGCCGCATCATTGCCCGAACGAAGGCAGCAAAGGATCAGGACCATATCCATGTCTTGATTGACAGCAATACCCGTATTCCCGACCGAACGGAGGCAATCATCGGCAATGGTGAAGATCCCCGGCCGGAGCTGATAAAATCCGCTGAACGATTAGAGCAGGGCGGCGCCGATTTTTTAATCATGCCCTGCAATACGGCACACTATTTTATAGATGCGATTCAGGCGAAAGTGCATATCCCGTTTATTGACATGATTGAAGAGACCGCGAAAGACACAAAGCAAAAATACGGACAGGAAACGGTTGTCGGAATTATGGCGACAGACGGAACGCTAAAAACTAAAATCTATGAACACTGTTATCACCGGTTAGCCATTAAAACCGTTGTTCCGGAAAAAAAGCAACAAAAACTAATGAAATTCATTTATGAAGTCATTAAAAACGGAAATTACGATGCCGGTACGAATTTGTTTTTTGAATGTGTTGAAGAATTAAAGAACAAGGGGGCGGATGCTTTCCTGCTAGGATGTACGGAACTCTCATCTGCACAATATTTATACAAGTTTGAGGGCCCCTTTATCAATCCGACGGAGATATTAGCGGAGGCTTCGATTATTCGTGCGGGCGGACAACTGAATGAGTGTCATTCCAACCGTCTGTTCTTCGGCTCGCCTTTTCTCTCTGACAGTAGGCCGGGGCGGTAAAAGTTGCTGATGCAGTTCAATATCCGGCCGCCAAGGGGGTGAGGCTGAAACTGATTAAGGATAAACCTATCAGCCAATAAAAGGTCCGTTTTTCAACATTCGTCACTTGAAATCCGTCATTCGTTAGAGGAGGAAGATCTGAGATGAGCAGTAAAACTGAAGATTACCGGGTTGAAAGAGATTTTCTGGGAGAAAAACACGTTCCTTTGGATGCCTATTTCGGTGTACAAACGATGAGAGCCGTCGACAACTTTCCGATCACTGGATATCACATTGATGATGAGCTCATCAATGCGATGGCTGTTATTAAAAAATCAGCTGCTCTTGCAAACTCGGAAATTGGTCAATTAAACGAGAAAATTGCCCAGGCGATTGTTACGGCAGCAGATGAAATATTAAAAGGAGAATTTCATGATCAATTTGTTCTTGATCCGATTCAAGGCGGAGCCGGGACATCCGTTAACATGAATACTAATGAAGTGATTGCCAACCGGGCACTTGAAATACTGGGAGAAGAGAAAGGAAATTATAAGGTCGTCAGTCCGAACAGCCATGTCAATATGTCACAATCGACCAATGATTCCTATCCGACGGCCATTCATCTGTCTGCGCTCTTTTTACTGGAAAAGCTCTTGAAAACATTGGAGGAAGTACATCATGATTTTGTGATCAAGGCGGAAGAATTTAAAGATGATATAAAAATGGGACGGACACAATTGCAGGATGCGGTTCCCATCATGCTGGGCCAGGAGTTTGCGGCGTATGCTGCCGTTCTGAAAAGAGATATTGAAAGAATCCGCGCCACCCGCGAGAACCTGTACAGTGTCAATATGGGGGGAACGGCTATCGGCACCGGTATCAATGCGGATAAAGAATACATTAGGAGAGTGATTCATCATTTAGCGGAATTTACGGGATTCCCGATCAAAGGCGCACAAGATCCCATCGACGGAACGCAAAACACGGATGTCTATTTGGAAGTTCATGCCGCATTAAAAACATGCATGCTGGATATGTCGAAAGTAGCGAATGATCTGCGGCTGCTGTCTTCCGGGCCGAGGTGCGGGTTAAACGAGATTAACTTGCCTCCCCGTCAGCCGGGTTCATCAATCATGCCGGGGAAAGTAAATCCGGTTATACCGGAAGTGTTAAACCAGAGTGCTTTTCAAATTGTTGGAAATGATCTCACAATCGGTATGGCCTGTGAAGCGGGTCAGCTGGAATTAAACGTCATGGAACCTATCATTGCCTACAATTTACTACAGTCCATTAAAATAATGACCCATGTTTTTACCGTTTTCAGCAAATTCTGCCTGCAGGGAATCACGGCGAATAAAGAGAAAATGGAAGAGTACGTTAAGCATAGTGTCGGCGTCATTACGGCGATCAATCCCCATGTGGGTTATGAGACAGCGGCTTCCATCGCTAAAAAAGCAATTATAACCGGGGAACCGGTTAGAGACATTATTTTAGAGGAAGGCGTGTTATCAGAAGAAGAACTGAATATCATCCTGGATCCGCGAGCGATGACTCATCCCGGAATCTCAGGAAAATCATCATTATCGAAAAAAAGCTGATTTTTAAATTTTTACAGAGGACGATGAATTGAAAGTAACCGGATTAGATTAGATAATCAAGAAAAAGTTTCCGCGGAAAAGCATTTAACAGCTGGGTGTTCCGGATCATTTAAAATGGCCGAGTTTTAAAATTTGACTTAAATCATTCAAACCATTTTTGATATTTTGCGATGCCGGATAGTGACTTAGCTACACCTCATATTGAGGCGTTTTTCTTATCTTTTCATAGTGCCGGATTCATGTGAAAACGAGGCCTTGCCTCACATCGTTTTGATTCAAAAAATAACGGCCGTCACAGCGATCGTATATTGAACTGAAGAACAACTGACGTTTATAGTTTGGACCAATATTTTTAAAGATTGTAAGAGTTAATATTTTGCTTTGGAGGGGGAAGGGATATGGCTGTACCACATGAATATGGTCAGCACCGCCTGCATTCGCTCCTTGGAGTCGTCCCGATCGGGTTATTTCTGATCGTTCATCTGACCATAAACTATCAGGCAACTAAAGGAGCGGACGCGTTTAACCAGGCGGCCGGTTTGATGGAAAGTTTACCCTATCTGTTGTTTCTTGAGACTGTGCTCATTTATCTGCCCATTTTGTTTCATGCGATTTACGGCATTTATCTTGCGTTTACCGCCAAAAATAATGTCGGAAACTACAGCTTTTTCCGCAACTGGATGTTTTTTATTCAAAGAATTTCCGGATTGTATCTCGTGATTTTTCTTGCCTGGCATGTCTGGGAGACACGGGTAGCGATGGCATTGGGGACTCCGCTTAACTATGAAATGATGGTTAATAATTTAAGCAATCCAGGAATCATGATCTTTTATGTCTTCGGTATTTTATGCGCCGTTTATCACTTCTCGAACGGACTCTGGTCGTTCTGCGTCCACTGGGGCATTCTCATGTCGCAGCGCTCGCAGCGAATCGGAACTTATGTAACGGCAGCGATATTCGTGCTGCTGACGTATGTCGGGCTTCGCACATTGTTCGCATTCGTTTAATCATGTTGTTTGATTTTTCAGAAAAGGAGTGAGTCCAATTGAGTAATGGAAAAATTATCATCGTCGGAGGCGGCCTGGCAGGTTTAATGTCTGCCGTGAAGGCAGCCGAAGCCGGGGTGGAAGTCGATCTTTTTTCTGTTGTTCCCGTGAAGCGTTCCCATTCGGTCTGTGCCCAGGGAGGGATTAACGGAGCAGTCAATACAAAAGGCGAAGGCGACTCGCCGTGGCAGCACTTCGATGATACGGTCTACGGCGGCGACTTTTTGGCCAATCAGCCGCCGGTTAAGGCGATGTGTGAAGCGGCTCCGGGTATTATTCATCTCTTTGACCGGATGGGCGTGATGTTCAACCGCACACCGGAAGGGCTGCTTGATTTCCGCCGCTTCGGCGGAACGCAGTACCATCGCACCGCCTATGCCGGCGCGACGACCGGACAGCAGCTGCTGTATGCAATGGACGAGCAGGTCCGCCGCCAGGAAGCCAATGGGCGGGTACACAAATTTGAATATGACGAATTCCTGTCGGCTGTGATCGACGGCGACAATATCTGCCGGGGAATCGTCGTTCAGGATATGCGGACAATGGACATCTCCATCTTTCGGGCGGACGCGGTGATCATGGCAACCGGCGGTCTGGGAATGATCTTCGGCAAATCGACAAATTCGATGATTAATACCGGTTCAGCCGCATCCGCCCTTTATCAGCAGGGTGCCTATTTTGCCAACGGGGAATTTATTCAGATTCATCCAACCGCGATTCCCGGGGAGGATAAACTTCGGCTGATGAGCGAGTCTGCGCGGGGCGAAGGAGGGCGGCTCTGGACATATAAGGACGGTAAACCATGGTATTTCCTTGAAGAGAAGTATCCTGCTTTCGGAAATCTTGTTCCCCGTGACATTGCCACCCGTGAAATCTTCGATGTGTGCATCAATAAACATCTCGGTGTTAATGGACAAAATATCGTCTATCTCGATCTGTCGCATAAAGATCCGCATGAACTGGATGTCAAGCTGGGCGGTATCATCGACATTTATGAAAAATTTGTCGGCGAGGATCCGCATAAGGTTCCGATGAAAGTCTTCCCGGCGGTTCACTATTCAATGGGCGGCCTGTGGGTCGGCTTCGATCAGATGACGAATATTAAAGGTCTGTTTGCCTGCGGTGAATGTGAGTATCAATATCACGGCGCCAATCGTCTCGGTGCCAATTCACTGCTGTCGGCCATTTACGGCGGCATGGTCGCCGGGCCCAATGCGGTCAGATACATTGCCGGACTGGATAAGGGCAGCGAAGAGATGCCGCAGAAACTGTTCGACGATGCACTGCATCGCGAGCAGGAAAAATATAAACAGCTGATTGCGCTGGACGGTCAGGAAAATGCTTACCGGCTGCATCAGGAACTCGGCGAATGGATGACCCAGTATGTCACGGTCGTTCGTGAGAACGGGACGTTGCTGAAGACGGACGAACATATTCAGGAATTAATGGAGCGCTACCGCAACATCAATCTGAATGACACATCGGAATGGGATAACGGCGCCGCCTCGTTTACCCGGCAGCTCTGGAATATGATGGAACTGGCCAGGGTAATCACACTGGGCGCCTATAATCGGAACGAAAGCCGCGGCGCTCATTACAAGCCGGAGTTTCCCGAACGCAATGATAAAGACTGGCTGAAGACAACCAAAGCCAAATTCAATTCAGAGAAAAACGGGCCGGATTTTTCGTATGAACCCGTAGACATCTCATTGATCAAGCCGCGTAAACGGGATTATACACACGCACATTAATTAAGAGAGGGGAAGGATCATGAGCGAAGCGAATCAACCGAAAATTTTTCAAATGATAATTACCCGTCAGGGCCGGCCGGACTCGCCCTCTTATCAGCAAACGTTCAATGTGTCCTATAAGCCGAACATGAACGTCATTTCCGCACTGATGGCTATCCGGCGTCATCCTGTTACGGCAGAAGGAAAGCAAACATCGGCACCGCAGTGGGAAATGAACTGCCTGGAGGAAGTGTGCGGCGCCTGTTCAATGGTTATTAACGGACGTCCGCGTCAGGCCTGTACGGCGCTGATCGACAAACTGAAGAAACCCATTCGGCTTGAGCCGATGAAAACTTTTCCCATCGTCCGTGACCTGATTGTTGACCGTTCACGCATGTTCAATGCGCTGAAACGGGTCAAAGCCTGGATTCCGATTGACGGGACATACGATCTCGGACCCGGGCCGCGCATGGCCGAAAGCAAGCGGCAGTGGGCTTATGAGTTGTCCAAATGCATGACCTGCGGCTGCTGCCTCGAAGCCTGCCCGAACATCAGCAGCAAGTCCGATTTCATCGGCCCGGCGCCGCTCTCGCAAGTCCGCCTGTTCAACGCCCATCCGACGGGAGCAATGAATAAAGCGGAACGACTGAAGACAATCATGGGAGAAGGCGGTATCGAAGGCTGCGGCAACTCACAGAACTGCGTCCAAGTCTGCCCGAAAGAGATTCCACTGACAATGTCGATTGCTGCCCTGAACCGCGATACCGTTCTGCAATCATTCAAGAATTTTTTTGGCAGCGACTATCTGTAAAAAAAAAGGTACCCGCGTATGGCCTGAATGCGTCTTTTTGCTTCTTCTTTATAAATTCAGGGCCCGGTCATTCTGATGCGGCACTGGATTTGATGCAGGTTTTACTGCTCAACCCGGCTGATCTGATTGATTGCTGAAAACGTTTTGTGCCGTATGTTTAAAAGCGCTGCAACATTAGAGAAAGATTTTAAGCATCAGTTTTCACCGCTTCTATTCAGAAAAATTGATTGCCCTTTATGAATCCCCAAAATCGCTGATCCAATGCGTTTTTGAGGATTTTAATTTTATAGCGATGGCTGCGCTTTTAGAACTTAGCCGTTTAAAAAACTGTTGATTCATTAGATTTCCAGGCTCCATGCAGCGCAGGCAGAAAGGCATGATCTTTAGTTTGGAAAAAGATGCTTGAAAGATGATCAGACAAGGCATGACCATGTACAGTAGCAAATTCATCATATCCTTGACAGTATCCAAGAAACAGAGCACGACTCTTACTGTAGAGGCGGAGCGCTAGTTGCCGCTTATAAAAAAAAGCCCGTTCTGCGGGCATGCCTATTGCTATTTCAACATCACTTCATTATCTTACTTTTACGATCGATGAAGATAATCCCATCATAAAAGATTTGTGTGATTATAAACATACTAACCCTAGTGGTGCAGAAAGTACGACGGTACTTCCTGCATCACTTTTATTTTATAGTGGGAGTGGAGCATGAGGCCGTGAGCTCTTTGGCACTCGATGTCGTAATATAGACGGGCCGCTTCACTGATTTTCACTGCAATCTGTTCTAAGTATGCGGGACTCCAGAAGTCGTGTTTTGAAAATAAGATGTGTGAAAAAGCCCTTTTCTATTTTTATCTCGCTGATAACGCTCACTGTACATGAGAAAGATTCTATCCTGAGTTAAGATAGGCCTGACTCCGTTCTCGTGATAGTACTCTTCAGCTATTTTCCAGAGTGGCTGCTTCATGTCATTCGTCCTTAAAAAGGACGTTAATCGACTGAGCGAGGTAATTTATCTTTAACTCTATATCTGAATCAATATTTTGAATCGAAAGGTTATCATTATCATCTAATTCTGCTAAAAACATATAATTATTTTCGGAATTTAATAAAATGCAGCGATTCTGGTCCTGTACAAAAAATGCCTGTTCAGATTCCGCCTGGATTGTCCACTCGCCGAATTTAGTTGTTGTATTCATTTTTTTCTCCTTCCAATTGACCGGCACGGTGCCATCATTTTTTAATGATGCTTTTCGTTTTCCTGTTTATTTTTTAGTTTCCACTGACTGCCTTTGTGTCTGTCTCCGGATCTTGAGATGCAGTGGTGTCTCTTGGCCCTTTTTCCTTTCAATGAATCAAAAATATCCCATATTCATAAACGCTAAAGTCAGGATACGTTCCGAATGGCGCAATAAAAGCTTTCCCTTCTTTAGGTTGCGTAAACGGCACCGATGAAAAATCTAGGGGGAAAATCAGTGGCGGAACAATTAATAGTTTAATAATAAATCCGTGTTTTTTCAAATATATCAGCTAAAATATGTAAATGATCTCATGATTTCAATTAATCAAACATGGGTATTCCCTCAAATCATGTATCCAATCGGGCCGCACCGTGAAAACGTCATCAATTTTCCCGCGAAGCGATTGCTTGGCACGCGAAACGCCGGGAAGTCATACCGAACAGAAGCGGTCGCACCGAATCCGGCTACAGCCGCACCGAAATGGAGAAAGGTCGCACCAAAACACCGGTAAGTCGCACCGAATCCAGCTATAGATGCACCAAACAGGAGGGGTCGCACCGAATCCGGCTACAGTCGCACCGAAATAGAGAAAAATCGCACCGAATTAATCTATAGACGCACCGAACAGGAGGGGTCACCGAATCTGGCTATAGACGCAGCGAAATAGAGAAAGGTCGCACCAAAACACCAGGAAGTCGCACCGAATCCGACTACAGGCGCACCGAAATGGAGAAAGGTCGCACCAAAACGCCAGGAAGTCGCACCGAATCCGGTTACAGCCGCACCGAAATAGAGAAAAATCGCACCAAATCCAGCTATAGATGCACCGAACAGGAGGGGTCGCACCGAATCCGGCTACAGTCGCACCGAAATAGAGAAAAATCGCACCGAATTAATCTATAGACGCACCGAACAGGAGGGGTCGCACCGAATCTGGCTATAGACGCACCGAAATGGAGAAAAGTCGCACCAAAACACCGGTAAGTCGCACCGAAACGCCAGGAAGTCGCACCGAATCCGACCGTGGCAGAGAGTCTAGCAGTTTATCGGTCGTTAGGCGCTGCTTTTCGGTCACCGCAGGGAGTTTATCGGTCATTGTCGGCGCTTAATCGGTCTTCAGCAGAAGTTGTGTCCGTATAATTGTGTAAAAAGGGAGGAGTAGATTCTTGGGGGAGGCGGCCCTTTCTTGGGGGTGGGGCGGCCGCCCCACCCCCAAGGG
>NZ_JARAJZ010000030.1 GCF_028765345.1 Sporolactobacillus sp. CQH2019
AATCTCGACCTTTAAAATTATTAAAGCTAGTCTTTTTTAGAACTTTCTTAGGTTCGTTAAACTCCCCAGGCTTGACCATTTTTATCATAAGAGCAACAAAATTATCTGCATTTTTATTTTTGAAATAATTATAAATCTTTGAAATATGATTCACATCACCATTAGCACTCTTATATATTTTTATAGCTTCAGAGCCATTCACATTGTGAGCCTTCATCATATTAACTATAGTTTTAATACCATCTTCTAAATTAAAATCATCTTGTATTTTATCTTCTGAAACTGTAGCTGATACTTCATCAAGAGCAGTAGGATCATTAATCATATTCATCTTATTTTGATGAATATAAAACTTTAGAGCAGTTATCTTTCTTCCAGTTTTAATTTCCTCAAAATCAAAGCTTATATCAGTTTTTAAAGGTAATTCCTTTTGTGCTTGAAGTATAACTTTTCTTTTGAAATCATTATATCTAGTATATTCACTAGGTTCTATTTTAAATATTTGCCTTAATTCTTCTATTGTTAAAATCCTTGATTTTATTCCCTCATACTGTTTTAAAAGTTCATAAAATCTTATTGAGTATGTACTTTTCAAAGATACAATGTTCTTTAACTTGTACTTAGTAAATGGATTTTCTTTATTCAAATATAGATAAAAAGGTTTTAAAAAAGGGTGAAATTGAACTTTTATTGTACCCTCACCTTTTTCGTGTTTATAAAAGCTTAAAAAAGGCACTAAAACCTCTGATTTTTCATCTTTAAAAGTAAGTACATTCCCCATTAACTCCTTTGTTTGTTTGGGAATTTCACTATATTTACTTTGGTCTTTAATTCCGTAAAGCTCCATCAATTCGCTTACTTTAAATTCATACATCTTAAAATCTTCATCACCAAAGTCAATCATTGAAGCCATAACTCTTAAAAACTTCTGTTGACTTGGTTTAAGTTTGTAACTTGCTTCTATTAACGTATTTGCTTGAACAACTAATTTATTTTCTATGTTATCCATATTAACCATATAACCACCTCTATTGGTAATTATATCTTACTACGACCTTTTTGTAAATAGTCGTGCGACTATTTTATTTTAGTCGTCTTTCACTATGAAAAAGTCGTCTTTCACTATGAAAAAGTCGTCTTTAAATTAAATCTCACTATGAAAAAGTCGTCTTTCACTATGAAAAAGTCGTCTTTAAATTCTACAGGCTAGTAATACCAATGCTTTGCGAGGACGTAAAACATTATAACTTAGTTGTATATATAAATTATATAAACAACAACTATCAATTGTTGTCTAAAAATGATTTTTAAATTATTTCTTTACATCTATATTATTACAATTTTTGTAAACTAAATTTGCTACTATGTATTTATATATAAATTTTAAGACGTGTAAAAATATTAATGGAGGATATGGATGGATAGAGAAGATTTTTTGAAGTTGGGCCTTATAGAGCAAATAGACTTCTTTAACTCAAAAATGAAAAATGGTTATAGTATGACCAAAATAGCTAATGAATTAGGTATTTCTAAAAGTATTTCAGAAAAATTCAAAAAGAATGGATATAAGCTAATAGAAAATCAATTTATAAATAGCAACCAAATAGAAAAGCAAACAAAAGAACACAGAACAATACAGGAAATTGGACGGGGTAGACCATCAAGAACTGATGACAATAGTAAGCATACTGTCATCATGAACGATGAAGTATGGCAAGAACTTCAAATCTATGCGATTAGAAATAAAACTACAGTATCAAGGCTTTTAGAGAACTTAGCTAAAGAATTTTTAAATTTATAATGGGGTATACGCCCTATTATAAATTACTGCAAGCTTTGTAATTGAGTACTCAATTACACCTTGTTAATGGGATACCCCTTAAAACCCCAAAATAAAAAGTAGGGCATATGCCCTACTTTTTACCTTTCAAGTCCATTGCTCCTATCTATGTATTTCATAAACTTAGGCAATATTTTTTCTTTTTCTATAAATTTATTACACTTATCAAGCTTTGATGTCAGCCTGGTAACATCTTTAGTTAGAGTGCCAATTTTATTATTAGCTATATTTCTTATTCTTGTATTTTCTCCTTGGAGCAATTCGATTTTTTTCTCATAATTTTCTTTTTGTTTTTCAAAATCATCATTATGGGATTTATCTTTTTCAATTAGCCTTTTATTTTCTTCTCTAAGTTTTTTTATTTCATCAGATAACTTCTTATTCTGTCTATCTAAGTTATTATAGGCTAATTTTGCAATTTCACCTTCTTTAGCAAGATTATTAATTAATTCAAAATCACTTTTAGATAGCCTAATTTCGCCTAGGAACGTTTTTGATGGCTTAATGTTATCTAGTTTATCAAAAACACTTAAAACCTCTCTACGAGCCTCTAAATCGTTTTTAAGGCTAATTCCTTTCTTAGATAGTTGCTGAACTTCTTTTTTTAAGGTATCGGCTTTAAATTTATTAATTTCTATATGCTTTTTATCAGAACCTTCAACCCCTCGTTCAACATCAAAACCACAAGCTCTTAGATGTTTTGGTAGTTCATCTTGTATCTCTCTTAGACTATTTCTATCAAGAATCTTCTTAGCTGATAACTTTCCATCTTCGGTAATAGGTACAGAGCAAAGGTGCATATGAGGAGTTTTTTCATCTAGGTGGACTACTGCTGATACTATATTTTCACAGCCATATCTATCTTTAAAATACTCATAACTTTGTTTAAAAAACTCTATTTGCTTATTTAAAGGCATTTCAGAAAAGAATTTGTTATCGGAGGTTACTAATGTGCTTGTCATTACTACAGCATCCTTACGGATAGCCTTAGTCCCTTTATAACCTTGCTTAATAATCTCTTTAACTTGCTTATTATAATTAATGTTCCTATCGTTATGTAAGTCTATATTTAAATGAGATTTACTTTTATCAATATCAATATTTTTAGATTTATCACTCTCACGTTGGTTATGTATTTGTAATCCCTTAACATCACTATTCTTAAATTTTTGAATATGACATACTAAGTAACTCATAAAATCAATCTCCCTTTTAATACTTTAAGTGAATCATTTGTATCTTCAATTCTAGTCATACGTTTTAGGAAACTTTTGAACTTTATCATGTTCCCTGGGAACTATTACCAAAAATAATTCTAGTAAAGTATATCCATTTAATACTTTAAGTGAATCATTTGCACCTCCAATTCTAGTCATACGATTTAGGAAACTTTCTAAATCGGTGCAAATATCTTCACATAAAGTATAGCACATTATACTTTACTGCGTAAAGATGTGCCAGGAGTTCCTGGACCCAGGGCATATGCCCTAGCTTTCGCTCACCTTTTTTTATGCAAAAATTTTAACCGTCAGCCGAAGATCCACTTGAAAGTGGTTTGGCAGCCATTCAAAATTTTTGCATAAAAAAAGAAAAGGATGAGTTCTAAACATCCTTTTCTACTGTTGATACTAGTTGTTCTAAAATACCGAAATACTTCGATAATAAAATTATATCATATTGGGAAATATTAACCAATTAGAAATTTAAAAAGTCTATTATTTCGTAATTAGCATTGCGAAATAATAGCTTTTTTAAATTTATTTACTTATGCTAAACAAAAAGCTATGGATTTTATAAAAATCCATAGCCTATAAATGGCTTAAAACCTTGTTTTTAATTTATTTCGCTAAAAGAACAATTTAGCGTACTATTAGATAGTTAAAGAGTGTATAAAATAATCGTTTATTGACCATATTTACTGAAATTGATTTTTTAACAATATATTCCCAAAACAAGTACTTGAAAAAAAGGAAAAATATGTTTTGAGTAGAATTATATCATTAAAGAAAGAAAGGGGGATGTTAAAATTGAATTTTATAAAAAAGGGTGTTATTACTTTAATTTTTGCTAGTTTTATAATGTTATTTAATGGATGGACTTTAACGGATGCATATACAGGTTACGCGGGTGCTGATGGGGATTTAAGTTATGCTACTGCTCAAGCAAAGGTTACTAAAGCATATTTAGATCAAATGGGATATTACACAACGCTTTACACTGGATCATCTTATACTGAAGCATCTGTAAAAAATAATGTTCCAAGTGTAAGAGCTTTTTATACAAGTTGTCATGGAAGTTCGAATGCTAGTGCTTTTTGGACTAATAATGCAAGTGAAAGTGTTACATCATCTGAATTGTATTCTTGGACAGTTGGGTTTTATAAGTTTGCATTTATAGATGCATGTCATTCAGGAGAAAGTAAGGCGATGTATAGCGCATTTAACATGGTTGATAATGATGGAAAATCAGATGCGTATTTAGGGTGGATTGGATTATCATATGATTCAGCAAACTATACAAATTTTACTACTGCGGTATATGAGCTTCTTGATCAAGGGGAGACTATTAACTCAGCAGTTTGGACAGCGAGAACTAGAACCGGAATAACAAATTATCAAATTTATGGTGATTATCAAATGACTATGTATTAATGAGGAGGATATTGATGAAAAAAATAAGGATATTCATAGCTGCAATAATTATAGGTGTTATATCTATATTTTATAGTACTTCAGCTAAAGATATAAGAATAGATAATAGCAAAAAGATAATAGAGGATATTAATTATATAACAGAAAATAAATTAGATAGCTCTGTAAAGAGAGTTAGTGAGTATAAAGATGTTATATATGATATTGAGTTAGAAGAATTTGAAAGTAACGATTTAGTTATAGATTATGATACTAATGGAAATCTAATTATGATAGTTGATAAAAATAAGAAAGATGAAATAATTAAAAAGAATGAAGAAAGTGCAATAAAAGCTAAAGGAGAATTAAATAATCTTTCAAATGATAAAAATATTAAGCTGAAAGAAAAAGCAGTAGAAATAAGTAAATTATTTAATAATGTTAAAGATGAGAAAAAGTTAAATGAATCTACTACATTTATTGAAGAGTCTAAAATAATGGATGGAACAATAGCATTCAAATGGGCTAGGACTGAAAATGGATATAAATATAATGATGATTTTATAATGGTAATTATGGATCCTTTAGATGGTACGTTAGTAATTGCAAATAAAATGTATAAATCGAATTCTCCAACAAATAATGTGAAAATTAATGAAGATAAGGCCATAGAAATAGCAAGTTTAGAATTAAAAGATAAAAACAAGATAGATACATCAAAGATTATTAAAACAGAGTTAAAAATAATAAATCCTAATTATTATTGGACTAATCTAATATTAAATAGTACTGATTCTAAATTAGCATATGAAGTAACTTTTAGCAAACAAAGTCCTTATGAAGGTGAAGCTTCAATATGGATTGATGCTGAGGATGGAACTAATTTAGGTGGACAACAAACAAAATAAATATTAATAAAAAGAAGTAAAATTTGTACTTAAATTTACTTCTTTTTATTAATTAGGAATAGTTTTCAATTCGATTGATGGACCATCATTTAAATCCTTAAGTTTAGGAAATCTATAAATTTCATATCCTACTTTAAGTCCATTTAAATCCAGTATACGCCAACGTATTATTTGATAGCCAAATCCTATAAATTCTTTAGTTCCACCATCTTTAGCTGTCTTAGTATTAATAACAAAAATAGGGTCTTTAAAATTAGTTATACGAGTTTTATCTATTGAATAAGTAATCTTAGATATTAATAATAAAAAAATAATAAAAATTAAACAAAAAATAAATTTTTTATATTTTTTCAACAAAATCACCTCTTAGTATATAATATATATCTATATATTATATATTATAACTTTTTAGTTAATATTTGGAATGTAGAATCTTTTAAATTATAAACAAATAAAGTTTATATTATAAGTGGGGACACCGAAATGCTTGTAAAAACCGGTAACATCATGGGTTTATTTTACATAATAAATAATACTAATCAGTATCTGTATCCCACCCTAATAATTTTTTCTCTAATTCTTCATAATCATAATCTCGACCTTTAAAATTATTAAAGCTAGTCTTTTTTAGAACTTTCTTAGGTTCGTTAAACTCCCCAGGCTTGACCATTTTTATCATAAGAGCAACAAAATTATCTGCATTTTTATTTTTGA
>NZ_JARAJZ010000031.1 GCF_028765345.1 Sporolactobacillus sp. CQH2019
TATACTATATGTAAGAAATATATGTAAATTTATATTTATATATATTTCTTAAATTTACATATGCTTTTAATTACATATTTCAAAAAAAACAATATCCAGACAAGAATGCATATAATATTGTCTATAATAACTTGTTTTCGGTCTAGCTTTATGCGAAGCATAAGCTATTCATTAAAATTTTGGGCTATGGCCAAAAACAAGCCAATCAAAGATTGGTTTTAATAAATACGACTCGAAAACAAGTTAATTACATGTGAAAATTTATATAAAAAATACCTAATCATACAAAGGTGTTTGAAATTGTATAAGAGTGTTTGGGTTTGTTTAGTAATTAAACAATTTGAAGCACTTTAAGCAAGAATTATATTTTTATCATTAACTTAATAACTAATATTTGTTTGAAAGTGTTTAAAATTGTTTGCGTTCCAAACACTTTTAAACACTTTCAAACATTCTCAAACAAATTTAATTAAAGTGGAGGAAGGAAATGTTATTTCTTATAAATAATCATTTAAAGGAAGGTTATAGTGATTACAACTTATTGTTTTTAAAAAGATATCATATGGATCTTAATTTAAATAATAAAATACTGGATGTTGGATGTGGTCATTATAGGAATCTATATTTCTTTTATAAACTAGGATTTAAAAATTTATATGGAATTGATATGTTGGATCCGAAGCCTAGTGCTAAACCTAAGAAATTTAATGTCAATTTTATAAAGCAGGATATAAATTATGGCTTACCTTATGAAGATAAATCATTTGAAGTAGTATTATGTAACTTCGTATTAATGTTTATAGAGCCTAATATGCTTAAATTCGTTCTATATGAGCTTTTGCGTGTAACCAAGGTATTTTGTGTTATAGAAACTCAAAAGCAGTTCTATGAGGCTAAAAACGGACAAATAAAGCCATATGAATTTAAATGTATGGTAGAAATTATAAAAACTAGTAATGAATTTGAGATACTTGATAAGAAAAATTACAAAGAAAAACTTATTATAAGGAGGAAGGTTTATGGCTAGGGGGAGAAAAGCGTCAACTATAAAAGTTGTTACAGGTAGAGATAGAGATCTTATTAAGCAGCTTAGTAAAACTGGATTATGTAATTCAAGTCAAGCTAAAGAGTATTGTGGGGTTAGTGTAGATAGGCTAAATAAGCTTGAAAAGAGTGGCTATATTAAAACCTCCGAACATATAGTTCGTGGCGAAAATAACCTTATAATTCAGCTTGATAAGGGTGGAAAAGAATACTGTAGACAAGAATTTGGAATTACAAACTTTTGTGCTGCACAAACAAATCATCTTGAACATGATATAAAGCTTACTGAAGTTTATTATAAGTTAGATAGTGATATTCAAGATACCTGGAAACATGAAAGAGAACTAATAGATAAGTATTATGAAATATATCCTGAAAAATCTGGAGAACTTAAAACTTGTATTGATGCTGCAATTGAAGTTAATGGAGAATTAATTGCAATTGAAAGTATCGGAACCAGTTACACTGGTACGGAAATAGACCTTAAACAAGAAATAGCAACTAATCTTGGTTGTTCACGAATGGAGTGTTTTTAATGAAAGCTATAGTAAGAGATGACATTATTTCATTAGGTAGTTTTGTTGCTGCTGAATTTAAATATAAAGAATATCTTGAAATGATAATGAAAGCAGGGAATTACTGCTTTCTTGATCAATTTAAAAAATTTATAAAAAGTGGACAAACTATAATTAATGGAATGATAGAAAATAATCTTATTGCAATGGAAAACATAAATAAAAACTATAAATATATCTATCTTACTGATACTGCAATGAAATATTTATATTTAAGAGATAGTGAAGAAGATTTCTCAAATGTTCAAAAGAATAGAATAAGTGTTAAAAAAGTAGATAAAAACCCAACAGAAAAGCAACTATTATCTTCTGCATATAAATTTCATTTGTTAGCACAGGGGGAAGATCTAATTGATAAAGAATCTATTTTAAAGTCTATAGAAGATCATATTTTCTTAATGCATCTAAAAGTAGATAAATCTAAATATGAAGACTGGCTAGAAAAGAGTAATGATGCAATTAATCTTTATAAAAAAGATATTCAAAATTTAAAAATTGAAAAGCAAAGAATTGATGATAATTTTCAAAAGCTTAATAATGGATTAAATTTATTTGATTCTTATAGTGATGAAGCTGAATATAGAGAATTAAATTCAAAGTGTATTAACCTAGAAAAGGAAATTAAAGAGAAATCTCAAAAAACCTTTAAAACTGGATTAAAAGAATTAAATTTAGAGTTTGAGTTATTAAATGATTTGAAAAATGAAATTCATAGTAGAATTCTTTTAAAAAATAATGCTAAAGAAAATTTAAATAAAATCTTAATTCCAATAATACATAATATTTCAAATAAAGAAACTAAACTTAATGAATCTGAAACTAAATTTAATAAAACAAATAAAGATATAGAAGATAAAATTATTCCTAAAATTAGAAAAGTTCAGAAAGCATTTGAAAATTTATATAATATATCAAAGGTTATAGCTAGAATTAAGGATGACACTTTAGAATTTATTATTTTTGATACTGGAAACTTTAAAACTGCTTATAGTTATTTAAAACAAATTAACTCTATAAAAGAACTAAATTTAGGGTTTAAAAATATAAAAATAATTATTTACAGCTATGCAGAGCATAGATCATTCAATTTATATAATGAATTTATTAAGGTTAAATCTGAAAAAGAAAAAGCTTTAAATACAATGAAAACTTATAATTTAAAAACTAAAAATAGTAAAATAAAATCTGATTTTTATATTGCTGCTGAAAAAGTATATAGTAATACCCCAGAATTCGAAGTTGAAACTCGAGATGATTTCTTTTATATGAAAAGCTATAAGGAATTAATTTCTAGTAGTACTAAATCTATAAAAAGAAAAGATAAAGAAGCTATTGATAATTTAATAAAAAGCTTAAAATCTAATTAATTATAAAAAAAATTAAGCTTTATACTTCATTTTAGAAGTATAAAGCTTTGCTAATCCCACCCTAAGAGTTTCTTTTCAAGATCATCATAATCATAATCACGACCCTTAAAATTATTAAATTTAAGTTGTTTTACTTTTTGTAGTGGTTTTTCATAATCTTTTAACATTGTCTTAAACCAAGCATTTAAATTTTTTATATTTTGAGTTGTTGAATATTCAGCTATCTCAGTTATAAGTCTTAAAGGATTACCTTTATGTACTTCATTTTTCTTAGCTAAATTATAAAAATCAATAGCTGTTTTATCACTTATTTTTTTATTACAATAACTTTCTATTATAGCTTTTATTTTATTAATATAATCAATTTCAAGTTCTTCAACAACTGTTGCTGCTATCTCATCATTAGCATGAGTATTAATTTCTTTACTTATTCTTTTTGTTTTATTTGAATTTGAGTTAATAAAAAATCTTATTGACGTCACCTTTCTTCCAGTTTTAATTTCTTCGAACTCAAAACTTATATCAGTTAATCTTTTCAATTCTTTTTGAGTTGCTTCAAGAATAAATCTTTTAAAATCAAAATGTCTAGGATAAATATTTTCTGTTTTCAAAAGTTTTCTTAAATCATCAATATCAATATCTATATACCCTTGTTTTTTAAATTCATTACACTTTAAAAGTTCATATATTCTTGGAGAATATTTACTTTTCATACTTAAAATATTAGCTAGCTTATATTGAGTAAACATATTATTTAGTTTCAGCATATATGGCTTTAATTTTGGCGAAAACTCTAGCTCAACAAATCCAGTTCCCTTTTCATATGTTGCACTACTAAGCCAAGCAATTTGTATTAATTTATTACCTTCTTGTATTTCAAAAACCTTTTTCATAAGTTCCTTTGTTATCTTAGGTATTTCAGTATATTTAGTTTTAGTATCAACCCCCAAAAGTTCCATAAATTCTGATATTTTAAAAATATATTGTTTAAATTCTTCATCATCTGGTTGAACCATACTTGCTAAAGTAAGTATTAATTTTTGTTCTTCTAAACTTAAATCATAACTTGAGTTCATAATAAAATAATTAGATTTAATTACTAAATAGTCTTTATCCATAAAGTCACCTCTCAAGAATATTTTACCATATTATTAACGAATGTCAACGTCATTACTCGTTCTCGTTTTTAGGTACGGATTTCTCGTTTTTAGGTACGGATTTCTCGTTTTTAGGTACGGATTTCTCGTTTTTTAGGTACGGATTTCTCGTTTTTAGGTACGGATTTCTCGTTTTAAAAATTTTAAAGCTAGTCATATCAATGGTTCTAATGGTATCTAAAACATATAAAACAGTTATATATAAAACATATAAAACAACAACAGAAAAGTTGTTGTTTATTTAGATTAAAATATTTCTATTTTTTATTTATATATAGTACTTTCATGATATATTATTATTGTATACAAATTGGTTACAAGGTGGGATTATATGGTTTATGAAGATATGAGTTTAGAAGAAGTTATTAACTATATTAATTTTGAGTTACTTAAAGGTAGGACAATGAAAGATATTGAAGAGATTGATTTTAATGTTAATGAAAGAGTTATAACTAAAAGATTAGCTAGAAAAAATATTAAAAAAGTGAACGGGCAATTTGTGTTTCAAAATGGTTCTAAAAAGCCCGAAGTATCTGATATGCAAGTAACACAGACATTTTCTAATCCAATAATTAATAATAAACCTATCAATTTAATGGAGAATAGAGAGTTTTTAGAGTTAAGTAAGAAGGTTGATATACTAGAAAAAGCACTTAAGGAAATGATTTGTATACAAAGTAGTTCCAAAGAGGTTACACATGATTTAGGGTTAAAGATATATTCTAGTAAAGATAAACCTATTGCCAAGACTATAANAAAAAGCACTTAAGGAAATGATTTGTATACAAAGTAGTTCCAAAGAGGTTACACATGATTTAGGGTTAAAGATATATTCTAGTAAAGATAAACCTATTGCCAAGACTATAAGATTATATAAAGAAGTTTGGGATAAGATTGATAAGGTTAAGGATCAGTTTCCACATATAAACTATCAGACTTTATTAAATAGCTTAATAGATGAAATAACAGAAAAATACTTAAAAAATAATGAATAAAAGTTACTATGTTCGTATTTAACTATGACATAGTAGCCTTTAATAATAATAGAAACTTATTTTAAAAATAAAATTAGGGCATATGCCCTGGTTTTAGAAAAGTGAAATTAAATATAGCTCCATATTAGATATTTATAGAAAGGAATGGACCATATGAAATGCTATGATTTAGAAGAAGCGCTTAGACGGGCAGAAGGAAATATAAAACATGGGGGAATGTATCTAACTGAAGGTGAAAGAGATCTTATAAGATCAAAAGCTACGGGTGAAATAGATCAAGAAGAATTTATTAAAAGGGTTTTAGAATATCATACTGGGAATAATGATGAATCTAAAAAATCAAATATTACTTATGGTGAAATAGAAGAAGAAATAATAACTCCAAGAAGTTAATACATTTAGGGCATATGCCCTAAATGTATTTAAAATAGAAAAATTTTCGCTCTTTTTTAATGGGGATAAATTGTAAGAAACTTTATAAAAAATTACAAGACAGTTTTATATCTATATACTAAATAGTTTTTTTATCGATGAAAGCCTTATAAGTAAAGGCTTTTAAAAGAATTTTTAAATAAAGAGTTTAAATTTATATCTAAAACTCTTTATTATTATTAAGGGTAATAAAACATAAAAAATTAACCTATTTTAAGACCTAAAATTAATTAATAAACTCCTTATTAATTGATTAAAAAGAGT
>NZ_JARAJZ010000032.1 GCF_028765345.1 Sporolactobacillus sp. CQH2019
CCGGGGAGAAATGGAGCGCCACCGCTCAGAAATACTTCCTGGCGCTGGAGGAGAGCATCAACCGGTTCCCGGGATTCGCCCCCGAGATCCAGGGCGTTTATTTTCAGAACGAAGACGGCCGGATCCGGGCTTACGGCTATGTCTTAAAAAATGAAAAGGGTAAGGTCAATCATTAAATTATGATAATTAATCTTGAAAATTCGAATTAATAGCTTGGTATCCATAAGGAGTGCTGAAAATGGGCAAAAGCAATAAAATGGGAGTCTGGCAGCTTACCATACTGACAGCAGTCAATATGATGGGATCCGGAATCATTATGCTTCCTACTAAATTGGCCGAGGTAGGAACGATTTCTATAACTTCCTGGATAGTTACCGCATTGGGATCGCTGGCCTTATCCTACGGTTTTGCACAATGCGGCATGTTTAGTCAAAAAGCCGGCGGAATGGGCGGATATGCAGAGTATTCATTCGGTAAATCAGGGAATTTCATGGCGAATTATACCTACGGCATATCCTTAGCTATCGCAAACGTGGCCATAGCAATCACAGCCGTGGGGTATGCTGCAGAACTTTTCGGCGTCACTCTCTCTCCGGTTGCCGTCGCTCTATGGACAATTTTTGTTCTATGGCTGACCACGGTGGCCAATTTTGGGGGAGCCAAAATAACCGGCAGAATAGGATCTTTTACCATATGGGGAGTCATTATTCCTGTTGTTTTGGTGGGAGTAATCGGCTGGTTCTGGTTTAAAGGAGGAATGTATGCAGCCGCCTGGAATCCTCACAATCTGCCGTTTTTTTCAGCGATGGGACAATCTATTTCCATAACTTTGTGGTCTTTCCTGGGATTTGAATCTGCGTGCGCAAATATGGATGCTGTTGAAAACCCGCAGCGGGATATTCCGATTGCAGTATTGGGAGGAACCCTGGGATGTGCCGTCGTGTATATTCTGTCTACAAATGTCATTGCCGGCATCGTTCCCAATTCCAGCCTGGTAAACTCAACTGCTCCGTTCGGTCTGGCCTTTGCCACAATGTTTACTCCGGCTGTCGGCAAAATAATTATGGGACTTATGATGATCGCTTGTATCGGTTCTTTACTGGGATGGCAGTTTACAATTGGCCGCGTGTTTAAGAGTTCTGCCGATGTCGGCTATTTTCCTCATCTATTCAGTAAAGTGACAACAAAAGATGCCCCGATTGTCGGTATGACTGTGCTGACTATTATTCAGAGCCTTCTTGCTCTCATGACGATTAGCCCCTCTTTGTCCAAGCAGTTCACCATATTAGTTAATTTGGCCGTCGTTACTAATCTGATTCCTTATTTGCTGTCGATGGCCGCATTGACTGTGATTCAGATATACGCCAAGACATCTGTGAAAAAAGCAAGGGTAACCAATCTGGTGGCATTAATCGGCTCCATATACAGTTTGTACGCACTTTATGCCAGCGGTTTTGAAGCAATGACTTATGGTTCTATCGTTGTTTTCGCCGGATGGACGCTATACGGGTTTATTTCACATCGCTTTGATGTAAGAAATGAGAGCAGTGGAATCCATAAAGCCGTTTAACCGATCATATTTATATTTTTTGGCACGGGATGTTAGTTTATAGCAGGGGGGATATTCAATGGCTCAGACTGGAACCGATAAGATCAAGCGGGGCATGGCCGAGATGCAGAAGGGCGGCGTTATTATGGATGTCGTCAATGCCGAGCAGGCGAAAATAGCGGAGGAAGCGGGAGCGGTAGCCGTTATGGCTCTCGAGCGGGTGCCGTCGGATATTCGTAAAGACGGAGGAGTCGCGCGCATGGCCGATCCTGCAGCTATTGAACAGATTATGAACGCCGTCTCTATCCCGGTTATGGCTAAAGCCCGGATCGGCCATATAGTTGAGGCCCGCATGCTGGAGGCTATGGGTGTTGATTATATTGATGAGAGCGAAGTGCTGACTCCTGCCGATGATATTTATCACATCAACAAAAAAGAATTTACGGTACCGTTCGTCTGCGGCTGCCGGGATCTGGGCGAGGCCGCACGGCGGATCGGCGAGGGTGCGTCAATGCTCAGAACTAAAGGAGAACCGGGAACCGGAAACATTGTTGAAGCCGTTCGCCATCTTCGGATCGTCAATCATGAAGTCAATAAAATTGTTGCTATGTCGGCAGATGAACTGATCGTAGCAGCGAAAGAATTGGGTGCACCCTATGATGTACTTCTGCAAATAAAGAAAAAGGGCTGCCTTCCGGTGGTTAATTTCGCGGCCGGCGGGGTTGCTACACCGGCGGATGCCGCACTCATGATGGAATTGGGAGCGGACGGTGTATTTGTCGGATCAGGTATTTTTAAGTCGGAAAACCCATCTGCATTTGCCAAAGGGATTGTTGAAGCGACGACGTACTATCAAGACTACTCCCGTATTATTGAGGTTTCCAGAGGACTGGGGGAACCGATGAAAGGGCTGGATGTTCACATGCTTGCCCGGTCTGAGCGTATGCAGGAGCGGGGTGAGTAGTCCTCAGTCCCTTTTCAAAGGGGGGATTGCAGTTTTTAAGCCGAATACGTTATTCCCTTACAATCTGACGGTTTGACAAAGTAAAAATACTCTTGACAGATGGATCCCCCAGGATCCATCTTTTTTTATTGAAGGCAGCCGGTCATCGGCTGGAAAATTTTCAGAAGCTGCATGGGTCTACAATTCCGATCTTTGATGGCACCGATTATGAAGATTGATAGTACAGCGTCCACTTCCGAACCGATGCCATATTGATACGCTAACGTTTTAATCGTTATCCGAATTTATTTTACATGATTATGGCTGTAAGGATTCCACAATTTCCGGACATACATCGGACATAGAGATGAATAAAATGAATTAAGAAGAAGGGAGCAGCCGGCAGAGATCAAGGGACAGGCTCTCTGCCGGCAATGTCCCGGGAGAGAAAGTATGATATAATAATTAAGTGTTTATACATCAAACTTATAACATCGTATGCGCATAAAGCGGCGTTTCATCATAGATACCTGTTAAAAACAAAGAGGGGACTTTAATAAGTTTTTTATTAATGCTAAATAGGTGAATAGTGCAGCGCCTTTTACTTTAATAAAAGTCATTTAAAATGGTAAATAAAAAAATCATTGAGCAAAAATTGCTGAAACAGTCTGTCGGTATGATGTTTTTGGTTGCTGTGGGCGGTACGGTAGTGGGAACAATATCTAACTCCCGGGCAATTACCTTGGACGGCGTATTTTCATTTATAGCGGTCATCATTAAGTTAATGATGTTAGGTACGTCTAAACTGACTCAGAATGAAACGAGCAAGCGGTTCCAATTTGGCTACTGGCATTTCGAACCGCTTGTTTTAATTGCAGAAGGAAGTTTTACGTTAATTATTTTGGGATACGCCCTTTTTTCGGGTATTTTAAGCTTATTAAGCCATGGCAATCAGATGGATTTTAATATTGCCATACTTTATGCTTTATTTTTTACAATAAGCGACTCTGTGTATTATTTCTACGTCCGGTATGTCAATAAAAAATTAAAATCCAATTTAGTCCGCTATGATAACATCAGCTGGTCCATTGATGCTAAGTCATCAATAAGCCTGTTATTCAGTTTTGCAATTGCCTGGGTATTGTCGCGGACAGAGTGGCGATACTTATCTGTTTACGTTGACCCCATTATTTTAATTGTTATGTCGATACAGATGCTTCCTTCGACTTTAAAGATTTTAATCCCGTCCGTTAAACAGATCCTCATGGTTGCACCGCAGAATTTACACAATCATGTCCAACATGTTATGGATAAATTTATGGCCTATTATTCGTTTAAAGATTACGTCAGCTCGGTGCAAGTATATGGAAATACGCAGATTATTGAGATTAATATATTGGTTGATCGGGACTTTAATGTCGGCAGTGTAGCTGATTTAGACAAAATTCGTAATGAAATTGATCGCGAACTGGGCTATGGACATTTGACAGAATGGCTGACGATAACCTTTACTTCCAGTGAAAAATGGATGGCGAAAGATTACTTGGTTAATGACCGGTGAGCCCGTTTTAGTAAAATCTTTAAGTGCGGAAAGATGAGACTGTCTCAAAAGGGAGCTTCGAATAAAGGGCAGGAGGGAGAAGCATTTCCCCTCTCGCCTTTTCATCTCTTGTCTTGGAAAAAGTTACAGAAAAAATCGCCGATTTCATTTAAGAGGGCTGGAAAAAGTCGCGATTGAATCCGGCTCCCGGTGCTGGCTGACGACTTTCTGAAGAAAGTCCGAAAGGGGGGCCCACTGGGAGAAAAGGAAAGCCGGGCAATACCATAAACAAAGAACCGGAGCGGAATTTTGGTGCGCATTCCACTCGGTTCTTTGTTTTTAGGAGGCTTTTGAAACAGCCCCGAATCATTGCGAATCTTTTACATTTCCGGATAGACGGCCCTTTTTCCGCCAATCAGCATTGGACGGGTCCTTGCCATCACAAGATGAGCTTTTCCGATTTGTTTAACATCGCTGCGGACCGGGACAGCGACATGGCGCAGATGCATGCCGATCAATGTATCGCCGATATCAATACCGCCGTCGGCTTTGATAAACTCAACAACGGTGGCAGCGGCCATGTGCTCATAGGCGTAGGTTGCCATCGCTCCCCCGGCATGACGAATAGGGCGGACCGTTACCTGCTCAAACCTGCGTTCTTTCGCCAGATGCTGATCGACGACCAGAACGCAGTTCAGGTGCTCACAGCACTGAAATGCAAAATGCACCTTGGTTTTAACATGGCAGGTGTTCAGTGCTTCGAAAACCGCTGCGGCAATTTCCAGTGAACCGGATGTTCCTATACGATCGCCCATGATTTCACTGGTGCTGCAGCCGATAACCAGCAAATGTTGAAAATCAAAGGGCATTACTTTTTCTAAATCTGCAAGTGCTCGGCTTAAATCACGGGTAATTGGCTGATAGAGAGTTTTCATTAAAAATTTTCCTTTCATCTATACTGAGCAATTCTTTGCAGTCATCACCTTGAAACCTTACTCAAGAATCAAATGAAATGCTATATTTTGTCTATTTTTTGATGTATTGTCTTTTATGTGTAATCCCCATCCGTTTCATTGCATCAATCCGTAGTCACCATTCCATCATGGATTTTGCCTTTTATATTTAATTATTTTGCTTTTCATTTTTTAAGACATAGCCGTAAGCACGGATCCGGCCGTCTTCGTTCTGAAAATAAACGCCCTGGATCTCGGGGGCGAATCCCGGGAACCGGTTGATGCTCTCCTCCAGCGCCAGGAAGTATTTCTGAGCGGTGGCGCTCCATTTCTCCCCGG
>NZ_JARAJZ010000033.1 GCF_028765345.1 Sporolactobacillus sp. CQH2019
TTGGGGTCTGGGGAAGTTTTCCCCAGCAGGTTTGGGCAGCGCCCAAAGAAAAAATAAATAAGAAAAATAAAAGGGATCGACTGCTGAACTTACATTATTTTTTAGTTCGTATGAAAGAGGTGGTCATCCCATGCTGGGATTTATAATAAATTTTTGCGGAAATTTGATTTCCTCAACTCTCGCAGGCTTGATTTTATTGTATTTTGAACAGTGGATGAATAGGCGTTGAAGATAGAACGGAAAAACATTGATTTGGCGGGTTTTCGCTCGCTTGCGAGCGAGTTTCTTCTTTACTTGATACTATATAGCAACAATGAGATTTTCGAAAAGTGGTGTGAGTCCTTGGGGCTCTAAGCCGGAATACTGTTTTTATAGGTAGACGAAAAAGGCTTCCCATGATATGATTTTAAGTGCCTACAAAAAATCAAAAGGGAAGTCTTTATTCATGTCATATTTAACTAAGGACAAGTTTAGCATGGAATCTACTAGACTTGCAACCCCCGAAAGTTCACAGATTTTGGTAGATCGAGCGGTTAATGGGAAAAAGCGGGATTGGAAAGGTAAAAAGTTACGGTCAAATTTTCTGGCTGAGCATTATCAGGAATTATATTCTCGAACGGGGAATGCTTACTATAAGCAGAAAATGGATAGGGTTCAGCAGTGTGCGAATGTGTTGTCGTTTCGACAGGATCCAGAAAATGGACGTTTAAAGCTGTTTCAAGCTTATTTTTGTAAAGTGAGGCTTTGTCCGATGTGCGCATGGCGACGATCGTTAAAAATCGCTTTACATAATAAAAAAATTGTTGAGGAAGTTAATCGGACACGAGATGTTCGATGGATTTTTTTAACGCTGACGATTCGGAATGTTGGAGGAGAAGAATTGGAAGTAGCTATTTCTGACATGATGAGGGGCTTTAATCGGCTTGTAAAATATAAGCGAGTAAATAATGTATTGTTGGGTTATTTTCGAGCGCTTGAGGTGACGAAAAACAGAGAGCAGCAGACTTATCATCCGCATTTTCATGTCTTGGCAGCAGTGAAAAAAAGTTATTTTGCAAAAGCATATGTCAAGCAAGCTGATTGGGTGGCTTTATGGCGACGGGCGATGAAGTTGGGTTATGATCCGGTCGTGGATATTCGGCGTGTGAAGCCGAAGGCGGATGTAAACTATGAGGAGATTGAACAGAGAGTCAAGGATAGCATAGCTGAACAAAAGGCAGTGCTTGAAGTTTCCAAGTATCCGGTTAAGGATACAGACGTTTTGCACGATGATGTGGTGAGTGAGGATAATTTGGATTCGGTGTATTACTTTGATAGTGCACTGGCGGCGAAGCGTTTGATTGGCTATGGCGGTTTGTTGAAAGAGATACATAGGCGTCTGAATTTGGATGATGCCGAAAATGGGGATCTGATTCATGTGAATGAAGATAAAGATGAAGTAGCGAACGGAGCCTTTGAGGTTATGGCTTATTGGAATATTGGATTAAAAAACTATGTTGTAAAAATGTGAGTTTTTACTGCTCTTTTCTACAAAATTTTGAGCAATTCTAGCAGAAAAAGGAAATTTACTCCAAAAGGAAGAATTAAGTAAATGTCTGCTAATTACCAAAATTTTGTTTTAAAGGGGACATTTATCATGAAAAAACGATTTTTGGAAATTTTAGTTGTTTTTTCTTTGGCTTTTATTGCTTTTTTTGTTGGAAATCAAAATTATGCAAGTGCTGCACGATACCATGGTGATTATACAAATAGATTTAGGAGTATTTTGCACAGCAATGCTAATCAGATGAGCTATTATGTTGTAGGTGGATATTTTTTGGCTGGTATGCGTGGAACTGGAGATCTTATATTTGCTGAGAATGAGAGACAAGGGGGAAAATGGGATTATAAGCGTAAATATGGATATTATGATAAATATCGGTTCAGAGGTAAGATTATAACTGGTGATGATTTTGGAAATATACATTATGGCTATGTAGGGAAAGCTGCAGGATTTAGTGATAGAACTTTGGAGACATATGGAGGAATTGTTCAGGTAATTGGCAATAAGCGTATCAATAAGGCTTGGTATAGAACTTATTATGATGAACCAAAAGATAATACAATGATTAGATATGGTATTTGGTTGTATAATCATGGTTTCTAATTAATTTTATAATAGATTAATAGAAAACCTTGGGGAATGTGGGGTTACTTAATGTCAAAACTAATGAAAATAATATTAATTTCTGTAGGTGCTTTTTTGTTTGTAATTTTAGTATCTATAGGGGTATTTACTTATTATATTAATCATCCGAGTTTAGACAGGGTACCCTACGGAAAATTAGTTGCTAAATTGGATTCTCCTAATCATGATTATACAGCACGTATTTTTAATATATCTATGAGTGGAGGAGGACCATCGGTTGGTCCTTCTGTAAGGGTTGAAATTGCGTTTAATAAAACAAATAAGAAGCCTAAGACGATATATTATGATTATGAAAGGGAATATTCGGGGTCAGATATAGAATGGCTTAGTGATCAGGTTATTAAGATCTATGATCACCGGTTGAATGTTCTAAAAGATACTTATAATTGGGAAAATGATCCGAACTGGGATAAAAAAAGAGGAGAATAGTAGTAATTCTCTTTAAAGAGATTGGTCATTCTTTTGGCGCTTTTGGTGCTTGATATTTTTCTTCACGTGGTTTCTTTGCTGTTTTTGGCTAATGGCGTTTTTATGCGTTTTTGCAAGGAAAAATTCTCCGCATTGGTCTGGTGTGGAGGATTTTTTTTACGTACAGAAATGTTTTTTATATGCACTGTAGTATGGAGCGTGTGCGTGATGTGTATGTAGAATATTGATTGCCCATTTAAGCGTTTTTTGAAAGGGAGTTTTTTCTTGCCGAAGGCAAGCGCGGCAAAGCCGCGAAAGCCTCGCAGAGCGCAAGCTTCACGTAGTGAAGTATATTGCGCTATACTTTACGTGGAAGTTTCGCCGAAAAAGAGGTGCTCGCTCATGGCTTTTGTCGTCTGTCATATGGAAAAGTACACGTCCGGAAATCTCGGGGGATTGCAACGGCATAACCAACGGGAAACGGAAAATCATGCGAACAAGGATATTCATCCGGAGTTGTCCTATTTGAACTATGACCTGGTGAATGCGGGGGAGATCTCGTACCCGGAGAAAATCAAGGCCCGGATTGCTGAGGGAGTCGAGACGAACCGGGCCATTCGGAAAGATGCGGTGCGCGTCTGTAGTTTTATCATCAGTGCCAGTCCGGAGCTATTCGATAGGCCGGAAATGAAGGAGCATGCGGCGTATTTGGACGAAGGGACTAAGGCCTTTCCCGTTCCTGCAAATGGCACGCGGGATTATTTTCAGGCGGCAACGGATTTTTTTAAAGCGCGTTACGGACCGGATAATGTGGCCTATGCACAGGTACATATGGATGAAACGACGCCGCACATGCATCTGGGCGTGGTGCCGATTACGAGCGATCATAGGCTGTCGGCGAAGCGTCTGTTTGACCGGCAGGAATTGAAAAAGCTGCAGGCGGAGTTGCCGGAGTATTTGCAGCGTCGGGGCTTTGCGGTTCAGAAAGGGCAGTCGAAGGACCGGCATCTGGATGAGTTTGAATACAAGAGGCTGCAGGCGGAAAAACGGGCGCGGCAGGCGCAGGAAAAGGCAGCGCGGGCTGAGCAAGAGGCACGAGATATGGAATGGGTGCTGTCGGAACAAGCAGAAGAATTAAAAGACGCTCAAAGGACAACGAACGAGTGGACGCGGAAGGCAGCGCAGGCTAAAAAGACGCTGGTTGAAAAAACGAGGGTGCTGACGCGGCGAACTGCAGAAGAAATCAAGCTGAACGCGCACCAGGCAGAGTTGGAGCAGTCAGCCCGGGCGCTGGCCGGCAAGCTTGGAGAATCGACGGAAACGTTGGGCCATTTGCAGACGGCCATCGATCGGGAACGGAGAAATTTAGAGGGCATTAAGGCAGCAGCGGATCAGGTGAGGCTTGATAGCTATGCGATCGATCAGATTCCGGCCGAGATCAAACGAACGGGGATCCTCAGAAACGGCCCTGAGACCATCACAGTGACGCGGAGAGATTGGGAGAGTATAAAAGTAAAGGCTAAGTCTAGTTTAGCGTTTAGAGAGCAATCTGAGCGGTTTGAGAGAGAAAACAAAGAATTAGGACAGAGAAATGCCTATTTGGGTAATGAGTTACGGGAGGCGCGCCGAGAGAATCGGCAGCTGAAAAGCCTCTTGGAGAAAAAAGATCAGCTGATTGGCCACTTGAAACAGGTGATGGAGGAGCTTTACAAGGATGGTGAGGCGGTCTTTCATCAGTTGGTGGGCTATGTGAAGGGCCGATTTATGATGCGTCAAAAACCGGCCCCGGAAGAGGAAGGAGGGTTTGAGCAGGGAGCAGCTCGGACGCAGAGGGAGCTGGAGGACGCTCAGAAGGCGTTTGAGCAGAAACAGTCCAGGGGACAAGAGAAAGACTGGGAGATAGAGCCATAAGTAGTTATTAAGGGGATAAAACAGAGAATCTGTAAATATATAATTTTTTCTTGATGTTTTTGCTATTATGAGTTTGTCGGCTAAAACAAGGCTTGCTTGCTTCCTCCACAGTTAGGATCGTGCGAGGAGGTGAGACACGACATGAACTGTTCAAGCAAGAAGAAAGAGCCTAAAAAAAATCAAGGAAGTTTAACAGAACTGTTTCTTCGGGAACTGACCTTCCCGGTGTTACGTAAAGTCCTGTTTAAACTCCTTGATTGGCTATTCAAGACCTATTTTAGCTGATGGAGGGAATTATATACCCTCAAAGTTAAAGCCCCCTGTCCTGACCGACAAGGGGCTTTTTCACGACATGAACTGTTCTTTAACTGTATTATACCACGTCTGCCGACTGGAACGCTATCCCAGGCGTCTGTCAACGGTACCGGAACGGAGCGCGTAGCGCGTAGCGAGGATAAGGAGTTGACAGACTCACTGAATCCAAACCCTTTTGTAGGTCGGTGGGATTCCTCCCACCGGCTGCCTCCCCGGCGAGGGGAA
>NZ_JARAJZ010000034.1:2500-4748 GCF_028765345.1 Sporolactobacillus sp. CQH2019
CCCCGTGGAGGACCGAACCACGTTGCTGTTGAAAAAGCATGGGATGAGCTGTGGATAGCGGAGAAATTCCAATCGAACTCGGAGATAGCTGGTTCTCCTCGAAATAGCTTTAGGGCTAGCGTCGGATATGAGTAATGGAGGTAGAGCACTGAATGGGCTAGGGGGCATATCGCTTACCGAACCTTATCAAACTCCGAATGCCATATACTATGAGTCCGGCAGTCAGACTGCGAATGATAAGATCCGTAGTCAAAAGGGAAAAAGCCCAGATCGTCAGCTAAGGTCCCAAAGTGTAAGTTAAGTGGTAAAGGATGTGGGATTTCTAAGACAACTAGGATGTTGGCTTAGAAGCAGCCACTCATTTAAAGAGTGCGTAATAGCTCACTAGTCGAGAGATCCTGCGCCGAAAATGTCCGGGGCTCAAACTTACCACCGAAGCTACGGGCTCACTTTATAGTGAGCGGTAGAGGAGCGTCGTAATCGGGCTGAAGTCGTACCGTAAGGAGCGGTGGACTGATTACGAGTGAGAATGTTGGCATTAGTAGCGAGATGTAAGTGAGAATCTTACAGGCCGAAAATCTAAGGTTTCCTGGGGAAGGCTCGTCCGCCCAGGGTTAGTCGGGACCTAAGCCGAGGCCGAAAGGCGTAGGTGATGGACAATTGGTTGATATTCCAATACCACTATTATCGTTAATATCGATGGTGTGACGGAGAAGGATAGGATGTGCTAGCGATTGGAAATGCTAGTCTAAGCATTTAGGGAGTTAAGATAGGCAAATCCGTCTTAACAATTCTGAGGTGTGATGGGGAAGGTCATTTTGACCGAAGTATCTGATTCCATGCTTCCAAGAAAAGCATCTAGAGAGAGAAGTAGTGCCCGTACCGCAAACCGACACAGGTAGATGAGGAGAGAATCCTAAGGCCATCGGAAGAATTGCAGTTAAGGAACTAGGCAAATTGACCCCGTAAGTTCGCGAGAAGGGGTGCCTGCGAGAGCAGGCCGCAGAGAATAGGCCCAAGCAACTGTTTAGCAAAAACACAGGTCTCTGCTAAAGCGTAAGCTGATGTATAGGGGCTGACGCCTGCCCGGTGCTGGAAGGTTAAGGGGAACACTTAGCGCAAGCGAAGGTGTGAACTTAAGCCCCAGTAAACGGCGGCCGTAACTATAACGGTCCTAAGGTAGCGAAATTCCTTGTCAGGTAAGTTCTGACCCGCACGAATGGCGTAATGACTTGGGCACTGTCTCAACTGCAAATCCGGCGAAGTTGTAGTGCGAGTGAAGATGCTCGCTACCCGCGATTGGACGGAAAGACCCCGTAGAGCTTTACTGTAGCTTAGCATTGAGTTTCGATATTGTCTGTACAGGATAGGTGGGAGACTGAGAAGCTAGGGCGTCAGCCTTAGTGGAGTCAACCTTGGGATACCACCCTGACAGTATTGGGATTCTAACCGGACGCCATGAATCTGGTGACGGGACATTGTTAGGTGGGCAGTTTGACTGGGGCGGTCGCCTCCAAAAAAGTAACGGAGGCGCCCAAAGGTTCCCTCAGAACGGTCGGAAATCGTTCGAAGAGTGCAAAGGCAGAAGGGAGCCTGACTGCGACACTTACAAGTGGAGCAGGGACGAAAGTCGGGCTTAGTGATCCGGTGGTACCTCGTGGGAGGGCCATCGCTCAACGGATAAAAGCTACCTCGGGGATAACAGGCTGATCTCCCCCAAGAGTCCACATCGACGGGGAGGTTTGGCACCTCGATGTCGGCTCGTCGCATCCTGGGGCTGTAGTAGGTCCCAAGGGTTGGGCTGTTCGCCCATTAAAGCGGCACGCGAGCTGGGTTCAGAACGTCGTGAGACAGTTCGGTCCCTATCCGTCGCGGGCGTAGGAAATTTGAGAGGAGCTGTCCTTAGTACGAGAGGACCGGGATGGACTGACCTCTGGTGTACCAGTTGTTCTGCCAAGAGCATGGCTGGGTAGCTAAGTCGGGAAGGGATAAACGCTGAAAGCATCTAAGCGTGAAGCCCCCCTCAAGATGAGATTTCCCATAGCATAAGCTAGTAAGACCCCTTGAAGAACACAAGGTTGATAGGTCAGAGGTGTAAGTGTGGTAACATATTTAGCTGACTGATACTAATAGGTCGAGGGCTTGACCAATAAAATAAAGATATGGCTTAAATTTATATTCGTGTGCAATTTTCAGAGAACACTCTGAATAAGGAATACAAATTACTAGCGTAATTTGTATAAGTTCC
>NZ_JARAJZ010000035.1 GCF_028765345.1 Sporolactobacillus sp. CQH2019
TTCTTCTTGTCTAAAATGATCTTTTAATCTATATGACTTTCCATTAATTGTAACGACGTGAGCATGGTGCAAAACTCTATCTAAAATAGCATTAGCTATAACAGGATCATAAAAAATATCATCCCAAGAGTTAAAATTTATGTTGGTAGTTAATATGGTACTTTTCTTCTCATATCTCATATCGATTAATTGGAAAAATAATTTTGAATCTTCTTTATCTATGGGTAAATATCCCAATTCATCAATAATAAGAAGTTTATATTTGCTAAAGTGTTTAAGTCTAGCATCTAATCTATTCTCTAGATTTGCTCGCTTTAGCTGTTGCAATAAATCATTGCACTTAATGAAATAAGTGCTGTAACGTCGCTTCGCAGCCGCGATTCCAATAGAAGTCGCCAGATGTGTTTTACCAACTCCACTAGAACCTAAAAATACAATATTTTCTTTAGATTCTAAAAATCGTAGTGTCAAGAAATCTAATATTTGATCTTTATTAATTCCAGGTTGAAAATTAAAGTCAAATTCTTTAATTTCCTTTTGATGTGGAAACGCTCCAACCTTAACCATAGATTTAATCATGTTTGCTTCTTTATAGTCAATTTCATGAGCTGTAAGCTTAATAAGAGCATCAACAAAAGACAGATTATTCTTTGTTGTAAAATCAATAACTTCGTCCAAATGAGTAATCATTTGCTTCATCTTCAAATATTCTAAATTATTTATGAGTTGTGTATATGTACTATTCATTTTGATATAGTTNAACTTCGTCCAAATGAGTAATCATTTGCTTCATCTTCAAATATTCTAAATTATTTATGAGTTGTGTATATGTACTATTCATTTTGATATAGTTCTCCTATCATTTTTAAATTATTTCTAGCTATTTCTATCATTTCATATGAATTTTTATTAAATGTTAAAGCACTGATTTCAGTATAATGATCAGCATGATAATTTAACTTCTGATTTTGTATTCTATGAATAGTAACTAAATTTGTGCTATAATACAAATGTAGTTGATCATCATAAACTTGAAGTTTTAGTTTTTTGCCTATGTATTCTGGTGGTACAGAATACAGGTTTGATTTATATGAAATCATGCTTTGGCGATTTACTTTAACATTTGTGGTGATTATTTTGTAGTGATTCCTTATCTGGTCTTTAGGCAGTTCAGATAAGGAATCTTTCTCTTTTTCTAAATGCAATATAGGTATTTTGCCAGTTGATGTATGACATGTACTATTAATTCTATTGTTTAAATCAGAAACCAGCTTATGCAGACCTTCATAATCTAAGGTTCCATTATATGCTCTTATTTCATCCAATAATTTCATAGGTGCCTCAACCTTTGCTTTTGTATTCGGTCTTCCTGCTATGCAGGGACGAACATGAAATCCATAGTCATCTGCAAATTGTTGAAATTTATTGTTTACTTTGCCCTTATTATAAGTGGTTCTAGGTTTATCCATAACTGTCTTCATGTTATCTGTTAATAATTCTTTTGGTACTCCTCCAAATATTTCGAATGACTCATCTAAAAAAGATAATAGTATGTCTTGTGTTTTATCAAGTGATAATTTATATACCCTAAACCTTGAATACGAAAGGATTAGTACAAAAATATTTATATTAATAATTTCACCTGTAGTTAAAACAAATTCTATATTTTCTTTCCAGTCCAATTGTGCTTGTTGTCCTTTATCAGTTTCATACCTCATAGGCGAAGTATTTGATATATGTCCCCTTTTCCTATTATTAAAGTACTCATTAAATTCTGAGTGATTAGAAATGTATCTTCTAAACGAAGATTGTGCGCAATCTAGTCCGTGATTATCTTTAAGATATTGCCATAAAATGCGCTTATAATAAAATACTTGAATTGAATCTCTGCTAAGAAGCTCTTTTATAATAGGCTCAAAAGCTTCTATTTTAGATTTGCAGTTTCTAGTTGTAGGTTTGACATATCCGTTTATATATTTGCCTACGGTTCGAGGATCAACTCCAAGTTCTCTAGCTATTTGGCTTTTATTTACTTTCAAATTATTTCCCTCCATAAGTGACTTTAGTTTATGAAGATCTTCTAACTTATTTATTTTAATTTCTGAATAAATGTTTGTTTGTATAATCATAATTACCCCCAATAAATCTTGAGTAATTATAATTTATAAAAACTAATTTGTACATTCTTATATGATCATTTCCTTACATTCTAATCTTATCATTTATATGTATAT
>NZ_JARAJZ010000036.1 GCF_028765345.1 Sporolactobacillus sp. CQH2019
CTCCCTCTATAAAATAAATGTTTTCTTAGAATATCTCGTGTTTTCTCCGAATATCTAGCCTATCTGTTCTAAACTGAGATTGAAGTATGGATAATGCAGACAAATCATCAAAAATATGGATGGAATTACCAAAACAGGAATAGAGAAAATCATTTGATTTCCTTTATTTGGTAGTTCAAAGTGTATGACCGCACTTTGGATCTCCACGCATCTCATGGTGGCTGACCCTCCCATGTCTCACTGAGTCGATGCTCTGACATTCCTTCGTTCTGCCTATCCACGAGGTGGAGGCCGGAAAAAGCTTTCTAACTGGGTCATGCCCGAATGGAAAAAATGATACCGGCTGCTCCGTGCTTCAATTGTCTGTTCGTACAGAAGGCTTTGATTCTAGATCGAACGTAAGATCAGGCCACACCCTGCGTGTGTTGAAGATGAGGCATATCCTGCATCATTTGCTTTTCACTAAAGGCACACTGACGACGACCTATGACAAACAGGACACGAATCAATTTGTGACATAAAGCGATTAAAGATTGTTTACCGGTCAATGGATGAATCGGGCGGTGACGATAATAGTGATGCAGACCTTTGAACGCTTCATTGGTTGCGGCAAGGGGCATGGCGACACGAAACAACAGGGCTCTTAAGCGTTTGCGGCCTCTCTTGGTGATGGTCGTCTTTCCTTTATGCTTTCCGGACGCGTTCATGCGCAAATTCAATCCTGCTAATTTAAGAATTTGGCGTGGATGATCATACTGCGACAAGTCTCCGACCTCAGCGAAAAAGCCGACAACGGTGATCAAACCGATCCCTTTGATCTCGCTCATTTCCTTTGCGCCAGGGATTGTGAGCACTAAGGCACACAGTTCTTCAGTCAGTTCATGGAGTCGCTCCGTCAAGTCATCATATTTTTCCGTTAAGAATCGACACTCTTCTTTAGCGAACCGTGTACCCACCGTGAGTCCCACAGACTGTTCAGCGACCGCCTTAAGCTGCCGAACGCGTTTCAACCCAATCGCTCGTTGAGCGACTTTCTTGATTTCCAAGAGCAGCGTCTCATCAGGTATTGTGGTGATCTCCTGAGGCAGGTAGCACTGTCTGAGGACCTGAAGGGCCGCTTTTCCTTCCCAGCTTTTAAAAACGGTGAGAAACTCAGGAAAATAGCGATCGAGCCAATTGTGCACTTTCGCTTTAATGCGAGTCTGATCCTGAACCAGCTGATCATAAAGTTTCATGCCTTCCCGGAGTTCGGCATAAGTCTCTTCCGGTAAAGTAGGCTCCGAGTAACGCCCATCTTTAATGAGCTGGGCAATCACTTTGGCATCTTTCGTGTCGTTCTTGGTCGGCGAATTGTCATCCAGCTCTTTACTTTTTTTCACATGCATCGGATTCACCAGCACGCACCGGATATCCTGTGCTTTCAAGTAGTAAGCGAGAGTCATCCAATAGTGCCCGGTCGGTTCCATGCCGATGACCACTTCAGATTTTTGATGCTGGCTCATTAAGGCCTTCACCCACTGGAGAAGCCCTTGAAAGCCTTCCAGGTTATTAGCGAAAACCAACCGCTTGGACAGATCCATGCCTCTGAAGTCCTGTGCCCGAGCGACCTGCCTGTGTTTGGCGATGTCGATACCAACAATCAGGGTTTGTTCCGTAATTTGAGCTATCTTTCGATTTTGGGTATAATTCATTTTGAGAGTTCTCCTTGGTATCAAATTAGAGGTCAATGCATCGCGATGCTTTTGACACTCCGTACTATACCAGGAGGGCTCTTTCTCTGTACACCTCCGAAAATCTCTAATTTACCTCATTTTCTTGAATACAGGAATGCTTTC
>NZ_JARAJZ010000037.1 GCF_028765345.1 Sporolactobacillus sp. CQH2019
GATGTAAAGCTCGGCGATCTGCTGATTCACGAGGGGCCGGCCTATCAGGCGGAGCGGCACGCGGCGAAAGTCTACAACGCGGACAAGACCTACTTCGTGATGAACGGCACCTCCACTTCCAACGCCGTGGTCGGCAACGCGCTGATTTCGCCCGGAGACCTCGTGCTTTTTGACCGCAACAACCATAAGTCCGTCTACAACGGCACCCTGGTCGAGGCCGGCGGCATCCCCGTCTATCTGGAAACGGCCCGCAACCCGTTCGGGTTCATCGGCGGCATCGACAGCCACTGTTTCGAGGAGGATTACCTGAGAGGGCTGGTGGCCAAGATCGATCCGGAGAGAGCCAAAGCGGAACGGCCCTTCCGGCTGGCGGCGATCCAGCTCGGCACCTATGACGGGACGATTTACAACGCCCGCCAGGTCGTCGACCGCATCGGCCATCTGTGCGACTACATTTTATTCGATTCGGCCTGGGTCGGCTATGAGCAGTTCATTCCGATGATGCGGGACTGCTCGCCGCTGCTGCTGAATCTGACAGAAAAAGATCCCGGCATCTTTGTCACCCAGTCCGTGCACAAACAGCAGGCAGGTTTTTCGCAGGCCTCCCAGATTCATAAAAAAGACAGCCACATCAAGGGACAGGCCCGCTACTGCAACCATAAACGGTTCAACAACGCCTACATGCTGCACGCCTCGACCAGCCCCTTCTATCCGATTTTTGCCTCGCTGGACGTGAACGCAAAAATCAACGAAGGGGAAGCGGGACGCCGCCTGTGGCTGGACTGTGTCAAAGTCGGGATCAACGCAAGAAAAGAAGTCTTAAGTAAATGCACCTTAATTAAACCATTTATTCCGACACAAGTAAAAGGGAAAAAATGGCAGGCCGGCGATACAGAGAAAATGGCCGGCGATCTGGACTATTTTAAGTTCCATCCGAACGAAAAATGGCATTCCTTCGCGGGGTATGAAGAGAATCAATATTTCGTCGACCCGTGCAAGTTTATGTTAACGACTCCGGGGATTGACGCGGAAAGCGGGAAGTACGAAGCCTTCGGCATCCCGGCCACCATCCTGGCCAACTATCTGAGAGAGAACGGGATTGTTCCGGAAAAATGCGACCTCAACTCGATTCTGTTCCTGCTGACCCCGGCGGAAACGGAGACGAAGATGCAGAATCTCGTCTCGCAGATCGCGCATTTTGAACAGTGCGTCAAGGCGGACGTGCCGCTGGAGCGGGTTCTGCCGACGATCTACCGCAGTCACGCCGAGCGCTATAGCGGCTACACGATCAGGAAGCTATGCCAGGAAATGCATGATTTCTACAAAGAACGCGACGTGAAACAGGCGCAGTGGGCCCTGTTCCGAAGAGAGACGCTGCCGGAGTATGTGCTGAATCCGCAGGCGGCGAACTGGGAGCTGGTCCGCAATCACGGCGAGCTCGTTCCGCTGACCGACATTCAGGGACGGGTCGC
>NZ_JARAJZ010000038.1 GCF_028765345.1 Sporolactobacillus sp. CQH2019
TTTTACTCTTTCTTCCAAAGGAGTTTTACAATTATTCCCTTTGATGCAACTACTCTTGTAAGTGCAATCATTGCAATCTTCACAAACATAAATTGTCTTTTCACTTTCATATCCTGTTTTAGATTTTCTAATTTTTATATTTTCAGCCTTTAACTGCTTACCATTTCGGCATATGTAGAAATCTTTTTCTTCATTGTAATCCATGTTTTCTATTTTACCGATATCATTTTTATATTTTCTTGTTTTTGATATTTCATAATTAGATGGCTTAATAAATGCTATTTGATTATTTTCTTCAATAAATGAATAGTTCTCCTCACTTTCATATCCAGCATCTGCAACTATTTTTAAGTATTTAAATTTTAAGTTTTCTTCCATGCTTTTCAAGAAAGGTATTAGCGTAGTTGTATCCGTTGGTTGTGGTCCAACTGTAAGCCATGTAATATATTCTGAATCTACACCATGCTGCACATTATAAGCTGGCTTAAGTTGACCGTTTTTCATAGCATCTTCTTTCATCCTCATAAATGTAGCATCAACATCAGTTTTTGAGTAACTGTTTCTATCTCCGCAAGTGTACACTTTTTGAGTATATTCTTTAAACTTTGAAAGATATTCTTCAAGTTTTTCTATTGATCGTTGCAATGCAGTTTTTCTTTTCCCACATCCGTGAACGAATTCTATTCCTTCTGANACTTTGAAAGATATTCTTCAAGTTTTTCTATTGATCGTTGCAATGCAGTTTTTCTTTTCCCACATCCGTGAACGAATTCTATTCCTTCTGATTTCTTTAGTGCATAAAGCTTTTTTCTAAGCTTTTTTACATGTTTCATTTGAACTTCATTTTTATAGATTAACTTAATATCATAAAGTTCTTCGCACTCTTTAACAAGGTCGGCCACTTTAATTAGCAATTTTGCCATGTTTTTTGTAACTGCCTTTTTCCAGACAAAAGTATATTTATTTGCATAAGCTTCTATTTTTGTGCCATCAATAAAGATAGCATCTCCTGATATCTCACCAATTTTATAAAGAAATTTAGCTGTTTCAGCTAAGATCCTTTCAGAACATGGAGCAAAATGAAGACTTCTAAATCTTGCAAATGTTGCATGATCCGGAGCGGATGCTCCCTCAAGCAAAAACATAAAATTAATGTCTCTACGGCATGCCTTTTCAATATCTCGAGACGAATAAATCTTATTCATATATCCATAAGTCATGATTTTCAGCATTTTTCTTGGCGATACTTGATTTTCCTTTATCTTGGAATAAGTCGAATATAAATCTGTTAAATCCATCTCCTCTACAAATTGACTTAGTAATCGCACTGAATCATTAACCGGTATCATGTAATCAATATTTAATGGAAGTTTTAATTGATAAAACTTTTGGTTTAA
>NZ_JARAJZ010000039.1 GCF_028765345.1 Sporolactobacillus sp. CQH2019
GCCGCCCCACCCCCAAGGGCTCGTCCTTCGTCCCGACTCATTTCTTCCTTTCTTTTCCAGAGCGACAATAAAATGAGCCATGGCCCATTATCTCAGCTAGAATAGAGTCGTCTCAAAACTTATCCAAAGGGAGATAATCGGTTTGGCTCAATTCCAGATTACTCTAGATGAGAAGATTTTGCATCAATTACTTTTCAGTGACACACATGAGGCCGGCATCAAAGCGCTTTTGGAGGCCATTCTGAACCAGATCCTCCAGGCACAGGCCGGCGAACAACTCGGCGCCGGAAATTATGAACGCACCCCGGAGCGCACCGATTATCGCAACGGGACCTATCCGCGGGCCCTGAAAACCCGCATCGGTAAACTGACGCTGAATATCCCGCGTCTGCGAAACGGCCGCTTCTCCACCGAGCTTTTTGGACGCTATCAGCGCAGCGAACAGGCTTTGGACCTGGCCCTGATGGAGATGGTGATTAACGGGGTTTCGACCCGACGTGTCAGCCAGGTAACCGAGCAGCTCTGCGGGACCGAGTTTTCCAAAACCACCGTTTCTGAGCTTTGCCAGAGGCTGGATCCGATTGTAGAGGGATGGAACAACCGACCGCTAGACGGGCGCTATCCGTTTCTCTTTGTCGACGCCGTGTATACGAAGATTCGTGAAAACGGCCGGGTCCGCTCCCGCGGCGTCCTGATCAGCTATGCCATCAGTAACCGTGGCCAGCGGGTTATTCTGGGCCTGAAAGTGGATGACAGCGAAAGCACGACGGCCTGGAAAGATTATTTCGATTGGCTGAAAGGACGCGGCCTCAAAGGGGTGGATCTCGTCATCAGCGATGATCACGGCGGCCTTGTCCAGGCCGTGCAGGAAGCCTTTCAGGGGGCGACCTGGCAGCGCTGCCAGGCGCACTTCCTGCGCAACGTCCGGGACGTGCTGCCCAAGGCTTTACGCGACGAAGGCGAGGCGCGCGTCCGGACGATCCTGCAGGCTCCGGACATCGAGACGGCCCGGACCCTGCTGCAGAAGTTCCTGAATGACTACGACGACCCGGCGCCCAAAGCCACTCAGCTGATGGAGGACGGCTTCGATGACGTCACGGCGGTGCTGCCCCTCCCCGAATTCTACCGCCGCAAAGTACGCACGACAAACATCCTGGAGCGCCTCAATCAAGAATTTCGCCGGCGGGAACGTGTGA
>NZ_JARAJZ010000004.1 GCF_028765345.1 Sporolactobacillus sp. CQH2019
TTGGATAAGTTTTGAGACGACTCTATTCTAGCTGAGATAATGGGCCATGGCTCATTTTATTGTCGCTCTGGAAAAGAAAGGAAGAAATGAGTCGGGACGAAGGACGAGCCCTTGGGGGTGGGGCGGCGCCCCACCCCCAAGAAAGGGCCGCCTCCCCCAAGAATCTACTCCTCCCTTTTTACACAATTATACGGACACAACTCGATTGGGTGCGACTACTCTGGTTCGGTGCGAATTTTCGATGTTTCGGTGCAAGTTTCCCCTGTTTCGGTGCGAGTTCAGCCCGTTTCGGTGCGACTGCCCTGATTCGGTGCGACTTCCCGGCGTTTCGGTGCGAGTTTCCCCTGTTTCGGTGCGAGTTCAACCCGTTTCGGTGCGACTGCTCTGATTCGGTGCGAATTTTCGATGTTTCGGTGCGAGTTCCCCACGTTTCGGTGCGAGTTTTCCCTGTTTCGGTGCGAGTTCAACCCGTTTCGGTGCGACTGCTCTGATTCGGTGCGAGTTCCCCACGTTTCGGTGCGAGTTTTCCCCGTTTCGGTGCGACTCTCCGGCGTTTTGGTGCAAGTTCCCTCTGTTTCGGTGCGACTCCCCAGCAATTCGGCTGTTCCTCGATTCGGCGCAGCCGCTCTAGTCCACGCAACTGGTTCAGCTTGTTAAATTCAATCAATCAGACGGTTGCGCTATATTCGTCTATCGCATAGTCGTTCATTTCTTTATAGAGCCGGAGCCGTGAAGGATTTTTTCATCAAATCCGTGCGTCTATCCTGGAATGGCTGTATGAGCCAGCAACCTTGGTTTGAATAATCGCTTATTTTAGCGAAGGATTGTGGATCCGTGCCCTTCTGGGTAAGCATCTTCATCTGTGCTGATATTACATGAAATTTTATACTTTCTAAGCAGAAAGACGAAAGAGCCGGGACGCTGTTTCCGCCCCGGCCCTTGCTAGTTAATGTACCATACCGTGCCGGAATAACGAACCCCGGCGGCCGGTGCAGAAACATCCGTTACCGCATTCGGTTTAGCTCAAGTTTCAGCTTTTTTGTCGGCCATTTTTCTTCAATCTTTTTCTCGACATACGTCCTGAATTCTTCTCTGAATCTTTGTTCCGAGAACGGAAGCGCATTTTCTCTGCAAGACTGAGGATTAAAAAGGGCCTGCTTCGCTTCAAATTCTTTCACCGCGCCGATTAGTGAGTCCGTTGTCTGTTCGCTGTAGAAAATGCCTGTTGGTTTTCCGGAATCGATGCCTCTGACTGTTTCCAGCACTCCGCCTTTGCCGAAAGCAATGACCGGCGTGCCGCAGGCCTGGGCTTCAACGGGGGTGATGCCGAAATCCTCTTCCGCGGCGAATACGAAGGCTTTGGCGTTCTGCATATAATGCGTCAGCGTTTCCGCATCCTGATAACCTAGCAGAACCACGTTTTCTCCGGCCATTCTCTTAATCTTGCCGTATTCCGGTCCGTCGCCGATCACATAGAGTTTCTTGTCCGGCATTTGCGAAAAAGCCTCTACAATAAGGCTCATTTTCTTATAAGGGACCATTCTTGAAGCCGTCAGGTAAAAATCCTTTTTTTTCGTTTTCAGTTGAAAATTATCTATATCCACCGGCGGATAAATCACGTCGGAATGGCGGCGATAGACCTTCCAGATCCGTTTTCCGATAAACTGTGAGTTGGCAATGAAGTCGTCCACCCCATTGGCGGTGCGGCAGTCCCACATGCGGATTCTGTGCAGAATATAGCGGGCGATCCAGCTTTTAATTCCCTTGGTCAGTCCCGCTTCCCGCAAATACTGATGCTGCAGATCCCAGGCATAGCGGACCGGTGAATGGACATAAGAAATATGGAGCTGATCCGGACCGGTGATGATTCCTTTTGCTACCGCATATGAACTGGAAATAATGACATCATATTGGGACATATCGAGCTGCTCGATCGCCAGGGGCATGAGCGGCAGATAGCTCCTGTATTTTTTTTTCGCGAAGGGCAGCTTCTGAATAAAGGTGGTGGTCACATGCTTGCCCTGGATAAAGTCCCGCTGATCTTCGGGCAGGAATTCAATCAGGCTGTACAGATCGGCTTCCGGATAAACCTTCAGCATCTGCTCCAGAACCTTTTCTGCTCCGCTATATACAACCAGCCAATCGGTTACAATTGCGATTTTCAATTCATGTTCCTCTTTTCATCAATCAAAATAACCGGTATCGGAACCATAATTATAAGTCAAGATAACGGATCTGTTCCGCCAATTCCTGTGAACATTTTACCCAGGAGAAAGCGTCCGCTCGCTTCAGGCCTTCTGTTTTACAGTATTCCCTTATTTTACTGTCTTCAAAAAGAATTGTCACCTTGTCGGCAATATCGGATGGGGCATAGGGATCGCAATAAACGGCCGCCCTTCCGCAGATCTCCGGGAGTGAAGCTTTATCGGATACGATCACCGGGCATTGGAGCGCCATCGCTTCCACAGGAGGCAGTCCGAATCCCTCATAGATTGAAGGATAAAGGAAACAAAAGGCGTGCTCGTACAAAGCCCTTAATTCTTCATCAGAAACGTATCCTAAATATTTTACATCATTATTCCTTAAAAAATCCTTAACATTAAAAATTCTCGGGTTTGTCCCTCCGGCAATCACTATATCATATTTTCGGCCTTTTAAATATTCCATCGCTTTGATGATATTTTCAAAATTTTTTCTCGGATCGATACTGCTTACGGCCAGCACATAAGGCCTGGATAACAGCTTGTTTTTGGCGAGAATGCGGTTGTCCGGCTTGCAGCGAAGGATATGTTCATGCCCTTCATAAATAACTTTTAATTTTTCCGGGCGGACATGCGTGTATTTGATCAATTCATCGCGCGAAAAACGGGAAACCGTGATGATCCGCCGGGCGAATCCGAGTTCCAGTCTGAAAATAATTTTATACCAGGTCCGGAACAGCCGCGAAAAATGGTTGCCCTTCAGATAAACGGAGGCATCATGCACCGTGATCAGCTGGTTGCTTTTAAAAGCCGGGCCGAGATTGCATAAATTAATCAGCGCATGCTGCCTGACAAATAACGGCAGCTCAATCTGTTCCCACAGGTGCCCCTTCAAAAAACCAATCGGTCTGACCGCAATGTTTCTTAAATGAATCTTATCTATCTCCGCCCTCGGAGTTAATATAATGAATTCATAGTCGGATTTCAGCTTTTTTTCTTCCAGAAGCCCGTCCAGTCCTTTGACAACCTCCCTGGCATATCGCTGAACGCCCGTTACAGCCTGTGTTAAGAACCGTCCGTTGATAAAAATCTTCACAAAAAAATTGCTCCCTTCAGAAAGAAAAACGGATGCCCAAGCCGCACGCCTTATTTTCCCGGCCGTGAATAAGGCCGGCATTTCAGATCTTTTTTTCTTCGATCAGCCTGCGGTAAGTTGAGCTATAGATAGTACTTCGACAGGTCCAGGTCAGTTTCTGCCCTATTCCGGCGCAATAATTCCTTTTTTCTTCTAATGTTCCTTCCTGAGTAAATATACGCTCGATCAATGCGGACCACTCATGCGGATCCCGCCGGTCGAGCAGCCAGCCGCTCTTATCCTGTTCAATAATTTCGCGGATGCCCCCTGTCGAGAAGCCGAGAACGGGGAGGCCGTGATAGACGCTTTCCGCCGCCGACATGCCGAATATCTCATACTTCGAACAGGCCAGATAGAGATCCGACAGCCGCATCGCCAGTCCGATGTATTTATTGGCAATTCTGCCTGTCAGAATCACTCGTTTCTGCAGCGCCTTGTCCATGATCTTTTTCACATAAGAAACCGGCTCGCCGACGAGCAACAGTATATAACGATCCGGCAATTGTTTTAATATTTTCAGCAAAAACGGAACATTTTCCTGTTTGTCAAGGCGGCCGATATGGCAAAGCACTTTAAAGCCGGCGTTTCGCGCATCCCGGAGCTTCTTTCTCCACTCTAAATGCTCCTGAGGATCATTGACATAGACCGACTCGTCGATACCCACAGGGGCATAAATAGTCTTATGGAACCCCAGTTTTTCCGCATAGGCGGCCGAGGCCTCCGTTTTACAGAGGACGGCATCCACAAATGGTTTTGCAGTCCATGCAAAAATATGGGTGATGATGTTTGTGAATCGGGTTTTAGATCTGTATTCGCCCAGCGACAGCACGAGCGGCACCTTGCTTGTGACTCTGGCAGTGACCGCCTGAAATGTGGCCGTATTCGTGATATCCTGCAGCTGAATGACATCCGGCGCGAATCGTCTGATTTCGCCGAGCGCTCCTTTCGGCCAGCCCATCCGCCGGCCGATCCGCTTCAGCTCCACCCATTCAACGTGATCGTTTATTTTCTCCCGGTACAAGCGGGGCCCGGACGAAAGAATCAGCACATCCCAGCCCCTGCCGGCGAGCGCTTTGCCGAGGCCGATTTCCTGTATGTTATACAAAGCGGGCGTCACATACTGCGACCCGCCTTTAAGGATCACTAATCTTCTGTTGTTTATCTGTTTCTCATTTGATGGCATGCCGCAAACCCCGATTTAAGATTTTAATAATTCCGATAAAATTCTCTTTCGCCGTCGCTGATCCGGTTGACGCTCCGGTTCACCGATGCGCGCGAACCGGCCAGAAGCCGGGCGGCCCGGGCAATGCTGCCTAGATGACGCCTCGCGTTGATCCGGCTGCTGTTATTGTTGCTCAGTTTCGATGAGCCATCTCCTTTATGCAGCAGCCGGGCAGCCGGCTGATAGTAAAATTTCAAACCGTTTTTCTTAAAGATAATGCCCAGTATATTCTCTTCATAATAGAGAAAGGTGCCCGGATACAGTCCCCTGAAGGACGCCAGATAAAGCGGCGTCAATAAAAGCGCCGAACCATGCAGCAAAAACGGCTTGTGCTCGCTGCTGAGCAGCGGCCGATCCGCCGGCTTGTCTGCCCGTTTGACAATCGCCTCTTCCGCCTTCTTAATAAACGAATAGACACCGAGGATAATCGCAAAATTTATCATTAAATCTTTCACGATTCTTTTGCCGTTCATGTTGATCGGAATCGGGTTGCTGCTCGTCCCGCCGCTGTTGATAATCTTCGGCCCGATCGCACCGACCGGCTGATCATCCGGCACGGATGCGAGCAGCTGCTGAATGAAGTCTTCCTGATCAAACAGTGTATCACTGTTGACAATCAGAACATAGTCGCACTGCTTATATTTCGTGCAGAAAGTGATACCGATATTGTTGCCCTTGGCGAACCCGAGATTTTCACCCGTACAGAGCAGTGTGATCCGCGGATCATCTCCGAACCGCTGTTTCAGAACGGCCCCGGATCCGTTCGGAGACCCGTTGTCGACAACAACGAGGGCAATGGACGGGTAGCTGAGATTCAGCGCACTTTCCACGCATTCAATTGTATCTTTATAATTTAAATAATTCAGGATTACGATGCCTATCTTCTTCATCGTCAGACTCCCATCCGGATCCGTTTCTTCGCATAGGGATAAAAAAGATGCTTAACCTTCCCTTTTCTCATGGCTCCTCCGCTGCAGTCTCCGCCCTGCCGCGCCTGCGAAGGCGCGCAGCAGAAGAATCAGATCTTTTCTGTAAAAGACGAAAATGAGAAGAGCGAGCGTCAGGTAATACAGAACAATATTCAGGAAAATCGCGACAAATTGCGAACAGAGAAAAAACAGGAGAACGTTTACGATCAGAAAGACCGTATCTTTCATTTTAATTGAAATCTTTTGAAAGGTTCTCGCTGCGATGATAAACCAGGCATAATAAGAAAGTGTCGTGACAACAGAGATCGTCCGGTAATCATGAAAGAGAAAGACGGTCGCAATCATCAGGCATACGGATAATATCAAGATGGCGGATACCGTCGCCAGATACTTCTTCTGTTTCCTCTCGATCTTGTAAAGGTTGACATAAAGTACATTGACAACGACCATTGCGGGAAAACCGATAAACAAAATCGAAATAATATCGAGAGAAGGAATATATTTTTTTATAAAATAATAGACGATGATTTCAAAAACAAAATAGACGCCGCTGAACAGCGTGCCCGCGATCAGAACCGCATTTTTTATCGTATTCAGTCTGGTGCGGTCGGCCATTCTCGACAAATAGGGATAGAGCGTCGACGTCAGGGATGTGATCAGTATATTCACGGCGGAGAGCATCGATATGGCGAATGAATAATAAGCGAACGCCGACGTTGTGAAAAAATGCTTTACAAGCAGCCTGTCCACCGAATAATAAAACACAGTCGAAAAGTTGCCGATCATAATAAATATGCCTGCACGGAACAGTTTCCTAAAATCGGCGGCATTCCAGATCGGTCTGGTTTTTTTCAGCGGCAGCAGTATTTCCAAGGCAAAGAAGATGAAATAGTTAATGAGCACCAGCCCGTATACATAAGGTGCCGACGTCTCGGCATGTATAATGAACAGCAGGAACAGCTGGACGAATAATGTCGCGAGCGAAGTCGCATACATGATTCGTGTATAGATACTGAATTCACCCATCGATTGAAAAACATTTCTATAGAAAGTCGTCATATTGACAGGGACGACGGAAAGCGCCAGCGCAATGATCACCAGGCTCTTCATATAAAGGCCGGCTGCCAGAATCAGCAGCGTCACCGCCAGCTGAAAGATAAGCAGAAAGTTTTTTTCTCCGGCCAGAGAATCCCTGTCGATCCTGTTGAAGCGCTCCCCTCCATATTTGATAAACACCCCGTCGATAAACCCTAAATGAAGGATCCCGAGGTAACTGACATATAGGGTGAACGTTTTAATATCCGCGTAGGCATTAATCGGCAGAAAGGCCGGGACAAGGAATCCTGTGACGATACCGACCAGTATGTTGACAACATTCGCGCTGAATACTTTACTGAGATCCCTGATAATATGCATAACTTCTCCTGTAAAACAACTTTTCCGCTGGACGCAAATCATTCCGGACTTCTGATATTATACTCAAACGCCGCTGCCCGTGCAAGACGCGGAGTCAGGCCCTGCGGAAGTGAAACAGCAGGGACAGTTTAGGATAGATCTTAGCACTCGACGGCAATGAAAAATGGCTGAGATAAAGAATCCACGCAGCCAGATAGCCCAGCAGGACAAGAACATTTGACCAGTAAAAGCCGTCATAGAAAGCAAGATTAATGAAAAGCCCCAGAAAAGCAGTCAGAAAGATCTCGAGGTCAACGGATGTCTCCCCCGCTGCGGCGATCGTTTTCAGGCAAAATAGAAACAGCCTGATGATTATGTAAAGGAAGAAACAGATACCGACCAGTCCGAACTCATAGAACAAGGTCAGGTATTGATTGTCAACGACATAGAGACCCGGCGCATAGAGAGAAATGCTGTTCGTTTTCAGAGTAAAGGCCAGGCTTCCGACCCCGTTGCCGAACAGCAGCTGAAAGAAACTCGCTTTGTGAAACATCGAATTCATGACAAAATGAAAGCCGTTCAGCCTCTGATAGAGCGATATGCCGCCCGCACCTGTGCCGAGCTGCAGGAACCGTGAAGCAATGGTCCCGATAACGTTGAATCCCTTCAGATAAGCGGCAAACAGAAGCGCAGCGATCGCCGCAAGAACGGCGGCTATTTTCACTAAATAGGCTCTGCTCAGATAGACGGGCAGCCTGTGTCTGGCAGTGATGTTGATCAAAAAATAAAACAGCGCGGCGACCGCCAGTGCCAGATAGCTGCCCCTTGAGAAAGTCAGGAACAGCGCCGCAAGATTGATCAGCGCAAAGAGCAGCGGCCAGATCTTTTTATCCCTGGCATACAGACCGAAGTTGAGGATCACATTGACCAGCAAAAAGCTGCCCATCACAATCGGGTGCTGCATCGTTCCCGATACCCGATAAAAGAAGTCTGCATGTCGGACACTGTAGTATTGATGGTACGCCCCTGAAAAAAAGCGGCCGAACAGTGGATTATACTTAAAAAAATATTCAGCGATGCAATAAACAGCAACTAAGTTCAGCATAGAAACAATAAAACGATGGAGCCTAAAATTTCGGTTAATCGAATGCTGCCGGAAATAAATGAGATTAACGAGAACTGAAATGATAACAAAGACATAAAAAACGAATGCTTTAATCATTCTCATCCAGAGCGGCAAATCGATGCCATTTGAGAAAACACTGATCAACAGCTGAATGATCAGGTCGGCCACGAGCAGCGCAAAAAGTGTGACCATACTGTAATCGATTGTTTTATAAAAAACGACGGCTCCTGCCAGAATGACCAATTGCGTAAACACCAGGATAATTAATTTGTTGCTTAATACCAAAGGAGAAAAAAATATGAAAAAGGCGTAGAAAAGGCATAGATAAATCAGGTATATTCTTGGAAAATGAATAGTGTTCAGCATGGAATACCTTCCCACAAAAATTATTATGATTGTCCTTCTTGCTTACCCAGGGCGGCAAATCGGGGATCCGAGGTTTCCATCATACATCGGTCCCGTTCCGGCTGACTGTCCCGCTGCTGCTAAATTAAAGCGATCCGTTTTCGGCTAAAAATTCCTTTTATCATTCTGATCATTCACAGTTATTGATTCTTTGGCCATTGTTGATTTTTCGCGTTTTATTGTAGATAGTCGGCAATTGACTCCTGATTCTATAATTGTAACTGCAGATATTGGGCAATTTACGATACTAATCAGCCAGTTCAGTTACCGACGGCTCCGCACCGTTTATATGTAATACGCGGCAGGTCAAAGGAAATATCGGGCGCTTCCAGAATTTAATGCCCTTTCGCGCATGATATCACTCTTTAAGCAAGTATATACTGCCGATCGCGTAAATTCCGCTGCCCGGCAAAAAAGTCCGCGCCGCCGATACTCTTTAAGATGATTAAGAGACGGACACTCCGGGGCTTCTAATAGGCGCCATCGGAGCCGAACATGACAAAGACGGTTTTGATCATAATTTTTGCATCGAGAAGCAGACTTCGATTCGCGATATAAGACAGATCCAGTTCCACCATCTGATCAAAACTCAGGTCACTTCGGCCGCTGACCTGCCAGAGACCGGTACATCCCGGGGTGACAAGCAGCCTCTGTCTGTCATAATCGCTATAATCCGCCACTTCCCCCGGAAGCGGCGGCCTTGGACCGACAAGGGTCATTTCCCCTTTCAGAACATTGACGAGCTGAGGCAGTTCATCAAGGCTGGATTTCCTGATAAAATGGCCGATCCGGGTGATTCGCGGATCGTCTTTGATCTTGAACATGGCACCGGTCACGTTATTCTGATCACGAAGATTATCCAGCAATGCCTCCGCATTGGGAATCATCGAACGGAATTTATAGATATAAAACGGTTTTCCGTTCTTCCCGAGACGGACCTGTTTAAAAATAACCGGATGGCCGGGATCTTCCTTTTTGATGAATAGAGCGATCACTAAAAAGACCGGAGACAATAGAACAAGGCCGGCAAGTGCTCCGAAAATATCCAGCAGCCTCTTCATGAACAGATAGCTTCTGCTTCCATTTACCGATAGGGGGCTGAAATGTTTGCAGCCGGCAGCTGTATGGGGATGGGGTGCATTCCGCTCTGTTCTTGATAAAGCCATTTTCCACTCCTCCATCAATCTTCGGGCAATCTTTTATAAAAAATTTTGGGTTCGCTCCTTCCCCCCCCTCTCCGAGAAAATCGGAAATTCGCTTTTCTAAAATAAATCGACCGATTATCCATATATTAGAGGGTGGATCATCAAGGAGCGGATGATCAATCAAATTCTCCGTAAGTACTATTATATTCATTTTTTATATCTTTATGTTTTATATTGCCGAATCTGAAATGATTCTGTCCGATTTCCCACAGACTTCTGCCGGCAATAAACAGGCTCGAAAAATTAAACATCACGATTAGCCAATAACCGGGGGCAAGGTACATTGGATACAGCATAAAATTAGTGCCGACATCAGAATAAGAGAGCAAAAGCATTCTTACCAAATAACTCATCCATAAACCTGTTAATATGATCCATTCAGAAAAAAAGATATATTTTTTCGTACGGATGCTGATTAAGAAACGCACAAAAATATAGAGATAGGCGGCAACGGCCAGCACAGTGGCTGCCGGATTCAAAAATTTATAGACGGAAGCCAGTTTATTGAAAAAATCCACCTTTTGCTGGGGCGGAATCGGCTCCGCAGGATTATATGCCAGGTTGTTTGTTACACGCTCCAATGTACGTATCTGATTAACTGGACCTGTTGAAGGAACATTTGCAGCCCCTAATTTTTGATGCAAATGATCTTCCATAAAAACAGTCATATGCACCGTTTCTCCCAGCGCCTTAAATAAAGGACTGATATAACGATTGTCCCAGGGCGACTCGAAGATCGTCATATAACCGCCGCGTGTCTGCAGCTTTCCTTCGTTGATCGCTTTCTGAATTTCTTCCGCCGACTGTCTGTAAAATTTTTGCGTTGAAGAGGCGCTTTTCATGCCCGCGTTCTGTACGCTGTCCAGAAGTATCCAGACAAATATATCGCATGTCGGATTCCCCTTTTCAATTCTCATCGTATGATTATTTTCTAATTGGCCTTTGATTTTCGTAAAGGTCGGCGATACCGCATAGGCTTTTTCACGCGTCGATTTAGGAATCGGTACACGGGGATTCCACACATCCGGTTTAATAATGGAAAGTTCTTTTATAAGCAGCGGAAGACTGCCGCTCGTGAATTCATTGGTACCGAAATAGCCATATTCATGATCATTGATGATCGAAACAAGCAAGATGGATAGAATGAGAACGCCAGGTACAAGGGCAAGCGCGAGTAGACGCTTAATTTTCTGAGCCACTTTTTTATTGAAACAAATGCCTAAAGCTGTGATTAACAGGGCAGCAATGACAAATGGCAGCACCCATGGAGAATCTTCTCTTGCAAGCCAGACGGCAGCCAGGAAAAATCCGGAGCACGCGCTTAACCACACCGTTTTCAGCAGAGAGCCGTACCGATTTAAAAACAGGGAAATGATACAGGAAAAAAGGAATATAACCAGATAGCTGTATATGGAATCACGGTAAACGCGATTAAATGTCCAGTAATACGTCGCCATTGGATTGAACATTAATATCGTGTACAGAACGGCAAGCCAAAACCGATTGGGTATCAGTTTGCGCATAACCATGACAAACGTGACACAGGCGGCAAACTCTAAAAACACATTCAATAAGAGAAACGGAATGCCGAACTTATTCATAACAGTCAGGTAAACCGGAAAAGTTATTCCCTTTGCCAGGGTATATTTATCAAACGGCCCCAGCCAGTCATGAGCAATTAAACTTGAGGCATCGCGTACCATCAGATCGTCATCCGGTCCGCCCGTAAAGCCTGCAAAAACTCTAAAATCAGATACCATAAAGATCCTGAAAATAAGTACCAGCAGAAGATAACTTACAAAGAGCGCCTTAGGCGTACAATATCTCCTTAATCGCAATTTTAAGCCCGCCTTTTACAGAAAGTTAAAATAATTTACTGATTTTCTTTATCTATAAAACAATTTTATTTTTTGCCGCTCATGTTTCTTCAGTTCATCTCACAGATCTGCTCTTTTTTTATTGCATTCTTAAAATAGCTGACTTGATTCATATTAAGATCCCCCCCCTCAATCCCTCTGGGAACAGCCGTAATTTCTCGAGAAACAGCAGACTACCAATACTCGACCTGATAAATGAAATAGCCGTTGGCCGGTTTTGAGGTTAGATTACGAAAACGCGTACCAGAATTAGCGTAAGCTTCCAGCCTATTCTTAGCAAGAATATAGCCGACCTTGAGTTTTCTTAAATCATTGACATTCAGATTAACGAGTATGCTGTCACCTGCAATTGTAGACATATCAGTTGTCCGGTTTGTCAGCACATAAGTTACATGCGCATATCGATTGTAAGCACTCATATATTTGCCATCCGGGTCGAGCAGCTTCCATTTCTTCATATCCGGATAATAATCGGTTCCGTCCAGATCCTTAATTCCAAGGGCATAGAGATAGGAACCCATGGATGAACCGTTCAATGCGATCCAACGGGCATTCGGATTTTGTTTTTTAATGCTCTGCACCGTTGATGTCAGATTGTTATGGAACATATTTCCAAGACCGATGTTGACAGGATTGACGAACAAACCGGAAATCATGATGACGATGATCATAACGGAAGAAAACAGAAATTTCTTTCCGCGCAGCAATAAATAATTCAGGACGATGAAAATAAGAATAAAAGCCAAATAATAGCGCAGTCTCACATAGCCCTTAATAGGTGTAAGATCAACTGTTATAAAATAGCAGAGTCCAATCAGCAGGCTTAAAACAGAACTGTACATTCGACTAACAGACTTGCTCCGGATAAATTCTGATAACGCCCATATACTTAGATAAACAGATGCAATTCCATAAGCTATTTCGATACGATAAGTCACATAAGAAAGCAATGTCGCTTTCGCCAAAAATACAGGTATTTTCATATAAAGATAGGCAATCGACAAAAGAGAAAATACCGCCAGGGCAATACCGTATTTTAGATTGCCGACTTTCCTTTTAATCAACAGCGGGAGTGCCAGCAACACAGCCGGAAGAAAATTGTAAAAGCCGCTGATTTCGCAGTTGTTAGAAATAGTATTAGGAATGTCCTTAAATGGTAAAAAGACGTTCGTCAAAAAATTGTTAACCGCGAAAGGGGCTCCCTCCCCGCCTCTGCTCACTCGGTGACCGGGATAGGTGGTATTCAAAATAGCAGAAATCGCATCCTTTGATATCAAATAGACATGCATCAGTAGGAAAACAATCAGCAGTACCGCAACCCCCGAAATGACATAATCAATGGTCTTAAATTTAATCGTTTTCCTAAAATCCCAAAATATAAGCGTACACAACAGCAGTCCGAGATAAAACAGAGGGACTTGAATGGCAGGATAAACCGTCAGGGCAAAACCAACACAGGAAAGAGCAAATAAGAAAGCGAAGATGATCTTTAGCAATATTTTGTTAAAATAGCGAAAGAAATAGTAAAAAAGCACGACGACAGCTTCCATATAAAAGATGACATCGCCGACATGCTGCATAAACCACCACTGTACGGCAGGAGAATAAGTAATCCAAAATGCACCCAGGATGGAAACAAACAGATTCTTACGCGTAATCATCATGCAAAGTTCAAACGAGAGCAGGATAAGCAGCAAAGTTTTCATGCACCAGTACCATGAAAGTCCATAAGACGACCCGAATAGCAAAAAGCCCCAATTCAACGGCTTTGCAAGCGTAGAGATATCCCATACCGGAGCGCCGTAACTGACAATCATGTTTTGGCCGGACAATGAAATATCGGGATTAACAACCGAATACGGAGTTTTGCTGTTTGCCTGAGCAATAAAGTAAGGTGTCTGAACCATCCATTCGTCGCTGCGAATCGGCCTTACCTTGCCGAACAGTACAGGCTTCCCAATACTTCCCTGAATAGAACTTTCCCCATATACCGATATCGAACTGCCGTTTACTTTAAAAAGTACAAGTATAACAAAAAGCACTAAGGCGATCAGATACCGATATTTTACAATTGTTTCAACCGTCCTCCGGATCGTGATACAGAGCGATCGAGAGATAGAATGATCGAGCATTGCCGTTATGTATCTTTGAATATGTTCAGTCATTTTCTTGACCCAATTCAATTTTTCTTCTTAGCTTCATAAGATTGATTTGCTGCCTCATCTTTTTGCCTCTTTTTTTGTCTTTTTTTAATACATCAGCTCATCACGATCATATGTTCGTTATATAAAGCCCGCCTGAAAATAGCATTTAAATTATCTCACAATAAGAGTGGTAGTAAAGAACCAGAACCTAATAATTTTTCACCTAATAACATATTTTCCGGTAACAGTTATTGGGCATAGTTAACGAGCATTGGAGCATAAACAACCCCCATCCCGAATATTCTCGAAATGGGGGTCGTCTTAAAAATTGTAGTTAAAGGAGAAATCCATATCGACAGGCCCGCTTATACCGCTCACACTGCCATTATCCGTATACTGCCACAGGTCGGTATCGAAGCCCGGGCCGCTGCTTGCCGAGTGCCAGGCTGCCGTCCAAACGAGCAAATCCGGATTTGATTTTTCCAGCACTGAAAGACTGATGTTGTTTTCGTAAAAACTTAAATAGGAATAGATTCCAAGCTTAGTGATGCCGTCTTGCTTCATCTGATCAAGAAAGGCATTGACACTGTTCGTTATTGCGGTACTCGAGGCACCGTTTGTGATCTCGACGTCAACGAATGCATAGCCGTTAAACCCGACGCTTTTCAATAAAGCTGCGAACAGATTGGCTTCTTTTCGTGCATCCGACGCATTATTAGTGGACTGGAAAAAATGATAGGCATTTGTTTCCAGCCCTGCGGCCCTGGCGGCTGTCACATTGTTTTTGAATGTCCAGTCCGTAAATGACGATCCTTCAGATGCCTTTTGCACAATAAAATTGATGCCCGAATTTTTTACGGATTGAAAATTAATGGCACCGTTATTATTGGAAATATCGACACCTTTTTTCAATGCGCCGCTTGGCAGCTGGCTGGCATAGACCGTCCGGCTGACAGCCGCCTGTTCCCCGTTAACTCCGGTCTCCCGTACCAGCAGCGTATGGCGGCCGGCGCTTAACGCTGTCTTAAGGTCATATTGATAGCCTGAGTTATGATTGCCATAGGCCGGATATTTCTTGTAAACATCCGGCCGCGCCAGGCCGTATTGCGCTCTTCCGACTATCTTGCCGTCGACAAAAACTTCAACCTTGCTGACACCGCTGCCATTCATAAACCAGCCCTTAACCGGTACAGTTCCCTGAACGGTGCTGTTTTGTTGCGGGCTGTCAATCGTGCCCAGGGCCGGGGCATTGCGTACAGTCACTGTCCGGGTGACCGCGGACTGCGCTCCGCCATTTTCTGTTGCTCTTATCTGCAGCGTATGGCGGCCGGTAGACAGCTTTCGCGTATCCAGCGTATACTGATAACCCGCATTGCGATTCTTATAGTCCGGATAGGCTTTCGCCACATCGGGCCTTGAAATTCCGTAAACGGCTTTTCCTGCAATCTTGCCGTCAACATAAACCTCTACCTTGCTGACCCCTTTTCCACTCAGGTACCAGCCCCTGATGTTGACAGTGCCTTGAACCGCCGCATTATTAGCGGGCGAATCGATGATGCCGCAAACCGGTGTACTGCTGCTGTTGCTTACATTCACCGCCCGGGTGACTGTCGATTGTTTGCCGCTGCCCTCTGTTGTCCTGACCGACAGCGTATGACGGCCGTTTGTTAATTTTTTTGTGTCCAGTGCGTACTGATAGCCCGGATTCCGATTATTATAGTTGGGATAGGCTCCTGCCACATCGGGCCTTGGAAGCCCATATACGGCTCTTCCCGCGGCCTTGCCGTCCACCAGGACATCTACTTGACGGACACCGTTTATGCTGAGATACCAGCCTCTGATATTAATGATACCCTGTACGGCGGCATTTTGGCGCGGGGCATCCATAACCCCATAGGCCGGAGCGACACGAACGTCGATTGTCCGGGTAACGATCGACTGATTTCCCTTCGTTCCCGTTTCTCTGATCAGCAGTGTATGACGGCCTGTTGACAGCTTTCGCGTATCCAGCGTGTACTGATAGCCCGAATTGCGATTATGATACTTGGGATATACCCGTGCCACGTCGGTCCTCGGAAGTCCATACCTGGCTCTCCCGACAATCCTGCCGTCGACAAACGCTTCAACTTTACCGACGCCGTTTGCATCCAGATACCAGCCTCTGACATTAATGACACCTTGAAGAGTGCTGTTCTGCCGGGGGCTGTCAATGATCCCTCGAACAGGGAGGTTAACAGCCGCGGCTGAGGCACTATAACTGAAAAGCGCCATAAAGCAACTGACGAAAAAAATAAGAGCTGCTAGCCTAATGGTTCCCTTAATATTTTTCATCTCCCCCAATAACTTTTCTGGCGGACAGAACACTTTTCCCCCCTCCTGTTCATCAGCCGGTCTGAAGAACGAACGAAACAGGGAAAACGATGATTCAAAAGATTCCGTAAAAAACCGCCTATTATTCGTCCGATACTTCAGATTTCTTCATTAAATCTGTCCTCATCATTATTCTCGGCTGCTTGTTCCTTGAAGTTAATCAGTCGGGTACTCATATTGGGGCCTGACGCGCATAAAATAAAAGAAAGAGCCTCCCAGTGGATCATTTGGGAGGCTCAATCATCATAATTTATTATTGACAGCACCGTTTTCGGATAGCGGTTGAGAAAAAAAGGATTATTCAGCTGCCTGGTTCAGGATTATTTTCCTACTGTCAGATACTGTCCATAGATCCATCCGGTGCGGCCGTTGACGCTGACCCTGTACCAGCGATAAGCGTAGTTGTCCGATCCGCCCGGATCATATCTTACGTCCGTATTGTACCCTAATACATTGACTTGGGTGCCTTGCGCTATTGAAGTTATATAGGTACTGTCGGCCACGTACGGCAAAGACCTCATGTTTACGAATGAAGTATTCACCACTGTTCCGACCGTTCCGCTTGAATAATTGATGACTATATCCGACGGAACCGGCTTTCCCGCAGGAATATCCGTACCGTACACAGTCGTGTCCGCGGCCGATGATGAAATTTCCGCGGTTTTTTGATAATAGGAAGCATCGTACGATTTAATTTCCGCCATGATTGATGCAATGCCGTTTTTCCAGTTCGGATCGGTCGCATAATACTGGTTCATACCGATCAGAGTCGGTCCGTAAGCGGCACTGTAGTAGCTGCCGCCGGCATTCAAATAATTGCTTCTGATCTGCGAAGCGGCATAATTGATGCTGTCCGCATCTGTCGGAAAATAATAGCCGCACGTAAACGGGGCAATATCGAAAGCTCCGTAACCGTAAAGATTATGTTTATACTTGTATAGATCCGATGTCCCCCAGCCGGTTTCCCAAATCGCCTGAGCCAACAAGTATTGTGCATTTACTCCATAGCGGTCCTGGGCATCAATAAAAGACTGGGCATCCGCTGCAAGAGGGCTGTTCGGACTGCTGGCATTAAGGAAATTCAGAATATCCTGTTTTGTTATGTCGGCCGGTTTCTTCAGGTCCACTTGTTCATAAGGGTAGTTTTTAATGTTGACATTCCTTGTTAATTCGACAGCAGCCCCGCTGCCGCCCGTTTCTTTAACGGAAAGTGTATGATTTCCATCAGAAAACTGTGTCGTATCCAGACTGAATTGATAACCGGAATGACTGTTTTTATATTGCGGATAGACCTTGTAGACATCCGGACGCGACTGGCCGTACGCCGCATTGCCGACCGCTTTCCCATCGACAAGCACTTCAATCTTCGACACGCCGCTTACGTCCAGAAACCAGCCCTGTACCGAGTACGACGAACCTTGTATTACGCCGTTCTGAGCAGGATTGTCCATTCGGCCCTGAGCCGGAAGATTCTTCACGGTCACGGTACGGTTGATTGTCGTCTGTCTGCCATTCACGCTTGTTTCCCGGACCGACAGCTGATGGCTCCCATTTGTGAGCTGCGTCGTGTTCAGATTGTACTGATAACCCGACTGACTGTTCTTATATTGCGGATAAGCCTTGTAGACATCCGGGCGGGAAAGACCGTACGCCGCGTTGCCGATCACTTTCCCATCGACAAGCACTTCGATTTTGGACACGCCGGCTCCATCCAGAAACCAGCCGCGTACCGCAGCCGTTCCCTGCAGCGTACTGCCCGCTGCCGGACTGTCGATCCGCCCCTGAATCAGGAGATTCTTCACAGTCACCGTGCGGCTGATCGTCGTCTGAACACCGTTCTTGCCTGTCTCCCGGACTGATAGCTGATGCGTTCCGTTCGCCAGCTGCGTTGTATTCAGACTGTACTGATAACCGGAATGACTGTTTTGATACTGCGGGTAAGCCTTATAGACATCGGGACGGGAAAGACCGTACGTCGCATTGCCGATTACTTTTCCGTCGACCAGAACCTCGATCCTGGACACACCGCCCCCATTCAAAAACCAGCCGCGTACCGCAGCCGTTCCCTGCAGCGTGCTGCCGGCACCGGGACTGTCCATCCGGCCCTGGACCGAAAAATTATGTACATTCACCGTGCGGCTGATCGTGGTTTGAACGCCGTTCCCGCCTGTCTCCCGGACTGATAGCTGATGCGTTCCGTTCGCCAGCTGCGTTGTATTCAGACTGTACTGATAACCGGAATGACTGTTTTGATACTGCGGGTAAGCCCTGTAGACATCCGGACGGGAAAGGCCGTACGTCGCATTGCCGATTACCTTTCCGTCGACCAGAACCTCGATCCTGGACACTCCGCTCCCATTCAGAAACCAGCCGCGTACCGAGGCCGTTCCCTGCAGCGTGCTGCCGGCGCCGGGGCTGTCCATCCGGCCCTGGACCGAAAGATTCTTCACAACCACCGTGCGGCTGATCGTGGTCTGAACACCATTCTTGCCCGTCTCCCGGATCGACAGCCGATGGGTCCCGCTCGCAAGCTGCGCCGTATTCAGGCTGTACTGGTAGCCCGACTGGTTGTTCTTATACTGTGAATAGGCTTTGTAAACATCCGGACGGGAAAGACCGTACGTCGCGTTGCCGATCACTTTCCCATCTACCAGAACTTCAACTTTAGATACGCCTGTTCCGTCCAGAAACCAGCCGCGCACTGTAACCGTTCCCTGCAGCGTGCTGCCGGCAGCCGGATTATCAATAACACCGCGCGGACCCAGGGTACCGCTTGAAGCGTATGCACTCTGGCCGAACAGCACCGCCATGCAACTGACAATGATAACTAAAGCTAAATCTCTTAATCTTTTAATAATAGGACTCACCTCCCCCCCCAATTTATATTAATCTCCTCTTCCGATTTCAGCAATGCGTTCAATAAGAAAGTAAAAAAAATTTACTTTCCGGTGAAATTTCTGAAATTATAGTATTATTTTTCAATAGCTGCAATAAAACCAGCGCCGACAATTTTTATCAGCACTGGTTTGGTTGCCTATATTAAAGATAGGACAGATACACCGCCATTTTACAGCGGATCTCCTATTCTGTGAAAAAGGATGTATCTAAACAATGTCCGTTTGTCATTCAGCCTTCATTAAGATATCCCGCCGGCATTTTCTCAATTTCTCATAGATACAAGCTTAAAACCATTCTGAATGCCACTGTCTGTCAGCCTGCGGACAGGCGATGCTCCCTTATCCTGCATCATCGGCAGCCGATTTAGAAAATATCATTCCGTGCCGCGTTTTTTTCGTTTTGACTGGAACATGGAAATCAAATACCATAAAGAATCATTTTTCAATAAGAGAAGGGCGCCGCAGTACACGGCTGCTCCTGATATGACCTGAACGGCCGTCACGATAATAGGTTTGGCAGAGAATAAAAAGTATTGTTCCGCTAAGACAAGCGCCAGCATGATCAGCGCCGATAATACTGCAGTCGCCATATCCATCAGATTATCTTTAATCGACAGGATCGATTTACAATGTATTAACTGCACGACAGTAACGGTCAGCTCGGAAGCAACATAGCTCACTGCCGCCCCAACCAGCTGATATTTTTGAATTAAAAAGTAATTAAGTACGATATTGACGATCGCACCGTAAACGACCGACAGGGTGTAAGCTCTGTTTCTCCCGCTTGGGACAAGATATTGCAGAATGGCTACGCTTGCCAAAGATATTGGAATGACGGAAAAGGCCAGTATAGGTAAAATCACGGCAATGCTCTCGTAGCCGGGGCCAAAAAACCAGGTGACGAAATTTTTGCTCGTTCCGATAATCCCCGCACAAAACCCGATCGAAATGACCAGGGATATCTTCAGAGAGATATTGAACTGTGCCTTCATTTTTTCATGATTTCCGATTGAATAATAATAGGAGGCCCTTGGAAACATAACCGTTCCTAGAGAGGTCAGGATGGTCAGAGCAATTGTCACGATTTTCAGAGCATTGTCGAAGAAACCGACATTTGTCGGGTTTGTATAAAAACCGAGCATGACTTTATTCAGCACGGTATAAATCATCGTGAAAGATGACGGTATAAATAACTGTAAAGACGGAATCACATGCTGTTTAAAATTCAGCCATTTAAAAAGAGAACGGCCGAAGTTGGAAAAGACCTTATATTTTCTCAAGTAAGGAAATAACATGATATTCCCGAAAAATACCGATCCTTGAGTTAAAAAGATGTATGTATAAAGATCGTCAGGCGTTTTTACAAAAATAAACATAAGAATCACGCTGGCAATTCTGACGATAAAATTTCTTGTCACAATTTTTTTAAACTCTTCCAGGCCCTGAAAAAACCACGATATATCAAATACCGCCGCAAAGATGCCGATCCCCTGTACTAAATACAGAAGCCATTCACCGGGAGACATCGCAATAACCCAGCAAACATAGATAATTAAAGCCAGGAGCATCGATGCCGTTCTTAACAAATAGATCTCCCAAAAACGGCGGATAATCGCCGTGTTGTCGTTCCTTGACGTTGCAATAACCTTATTGCCCTGGAACTGAAAGCCAAGGCCCCCTAAAAGAATGACATACGATACAATTGCTGCGGAATATGAATTCAGTCCGACACCCGCAGGCTTTAATACTCTTGAGATATACGGAACGGTAATAATCGGCAAAAGTATGATCAGGATTTGATAGGACAGATTGAATAAATAATTTTTAAATAAACTGCTTTTTATTTCCATTGGGTTCTCCCATTAATATCCGGCTCAGATTGTCATCTGCTCTTCAGTGATGCCGCTTTTTTATGATACATTATCCGGCTTTTATGATTTTCTTGACCATCTTTCTGAGAAAGCGTCCGATAAAATATCTGTAAAAAAGCACTAAATGTTGATAAAAATGTAAAAGATAATAGATGATCAAATCGAAGCGGCTAATACGGTAGTATTTTTTCAGCATATAAATATTTGATTTTGAAATTTTTTTAAAGAGAGTCCGCGTCTCGGTATAACTCGGGTTTTCAGGTTTATGATAATGAGAGACGAAATCCGTTAATGAGACAGCCTCCCTGAAACCCAGTTTTTTTAATTTGAAAGCTAAAATATTTTCCTCGTTGTAAAGAAAGGTGCCTTCATCGAACAATGTATTTTGGAACAGACCGTTGTCCAGGTAATCCAGCTTGGTCATAAAAAAACACCCTGCCACCACATCGACAAAAGACATCGGCCATTTCCCCGCTGCCAGTGAAAAAGCGGCTTTCTTATTTCCACGCACAAATCCGGAGAATATGTAGAATTTGGACGGCAGGCTCCATCCAGAATATTCGTAGGAAAGCACGCCGTTCTGACTGATAACACTCCCGACCAGCTTAACCCTGTCATCAGATTGAAGAATGGCCATTAGATGACTGTATGTATGAGCTGAAATCAGCCGGACATCCGGATTCTGTATCACAACATAGTCAAGATCCGGAAACCGACTTTTTGCATAGTTGACACCGAAATTATTGCCATAAGCATAGCCCTTGTTCGCGTCGGTTGAAATCACATGAACGTTTCTATACTTCCGGGATAAATTCAGCAGAATTTTATACGAATCATTCGGCGATTTGTTATCAACGACAATAATAGGGCTTGTAACCCCGAAAGAGATCGCATTTTCTACACATGCCGCTGTTTCCTGATGATGTTTATAGTTTAAAATAATTGTCGCGATGTGCTCGGTCATCAAAATTTCCTCCTGCCAAAGCCGGATCTGACTCGTGTTCGTTCAGGGGCTACAATGAAAGATAAAGATTCTTAATATTTTCCCCCGCTTTTTTCCAGCTGAGTTTGCTCAGAAAGGCACGGTATGCTGCATCGGGAATATCTTTATTTTTTCGGTCGCTCATGCAACCTTTCAGAGCGTTCCATAAACCGTTCGTATCGCTGCCGTCATACATTATTGCGATCGAATCATTAAAATATTCTTTCATAAACGGTGTGCTCGGGCATATTATTTTTTTCCTGAGAGAAGCCGCCAAGATTGCACTGCCCGAAGTGGTAATATTTTTAAAAGGCAGCACAACAAAATCACTGCTGAGAATCAGGTCCGCTAATTCTTCATCAGGAATAAATCTTAAATCAAGGATCACTCCATTTTTGCCTTTAAATTGCATGATTGATTTCTCCAGACCGTCGTACACCTTGCCTGCAATGATTAAATTTGAATTTCTGTCGTCCAAATTCGTAAAATCTGTTAAGAGTGGGATAACACCCTTGTATTCCTTGACTGCTCCGACAAATAAAAAAACCAGTCTGTTTTCATCAATGTTGTATTTTTTCCGATAGGAAAGATGATGGGCCGGATAGGCTCCATAATAATGGCCGTGCAGGATAATCTCTATTTTCTCCGGAGCGATACCGAATTCTTTGACGACTTCCTGTTTAATCGAGTCCGCCGCAACAATCAGTTTATCGCATAGCCGCATCATCTGCGCCCGGATTTTTTTCTCCAGCCCCGGCCATTTATAATCATGCGGATAGAGGTTATGTACGGTCCATACAAGCTTTATGCCGCGCAGTTTCAAAATGTATAAAAAAGAGAAGAATATTTTCGATTTAACAAGCATGCTCCATCGATTATTCTTCTGATAATAAGAATCGATCCAATGAAAATGGACAACATCTCCCCTTTTCATTTTCGCGATTTTTTTAAAAGAAAATTCCCTTACTTCTACACCTTCGTTTTCCAGCGACCGGGAGAGTAAATCATTATATTTATTTGTCGGATTGAATTTTGGATGCATCCAGACCCTTATACCCACTTTATTTTCCTCCTGAAGAATTCAAAAAACTTTTCGTCCGATCGATTACTTTTTCCGGCGCTGCGCTAAAAGCTGCATATATTTCAGCGATAATTTTGCTATTAATATGAGATTATAATTGCATTTTTTTAAACTTCCAAAAAGAGCGGATTTAAACTCTTCTGTGCCGTAGAAAAACATCGCCCGGTAAAAATAGAAATCCCGTTTGACCCGAGGGTTTCTGTTCCTGTCCTCTTCGAATTCCCGCTCGATCAAATGATAGCTCTCATACGCCGCAGTTATATTATTAGACAAGTGGCCCGAACCGAATTGATAGGTGTCGGTCAGAATTTCATCTAAAAAAAACAAGTTGTATTTCCGGGAGATCTTTGTAGCCAGCTCCCAGTCCTGAAAGCGCCGCAGCTCTTCATTAAAGCCGCCCATTTCCTGAATCACTTTTTTTTCTATGATAAAATTGGGCGTATTCACGACATTAGCCACCATTAACTGATGATAGAGCGGTTTCTCTACTCTTTTAGGTCTGACCAAGGATCTGTTTTCGTTCACGTAGTGCAGTTCGAATTTTGAAAAAACGCCTCTGTATTCCCGGCGGTTCTGCAAGATTTCCAATTCCTTTTTTATTTTATCCTGTCTCCAGATGTCATCCGAATCGTTGAAGGCAACGTACTTTCCTGCCGCCAGCCGAATGCCCAGGTTTCTTGCTTTATTTGCGCCGCCGTTTTCTTGTTTATAGTATTTGATGCGCGGGTCTTCGGCGGACAAGGTTCTGATGACTTCCCCAGTGGCATCCGTCGACCCGTCATCAATGACCAGAACTTCTATATTTCTTACAGATTGGTTTGCTACACTCAGCACGGATTTTGAAATGGTTTTCTCCCGATTATACGTTGGAATGATCACTGAAACCATTACTTTATTATGATCCACTTGAAACACATCCTACACATTTCATGGCCTGCCGCCAAAAATTCTGTTCAGGGTCATTTTAAAAATTCTTTGGTTTTTGACCTTTAATTTCTGCTTTACTGCCCGCTTCATGAGCCGTACTTTATAAAATCCATAATTCATCTTACTTGTATAAGTCCGATAAAATAATTGTTCGGCATCCAATATGCTTTTGTATCTTTCCTCTGAAACATAGATATCTGTATTATTGATTGACAGTTCATGCACGATTCGGTCATGTGTCAGATAGACCCGTTTCTTTTTCTGATAAATTGTATGGAATAACCAATGATCAAGACAATCCAGTTGAAAGGCGTTATTAAATCCGCCGATTTCATGAAGGAAACGGACATTGATTAATGAACAGGAGTTAATCGTCCGCACTTCTCCGGAAATCAGGTGATTGTCTGGTTTAAAAAACGAATAGCGCCCCAGAATTTTACTCACTTTAACCGGAACGATAAAATCTCCCCGCTCATTAAAAATATCCGGAACGATTGCCGCTATATTTTCATCCAAAGCGTTGTTTTCAGTGAGTCTGCCGATACTTTCAAAAAACAGGTCGGTGATCCGGGTATCCTGATCCATTAGCAACAGCCATCGATCCTCTTTGCCGCATCGGCCCAGGGTATAATTATAGGCGGCAGCCAGTCCGGAATTCCGCACATCGGATTTATACGCCACGGATTTAAATCCGCTCAGGCACTCTTTGTAGTCAATGCCTGCCGGCTCGGGACTGTTGTCGTATATATCGATATTGATCTTCTTTTTGAACCGGCCGTCAATATGCTGAAGGGATTTCAGAGTCAGTGAAGAGTGCATATCACGATTATATAAAACAATGACCGCTCTCATAAGAAAGCACCGGCTCCTTTCACACATTTAACTGTTCGTAGAGTTTATAAAAAGCTTTGATTACTTTCTTCTTCTTTTGAGCAGCATTAAAAGAATAAATCCAAGATTTTTAACGGCACCGGTTTTGCGAAGATGGTATTTGTTTAAAAATCTAAGCCGTTTGACTGGCGGTTGATTTAAAATAGTCGAATAACCAATGATCAGCTGTTCGGCTTCTTCGTTTTCAAAGCGGCATTCATCCAGATACTTTCTGATCTCCTGTGCTTGATTCACAGCGTTGTTCAGTGTAAAATTTTTATCTTTTACATATTTTTCTGTCAGCATTGAAATTAAGTTTTTCTTATTCAATCCAATCGTGTTTTTACTGTGCTGTCTGTATAAAACCAGCGTTTCTTGAATGAACGCTACCCTTCCGAAGGCAGAAACGATCAGCGCACTCCACCAATCATGCATCACAAGTTTCTTCTTATTGGCCGCACGGCTGATCCGGACGATCAGATCGGCTGCCTGTTTATTTAATGCCAGTGTGCAGCCTGTGACATTATTTTCAACCAAGTAATTATTTATTTTATTATTCCGCGGATTTGTGCCGCTTGCTAACCACATCGAAGGATAGATCGTCTTTAAATGTTCATCAACAATCTCAAGATCGCTGTGAACGAGCACGGATTCCTGATTATTTTCAGCGGCAACCTCATTTATTTTTTTTATGGACGTTTCCAGCTTGAAGGGTTTCCACACGTCATCCTGATCACAGAAAAATAAATAATCATAATTCAGTTCCACCGCCGCTTCCAGCAAGGCCAAAAAGCTTCCGGCAGCTCCATATTTCAAATGATCCTCCATAAAAATCACTTTATGAGCCGTTTTATCCTGATATTTCTTTAGAATGGCCAGTGTATCGTCCTCAGACCCATCATCCCGAACAATCAGATCCCATTTTTGATCCGTCTGATTTTCAAGCGAGTCCAGTTGCTGTTTCAGATATTTTTCGCCATTATAAGTTGACAATAGTATTGCGCTTTGCGCCATCTAACTTCATTCCTTGCTGCAGCTTGTCATGTCAGCTTTATCCAGATGATCGAACACGATTTTACAGATAAAAAGAGACGGGCAGCAATCAGGAATACTCCCCGATCTTTCCGGCCCCTTGATAACAAAATGAGACGATAATTATTGAAGCAATAATTGATGCAGACGTGCTTGACATTAAGCCGGGATTGTAAAGTGGCTTGATTAACCAGATGGCAAGGTTAAATAAGATCATTACCTGCACCATTCTATCGGAAACTTTTCTTATTGAGATTAATTTTACAAACACGAGCACAGTTCCGATAATGATTAAAATAAATCCTACAATTCCGAGCTGCATCAGTAATGCATAATACTCCTTTTCATACGAATATTTATTTGTCTGTGATCGGATCAGCTGTTTATCATAAGCACCGATCCCCATTCCAAAGATTGGGTTCTTTTTAATATCCCTCAGCAAATACGCACTCTGTTCCGTCCTTGTGTTGTCGGATATTTTTGTACCGGCACTGTTAAATCTGTTGTTGAATGCCGAAGCGACAGATGAATGGCCGCCGGTTGAAGAACCGACGCCGCCGGAATTAAACGTTTGAAAAATTGCCAGCATGATCAGTACGGACGAGGCAATCAGCAGGATTTTTTTCTTTGAGCGGCTCTTGAAAAACGCGACCGCGAGAACGATAAACATCAGTCCGGCATATTGTGCAAAAAATACACGGGAATAAACAATTAACACGAAATAAGTGCCGGCTAAAGCCGCAAATAATTTACTGTAAAATCCAACCCTTTTATCAATCAGATAAAAACTCAGCAGGGCCAGTACCAGAGAATCATTCGCCGAATTAATTCTGAATAAGTTTAGTCCCGGTACGGATAATGTTATATTATTGGCTCCCAGAAGGCTGCCATAAAGAAATCTAAAGCTCTGAAGGCTTAGTAAATGACCGACCACAAACAGCTCTACAATTATCTTGCCCAATATCATGACGAACATGACAATATAGAGTGTCCGCCTGGCCATCTCCTGATTGACTAAGCGATTGGCTACTAAGAAATAGACGATCATTACGGTGCTGATCAGGAAGAGAATGGTCGTGAACTGCTGAACGGCCTCCCCGCGGAATCCGTTCATAAACCCGATCACGAACCAGATTCCCGTACAAAAGAGTACGAACAGGACCAGCCAATATATTTTCTCAAATTTAATCTGATGCTTGAACCATAAATAGACGATTGATGCGGCCATCAATAAAAAAAGTATAGTCCTTACCGGCAGCCCGAACAGATCTTTTGAAGGCAGACACATTGTAAAAACAAAAACATAAAATAGTGCATTAAATGCCGATTTAATAAAAACCGCCCCTCTCACATGTTATAAAGCATGCTCTTTTCAGCAAGATATTTTCGATAATTGCTGCTTCTTTATTGAGTCGTATACAAAACAGGTTCTTCATCACTTATCCTTTATTGTGCCAGTACTGTTTGTTCATACTCAATTTCTTTTTTATGAAAAGAGGCAAGAGCTTCTCGTTCATGCCCAGCTTATAACCCAGATATTTCAAGAAATTTCTCAAAACAAAGCCTGGGATCAAGGATAATTGTTTGTCAGCCAAGAGCGAACGGAATTGACGGACGACAAATTTCGCTCCTTCACCTTCCGCCTGTGAGAATTCCTCCAGAATCCACTTTTCTTTGCCAAAAAAAACGCCTATATCGAAATATCTTTTAAATTCCTGACTGTGGGTGTAGTTGTGAGAGTGGTAAACACAGGCATCGGCACAATAGGCAATCGACCATCCATGCTCAATCATTTTTGCCCCTACATATTGATCCTCGTTCATAATGACATCTGTCGGAAACCCGTGGATCTCATCGAGGGCACGCTTTCTGTACGCTGCAAAAGAATTGGATACAAAAATCGTCTTAATCCCCAGCTTCGTTTTGTCAACGAGCGACTTGATCTGACTTTGCGGCGGATAATTGATCTGCCTTGACGTCCGGCCCAGAAAATCGGCATTGCTTTTGGGCAGCTGCCTGCCGTAGGCAATCCCGATTTTCGGATCTTCTTCAAATGTGCGGATCAGATTACCAAAACACTGGGAATCCCGAATGACGACATCCTGTGTTAAAAAGATGAGGTATTCCCCGCTGGCTAAGGATGATGCGGTGTTTCTTGTCCCTCCGTGATTAAAATCGCTTTTTTTGATTTTAATCAATTTTATGGAAGGATCATTTTCCATAAACCGGGTTGAACCGTCTGTCGAAGAGGAGTCAACCACCAGGATTTCTGTCCCCTCTTTATTTTTCAGAGAGAAATCCTTGATGCAATCCACTAATTCCTTTATGTCAGGCCCGGGATTATATACAGGAATGATAAAAGAGACTTTCAACGCAATCACTCATTTTATTTGATTTAAATAACCGGGATTCATGCTGCATCCGGGAAGGCTATCCAAGGGAGCCAATACAGACCTGGACAATAACGATTGCTCGCCACTTTCCCAGACAGAAGACCCGGAATTGAATGAATGCCGCAAACAGCTTGTCTAACTCACATGTAACGTGAAAAAGCATCCTGAATGTTTATTTTGTCAGTTCAGGTGTATGGCTCGGACGTCCGATCGAATAGTATTCCACTTCCGATTTCCTGACTCTATCCAAACTGTAGCAGTTCCTGCCGTCAAAAACAACCGGTGTCCGCATGGCCGCAGCAAAGGCAGAGAGATCGATGTTCTTCACATCCGCCCAATCGGTAATAATCACCGCAAAATCTGCGTCCTGCAGAGCCTCATTCAGTTCTTCCGTGTACTCGATCTCTACACTGAACTGTTTTTTGGCGTTGGAGACGGCAATCGGATCATAAGCAATGACATCCGCACCGAGCTTAACCAATTTCGGAATCATGACTAAAGCCGGCGATTCTCTTAAATCGTCTGTGTTCGGCTTAAAAGCGAGGCCCAGGACAGCGGCCCTCTTGCCCCTTACGCTGCCGAAGCGCGACAGGATCTTATCAATCAGGAGAAGCTGCTGATTATTATTGACTTCAATAACCGACTTCAGCAGATTGAATTCATGGTCGGCGTTCCCGGCAAGCTGTACAAGCGCATTTGTGTCTTTCGGAAAGCAAGAACCACCGTAACCGATCCCTGCCTTGAGAAAGTCGGGACCGATCCGGTGGTCGAAACCCATGCCCCTGGCAACCTCTTCCACGTTGGCGCCCAAAGATTCACATAAATTGGCGATTTCGTTGATGAAGCTGATTTTCGTAGCCAAAAAAGCATTCGAAGAATACTTGATCATCTCCGCGCTGGAAATGTCTGTCTTCAGGATGGGCATGTCAAAAGGTTTATTAATTTCAGCAAGGATATCAGCCGTTTCCCCATCCTCGGTTCCGATCACGATCCGGTCGCCGTGGAATGTATCATGAACAGCCGATCCCTCTCTCAGGAACTCGGGATTCGAAGCAATCCTCACATGCACACCGTTGACCGTGTTGCGGTTAATCAGTTCTTTTATATGAAAATTCGTCCCGACAGGAACGGTACTTTTTATGACGACGATCACATTGCGCGTAATATTGGCGGCGATATCGACGGCCGCCTGCTCCACATAGCTGAGATTGGCAGAACCGTCCCGGCGCTGCGGCGTGCCGACAGCAATATAAACAACATCGGCGCCTTCCAGTCCTCTTCTATGTTCCGAGGTAAAGAATAAGCGCCCATTATTAATATTTTTTTGGATCAGTTCTTTTAGCCCCGGTTCATAAATCGTCGGGATCCCCTGACTCAGCTTTTCCACTTTCTCAGGGTCTACATCAATACAAATAACCGTATGGCCAATCTCCGACAGAGCGACTCCCGTAACAAGGCCGACGTAGCCCGTACCGATAACCGCAATTTTCATGAGTTTTTTTCACATCCGTTAAGATCGTATATTTTTTAATGATTGATTTGCCCGTCTTTCATCCATCATAACCTGAAGGCAAAAAGAAATATGGTTTTTTCTTATCATTTAATTTTAGTATGCACCTTTTCGGCTGATAACAGACAAGACAGTCCGAAAAATAATTTTAAGGTCAAACATAAAGGATTTGTGGCGGATATAGTAGAGTTCCACATCAACGCGTTCGGGATATTCAATATTGCTGCGTCCGCATACCTGCCAATATCCGGTCAATCCCGGTTTTGCGGACAGGAACAGACGGGTGCTGTCGCCGTATTCCTTCAGTTCTTCGGACACGACGGGCCTCGGTCCGACAATGCTCATCTCGCCTTTAATGACGTTAATCAGCTGCGGGAGTTCATCGAGACTCGTTTTCCGAAGAAAGCGCCCGACTGCCGTGATTCGCGGGTCTTCCGACGGCTCCAGTTTATAATTGTTTTCGATATACTTTTTGTACAGAAGCTTATTAGCCTTTAATTCCTTTTCAGCATTCACAACCATCGAGCGGAATTTATAAATATAGAAAGGGCGGCCGTACTGCCCTATTCTCTTCTGCTTAAAGAAAACCGGGCCCTTCTGACTGCCGAAAAGATAAAGTACCGAGATGATCAGAAACAGCGGCAGACTTAAAATCAGTCCGATCGTTCCGGCAAACAGATCAAATGCTCTTTTGCCCAACAAATAAGACATGCTGTCATTTCTTGCATGATGCACAACAATTAAGCGGCCCGTTCGTTTAACATAATGCGCTTCAATTTCCGACTTTGATAAAGCCATCGTATGTTCCTCCATCATTTTAGCAGCAATTTATTTTCATGAAGAATCCGCTCAATGCCTTTAAGCACGTCCTGCTGCAAATCTTTGTCTTGCAAAGCCATTTCGATGTTTGTCAGAACGAAACCGAGCGTTTCCCCGACGTCAAAACGTTTGCCTTCAAACTGATAGGCATAGACGCCCTGCAATTCATTCAATTTCTGGATTGCATCGGTCAGCTGGATCTCTCCGCCCGCACCGATTTCCTGTTTGTCGAGAAAGCCGAAAATTTCGGGTGTCAGGACGTAACGGCCGATAATTGCCAGATTGGAAGGCGGATTGCTCTTCGGTTTTTCAACAAAACGGCTGACATTGAACAAACGGCCTTCCTGCGATTTCGGATCGATGATCCCGTAACGCTGCGTCTGGTTTTCAGGCACTTCCTTGACGCCGAGCACCGAGCAGCCGGTCCGTTCATACTGTTCGGCAAGCTGCTGAATGCACGGCTTCTCCGACTGAACGATATCGTCGCCCAAAAGCACTGCAAACGGTTCGTTGCCGATGAACTTCCGCGCGCACCAGACAGCATGGCCGAGACCTTGCGGAGATTTTTGCCTGATGTAGTGAATATCGATTTTCGATGATTCACGGACCTTTTCAAGCAGATCCAATTTATTTTTATGAATCAGATTCTGTTCCAGTTCGTAAGCAGTATCAAAGTGATCCTCAATCGCCCGCTTTCCCTTACCAGTTACGATGATGATGTCATCGATTCCAGCTGCAACGGCCTCCTCAACGATATACTGGATTGTCGGCTTGTTGACAATCGGCAGCATTTCTTTCGGCAGTGCTTTCGTTTCCGGCAAAAACCTTGTCCCCAGACCCGCGGCCGGAATGACCGCTTTCCTGACTTTTCTCATACAAAAACCTCCTGATGATCAAAAAGCTTCAAGTCCTTCATGCTGTCTATAAACTATTCGCACGCACAGTGCTTTTTTTTTCTGGCGATGGATCTATTTAATTCAAATTCTCTTATTTCCCCGCTCTTTTACCTGAGAGAACGGGAAATCGTCAGATATCTTAGCTTGATAAGCTATAAGAATTATAGCATATTATTTTCCAAAGAAAAGAGGAAGTTATGGGAAGAAGATAACGGAGTTTGTCTTATGCGTGCTTATTCGACATTTCTTTGGCATTATTACGTTTTAATTACGTTTATATGACTTATAATTGCTTTAACAACGGAGATTTATCGGACCTCAGCCCCCGTTTATTGCAGAGATTGTTCATCGGTACTTTTTACAGCGCAGCGGCATTTTTTATCGCCCGTCGCAGCCTCCCGTGCAGACATTCCGCAGCAGCCGGCCAAATGAGGAAGACGATTCCGTTTGAAACTGTATTTTATTTTTATACAGGCCCGGCCTATGCTTCTCTTGCCGCAGGCCGGCAATATTTATCCGAAAAAACAGAAGCTTTTTCAGATCATCCCGATTGTTCGTGCCGTTGATTCTTTTGAAAAGCGATTGGTTGGCGCGGGCGGCCGTCTATTGCTCTGAATGGTTCATGCGGACAGCGATTTATTCCGCTGAAAAGAAGGATAGTCTGCACGGGCAGGCGTTACATGGCGAAAACGTCCGGTCTTTTTTCGGGCCGGCGCGGATTCCTGTGAATCGTAGTAAAAATCGCCGGGAAACAATGGTGTATCAGTAAAGTGCTGCTTCTTCTCATCAGTAACGCGCAAAATATCAACAGTTATCAGCAGAAAATCGACAGTAAGCAGACTGGAATCCATGAGTGCGAATAATAATTGTACGCGATTAATTGAATCAGCCGCGGCAAAGAGTTCAGTCGTGGCTTTTTATCCACCGTGCCAGACCGTTTAGCGGGGTTTCGGTCGGGGGGCTCAGGGTTTCGGTCGGGATGCCCGGGTTTTCGGTCGGCACAGTAACTTTATCGGTCAACGCACGCTGTTTTTCGGTCAGCGCAGGGGATTTATCGGTCGACTCCGGTTTTATCGGTCGACGTGGAGGGGGTTTCGGTCGGGGCGCTCAGGGTTTCGGTCGGCAGGCCGGAGTTTTCGGTCGACGAGCCCAGGGTTTCGGTCGGCGCAGCAACTTTATCGGTCAACGCACGCTGTTTTTCGGTCAGCGCAGGGGATTTATCGGTCGACTCCAGTTTTATCGGTCGGCGTGGAGGGGGTTTCGGTCGGGGCGCTCAGGGTTTCGGTCGGCAGGCCGGAGTTTTCGGTCGACGAGCCCGGGTTTTCGGTCGGCGCAGCAACTTTATCGGTCAACGCACGCTGTTTTTCGGTCAGCGCAGGGGATTTATCGGTCGGCTCCGGTTTTATCGGTCGACGTGAAGGGGGTTTCGGTCATTGTTTTCGGTTTATCGACCGTTAGAAGCAGGATTTCGGTCGGCTCCGGGAGTTTTTCAGCCATTACACCCGGAGTTTCGACTGCTGCAGAAATTTATTAATTGCGGAAGCGTTTTCCGTCTTTTAAGAGACAGATGGTTTCAGGAAAAGCCGATCATCAATTGACGGCACAGCAGGACAATGGGCTAAAGGAATACCCATTTTTTTACAGGCCCGGCCCACGCTTCTCTTGCCGCGCGCCAGCAATATTTATCCAAAAAATGCAGAAGCTTTTTCAAATCATCCCGATTGTTCGTGCCGTTGATTCTGCCCCGGTTCTGGTTCATGCCGATTTTAAGCCGTCATGAGCTGCCGGTTTTGCCCGAAAAAGCTCTTCTGCTTTTATTGTCTGTCGGTCCTATCTGCCTAATTTCCGGAAAAGAATTTTTTTGTTCATGACTTCTTAACGGCGGCCGCATGGTCGTTGTCCGTTAAAATTCCGATGTCAACGGTACATTTTTATGCTTTTTATCTTTGACAAAATTATTTTTTGCAGTGATATATATCACATTTATTAATATTTTTTATGTCGTAAGCGCAAATTTGTAACGATTGTGTAACGCTGTGAAATGTAGGATAAGACTATTCGTTGCGCAGGCTATGCTGGAACAAGGAAACTTTCTTTAGGAGGCGGGGCGGGGAAATCGGCTCCGTTGAAAAGAGGTGGGCTATCAAAATCACTTTGATCTTTTAAATAATGCCGCCCTTTATTTTGCGGTTCTACAGCACGCATGCCGTTCGAAGTCCAGGCCTTGGAACACGACGGCATCCGTTATCTAAAAACAACTGTCCGTTTTCATTTTTTCATGAAAAAAGCACGTCGCAACGTGCCCTCGGGCATCCGTCAAAGCCGGACGCCGAATCAAAAAGTTCTATCTTCATGCTCTTTAGCCGCAACCAGATCAGCGTGCCGACTCCAAACTGCCCGCTGACTTGGCCCATTCATTCATGTTCATTTTTCGTGTGTGTTAAAACCGGAGGACCGGTTTTCAGGAACCCGATGCAGGTGGTGCTGCACGGGGTTGACAGAAAGCCGATCAGCATCAACCGGTCTTTAAAACACGATTTTACACACAGACAAGGAGAATCGTTGCATGCATAAAATCTACACGAATATCGGCGAACATATCTTTGAAGTCACAGCAGATTCAGCCAACTTTATGAATCTTGTCATACGCCAGTTCACATCGTTGAAAAAGATTCCGGACAGGCCCGTCGATATGGTGGTGCATATCCACGGCGGATACGGAACGCCCCTTGTCACTTCTGATTTTAGCATAACCGAACAAGCACGTAAACTTATTTTTCGACGGGATGACTATTTGATCGACATTGATCCCGACTACTATTCGGCAAATTTATATGTTTATAACGGCCCTGCGCTTAGACAGGCCTTCATCAGTCTTTACAGCTCTTTTATCGTTTTCCGCAACTGGGGGTTTCTGATGCACGGGGAATGTGTTGTCGACAACGGCCTGGCCCACCTTCTTTGCGGGGGCGGCTCCCTTTCCATTTCCGATGATTCGGAAAATCCGTCTCGGCCCGTTTCAGAAGGTATCGTGCTGATTAAGATCGCGTCTGAAGGGATACGCGTCTTTGATTCTCCGTTCGATGAAGCCGCAACTAAGCGTAACAGCCGATCGAACCTGATCGGCAGCGTCCATTTTATTCAGCAGGCGTTTCAGAATAAGCAGATGAAGGCCGGCCGTACATACAGCTTGCTGCGCCTCCTCGACGCTGTGTTCTATTGGCCGCACAGTACAGAACAAACGCGGCGTGTCATTACGATGCTGCGCAGATTTGTTCAGGCCGCCCCCGTTTACAGCAATTATTTTCAGAAAAGAGAAGAAATTAAGGAGCTGATTTCATGAACATGTACTATATTAGAAAGAATAATTGTGAGGCCATGGCGCTTGACGATCATCTGATGGTCGTCAACCCTGATAACTTTACCGTCACTGATCTGAATGAATCCGGCGGAAAATGCTGGGGGCTGCTGGAAAAACGGCAGAGTGCAGACACGCTCATGAAAAAACTGCTGAGCAGCGAGGATCATGCGGCAGACGGACAACAAGATGATCTTGCCCGGCTTCGGACGGATGTTGAAGCGTTTCTTATGCAAATGACGGCATATGGTCTTATTGAACATGTCGGATAAAAACATACCGATTCACAGAGAAGGCCTCCTTCCCGCCGCAAAAGTCCGGCCTGCCGGACGGGCAGACAATCGCTGCTGTGCTTTGCCCGTGTCCCGTCTTTTTCCCGATAAAAACGGAAGGCAGGTGCCGGGCAAATGGGCCGGCATGGATGACACCCGGGAAGCTGACGGCGCCGTTGTCCCTCTGAAGAAAGCCGCGGAAGCCCCGATACCGGAAAACGGAACGGGCCCGGACGGCACAGGGACGGAAAACCGCAGGAAGGCACTGATCGATCAGATTCTGCGTGACCCGCAAAAGGACATTGACAGGCTGATCGCTCGAATCAGAAAGCAGAATGCAGCGCCGATTGCCGGACGGCCGTCGTATGGGTGCGGGACCGCCAATAGCCAAAAAGGAGACACAAAACACATCGATTTTTACTGCAGCAATCTGTCCGGAAGCACGCGCCGGCCGGAATCGAATTTCGACCGGCAAGCCGGCCTTGCCGTCCGCCAGACCATGGATCGTTACGGGCAGGTGCGGCTCTCCTCACGCGGCCGGAGCATGTACCCGTACATCAAGGAAGGCGACAGCTGCACCTTCCTTGCCCGGGACGCGGCGTTTCTTAACCGGGGCGACGTCTTGCTCTACCAGGACCCGGCCGGCGCGCTGATCGCGCATCGTTTTATCGGAACGCGGCGGGACGCATGCGGGCTGACCGTCTATATTTTAAAAGGAGACAGCAATTTGAAATCCGATTCCCCGGTGTACGCCGGGCAAATTTTCGGCATCATGACGAAAATCGAACCGGCCGGCCGGAAATTCCGGCTTTCCCATATTTTCTGCCGGAGCTGGCAGCGGCTGGTTATGGACTTCCCGCTGATGTCGCGATGTCTGAATAAATACCTTACCTTCCGCAGGATGTTTTAAAAAAGATAATAGGTGCATCCCTTCGCTCATTCAGACACGAATTTTTTAAAAACAACTTTTTAAAGAATTTTTATTTCTAAATTATATATTTATAATAAAAACATTTTTTAATTTGTGGGTGGTTTTCCTTATTTCAGGCTGATTGCCTCCGAGTCCGGACGATTCTCTTCGTGTTTCAGCCCCCCCTACCGGCGCGGCCGTTCGGATCGCAAATTGCCGATAAACGAAAACCCGGATTCCCTACGGGGCTGCGGGAATCCGTATCCCTTAGATTTTTTTAGTTTAACGAATCGCAGCGGCCGGCTATGGTACAAGCCGCTGTTGGCCAAAGAATCCTATCATATCAGGATTTCGGGAGCCCCGGCATAGGATCATGGAGAGGCTGGCTAAAAATGTGAAAACAATTTAAAGAGTAAAATAGCGCTTTTTTCGAAAAAGAGGACCAGCCTGATGAAAAGGTGCTCTTTTTTGTGCGATGGCCGCTTCACACCTGCTCCCCCATAATTAGGAAAAGCAAATAGGTTTCCGGAACAACGGCATGGATCGGCATTTGCGGAACTCTTTCGTTTGCCGGTACATCGGGAAGTTTTTTAGTAAAAAGCAATCGTTTATCGCGCTTTTTGTAACACTTGTGTAATGGACCGTTCATTATAGTGAATTTGTTGATATTTTCCAGATATCATCAATTAAAATGAAAAAAATGACTGACTGGAGGTGAACATTGATGAAAAAGGAAAACAACAATTCCAAGAAAGTTTTGAGCCCGATCGTCCTCAGCCATCGGACAATCCGATTTGAAACGAAAATCAGCAAGCCGCACGGCGGCTGTAATTAATCAGCTGATCCGGCAGTCGTGAACCGCGAGTGTATGTGCATGATGGTTTCCGGCGGGAGAGACATGGGTTCCTACTCTATCTCTCCCGCCGTTTTTTCCATTTTCTTTTGAAGGAGTTCATACCATGATCCTAAAAACAGCTCAAGTTGACGAACATCTGATTCGGTTTTTCTGTGATTCTGTCCGGCTCGAGAAGATGATTGAAGAAAATTTCCGGTTTGTTCCTTCTTCAAAACCGGCTGATCTGTCCGTAACCCTTCGCGACGGTTACGGTGCCCCGTTTGCCGGTTTTGACGTAGAAGCGAAGAAAACCGGACACTCAGTCGTATACACACGCCCGGATTACCGCATCGAATCCGATGCCGATTTCAAACAGGCGGACATCCGGTTTCACGACAGGCTGGCGTTGAAACACGCGCTGATGAATCTGTACAGCTCTTTTATCGTCCGCCGCCATTGGGGGCTGATGATTCATTCTTCCTGCGTGATTGACGGCCGCACTGCCCACCTGTTTTCCGGAACGTCCGGGGCAGGCAAATCGACGGTCGCGCAGCTCTCGCGGCCGCGGCCGCTTCTTTCCGATGAGGCATCGCTTCTGAAAATCGCGCCGGACGGAGTCACTGTCTTCAATTCTCCATTCCGAAGCGACGTGAGCGCACTGAGCGGCGGAAATCCCCGCCCGCTCGCCAGCATCCAGCTGCTCCATCAGTTTCCGGTGAATCGGCGTGACCGGCTGGACAAAGCGAGCGGCCTGCTGCATCTGATTGATAAAGTGTTTTATTGGACGCAAAGTCAGGAGGAAATGCTCAGAGTCATTTCAATTCTGAGACAGTTAACCGAACAAGTACCCGTCTACGATCTCTATTTTCAAAAAAATGACAGCTTCTGGGAACTGATCTCCGATAACAGACACTGTGTAAAAGTCGAGTAGATCTGACATCGTGCTGTCGGTTTATCTGATCTTTGCTGACATGCATTTTACGTAACGATTGTGTCATGATCGTCATTTTAAAATGACATCAGCGGCATCGCGGAAGCCGCCGCTTTGTTTCGGGCGGTCCGGCCGGGCGTTTAAATTTTAGGAGGTCATCCTGTTGCATATAAAAAAATGGGTATTGAGCAGCCATATCGGAAATACTGCCCGGCTGATCGGCCCGCTGATTCTGAAACACTGGCGGGCCTACACCGGACTGACGGCAGTGATGCTGGCCGACATTGCCCTGACTCTCGGCATGGCCTCTTATTTCGGCAAAGTCACGGACGCAGCCGTCGGCAGCCGTTTGTCCGAACTGGTCCGGCTGGTGCCGGTCGGTGCCGGTCTGCTGCTGTTCACGATCGCTGTCAATTTTTTCGATACTTTTTTTGAATCTGCCGCCGTATTCGCTGTGACACGCGATCTGAAAGAAACGTTGTACCGGCATATATTGCTGCTGCAGACGGGAACGATGAATTCACTTCGTTCCGGCGACCTGCTGTCGCGGTTCGGCAACGACATCACGGCCATTCAGAATATGCTGGGTACCCGGCTCGTGGATGTGATCCGTTTTCCGCTGATCTATCTTTCTGTTTTTATCTATCTTTTCCGGATCAGTCCGCCCCTTTCCACGGTCAGTTTGGGCATCGCGCCGGCAGCCGTCGCCGGCAGCGCAATCTTCGGCTTCCTGCTCCGCCGCAACAGCCGCAGAGTCAATCGGCTGACCGGCGACAACACGCAGCTGGTCAGTGAAACGCTGCAAGGATTTCACGTCGTCCGCTCTTTTGCTATGGAGCGCCTGCTGCTGCTGCGTCATGATAAACAGAATCAGGATTTGTACGATCTGGAAATGAAGAGCGCTAAATTGCGCGGTTTCTATTACGCAGGCGGAGCAACGGCAAGCGCTTTGACTTTTCTCGTCAGCCTGTGTCTCGGCGCTTACTTCGTTTCCCAGAAGGAGCTGACCGTCGGTGCGTTGCTGACTTTCATCGCGCTCGTCGAACATCTCGTCTATCCGCTGACCGGCGCGGCGGCCAACTGGGTCAATTTTCAGAAGGCGACAACGGCCGTCGAGCGCGTGCAGGAAATTCTCCGGCTTCCCGTCGAACAGAACCAGTTCCTCTCTTCCCTTCAGACTGCGGATGATCCGGACGGGCCGGCACGGTCGATCGAATTCCGCCATCTGACATTCAGCTACGAACCGGGAAAACCCGTTTTCAGCGATCTGAATCTGCAGATTCCGGCCGGGAAAAAAACGGCGGTTGTCGGTCTGAGCGGAGCCGGAAAATCGACGCTTTTTGCTCTTCTCACACGGCTTTACACGCCGCAGCAAGGTTGCATCCGAATCAACGGGCACCCGATCGATTCCCTGCCTCTGAACGTGCTGCGCAGATTGATCGCCCAAGTCCCGCAGGAAACTTTTCTTTTCAATGGCACCATCCGCGACAATCTGCGGCTCGGGCGGGACATAGCTGAAACCGATCTTATTCAGGCAGCGCGGACGGCCGCCCTCGACGATTTTATCCGCGGGCTGCCGCAAGGCTACAACACGGAAATCGGCGAACGCGGGCTGCTCCTCTCCGGCGGTCAGAAACAGCGGCTGGCCATTGCCCGTGCACTTCTGAAAAACGCGCCGATTTTGCTTCTGGACGAAGCAACGGCCGCCCTGGACACCGAAACGGAAACGCGGGTAAAGGCAGCGCTTGACCGGTTGATGGACGGGCGCACCACGATTGTCGTCGCGCACCGGCTCTCGACAATACAAAACGCGGATCATATCGTCGTTCTCGAAAAAGGGAAGATCGTCCAGCAGGGGCCGCATGAACGTCTGATGGCGGAAAAAGGACTCTATCGCCGGCTCCAGCTGATCGGAAAAGACACAATCGCGACTATGTAAAGAGCGCCGCCCAGTAAATGGCGAGTACTCCGTCAGTTCATGTCACACTGCGGCGTGAATTCACCGCTGATTCTTCCTGAGCCCTCTTATCGAAAGGCGATAAGCCACAGAGCACAGTCGGTAAATCCGCTGACGGCAGTCATCCTGCGGACAAACGATAAACTCGAAGAGCACCAGGAAGATTACCGGGAATGCTGATAAACCATCGGCAAGGACGATCAATCCGGATAACGATTGATAGATTCTCACGGTCAGCTGATCAATCGGATAACGACGGATCAATATCGGGGACGACCGTTAAATGCCGGATAGCGGCCGTTAAATCATCGAGGACGACCGTTAAGTCGAAAGACGGGTTATATTTTTTTCCGGCTGCCGTCGATTCATACGGATTGCGGTTTATCCCGGTCCAGCGGGATCATCGGTCAGAAGCCCATTGACCGATTGGCTCCCGCTATTTAACTGGCAGCTTTGAGGCAGGACCCGTGCTGCAAATTTTTCCTGCCGTTCATGAAAAATCACGGATTGAGGTGGCCAATATTGCTGGAACTGCTGCGCACTCTTTACGACGGGCAAACAGAATTTAAAAAAGAACCGGATTTCTATCGGCAGATTATGGAGGACCGGCAATTCGAGCGGGTCTGCTCACAGATCTATTTTTTTCTTAAAAAACAGAAACGGCTCGACCGGCTCCCCCCTTTTTTCCGGAACGCGCTGAAAGAGCGGTTTATAAGAAACATCTCGGCCAGCCTGTTGCTGAAAGCCCAGCTGAAACAGCTGCTGAGCCGATTCGAATCGCTGGGTATCGATGTTATTCCGCTTAAAGGGCCGCTTTTTGCAGAAAAGTATTACGGCGACCTGGCGGCAAGAGATTCGGGAGATATCGATATTCTTATTAGGCCGGAACAGATGGACGCGGCCATCACAATTATTCGGGCAATGGAATTCGTACCCGGGAAAAAATACGAGCCGTACCATTTCCATCGCATATTCTGTAAAAAAATGCCGGACTGGCCGGATGAACTGACGATCGAAGTGCACTGGGACCTTCTGCGCAAAAAAACATCGTCGCTGAATGCGGCCGAGCTCTGGCACGACTCGGTTCCGCTCAGGCCGTATCGGCACGTTTTTGAATTGTCGGATTTCCATACGTTTTATCTGATCTGCCTGCACGGCTGGAATCATGATCTCAACAGCTGGAAGTATTTTATCGATATCATTCAGCTCATTCATGTGATGAAGGACCGGCTTGATTATGGACAGCTGCTTGAGCTTGCCCATAGACAACTGACTTGGAGACGGGTCTCGCATACACTCATGATCGTCTATCATGAATTTCCGCATCTTGACAACGTGCTGCCGTTCCCGATCAGCCACGGCACAACGCTCTGGTGGAGAAGACGCGATCTGCAGTGTGCGGATGCGCCGAAAAAAACCGTGCCGACGAGCATCAGACGCCTTAAACAGCTCCGGGACTACGACAGCCTGTTTCAAAAATGGATCTTTTTAAAAAGAGAAATGATGCCGGATCCGGCTAATTTCGCAGATATTATCGGCAGAGAAGCTATGGCGCGGCCTCGCTTTGTTCAGTATCTGCTTATCTACCTGAAGCGCTTCGAAGGGATGTTCTACCGGGCGCGCAGATAACCGACCGTTCCGCCGCCCCGGACCGCATTCCGATCTCCCCCTTTTGCATGACCGGTAAAATGCTTCAATAAATGGGTATCTCCTCAACTCAGCCATCCAGTCGGCCGCGGCGCGAAAACGCCGGTGATCGTTTTGCACGGGCGGCGGTAGTTTGTGGTTCAGAATGTTCAGATGGGCAGCGGTTTATTCCGCTGAAAAAGGGGATATCCTGCGCGGACAGGCGTTACCTAGCGGGAGAACCTGTTCTTTTTCTTCGGCCTGCTGTGACTCCCTATAAATCGTAGTGAAAATCGCCTGGAAACAATGGCGCATCATCAGTAATCGGTAGAAAATCGCCAGTAACAGCCAAAAGATCAACAGCAAACGAATTGGAATCAATTAGTGAGGATCATCGGAACAGCAAGCTGTACCCGATTGATTTAATCAACCGTGGCAGAGAGTTTACTTTCGATTTAAACAGGGCGATACTCCGCCGGAATAGGGCGAATCAAGCTCATTTCGGGGCGATCATTCACTGTTTTAGGGCGATTCATTCTTTTTTCGGGGCGATAAACTCTTGATGAGGCGATACTCCGCCGGAATAGGGCGAATCAGGCTCATTTCGGGGCGATCATTCACTGTTTTAGGGCGATTCATTCTTTTTTCAGGGCGATAAACTCTTGATGAGGCGATACTCCGCCAGAATAGGGCGAATCAAGCTCATTTCGGGGCGATCATTCATTGCTTTAGGGCGATTCATTCTTTTTTCAGGGCGATAAACTCTTGATGAGGCGATACTCCGCCAGAATAGGGCGAATCAAGCTCATTTCGGGGCGATCATTCATTGCTTTAGGGCGATTCATTCTTCCTTCGGGGGCGATACTGACCGGCGGCCTGACTGTATGGAACGGATTTCAGTCCATTATCGACCGTGGCGGCGCTTAATCGGTCTTCAGCAGGTACACCCGGTTTATCAACCGCGACAGGAGTTTATCGGACTGTTGCATAGGTTTATGGATTGCGGAAACGCTCCCCGTCTTTCAAAAAATTGAGCCGTTTTCGGGAGGGGCCGATCATCACTTGACGGCACAGCAGGATAATGAGTTAGAGGGATACTCGTATTCAAAAATAATAGACAGAGGGATTACCATATGTATCGTATTACTGCCGTTATAGGGCGAAATTGAGATGAAATCGAAAGGCTCATATTAAGACCATTGATAAAATGAGCAACAAGTCAAACACACCCGGTCATTATTACGATTGATCAAGACGTCGGTGATAATTTTGGCAATTTTACAACAAAAAGCAGGAAATCATGGCACATGCCCAGAAAGCCTTAACTTAACCGGAGATATACTGCCCCGCCACATTCTATTTCCGCACATAAAAATAGTCGTTCTGTCCGCGGAATTTCCGATTGGAACGGGATGATCCTGGATGCGGACAGAGAAGCCCTGCGGCTCCTGATGGGAATGGGTGAAATCGCGGAGGACGGCTATAGCTCCCGGCGCGGATAGTAAAACGTGATGGGCAGTCAGTTCCTGATGCGGACAGAGAAGCTGCAAAGAGCGGCCTGCGATTCTCGATGCGGACGGTGGAACCGCGGAAGACGGAGACTTGTAACTTCTGATGTAGACGCTGGGATCGCGGGGACGGCTTGTAGATCTCTCTTAAATGACTCCGGGATTTCTGTCGGCACAGGACCGGATGCGGACGATAGGGGGTGCGGCTCCGAACGATTAAAGGCTTGGGTCCTAACGACAGTCTGTTTCATTCCTAATCATTGTCATAGGCGGGCTTTCCTGAGTTCAATAACAGCCGGTTATATACTTTCGAATCTGTTTTTTTCTTCTTCAATGACGATATACATCAGCTCTTCTTTGTATTGCCCCTTCCCCTGTGTGTAAAAGAGCTGATACTTATTTTCGTTTACCTTCATCATGCCGGAATATGTGGAGCCGTAGATATTGGAAAATTTGCGGGCCGCAAGCAAGATATCCTTAGCAATAATCACACAGAAATATACGCGGGACTGATGCCGGTTTGTTCGGCCGGCCGGCCGGAGATAAAATATGTACTTTTTCATCGGTACAAACAGCCCCTTTTATCGACTTTCCCTGAATCCCATTCATTTTTACTAGTCAATTTCTTTTGTTTCATCTCAGTATTTTATATAATAGAGATTAACCAAATCTGTACATTTTATGATACATTTTCCTGTAAAGATTTTATGATTACGGTATTTGCATCTTATCATGGCTCCCATTACATCATCGTTTCAAAAGCCGCTGAAATAAATGTTGCCTGTTTATCGCCGGTACGCCGCCACAAGACGGACTTTGCCGGCTTCTACTGAGAAAGGGAATCAGATAAAGAGGATGAGCGAAATGGCGATATTACCTATAAACGGCTACCATCTGCACTACTCGGCTCATATTTCCGATCGGAATCAGCCGACATTGCTGTTTATTCACGGACTGACAATGGATGCCTCGGAGTGGAGCCCTTTGGTGGACAGGCTTGGATCTGATGTCAATTACATTGTTTATGATTCGTGCGGCCACCGCCGGACCGGGACAAGCAACATGCCGCTCTCTCTTGAACTTCTCGTCTCCGAATCACTGGCCGTGATCGAAGCGGCCGGAGCCAAAACAGTCCATATTGTCGGCAGCGGATTGGGCGGCAATATCGGGTTTGAACTGGCCGGGCGCCATCGCGAACGGGTTGCTTCACTGACGTTGATGTCCGCCGTCTTTTATCTGCCGGAGCATGATTACAGCCGGATGCTCGCTCTCATGAAACAGCTGATCGACATCGATCGCGATCTGCTGATGCAAAAGTTGATATTGGACAGTTTTTACGTATGGACCGCGGAGAAGTCAGCGCGATTCGAAACGGCCTTCCGCCAGATTCCGGCTGAAGTAATTAAAGAATCCGTTACGCTGCTTCAGACAGCCTATTCCTCCGAACGGTTTCACTTCGTTGAGGAACTTGGCCGACTGACCGTGCCGACGCTTGTTATGCACGGAGCATGCGATCCGATTTTTCCTCCGCAGCTGAGCGCGGTTTATTCGGCATGCATCCCAAACAGCCGCTGGTACACAGTCCCGGAAGCATCACGTATTCTGCCCGTCGATCAGCCGGAACTGACTGTTTCATATTTAAGAAAATTTATTTTGGGCGAAAAACGTCCGGCGCACGTGTCGCCGATTCATGAGGAAATGGTCGGCGGTTTTCGTAACGTCGTGCGAAACGGACTCATCAGCCGGAGAAAGCACGATCATCGTCTCACGATGAATGTTATGCATGACATCGAAGTCCTTTGGAACGGCCGGCTGGTCGCGGGAAAATGGAACCAGCGCGGCGCTAAGGAACTGCTTCTGTTCCTGATTCTGCGGAACGGACCTGTCAGGCGCATGGAACTGATCGAGACTTTTCTGCCTGATCTGCCGATCGTCCAGGCAAGAAACAACCTGCGAGTCTGGATCAGCCATTTGAATAAGATTTTTAATGGCAGCCCCGATCCTTCTGTGCACGATATTCTGATCATTAATGAAGACGCGATTGGCGTCAACGCAGAATTGGAAAGCGATCTCGGCATTTACCTGGAACGGCTCGATAAGCTGGTGGCAGAGAAAAAAGCGTTGAATGAACAGGCGGTCGCATTCATCCGTCTTTTGAGCGATTATGATCCGGCCAATTTTTCTTCTTTTCGCAGTGACTGGATTTTCTCGCTGACCGATAAAATTGAGACAAAACTTGCGGACGCTATGGCAAGGCTTCTTCCTGAACTTAAGAAGCACGGCATGATTGCGGCGATGCGTGAAATCCTTCAGGCGGGCAAGCCGATCGAACCTTATGACGGTTACTGCGACGATAAGCTGGCCGAATTGCAAAGTATGCCCCAGTGATTTGATCGTATTTTCCCAATAACTGAAAACAGGCGGATCACGTTTTTTTATTTGAATATTCGAAAGAGTGGCGGGACGAGGATAGTCTACAACTGGCCATAAGGCTCGGGAAAGACTCTGAATGTGGAGCAAGCAGTTCCGGACTCTATCCTTTGACAGACTGTCCCGGATAATATTGATGGTGAAATGAGAGCGGAAGGCGGTCATATTCTTGTCAATTCTTAAGCTTACAGATTACGCTCTGCATTATAATTTTATCCGGGGCGACAAGGATGCGCCGAATCTGGTTTTTATTCACGATCTTTGTCTCGATGCAGGAATGTGGGAAAAGCTTCTTGCAAAACTGGACCGGAGTTTCAACATTCTGACCTATGACTTTTACGGACACGGCCGAACGACGGAAAGCGATGCGCCGTTGTCGTTCAAATTGTTGTCGGACGAATTTCTGGCACTGATCCGCCAGCTGAAATTGAGCCGGATCCATCTGATCGGCTGCCGATTCGGAGCCGTTCTCGCTTTCGAATGGGCACTGCAAACACCTGAAATCATTGAATCGCTCGTCCTGATCTCCTTCCCCTTTTACGTTCAAAAAGGCGGTTATAATCATGAGGGAGCAACAACGATTCAACTGCTGAAACTTGACCGCAATCTGTTTGAAAAAAAATATTTAATGGAAGGTCTTCATCCGGTCACCATTTCCAAATCCCGGACGGTTTTACAAGCAATCCGCCGAGTATCGACAAGCAATGTCGCAGAACCGATTGAGGAACTGATCAGTATCAATAACAGGCAGAATTTTGACTTAATCGGAAAACTGAAACGCATGCAAAAACCGGTTCTGTTTCTGCACGGAGAATATGATCCGAGTTTTCCCGCGCCGCTTGCCATGATTTTCAGCAATTATGTCTTCAACGGCCGATTCATGGTGATTCCGGATGCCTCTTGTCTGATTCCGTTTGATCAACCGAAAGCGGCCGCACACCTATTAAATCATTTTATTAAAAGCCGTAGAACTCCGCCTCTTTTGACTCCCGAAAGCCGCAGAATGATGCGCACGTTCAATGAAATCATTGAAAAGGCTTACCAGCCTCAGCCGGTCCGACGCCGTTTTCTGCGAATGACAATTCTCGGCGAAAACACGCACGTTTACTGGAACAGCCGGGAAATCCACGGCAAATGGAACCAACGTAATGCACGCGAGCTTCTTCTGTTCCTGATTCTGAATCGGGGTGCCGTGAAACGGGACACGCTGCTGGACGCCTTCACACCGGAAATGGTTCTCGATCAGGCGCGGAACCGGCTGCGCGTCCAGTTGAATCACTTAAATCAATTATTCCGCAACCAACCCGATTCCTCGATTCACGACTTAATCATCGTCAGCCGCGATTCGGTTGCGCTGAACGCCGACGTGCAGAGTGATGTCGGTGTCTACCTTCACAATATCGAAAGCCTGCTCTGGGCAAACGGATCTCTTTCCTCCCGCAGCGAGTCTTTTCTGCGCTTTCTTGCCGATTACCGTCCGGAAGTACAAAAGTCTTTCCGAAGCGAGTGGATGCGGCAGCTTTTCGAAACGATCCGAAGCAAATTGTCCCAGATCATGGCTCAATTGTTGATTTCATTAAAAGATGCTGGAGATTTTTCCACTATACACCGCATTTTAAAAGCCGGACGGAAAGTAGAACCCTATAAAGGTTTTTGCGATGAATGGTCCGACGCCCTCAGGCACAGGAAATGACCGCTGCGCCCGAACACATTCTCACTCTAATGAATCATTCAAAATGATGAAAGCCGTTTTAAAATGCTCCGGACATAAACCTGATACCGTTCAACAAGCCGATAAGCCGCAGCCATCTTCTCATTTTCCGCATTTTCAAGCATTTTGAGACAAAGAAAGTGTTCCTCCGGCCGGATTTGCGGGGCTATCGGCCATTTCCGGACTCCTTCCGGCCGGATTTACGGTTCTACCGGCCAAATTCACGCCCTTTCCAGCCAAATTCCGGGTTCTACCAGCCGGATTCGTGCTCCTTCCGGCCAGATTCAGGGTTCTACCAGCCAGATTCCGGGTTCTACCAGCCGGATTCGCGCCCCTTCCGGCCAGATTCAGGGTTCTACCAGCCGAGTTCCTTCCGGCCAAATTCCGGGTTCTACCAGCCAAATTCGCGCCCCTTCCAGCCAGATTCAGGGTTCTACCAGCCGAGTTCCTTCCGGCCAAATTCAGGGTTCTACCAGCCGGATTCGTGCTCCTTCCGGCCAGATTCAGGGTTCTACCAGCCAGATTCACGCCCCTTCCGGCCGGATCTGCGGGGCTATCGGCCAAATTCACGCCCCTTCCGGCCAAATTCCGGGTTCTACCAGCCGGATTCGTGCTCCTTCCGGCCAGATTCAGGGTTCTTCCGGCCGAATTTGGGCTCCTTCCGGCCAGATTCAGGGTTCTTCCGGCCGAATTTGGGCTCCTTCCGGCTAATTCACGCATTTGAGCAGACGAGCGAAAGTCTCTGTGCGGCAGCAAAGCATTCATTAAACAGCCTGAACACAGGGCAAGATACAATAATAGATCCAATGCCAAGTATGCAGGTAAGATCAAACCTTACGAAGAATTCTGCGGAGGTTTATTCAAACAGAAAAATTGCAGAAAAAAATCAAAAAATGATTTACTGAATTTACAGAGAAACAGACGGCAACGGCTACGTCGACCGGGTAACCGTTTAACAGGAAAGCGTTCGGCTGATCGTCCTGAAGACGATCAGCCGACATTAAAAAACAATTTTAGTCAGCCCCGCCGACGGTTACGTTCCCGGATCCAAGGTCGGTCTTGTACCTGAGTTCCGAAATTATTTGAAGACAGGCACCATACTTCATCATTTCCCGGGAAAACTCGACGAAAACAAGCAGAAATTTCAATCCAGATCAGGGCTTTCTCGGAAAATTTTCATAAAGATCGGAGAAGCCCGGCGCATTCCGGACCGAAATATGCTCATTTTTTGACGAAACAAAATGGGCCCGCAACCTGTAATTGCCTGATTGCGAGCTCAGCGTCCAAAGCTATGTAAAAAAACGCTTCAGCCTGCCGTTCTGCCCGATAGCTGAAGTATCCCTGTCAATCGTGCTGCAATTATTTCCTATGTGAGACCGAACTGTCGCTATTATTCCGCTTTCTTAAAAGCAAACATCATTTCCGCTTCGCAGGCTATTTCACCGTCGACCGTAGCCGTTCCCTTAGCTTTGGCAAAACCTCCGCGGAAACGCAAAATTTCCGATTCAAGCCGAAGCTGATCGCCGGGCCGTACCTGGCGCTTGAAGCGGCATTTATCGATGCCGGCATACAGTGTCAGCATCCCCTGCTCCTCACCTTGATGAAGAACGGCGATGCCGCTGACCTGCGCAAGTGCCTCAACAATCAGGACACCCGGCATGATCGGATAATCGGGAAAATGGCCGGTAAAAAACGGTTCGTTAACAGATACATTTTTGATACCGATCGCTTTCTTGCCGTCCTCGACCTCGAGAATGCGGTCGACGAGCAGGAAGGGATAGCGGTGCGGCAGAATTTTTTTGATTTCATCTATTGTCAGCATAAAATTTGCGCTGCCGTCCATCAGAATGAAAATCATTCAGCGGCAAGCGGACATTTCGCTCCTTTTCGCTATTTTGTTCTTAAAAAATCCAGGATGTGCTGCCACGTTCCCGGAAGAAAGACAGCCCACGGATTGCCGTGGCCAAGCGCACCATAGCCGAACATGGCACCGACCACAAGAGCAACGGCAGCAAAGAGCAACAACCCAATCAGCCTCTGCCAGATCGGGAAGCGGCGTTTATGATAGTTAAAAAACGGATTGTAAAGAGGTTTTGCCGCTTCCGTTTCTTTTTCTGACAGCCGCGCCGCTTTTTCATCTTCCTGTGCGGCGGTACGGACGGCCCGCCGCGTCTGAGGTGCAGCAGATGCCTTCCGATTCGTACGGTCGTTGCTATTGTTTGCGCTCATGTTCTTTCCTCGCTCATCATTGCAGCAGACTGTTCACAAGTCCGTCCATCTGGTCGCTCATCGTGATCGAACGAGCGGTCAGCTGGTAATTATGCTGCAGATTAATCAAATCGACCATTTCTTTTGTCAAATCTACGTTTGAATTTTCCAGTTTTCCCTGGACAACCGAACCGCTATTCGCCGCAACGGGCACAACGACCTGATTCAGTCCGACGCCAAGGTTAGCGAGATTAGGCAGCGTATACAATCCGTCACCCTGGCTCTGCAGCAGCTGGGGGCGATTCACCGTGACCAGCCCGAGCCGGCCGGCGGCAATTCTTTGTCCGCCCGGCATGACGGCCGTAATCTGGCCGGCACTGTTAATCTGCAGGTCGCTCGAACCGGCCGGAAGAAGGATCGGCTGCCCGTTCGGATCAAGGACGGGCTGGCCGTTTTTCGTCAGAAGGCGGAGAACGTTCGGATTCTGCGGATCCGGCAAGGCATTGAATGAACCGTCACGTGTATAAGCCGGGGTCAGCTGGCCGTTTGCGCCGGTCAGGCCGATCTGGAAAAACTGATGATCGTTTGTCAGCGCCAGGTCAAGCGGATTGCCGGTCTGCTGCAGCGAGCCGAGCGACAGATCCAATTGCGTATCGCCGACCCTGCTGCCGGAACCCATGCGGATGCCTGCCGGAGTCAGACGGCTGGCCATGTCGACCGAATCCGTATTTGTATTGCTAAAACTGTTGATCTGCTGAAAAAGCAAGTCATCGAACTGAGCATCCCGGCTCTTATAGCCTGCTGTCCCGACGTTGGCAAGATTGTCCGCTACCGTCGCCAGCTGTTGCTGAATCTGTCCCAACGTAACACCCGATGCCATGAGCTGCTGATCCATGAGCCTTTCCTCCCGGCTTAGTTTAATTAAAACTTTCTTTTTTACTAATCGATCGTTGGCCGGCGGCAGGCCGGTCAATTGACCTTGCCGACATTATTGACCGCTTCATTGAGCGAACTGTCGAGGATGGTTAAAACTTTCTGATTTGCTTCAAACGAACGGTAGGCTTCCATCATATCGGTCATCGTGCTGTCTGCCGACACGTTGGACCCTTCAAGAAAACCCTGTTTCACCTGATAATCGATGCCCGGGTTGCCGGCAGCCGAAGGAAGAGCTCCGCCTCCGTTGAGCCGGAACAGACTGCCGCCCTCTTTGACAAGATTGTTCGTGTTGGCGGCATAACTCACACCAAGACGGGCGGCAGCGGCTCCGTTCACCATGATCGTGCCGTCCGAAGCAACCTGAAACTGATCGGACGGAAGCTGGATCGGACGGCCGGCGCTGTCCAGGACAAGGTCGCCGGCACTGTCCGCAAGCTGTCCGGCCGGATTAAGTGTGAAGTGGCCGTCCCGGGTATACCTCAGGGCTCCCGCAGGCGTCCGGACATTAAAGAGCAGCGCCCCTTCCTGAGCGCCCGTTCGCGGATTGACGGGAAGGCGTGATGTAGCAAGAGCAACATCGGTCGCTTTTCCTGTCTGCGTGACCGTTCCCTGAGAAAAATCGGGCACCGTCTCATCCGCATAGACGCCGGTCGAAATGGCTCCGACATTTTGCGGCACCGGAGCATCCCCCCCGAGATTCTGAATAAGCATTTCCGGAAATGTGCGCAACGTACTATTATCGCTCTTATAGCCGGGAGTATCCACGTTATTCAGGTTATTCGACAATATTTCTTCGCGCTGCTGCTGTGCAAGCATTCCTGCCGCCGCCGTATATAATCCTCTGATCATGATGCCACCCGCTTTCAGAAACTTTCCATCGTTATCCCGCACAGCCGCATAAACCCGCTGCTGGCTTGTTCGGGCAGCAGAAAAAGCTTCGTAATTTTGCTGCCAATCGCCGGGATTTCAGTTCGATGCTTTCACTTTATGGATTATGTAAGAAAAGCGCAGAGCAATCAGTTAGCTTTGCGCTTTGGAAGTTTATCCAGATGTTCAAGCATTTTTCCGGCACCCTCAGCGACACAGGTCATCGGATTATCGGCAACGACGACTGGCACTTTCAATTCGCTTGCAAGAAGCTGATCGATTCCGTGCAGCTGAGCGCCGCCGCCGGTCAGGATCACACCGCGGTCAATAATATCCGCAGACAGCTCGGGAGGCGTCTGTTCGAGAACATTCTTTGCCGCACGAACTAGTGAATTGACAGAATCCGACAGGGCTTCTTCAATTTCATTTGAATGGATCGCCAACGTTTTCGGGAGTCCGCTTACCATGTCGCGGCCACGGATATCCATGCTTTCATCACGTGCGTTTTTAAAGACTGTTCCGACCTGGATTTTGATCTGCTCCGCTGTCCGTTCGCCGATCAGCAGCTTGTACTTTCTCTTTATATAGTTTAAAATTTCGTGATCAAATTTGTCGCCCGCCAATTTGATTGCCTGAGAGGTCACGATGTCGCCCATCGACAGGACGGCAATGTCCGTTGTCCCTCCGCCGATATCGATTACCATGTTGCCGCTCGGCTGAAAGATATCCATACCGGCGCCCACTGCAGCTACTTTCGGTTCTTCTTCAAGATAAACCTGCTTGCCGCCGCTGCGCTCCGCCGCCTGGCGGATCGCCTTCTGCTCCACCGACGTAGTATGGGTCGGCGTGCAGATCAGGATTCGCGGCTTTCTCAGAAAACTTTTGACATTGATTTTATTTATGAAATGTGTCAGCATCATTTCCGTAATTTCAAAATCGGCAATTACGCCATCGCGAAGAGGACGAATGGCCACTATATTGCCGGGTGTCCGGCCCACCATTCGCCTTGCCTCTTCGCCGACAGCAAGCATCTGCTTTGTATCCGTATCTAAAGCAATGACCGAGGGTTCGTTCAGAACAATACCTTGGCCCTTTACATATATCAACACATTCGCCGTCCCAAGATCAATTCCGATATCTCTTGAAAACACTGCATTATCCTCCCTGTCAGAATACCTAGTCGTTATCTAGGACAATTATCATTCATTATTTCATTTTATCATAAAAAGATTCAAACAGGGAGTGAGTCTAAAAAAACACACAAATTATTTTACAGTTTGACTTTCAGTAAAAATCCCCAGGTTTCACCGGGTATCCGGCCGGCATTTTCTATGGCCTCACAGCCTGCTGTTCCGAGTCTTTCTGGTATTTCAATCTTGTCGCTTCCCCTCCCCGAAGATGGCGGATCGACTTGTGATAATCGAGCACGTTCTTCACTGCGTTTGCAAGTTCCGGGTTGATGTTCGGCAGACGTTCTGTCAAATCCTTATGAACGGTGCTTTTCGAAACCCCAAATTCCTTTGCAATCACCCGTACCGTCTTTTTTGTCTCCACGATATGCTTTCCAATCTTGATCGTACGCTCTTTGATGTAATCGTGCACACCACTCGCCTCCTATTTTCTGAAGATGCGAAATGAGACATTTTTTGGAGGGAAACGGAAACCAAACGCTTTCTGCTCGTTCCAAGCCCGCCGCGCTCACCTCGAAACCCCGTTTGTGAGTTTGTAACATCTTATTAAACGAGTTCCGGTTATATGCCAAAAAGTCAATGGGGACAAGGGATTACGGGAATGAGACAGATAAAAGAAGAACTTTTCCGGCCATGGCGGAGCAGAAAAGTTTCATGATTATTCATGACGGCGTCGGACCGGAGGAGCATTGGCCATTGCCGGAGGAGGTCCCGGATTTTTTCAAAACAGGACCGGGGTGCAGTACCTCTCCGTCCCGGTTCACGGGATATTCATTCGTGAAGACATTTTTGTCAAAAATGACATGCAGCGGAAGCAGTTTCGTCGTTTACTCGGATGCGGCCGTATCTCGCCGACAGGCCTCCGGACTTGAACGGCACATACGCCATCCGGCTGATAACCCCCGGGCTCCCGCGGCGCTCCCGATCATCCGCCAGCTCCCCCGATTTGAACGACAGACAATCGAATTCAGCGAATAATCCCGGGCTCCCGCGGCGCTCCCGATTCATCCGCCAGCTCCTCCGATTTGAACGGCAGACAATCGAATTCAGCGAACAATCCCGGGCTCCCGCGGCACTCCGATTCATCCGCCAGCTCCCCCGATCTGAACGGCAGACAATCGAATTCAGCGAATAATCCCTGGCTCCCGCGGCGCTCCGATTCGGCTGACGACCCCCGGACTCGAACTCCGCACTCCCCCGGTTCTCCGGATCACCGTGATTTATATCACACCGGACGGGCAATTGGATACGTCGCGGGGATACGAATTAGAAGATAGTAAGCGGCGGCTGTTTAGCGACACCCGCAAGGCCGGATCGCAACCTCTCTTTGGCATTTTCCGCGGAATTCTCCTCTTTCGCCGATTCAAATTGACACTTTATTTATGTTGACAGCGGGGGATTTTTTCGAATAACTGATCGGTCGGCGGGACTTTAGCGCGGTCAGTAAAGATTAATCGACATAAATCGACAATAAATTCGGATTTGACAGAGTCCTTTTCCTTTACTTCCGGAAAGTCTTATCCCCCCCCGGAAAAGCCGTCCGTCGTACCGATGCTGCACGGTCAGAGCCGTTCAACGGCCGGAGTCCGATATGATCGGCGCTGTTTCGTTATACGAAAAATGTCGAATTTCTTTTTTGACTCCTTTTTTCACCGGCGCTACAATGTACCCATTATTAACTGAATAATCTTATTAAAAGCAGCGGAGAGACGGCCCGCCGAAGCCCGGCAACCAGCATGAAAATGCACGGTGCCATTCCGTCAGATATCTGGAAGATAAGGACAATTTGTTGCAAAAGTTTTTTATCTTCAGTCGATTTTTCCGGAATAGGCAAGCGGCTTTTACATGGCCTTTTTAGAGGAAAATCTTCATCCATTTTTACTCGCAACCATCGAAAAAAGAGCTCTGACATCGTTGTTCAGCCGGGGAGGTGATAAATTTTCGGACAGGATGGATCTCTGTCAGTCAGGACGAACAGCGGCGTCCTTACAGCACTGCGGGGCTGGTTGACAGCCAGGTTAAATGGATATCCCGCCATCGATTCGGAAAATTCAGGATACAGCAATCGGTTCAAAGCTTTACCGGAAGCCGTTCTTCAAATTGAATTTGCTTTTCTCCTGCTGCACAGGTGTAAATGATTCGTTTTTTCGGCCAGATAACCAAGTTTTCATATAAGAATAAAAGGAGTGTCGACATCATGGGGCTTAGAAAACACAGGGGGCATCTGATCACACTTTTCATTGCAGTATCGCTCGTTTTATCGGCATGCGGTTCCGCCTCCGCTTCCGCAACGTCGTCATCATCTTCCAAAAAGAACATTAAATTGCTGAATGTGTCTTACGATCCGACACGAGAATTATATAAACAGTACAATCAGCTATTTTCTTCCTACTGGAAAAAGAAAACCGGCCAGACCGTAACCATCCAGCAGTCCCACGGCGGATCCGGCGCCCAGGCCAGAGCCGTTATTGACGGACTGAACGCCGATGTCGTGACTTTGGCATTGTCCGGCGATGTCAACTCCATCGCCGCGGCAACAAATAAAATCTCGCCCAATTGGCAAAGCAGGCTTCCAGACCATTCGGCGCCTTATACTTCAACCATTGTTTTTCTTGTGCGCAAAGGCAATCCAAAGCATATCACAGACTGGAACGACCTCACAAAGAAAGGCATCGGCATCATCACGCCTAATCCGAAAACGTCAGGCGGCGCGCGATGGAACTTTCTGGCGGCCTGGGCCTACGCCGACAAAAAATACAACGGCGATCAGACAAAGGATAAACAATTTCTAAAATCCATTTTCAGCAATGTCGAAGTACTTGATTCCGGTGCACGCGGCGCAACGACGACATTTACGACGCGCGGTGTCGGCGATGTGCTCATTGCCTGGGAAAATGAAGCTCTGCTGAGCCTTAATGAACCCGGCGGAAAAGATAAGTACCAGATTGTCTATCCTTCCGTCAGCATTCTGACCGAACCGACCGTTTCCGTTGTCGATAAAAATGCCCAGAAAAACGGAACGACTGCGGCTGCAACGGCCTATTTAAAATATCTCTATACAAAACCGGCACAGGAGGTTATTGCCAAGAATTATTACCGTCCGCGCAATCAGAGCGTACTGGCCGACTATCGAAAGCTTTATCCGAACATTCCGCTTGTGAAAATCGACGATCCGCTATTCGGGGGATGGAAAAAGGCGCAAAAGAAGTTTTTTGATGACGGAGGCATCTTTGATCAGATCTACAGCGGAAAAAGCTAAACATATTTGAAATTCAACGAAGGATGAAGAAGCCATGCCCATGATTCGTTTGCGTACAAAAACAAAATCAAACAGAAGGCAGATTATTCCGGGTTTCGGCCTGTCGATGGGGCTTTCCTTAGCCTATCTCTCCATGCTGGTCCTGATCCCCCTGTCGATGATTTTTATTTACACATCGCAATTAGGGTGGAACGGTTTTTTGAATGAAATCAGGCAGCCTGTCGTCGTCTCCTCCTTTGAGCTCAGTTTTACAACGTCATTGATCGCCGCCTTCATTAATCTGGTGCTCGGCGTTCCGACCGCCTGGGTTCTGGTTCGTTATTCTTTTCCGGGAAGGAAACTGATCGACGGTCTTCTCGATCTGCCTTTCGCCCTGCCGACATCGGTAGCCGGCATTACGCTTGCCACGCTTTATTCAACGAACGGCTGGATCGGCAGACTGCTTCCGTTTAAAGTTTCTTATACACCGCTCGGAATTATCGTTGCCCTGATTTTAATCGGCATGCCGTTTGTTGTCCGGATTGTCGAACCCGTGCTTCAAAATTTAGATAAAGCGGACGAAGAAGCTTCTGCGACTCTGGGGGCCAGTCGCTGGCAGACTTTACTTCATGTAGTTTTTCCCCACATTCGTTCGGCCGCGTTTTCCGGTTTTGCCCTTGCTTTTTCGCGCGCGCTCGGAGAATACGGATCGGTTGTTTTCATCTCGGGCAACATGCCTTTTAAAACGGAAATTGCTCCCCTTGTGATCATGACAAAACTGGAAGAATTCGATTACAACGGCGCGACATCGGTGGCGTTAGTCATGCTTGTCCTGTCCTTTATCATCCTGCTGACGATCAACGTCACCCAGTGGCATTCAAAACGCCGCTATACACATTACTGACAGAAAGGAGGAACAGCCTTGCCGGAGCTGTCATTGTCTTCTGAATCGGAATTATCCGGACAGATCTCTAAAAATCGGGAAATACTGACAGAGCCCTTCTGGGTAAGAAGCCTGCTTACATCGATCGTCATTCTTTTTGTCTTTGTTTTTTTGATTCTTCCGCTGATCTTCATTTTTGCGGAAGCTTTCAAACAGGGGATAGCAGTATACTGGGCTTCCATTTCCGATCCCGACGCCACCTCATCTATTTTGCTGACGCTTACCGTTCTGATTGCCGTTGTGCCGATCAATACCTTTTTCGGCGTATTGCTTGCCTGGACATCGACAAAGTATCGTTTCAGGGGAAAAGGCCTTTTAGTTTCTTTGGCCGACCTCCCCTTCTCCATTTCGCCGGTGATCGGGGGCCTGATTTTCGTTCTATTGTTCGGAGATCATAGTTTTCTGGGAAAATGGCTGGAGAGTCAGAACATCGCGCTTGTTTTCAATACAACCGGAATTGTGATTGCGACTTTATTTGTCACTTACCCGTTTGTTGCCAGAGAGCTTATCCCTTTAATGGAGAATCAGGGAAATTCAGAAGAAGAGGCCTCGCTGATTCTCGGAGCCGGAACGTTTCATACCTTTCTCAAGATCACATTGCCCAACATAAAGTGGGGGCTGCTTTACGGCATCATTCTCTGCAGCGCCCGGGCAATCGGCGATTTTGGGGCGGTATCCGTCGTATCCGGACATATCGTCGGGCAGACCAATACGATGCCGCTTCAGGTTGAAACGTTTTACAACAGTTATCAGATGACAGCGGCATTTTCATTGTCGTCACTGATGTCGCTCATTGCCATTGCCTCTCTTATTTTAAAAAGCTACTTCGATCGCAAGAAAGTTAAAAATGAATAGACGGGGGATGTGCCCACGTGGGGATCGAATTGAGAAACATTTCAAAGGCATACGGTCATTACCAAATCTTAAAAAATATCAGCCTGACGATTCACAGCGGGGAATTGGTAGCCTTATTGGGCCCCTCTGGATCGGGAAAAACCTCCCTGCTGAGAATTGTAGCAGGTCTTGAGTTTGCGGATGAAGGAACCATCCTGTTCCAGGGAAAAAATTTGACAGGTGCATCCATTAAAAAACGGAAAGCCGGATTCGTTTTCCAGCACTATGCCCTGTTCAACAGCATGACGGTCCATGAAAACGTCGCTTACGGATTGAAAGTGAAGCCGCGAAAAGATCGGCCGTCAAAAAAAGAAATACGGGAAAAAGTGGCCGGGCTCCTTCATCTTGTCAGGCTTGAATCATACGGAGACAGGTACCCCTCGCAGTTATCCGGAGGGCAGCGTCAGCGTGTCGCACTGGCCCGCGCACTGGCTATTGAGCCCCAGATTTTACTGCTCGACGAACCCTTCGGCGCACTGGATGCGAAAGTCCGCAAAGAACTGCGCCGCTGGCTGCGGCGGCTGCACCGGCAATATAATATGACCAGCCTGCTCGTCACACACGACCAGGAGGAAGCTTTTGAAGTGGCCGACCGCGTGGTCATCATTAACAAAGGAAAAATTGAACAGACGGGGACGCCGGCCGAAGTCTATGAAAATCCTGCCAATCCTTTCGTTTATGACTTTATCGGGAACGTCAATCAAGTGCGGGGCAGGATCCGTCAGGGCTACTTCGTCAATGGAGATATCCGGATACCTTTTGAAGGCGGTAGCCAGGGAGAGACGAGCGGCGTCGCTTTTATCAGGCCCGATCAGATGACGATCACCGCATCGGATCAAAGGGCAGGCGAACGGGCATTTTCAGCTACGGTCACCCATATTCATCCTGTAGGGCCCGTCATCAGGCTCGATCTGGAAAGGCCGGATGCCGGCCAGCGTCTGGAGGCGGTAGTGACAAAGCAGGAATTTGAAAAGATCTCGTTAAGCGAGCAGCAGCATGTTTTTCTGGAGCCCAGGCAGGCCAAAGTATTCACCATCGGTGCATCCGCCGGGGAACAGCGAACTTAAGCCGGTTCCATGAATGTTCCGCATCCGCTTAGTATTTTTTGATTAAGGAAAGAAGGGATACCTTGAATAGAAACAGCCTGACCTATGAAACCTGGCCTGAACATCAGCTTCCTGAATTTGCGGCGGATCATCCGCTAAAAGGGGCGGATCGTGTCCTGCGCTGGACATACGATACGTACGGCGATCGAGTCGTTTACTCGTGCAGCTTTGGCGTTGAGGGCATCGTGCTGATTGATCTAATCAATCAGATCAAAGAAGATGCAACGGTCCTCTTTTTAGATACGGATTTCCATTTCAAAGAAACCTATGAACTGGTCGATCGTGTAGAAGGGCGCTACCCCCGCCTTCATGTGATCCGGCAAAAGCCGCTTCTGACGCCGGCCGAACAGGCGGCCAAGTACGGTGCATCGTTATGGTCCCGGCAGCCCGATCTCTGCTGCCGGATCAGAAAAGTCGAACCGCTGTCCAGGAGTCTTAAAAACTATGATGCCTGGATTTCCGGACTCCGGCACGAGCAGTCGCCTACCCGAAGAAACGTGCAATTTGTCAACAAGGATGAAAAGTTTCAATCGATCAAAATCTGTCCGCTGATTCACTGGACCTGGCAGGAAGTATGGGACTATGTCCGGCTCCATAATCTGCCTTACAATCCTCTCCATGACCGGAACTATCCAAGCATCGGCTGTGCCTATTGCACATCGCCCGTCACGGAAGGCGGCGATCTGCGGGCCGGACGATGGAGCGCTTTCGACAAAACGGAATGCGGTCTTCATATAAACAGTCAGAATAAAAGATAACAAACTTTCGCGCCATGTTTTCATTTCTTCATACAAAAGAACTGCAGTGAAGGCGCCTGCCTGTTCGTGTTTTCATGTTTCATGAAACACCATGCGGCTGCCGCATAGAAAAAGGAGTGGGAACAAAAATGACAAACGCTGCTCATGGCGGCCGGCTCGTTAATCGCCAGTCTTTCGGTAAAGATATCTCCGAAATAAAAAAGACGGTAGCGATTGACCGTGTCGCACTCAGCGATCTTGAATTGATCGCAAACGGGACCTACAGCCCGCTTACCGGCTTTCTCGATGAAGAAAATTATCATTCCGTTGTGGAAACGATGCACTTGAAAAACGGACTGGCCTGGACGATTCCGATCACGCTTCCCGTATCGGAACAGACGGCAGGTGCCGTATCGGCCGGGGACAAAGTCAAACTGAGTTATAACGGAGAGATTTACGGCATTCTCGACGTGACGGAAAAATTTCGTCCTGATAAAGAAAAGGAAGCAGCCCGCGTCTACCTGACCACTGATCCGGAACATCCGGGCGTCCGGCGCCTTTTCAGCCGCGGCCCGATCAATCTGGCGGGTCCGGTCGAACTGATCAAGCGGTCGCCGCGCCCGGCAGAATTTGCGCGCGATTATCTTGATCCGGCCGAAACAAGACGGCTGTTCACAGAAAAGGGCTGGCGGACGATCGTCGGCTTTCAGACGCGCAATCCGATCCACCGGGCTCATGAACATATCCAGAAAACAGCGCTTGAGACAGTCGACGGGCTTTTTATCAACCCGCTTGTCGGCGAAACAAAGGCAGACGACATCCCGGCCGACATCCGGATGCGCAGCTACCACGTCCTGATCGACAACTATTATGTCAAAGAGAGAACGGCGTTAGCCGTCTTCCCCGCCGCGATGCGCTATGCAGGACCGAGGGAAGCCGTCTTTCACGCGATCTGCCGCAAAAATTTCGGCTGTACGCATTTTATTGTCGGACGCGATCATGCCGGTGTCAAAGATTACTACGGGCCCTATGACGCGCAAAAAATTTTCGCGCACTTCACGCGCAAGGAACTTGATATACAAACCCTGTTTTTCGAAAACAGCTATTACTGTACGAAATGCGGCGGAATGGCTTCCAACAAGACCTGCCCCCATGATTCGTCGTTTCATGTCGCTCTCTCCGGGACAAAGGTCAGGGCCATGCTGCGGGCAGGCGTCCGTCCCCCCGAAACATTCAGCAGGCCCGAAGTCGTCGATGTCCTGATCGAGGGACTGAATCGAAAACAGACGGCAAATGCCGATCATCAGGAGGTCTGAACTCATGAACCCTATCGTCCAGCACCCGGCAACCGTAAAAAAAGCCGACCGTGAGAAAGCAAGCGGTCATAAAGGAGCGGTCGTTTGGCTGACGGGACTGTCCGGGTCCGGCAAATCGACATTGGCCAATCGCGTGGAAGCCGCACTCTTCTCCCGCGGTATCCGCACCTATTTGCTTGACGGAGACAACATCCGCAGCGGTTTGAACAGCGACCTTGGTTTTTCGGACGCCGACCGAAAGGAAAATATCCGCCGGATCAGCGAAGTTGCCAAACTGTTCGTCGACAGCAATGCCGTCGTCCTGACTGCATTCATTTCTCCATTTAGAAAGGATCGTCTTGCAGCCAGAAAACGGTTCGAAAGCGACGAATTTATAGAAATTTATGTCGCGTGCCCGCTGAAAGTCTGCGAATCACGCGATCCGAAAGGTCTGTATCAAAAAGCCCGCTCCGGTATCATCAGCGATTTCACAGGTATTGATTCCCCCTATGAAGCGCCGGAATCACCGGAACTTGTCGTCGACACCGATAAACAAACGCTTCCTGAAAGTGCGGATCAGATTGTCCGTTTTCTTGAAAAAAGAGGCATTATCGGCAGAGTGACGGATCAGGCCTAAACGGGACAGCCAACGTCGATCAGATCCGAAGGAACACGGCGGCTGCGGCTGCCGGAACAGAACCGGAATGAAAAGAACTCATTTTCATCCGGCCCTTTTTCAGACGCTTTTCAGACCCAAAAACAAATAAAGGAAAAAAGCGGAGAGAAAAGGCCGGGCTTTTCTCTCCGCTTAATTATTTTTTGGCGGCTTTCAGGTCAGCCTCTTCCTGCCTGATCAGGCTCTGAAAAGGCCCGGACGGCCCTGAAAACCGCGCCGCCGCAGCCCATGTCAATCATTTGAAAAAAGGCCGTCCTACAAACTATCGGTTGCGGCCATTCCCGGCATAAAAATTTTTATCCCATAAAAAGCGCGCCGAACAGCAGTGCGCCGGCAATGATAAAAGCCGGGTGGAGGCTGAACCGCTGCATCAGAATGAAGCTGAGTGTGCCGATCACGATCATCGGCAGCCAGCCGGACGCCTGTTCGGATGCGGCAAAAAAGTTATATGCCATCATGCCGAGCATGACGACAATGATCGGGCGGATCAACATCGTCAGCCGCCTTACCTTGGGGGAGTCCTTGAATCTGTACAACAGTTTGAGCAGCAGAATCAGCAGAATCAGCGACGGGGCGACCGTCGCGAAGATGGCAATCAGCGAACCGGCGGCTCCTCCTTTTGCAAAGCCTATATAGCCGGCCAGTTCCGGCGCAATCGGGCCGGGAAGCGAGTTGGCAAATGCGAGCACGTTGCTGAAGGTGGTGACCGACATCCAGTGGTAGCGGCCGACGACCTCGTTTTCGATCAGCGGGATCGATGCCGGTCCGCCGCCGTAGCCGAGAATGCCGGGAATGAAAAACGCAAGGAAAATCCGCCAGTAAAGAATCATTTTCGCCCACCTGCCGATTCTTTCCGTTTCACAGGCATAATGAGCACATAGAGTAAAGTCAGTGCGATCAGTATCGGCGGCTGAACATGGAGGATTTCCATCAAAATGAAACTGACTGCGATCAGAATCAGACTGACCGTCCAGCCCATCCCCTTTTTAGCGCTTGAAACGAATCGCCAGGTCAACTGTGCCATCAGCACACCGACAACCGGAAGTACAGCCTGCGTCATCCCTCTGACCCATCTCTGCTGCTGAAAAACATCGAGAAAGCCGAGCAGGACGATTAACGCGACCACCATCGGAAAGACGCAGGCAACCAGCGCCGTCAGCAGACCGCCGATCCCCTTCAGCTTCCAGCCGATATAACCGGCCAGTTTCGTATTGATCGGACCCGGCAGTGCATTGGCTATAGCCACAATATCGCCGAATTCCTCGAGAGCCATCCACTTGTACTTTTTGACAACCTCGGCCTCAATCAGCGGAATCCCCGAAGGACCGCCGCCGAAGCTCAAAATGCTTGAACGGAAAAAGGCAATGAAAATATCTGAATAGTGAGCCCGAGGGCCTCCTTTTGCCGCCGCCCGCTTTCCCCGGCCGTCCTTTTCTATCTGCGCCATCCAATCGACCTTTCTGTTCATATGTCTTCTGCTGCTTTTTTGTCTGAATACTTATTTTAAAACACCATTTATTAAGTTCATACCTTTTCAGGCAAACATTTTTTTAACTTTTTAACAGCCGGCAGTGTGCGGTCCCCGCTCAGACTGAACTTCAGATTGTGATCGGACAGCATCGAAAAAGAACCTTTTCAGCGCCGTCTGTCTCTTCCGGACTGTTTGTATTATCCAAAGTTAAGGAGCGGTTTCTGCAGAACACTCCGCACCTCGTCAGTCGTTCGTACGTTACATGAATACAAGATCTTCAACTTCGCCTATAACGGCGGGGGATGCTTAAATTATTTCCATGCGACGGGACAGGCTATTGGGAACCGATGCTCGGTATTTGTTCAGTTCCGGGATCACCATGCGGCGATCATCCCGTCGGCCCGCGATTCCGTGCCCCCTGTCAGGACACCGGTATCGTTGTTCCGCCAGATAATCTGTCCGCGGCCGAAGGAACCCGGATCGAGAGCGACTTCAATGTGATGCCCGCGTCTTGCCAGCGCACGGGCGATCGAATTAGGAAAATCCGGCTCAACGATGACCTTTTTCCCGCTTATCCACTGCCACCGCGGCGCATCAAGCGCAGCCTGGGGATGAAGATGAAAGTCGATCGTGTTTGTAATCACCTGCAGATGGCCCTGAGGCTGCATGTACCCTCCCATGACGCCAAACGGGCCGACTGGTTTCCCGGCCCGGGTAAGGAAACCCGGAATGATGGTGTGGTACGTCTTTTTCCCCGGAGCAAGTGCATTGGCATCCGTTTCATTCAGCGAAAAAGTATGACCGCGATTTTGAAGCGATATACCGGTTTCCGGGATGACGACGCCTGATCCGAAGCCTTTGTAATTGCTCTGAATGAATGAAACCATGTTGCCTTCCCCGTCGGCCGCCGCAATATAGACTGTCCCGCCCTGCGGAAGCGTCCCGGCTGCCGGCTCAAGCGCCTCAGTCCTTATCAGCTCGGAGCGTTTTCGCGCATATTCCTCCGACAGAAGATAAGAAACTTCATCTGTCATGCATCGGGGATCCGTAATGTATTTTTTACCATCTGAGAAAGCAAGTTTCAAAGCCTCAATCAGTTTATGGCTTGTATTTGCAGATTCCCTGAAGTTCAGGTCAAAGTTTTTAAGAATGTTCAGTGCGATCAGTGCAATAAGGCCCTGACCGTTCGGCGGCATCTCCCAAACATCGTAGCCGCGATAATTGACCGAGATCGGATCCACCCATTGCGGCCGATAATCCTCAAGATCGCTCTTTCTGATAAAGCCCCCGTGTTCTGTCGAAAAACGGTCAATTCGTTCTGCAAGATCACCCTTGTAAAAGGCTTCTGCCCGTGTTTCGGCAATTTTTTGCAGCGTTGCGGCCATTGCCGGAGAGGACCACATCTCTCCGGCCCGGGGCGCGCGGCTGTCCGGCGCAAACGTGTCAAACCACGGCTTGAACAGCGGGTCGGCCGGCTTTTCATGAAAGCGCCGATAGGCTGTCTCCCAGTTCTTTGCCACAATGGGAGACAGCGGAAAGCCATTTTTTGCATAGTTGATTGCAGGTTCCAAAAGGTCTGCAAACGGAAGCCTGCCGAAACGGCGGGAACATTCCGCCCATGCTGCCGGTGCACCCGGAACCATAACCGGTTCAAAACCATGCACGGGCATTGCATCATAGCCTCTTTTTCTGACCGCGTCGATCGATATTGACTGCGGAGCGACCCCGCTCGCATTCAGGCCGTGTAATTTCCCCTCTGTCCAGATCAGTGCAAACGCGTCGCTTCCGATCCCGTTCGATGTCGGTTCAAGAACCGTCAAACTGGCTGCCGTCGCAACGGCGGCATCGATCGCATTCCCGCCTCGTCTTAATATATCCAGCCCGGCCTGCGCCGCAAGCGGCTGTGCCGTCGCCACCATGCCTTTCCGTGCAAAGACCGGTGTCCTGCGAACCTGATAAGGAAAATCCTGATAATCGAAGTGCAATTGAACTGCCCCCTGTCTCCCTTTTGTTTTTTCGAATTAACCTTATTTTAAATTATAATAGCGAAAAATCTTTGAAACAATGATAACCTCGGTCAACAGTTGCTGCTGTATTCCGGAACTTCATCATGGACACTGCCTTTGTTCCTCATCAGGCGGCCGATCGGTTCTTTATCGCTGTTTATAACAGATACACCCTAAGCTCGTTTTGCATTGCGGCAGCGATCCGGCACAACGGTCCGGATTTCCCGATGCAAAAAGGACACCGCATTGTCCGGCCTTCAAAAGTCGGACCATCAGGCAGCGAAGGGAGTGTAAAAAAAATAGGTATCCCCTCAACTCATGTATCCAGCCGGGCCGCGGCGTGAAAATGCCATCGGTTCCTCTGAAAAGCGATCGATTTGCACGGACGGCAGTCTATTCCTCCGAATGTTCATGCAAACAGCGGTGCATTCCTCTGAAGGGAGATATCCTGCGTTACATGGGCGGAAACGCCTGATCTTTTTTCGGACCGCTGCGTACTCCTGCAAGTCGGGATGAAAATCGCCGGGAAACGAGAATGTATCATCAGTAAAAGTGAAAAATATCTACAGTTCAGCGTGAAAAACCGACAGTAATCGGATTGAAATCAATAAGAGTGAATAATCGGCCGGTTTGGGTATCCTTCCGGCCGGATTTCGGGTTCTATCGGCCAATTCCCGGTCCCTTCCGGCCGAATTCAGCGTTCTATCGGCCGAATTCGCACCCCTTCCGGCCAAATTCAAGGTTCTTCCGGCCGAATTCGCACCCCTTCCGGCCAAATTCAAGGTTCTTCCGGCCGAATTCGCACCCCTTCCGGCCGAATTCAGCGTTCTATCGGCCGAATTCGCACCCCTTCCGGCCGAATTCCGGGTTCTATCGGCCGGGTTCCGGTGTTAGGCACAGTTTTTCGGTCGGCGCAGAAGTTTATTAATCGCCGAAATGCTCTGTTTCCAAGAGATTATGGTTTCAGAAGGGGTCGATCATCAATCGACGCCGCAGCAGAATGATGAGCTGAGGGGATATCCGTAAAATAAAAAATGGGGCTGTTCCATCATCGAAAAATCGATGATGGAACAGCCCCATCTAAATTCCTAATTCCAGTCCCGGTCCGCGGGCTGCTTAATCAAAAGGCCTATGGAACAGCCTCCGGATTTGATTGTCTACGGCATTTCCCGCAGCCGGATTTTCTCAAAAAACGCTGCTTTGCGTCCAGTCATTTGTTATTGGCCGTTTGTTCCGGTGCCTGCCTGATCCGCGTTTGTTGATTGCGCAGCGGACGACGGGGCTTTCACATCAGTCGTTCCTTTAGCCATATAGGCTTCCGGACTGACCGGTGCATCGTTTTTGCGGATTTCAAAATGCAGATGGGTCCCGATGCTTTTGTTGAATGCTTCCGTACCGGCCGTACCGATTGTTTCGCCCTGAGCAACCTGCTGTCCAAGCGATACGTTGATCGACGCCAGGCTCTGGTAAAGGGTTTCAACTCCATTGCTGTGTTTGATCGTTACCACATAGCCGAGAAGGCTGTCTTTTTTCGCCTCCGTCACTTTTCCGCTCATCGCCGCCGTTACCGTAAACGCTTTTCCATCTTTCGCTCCAATGTTGATGCCCGTATTTTGGACGTAAGTTTGATCATAGTTTACGAGAGCGGCTTGCTGTTCCTGCTGCGATCCGTTGACATCATAGTAAGGCTGAATGACTTTTGTGTCCGCCTGGACGGCCGGCCATTCAAATACTTCGGCAGTGGCGGCCGCCGGCGCAGCCGGCTTGTCCTGATTAAATACAACCTGGTTTTCTTCCTTCTGATTCTTTGCCTGCTCCGTGCCCAGTACCTGAAACAGGAGCATGCCTGTTATAACCAGAGAAGCCGCGCCAAGATATAAGGCAGGATAGAACCAGCGCCGTTTTGCTAGTTTGCGAAGACCGGTCAGCTCTTTCTCCTGTGAATTCTTTTGATTCTTGTCTTCTGTCATCTTGCATCACCTCAGCAATCATTGTGATCAGATTGCGGGCGATCTATACATCGGCAATGAAAAAATGCCGATTTTTTTCAGAAAAATCGGCTATTTCTTTAAAAAAGCAAAATTTGTTTCCTATTTTCCGAGATTTGGTCCCCTATTCGAACCGTTTTCCCGAATTTCTTTAAACAATCATGCCTCTTTGCTGTGATTTAATTTATGGCAACAGCATGATCGGCGGTCACGGTCATCCGGCTGATCGAGGTCCCCCGATAGTAGTATGCGGCAATCTGAGCGGCATTCTTTCCTTCTCCCGCCATTCCATCGGCTCCGTACTGGCTCATGCCGACGTCGTGCCCGCTGCCGCTCATGGTCGCAATAATCCGGCCGCCGTTCCGGATCAGCTGAAAGTCGGTAGAAGCAAGATTCAATTTTTCACGTATCTCTCTTCCCGTAAAGTCACGGCCGGCGATCCGGTAAACAGCAATGTGATGAGTCGCCGTTCGCCGGATTACTTTGCCGAGTTCACCGCTTCCGCCGCCCGGTTTAACATGAAGAGCATGTTCTACTTCGGCAGCGGCGAGCGTTTTTTCGGTTTTATATTTCGGAGAAAGTTTATCCCATGGACTCGGCACGGACCTCAGATAGGGAACGTCCGCCGTCCAATAGTCGGCAGCGTTTTCCGTCTGTCCGTTACTTGTCGAGAAAAAAACAGGGGTAATCAGTTTTCCCCGGTAGGTGATGACCTCATTTTCCGTCTGTGACACGGCCGCTTCGACTTTTGCCATTCTCCGCCCGTAATCCTTTCCCCATATCTTTTCCAGATCTTGACGGCTCTTATACACCTGATTCTGTACGGTATCCGTCACCGCGGCAGTCGGGTTATCGATTATCCGTCCTATAATATAGGTGCGTGCCGCAAGGGCCTGCGCCTTCAGTGCTTCGAGATGAAAAGTCGCCGGCATTTCCGAAGCGACCACTCCGGCCAGGTAGTCATCAAGCGCAACATGATCGGTCTTTCCCTGTGCCGACCGGTAAACGGCGACAGTGACAGCCGGGGGCCGGTCCTTTTCGACGACTGCCTGCGGCAGAGCCTTCCCCGCCTGCTGCCGGCCGCTGTTTTGCGAAAAGAGCAGAACGATGGCGGCTGGAACAGCCATGGCAGCTAGAGAAAAAAGGAACAGCAGTGCGGCGGCTTTCTTCATATTCTGACCTCCAACACATTTTTACCCTATTTCTATGCCTGTCCGGCCCCTCATAGAACTTAAGAGGGCAAACCCGGCAGCCGCTCTGCACCCTTCAACGTCGGATCGGGAGCCTCGCTTTTTATTGACGAATCCGGTCTAAATAAATTTAGGAGGCATATAATGCTGAGTGGGCAGAGCCCGCCGCCGTTACAAAAACTTCGGCATCTTCTTTGCTCATATACGGCGGTCTATCGGCTTAAAAGGCTATGTTCTCCTTCGACAGCCGATAAAAATCCCGGCAACAATCAACATTTCACTGCTAACGGCCGATATATGTATGGAGGATTGATATTTCAGACGATAGTCGTACTGCGTGAGCCCCGTTTTATCTTGGGGTAAAAAAAAGAGACGCCGGTTTTATCACCGCATCTCCGTCAGATCTTTTGATTTGATTATGCAAATTTCGGATTGATTCCGATCTGTGTTCCCAGCGGCTCCGCGACAGCCGCTGCGGGCTGTTCCGCTTCTTCAACACGCACGCGTTCAATCTCGGCGCCGAGTGCCCGCATTTTCCCCGCCAGATCGACGTAACCGCGGTCGATATGGTGCAGGCCATTGACACGTGTATAGCCCTTGGCGGCAAGGCCCGCAATCACAAGCGCCGCTCCGGCGCGCAGATCGGTAGCCGCTACTTCGGCCCCCTGCAGATCGCACGGAGCGCTGACAATGGCAGAACGGCCGTCAATCTTGATCGAGGCGTTCATCCTCCGAAATTCTTCGACATGCATAAAACGATTTTCAAATACCGTTTCCGTTATGACGGAGGTTCCGGCTGCTTTAAGAAGCAACGCCATCATCGGCGCCTGCAGATCCGTCGGGAAACCCGGATGAGGCATTGTCTTAACATCTACAGCCTGCAAATGATCCGTCCCAATGACACGGATACCGCCCAGTTCCTGATCCACTTCAACGCCCATTTCGCGCAATTTGGCGATCAGAGGGCGCAGCGCATCCGCTTCGGCATTTTCAACCAGTACATTGCCGCCTGTAATGGCTGCGGCAATCATGTACGTTCCTGCTTCAATCCGATCGGGCAGAATGGTGTGTTCCGCACCGTGCAGCTGATCAACACCGATGATTCTGATTTTGCTTGTGCCGGCGCCGCTCACTTTTGCACCCATCGCGTTGAGGTACTGTGCCAGACTGACGATTTCCGGCTCGCATGCCGCATTATCGAGGATTGTTTCGCCTTTTGCCAGCGAGGCCGCCATAATGATATTTTCTGTGGCGCCGACACTCGGGAAGTCGAGACAGATGATCGAACCCTTCAGTCTTCCGTCGACGCGTGCTTCAATACAGCCGTTCCCGATCGTCACGTCTGCGCCCATCGCTTCAAACCCTTTAAGATGCTGATCAATCGGCCTGGATCCGATTGCACACCCGCCGGGAAGAGCGATTTTGGCATGACCGATCCTTGCCAGGAGAGGACCCATGACAAGAAAAGACGCCCGCATTTTCCGTACATACTCAAAAGGAGCTTCCGTTAATAATTCGGCCACCGCATTGACGGTAATCGTTCCGTTTTTATAACTTACCGATGTGTTCAAATAGCGCAAGACTTCGTTTATCGTGTATACATCAGCCAGTTCCGGTACATTATATATTGTGCTTATGCCTTCGTTTGCCAGCAGCGAAGCGGCAATTACGGGAAGTACAGCGTTTTTCGCGCCTTCAATTTTAACTGAGCCAGAAAGCCGTTTCCCTCCACGAACAATAATTTTCTCCAAACTTTTCCCCTCCGCGTCCATTTATCTCTCGCTCGATCCGGAAGTGCCCTCCGTGCTACATCCAGTGCATAGCGGTTCCGTTTCTTGGAAACCATACTCTACATTAATATTCAACCGTAATGATTGGCGTGCCCAAAGTGATGGCGACACGGCCATCGTCATTTCTTAAAGCCACCTGAAGATTCATTTTTTGTTTTCCGGAATAAATGCCATCGTTCCATGTCTTAGTATATGCGGATATCGATACAAACGTTTTTTCATCCACTTGTTCAATGGGAACAGCTGAAAACAGCTTCAGATAGCGTTCTCCTTCTTCAGATAAGCCAAGACTCATTTTATCACTCCCATGGGCCTTTACACAAGAGAAGAATTGCTCTTGTCCGCTGAAAATTTCAGCCATATCTTTCTTCATTTGCTGTTCTTGAGCCGGCCACCGGTCCGCCTGAAATGAATGATTTTGGAATTGGTAGAGCAAGGCCGTTTGCAGACGGCTGCCGACAGGATAAGCAAGATAAGTTATTCTGATTTCCGTTCCTGACGGCTTTGATTTTTTTACGCCTTCCCAGCCTGTGTACTCATCCTTTTTCCCGATTTTATGCCAAGCGTAACCGGCAAACTTTCCAGTCATCTGACCGGCCTTTTCCTGAAATTCCCCTTCATTGTCCATGGCCTGCTGTTGCTCGCGCGCATAGACCGTCCAACTGTCGACTGCTGCGGAACGCTCCTTCAGTGCTTTAACAAACAAAGGAACACGATCCATTGCATCCGTTCGTCCGGTAAAAGTGCTGTTGTCAGCCGCCTTGCCTGCATAGGTTCCGCTGAAAATCAGCGAAGCGATTAAAAAAGCAGCCAGTGCGAACAATAAGTTCCGAAACATATATTTCACGCCCCTCTCCCTTTTTCAGTATTTCCTTTAGAGAGAGGAAGGTATACTTGGAACTTTTCGTCAGCACAGGCGTTGATTCGCGCCTAATCGGCCGTTTTTTCCTCCTGCCTCGAGAAATGTTCAGCCGTAAATCTTAGGCAGCGTCAGCGACCAGTCTATATAGCTGAGAAAGAACTCGGCTACCGGATAGCTGATGGCAATAGCCAGAAGAACATACAGAACTCTCACTTGCGGGCTTTTCGGATGACGAAACAAATCGTCAATTTTGAGGCCTTGGAGCGCCCACCACGTCAGAACCAGCGTAATCAGATGAACCAGGAGACTGATCAGGGCCTGTAGGCCGACATTCATGATCTTTGACACCTGCCTGAGCCTTAAATATGTATTGCTCCCTCCCACTTCTGCGCTTCAGCACAGATTGCCGCTTAAATCCGGTTAATGAAAAGCAGCATACTTGCAAAAGCAGGCCAAAAGTGGAAACTTACCAGCCATCTCCTTGTCTGTTACACAAATGTAATATAACAGTAATACAAGAATAATCTTGATTGACCTGTGTATATTCTAACGCGATTGACATAAAATGACCATACTTTTAACGATGATTGTTTTTTCAGAATTAATACATGATGTCGAAAAAAAGCATTTTGTTACAATTTCATTACTTGAAATTGCGGTATTTCCCGATATTGTTACAAAATCGAAACCGAATCGGTCCGCAGAGGTTTGCAACATTTACCAGGCCTGCATGCCGGAAATTCGCCGATAAATTCATTATATCGGTTATTTCTAAACAAAAAATGAACAAATAGGATCGCGTCCGCTTTTTCAGACAGACCGGCAGCTAAAAAAAGAAGAGCGCCTCAAAAGTCGAAATACCGGCTTTGAGACGCCCTTTATCGGAAAGGCCGACTGCCTCTCCCTGTAATCAGCTTTCCTGGACTTTTTCTTTGATGGCGGCCGTACTCAGACGCAATTCGGCTCGTTTGAGTTTCAGCAGAGCCGCCGCATAACCTTCCGAGCTCTCGTGCAACGTGCTGAGCGCCTTCTGAGCCTCATCGCGGGCTTTCTGCGCCCTTTCGACATCAATCTGATCTTTCATTTCGGCAGCTTCCGAGAGAATCGAGATCCGATCAGGAGCCACCTGGATAAATCCGCCGTGAACGGCCGCATAATCAACATTTTCTTCATTTTCGTGTTTTAAGCGAACCAGGGCGATTTCAAGAGGAGCGACAATCGGCATATGATGCGGGAGTATCCCCATCTCGCCGCTCGTCGCCCGCACGCATACCATGTGAACGTCTCCTTCATAGATCTTGCCCGCGGGTGTGACGATATCCGTATGCACTGTACTCATCTGCAAGCCCCCTTTTGATGGTCTGACCGATTCATCCGATCCCGGACAGATCAGGCCAGTTGTTTCGCTCTTTCCAGAACATCTTTCATCGTTCCGGTGTTCCGGAAGGCTTCTTCGGGAACATCGTCATATTTGCCGTCGAGGATGCCCTTGAATCCCTTTATCGTTTCCTCAACCGGAACATAAGATCCCGGAACGCCGGTGAACTGTTCGGCAACGTGGAAGTTCTGGCCAAGGAAGAACTGGATGCGGCGGGCACGGCTGACAGTCAGCTTGTCTTCATCGGAAAGTTCGTCCATGCCGAGAATCGCAATAATATCCTGAAGTTCGCGGTACTTCTGCAGTGTCTGCTGAACACGTTCGGCAATTTCGTAGTGCTCTTCGCCGACTATCTCCGGAGCGAGCGCACGCGATGTCGACGCCAGCGGATCGACGGCAGGATAAATACCGATCTGCGTCAGTGAGCGTTCCAGGTTCGTTGTTGCGTCAAGGTGTGAGAACGTGGTTGCCGGAGCGGGATCGGTATAATCGTCGGCAGGCACATACACGGCCTGAATCGACGTTACAGAGCCCTTATTTGTCGACGTGATCCGTTCCTGCAGGCGGCCCATTTCAGTGGCCAGCGTCGGCTGATAGCCGACGGCGGAAGGAAGACGTCCGAGCAGAGCGGACACTTCGGAACCGGCCTGTGTGAAACGGAAAATGTTGTCAATAAACAGCAGCACGTCCTGACCTTCTGCATCGCGGAAATATTCGGCCATGGTCAGACCGGAAAGTCCCACGCGCATACGGGCACCCGGCGGCTCGTTCATCTGGCCGAACACCATCGCTGTCTTTTTGATAACTCCGGAATCGGTCATTTCAAAGTATAAGTCGTTTCCTTCACGGGTCCGCTCGCCAACACCGGCAAAAACGGACACACCGCCGTGTTCCTCGGCAATGTTATGGATCAGTTCCTGAATCAGCACCGTCTTGCCGACTCCGGCACCGCCGAACAGCCCGATTTTTCCGCCTTTAATGTACGGCGTCAGAAGGTCGATAACCTTAATTCCCGTTTCAAGTACTTCCGTTTCGGTCGACAGTTCTTCAAATTTCGGGGGATCTCTGTGAATAACGTTTCTTTGGACGTCTTCAGCGATCGGCTTGCCGTCGATCGGCTCGCCGAGAACATTGAAAACACGGCCAAGTGTTGCATCGCCAACGGGAACGGAAATCGGTGCGCCCGTATCGACAGCTTCCATACCGCGGACCAGTCCGTCCGTAGAGTCCATGGCAATCGTCCGGACAGAATCATCGCCGAGGTGAAGGGCCACTTCAAGCGTCAGATGGATATCCGTTTCGTTGGAGGACTTGGCTTTATAATTAATAGTCAAAGCGTTGTAGATTTCAGGCAAACGACCGCGTTCAAACTTAACGTCGACGACCGGTCCTGTAACCTGAGTTACATACCCTTTGTTCATCACACTACCTCCTATCAGCATTTTTCCAGCATTAAATTTATTCGAGGGCGGCAGCGCCGCCGACAATTTCGGTAATTTCCTGAGTAATTGCGGCCTGACGCGCACGGTTAAAGGACAGGGACAGACGATCGATAATTTCGTTTGCATTATCCGATGCACTTCTCATCGCCGTCATTCGCGCCGCATGTTCCGCCGCCTTGGCGTCAAGAAGCGCTCCGTAAATTTGTCCTTCCGCATAAAGAGGCAGCAGCGCCGCCAGAACCTCGTCTTCGTCAGGCTCATATAAATAGACTGCCCTCTTTACCGGCTTTTCTTCAAGATTAGTCAGCGGAAGCACTTGAGTATTAACCAGCCGCTGCGAAATGGCGTTGACAAAATGGTTGTAGATCAGGTGCAGTTCATCAATCTTCTTGTCGCTGAAAAGCGCGACCGCATCCTTTGCAATACCGATCACATCATCAAATGAGAGATTGTCGGGCAGAGCGGTTTTACTGAACGCGACTGGATAACCGCGTTTCGTAAAATAATTCAGCCCGACCTTACCGGTGACGATGACCGTATATTCATCCTTGGACTGATGCTTCTCCTGAATCAGCTCCTGTGTGTATTTCAGCACGTTGCCGTTATAGGCGCCGGCAAGGCCGCGGTCGGCAGTAACGACCAGATAAGCCGTTTTCTTTACCGGCCGGCTTTGAAGCATCGGATGCCTGATGCCGCTCCCCTTGGCAGTGCTGGCTATACTCGCAACGACTTCTCTGAGTTTATCCGCATAGGCTGAATAAGCCTGGGCGTTGCTCTGTGCATGATTCAGTTTAGCCGCCGATACCATCTGCATCGCTTTGGTTATTTTGCTCATTTGCTTTGTGGATGCGATTTTTTCCTTGATGTCACGCACTGAAGGCATGTTCCGTTCACCACCTTTGCAAGGTTGTTAAATCGAGCAGCTTACGTGTGTAAGAGGCTCATCCTGCAATTATGTTTGAAATAAAAGAATCCATGCAGCTGCTTTTATTGGGTATCTGAGGCCACAAATGTCCTTTTAAAGGCTTTTATCGCTGTTTCAAAAGCTTCCGCATCCGGAAGTTCACCGCTCTGATGAATATTATCCAGAATATCGGCATTGTTCTGTTTCAGATAGGCAAGCAGTTCTTTTTCGAAACGCTTGATATCGGAGATGGCTACATCGTCAACGTAACCTTTTGTCAGCGCATAAAGAATGACAACCTGATTCTCGACCGGATACGGATTGTGCAGATCCTGTTTCAGGATTTCTACCGTACGGGCGCCTCTATCCAGTTTGGCTCTCGTCGCCTTGTCCAAATCGGATCCGAATTGGGAAAATGCCTCCAATTCACGGTAAGAAGCAAGGTCCAGCTTGAGCGTTCCGGCTACTTTCTTCATCGCCTTAACCTGCGCGTCGCCGCCGACACGGGAAACCGAGGTCCCGGCATCGACTGCCGGCCGCACGCCTGAATAAAAGAGGTTCGACTCCAGAAAGATCTGGCCGTCGGTGATCGAGATCACATTTGTCGGAATGTAGGCTGAGATATCTCCGGCCTGTGTTTCAATAATCGGCAGGGCCGTAATCGAACCGCCGCCGAGTTTGTCGCTTAATTTTGCCGCCCGCTCAAGCAGCCGGGAATGAAGGTAGAAAACATCCCCAGGGAACGCTTCACGGCCCGGCGGACGGCGAAGCAGCAAGGAAAGTTCACGGTATGCCGCCGCTTGTTTTGACAAGTCATCATAGACAATCAGCACATGTTTGCCGTTGTACATGAACTCCTCGCCCATCGCTACACCGGCATAAGGCGCCAGATAAAGCAACGGAGCGGGTTCGGAAGCTCCGGCCGAAACGACGATCGTCTTTTCCATAACTCCGTAATCTTTCAACGTATTCACAACGCCGGCAACGGTTGATTCCTTCTGTCCGATGGCGACATAGATGCTGATTACATCCTGGTCTTTCTGATTAATGATCGTGTCGATTGCGATCGCTGTTTTACCGGTCTGACGGTCGCCGATGATCAACTCACGCTGTCCGCGGCCGATCGGAATCATCGCGTCAATCGATTTAATCCCGGTTTGCAGAGGTTCGGAAACGTGTTTCCGCTGCATAACGCCGGGTGCCTTTTTTTCAACCGGACGGGTTTTATCCGTATGGATCGGTCCCTTGCCGTCAATCGGCTGACCGAGCGGATTGACGACACGTCCGAGCAGTGCTTCACCGACGGGAACTTCCATAATCCGGCCGGTACGCTTGACTTCGTCCCCTTCATGAATGCCCGTGAAAGGGCCGAGAATGACGATACCAACGTTATCTTCTTCAAGGTTCTGGGCCATGCCCATGACACCGTTGGAAAATTCGACAAGCTCGCCCGACATGATGCTGTCAAGGCCGTGGACGCGGGCAATTCCGTCGCCGACAGTGATCACTGTGCCGACTTCGCTCACTTCAACCGTCGATTGATAATTCTCAATCTGCTGTTTGATTAATGAGCTGATTTCTTCCGCTTTAATGCTCACGATATTTTCACCCCTATTTACCTACTTTAATCTCCTGTCTGAAGCCTGCAAGTCTGCCTGCCATGGTGCCGTCATAGAGAAGATCGCCGATCCGCAGCAAAATGCCGCCGATAATCTCCTTTTTGACTTTGGCATGCATACGCAACTTCTTTCCGAGAACGTCGCCGAGACGCCGGGCCAGATCCTGACGCTCCTCTTCATCCAGAGGGACGGCAGTCGTTACGGTCACATCAAGAATGCCTCGTTTGACGTCCGCCATATGCGTATAGGCTTCAAGCACTTCATCGATGATTGCTTCGCGTTTACGATCAATGAGCAGTCTCAGGAGGTTCATAACTTCCAGCCCGACCTCTTTATCGAACAGCTTGTCAACCAGTGCCTTCTTTTCAGTGCTGTTTACTTGCGGATGCAGCAATACCCGGCGAAGCTCTTCATTTTCCGAGATCGCATGCGCAACGGAAATCAGCTGACTCTCAATCGTATCAACAGCATCACGTTCTTCCGCGACTTCAAAGAGTGCCTTTGCATAACGGTTAGCTACAATTTCGCTCATTGCTGATTCCCCACCTGCTTCATCAGCTGATCGATTTCTTTAGAGTAGTCTTTCGCATTGATCTCTTTTTCAAGCAATTTGGATGCAAGCAGGACAGAAAGATCGGCTACTTCATCACGTATTGAAGCGACGGCTTTTTCTTTCTCCTGATTGATTTCTTCATATGCTTCTTTGATCAGACGATCCGACCGGTTTTTGGCCGCATCGATAATACCCTGTGACTCGGCTGCTGCCTGCTTTTTCGCCTGTTCAATCATTGCGCGCGATTCTTCGCGCACCTTGTCCAGTTCAACTTTCTGCTGCGCCAGATATTTTTGCGATTCTTCACGCGAGTTTTCCGCTTCCGTGATCTGATTGTTGATGTATTTTTTACGCTTTTCCATAATAGCGGCAACCGGCCCGACAGCCTTCCAGGCGACGAGAGCCATCAAAATCAGAAAAATCACTATCTGGGCAAGAATCGTTCCTAAGGAAAATGACATCGCATGGTCACTCCTTTCGCCAATTGTTTTTTGCCATCAATCGTTGTCTGTTCTATTCGGAAATTTCTCGGGCGGCACCGGTCGCCGCGCGCCCGTCTCTTAAATCATTAAAGGTTTTTACAAGAAAGCGGGGGTGAAAAATTCCCACGACCGTTTTTCTTACCCGACAAGTCCGAAGAGTACCAGAATACCGAAAGCGATGGAAATAATCGGCAGGGCTTCAATCAGACCGAAAAGGATCATCGTCTGGCCGAACAGAGTGCCCCTTGCCTCAGGCTGGCGGGCAATGCCTTCCATATAACGGGCGAACAAAATACTGTCGCCGATACCTGCTGCAAGAGCTCCTAAACCGATCATGAGTGCACCAGCAAGAATTGTAGTCATAAAAAGATTCCTCCCAAATGTCTTATGTTTTGTACCACACTAAATGTGTAAAATCCCGTAACCGGACGGTTAATTTGCGGACACTTTCTGTCCGATGTAAACCATTGCCAGAACAGTAAAGATGTAAGCCTGGATGCAGCCGACAAAGACGGAAAAGCCCATCCACACAATGAGCGGGACTGCCGTCAGGTACAGTGCGCCGTCCCGTAAAATGAGAATCAGCACTTCGCCGGCGAAAATATTCGCCCAGAGCCGGGCCGCATGAGTGACCGGCTTTGCCAGTTCATCAATGACGTTGAATGGAAACATCCACCAATACGGTTTAAAATAATCTCTCGCGTAAACAAGCGGATGTTTCACCGCACCGGCAAGATGCGCATAGATCATGATGGCGCCGGCCATCGCGACGGTCACATTCAGATCCGAAGTCGGTGATTTGAACCAGCTGACCGTATGAGTCGTTTTCAGCATATCCGCCGTAATCCCGAGTGAGGGAACCGGTCCGGTAACCTGCGCCGTGGCAATGACAATAATGCCCAGCAGATTGGCGATCAGGACGAAAAGAAATGTGGTCAGTGCAAAACTGATGTATTTATAGGATTCCTTCTTTTCCATCATGATGCCGGTAATACCGTCGATAAAATCAATGATGTACTCCATCACGTTCTGTTTTCCCGTCGGACGGATGCTGAGACGACGCGTCAGCGCCATGACAATCAAAAATACAATTACGGCCGTAACAAGGCTTCCTATAATGACCGTCAGATCAAATGTCATTCCGAGAAACTTCACTTTCGGAGTCAGATCCAAGAGTCTCCCCCCCTTCATCCGAAGAAGCTGTTTTTCTTAAAGAGCAAAAACTCATCACCGCCACAAGCAAGATACAGTCGGACAATAAGGACAGTACAAAAGACCGGAAATCAATCAGGACCGGAAAACGGCAACCCGTCAGTACAGCGGCTGCAGCCGTCGGAAAAACGGCCTTCATCTGCAGCTCTGCCTGCATGCGGGAACCTGACAAAACCCGGAGGCCTGTCATCCTCAGTCAAAAAGAAAGATAGAAAGATTATATAAACTGATTAATCTGCCGAAGAGAAACCGTTCACGAACGCCTTCATCGGTCTGATAAACCAGATTACCCCAAAAAGCAGCGGGAGTATACGCGAAAATCGGAACCGCAGCGAAAACAGCCTGACAGCGGCTCAGTCCTTCATAAAAGATTTCAGCGTATAATAGCAGCTGAACAAACCGAAGAAAAAACCGGCAACGGCACAAATCGGCAGCCACAGATGAGAGAAGCCGAAATGTCCGTCAAGGTATTTGCCGATAAGAGCACCAATGATAATAAATGCAAAAATTTCAAAGCCCATGGCACTGACCATTGCAGCCATCTGTATCGGTTTGATGTCCTTTTTCCCAGCCAAAACCAGACCCCCTTCACGGCTTTCCGGCCCCGTCCGGGCCGCTTTTCCGGAAAGCGGAACGAAACCGCCCTGCCTGCCGGAACATCATTTTATGCACCCGGCCGCTTATTGCTGCCGGCGAGTCGGACAAATCAGGATGCGACATAAATTCTGCAAAAACAGTCTGGAAATTTAAGGAATAAAAAAAAGCTCGATACAGTTATTATCGGTCGGCACTCTTCGAAAAATACCGCTACTGTTACAGTTTAGCGAAAGCGCTGTCTTTATGTCAACATCATTTCGATTTTTTGTGATAAATATCACGTCTGTATAAAGAAAGATGTCTCATCCTGACGTTTTCCGCCGGTCTATTCCTTATACCTAGAATTCTAAACATATTTACCGAAACCTGAACACGTAAATTGTGACAAATCTTTAACAAAGAAAATAAACATCGAATGCATTGACTGCTGGACGAAATATTTTTTCATGACGCTCTCAGCATTTTTTCGCCTTATTTTGTTCCAAACAGCCTGTCGCCGGCATCTCCGAGTCCGGGAACGATATAGCCCTTTTCATTCAGTTTCTCGTCAAGCGCCGCAAGATAAATGTCGACATCCGGATGCACTTTCTGCACCTCGCGGACGCCCTCAGGCGCCCCGATCAGGCACATCAGCTTGATATTGACACCGCCGTGCTGTTTAAGAAAGGTGATGGCGGCAGACGCCGATCCGCCGGTTGCCAGCATCGGATCGACAACAATCAGGTCGCGTTCGGAAATATCCTGAGGCAGTTTGACATAATACTCGACCGGTTTGAGCGTATCGGGATCGCGATACAGGCCGATATGGCCGACTTTCGCCGCCGGAATCAATTGAAGCATGCCGTTGACCATTCCGAGACCGGCCCGAAGAATCGGTATAATCCCCATTTTCTTTCCGGCTATTCTATAAGCCCTTGCTTTAGCCACCGGCGTCTGGACTTCCACCTCTTCAAGGGTCAGATCCCGTGTAATTTCAAAAGCCATCAGTGTGGCAACTTCGTCCACCAGTTCCCGGAACGCTTTCGTACCTGTCCTGTAATCCCGGATCATCGTCAGTTTATGCTGAATCAGCGGATGATCTAAAACAACTAACTTACCCATTCAATTGCCCCCCATTTTTGGAACGATGCGGGTTCCGTTCTGCTTTATCTGTCCATAAATAAAAGGGGGATTCCCCCTTGAAATGAATGCCGGACCGCCGCGATGAGCGGGACGCAGCGGAAAAACCGGCAAATTTTTTCAATCATAGTATCATTCGGTTCGCCGGTCATTTTTACGGGCCATTCCCGCGCCTAACCGGCTGATTGTCAGACATTGTCAGACGCCGGTGCCTGTTTTCTCGGTATAGAGCGGATACTTATCCGTCAGCGCTCTGACACGTGACGCCGATTCGGCAAGGACGGTCTCATCGTCCGGATTTTTCAGTGCTCCGGCAATGACAGATGCGACTTCCCGCATATCGTCTTCATTGAACCCGCGCGTTGTAACGGCCGGCGTCCCCATGCGAATGCCGCTCGTTACGAAAGGCTTCTCCGGATCGAACGGAATGGTGTTCTTGTTTGTCGTAATGCCGATGCTGTCAAGTACGGCTTCCGCCTTTTTTCCGGTGATCCCGAGGTTGCGCAGATCGACCAGTACGAGATGATTGTCCGTTCCGCCGGAAACAAGAGTCAGCCCGTGCTTTTGCAGTGCCTCGGCAAAAGCCTTTGCGTTAGCAACAATGCGGCCCTCATACTCCTTAAATGACGGCTGCAGTGCTTCGCCGAAAGCGACCGCCTTGGCAGCGATAATATGCATCAGAGGCCCACCTTGAATACCGGGGAAAATCGCCTTGTCCAATTTCTTGGCAAACCGTTCCTTGCAGAAAATCATACCGCCGCGGGGACCGCGCAATGTCTTGTGTGTTGTCGTCGTGACAAAATCGCAATAAGGAATAGGGCTTGGATGAAGGCCAGCGGCAACAAGGCCGGCAATGTGCGCCATGTCCGCCATCAGATAGGCACCGACCTCATCAGCAATTTCACGGAATTTCTTGAAATCGATGATGCGCGGATAGGCACTTGCACCGGCGACAATCAGCTTCGGTTTATATTTAAGCGCCTGACTTCTTACTTCGTCGAAATCAATCCGCTGCGTGTCTTTAGTGACGCCGTAGTCAACGAAGTTATAGAGACGGCCGCTGAAATTCACCGGGCTGCCGTGCGTCAGATGGCCTCCGTGCGACAGTCTCATGCCCAGCACCGTATCGCCCGGGTCGAGTATGGTTTCATAGACAGCCATGTTCGCCTGTGCTCCCGAGTGAGGCTGAACATTCACATGATCGGCACCAAATAGTTTCAGGGCCCGGTCTCTTGCCAGGTTTTCAACTATATCGACAAATTCGCAGCCCCCGTAATAGCGATGACCGGGGTAGCCTTCCGCATACTTGTTGGTCAGAACGGAACCGGCCGCCTCAAGCACTGCCGGACTGACAAAGTTCTCCGAAGCAATCAGCTCAATTTTGCTTCTCTGTCTCCCTAATTCCTTTTCAATTGCCCGGAACACATCGGGATCATGCGCTTCAATTGCCTTCATGAATGGTGTGCAACTCCTCTCAAAATCTTTTTCATGTAAAGTTTATCATATTTTATTGATAAAAAGCTTTATTAAATTCATCTGATTGTCAAATTCAACTTTTTTACTGTCGTAAAGTCCGCCGATCATCGTCATTTCACGGATGTTTTTAAATTTTCCGGCAATTATGGGTCAAAAAGTTTTTAATGAGTATCCCCTCCATTTATGTATCCAGCCGGCCGCGGCTTAAAAACGGCAGCGGGTCTTCCGAAAAGCGACCGTTTGGCACGGGAGCCGGCCTTTTTTTGAATGCTCAGGCGAACGACGCTTGACTCCGCTGAAAAGGAGGATATCCTGCGCGGACAATCATTGCATGGCGAAAACACCCGATCTTTTTCTTGGCTCGCCGCATATTCCTGTAAATTGTGGTGAAAATCGGCAGGAAGTGCCGGCTTATCACCAGAAAAAGCAAAATATCAACAGTAATCGGCAGCAATGTGCGGAAGATCAACAGTAACGGCCAAATAATCACAGTAAACGAACCAAAATCAATAAGTGCAAGTAATCAGAACAGCAGGCTTGTCTGATGGATGGATCAACGCGGCCGGAGTTTTATCAACTTCCGGCCGGATTTGCATGGCCATCAGCCGGATTCAAGGTCCTTCCGGCCAAATTCGGGGCTCTTCCGGCCGTTTTCAAGCTCCTTCCGGCCAAATTCAGGCTCCTTCCGGCCAAATTCGGGGCTCTTCCGGCCAAATTCAGGCCCCTTCCGGCCAAATTCAGGGTTCTTCCGGCCGGCGCGCCCGATTCCGTTGCACCCGATTGATCAAGTCGTTGCGGAAGCTTATTGATTGCGGAAACGCTCTCCGTCTTTCGAGAGATTGACAGTTTCAGAAACAATTGCTCATCATTGACGGCACAGCAGGAAAATGAGCTAAAGAGATACTCATAAAGAATTTTTTAAGACATCCATCACTAAGAACAAGCCTATAATCGTAAAAAGGGAAAGCAGCCCGCTTTCCCTTTTTACAGTTATGCTATATTCTCCACACCTTTGCCGCTTCCGGATAGACGGCACGTTCTCCGCCGATCAGTTTCGGCCGAGTCCGTGCCATGGTGATATGCGCGTGTCCGATGTGCACAACTCCGCTCCTGACCGGAACCGCAACGGGTTTAAGATGCATGCCGATCAGTGTGTCGCCTATGTCAATGCCGCCGTCCGCTTTGATAAATTCGACAACGACCGGATCCTGCAGATGCTCATAGGCATAAGTCGCCATTGCCCCGCCTGCGTGCCGTACAGGCCGAACGGTAACCGGTTCGTAGCCGCGCTGCTCCGCAATCTTCCGATCCATGACAAGTGCGCGATTCAGGTGTTCGCAGCACTGAAAAGCGAAATGCACGCCTGTCCGGTCATGGCAGGTTGCCACAGCCCGGTAGATCGACGCCGCCACGTCCATAGAGCCCGACGTACCAATGCGTTTTCCGCCCACTTCGCTTGTGCTGCACCCTAAAACAAGCAGATGGCGGGCATCGAAAGCCATCGCTTTCTCAAGATCATGAAGTGCCCGACCTACTTCTTCTATAATATCCTCATTGAGTACTTCCATTTCCATTCCCTTCTTGTTCGAGAGAAGTTCTCTGCCTACTAAGTTTATTATAACAGGTTGAGCACGAATTGATGTCCTAATCTGTGGGAAGCCGAATATTCAAGCATGTCTAGGGCCGGCGCATAAAATAAATCCGTCCGCCTCTACAAAAAGGCAGACGATACAATCACAAGCGGAAAAATCCCGACAGAATCAAAACATCTGATTTTCACCAATCCCTCCGGCACGGCTGGACACCGATTCGACATTCCGTCGGAAATTTTTAAGCCCGCTCTCGACAATTCCCCGGGAAATTCTGTGTTGAAAAAGCGGAAATCAACGCAAAAAAAGAGGAGCGAACGGGACATACAAGGAGAATATGCACAGTTTGCTTTAGTTTGTTTCCTTTTGTCAGAGGAGGGTTAAGGCCGTCTATCCTTGGAGCAGAGAAAGTCCCATGGAACTTACGCATCGAATCGAGAAGGTTAAACTCCACGGAAGCGGCAATGCTGCGTTCCGGCTATTCTCGGCTATGACGGGAATGACTCCCCTGTGTCTGCTCTTCTCAGCGCAATTTATCGGTCGTTACGCTGAGTTTATCGGTCGTCGATTTATCGGCCTTCCGCTCATGTTTATCGGTCGTCACCCATTTATCACTGTATCCGCCTGCCGCATTCTGCAGATCGGACCCATCTTGAACTACATGAGTCAGCCTGACAAATGCTCCGTTCGCCTTCGGTCAGAGATGAAGGTGAAACAGCAGCTTTAAGCCGAATATGAACATGATCATGCCGCCCAGCGCCTCCCCATACCGCCCGAAAAAACGATGGGTTCGTCTTCCGACAAAAAAACCGGCCCAGGCCATAATCATACTCAGCAGGCCGAAAAGGAGAATCGTGAACATGACTCTCGCTCCGAAAATGCCCATGCTGAGTCCGACCGAAAAACTATCAATGCTGACACTGATGGCAAAAAGCATCAGTCCGGCGTCTGTCGTGTAGATCAATTCTTTCGGTCCCCGGTCACGGCTCATTACGGAAAAGATCATCTGGATCCCAATCAGAATCAGAAGAACGCCGCCGGCTCTTCCGGCAATATCACCGAAACGATGGGACAGAATGTGCCCGAGAGCCATGCCGGCAAGCGGCATCAGCGAGTGAAAAAAACCGATCATCGTGCCGATTTTCACGGCCTGTCTCAGCCGAAAATCGCTCATGCCCATTCCCATGCACACAGAAAAGGCATCCATCCCGAGAGCCAGCGCCATCATACATAAGGTCATGCCTTCGCCGATCAGATCAGCTGCCGTCAAGCCCGCTCCCCCCTTCCTGTCCCGTAAATCACTTTATGCATGTCCACCGGACAATAGAAGGAGAAATGAAACGTTTTGATGAGAAAGCCAGATGCTGCGCGGCTTAGAATGCCAAATTGCGGATACAGCGGCTTCACATGAAACCGCTCTGCGCACAGAAGCCCAGATTTCTTCTTCAAAAAAGAAAAAATCTGGGCTTACGGAATTCCAACCTATGAAATAAACGTTTAATCAAGCATCTATCTTTTATGTCTGCCCGACGGTCCCGGGCAGCAGGCAGCGCCCGGTTCTCTTTCTGCAAAAGCCGGACGTTTCCTACTCTATGACCCGGCCGGCCGCCGCTTTGGACAGACGGTTCATAATCGCCTTGCCGATGCCTTCTTCCGCAAACGTTTCGCTATAGATTACATCGACTTTTCTGCTGTCAAAATCCCTGAGTACGGCGAACAGATTGTGGGCAACGCTTTCCGGCTCACTTCGCCGGCCGCAGGCAAGCACGACATCGGCAAGCGGATAACGGGTTCTGTTTTCTTCCGTCGTCAGAACGCCGACCCGCCGATCGCTGTTTTTCTCGTGAGCGACGAGGCCGCGGATCTGTTCCCCGCCGCCCGGCACTAGATACATGACGGCTTCCGGAGCATAATGCTTGTACTTCATTCCCGGTGCTTTTGGAGTCTGATCCGGGCGGGTCATGGCCGGGTCGTCGGCAACCGGACCGATTGCCTCAATCAGCTGTTCGCGGGAAATGCCTCCGGGACGAAGAATGGTAACGGGCGTGGTTGTGCAGTCGACAACAGTGGATTCGACGCCCACCCCGGTCTCGCCGCCGTCAATGATTCCGGCGATACGGCCGTCCAGGTCATGCAGTACATGCTCGGCTTTCGTCGGGCTCGGATGCCCGGACCGATTCGCCGACGGGGCCGCGATCGGCAAATGGGCTGCACGGATCAACGCGCGGGCTACCGGATGGTCCGGCATTCGGATCGCTACGGTCGACAGTCCGGCCGTTACTGCATCGGATACTTCGCCGCGCGAAGGCAGAACGAGGGTCAGCGGCCCCGGCCAAAAAGTATCCATCAGTTTTTTGGCAATCGGATTGATCTCCGTACAGATTTCCCTGACCTGCTCCAGCGTCGCAACATGAACAATCAGCGGATTGTCGCTCGGCCTTCCTTTTGCTTCATATATTTTCTTAATCGGTTCTCTTGATTTCGCATTTCCCCCCAGTCCGTACACCGTTTCCGTAGGAAAAGCGACGACCTCACCTTCGATCAGGCATTGCGCCGCAGCTTTGATCTGCGGATCATTTTCCAGCCCGGCGGCCTGAGGATCCGCCCGCCACTGTTTTGTCTCTACCATGACGATTTCTCCTTTTTATTCAATAAATTAACCGCTCCGTCCCGTTTGCTTTCAGATCACCACACTGCAAAAACCGGCTTTTCGGCCGGTCCGTTTGCTTTATATTTGCTATCAGTATACACCATTTTACCATTCTTAGGCTGTGCCCCTCAACGGTCCGCCGTGAGCTCCGCCTTTTTATCCCATCACTGCATCCCAGAGTTTCACAACAAAGTCAAAGACGAACGAGTGAACTTCAACCTGCTTGGCCTGAGCCCCTGCCCGGCCGGCCGCTGCGGTTTTCATTGAAGCCTTCTGCGCAGAGCCGGATGTGCCATTTGTATAGTTGTCCCTGACCGCCTCGCTGTTGGAAAAGTCGAGGAAACAGAGCGGAGGAAACAGGACACACCACCAGTTGGCTCCCTTCCCGTCACCGAGTGAGATCACCAGAGCCTTATATTTTCCGGCAGGGTAGACATAATTTCCGTACATTTTTGTCGGAAAGTCCGCCTCTCCGAGTTTTATATTGAAAGTCTCACTTGCATGAACCTTGCGCAGCGTTTGCCTGACAATCTGCCGCAGTTCAGGCATGTGAGAGCGGATGACCGTATCGGCCTGCTTCTCCGATTTCAGATCTCTGACCCAGCCGGTGATGTTGCTGTTGACCGCATCGCGCACCTGGCGTTTCACTGCCTGATCGGCGGGCGTGTCGCTGTTTGCAAGAATACGCAGCCGGATCGCATCCTGCGGGATCGGTCCCTGCCCGGCCGCCTGGAACGGACCGTTTTGCCAGAAGAAAAAAACAGATGCTAGAGTGATAGATAATAGAATAAATGCGGATAAGGATTTTTTCATGAGACCCGCCTCCTTATCCGACATTGTAGTCAGGAAGACGGGAAACTAAACATGCCCGGCGGAGATTATTTTTTCTCGATGACAGCCAGAACGTTGCGGTCGCGCCCCGACAGATCCTTTTCAACCGCCAGATTTTCAATCCGGCCCGGAAATGCCTGTTCCACCAGTGCCTGTACCGCCGGGCCTTGCGAAGCGCCGATCTCGAACGCCAGCAGAATACGGGGCCTGCTCCCGATGATTGCCGGAAGTATCTGCAGAATCCGGCGATAAAAATCGAGGCCGTCTTCCCCGCCGAACAAGGCCAGATGCGGTTCATAATTCTTCACCGTGTCGCTCAATTCCCCCATTTCCAGGCAGGATATATAGGGAGGATTGGAAACAAGCACATCGAACGCTCCGCCTTTGAACGGTTCAAGCAGGCTGCCCTTCCGGAACAGGACCGGCGCCCCCAGAATCTTCGCGTTTTCCTCGGCAATCACAAGCGCATTGGCTGAGATATCGACTGCGGCCACCCGCCATTCGGGATGTTCCAGAGCAAGCGTCACGGCAATCGCTCCGCTGCCGGTCCCAATATCGCAGACGGACAATCGGGAGCCGGCAGCGAAAAATCGCTTGGCCCAGACCCCGACCCGGTAAACCAGTTCTTCCGTTTCCGGGCGCGGAATCAGTACATCGGGAGTCACCTTGAACAGGCGGCCGTAAAACGGCGTCTGTCCGACCATATACTGGGCAGGCGTCCCTTTCAGCGCATGCTCCGTGATATGCTCTCTCAGCCAGGCGGCGTCCTGATCCGAGAGCGGTTCGCGGATATCGGCCAGAAGATCCGTCCGCGTCAGGCCGAGCCTGCTGCAAAGTAGAATTTCGCCGATGTTTTCGTCGCGATTGTATTTTTTTAAAAAAGAGGACGCCCACCTGAGCGCTTCAAATCGTTTCCATGTCACCGGACATCCGCCTGTTCCATTTTTTTCGCCTGTTCATTTAAAATCAGCGCGTTGATAATTTCGTCAAGTTTTCCGTTCAGGACCTGGTCGAGCTGGTGAACGGTCAGCCCGATCCGGTGATCGGTCACGCGATTCTGAGAAAAGTTGTAAGTACGGATCCGTTCGGAACGGTCTCCGCTGCCCACTGCCGATTTTCTTGTCGAATCGTACTTCGCCTGCGCTTCTCTTCGATATTTGTCATAGACGCGGGCGCGCAGCACTTTCATCGCCTTTTCTTTATTTTTGATCTGCGATCGCTCCTCCTGGCAGGAGACAACAATGCCGGTCGGGATATGTGTCAGCCGGATCGCCGACATCGTTGTGTTGACGCTCTGCCCGCCGGGACCGCTGGAAGCGAAACGGTCGACACGGATGTCCTTCTCGTTCAGCTCGACCTCGACCTCTTCTGCTTCCGGAAGAACGGCTACTGTTGCGGTCGACGTGTGAATCCGCCCTCCCGATTCCGTTTCCGGCACCCGCTGAACGCGGTGCGCGCCGTTTTCATACTTCAGCCTGGAATATGCGCCCTTGCCGGTAACCATAAAGACGATTTCCTTATAGCCTCCGATTTCATTCGGGCTGGCATCGACAATCTCTGTCTTCCAGTTCTGCTGTTCGGCGTAACGTGAATACATCTTAAACAAGTCGCCCGCAAACAGTGCCGCCTCATCGCCGCCCGCCGCACTGCGGATCTCAACGATCACATTGCGGTCATCGTTCGGATCCTTCGGAATGAGCAGCCGCTTGAGCCGCTCTTCAAGCGACGCTTTCTCGGCCCCGAGACGGTCGATCTCATCGTGAACCATTTCTTTCATACCGGCGTCCATCCGGTCGTCGAGCATGGTTTTCGCATCGCCGAGTTCAGCAATCGTTTTTTTATAACTCCGGTAGACGGCGACGATCTCCTGAAGATCCGACTGCTCCTTTGAATAGTCGCGCAGCTTTTTCGGATTGTTGACCACGTCGGGATCGGCCAGAAGCTGGTTCAGTTTCTCATAGCGCTCCTCCAGCGTCTGTAATCGTTCAAACATTTTTTCACCCCATCTATTGCAGAAAAGCATCCGGCATCCGTGTATGATTCTTTAATCATTATATTATACGTTTCTTTAACGCGTCAAAAACAGGCGGACGAACCGTGTCAGATTGGCGGATGCAGATAGCAGCGCCTGCAGACCGGATAATAGCTCTCATTGCCGCCGATTTGAATCTGATCGCCGCTGTAGACCGGTTTTCCGTTGCCGTCAATCCTCAGATTCATCGTTGCTTTTCTCTCGCAGAACCAGCAGATCGTTTTTATTTCTTCGATCTTGTCGGCATAGAGCAGCAGATACTTGCTTCCTTCAAACAGCTCATTGCGGAAATCATTTTTGAGCCCGAATCCCATCACGGGAATATGGCATTCATCGACTATTTTCGCCAGCTGAAGCACATGGACTTTCGTCAGAAACTGGGCTTCATCGACCAGAACACAGTAAGGCCGCGGTTGATAATCGCAGACGATGCTGAAAATATCGGTTTCGGGAAAAATCGGAATCGCCTTTCGCTTGAATCCGATCCGGCTGGAAATCGATCCGACTCCGTCCCGATTGTCCAGACCCGATGTAAACAGCAGAACGGGTTTCCCCTGTTTCTCGTAGCTGTGCGCGACTTTAATGATCTCAATCGATTTGCCGCTGTTCATCGTTCCATACTTGAAGAAGAGCTGTGCCATTTTTTTCTTCCCTTCCGCGTCTTAAAAATCATTGTTCCGATCTAACCGCCGGCCGGATTCAGCAGCTTTCCCGTGTTTCAGCGTGTGTTTCCTATCAGAACCCGGCCGGATCCGACCGGCTGCGCTGCAAAAGAATCGGCCGGCGGCTAAACAGCCAAGGTTTTTCCTTAAGGCCGAGCATTATTTTCATTGGAAAATCCGGCCTCGCCAGGCCTCCGGCGCAGACAGGCCTTCGCTGCAGGGACGGGGCCGCAGGACGCGGCGCTTCCCATTCGGCCGTTTATCCTATTTTATACTTTCCGCGGTATAAAAAAACAGGCAGGATGCCCTGCCCGCATTTTCTGCCTCTCAGGTTCAAAAAAGCGAAAACGGCCGATTCCGCATGGCACAGTTGAAAAACAAATCCTGTGCCGATCGAAAAAGCCGTTTTAATTTCCTGCCGAATATCAAAACCAGATCATTTGATGTTATATTTCTTCTTAAATCGATCGACACGGCCGCCCTTGTCTGCAAATTTCTGGCGGCCTGTATAGAACGGATGCGAATCGGAACTGATTTCGACCGTTATCAGCGGATATTCGTTGCCGTCTTCCCACTTGATCGTTTGATTCGATGTTTTTGTAGAACCGCTCAGAAATTTGAAACCGGTGCTTGCGTCCATAAATACAACGGGATGGTAATCAGGATGGATGCCTGCTTTCATCTCATTCATCTCCTTTTCGCCCTGACTGTTCTCTCAAGCCAGAGTCTGATAGCATAATGCACAACGAGTATTATAGCAAGCCGGCCGGCGATTTGCAAGCGTCCGTTCCGCGTGCTTGCGTAGACAGGCGGCCGCAGCCTTCATCCGGCAGAAAATCGTCTATACCGAAACGAAGAGCGGCCGCAGCAGGCCGCACAATGAACGTGCTGTCAGCTCTGTGCATGAATCAGGCCGCTTTTTTCCTTATCAAACAGATCGAAAAATTCCTGATTCGACTTGGTTTCCCTGATCCGTTTATAAAAATGTTCCACAAATTCCTGTGATTCATCCATCGTCTTGCGCATGGTCCACAGTTTTTCAAGATGATCCTGACTGATCAGCAGTTCCTCTTTTCTCGTTCCCGAACGGCGGATATCGATTGCCGGGAAAATGCGCCGTTCCGCGAGACGGCGGTCGAGGTGCAGTTCCATGTTGCCTGTTCCCTTGAACTCTTCATAAATCACGTCGTCCATACGCGATCCCGTGTCGATCAGCGCCGTGGCCAAAATCGTCAGGCTGCCGCCTTCTTCAATATTCCGCGCCGCACCGAAGAACTTTTTCGGTTTGTGGAAAGCCGCGGGATCGATCCCGCCGGAAAGCGTGCGGCCGCTCGGCGGAATGACAAGATTGTAGGCACGTGCCAGCCGGGTCAGGCTGTCCATGAGGATGACGACGTCCCGCTTGTGCTCAACGAGACGCATGGCCCGCTCAAGCACAAGCTCCGATACTTTTACATGATTCTCGGGCACTTCGTCAAAGGTCGAGCTGACGACATCTCCTTTGACCGAGCGTTCGATATCCGTCACTTCCTCAGGCCGCTCATCGACAAGCAGAACCATCAGTTCCACGTTCGGATAATTGATGCTGACGCTGTTTGCAATCTCTTTCAGCAGCGTTGTCTTTCCGGCCTTCGGAGGCGCGACAATCAGTCCGCGCTGCCCGAATCCGACCGGAGAGATCATATCGATAATCCGCGTCGAAAAGCTTTCTCTCGTTGTTTCTAAAATCATCTGCCGGTTCGGGTAGAGCGGAGTCAGCGCCGGAAAATGGACCCGTTCTTTCGCCGTATCGGGATTTTCCCCATTGATCGCCTCAACCCTCAGCAGGCCGAAATAGCGCTCGTTTTCTTTCGGCGGCCGTACCTTGCCCGTTACTTTATCGCCATTGCGCAGGTCGAAGCGGCGAATCTGTGAAGCAGAAATATAAATATCCTCCGAACTCGGTGAATAGTTGATCGGGCGCAGGAAACCGAACCCTTCCGTCGGAATGATTTCCAGAATGCCTTCCATCAGGGACAGCCCATCCTGTTCCGCCTGCTTCTTCAATATCGAAAAAATCAGTTCGCGTTTGGTCAGTTTGCTGTAATAGGATACTTTGAATTCCTTAGCATGCTCATATAATTCTTTCAGTTTCATATTTTCCAATTCTGCTAATGTTATTGTCATTATCGCACCACACTTCTTTAGAGTTGTATTGCCATTTTTTCGATTGTCTTTTATGGTGAAAGGTGTTTAATTTAGAAGGTCTCATGCTGATGCTTGCCGTCGGCATGGTTTCATGCCCGAAATGTAAGAAGCCCGCACGTTGCTGTGCGCCGGAGAGAAAACTGGAGCTCATTTGAAAGAGTATCACTTGCGCGAACACAAGCTGATGAGGCGATCAGGAAACGGACAACCCGTCTCCATAATCAGATCGCAGACTGAGCCACTGATCGAACTGCCTAATTCACCCGATTTTAAACTTATTCTATTTCTTTTTTATCACATTATACCCGTTTTAGCAACTCTTACAACATTAAAAAAACGAAAACTTCGGCGGCAGACTGGGACCGGGACGGTATTTCCGCTGCCGTCCGCTGTTCCGGCTGCACCTTCGGGCAAATAAAAAACACGGAAAACAATTCATCCGCGTTTTTCCATTTTTTCTTTTCAATATGTTCTTCTAATCCCTTTTCTCAGACTACCTGTATTTCAGGAAGCACGAGACCCGGTTTCCGGCTGAGGATGTGTGCCCCGTTAATAAAACGGAGTGTGCCCGATTTTGCACGCATGACCAGTGAATGGGTCTCGCCCCGGTCCGCCTTGGGATAACGAACGCCCCGCAGCAATTCGCCGTCCGTTACGCCTGTAGCGGCAAAAATCGCATCATCGCCGCTGACCAGATCCTCCATGCGCAGGACCTTGCCCGGATCCTCGATCCCCATACGGCGGCAGCGTTCCTTTTCATGAACGGAGCGGGGCAGAAGCCGGCCCTGGAAATCACCGCCCAGACACTTCATTGCCACCGCCGAAATCACGCCTTCAGGTGCGCCTCCCGACCCAAGCAGCATATCTACCCCCGTCTTGTCAAATGCTGCATTTAACGCACCGGCAATATCTCCCGCGGGAATCAGTTTGATTCGCGCCCCCGCTTTGCGGATCTCGGCAATCAGCCGTTCATGCCGTTCCCTGTCCAGAACGGTCACGACCAGATCGCAGACGTCCTTTCCTTTGGCCTTCGCTACCGCCCGCAGATTATCGGCCACCGGAGCATCAATGTCGACCTTCCCCGCCGCTTCGCATCCGACAGCCAGCTTATCCATATACATATCCGGCGCATGCAGCAGATGGCCGTGATCGGCGACCGCCAGCACAGCCATCGCATTCCACGAACCTGCCGCTACGATGCTCGTTCCTTCAAGCGGATCAACCGCGACATCGACTTCGGGTCCGCAGCCCGTGCCGAGCCGCTCACCGATATAAAGCATCGGTGCATGGTCCATCTCCCCTTCGCCGATCACAACAGTTCCGCGCATCGGAATCGTATCGAAAACACGACGCATGGATGAAGTTGCCGCTTCATCCGCCTCATCTTTTTTACCAAGCCCCATCCATCTTGCCGATCCCAGGGCTGCCGCTTCCGTCACCCGGACAAGTTCCATTGACAAACTTCTTTCCACGTCATTAGCCCCTTTTCAAAGAGATTGCTGTCACATGTCATATATGAGTTATATTTCATTAAATATGATACACTATTTAGCCTCTTTTGGAAAGCGCTTTTATAACGAAGCATTAAAAAAAGGCGCGCATCATCCGGACGAAAAATCCCGGCCAGTGCGCCGCCTCTGTTCCATATTTATAAATATCAGGGTCCGTATGCCGCAGCGGATCCTCTGTCATTCATTTCTGCAGCTCTAACTCTGCTTGCGAAAGTTCCGCTTCAGCCGGATGGGCTTATTCCTGCTCCTTCAGGCTTTCGCGGACCTCCTCATCCAATAGCGGTTCACGCCAGACATAAGCACCGATTCCCTGCAGCTTTTCCATCAGATGGTCGTAGCCGCGGTCAATATGCTCCACGCCGGCAATTTCCGTAATGCCGTCAGCGATCAGCCCGGCAATCACAAGAGAGGCACCCGCCCGAAGATCGGTCGCCTTGACGCGTGCTCCTTCCAGCCCTGCTGGACCGCTCAGAATGGCCGACCGGCCTTCCACTTTGACACTGGCACCCATACGCCGCAATTCATCAATATGCTTGAAACGTGCTCCGTAAATTGTATCGGTAATAATGCTTGTTCCGACCGCCTGTGTCAGCAGACTGGTCAGCGGCTGCTGCAGATCGGTTGGGAATCCCGGATAGACAAGCGTCTTTACATCGGCGCTTTTCAGGCTTCCCCTGCTTTTCGAAACGAGGATCTGGTCTTCGCCGACCTGGACATCCGCTCCCATCTCAAGCAGCTTGGCCGTCAGCGATTCCACGTGCTGAGGGATAACATTGTCGATCAGAAGCTCCCGGCCTTCCGCCGCGCCGATAATCATGAACGTTCCTGCCTCAATCCTGTCAGGGATGATCATGTGGCGGCAGCCGTGGAGCGTATCGACACCGTCGACACGGATCACATCGGTACCCGCTCCCTTGATCTTTGCGCCCATGCTTGTCAGAAGCGTTGCCACATCAATAATTTCCGGTTCTTTGGCCGCATTTTCAATCACCGTCTGACCCTTAGCCCTGACCGCAGCCAGCATGATGTTGATCGTCGCCCCGACGCTGACCACGTCCAGATAGATCCGTGCGCCTCTCAGTTCCTTTGCACGCAGATAAATCGCACCGCGTTCATTCGTCACTTTGGCTCCGAGTGCTTCAAAACCCTTGATGTGCTGATCAATCGGACGCGGCCCCAGGTTGCATCCGCCCGGAAGGCCGATGACGGCTTTGTGGAAACGGCCGAGCATCGCCCCCATCAAATAGTACGAGGCACGAAGCTTCTTAACCGAACCGTTCGGAAGCGGCATGTCCACCATTTCTCTCGGATCGATGATCAGCGTATTATCATGAAAAGTAATTTTGCCGCCTATTTCGCGAAGCAGCCGGCAAAGCGTCTGGACATCCGAAATATCGGGAAGCTGGTCGATAGTTACGGGCGAGTCGGCAAGAATAGTCGCCGGGATCAGTGCGACCGCACTGTTCTTTGCTCCGCTCACCTGAACGGAGCCGCTCAGAATGTGGCCGCCTTCAATCAGTAATTTTTCCATGGTCAAAATTCTTCCTTTTCGATTCAATCGCTTTGTAAGCCATTCTCATAATCGCCGGAAAAATCGGCAGAATCTCCGCTGAAAAATGGGCAGGCCGGCTAAATCATTCTATGTACGGACATAGGTATCCTTACCATTTTTAGAAAAGTTTTTTTCAGATCCGAAGTCTACGGACCGCATTCCGCCTTTTAAAAATCTGGTGCAAACCCGTCTGCTCTCCGCCTTTCACGGATAAAGGATCCCTTGTACGATGCCGTGCATTGAGCTATCACCCACAGTATAGCACAAAAAAGAAAATCGTGCCGCCGCTCGTTGCAGGATCGCTGGATGACGCAGCCGGTACGTCGGCCTGTTTCATTTTTTTAGCGATTCGTCTGTATTTCAGGCGGCGCTTCCCTTTTTACAAGATCCGTCAGTTCCTGAAGATCGAACGGTTTTGAAAAATGAGCAATCGCACCGCCGGCTATTGCATTTCGAATGATATCCTGATCGCCGTATGCGGTCATAATCACAACTTTAACTTCCGGCTTTTCCTGCTTGATCCTTTTTAAAGTCTCGAGGCCATTCATGCCCGGAATCTTCATATCCAGCAGGACAAGTACCGGATCGTGTTCATGAACCGCCTTCAGCGCCTGCGGGCCGCTCGAAGCGAGCAGGGTTCGATATCCTTCTTTTTGAAAAATTTCATTGAGAAGAAGCCGGATGCCATACTGGTCATCCACGATCAATAGTTTCACGCCATGATCCGCTGCAGTATTTTCCATTCCTGTGCCTCTTTTCCTGTCTGGGGATGCCTGATTTCATGTCGGCTGCACAAATTCACCATTTTGGAATACTTTCTGAATATTCTAGGCGGCTTAACGAATGTCCTTCTTTTTGTCTCATTTAAAAGTGAACTTTTCTCAATAAAAAAGACGGCAGGCGGAAATGATTCATCCGCCTGCCGGATTCAATTTCTGCCGGTGAAAATCCGTTTGATGCAGAATCGTGCAGATTCAGGCAGGAAGTACAGGTTTTAACGTTCATTTTTCAGTGCCGCACCTACAAAATCGCGGAATAGAGGTTCGGGACGTGTCGGCCTTGACTTGAACTCAGGATGAAACTGGCAGGCTACGAACCACGGATGATCGCTGAGTTCGATCATTTCAACAAGCCTGTTGTCCGGGCTCAGTCCGGAAAAAACGACTCCATGCTCAGCCATCTGCTTGCGGTACTCGTTATTGAATTCGTAGCGATGGCGATGGCGCTGATAGATAATTTCCTTTCCGTAAGCCGCATAAGCCTTCGTCTCCTTGCGTATCTTGCACGGATAAAGGCCGAGGCGCAGCGTTCCGCCCATATCTTCGACATCCTTCTGTTCCGGAAGAAGATCGATAATCGGTTCCGCAGCCGTCTCGTCGAACTCCGCAGAATCGGCGCCGGACAGCCCGAGCACGTGACGGGCAAACTCAATCGATGCCAGCTGCATGCCGAGACAGACGCCCAGGAACGGCACCTTGTGTTCGCGTGCATACTGAATGGCCAGAATTTTTCCCTCGATGCCGCGCTCGCCGAAACCGCCGGGGACGATGATGCCGCGGACATCTTTCAAGACATCGACGTTGCCGGGATGAAGATCTTCTGAATTGATATATTCGACGTGCACTTCGGCGTCAAAGTTGTATCCGCCGTGTTTCAGCGCTTCGACAACCGAGATGTAGGCGTCCTGAAGTTCCACGTATTTCCCGACAAGCCCGATTTTAACCTGCTTCTTTGGATGAAGAACCTTGTCCACAAGATCATGCCACTGGCTCATATCGGCTGTTCCGGCCGGAAGCTGCAGTTTTTCACAGACAATATCGTCAAGGTGCTGATCCTGAAGCTGCAGCGGGACCTGATACAGTGTCTCCGCATCGCGTGCCTCGATCACTGCTTTTTTATCGATGTCGCAGAACAAAGCGATCTTATCTTTCATTTCCTGAGAGATCGGCAGTTCTGTACGGACAACAATGACATTCGGCTGGATGCCCAGGCTGCGCAATTCCTTGACACTGTGCTGCGTCGGTTTCGTCTTCATCTCGCCGGCCGCCCGCAGATAAGGAATCAGTGTGCAATGGAGATAGAGCACATTCTCCAGGCCGACGTTGCTCTTGATCTGGCGAATCGCTTCAAGAAACGGCAGGCTTTCAATATCGCCGACGGTGCCGCCGATTTCCGTAATGACAACATCAGCGCCCGTCGTTGTCCCGGCACGAAAAACACGGTCCTTAATTTCGTTCGTAATATGGGGGATTACTTGTACCGTTCTTCCTAAATAATCGCCCCGTCGTTCCTTCTTCAGCACGGTCGAATAGATTTTGCCCGTCGTGACGTTGCTGTTCTTGTTCAGATTAATGTCGATAAACCGTTCATAATGTCCGAGATCGAGATCGGTTTCCGCTCCGTCATCGGTGACGAAAACTTCGCCATGCTGATACGGGCTCATCGTCCCCGGATCCACATTAATGTACGGATCGAATTTCTGGATCGTGACCTTCAGTCCGCGATTTTTCAGCAGCCGTCCAAGGGAAGCAGCAGTGATCCCCTTCCCGAGAGACGACACAACGCCCCCTGTTACAAAGATATACTTTGTCATCCTCTTCGTTTCCCCCTTCTCACAGCATCACGGTTGTGCATCGCAGCATCCGGCTGAACTGCTTTCTTTTTTATAAATTTATAAAAAAACAAAAGCGAAACCACTCCCCTGGGAGGGCCCGCTTTTGCCTTATTAAACCAGTTCTATAATAGCCCTTTGCAATTCTAACAGACTTGCCGATGTGAATCAAGAGTCCTTGTCCGTAAAAACGCAGTCATTCCTGCTCCCGGACTGTCAGCAAAACAGCAGACACCCCGCCGAAATCATTCTTCTTCGTCGTCGATGCTGACATTTCTTTTAATGCGCTGGACATCGTCATCGTCGTCATGATCATCATAGTCGTCGTCATCCGAATTATTGTCAGCCAGATCCTGATCGTCGTCATCGTCATCGTCCGAATCATCGTCAGCATCGTCCTCGTCGTACGACTCGTCATAATCATCGAATCCGTCTTCGGCAAGCTTGCTTTTTCTTTTATGCGCTTCGGCCTGCCCGAGCGATTTGGCAGCGTCGTCTTCGCGCTGATCGAGCGGATACCAGTTGCGCAGAGCCCAGAGATTATTACCGAGACTCAGGAACCGTCCGTCAAGCGACAGCGTCGTGTACAGACGGGCAAGCGTTTCACCGTCGTCCGCCTCAATTTCGCCTTTTTCAAAGACCTGATCCGTCATTTCATAAAACGACTTCGGTTCCTTGCTTTTCGCCAATATATCGTACAATTGATCCACTTTTGATTGCTCGACTGCGTGTTCTGCCAATGGAAACATCCTTTCCTTTCATCGATGCCCCCCCCTTTAATGAGGGCAATGCTCCCGCCGGAACCATGTGTTCCGGCACGTTCAACTCCTCACGGGACAGCCGGCTGACAGAATTTTATCGATAACCGGAAGTCCCGGCAGCCGATCGGCCTTTAACGAGGATGAGCAAGATCGCTACAAGGTTATACAGTTTATACAATAATCTGTTTCTATGTTAAAATCAAGTCCGGGTCCCATGAATCTTTTCGGACAGATCCGCATGTACAGTTCTCCGTTTCTGCATCAGCCTGAATCGGCCTTTCGCATTCTCTCTGTCGATACACGGCTGAAATTGGGATATATTAAGAGCAAGACGCTTTACCGTTCCGGATCCGGAAACAGAGAACCGGTGAAAATCAGATTGGAGGAACAAACTATCGATGACTGCCCTGCTCGCTGCCGTTTTGATTATTTTGCTGCTGGCCGTTCTTTTGACTGCCGGCATCCTGCTCGATATTTACACAGGCATTAAGGTGAAGCGTCCGACGCTTCCGAAAGGCCCGTTTAGAACCGGGATGAACCGCCTCCGTTATTTTACAAACGGGCGGGATCTCTTCAATGATATGCAGGAATCGATTGAAAACGCCCGCAGCCACGTTCATTTATCCTTTTTTATTTTTAAAACCGACGATGTCGGAAACAGATGGCTTGATCTTCTGAAGAAGAAAGCCGGAGAAGGTATCGAAGTCCGTCTCATGGTCGATTATCTCAATAGCGGCGACATCCGCAAGAAAAGAGCCGAACTGACCCGGGCCGGTGTGCAGATTGCTTTTTCCGGAAGGCCGGGATTTCCGTTCACTTTTTATTACCTGAACCGGCGCAATCATCGAAAAATTGCCGTGATCGACGGGCATACTGCTTTTTTCGGCGGTTTCAACGTCAGCCGGGAATACATCGGCAATAAGGCGGAGACGGGGTCCTGGCATGACAATCATCTGAGAGTGGAGGGCGAAAGCGTTGCCGACCTTCAGCGCCTGTTTCTCGAAGACTGGCGGCTGTCTGCCGGCCGGCCGGCGGACAGCTCCGCTTTTTTCCCGGCGCCGACCAAAGGGCCGTCACAGCTTGCCTTAATTGCAACAAGCGGCAAACAAATCGAGGATATTTTTGCCGAAAGATTCATGGCCGCCCGCTCCTCAATCATGATCGGCTCGCCTTATTTCATCCCAAGTCCCGGACTGATGAACGTGCTGCTCGGCTGTCTGAACCGCGGCGTCGAGCTGACGATTCTGCTGCCGATGAAAAAAGATCATCCGTTCGTCAAGCCGGCTTCTTATCTCTATCTCCGTCCGCTTGTCGAGAAAGGTGCGCGCGTGTACCACTTCTATCAGGGCTTTTATCATTCCAAGGTTTTTGTCGTCGATCGGCGTCTCTGCTACACCGGCACCGCCAATTTTGACCGGCGCAGTTTTTTCTGGAACGACGAACTCTCGGGTTTTACCGAGGATCCCGCGCTCATTCGCAGCGTTCTCGATCAGTTTGACAAGGAGATCCGCGAGGAGTCGGTTGCCGTCACGTTGAAAGCGATCCGGGAACGATCTCCTCTTGAAAAACTGAAATCGGCCGGTTCCGGCTGGCTCAGCCCCTTTTTATGATCCTTGCAAAGGGGCCTGTGCCTGTCTGACGGCCGGGAAAACGAAAAGCGAAAACCGTTGTCTTGATTTTAAAAATAAACACGGCCTCCGATCGGGGGCCGTGCTGCTGTTTTCTGTTTACATTTTTTCCGGAGCGGAAACGCCGATCAGATCCAGGCCGTTTTTCAATGTAATGCGGACGGCTTTCATCAGAGCAACACGGGCTTTACTGAGCGGGACATTGTCTTCGTCCAGAACTTTTTCCGCATTATAGAAACTGTGCAGGCTGGACGCCAATTCAAACAAATAGGACGGAATGTGCTGAATGGCCAGTTTTGCGGCACTTTCCGCGACTACGGCAGGAAATTCACCCAGCTTTTTGAGCAAATCAATTTCTTTCTCACCGGAAAGCAGCTCCAGATCAAGATCCGCGGAATCGGCCGGTTCGAATGCTTCGGCTTTCTTCAGCATGCTGCCGATCCGGGCATAGGCATATTGAATGTAGTAAACCGGATTTTCATTCGAGTGGGAAATGGCCAGATCCAGATCAAAGTCGAGATGGCTGTCCGAACTGCGCATCGTGAAGAAATAACGCGCCGCATCGACACCGACGTCCTCCATCAGTTCGCGCATGCTGACCGCTTTGCCGGTCCGCTTGCTCATTTTCACTTTTTCCCCGTTTTTGAACAGATTGACAAGCTGAATAATCTGGAAAGTCAAATGGCCGGGTTCGTAGCCGAGTGCCTGCACCGCTGCTTTCATCCGCGGCACATAGCCGTGGTGATCGGCGCCGAACACATCGATCAGCCGGTCAAAGCCGCGGTCAAACTTATCTTTATGGTAGGCAATGTCCGGCATAAAATAGGTGTACGAGCCGTCCGATTTAACGAGGACCCTGTCCTTATCGTCGCCGTATTTAGTGGTTTTCAGCCAGACGGCACCGTCTTTTTCATACGTTTCGCTTTTGCTTTTCAGAAGTTCGAGTGCATTCTCCACTTTTCCCGTTTCATAAAGCGAACGCTCCGAATACCAGCAATCGAACGTGACCCGGAAGTCGGCCAAATCTTTCTTAATGCCGCGCATGAGATGCCCGACGCCGAATTGGCGAAAGAACCGGATCCGTTCCTCATCCGGTTTTTCGGAGAGCGTATTCCCGTACTCCGCCACAAGCTGTTTCGCCAGTCCGATGATGTCCTTACCGTGATAGCCGTTCTCCGGGATCTCCGCATCCTTGCCGAGTTCCTGAAGATAGCGCGCTTCAAGCGACACAGCCAGGTTGGTGATCTGGTTGCCGCCGTCGTTAATATAATATTCAGCACTCGTCTCGTAACCGGCCTTCCTCAGCAGCTTGCAGAGCGTGTCGCCGACTGCCGCCCCGCGCGCGTGGCCAAGGTGAAGATTTCCGGTCGGATTGGCCGAGACAAATTCGATCATCACTTTCTTGCCGGCTCCGCTTGTCGTCGCGCCGTATCTGTCGCCCGCTTCGATGATTGTCGGAATCAGATCCGTCAGATAACGATTATCCAGGAAAAAATTGACGAATCCCGGCCCGGCGATTTCAATTTTGCGGATATGCCCCTTTTCTTTATCAAAATGTTCAACCAGTTCTTCCGCGATTTTGCGCGGCGGCTTCTTCGCAATCCGCGCCAGCTGCATCGCCATATTGGACGCAAAATCACCATGCGCTTTATCCTTCGGTGCTTCGAGAACGACAGCCGGAATCTGATCCGGCTGAGCCAGTTCCGCTTTCACCACAGCCTGTTTTATTTCTTCTTTTAATTGCTGCTTGACTTGCTCGACAATCGTCATGTTATAACCTCCAAAATTGCGTTCAGACTCCATCATCAGTGCTTTGCTTCATCCCTCTGAACCGGAAATCGAGCCGGAATCGGCCGCTATACTGTCCCTCCAGCATCATTTCGTAAATAAGGCCGGCCGTTCCGGAACGGGTTTCCCGATCCCAGGATGATTCTATCTTCAATGCCGTTGCTTCCGTTTTCAGCTTTCCAAAGGGGGTTTCGTACGTCCCTTCCGCCGGTGTTCCGACGAACAGGGGCTGCCTGAGCGGAACGGCGCCCTTGCGCCGAATCAGCGCCTCCCGGCCGTCTCCGCTTATTTTAATTGTATAATCGGCCGGTCCGGCTTCCGGAACCGCCGCACTGAAAATCAGGTACAGACTCCCCGCACCTTCGGCAATGCGTCCCCGCAGCACGGATTTTGTCATTTGATCGGCATCAGGCTGCTGCCTGTTCATCGTCCGGCTCGTAAAGACAATCTCGGCCTCATGAGTCTTCATCCGCTCACCTCCGCTCAGACTGCAAGTCCGTCTATCAGACAATCGCACCTGTATTCATACTTACTTTACTATAAAATAATGCTTCCGCTCGGGCAAGACTCAGTCCGCTTTTTTTTTACAAGGTGCGACCTGTTTCTGCCAAATCTGCGTCCATCCGGCAGCGGCTTTTATCCAGACATTTCGCGGCCGGTTCCGTCTCTCAAGCATTGCCGGAAAAATGAAAGTTTAAGCCGGAACGGGTGTTTAGAAAAACTCTCCTTAAACCATAATGTAGAAAAAGCAAAGGAAAAACACAAGGACAATCAGCACTGAACAGCGGACTGAAGGAGGTTCCAAGATGCGTTTCATCCGGCGGCTGCGGGAAACAAATAAAGACTATCTGAAGTGGGCGGCCCGTCTCGGCGCGCTGCTGGCGGCCGTGATCCTCGCATCTTTCGGCATCCTTCTCGCGGCAGCGAAACTGGCCGGACCGATGGATATTCCGGCAGCAAAGCCTGCCGTTTTTTATGATGACCGGCAGCAGCCGATCGGGAAATGGCAGGGAAAAAGCAGCCAATGGATCTCCATTGACACGATGTCTTCTCCCATTAAAATGGCGACGCTGGCCGTCGAAGACCGTCGTTTCTTTCAGCATCACGGATTTGATTTCCGGCGGATCGCCGGATCGGCCATGGTCGATCTGCGCAGTTTTTCAAAAGCCGAAGGGGCAAGCACCATCACCATGCAGTATGCTAAAAATCTCTTTCTGACGAATAACAGGACATGGCAGCGCAAAGCGGAAGAAATGTTTTATACACTGCGTCTCGAGATGAATGAATCGAAGAAAGATATTCTGGAAGGCTATCTGAACACGATCTATTACGGCGAAGGTGCGTATGGCATTGAAGCAGCGGCAAAAACCTATTTTAACAAAAATGCAAGCGACCTGACGCTTGCGGAGGCCAGCATGCTGGCCGGTATTCCGAATGCTCCGAGCCTTTATTCCCCTTTTCTTCATTATAATCAGGCAAAGATGCGGCAGAAGACCGTTCTTGAAGCGATGGTTGAAAGCGGATTTCTGACAAAAAAACAGGCAGAGACCGTCTATTCCGCTCCGGTCCGCCTCGTCCGGGGCCGGGAAAAAACAGCGGAGGAAGCGCCCTATTTTCAGGATGCGGTCCGGCAGGAGCTGACCCGGCTGCATTTTAGTCAGAAAGAACTGGCTTCAGGCGGGCTTAAGGTGTACACAACGCTCAACCCCAATGCTCAGCAGGCCGCCGAGTACTGGGTACGAAAAACACTCCCGGCAAATTCCGGCCTGGAGACCGCTCTTATTGCCCTTGATCCGAAAACAGGCGGTGTCGCGGCAATGATCGGCGGACGCGACTATCAAAAAAGCCCGTATAACCGGGCCATTTCAGCGGAACGCGCACCCGGTTCAACCTTTAAACCCTTTCTTTATTATGCGGCGCTGCAAAACGGCTTTACTCCGGCTACTCTGTTAAAAAGCATGCCGACGGTTTTTACGTTCGATAACGGCAAAGCGACTTACGCACCCAATAATTTCGGGGGCTACTATGCAAACGGCCCGATTACGATGGCCCAGGCTCTCGCGCTTTCCGACAATATCTTTGCCGTGAAGACCCATCTGGCGATCGGCATGGGGGAAATGATTCAAGCAGCCAGGCTTGCCGGGATCACCAGCCCGCTTGAGGCCGTTCCGTCTCTTGCGCTCGGATCCGAACCGGTCAGTGTGCTGGAGATGGCCAGGGGATACGCCACTTTTGCCAACGAAGGTGCAAGAATCAATCCCCAGTTCATCACAAAGGTAACCGACGGTCAGGGCCGCGTGCTCTATGAATGGCACCCCGAAAAAAAACAGGTTCTGAACAAACAGGCTTCGTTTGTTCTCTCACAGATGATGACCGGAATCTTCGACAGCCGGCTGAATGGCTATACAAAAGTGACTGGCGGAACGGTCGCAAACATGCTGACCCACACCCTGGCGGCTAAAACCGGCTCGACGCCGACCGACAGCTGGATGACCGGATTTTCGCCCGATCTCGTCTCCGCCGTCTGGGTCGGCTACGATAAGGGGGAAACCATCAACACCTATCCCGACGGCAGCTATGCTAAAGAAATCTGGTCTCATTTCATGGAATCCGCACTGGACGGCACCCCAAAGAACCTTTTCACGCCGCCTGAAGGAGTGATCCGTGTCAGCATCGATCCAAAATCCGGGCTGCTTGCCTCTGCGCAATGCCCTGGCCGGCCGACTTATTTTGTCAAAGGGACCGAACCGATTCTGCATTGCAGCGCCTCGCAAGGCCATCCGGACACGAAAGCAAAGCAGCCTCTCCGGGAAAGGAGCTTCCTGTACCGGCTGTTCCACTGGTGGTAAAGAACAATGCCGGCAAGAACGATCTTCAGGGCTTCAGCCCGCAGGATCCGAATAAGGTACGGAACGGATACGAAGGCGAAACGTCCGGCCTCCGAGTGAACTTTTCCGCATCCGGAGTCTTTTGAAATTTTTTAAAAGAGTGGCCCTCACCGGATTCCATGAAGCTGCACTCCGACTATTTGATCCGGTTGATCGTCTGCCTTTCGCCGCGATGGACGGACACCCCGATCATTTAAAGCCGGCTGTCTGCATTTCCTGGCACAGCCGCTGCACTTTGCATACGGGAGACATGCAGCCGGGACCTTATTCCCGCGGCCTCGGCTCAGCTCCCCTTTTACAGGTCACTCTTTTCCAGCTTTTCCTTCAATTCGGCGTTCGCCCGCTGCCACTGACCCGGATCGGCCTTTTCTAAAAAATCGCGCAGCACTCTTTTCGACGGGGCGTCCATCTCGTCAATCGCGACTTTGCCCTTCAGTGCTTTATCCATTTTATTGACATGATCGGCAAGCACTTTATAACCGCGCCGGATCTGCCGGTTGATGATCATTTCGGCGGCTCCCGCCCCCGAGTAATGCGGACCCTCTTTTGTAATTTCCGTATTCACCCAAACGAGCCAGTACTTCTTCCCGCCGCCCTGGAGATCAGCCTTATCTTTAGAAAAACGGATACGCCTTTCGACGTCGCTGCGGGCGTGAAGCGCGCCGATATCCACGGCAGCCGTTCCCGCCTCGACATCGATAATGACCGGAGACAGATTATCGAGATTAACCAGGCCCGCACCGAAACCGCCATGGCCCTTTGTCGCGTCGCCTTTTATAATGTTAAATCCTGATTTTTTCCCGTCCTGATGAAAAATATCCAAATCATTCATCCCTTCGCAGACTCGCTTCATTTGATAGAGCTATTTTATCACATGGATCCGCTTTCCGCTTCTAAAACGGCCGGGGGCGGCTGTGAATCGATCTGTTCTGAGCCGGCAGCCGGCCGGACTTTTTTTTCATGTCTCTTCAGATTCCTGCAACCATTGCCAAATTGGGAGACAACCCTTATTCTGATAATAGTATTCTTTTAATCTGGGGGATTTACTGACATGATTCTGGTCCGATGCATTAAAAATGTGTACGGGGAAACGGACGATATTGCGCTGGGCTTACTGGAAGGCCGGCTGCTTTTCAAGGTCAACAATTTTTATATGGCCGATCAGGATGAGGATGGCCACCTTGTGACACAGGACGAGGAAGGCGAACCGCACATCATCGCGGACAGCCGTGAAGTGCTGAACAGCGATTCATGGTTTCGCGAACATTTCATTCTTATCTGACCCGGGCAATCGGCGTCAGACGACTGACTATTTATTCTAAGATCAGAGGTGCAAAATAATGAGCAGCATTCAATATGAAATCGTCAAACGCGTCGGCACCCTTTCCGAATCGCCGAAAGGGTGGCAGAAACAGCTGAACATCATCAGCTGGAACGGACGGGCGCCGAAATACGATTTGAGAGACTGGGCACCGGATGGTGAAAAAATGGGCAAGGGCCTCACTCTGTCTCTCGACGACCTCAAGGCGCTTAAAAAACTGCTGAATCATATGGAAGAACTGCAGGAACCATAAAGCACGAGGCAAAGCCGCAGCAACGGCCGATCCGGAGTCCTGAAAAAGAGCCGCATTCCCCGCAAATGACGGAAAAGAGCGTCTGAAAGCCGAACAGCGGCTTTCGGACGCTCCTGTTGATTCTGCAGACTTGATTCATCGCCGTTTAAGCATGCAACTTTATTCTTTAATAAATAAAACGGCTTTTTCTCTTCAGACTTTTATAAATTTAGGCGAAATGGCATTCCCAATCATTTCCCCGTAATTAAAGGTTACCGGCTTGCGGTCAAACTCAAGCGGCAACCGGGGAAACAACAATTCGGCAACCCGGTAGGCCTCCTCCAGATGCGGATAGCCTGACAAAATAAAGCGCTCGAAACCCGCCTGGCGATATTCAAGAAGCCGTTTTGCAACGTTTTCAGGATCACCGACCAGGGCCGTTCCTGCGCCGCCTCTGACCAGTCCGACACCCGCCCACAGGTTCGGGCTGATCTCCAATCTTTCTCTGCTCTTATTCCCGGCAGAATGAAGACGGCTCATCCGCCGCTGGCCGATCGAATCATATCTTGAAAGCACCTGATCGGCTTCCCGGATTGCCTTATCGTCAACATAGCCGATGAGCCGGTCCGCTGCCTCCCAGGCCTCTTTTTCCGTTTCACGGACGATCACATGGATCCTGAGGCCGAATATAACTTTTCTTCCCCGCTCTTCTGCCAGTTTTTTTACTTTGGCAATTTTCTGCGCCGCCTGTTCCGGAGGTTCTCCCCATGTTAAATAAACATCGGCGTGTTTTGCCGCCACTCTAATCCCGGCTTCAGAAGATCCGCCAAAAAAGATCGGCGGATGCGGTCTCTGAACCGGCGGAAAAAGAAGACTGCCGTTTTCTACCTTTACGTGTTTTCCCCGGAAGGAAACCTTTTCTCCGCTTAATAAACGTTTCCATACTTCTAAAAATTCATCCGTTGCTTCATAACGCTGATCATGATCCAGGAACAGTCCGTCGCCCGCCAGCTCTACAGGGTCCCCGCCGGCCACAACGTTAATCAGCGCCCGGCCCTCAGAGATGCGGTCCAATGTCGCCGCCATTCTGGCTGCAAGAGTCGGCGACATTAACCCCGGCCTGACGGCAACAAGGAAGCGCAGATGATCGGTTACCGATGCTAGCGACGCGGCAAGCAGCCACGGATCCTCGCAGGATTTTCCCGTCGGAAGCAGCACTCCTTTATAGCCCAGCTGATCCGCCGCCTGAGCAATTTGTTTAAAATAACCGTATGAACCGGCCCTTCCTCCTCTTGTCGTCCCTAAGTACCTGCCGTCTCCATGTGACGGAATAAACCAGAAAATTTCCATATTATGCTCCCCCGAATCACATTTTATTTAGGAACTGGCCTTGTACGAATTTTAAATGCCGCCTTTATAAGTATCCTGCCATTTTAAGAAATGCCGCTCCATAAGTTTCACAAGCGAATCGGTCAGTTTGCCGACAATCGCGAAAATGATGATGCCGACAAAAACGACATCCGTATTGCTGAACTGCCTGGCATCCATAATCATATAGCCTATTCCTGCCGTCGAGCCCATCAGCTCGGCCACGACAAGAGATAACCAGGCCGCTCCCATTGATAAACGGATGCCGAGCAGTATATTGGGCAGCGCGGCCGGAATAATAAGCAGCTTCAATTTTTTCCATCTGCTGAATTCAAGAACACGTGCTACATCAAAGAACTTTGCATCCACCCGGCGGATACCCAGAAATGTATTGACATAAATCGGGAAGAAAGCGCCCATGGCAATCAGCAGAACTTTCGATGTATCCCCCAGACCGAACCACAATATGAATAGAGGCGCCACAGCCAGATGCGGGATGGTCCGCACCATTTGCAGGCTCGGATCGAGAACGTTTTCCGATTTTACGGACAGCCCCACAATCAGACCAAAAATCAGACCCAGCCCTCCCCCGATTGCAAACCCTCCCGCAGCCCGGGCAATACTGATCCCAAGATCCGGGAACAGAACCCCGTCAACCGTCAAATTCTCGGCCGCCGACAGGATCTCGGCGGGGGTCGGCAGAACCGCTTTTGTGAAAAATCCTAAAGAACCGATTAATTGCCAAATCAGCAGGATAAGAAAAGGGACAATGAGCCCGGACAGGAACTTACTGACCTGACTTTTTGAAAACGGCCGAATGATTAACCCTGAAACCTGAAGTTTCGGCAGGGTGGGAAACGCATGTACGATTTCCTTCTTGCTCATGGAGCATTCACCTGCTTCTGTCATTTTTTCAATGCTTTTTCGATGTACTGGTTGTCTACTACTTTGCCGGTATCGATTTTGTTATTTATAATCTTTAATGATAATTGGAAATCGGCCGTCTTCTGCTGAGCATGAATGATCTTTTCCGAAATCGGCACGTTAATTGACGGATTACTTTTTAATGCACTGGCGACCACCCTTTTATCCAGGTTCTTAGCTTTCGCATAGATAGCAACCGCCTCATTAAAATGCTTATTTTGCCATAATCGCGCTTGTTCATAAACCTTTAAAAAAGTCACGGTCAGATCCGGATGATCTTTGGCAAATTGCGAGCGTACAAGAAGAAAACTTGGCGACAGGCTGTTCAGATCCGACTCGGTACTGAGCACTCCGGCCTGATGCTCTATGGTTTCATAAGAAACAAACGGTTCCCATACCGCCCAGGCATCGACCTTTTTTGAATTGAAAGCAGCCTGCGCCTCATCCGGCTGAAGCTGGATAATTTGTACATCGGAATCTTTTAATCCGGCATGCTGCAATGCTTCATACAAGAGGTTGAATCCGCTCGATCCTTTGGCAACAGCAATTTTTTTGCCTTTTAAATCTCTTATTGTTTTAATAGCGCTTCCTTTGGAAACCAGTATGGCATCCGCTTTACCTCCGATACGTGTGTTTGAAATCTCCGTGAATCCAATACCTGCTGCCTGAGCCGAAATCACCGGAGAGTTGCCCACACTTGAAAAATCAAGATGATTGGCGGAAAGCGCTTCGATCTGAGGCGGACCGCTTTGAAATTCCGTCCATTGCACCTTGGCATGCTCTTTGGCAAATGCTTGTTCGAACCATCCTTTCTCCCTCGCCAGAAGCAGGGGATCGACGTTCTGCTGAATGCCGATATTTACAATCGTCTCAGTGCCGTTCGCCTTCCCGTTTGCCTGGTTCGCGGCACATCCGGACAGTGCGGTCATCAGTAAAAGAAATCCGACGATGAAAAGTAAAACGGATTGTTTTTTCATCATGATCACTCACTCACTGGTTTTGTTGTCTGACTAATGAAAATTCATCAGCGCTTTCAAATTCCTGCAGCACGTTTTGTCTTATTTTTTGAAACGACGGATGTGTCCTTTGGCGGGGAAACGGCAGATCGATGCGGATCAGCCGCTGTATCCTTCCCGGATGCGTCCCCATGACAACGACACGATTGCCGAGATAAACAGATTCGTCCAGATCGTGTGTGACTAAAATCATGGTTGTCTCCGTTTCCAGCCAAATCTGCAGAAGGACCTCCTGCAAATGCCGGCGGGTAAAAGCGTCCAGCGCTCCGAATGGTTCGTCCAGTAATAAAACTCCCGGTTTTCTCAATAAAGCTCTGGCAATTGCCACCCGTTGCGACATTCCTCCGGACAATTCTTTAGGATAGGCCTTCGCAAAGCCTCTGAGTCTGACAATATCGATTAACTCATCCACTTTTTTTCGAATGGCCGCTTTTTTGAGCGGCAGATTGCCGGCGATATTTTCTTCAACGGTCAGCCACGGGAACAGACGATGTTCCTGAAAAACAAATCCCTGTTCAATGCCGGGCCGGTTCACCGCACGTTTACCGATTTGAACACTGCCCTCATAATCAGAATCCAGGCCGGCGATGATTTTTAACAGAGTACTTTTCCCGCAGCCGCTGGGTCCGATAATGGTGATAAATTCACCATTATCAATGTCGAGGTGAATATCATCAAGCACAGTCATGACCCTTTGTCCCTTGGCAAACGATTTATTTCTGATATCGATACTGATCTCCAAACCTGTCTCACCCCAATTGTTTTTAATGTTTCTTCTTCGGGCACTATGATCAGGCATTTGTCATTTAAAGAGGCGGCAGGCTAATGTACAATGACGGTTCGGATGCGATTTTTCGAAAGTACTGATATAATAAAGAGTGTGTGTTGCGGGTAACGGTTCGGGACGTCGTGGGTGCTGAGCCGTTACTCCTTTTTTTGAATCCGGGATTTTAAAATTCCAGTAGATGTTCCGGCCGGCCAGTCAAATAGTGTCATCTTATTTTTATTTATGCATGATTGTCCGGCACTTGGCGATCTCTTTATCATGGACATTCTCTTTCCCCCCTTTCCCTTGATTGTTTAAAGAAAATTCAACAAATAGACAATTATCACTTTAAATGATGTGATTGACCTCATATTAATTCCTATATTCTTATAAGTCAACTATGAATTAAATTTTTCAACCGCTGTTCTACTTCTTTCTTCCGTTGTTTCTCCACTGCGGCCGATTGTTCAATTAATTGAAATCCATCTTTTAATCCATTAAACTCAGAGTAGTTAAGCCGACGATTTAAGATTTTTCAGCACTCCTCTATCTCTCTCTGAACGGAAGACGAATCGTGCAGGAACGGTTTTGAAATTAATGAATGCGAGGAATAATATATGCCTGACGACAAACGACTTTCCCCCTCAAGTCTGATGACAAAGGGTTATTTCGGACTTGAACGGGAAAATTTAAGAATTAATCCGGACGGATCCCTGGCCTTGACGCCCCATCCTGCCGCATTCGGAGACAAACTGACCAACCCCGAAATTACAACGGATTTTTCTGAGAGTCAGATTGAAATCATCACACCTGTTTCGACCTCTCTTCCCGAGCTGCTGTTCCGTGAAAAATACCTGATAAAAAAAGTCTATCGGGGAATCGGCCCCGAGCTGCTCTGGCCGTTGAGCAGCCCGCCCGCGCGCCTGCCTGCGGAGGAGCGGATCCCAATAGCGGACTTCGGTCCGGCGGGAAAAGATAAAAACGACTACCGCGCCTATCTCGCCCAAAAATACGGACGGCGCAGACAACTCTATTGCGGCATTCATTTTAATTTTTCATTTGCCGAAGAAAATCTGTACAATGAGGGAGCAGGCGTAGAAGAACGGAACCGGCTTTATCTGAAGATGGCAGCTGTAGCGATGCGCTATCGTTTTTTTCTTGTTCATCTGCTGTCGGCAAGCCCCGAGACGCACGGCGGCGTCTGTTACCGATCCGCCCGTCTCAGCGCTTCCGGCTATAAAAACATCGAACCGGTCTATCTTGATTATTCGAATCCCGCCGCGTATCTCGCTTCGCTGTCGTCTGCCGTGGAGACAGGGCTTATTGAAAGTCCGCGCGAGCTGTATCAGCTTGTCAGGATTAAGGGAAAAGGATTTGAAGACCTCATGTGGCGGCCCGAGGCCGACCGGATCGAACTGCGCATTCCGGATCTGAATCCGCTCTATGCAGAGGGTATCAATCCTGATGACTTGTATTTGATGCATCTTTACTTAATGTGGGCGGCCCAGGAGGAAGACGAACCTTTTGACCGCGAAAGCCAGGCATGGGCGGATCGATTATCCGATGAGGCGGCACGGATGGCCGTCTCCGATCCCTTGGCGTATCAGATGCGCTATGTATTCGGCAGGCTCCGTTCTTTCGTCCGGCAGAAAAATCTGCCTGAAATTTACGCAAACGCGCTCAATCAGGCAGAAGGAAGATGGCTCCATCCGGCTCGCAGATACGCGGAACGGATCTGCGGACGTATCCACGGAGAAAGTACGTTCGCTGCCGGCACGGTTCTCGCAAAAAAAATAAAATCCGTTTACCTCCATACGGCAGAGAGCCGGCGGGCTGAATGACGATCGTCCGCGCGCTCCGTCCCCCGAAGCGCGCGGAGAAACTTAAACAAATGTTTGCTTAACGCGGCTGTTCTGCATCCGGGCCGGACGGCTGCCGCCTGCTTGCAGAAAACTTCAAGTATCGTTCCCAGCTATCGCGGCAGGGAACGTGCTTTTTATGGGTTCGCTTTTTTCAGGCGGGCCTTCCGCCATTCCGATCTCAGAAGGCTGTATATTTCGTGATTGACAAAATGATCATAGATCCATTCGGCATCGCGGATTGTGCCTTCATGTGCGAAACCGAGCCGTTCGGGAATTGCCCGGCTTTTTGCATTCTGGGTGGCCGCCCCGATCTCGATCCGGTTTACAGCTGTCGTTTCAAAGGCATCGTCAATAACCGCCCGGCAGCACCGTGTCATGATGCCCTTTCCCTGCCTGTCTCCGGAGAGCCAGTAACCGATGCTCGTTCTCCGGTTTTGTAAGTCGTACGGATGAAAGCCGATCATCCCGCACAGTTCGCCGCGATAAAGAATTCCGGCCTGAAATCCCAGTCCCTGGCGAAACTGTTCCGTCCAGCCGGCAATCGATGCAAAATAATTTTCCGCCGATGTGACACGATCCACCCAGGGGAGAAATTCCCGCAGATAGTCGCGCTGTCTGTCGATCAGAACAAACAGCGGGAACGCGTCAGGCTGTTCTAACAGTTTAAGCTGAATTTCGTCATCCACCCTGAATGTAAACATTTTTATTCCCCCTGATCCGGGCGGACGGCCCGAACGGTTTATTTGCGTAGAGCGCAGCTATAAAAGTATATGCCCGCCGCACATCGGTTTGATTAAAATGTTTCCCGATTGCCTGTGCCTTTTCAACGGCCGACTCGCGGGGCAGCCGATCGAAATAAAGCAGAATGGATACGAGTTCGAGAAAGGCAGCCGTCTCGGCATTAAGCTTTTCCACTGCACTTTTAACAGACGGAAGCTGATTTTCCGCGTGCGCCAGAAAAGTTCTGCCTTCTTCGGTCAGCCGATAGCAATAGCGGCGTTTGCCGCCTGTCTCCTTCTGTTTTTCTAAAAGGAAACCGAAATCGCACAATTCTTCCAGCTGCATCGTCAGTTCTTCGGAATAAGGCCCATAGAAAAGAAAGCGATAGGTTTCATGAAACGGAAAACCTATCTTTTGCAGTATGTATACCATTTTCTGCAGCTTCTTTCTGCCGGCGATCTCGCCTGCCTGATCGATCAAAGCCGCAATTTTAGCATGATCCTCCAGCATTTTCGCAAATTCCCCCCGATTAATATTGATTTTATCTGTATTGTCCGGCCGCAGCGGCAAAAACAAGTCAGCCATTTTCAAACTGCGGCCGGCATGGCTTGGCCGCTATCGTAGACAGGTTTCGGCGTTGCCAAAAAGCGAATCGGTTTCTGGCTATTCGCACTTATTGGTTCCAGGCCGTTTACTGTCGATTCTTCAGGCGTTACTGACGCCTCCTTGCGATGAACTGCTGATTCGTGGCCATTTACTGATGATTGGCCGCTCTTTTCTGTTGACTGTCCGGCCGTGTGTTTCTGTGAGCACATGGAAATCGGCTTTTTCTGCCTCTGTTGTCACAGTCTCCCGAGAAAATGGCTGCATTGCCGCTCAATGAAGCGCTCTGCTTTATTGCGGATGGTCCATAACTTTGAATCTGAGACGGCGGTGAACAGATGGTTTGAGGATCTTCCAACGAAAAAAGAATTTTCGGTCAGGAACGTACACAGCTTCTGTCCGTACGCCCTGTGCATCACGCAAAAGTCACCGCGTTCCGTGAAAGTACATCCTGTGAACTGCTTCGGAATCATCATGCTCTGTGCGGCGAACATCTCCTGCCTTGCTGGAGCTGCCGCATCTGCGGACAGTGCACCGTACTTTTTCATATATGCAAGAGTTCGCATATTTCTTTTTTTGCTTTTGAGTGATTCGGCAGGTCGAGCACCCTGTCCTTCGGATAATACAATTTATGATCGGTACGCCTTTTTCCCGTAATCGCGCCTACGACATCCGATTCCTGCGATAATTCATGCAGCTTGCCGTCCGGCATCAGCAGCTGAATCGGCTGACGTTCTTCCTCTTCACCCGGACGATAAAAATCATATGGGCAATCCGAAGAAGAATCGACCTCAAGATAATACTCCGGATCGATTCCCGCCTCGATGAATGCTTCTTTTAATTTATCGTCAACATTCAGCTGATCTTTTGAGATCTGGACGTATTTAAAGAGGCGGCGGTTTATGAAGCGGCGGCACAGGTCGCTGAGAATCGGATCGTCCTCCTCCTGCCAGACCTGAAAGAAGTACATGATCACTGATTCGTCCAGCCTTAAATAATCCTGAAGCGTCATCCTGCCCTCAAAAAGCGTCTGCAGCGGAACCGGCCGATACTTGAATCTGAATCCGGAACGATACAGCATTTTGGCCCGGTGAAGGATTTTGGTCAAAATAACTTCGGCGCTTCGTGTCACCGGATGAAAATAAACCTGCCAGTACATTTGATAACGGCTCATGATGTAGTCTTCCACCGCGTGCATGCCCGAAAGCTTGAAAACGATCTGATCATTACGGGGCCTCATCACACGCCAGATCCGTTCCATATCGAAATGGCCGTAGCTGACGCCCGTGAAATAGGCGTCACGCAGCAGATAATCCATCCGATCTGCGTCAATCTGGCTGGAAATCAGGCTGACGACCAGCCGGTTCTTGTACGTTTTCCCAATCACATCTGCAACTTTTTGTGGAAAATCGCCGTCAACCTGTTCCAAAAGGCGGTGAATCTCCGTATCGCCGAGAATGATCGCCTGTGTATACTGTTCGTGATCGGTGCCGAACACCTTTTCAAAAGAATGCGAGAACGGCCCGTGCCCGACATCGTGCAGCAGCGCCGCGCACATTGAGAGCAGCGTCTCTGAGTCGTCCCAGTCATTTCTGTTTTTAAAAATATGAATCATCTGGCGTGTAATCTCGTAGACGCCGAGCGAATGGCCGAAACGGCTGTGTTCCGCCCCGTGAAAAGTCAGAAATGTCGTCCCCAGCTGGCGGATGCGCCTCAGCCTCTGAAATTCCGCAGTGCCGATCAGATCCCAGATCAGCCGGTCGCGGACATGAATATAGCGATGCACCGGATCCTTGAAAACTTTCTCTTCATCCAGCCTCTCAAACTGTTGGGTCACGACGACCACGCCCCTGTTATTTTTCTCCGTTCAGCCACCGTATCCGAGGCCTTTCCGGAGGGCTCTGTGACCCATTATAGCTTTTTTATGCAAAAAAGGGAACGGCCGGCCGGCGCGGCTTGTCTAAACAGGAACCCTCCCTGTGTTTCTCTTCTTTGCCATTCATCTCGTTCCGTTTTTGCATTTCCGTTCGCCCTCCTCCGAAACATACACGGAGCGCAGCGGCTTCTGCGCCATGACGGACAGCGCATGCTTCGGACAGAAGACTCTTTGTTTCTATGTCATCGCCCGGCCGGTTGATTTTATGAAATCCGTATAGTACATTGATAAACGATGTCAATAACTTTCACTCTATCTAATATTAAAGATAAAATGCTGTTCTTCCAATTTATGTGGCCAGCCGGACTGCGGTGTGAAAACGTTTTCTGTTTTTCCGAAAAGCGATCTGCTTATACGAGCGGCAGTCTATTCCTTTGAATGTTCATGCGAGCAGCGATTGATTCTGCTGAAAAGGAAAATACCCTGCCGGACCGACGTTAAATGGCGGAAACGACTGATCTCTTCTTCGGCCGGCCGCGTATTCCTGTAAATCGCTGCAAAAACCACCGGAAAACGCTGCCTTACCATCAGTAAAGCGCGAAATATCGCCAATAACGTGCGGGAGAACCGACAGGAACAGCCAAAGAATCGGCAGTAAACGGACCGGAAACTATGGTTTCGGTCGCGCCAGGCAGTTTTTCGGTCTGCCTTGGCTCTGTATCGGTCGGCACAGACGATTTTTCGGTCGTTACACTGCGTTTATCGGTCGGGACCAGGAGTTTATCGGTCGCGCTCGGTTTTTCGATCACGGCCGCGAGTTGATCGAACGTGAGCTGCTATTTTGCGGGCGGCGGCAGACGATTATCGGCCGGTGACTATGGTTTCGGTCGCGCCAGGCAGTTTTTCGGTCTGTCTTGGCTCTGTATCGGTCGGCACAGACGATTTTTCGGTCGTTGCACTGCGTTTATCGGTCGCGCTCGGTTTTTCGATCACGGCCGCGAGTTAATCGAACGTGAGCTGCTATTTTGCGGGCGGCGACAGACGATTATCGGCCGGAAACTATGGTTTCGGTCGCGCCAGGCAGTTTTTCGGTCGCGCTCGGTTTTTCGATCACGGCCGCGAGTCGATCGAACGTGAGCTGCTATTTTGCGGGCGGCGACAGACGATTATCGGCCGGAAACTATGGTTTCGGTCGCGCCAGGCAGTTTTTCGGTCTGCCTTGGCTCTGTATCGGTCGGCACAGGCGATTTTTCGATCGTTACACTGGGTTTATCGGTCGGGACCAGGAGTTTATCGGTCGCTGCCGGAAAGGGAATTTCATTCCTCATATCGCCTCGCCGCCGGTAAAAACAAAACAGGGGAAAACTTATCCTGTCTCTTTTCAAAGCCGGGATTTTTTATGATAATAGCAAGGGGGGGCTGCACGGAATGACGAAATCAATGGCAAACGGGCTGCTATTGTTAGCTTCTGTCTTTTGGGGCTCCGGATTTGTCGCTATAAAAATAGTACTCGATGCCCATGCGTCTTCAGGATTCATCAATTTTTTCCGCGGCGTTATTTTTGTTGTGCTGGCATTTATGCTCTTTCACAGAAACATTTTAAAAATGACCCGCCTGGAATTCAAAATCGGGCTGATTGCCGGGCTGCTCAATTTTGGCGGATATATGACGCAGACCATCGGCCTCCTGTATACGACTCCGTCGGATAATGCTTTTATTTCCTCAACCTATGTGGTGATGATCCCGATCATAGCCTGGATCGTCTTTCATAAAAAAATTCCGGTTAAAAGCGTGATTTCTCTGCTTTTCTGCCTGCTCGGCATGGCCGTACTGACCGGAGTATTGAATCGGGCGTTCACTTTCAATCTCGGCGATGTATACTCTTTGATCTGCGCGCTGTTTTACGCAGGCTCCATCGTGTATCTGGGTTACGGAGCAAAAATAGCGGATGTCAGCGTGATCGCTTTTATGCTGGCGGCCGTCCAGGCAGCAGGTGGATTCGTTTTTTTTCTGCCGGGAGGGGTCGGACAGTTCGCAGCCGTCAATTGGTCCGTTGCGCTCTGGCCTTTGATTTATGTAGGCGTCATTTGTTCATTTGTCGGTCAAACCTTGCAGATTTTGGCACAGAAACATACTACCGCAACATCTGCCGGACTGATTATGATGCTTGAAGGCGTTTTTGGCAGCATTTTTTCGATCATTTTTGGTTATGATCATTTAACAGCCCATTTATTTTTCGGAGGATTGTTTATCACACTTTCACTTATTCTTATGGAAGTCGACTTACAGCATTTTCCATCTGGATTGCACCGGCATTCTCATTCCAAGAGCGGTATGTGAATTTTTATAAATCCTATGTTTTGAACGGTTCCCTTCAAGAGCCTGTCCCGCTTGATTTCTATAAAAGGCTTCTGCGAAAATTGGCCGTTATCCAATTTATGGCATTGTCATCGGCAAATTGCCGGTCCGGAAAAAAGCGAAAAAGACGTTATAGATAATCAGACTTATGATATGGACGCGAAAAGATGCTATACTGAAACCGATTGAACGACAAAATTAAACAAAAGAAAGTGAATTCGATGAAAATAGCCGTTTTTGATTCTGGTATCGGCGGAATGAGCGTATTGTACCGGATCATCAAATTATTGCCGAATGAAGACTATATTTACTATGCGGATACGGCGCATTTACCTTACGGAGAAAAATCTAAAGACGAACTCAAAAAATATATTTTCCAGGCGGCGGATTTCCTGATGGCTCATGACTTAAAGGCCTTGGTGATCGCATGCAATACGGCGACCAGCGCAGCGATTGAAGATCTGCGCGAATATTGTCCCTTCCCGGTCCTCGGCGTTGAGCCCGCGGTAAAACCGGCCGTTCTGGAAAGTGAGAAAGAGAATAAGAAAGTGCTGGTGCTGGCAACAAGGCTGACACTTAAGGAAGAGAAATTTCACCAATTGGTCGAGCGCGTCGACAAGCACGATATTGTCGACGGCCTCCCGCTTCCGGGGCTTGTCACCCTGGCCGAGGCCTTTCATTTTCAGGAAGATCAGGTTGTGCCTTACTTAAAAGAACAGCTGAAACCGTTTGACCGGAATCAATACGGCACCGTGGTTCTGGGATGCACCCATTTTCCGTTCTTCAAGGACAGCATTCAAAAATTGTTTCCTGAAAAAACAGACATTATTGACGGCAGCGTGGGAACGGCGAAGAACCTGAAACGGATTCTGGAAGAACGTCATCAGATCGGCGGCGGAACGGGAGCCGTGTCCTTTTATCAATCCGGCCGGAAAGTGGAGGACAGGGAGACACTGAATCGTTATCACCAATTGCTGAAGAGGCTGGATCATTTACAATGAGCGCAGACCGGCCTTCATCCGCAGCAGCGCAACACCGATTGAATGAAAAGCGGCGGTGCCGGAACAGCCGGCAACATAATGCTGAAACACATAAACACCTCCCGGCAGGTTTCCTGCCCGGGAGGTGTTTGATTCAAGCCGGCTTATCTTTACCGATCCGGCCGGCAAAATCATGATGCGGCTCAATCAGGCATTTCTCGGCTGCCGCGGCAGCGCGGCCTACCCGGAACGGCCGCTTTTCAAGCGTACATTGCGTGTTTCCGTTCGTATGCGGCAATTTCATCTTCGTACCCCATCGTCACGGCAATTTCATCAAGGCCTTTAACAAGCATCTCTTTCTGATAAGGATCGATAGCGAACGTGTAGCTGAACCCGTCCCCCGAGATCAGCTGTTCCTGCAGATTAACGGTTAGATGGAGGGACGTTTTCACGGCATAGGCGATCAGCACATCCGTTTTTTCCTTGTCCAGCCGTATGGCGAGAAGCCCGTTTTTCTGGCAGTTATTATAAAAAATGTCGGCAAAACCGGGGGCAATGATCACCTTGAAGCCATAATCCCGCAGGGCCCAGGGCGCATGTTCCCGTGAAGATCCGCAGCCGAAGTTATTGCCGGCGACAAGAATAGAAGCTCCTGCATATTTGGGCTGATTCAATACAAAATCCGGATTTCTGCCGCCGTCCTTGTTAAAGCGCCAATTAAAGAAAAGACATTCGCCGAATCCTTTCCGTTCGATCCGCTTCAGAAATTGTTTGGGAATAATCTGATCGGTATCCACATTTGCCCGGTCCATCGGGCAGACAAGCCCTGTAAAAGTTCGAAATGGTTCCATGAATTTACCTCCTCAATCAGTGCACTTTCTCAATTTCTCTGACGTCAACGAAATGGCCGCTGATCGCTGCAGCCGCGGCCATCGCCGGGCTGACAAGGTGTGTCCGCGAACCGGCCCCCTGGCGTCCTTCAAAATTGCGGTTGGACGTTGACGCACAGCGTTTTCCCGCCGGAACAATATCGTCGTTCATCCCGAGACACATGCTGCAGCCGGACTGGCGCCATTCAAAGCCCGCATCTGTGAAGACTTTGTCCAGCCCTTCCTGCTCCGCCTGGCGCCGGATCTGCTGCGATCCGGGAACAACCAGCGCACGGACGTCCTGATGGACATGCCTGCCGCGAACGATTTCCGCCGCCTGGCGAAGATCGCTCAGCCGCGAATTGGTACACGATCCGATAAAGACGACATCAATCGGAATTGCGGCTATCGGGGTTCCGGGTTGCAGACCCATATAGGCGAGAGCTTTTTCGGCGGCCTTCCTTTTCTCCTCGGAACCGAAAGAGCCGGGATCCGGAATTGTGTCTTTAATCGACGATCCCATGGACGGATTCGTACCCCAGGTTACCTGCGGTTCAATTTCAGCCGCATCGATCTCAATCGTCCGGTCATAAACCGCCCCTTCGTCAGTCGCCAACGCCAGCCATTCTTCCGCTGCCCGTTCGAACGCCTCGCCTTTCGGCGCGAATCGTCGGCCGCGGATGTATTCGACCGTCGTTTGATCCGGACTGATCAGACCGGCCCTGGCTCCTGCCTCGATCGACATGTTGCAGACAGTCATCCGTTCTTCCATCGACAGATTGCGAACAGCTTCGCCCGTATATTCGGCGATGCAGCCTGTGCCGACCGAAATACCGTATTTCGCGATAATAGCCAGGATCAGGTCTTTCGCGGCCACTCCCGTGCCGAGTCTGCCGTTCACCCGGATCTGCATGGTTTTCGGCCGTTTCTGCCACAGCGTCTGAGTTGCCAGCACGTGCTCCACCTCGCTCGTACCGATGCCGAAAGCGATCGCCCCGAACGCTCCGTGAGTCGATGTGTGGCTGTCGCCGCAGACGATCGTTTTCCCAGGCTGAGTCAGGCCGAGTTCGGGGCCGATGACGTGGACAATTCCCTGGTTCGGGCGATAAACGTCCGCCAGCTCAATACCGAAGTCCGCACAGTTTTTTTCCAATGCGGCAATCTGAATTTTGGAAACCGGATCCTTCGTCTCGCGGTTTTCCGTCGTCGGCACATTATGATCGACAGTCGCGAACGTCCGGTCCGGCCGCCTGACTTGCCGCCGATTCAGGTGCAGCCCCTCAAACGCCTGAGGGGAAGTCACTTCGTGAACAAGGTGGAGATCGATATAGAGCAGGTCGGGCTTTCCTTCCTCACGGTGAATCAGGTGATTTTCCCATATTTTTTCGATTATTGTCCGTGGTTTCATTCCATTCCTTCCTTTCCTGAAGCTTTAACCGACTATCTCATCAGACCGGGGCCCCTGCGGTTCGCCGGTACACGCAGCAGATGCATGATCGAATGATCGGGTCTTTCGAAATTCTTCATCTTTCAGAAAAATCGTCTTTCCGCAATTGATTGCCATCCCGGAACATATCACTTTTCAGGGGAGTTCATGACAGCCGGGCCGCGGACCGGCTGCGTACACGGATCAAACAGGCATGCCCTTTAACTTGCATGCTTTTTTCATCGCTCAAAAAGTTTCATTCAGCGCGGCGATAACCTGATCGGTCATTTCCGCAGTATTGACCGGGATTATCTGTTCCCCGCCGGTTTTCAGATCCGCCGTGCGGAAGCCGCGTTCGAGAACTTTTAAAACCGCCCTTTCGACAAGTGCCGCTTCACGGTCCATATCGAGCGAATAGCGGAGCAGAAACGCGGCGGACAGGATCGCCGCAAGCGGGTTGGCCTTTCCTTGTCCGGCTATGTCCGGAGCCGATCCGTGCACCGGTTCATACAGGCCGATTTTATCCGCCCGCAGGCTTGCCGACGGCAGCATGCCGAGCGATCCGCTAATGACGGAGGCCTCGTCGCTCAATATGTCGCCGAACATATTCTCTGTGACGATCACGTCAAATTGGCCGGGATTGACGATCAGCTGCATCGCCGCCGAATCGACCAGCAAGTGGCTGACCGCAACATCCGGATGGCGGCCGGACAATTCGTTCACGACTTCCCGCCAGACGCGGCTTGACTCCAGCACATTGGCTTTGTCGACGGAAGTCAGTTTCTTTTTTCTTCCTTCGGCCAGCCGGAAAGCTTTTTCGACGACGCGTTCAATTTCGCCGACACTGTAAGCCAGTGTATCGACGACCTGCTCGCCGCGCCGCTCGCTCGGTGTGCCGAAGTAAAGGCCGCCCGTCAGCTCGCGGACGATTACGAAATCGACATGTTCCACATAGTCTCTTTTCAGCGGCGAGTTGCCGAGCAGCGGTGCAAACGTTCTGACCGGACGCAGATTGGCGAAAAGGCCGAGCGTCTTGCGGAGGCCGAGCAGCCCTTGTTCGGGACGGACCCGCATTGACTGCTGATCCCACTTCGGACCGCCGACCGCCCCGAATAAAACTGCGTCGCTCGCCGCACACTGGTCAACTGTATCCTGAGGAAGCGGCGTGCCGTCCGCATCAATAGCGGCCCCTCCGATGCGTTTTTCGACAAACCGCACATTGCACCCTTTTTTTTCAAAAACGTCTTTCAACACACGGACAGCGGATCCCGTCACTTCCGGGCCGATCCCGTCGCCGGGAAGCACCGTAATCGTCCTTGTCATTTCCATTCCCCCGTTCCTTTCGTTTTCAATGGGTGATCTTCGTTTTCCCCGCATGTGCGAACAATGACAGAAGATCTTTGTCGCTGATTTCCTTCTTTTCATCCGCCATCTTCTTGAACGCTTTAAAAGATTGATCGACCTGCTCCTCCGACAGCTGCACGCCCAGGTCTGCCGCCCTCATTCTGAATGCGTGACGGCCGGAATGTTTCCCGAGCACCAGCCGGCCGGTATCCAGCCCGATCAGCGACGGCGACATAATTTCATAGGTTGCCCGGTTCTTCAGCACCCCGTCCTGATGAATGCCCGCCTCATGGGCGAAGGCATTGGCTCCGACAACTGCTTTATTCTTCGGAACCGGGCTGTTCATCAGTCTGCTGACCAGATCGCTCGTCCGCTTGATTTCATCCAGCTTCAGCCGGGTGAACGTTTTGTACGTATCCCGGCGGACATGCAGCGCAACGCCTATTTCTTCCAGAGCGACGTTGCCGGCCCGTTCACCGACACCGTTCATCGTACATTCGACCTGACGGACTCCGGCCTGAAGAGAAGCGAGCGTATTCGCCGTCGCCATCCCGAGGTCGTCGTGGCAGTGGCAGGAAAAACGCACGTGGTCGGCATTCGGTACGGATTCCCGAATATAGGTGAACATGTCCGCATACTCCCGAGGTGTATCATAGCCGACCGTATCGGGAAGATTGATGACCGTTGCTCCAGCGTCAATCGCTGCCGTCACAACTTTTGCTAAAAAAGCCGGATCACTGCGTGTGGCGTCTTCCGCCGAAAATTCGACCTGCGGAAAGAACCGTTTGGCATAGCCGACCGATTGAGCGGCGCAATCGAGAACGTCGGCCGGTGTCATGTGCAGTTTATCAGCCATGTGTATCGGCGATGTTGCAATAAATACGTGTACGCGCGGATTTTCCGTGTTTTTCAATGCCCGCCAGGCGGCGTCGATGTCGCTCTTCAGACACCTTGCAAGCCCGGTAACCGTACTGCTCTTTACCGCATCGGCAATGGCGGCCACTGCCTTGAAATCATCCGGCGAAGAAGCGGGGAAACCCGCTTCGATGACATCCACGCGGAGCCGTTCCAATTGCAGGGCGATCCTCATTTTTTCATCATCGTTCAGACTGCATCCCGGCGACTGTTCTCCGTCACGAAGTGTCGTATCGTAAATTTCAACCTTCTCCATTTTCGCAAACTCCTTTCTCATATTTTCATCACAATCACAGATCCCGGCCGTCTCTCTTTTTACCGAACTCGTTGACACACTTGTTTTATAAAAAATAAAAGAAGCCTCTCCGCGCCCTGCAGCGACTGCAGGGGCGAAAAGGCTTCTTTTCACGGTACCACCCGGCTTTCGCTATTCCTTGCGAAATAGCGACTCGGCGGCAGATTCAGATCACGCTGAACCTGCCTTTTTCTTAACAGGTGTCAGAAACACCCGGTCCGCCCTACTCATTCCTTTTCAGGCAGACACTCGGAGGTGAGCGCATCATCGGGGGCGCCGCCGGATTTTCACCCGCTTCCGGCTCTCTGAAAGGCACCGCGCCGCGATTTTTTCCTCCTCATCGATTTATCGCACGGCTGGCAGTTGCAAATGCCGGCCGCTTTGTTTTTAAACTCAAAAGGTTGTGAATTTTATGATACACGTTTTTAGAATTTTGTCAATGATAATAAAAATATTGAATCTTTCTTCTTTCTCATGATCGGATGGCCATTGAAAGCCGGCCGCCGTGCCGTTCGACAATGACTCCGCCGCCGTAAAAGGCGGTCATGTTTTCCGGCGTCATGATGTCGGCGGTCAATCCGGACTGATAGACCGCGCCCTCTTTAAGCAGCAGAGTATGGGAAAAGCATGGCAGGATTTCGCCGACATGATGGGTGATGAAAATCATTGTCGGAGCGTTTTCCGATTCGGTAAATCCCTCAATCAGCGTCAGCAGCCGTTCCCGGGCAAAGATGTCAAGCCCGTTGCACGGTTCGTCCAGAATCAGCAGCTCGGGAGATGCCATCATGGCACGGGCGATCAGGACACGCTGCTTTTCCCCCTGAGAAAGCGTGCCGTACGGCCTGGAAGCAAACGGCGAACAATGCATGAGCTCCAGCAATTCTTTCGCTTTGCGGACGTCTTGCGGATGAACGGCTTCATAAAGCCCGATGGAAGCGAATTTACCGCTCAGCACAATTTCTTCCGGAAGTTCATGCGGGCGCAGCTCGTTTCCGAGCGCGGAACTGACCCAGCCGATTTTCTTGCGCAGCTCGCGCAGGTCCCCCTTGCCGAACGGCATATCGAGCACCGACAGCGTTCCGCTCGACGGCCAGATATAGCCGTTAATCATTTTCAGCAGTGTCGTCTTCCCTGAACCGTTCAGTCCGACCAGAGACCAATGTTCCCCTCTTCTCACATGCCAGGTCACGTCTTTCAGCACCTCTTTATTTTGGCGCCGCCAGCTGACATGGTTTGCATTAATGATCATCGCACCGTCCCCTTCTTTGCCTTTTACGAAAAACGGAGCGTGCAGCGCGGCAGCAGCGGGAGTCCGGCTTTCCCCGCGCGAAAATTTTAAGATGGACGTCCTCTGCCCCGATATCCCGCCTGAAACGCTGTCCGCGCGCTCTGCGCTACTCCGCCGAACCGGCCCGTTCGCACCGCTCAGCCATTTTTTTGACCTCGGGCAGCATCTCCAGATCGACATTTCCGCCGCTGACGATCACGCCGACATGCCTTCCGCGAATGGCGGAACGGCCGGACAGGGCCGCGGCAAACGCAGCGGCTCCCGCTCCTTCGACGAGCAGTTTTCCCCGCTCCAGCATCAGGATCATGGCCTGTGCGATCTCATTGTCGGATACGGTCACCAGATCATCGAGATAACGGGCGATCAGCGGGAAAGTTTTCCGGCCGGCTTCTTTCACAAGGATGCCTTCCGCCAGGCCGCCCACGTGCTCCGATTTGACGGGACCGGTATGATAAAAAAGATTGAATACTGAAGGGCACCGTTCGGACTGCACGCCGATCACCCGGATATCCGGTCTGATGTTTTTCAGACACGTTGCCGTGCCGGCCGCCAGACCGCCGCCGCCGACAGGTACCAGGACCGTCTGAAGATCCGGACATTGCCGCAGCATTTCCAAAGCGACCGTTCCCTGTCCGGCCATGATTTCAAAATCATCAAAGGCGTGCACCAATACCGCGCCGCTGGCCTGACAGTCCGCTGCTGCCGCCTCGTATGATTCCTGATAGGAGCCGCCGGCAAGGACGACGTCCGCACCGTATGCCTCCGTTGCCCGTACTTTCGCTTTCGGCGTAGCAGCGGGCATAAAAATCTTGGCCCTGATCCCCTTTTTTGACGCGGAGAGGGCGACTCCCTGAGCATGATTGCCGGCCGAAGCGGCGACAATCCCTCCCGGCGGCAGCAACGGCAGATGGAGCATCTTGTTCAGCGCCCCGCGCAGCTTGAACGATCCGGTCCGCTGGAAATTTTCCAGTTTAAAGTGCAGGTGTGCGCCCGTTAAACGGTCGAACGTCGCCGACTCGACCATTGGTGTCTTATGGACATACGGGCCGAGACAGCGCATTGCCTCGAATATGTCGGTTAGTTGCAAGGAATCCCCAAAATCTTCACACTCCTTTTGAGTTTGCTTTTCAATGCGGCCTGTGGGTGTGGGACAGCCGGCCGCCGTCGCTTCTTACTGCGCCCCGCCTGATCATTCATCAGAAAATGCGGGCACGGGAAGGCGGAAATACGGTGTTTCCGCCAGGCCGCCCATCCGGACAGAAACCGCTATTTTTTTTGATTTCTTTCAGATTCCAGCAATTATTGAGCAACATTTTCAGTGATGTCTTCACTGTCCTGCTTGCCTTCTTTGACAAACGGCATGAGCCTGCGCAGTTTTCTGCCGACCCGTTCCAGTTCCGAATTGCTCTCTCTTTCCATGAGCGCATTGAACATCGGCCTGCCAACCTTGTTTTCGAGCAGCCAGTTGCGGGCAAATCTACCGGATTGTATATCCTCCAGCACTTTTTTCATACGGGCTTTCGTATCTTTATCGATGATATACGGACCCACTGTGAAATCGCCGAATTTTGCCGTATCGGAACAGGAGTAGCGCATGCCTGTCAGGCCGTTTTCATAGATCAGATCGGTGAGCATCTTCATTTCGTGACACGTTTCAAAATAGGCATTTTCCGGCTGATAGCCTGCCTCGACCAATGTCTCAAAACCGGCCTGGATCAAATGAGTCAGCCCGCCCATCAGCACCGCCTGTTCGCCGAACAGATCGGTTTCTGTCTCTTCCTTGAACGTGGTTTTCAGAACACCGGCACGGGCTGCTCCAAGGCCCTTAGCATAGGCGAAAACAAGCGCTTCAGCCTGACCGGTCGCATCCTGCTCCACGCCGACAAAAGCCGGAACGCCGCCGCCATTAAGATATTCCCGGCGGCAGAAGTGGCCCGGACCCTTGGGTGCAACTAAAAAGACATCGACGAAGTCCGGCGGAACGATCTGGCTGAAATGGATGTTAAAACCGTGGGAAAAGCCGAGCGCATTGCCGGGTTTCAGTCCGGATTCAACCTCCTGATAGTAAACCTGTGTCTGCCGCTCATCCGGCAGCAGCATCATAACGACATCCGCTTCTGCAGCTGCTTCCTTGACCGATCTGACATCAAATCCATCACGGGCCGCTTTGTCCCATGATTTGCCGGGTCTGACGCCGATTATCACCTGGAATCCGCTGTCGCGAAGATTCTGTGCCTGTGAATGGCCCTGCGAGCCGTAGCCGAGAACAGCTATCTTTTTGCCGCGCAGAACGCTTTCATCGATATCTTTGTCATAGTAAACATTGGCTGTCATTTTGCAGTTCCCCTTTGTTTTTTCCGATTTTTTCATGCATTCTTCCAGGCTGCGGAAGGCCCTTCCCGAAACCGATAGGCGGTTCAGCCATTGCCATTTGTTCCCGTTGCCGTATTTTCTTCTTCGCCGCGCTTCCTGTTCGCAGACGGTTCCGAGATATCGGCTGCCGAAATCACGTCGACCAGCTTGTTCAGCTGGCCGATCAGCTGCCGGGCCTGCCGTTCATTTTTAATATCCGTCACGATGTTCATATCGGACGTCGTTCCGGATCTCTGGTACGTCAGGCTGCCGATATTCAGTCTGTATCTGGAAAAAACGGCAGCGACCCGGGACAGAGCGTCCTTTTCAGCAGAAACCTTTGCGTGAACGGTTCTGTTCATTGTTTACACCCCGATCATTTCATTAAGCCCTTTCCCCGGGGCGACCATCGGGAAAACATTGGCCATTTGCCTGACCCGGCAATCGATCACCCAGGGGTAGGGATCCCGGAGGGCTTCGGGAAACACGCGGCGCGCATCCTCCTCCGCAGCCACACGGACACCGCGGATGCCGTAACTTTCCGCGAGGCGGACAAAGTCAGGCTGCACGGAAGGAATGGAATGGGCGTACCTTTTGTCATAAAAAGCCTCCTGCCACTGCCTGACCATGCCCAGCGCATGATTGTTCAAAATAACAATTTTGACAGGCAGATTCAGCTCGGCAACCACGGCCAGTTCCTGAAACGTCATCTGAAAACCGCCGTCGCCGACAATCGATACGACTGTTTTTTCCGGTTCGGCAATCTGCGCGCCGATCGCCGCCGGGAAACCGAAGCCCATCGTGCCGAGCCCTCCCGATGTCACCCAGCGATTGGGCCGGTCGAAAGAATAATACTGAGCGGTCCACATCTGATGCTGTCCGACGTCTGACGTCACGATCGCATCGCCGCCGGTATGGCGGAAAACATGTTGGATTACGCTCTGAGGGGCCATCCCCCCGTCATCCGCGTCTGTGCCGAAAGACAGCGGGTGCGCTCCGGCATACTGCTTCAGATGTTCCAGCCATCGGTGCCTGTCTCCGGACGGGCCCGTTGCCTGCAGCAATTTTTTAAGTACGGCCCGGGCGTCTCCTGCAACCGGAATCACCGTCCGGACGTTTTTCCCGATTTCCGAAGGATCGATATCCACATGGGCGACAGCTGCGCCCGGCGCAAACCGGGCAGGATTTCCGGTCAGGCGGTCATCGAAACGCGATCCGATGTTGATGAGCAGGTCGCATTCCGAAAGGGCCATATTGGCCGCATACGTTCCGTGCATGCCGGCCATCCCGAGAAAAAGCGGATGGGACGCCGGAAAACTGCCGAGTCCAAGCAGCGTGCTGACGACAGGCAAATGATGCTTTACTGCATAGGCGCGCAGCAGATCCGCCGCCTTCGCGTGGATGACGCCTGCTCCCGTCAGAAGAACGGGTTTTTCAGCTGTTTCAACGGCACGGGCCAGTTTTTCGACCTGCGCCACATTCGGCTCCTTCAGGAATCGATAGCCCGGGAGATCCATGTCCGTACCCGGCCGCTCCCGTTTCACTGCCGCCGCGCAAATATCCTTGGGCAGATCGACGAGCACGGGACCCGGGCGCCCCGTCGTCGCGATATAAAAAGCTTCCCGGACTATTCTTGGCAAATCATCTGTATTTTCGATCTGAAAGCTGTATTTGGTCGCCGGAATGGTCATTCCAATCACATCTGCTTCCTGAAAGGCGTCCGTTCCGATAACCTGGGTCGACACCTGTCCGGTAAAAACAACGAGCGGCAAGGAATCGATACAGGCATCCATCAGCCCGGTTACCAGATTGGTCGCGCCCGGACCGCTTGTCGCGATGACTACGCCCGGTTTTCCAGAAACGCGGGCATAGCCTTCCGCCGCATGAATTGCCCCTTGTTCGTGTCTGGCCAGGATATGTCTGACTTTCTGTCTGTAAAGCGCGTCATAAATCGGCAGGACGGCCCCGCCCGGATAGCCGAAGATGACGTCGGTTCCTTCCCGGAGGATCGACCGGATCATGACATCGGCACCCGTTTCCAAATGTGACCCCGCTGCGGCTGCGGTTTTTGTTCTGACATCCACGCGCGTTCCCCTTCCTTCTCAGATTTTTGTTATTAAGTTCCGGGTCTTTTTCCGTCCCATTGATATGGCAAATAGACTCGCTGAATCAGCAGATCCTGCGATCGCTCTATTCAAAAGTCCGTTTCTCCCCGCCAACTTTTCGATTCCGAACAAACGGCTCCGGAGCCAGTTTCTGAAAGCGATTTTTTGAGAGGATTGTCACACATACTAATCCAGATAAAAAAATCAGTCAACCTTTTTTTAAAACTTTTAAAAAATTTTAATTTCAAAAATTAAGGCCAATAGTTGGAAGCAAAAAAGGTCTGTAAAATTTTGGCGAAAATCGTAAATTTCCCTTTCTTATGCGGAAAATAAACAGATGATGGAACCTTTTCGGCCGATATCTGATTTTTTTAAAGAGCGTATTTAATTTGTAAACTTGGGTTGACTTTCTTTTGGACGGGTGTTATATTGAGCTATACCAAAGCGACAAATTATTCAGACAAGGAGTTAATCATCATGACTTTCCCATTTGATGACCGAGTGTTGTTGAGCATTATTCTTATTAGTTAGGATCCTGACAATCGTGAAAAAACTAACGACTGTCCGGGTCCTAATTGGCTTCAAATGGGATCCGGGTACAAGGCTCCCATCCGCAGTTCGGAATGGGAGCCTTTTTCTATGCCGTTTATGCAGCGGCGCCGGCAGAATGGTTTCAACAAAAAGTCTTCGCCGGGGCAGAAACGCCGGTGGAGAGATTTTTGCCATGGTAAAGGGGTGATGGAACTTCGACCGGAAAGAACGTCGCTGAGAACACGCTGTCCGGCGGTTAACGCCGCCGGGAACCGGTGCATTCTGTGGATGCACGGACTGTCATGGCTTGTGCAGCTCAAAGGCCGCTGCATCCGGCGGAAGTACGGCCGGCAGGCAGCGTCGGTGCCGTCTCAATCCGGTGGATGTACGATCTGCATTCTGCCGGCGGAGTCGGCGGATCTCTGGAAAGGTAAGCCGGGCAATGCGGAACTCGTTGTATTTTTTGTAAAGCCAAAAACAGAGAGGATGAAGAAACATTGAGAAGCGACGAAATCAAGAAGGGCGTTGACCGGGCACCGGCGCGCAGTTTGCTGAGGGCCACCGGAGTGGTGAAAAACGAGGAGGATATGCGTAAGCCGTTCATTGCAGTATGCAATTCATATGTCGATATCGTTCCCGGACATGTCCACCTCCGGAAACTGGCCGATGTCGCCAAACAGGCGATCCGGGAAGCCGGCGGAGTCCCGTTCGAGTTCAATACGATCGGTGTGGATGACGGCATCGCCATGGGTCACATCGGCATGCGTTACTCGCTGCCGAGCCGCGAACTGATTGCCGATGCTGCCGAAACGATGATCAACGCCCACTGGTTTGACGGAGTTTTCTATATCCCGAACTGTGACAAAATCACGCCGGGGATGCTGCTGGCAGCCGTACGCACCAATGTTCCCGCCATTTTCTGTTCGGGCGGGCCGATGAAGGCCGGTCTCTCGGCCACCGGAAAAGCGCTGACGCTGTCTTCGGTTTTCGAGGGCGTCGGCGCCTTTAAAGAGGGGCGGATTTCAAAAGAGCAATTTCTCGATATTGAAGCAGCGGCCTGTCCCACCTGCGGATCCTGTGCCGGAATGTTTACCGCCAATTCGATGAACTGTCTCATGGAAATGCTCGGAGTTGCGCTCCCCGGAAACGGCACCGCTCTCGCAGTTTCCGAAGAAAGGCGCAACTTAATCCGAAAATCGGCATTTAAGCTGATGGATCTGGTTAAAAATCAGGTCAGGCCGCGGGACCTGATCACACCGGAAGCTGTCGATGATGCCTTCGCGCTCGATATGGCAATGGGCGGATCGACAAATACCGTGCTCCACATGCTGGCCGTCGCCTCAGAAGCCGGTATCGATTATAACCTCGAACGGATCAACCGCGTCGCGGAAAAAGTTCCTTACCTCGCCAAAATCGCTCCAAGCTCTGCCTTTTCCATGCAGGATGTCCACGAAGCCGGCGGCATATCGGCCATCATTAAAGTGCTGACCGATATGGGCGGCGTGATCCATCCCGATCGAATGACCGTTTCCGGTCAGACAATCCGCGAGAATGTCGCACAGGCCGACATTAAAAATCCGAAAGTCATCCATCCGCTTGATCAGGCGTACAGCAAGACCGGCGGTTTATCCGTCCTCTTCGGGAATATCGCCCCGAAAGGAGCGGTCATCAAAGTCGGCGGCGTCGACCCGTCCATCAAAACATTCACCGGAAAAGCGATCTGTTTCAATTCACACGATGAGGCGGTTGAAGCAATCGACAATCATACGGTCAAAAAAGGCCACGTTGTCGTCATCCGTTATGAAGGACCGAAAGGCGGACCGGGCATGCCGGAAATGCTGGCACCGACATCCTCTATTGTCGGACGCGGCCTCGGAAAAGATGTGGCGCTGCTTACGGACGGACGGTTCTCCGGCGCGACGCGCGGCCTATCGGTCGGGCACGTTTCCCCGGAAGCGGCGGCGGGCGGGCCGATCGCCCTCGTCAAAGACGGCGATACCATTACCATAGATTTAGTGCAACGCACCGTCCATCTTGACGTTTCGGAGTCGGAACTGGCCGATCGTCGGAATCAGTTGAAACCTTTTGTCCCGAAAGTCAGGAGCGGCTATCTGGCCCGCTATGCGGCTCTCGTCACTTCCGCTCATACGGGAGGCGTCATGCGGCTGCCCGAAGCCTGGAACGATGCAGCACAAGAGAAAAAAGCGGCCGGTACCGCAAAATAATTTTTCAGAGACTTCATAGATATTTGAAAACAGAAGGGATGAAGCATCATGAAAGCCATTGTTTCCACAGGACGGTTTTTAGGAAAATATTTTGCGCTATTCGTCCTCGCCGGCGCAGTTATCAGTTATTTTCAGCCGAACCTGATCCTTTGGGTTCTGCCGTATGTTTCTCTTCTACTCGGCTTGATCATGTTCGGCATGGGCGTCTCTCTGAAAAGGTCCGACTTTGCCGCAGTATTTAAGAGGCCTAAAGATGTAATCGTCGGTGTCTGCGCACACTATTTGATTATGCCCTTGGTCGCCTACGCACTCTGCCTGGCTTTTCATCTGCCAAATGCGCTGGCTGTCGGCGTGATATTAGTAGGCTGCTGTCCGAGCGGCACGGCATCCAATGTCATGTGTTACCTTGCAAAGGGCGACGTCGCGCTTGGCGTTTCAATCGGCGCTGTCTCGACACTGATCGCTCCGGTCATGCTGCCCCTGATCCTGTGGCTGCTTGCAGGCCGCTGGGTTCGTATTCCTACCGGATCCCTGTTTATCAGCGTGATTGAAATTGTCATCCTGCCGATTGTTCTGGGCGTACTTGTCCACACATTCGGAGGAAACAAAGTCGAAAAAGGGGCTGAAGCTCTTCCGCTCGTCTCAACAATTGCCATTATTCTGATCGCCAGCAGCGTCGTTGCCGCTAACCACGCGTCACTGTTTGCAGCGAGTACTCTGATCCTGATCCCCGTTGTCATGCTGCATAATCTGCTAGGCTTTGCATTAGGGTTCTTCTTCAGCCGACTGCTCGGCATGAATCATCCGAAAAGCCGTTCGATCACCTTTGAAGTCGGCATGCAAAATTCCGCACTGGGCGTATCGCTGGCAATGGCCTTCTTCTCACCGGCCGCCGCCATTCCGGGCACTTTTTTCAGCGTCTGGCACAACATGTCCGGTTCGGTCCTGGCTTCGTACTGGGCCAGCAGGGGAAAAAAAGGAAAGGTGCCCGTCGTCGAAGCCGTTCAAAACTCGGTCAATTGACTCGGCACGCAGCTGCCGCTAAAAATTACTTAGTTATATATAATAGGTAGAAAAAATATGGTCTCGTCCGACGCGACCATATTTTTTTAATGGATATTCCCATCCGTTCAGTCGGGCCGCGGCGCAAAAACGCCGGCAATTCTTCCAAAAAGCGATCGCTCAGCACGGGCGGCAGCCTATTCTTTTGAATGTTCCTGCGAACGGCGATTTATTCCGCTGAAAAAGAGAGCTATCATGCAGAACAGGCGTTACATGGCGAAAACGTCCGATCTTTTTCTTCCGCCCGCCGCGGATTCCTGTAAATCGTGGTGAAAATCGGCAGGAAATACCAGCTTATCAGCAGTAAAAAGCAAAATATCAACGGTAAATGGCAGAATATCGATAATAACGTGCGGAAAATCGACAGCAAACAGACTGAAATCAATAAGTGCGGATAATCAGAACAGAAAGATTGTCCCTGATTGATGGATCAGCCGCGGCCGGAGCCTTATTAACCGCTGTTCCCGTTTTATCGATCATGGCCGGCAGTTTATCGGCCGCTATGCCGGCTTTATCGGTCGTCGCCGGCAGTTTATCGGTCGTCAGCGGGAGTTTATCGGTCGCTGTGCCGGCTTTATCGGTCGTCGCCGGCAGTTTATCGGTCGCCGGCGGCAGTTTATCGGTCGCCGTGCCGGCTTTATCGGTCGTCGCCGGCAGTTTATCGGTCGCTGTTCCCGTTTTATCGATCATGGCCGGCAGTTTATCGGCCGCTGTGCCGGCTTTATCGGTCGTCGCCGGCAGTTTATCGGTCGCTGTGCCCGTTTCGCGGCACCTGATCTATCAAATTGTTGCAGAAGTTTGATCGCGGACACACTCTCTGTCTTTCGGGATTGATCATCTCAGGAAAAGTCGATCATCATCTGAGGGCACAGCAGGAAAATGGGCTAAAGAGATACTCATATTTTTTAGCAGTTTGATCAACAAATCAGAGAAAGAGCATTCGCCGATTCGGCCGATAGAGCACTCGTTTTCGCCGATAGAACTCCGAATTCGGCCGGTAGAGCACCCATTTCCGCCGTTACAACCCCGAATTCGGCCGGTAGAGCACCCATTTCCGCCGTTACAACCCCAGATCCGGCCGGTAGAGCACTCGTTTCCGCCGATACAACTCCGAATTCGGCCGATAGAGCACTCATTTCCGCCGATTCGGCCGATAGAGCACCCATTTCCGCCGTTACAACCCCGAATCTGGCCGGTAGAGCACCCATTTCCGCCGTTACAACCCCAGATTAGGCCGATAGAGCACTCGTTTTCGCCGATACAACCCCGAATTCGGCCGATACAACCCTGAATTCGGCCGGTAGAGCAACGGAGACGGATGGATGAAATCTCTATCAGCAACATTTTTTCGGCGGCGGCTTCATTCTCTGCCGGGCATGTTCTGTGACGGCCGCCGGGTCCAGTCGATATCGATTTGATAGGGGATCGGGTCAATCAGCCCCGCTTCCTGAAATCCTTTGATCCTCAGCCTGCAGCTGTCGCATGTGCCGCAGGCCTTGTCTCCGCCATTGTAACAGGATGTCGTCAACTGGTAAGGAACCGCGAGCCTCGTTCCAAGCTCGATTGTCTCTTTTTTTGTCAGATGCATCAGCGGTGCCTGAATGGACAGGCCGCGGCTTGTGACCCCTGTTTTTGTGGCCAGATTGATCGTCCGGTTCATACTGTCAATAAATTCAGGGCGGCAATCGGGATAGCCGCTGTAATCAACGGAAGAGACGCCGATAAAGATGGTCTCTGCACCCAGCACTTCTGCATAAGCACTTGCAAGAGAGAGGAAAATCATGTTTCGGGCGGGGACATAGGTGACGGGGATGTCGCTTCCATCTCCGTTCTGCGGCACGCCAATGGACGTATCGGTCAAAGCACTGCCGCCAATTTGCTTAAAAAAGTCGATATTGACAATGCGATGATCTTTCACGCGGTAATAGGCCGCCACCTTTTTCGCCTGAACAACTTCCCGACTGTGACGCTGGCCGTAACTGAATGTCAGCGGATAAAGTTCAAAGCCTTCCTGATTCGCTATACCCATACATGTTGTGCTGTCCAGCCCTCCGCTGAGCACAACCACTGCTTTTTTGACCATTTCAGGCACCTCCCCGGTTTGGATCCTCAATCATTTGCGGCAGCGGTCCGGTAAGTATTTTTTCCGTCCGCTGCCTTGGCCGCGCACAAACGGCACTGCCTTTTTACGAACCTTGGTGTATGTATCCTTTCCTCCGACCGGATGCATCGGATCCAGTGCGGATTCAGCTTTTGGAGCTCAGATTACAGGCCTCTTTGGCATTCCGGCTGGCAAAAAGAAGCGAATGAAAAAAACTCTCCATAACAAAAATGGAGAGCGCAAAGTCGGACGACGTCCCTTGTCCCTTGATAGGCATCCGGACAGGTCCGTGAACCCAACTAACTGGACCACTCGCCGTTCCGAACGCTTTTTCTCAAGAAAAGCAGCCGAATTTTTCAGTTGCAACGCTCCCTAGTTTTGTTTCATGAGGGGCGGGAATTTCGAACCCTCAGTGTGACTATTATAGCAAACTCTCCGGTTCATGAACATACGGGGCTGCCGGCAGAACTATTCGAAAAAAACCTGGCTTCGCAGTCTCCGGCACAGCCTCTGCTGCAAAAGCCGGTACGTCTTCATACCATACCGGCAGGCCCCGGGGTCCGGCCCCTCTAATAGCTGTGCCTTCACAGTAAAAAAGCCCTTACGACTCATGCAGCTCCTGTCGGCTGGCTCACCGGATCAGCGCCGTCGTTTCGGCCCCTCTGTCTCATGAAATTTTCCTGTAGCTCGCCATCATCCACTGATCAATATCTTCGAAACCGAGTTTTTTGTAGATACTGCCGGCCTCCGGGTTGTTATAAAAAAGACACGGTTCTTTGTGTTCCGCCTTCAGAGCAGCAATCGTCTTGATCAGACAGCTGGTCGCATAACCGCGCCGTTTATAGCCCGGCTTTGTACAGACACCGACAATCATCGCTGCTCGGCGCGTCTCGGCCGTTGTCGAGACCGCGCTGACCGGCTCTTCGTTTTTCTCAATATAATAGGTTCTTGAAATACCTTTTTCCATGTTCTCCTGAAAGTCGGCGAGATCTACTTTCGGTTCCGAAAACTCCGGAATCGATGCCCGCAGCCGAACGATTTTATCCGCTTCCTCGGGGAAAAGCATTTTTACGTCTTTGCGCATCGACTCTTTATCCAGTACTTCGCGATCTTCACGTTTTGCATAGAAACAAAGTTTTCTATCCTGAGGCGGCTGTCCGATAAAAGGCAGAATCCGCTCAACCATCTCTTTCAGGCCGGAAAGCATGCTCAGTTTCCCGTTGTTCTTGATCACTTCCGACCATGCCTCTCCGTCCAATTGATCGGGATGCTTCGCATAAGGAATAAAATTATCCCGGTATCGGAGCAGGATACTGATCAGTGCTCCGGTCTCATTAAAGTCTCCCCATACCATCACCGGTTCACCGCCAAAGCCAAACGTTTCAATATCGCCGAGAATGAAAAGATTTTCTGCAGGACGTTCACCTGCAAAATCCATGACGAGCGTTCTGTCCTTTTCCGTTAATTGCCTGATCATCTATACTCTCCTCTCCAGAGGCATTTCAGTCCTGCACATGCCGAGAGACCCTGTGTCATCGTTAACTAATCTTTACTTTTTCTTCATAATTATATATGAAAATTTTACGAAATGGTATGAATAAATCTTGTCATTCATCATGATGAATATAAAATTAATTTTCTTCTATGAATCTGAATATCTCCGCTGCCGCTTAGACACCGGCAATCGGTAAAAACGGCATAGTCATAAAAGCCGGACACTTTATGAAAAAATATGAGCCGCCGATTTCTTCAGCCCGCCCGAATAGGAATTCAAAAAAACTGCACGCTGAAGAAACCTTTATTTCCAGAAAGCAGCGTTGGAGAGGATAATATTTTTCAAGACGGGGCAGCAGTTTTTGCGCTTAAAACGATTATCTTCGGCCTAAATCTTCTGCAAAAATTTTCCACGCAATGTCCTGCCATCCGTGCAGCGGCATAATCGTGACGTCCCGCCGGCGGACAGGATTTATCGGCAGCATTTGAAAGAAGCCCTGCGACGTGCCGCTCAGAAAAAATGCAGCAAAAAATGAGAAAGAATAGACGGATTGGATAGGCCATTCTCTCTCATTTTAACTGTTAAACCGGCTGCCCATCAGAAAAGACCGGCCGGCTGCTTCGACAAGATGAATCATTTCCCGCAGCATCGTTTTTATTAGAATTAAGCCGGTGGCCGCCTGTTTCTCTCAATTACGAAACGATCGGCACAACAGGATGGCGGATTACTGTTTTTCTTTTTTCCGGCATCGATTTTCGCGGATCGGACAGATAAATCTCGTGATGCCTTTTGATCGTTCCGTCCGGCCGGACTGTTGAAATCGCGTTCCTCAGCTGATGACCTTCGATATAGTTTTCCATTTGCGCCATGGTTTCCGATTCTTTCTCAAAAGGACCGATATGCATCATTTGCACGCACAGGCCTTCTTGAAACGTCTGAAACCGGGCTTTCGATACGTCAAGCAGCGGCTTCTTTCTTGCAATCTCTGCACATGCCCAACGGAACACCTCAGCAGTCACAAACTCCGGCTGGCGGATCATCGATGTCCAGCTATAATGATCTTTATCCGATAAGTCAAGCTCCCGGCCGTCCATCCACCACAGCCCTTCAAGCGGCGGCACGACATAATCAAAGTATCCTTGCAGCCGCTGTTTTCCGTTCTTACTCATCTTAATGGTGTAGGAAAGGCCGTATAACAATTCAACCGACGACTGATAGTCTCCTCCTTCATCGTTCGGATTGCCCATTCCGTCGACCATGATGAAAGGCATGGCCGGCACATCAATGAGCACGGGTTTTTTCGGGGGAAGATACAGATCTTTAAACGCATTTTTATAGTCTAATTTATCAGCAGCCATGTTCCTGCCTCCTGCCGATCGGCATGATGATTTCCGTTACGTAGTTATTCGGATTGCCTTTAAATATCCTGCCCGGTCCCTGAACATACACCTCCCGGAAGGGCGTGAGATAGCTGAAATGATGCTTCCCGGCATAGTCCAGAAGAGCTTTATATGCCCTGTTCAGGCTGTTATAGCCGCCCTTATGTTCCGTACAAACGGCTCTGACCGGCGCGGCCGCATCCGCCTGCTTCAGCTGCGCCGGGACTGGCAGACAGCATTCAATATCCGCTTCATCGCTGTATTCAGCCGAGTAGTAGAGGGTAAAGGGGCATCCCTCGGTATGGCTGCCGGCGGCCTTATATAACTTTTCCATATACTTTCCGATATCGCTGTATTTCCCTTTATATTTGATCGATGCCACGGCAATCGGTTCGATATCCCGGATTTCGATTTCGTAATCCGGGCCATTTTCTTCCGCCTGTTTCGGTTTCCTATAAAAGTTAATTTTATCCGGCAGAAATTTTTCTTCCAGAATTCTGTTTTCGATCATCGCCTTCTTTTCCTCAAGAAAATAAGTTAAATCAGAAGGCGTTTCGCAGCGGCCGAGCATATCTTTCATTTCGGAAATGGAAAATTCAAGATTCCGAAGCAGTTTAATCCGTTCTGCTTTTTTAAAATCGGCAGTGTTATAAAATCTGTATCCGTTTTCTTCATTACGAAAAGACGGAGTCAGTATGTTTTGCTCGTCGTAATAGCGCAGCGTTTTAACAGTGAGGTTTGTGATTTTGGAAAACTCCCCGATTTTGTACACGGCCCATACTCGCCTCCTTAGTATAAACGATCCTCCGCACGGGAGAGTCAACTGTTTTTTTTCTAAACGTCTGAACGGTGGGCCCCTTTAAAGCGGGCATCGATTGGATGCTGAAACCGCCGTATACAGACCACCGGGAAGGAGCAGGAAGATAATCGGCCGCCGTCCGGCGGCAATTGTCCGAATCGCTCTTTAAACGGCGGACTGAAACATTTAAACAAATTTCTTTCCTCTTAATTTTTTACAATTTTCAGTGACAAAAGTCAAAATCTTGATGTTTGATTTTTGAGAGGCATTAATGATCTAATTAACAGTACGAAGCCACATCATTACTATGACTGTCATATGAAAAAGAAAAAACATCTAACTCTTGAAGAGGTGAAGAATTGCTGAGAGAAGAGGTTTGAAAAATCGGTGGAGAGACCGGAGATCTTGGCAAAAATAACAGAAGATATGGATTGGTCAGAACACATGAGTTCAGATTGATGGGTTCATGAATTAACTGATCGATTTGTTCATATTGAGTCACTAGATGATAACGATCCATATTGAATGATTCTTTCAAAAACATCCTCAAATTCTAAAATATTTGCATAAAATTTACAATTATCCTCCCTAATTCGACAGTCTTTTTAATTGGCAACGTTTACAATCATAGATGTATTCCAAACTAAGGGGGGAAAATCATCTATGAAACTATTAAAGCTAAAGAAAATTATACTGACAGTTATTGTCCACTTTGTTTTTCGGCTCATTCGCCCTATTCGCAACTTCAGCTAGTGCTACCACGCCAGCTACAACTATACCAAAAGTTAGCGTATCACCTTCGTTTGCCCCATCTGCATCTTTAAACAATGTTGATTTACAAAATACAAGTAACACAACACCTAAAAAGATCATCTCGTTCATGATGAATCCTGGATCAGGTGGTGGGGGTGGCATTACCTATGTAACGGGCTGGCAATATTGGGGAACACTTAAATACTCTAAAAAATTTTTAGCCGTAACGAGATCTGCTGTAATAGCGGGAGTTACTCAGTTTATACCTTTTGCATCAATTAGGGCCATCTCAGTCATCGCAAACACTTTTCTCGCGGCCTATGCTCCCAACGAATATGTCACAGAAAAAATTTATAGAATATGGCTAGTAAATAGAATCAATGGCGGTAGAATTGTACTAAAGGAAAGAACAGATTGTTATTTCTATAGTAATTCAGCACGGACACACTTCATAGGTAAAATAAGTAGAACTTACAACAAATAAAAAGGATACTAAATATGAACAACAAAGTCTTCGTTTCGATCAAGGTTTTTTCTCTAGTTCTTCTCCTAATCTATATTTTCATACGTCCTGATGCCGGTGGAAATTATTACATGCCGGGATTGATTGCCTATGTGGTTATCAACATGACCGTAGACGTTTTAAATTATAGATTATTAAAAAAAAACAAACCATGAATGGGCACGATTTTAAGTGCCTGTTTTGCCTGTTATACGTCACTAAAAGTTTTTCCCTTCAAATCAAACCGTTCTTTGTCTAGATCCTGTGAACGGACACTAGGTAACCACGTCTTTTCAACTCTTTTTCATACACCTTGATTGACGCCTTAACTCAGCTGAATTCTTAGCAATGATTAAAGGGACAGCCATCCACAACGCTTTTACAGACAGATTTGTGATTTCCGAAAATTTCCTTGTTTGTACACAATCCCGTTCCTTATTTTCAGTCTAAACAACCCGCCGCGCAGGCGGGTCAGCGGCTATTCTGCGCTCCTTATTTGAGAGAGTGGATAATTATTATGGCAAAAAAGATACGCTTTGTCTGCTTCACTGGACTGAGACATTTTCTTACACTTTTTCCATCGACATGATGTCAATGAAGTTCCTCGCTGCACCATTTGGGCCGTCCTTTTAATTAGAACGCACATTCTCTATAATAAAGATAGAGAAATGTCTCCATATTCAGATGTGAACAAGAAAACTTCCCGGCCGGTGCCGTACAGAATCCGCTGCGGCGGGGTTCACCGTCCCGGGCTTGGCAGAAATAGGCGATGCCTTTTCGGCGGCAAGAGTGGATAAGTTCAAAAATGAAAGCGCTTCATATTGTGTTTCCTTAAGAGTTTACCTATTCTACCGCAATCACACAGACAATCGAGCATTCAGACAAACAACGAGGGGGGTTGTTAAGATGATGAAACAGGAAAGCATGCCATTTGAAATCAATGCCGACATAAAAAAAACGATGATCAAATTTCTAGTGTCCGCTTCAAAGCGATTAGAATCCGACACGGCAGACTTTATGTCGGATGCTTCCGCCGTGGAAACAGTGCACCAGATGCGCCTTGAAATCAGAAAGATACGCTCCCTCTTATTCTTTATCAAAAAAATGATCACAAGCGGCTGCTACGATTCATTAAACGGCGGACTGAAACATTTAAACAAATCTCTGGCAGCCATACGGGATTTAGATATTCTCATTTCGAACTGCAGCCGCTTCAACAAATCGAGCGTCCTGAGCAGCATTGTCCGGGCAGAGCGGCTGGATTTATCGGACAGTCTGCGCAAGAAACTGGCAGGCCCGGACGGAAAATCCAAAATAGTGCCCATTGACTGGCCGGCGGCGATTGAATGGAATGATTCGGCCCGTCTTGAAACGGCCGTTTCCGATTATGTCCGGAGCGAACTGAGCGTCATGTTAAAAAAATACTTAAAACTGGGCAGAAAAACCGATTTTTCCGCACCCGATCAATTGCACCGGTTCCGAATCGCGGGTAAAAAAATCAAAACGATCCTGGAGTTATTTCTCCCGATTCTGGATATGAAGGGTCAAAAACTCTACCGAAGGCTCAAAAAACTGCTTCAGACGATCGGAGACATCCATGACTTCCAAACTTCCTGCGCTATTGTGCTGGAACTATCCGAAAAAAATTCCGTTCCTTCGGATGAAGTCCGTCAATCCGCCGATTATTTGAGAAAAAGTGAAAAAAGAAAGGCAAAATCCCTCGATAGCGATTGGCACAGCACCAAAAAAATGATCAAAATTTATAGGCTGACACGGTAGGAACCAAACTGCTTCTGCTTATTTCCGCCGTTTTCCTTTATCTGTTCCTTTTCGGTGAAGAAGGCGCCTTTTTAAACGACCCGATGATTTGCCGGCTGCCGTTTTTTTTATTATAAGGAAGGCATTGGAAATAGCCGTTTACGGAGATGGCCAAAGAGGGAGCCTGCCCGGTATAATACGTGGATCCTCGGGATCGGCCTCCCATTGGACAGCCAGCAGATGCCTCAAAGGTTTTTAAAAATTTGTTGCAGAAGCGGCCGAACGCGGGATCCCGTTCGGCCTGAGACGGCACAGCCCTCGCTAATACGGTAAAGCCGGGTTTTCCGATCGACGGTGTTTTACCGGGCCTTGTCCGCGGTCTTCTACTATTAGTTAAGCCCTTAGCAGAAAGCGGAATCTTTAAGAGTTTCTGGTCAAAAAAGGGTATGCCAAAGGAGGCCTGGCCCGGTGGATTTTTTCAGTCAGGCGGATAGAGGATAGAAACGTACAGCGGACTATCTTCGAATGGCCAGGCCATAGTCATAGGTTTGATTGTGGGTCACCGGGAGGTATAGAGTCCGAATCAATCGGTGTACCGCCGCAGCGGCAGTCTTCTTGGTTTTGGCGACGAAAATTGCTTTTTTGTGATGACAGCCGGCGCGGCGGAACTAATCAAACGATTGTTTCGTGTTTGAGATGGCCTGGAGGCCGGGCAGACCATTCGATCCCAGACAGGCCATCCCGCTTGTCCGTACTTCTTGCACAGAACGAACCATTTCGCGAATTAATGTAAATAGAGCGGGGATCTGATAGGATTCGTTGAATGCGCAGATTTTATTGATCGATGGCGATCAAACAAAACAGGCCGCCCCATCGCCGGAAGCCCGGCCGATGTGCTGCCTGTTTAAAAGCTTTTTATTGACCCTTATCAGCGATTATCGATTTTTTCAGGATACATGTCGTGCCTTGAAAGCCTGTCAAAAGCGACTTTTTCCCAGACGGTGCCCTTCTTGCCGTAATTGACATAAGGATCGATGCTGATCCCGCCCCGCGGCAGGAACTTGCCCCACACTTCCAAATATTCGGGATCCATCAGGGCAATCAGATCATCGGCGATCTTATTGATGCAGTCCTCATGAAAATCGCCGTGATTGCGGAAACTGAACAGATAAAGTTTCAGCGATTTGCTTTCGACCATCCGTTCAGCCGGAACATAGCTGATATGCAAGGTCGCAAAATCCGGCTGATGGGTAATCGGGCAGAGACTCGTAAACTCCGGAAAATTGAATTTTACGAAATAATCCCGGCCCGGATGCGCGTTTTCAAATGTTTCCAGCACGCCCGGGTCGTAGTCGAAAATGTAGTTTGTTGCTTTATTGCCGAGCTGAGTGAGCCCTTCTTTTTTTCTGTCCGTCATGATCGGCGCCTCCCAGTGCTTCAATTATTATGCTTGTCAGCGAATCTCCGAAACCGCTGCAGCCGGCCGTCCTTTTCCCCTCGCCCAGTGAACGGCCAGATAGATAAGCGGAACACCGATGACCGAGTAGGAGAATTTGAGAATATACTCGCTGCCAATGGTTGAAAGAATGACGGCAAGAGGCAGCGTGCCGGAAAAACCGACGAACATGAATACCGTGGAATCGGCCAGCTGGCTGACAGCGGTGCTCATCCAGCTGCGCAGCCACAGCTTTCTTCCATTCGTACGCTCCTTCAGCCGGATGAAAATGGCAATATCAAGCATTTGCGAGACAGTATAGCCGCAGAGAGACGCGAAAACCACTCTCGGCACGGCACCGAGCACGGCCGCATAGGCCCGCTGGCCGCTCCAGAACGGAGACGGCGGCAGATGAACCGCAGCCTGCAGCAGCAAAGTAAAGAGAATATTCGCCGCCAGCCCGATCCAGACGATTTTGCGGGCGACTTGCTTGCCCCAGATTTCCGTCATGCTATCCAGGATGAGAAAAGTTAAGGGATAGATAATAATGCCGGAGGTCATTGACCATCCGCCGAGTGAGAAAATTTTTGATGCTGCGAGGTTGGCGGCGATCAGGCAGGTGGCAAAAAGCATCGCCAGGATGAGCAGTCTGAAGGGGACGCCGGCAGTTTGTTTTGTGTGATCCATTCGTTATCGCTCCCGTAGTTTTTTTGCTAAGGCAGAGGAGGGTTTCGAACTCTGCCGTCCAATTTACGCTCTCTATTGTAATGATAAAACGTGGATCGGGCAAGATTCAGTTCTTTTTTCTTCCGATTTCTGAAGATTTGTTTATAATATTTTATAGTACATTTTTACCTGCCTGGGTAAAAAGTATGAGCAGCGTCCTTCTGATCGCGACACAGGTTAAACCCGCGGAACAAGAAGCCCGTGTCTGCCAAAAAAGCAGATGAAAACGGATTCCTGTCAAAAACAATAAAGAGATCGTGTATCATCCCGCTTTCAGCCCTTATGCCGTCCGTCTGCAGGCCCTCAGGCACCTGAACATCCTGCAACATCCCACAGCGGCGGGCAAAGGCCCGGTTTAAACCTCCCCTAAATCTACTGATCTGAAAGAAGGAACTGATCGTGCCGATCCTTCATATTGATGATTACCGTCTTCATTATGATTATCGCTATCTGGATAAAAAAAATCCGACCCTGCTGCTGCTTCATGATCTGAGCGTTGATTCAACGGTCTGGCACGCACTTGTTCCGTTTCTGGATCCGTCCTTTAACATTCTCGTCTATGATTATTTCGGCCATGGGAAAACGACGGACAGTGCCGGCCCCGTTTCATTTGAAAAGCTTTTCCGTGAAATACTGTCGCTGATGCACACACTGCGCCTTGACACCGTCCATCTGGCAGGCAGCGGATTCGGCGGCGTGCTTGCTTTTCTGTTCGCGGAAAACTATCCCCGCCTCGTACGGACACTGAGCTTTATGTCCATGCCCTTTTATGTCCCGGAAGAAATCTATAGAAAAGAATTACACACGATCATTCGGCTGTTTACAGTCGACCGCCGCTTATTGACCCAAAAGATTGTTGCGGAAAATGTGTATCCGGTTACTCCCGGAAAAACAACGCTGATCACAAATGCGTTCAACCGTGTGTCGGCCCGGAATTTCGAACAGATCATTACTGTGATGACGGATCAGACATTTGCCGATCGCTTCAGCCTGATTCGGGAAATGAGCCGCTTAAAACTGCCGGTTCTGATTATGAGCGGCGAATTCGACCCGTTATTCCCGGCAAATCTGTCCGTCATTCTTGCCTCACAACTGCCAAACGGCAGAGGACTCATTATTCCCGAGGCTTCGCATCTCATCGAACTGGATCAGCCGAAAATTGTGGCTGCTCGTTTAAATTTTTTTATTCGCGGCCAAAAGGCGCCTTTCCCCTTCTCCGCAGCCCATCAAAAAGCGGCAGACGAATTAAAAAGGATTCTTGACAAAGGATTCAGTGAACTGCACATCCGCCGTCCCTCTTTGAGAATGACGGTCATGAAGGGCACCGTTGAGATACTTTGGGATGAGCGCCCCATTGAAGGCAAGTGGAATCAGCGCCACGCCAGGGAACTGCTTTTCTACATCATCATGAATCACGGCTCTGTGACCCGTACGGCTTTGATCGACACATTCATGCCCGAGCTTGCCGCTTCTCAGGCAAAAACCCGTCTGCGCGTCCAGTTGAACCACCTGAACAAAATTTTTCAGCATTCGCTCGATCACGCACTGATGATCAGCCGGGAAGCGGTCGCCCTTAACGTAAAATTCGAATGCGATCTGCTCGATTTCATGGAAGACCTTAAACCGCTGCTTCTGAAGGAGATTCCGCTCGCCGCACGCACTGAACAGTTTATTCATAAACTGAATATCTATAATCCTTCCTGTCTTGCCGTCTTCCAGGATGAGTGGAGCGGTTCACTGATTGAAAAACTGGAAATTCGGCTTTCACAAATCATGATTCGTTTATTGGAGGAACTGGAATCCGAGGATCAGACTTTGCTGGCTAAGGAAATGCTCAAGGCGGGGACGGCAGTCGAACCCTACGACGGATTCTGTAAGGAAAAACTGGATCATCTCAGCTGAGGGAACGGATCCGGCCGCATAGGGTGCGACGCGGCTGCGGATTCCGCAGGGAGCGGTCCCATTGGTCAGGGCGGGAGCTTATCGGGCGGAGCGGATCAGATTTTTTAACACATCGCGCCGGGCCGTTAGCCATACTTTTACGTATAAAAAAGGCTGTCAAGAGCCTAAAAGAAAAGAACCGGAGTGGCTCCGGTCCTTTTTGATAGTGTTGTCCGGCTTTCTCCTCGTGGAACTCCTTTCGGACTTTCTTCAGGAAGTCACGGCCGAATTCAACCAGGACTTTTTCCAGCCTTTTTAAATTGAAATCGCGGGCATCGTTTTAGCGAATGCCCGCTTTTGACGGATCGGCATCAGATTTCTTCAAAAATTCTGCCGGGGACGAGGAAGGCTCCGGAATTTTACCCGGAACGGGACCGCTTCGTCCGTCGGGACGGTCGAGCGCATTGATCGTTTCCTCTTCATTATCTGCCAGCGCGAGGCTGTAAGCGCTGGTGTTTCGGCGCGATCCGCGACGGCGTTTTTAGGATATCCGGCCAAACAATGGTCTTGTTGTTAAAAAATAGTCGCACATCACTTTTACTGGCACATTCATGCACACCGGATTCAGTGAATGGGTGCTGAACCCGCTCACCGTTTCGGCCTCAATTTTCAGTTTTGCATTCACGCTTTAAATTTCGGATCGGATCCGGCCTTGACACGGCCGCCGTTCAACTGACATTAGACCCGCTTCGGATTCCGGGAAAAGCCGGCAGCCGAATTAGGTGCTCTTCCGGCTGAATTTCTAGTCTTTCGGCCAGATTTATCAGTTTTTCGGCCGGTTCCGGCGTCTTTCCGGCCAGGTTCGGCATGCGGGCGTCTTTTTGCTGCCCGCCGGTTTTTCCGGCCTTTCAATCAAACGTAATGACGATTTTTCCGCGCGCATGATGCGTCTCGCTCAAGGCGTGGGCTTCTTTGATTCCCTGTTCTGAAAAAGAAAATTCGGAGCCGACGACTGCTTTCACCTTTCCGGATGCAAGCAGACCGGCTATTTCGCTGAGCTGTTTGCCGTTTTCCTTGAGCCAGATCGATACCGCCGACACCCCGTAATGTTCGGCGAGCGTCCGGTCGGGCGCATTGGTAATGGAAACGAGCCTGCCCATGCCTTTTTTCAGCACTTTAAAGCTTGCCTTCTGAATCTCTCCGCCCATCGTATCAAACACAACATCAATATTCGAGAGCACATTTTCAAAATGTGCCGTGTGATAATCGATAACTTCGTCAGCGCCCAGCGATTTCAGAAAATCGCTGTTTTCCGCTCCGGCCGTGGCAATCACATACGCTCCCCGTGCCTTTGCGAACTGCACAGCCAAGCTGCCGACACCGCCTGCTCCGGCATGAATCAGCACTTTTTCCCCGGATTTCAGATCGGCATGATCAAATAGGGCCTGCCAAGCCGTCAATCCGGCGAGCGGGACAGAAGCTGCCTCGGCGAACGAAATATTTTCCGGAATGCGGGCAAGCAGATCGTCATCCACGGCTGTATATTGGGCATAGGTTCCGAATCGCGTGGTCGCCGGCCGCGCAAAGACACGGTCGCCTCTCTTCCATCCGGCGGCCTGCTCGCCGACTTCCGTAATGATTCCGGCAGCATCCCAACCGAGTATTATCGGGAATGGCCAGTCAAACATTTGTTTCAGAAAACCCTCACGCAGCTTCCAGTCAATCGGATTGACCGACGTCGCGGACAATTTCACGATCACTTGGTGCGGGCCGGGAACCGGTTTTTCAACTTGAACTTCATGTAATTCTTCTTTGCCTCCATATCGATCGATGACAACGGCTTTCATAAAAAGTAAAACCTCCTGCGTCTGTTATAAAGCCATCATAACCCGACCGGTGCGGAAAGGAAAAGAATCTGCTTCTTTGCGGTGTTATTTTGCACCGGAGTCTGAAATGGCTCCGCCGGCAGTGGCAAACTGCGGGCGGAGCGATGCGTTTTCTGAACCGGACGATGCCAGACACCGCCGCCCATGACCTTGCCTCTATTTTTCGGGTGAGCAGCAAAGCCCGGCCGGAACCGTGACTGCCGGTTTCCGGAATCAGCCCTATGGCTGTTTTCCAGCAAATACGGTGCAACCGGCGGCGGGCATACGTTATAATAAGACGAGATACAGATTGAAAGGTGCGATGCGCAATGTCTCTCCTCCTTGATCAGCCTGTCTGGCGGGTGATCGACCAATCTTCACTTGGCAGCGGTTTTGACGGCAGACAGTCTTTTGCTGTTGATGATACACTGTGCCGGTCGGTCGGTGCAGGAGAGTCTCCGTGCACGGCCAGGCTGTGGGTGCATCGCCGGACGGTCATGCTCGGTATTCAGGATACGCGGCTTCCGCACTTGAACGATGCACTTCAGGTCCTTCGTCGCGCCGGCTACCGCTATGCGGTCAGAAATTCCGGCGGGCTGGCCGTTGTACTGGATGACGATGTACTGAATCTCACGCTGATTTTTTCCGAAAAAGAACAGCCGCTGTCGATTGACGAATCATTTCAGGCGATGGTCGACTTTACAAAAAAAATGCTGACACCGTTTGCCATTTCGTTCGAAACCGGAGAAATCGCCCGTTCTTATTGTCCGGGGCGCTATGATCTCAGCACCAAGGGGCGAAAATTTGCCGGCATCTCGCAGCGCCGGATCAGAAACGGCGTCGCCGTGCAGATCTATCTGTGCGTGGGCGGCAGCGGGCCGGAACGGGCGCGGCTAATCCGCAACTTTTACAAAATGGGTCTTCAAGGAGAGAAAACCCGCTTCGCCTACCCGAATATCGATCCGCTCGTGATAGCTTCACTCGCGGAAATCAGCGGTCAGAGACTGACTGTCTCCATGATCATCACTGCCATTCTCCGGACTTTACAGTCACTCGGCCGAGTCGTGCCGTCTGCTCTTTCCGATCGCGAGAGCAGGCAGTTCGGCATCTATTACGAGCGGATGATCCGCCGCAATGAAAAAGCGTTCGGCAACGATGCCATCCATCCGCAGCAGGATTGAACGGCGGCCCTCTTTTTGGACCGGCCGGCTTCGAAATTATTTAATATGATGATTAGCTTATTTTATAGAGAGGGCGACGTTAAGATTACCCATGAATTTTTTTAGAAAAAGCAGCTGTATCCTGCTGGCATTCGTGATTGGCCTGGGACTGGCCGCATGCGCCCAAAATTCGGCCGATCATTCGGATCAGCAGAAGTCCAGAATTGACACTTCCGCCACTCAGAAGAACCAGGCAAAGACATCATCGACGCAGGCAAATTCAGCATCCCATGCCTCCGTTAATTGGAACGCTCCGTCCGGAGGTACTTATCCCGTCCTGAAAAAAGGCGAAAACATCTGGCTCGACGTCTCGATCAAACAGCAAAAAGTGTATATAAAAACCGGCAACAGGACGCTGTACACCATGATCGTTTCGACAGGGTTGGGTACCGACCCGGATAACGCGACACCGACCGGTACCTATTACATTCAGGCCGAACGCGGCCAATGGTTCTATACCCCTCAATATAATGAAGGGGCTAAATACTGGGTCTCTTGGAAAAACCACGGCGAATTCCTTTTTCACAGTGTGCCGATGGACAAAAATCAGCATGTGCTCACTGCCGATGCCGAAAAGCTGGGTCAGAAAGATTCGCACGGCTGCATTCATTTGACTGTTCCGGATGCGAAATGGGTGTACGAGCATGTGCCTTTTAATACAAAAGTGGTCATCCAGGCCTGATTGAGGAACCGGACAATTAAAAAGCCGTTGAAATCCCTTTATTACTGGAGATTTCAACGGCTTCATTTCACTTTTTTTATCCCGTACTCTCATCCGCGGCAGGCAGGCCGCGATACTTTTCGGCTGGATCGCTGTGCCGTCCTCTGCCCAGTTGGCCGGACAGGATTGATTTTCTGCCGGCTTGACCCGACGGCGGAAAATGATTCAGGCGTAACCCTCTGCAAGCATCCCTGCACCGCCGACCTTCAGCAGCGTCCTTTTCAGCTGTTTCACATGATCGCCCTCCACGACAACTAGACAATCGTTTTCCCGCGATAGATTGGCAAACAGAAAAGAGAGCAATTCCGGCAATTGATGGACCTTCTCTACTTTGTTTTTCCCATAGACATAGACAGTCTGTCCCATTTTTTCACAGTAACGGTAGAAACGAATCATCGGTTTTACCCGAAACGCCGCCGCACAGACCTTAAATGAAAAAATGTTTTTCATGATCTTTCCTCCTTACTGGCTTAACCGCGATTGTGCACCGCATCCTCATCGGACAAAAACATCGTACAACGCAATTTTTAACTTTTCCTGAAAGATCTATCCCTTTATCATCTTAGCCCGAAATCCCTTTCAAAAGATAAATTTGGGAAAAAATCGACTTTTATACCGAACCGGACCTTTTGATTTTCGGACCGGCCGATCCGGAACAGCATCAACTTTCGGACAGCCGGCCCGGATAAAGAAAACCTGCTGTTTGGCAGGCCTTTAAAAATAGGCAATGGCCCGCTGCGACAGCTGGCGGTCGGATTCGGGGCGACTTTTCTCTATTTCGGTGCGGCTCTAGCCCGTTTCGGGGCGACTTTTTTCTATTTCGGTGCGTCTCTAGCCCGTTTCGGGGCGACCACTTCTATTTGGTGCGTCTCTAGCCGGATTTGGGGCGACTTCTCTCTATTTCGGTGCGGCTCTAGCCGGATTCGGGGCGGCCGCTCCTTTTCATGGCGACTTCCCAGCGATATTCTCTCTATGATTCATACGAATACGCGGCAAGCCGAAGAAAAGGTCAGATGTTTCCGCCACATTTAACGCCTTTCCGCGCAGAATATCCCCCTTTTCGCCGGAACATTCGAAAGAATAAACCGGCGCTCATACAGGCCGATCGCTTTTCAGAATAAATGAAAGCGTATTCACGCAGCAGCACGGCTGGATACATGAATTGAGGAAATAAACATTTTTATTAATAAAAAATCCGCACCGTCATTGCAGGCGCGGACTCAACAATACTTTTAAGCATGCAAACGTTCAGGCTTTGATATCCCGTTTCGTGTAAAACAGCCAGCCGATAATCACAAAAACAACATAATAGACGGCGAGCACGGCCAGCGAGAAGCCGAGTGTCATGTCGCTGCGCAGCGGCGTCCCCGTTGTGTACTGCGTCAGATCGGTGTTGGCGAACAGGACATATTTCACCCAGCTGTAGCTCTCAAGAAGCGAGATGATGATCGAGGAGGCCATCAGCAGGAAAATAGACAGACCGATTGCCAGCCCGCCGTTGCGGAAGACCGAGGCGATCAGTCCGGCAAGCGTGACCATCATGAACAGCGATACACAGCTCAGCAAATAGTTTTTCCAGATCGCAAGCACCCAGCTTGTTTCGTACACCTTGCCGTTAATATAGCTCAGATGGGCTTCGGTGACTCCGCCAAATCCGAACATAATGCCTCCGATCAGCCAGGAGAAGACAAAGAGGACAACCAGGCAGAAAACGGCGAACAGTAAAGCCGAAAGATATTTGGACAGCAGCACCTGCGTTCGATAGATCGGCCGGATCAGCAGCAGCTTAATCGTCCCGGTATCGAATTCGCTGGCGATCGAGGTCGAAACGACAATGATCGTAAAAATACTGATCAACAGGGCGGCATTGGGCGCAGACTGTTCGATAAAGCTCCACAGGGTCATCCCCGATGCCGGCTTGAGATTATGATCGATCCGGTACTGGTTTGTGGCAATCGTCTGCTTGTAATAATTGACGGCCTGCTTACTTCCTTTAACCTGCGCCATCTCGCGCTGATAGGCCTTATTTTGCAGCGCCAGAGTCTGCTTCCACTGGGGATTCTCCTTGGGCGCCGGCTGATTCAGTTTAATGATCAGTCCGGCGGCCAGAATGATGCCAAGCAGGATGATCAGCATCACTTTGGTGGCATTCCTGCGGTAAATTTTCATATTTTCATTTTGAATGAGTGCGAAAAAGTTAGACAAGGCCTTTCCCTCCAGTCACTTCCAGGAATCTGTCTTCCAGTGATTTGGTTACCGAAACGACGCCGTAGATCTTCACCTTGGACATGACCAGCGTATCGATGACAACCGGAATCTTTTCGCGATGGATTGCCAGCTCAATCGCCTGAGCCTCGACCGCATCTGCTTCGATCGCCAGTTTTTCTTTAATCACCTGAGCAGCCAGGGTACCATCGTCAACAGTCAGGCGGACTTTTTCCCCGCCTTCCTGAACGAATGCATGGACCGTTTCCACGCCGAGCAGCTTGCCTTCCTGGATAATGCCGATTCGGTCGCACATCAGCTGCATCTCCGAAAGCAGGTGGCTGGAGACGATCACCGCGACGTCTTCTTTGCGCGTCAGGTCGTGCAGATAATTGCGCAGATCGCGGATGCCCTGCGGGTCGAGTCCGTTGGTCGGTTCATCGAGAATCAGAACGGACGGACGGTGAAGCAGGGCCTGAGCCAGGCCGAGCCTCTGCCGCATCCCCAGCGAGTAGCGTTTGACTTTTTCGTTAATCCGCTCTTTCAGGCCGACCAGACCGACGACTTCGTCGATCCGTTTCCGGTCGATCCCCGGGATCATCCGCGCATAATGGATAAGGTTCTGATAGCCGGTCAAGAATTTGTACATCTCCGGATTCTCAACGATCGCTCCGACCTGGCGCATCGCCTGTTTAAATTCGCCTCTTACACTGTGCCCCTGGATGAAAATATTGCCTTTCGTCATCCGCATCAGACCGACGACCATTCGGATCGTTGTCGTTTTCCCTGCACCGTTCGGGCCGAGAAAGCCAAAAACCTCGCCGCCGTAGATTTCAAAGCTCAGATCATCAATCACCGTCCTGCTGCCGAATTTCTTGGTCACGTGTTCCAATTTGACCGCAGGTTTCTTCCCGGTTTCGGCCTTATTGTTCATACTCTTTCACCATCCAATCGACTAAACTGAGATTTTCCTTGCTGCGAATTTCTTCGACACTTTTCATATCAAGAATTTCGCCATTTCTGATCAGGATGACCGTGTCCAGCAGCGGTTCGACTTCATGAAGCTCATGCGTCGTCAGCACAACCGTCTGTTTTTCAAGATCGACGAACGAAATCAGCCCTTTGATGATCGAGCGGCGAACCATCGGATCAAGCCCCGACAGCGGTTCGTCCATGAGGATGAACGGCGCGTCTCTGGACAGTGTGACGACAATCTTCAGCCGGCCGCGATTGCCCTTTGATAAGTGCCTGACTTTCTGGTCACGGTCCAGCTTCATGAAGTCGATCATCTTCTCCGCCTTTGCCCGATTGAAATCACTGAACGTCTGCTCGTAAAAATCGAGCGTCTGTTTTACCGTGAAAAAAGTATAGTAGGCGTCCAGTTCCGACAAAAAAGCGACTTTCGTACAGATCTTCCTGCTTGCCATGACGCCGTCGACAAGCACCGTTCCCTTTGTCGGACGGATGAGGCCGGAGATCAATTTGAGCGTCGTCGACTTCCCGCTTCCGTTCGAGCCGATCAGGCCGACAATATGTCCCGGTTCAATCTGCAGGCTGACGTCCCTCAGCGCCCTTTTTGTCAGATAGCGTTTCGATACATGCTCCAGCTGGATCATTGCCTTCCCTCCCCTGTACTATTTTCGTCAAAGTAGTGCTTCAGCCCTTCCAGCATTTCGGCCTCCGAATAACCCATTTCGTTCATTTCGCAAACGAAGGCGGAGATATGCCGTTTCTTCAGCTCATTGCGCATCCGGCCAAGTGCCTCCTGATTTTCCGTCACATAGGTCCCCTGCCCTCTGCGCTTCTCCACAATACCCTCCTCCTCCAGCTCGCGATAGGTTCTTTGTACCGTATTCGGATTCACACCCGAAGCAATCGCCAGATCCCGCACGGACGGCAGCCGCTCGCCGACGCCGATTTCTCCGCGGATGATTCTGTTCTTGATGCGCTCGCCAAGCTGGAGATAGATCGGTACAGAGGGGTTAAACGTTTCTGCCATCTTCCATACCCTCTTTCGTACGATTTCCGGTACAGATTTTTAAAACATTTCCAGTCTGTGATCCATCAGCCAGGCCGATAAAGCAAAGAAAAGCGCCATGACGAAAAGATCCAACACGTAACTGCCGAGATATACCGGATCCGAATAAACATGCACGCCGGATGAGATCCAATAATCAACAAACCCTGTCGGCAATTTCCCCCATTCTGTGATGGCTGCAAAAATTCCATATTGCGTAAGTTTAACTAACAGAAAGACAGCGGCTCCCATGCCCGCAATCATGATCGCCCACGCCGCACGGCCCATTCTCGATCTTAGGCAGAGAAAAACCAGCCATAGAAAGATAAAAACAATCCCTATGTAAATCGCAATCCAGTAAATATAAGCAATAACCAGGATGCCGGTCCGATAGATATGCATCCCATGGGACAACGGGATTGGACCTGACATCAGATACCCGATCCATGTATAGATTCCAATCACAAGGAGCGAAAACGTCATGTAGATGATGCCGCTGACGAGTTTTGCGGCCAGCAGCGACCAACCGGGCAGCGGATTGTGCAGCCACAAATGAAAAGTCTTTTTTTCCATAGAGACATTGACAACCATGTAACCAAATAGATAAAGAAAATGAAACCCGATTAAAATCAGGCCGGTTACAGCCATCGCTGTACGGCTGCCGCTTCGATAGGCCAGATAAATGCCAAGAGCCATCACGGCAGCCTGAGATATGAGGAAAATCAAAAAGCCAGGGCCTCCAAGCCGCATCTCCTTTTTTAATAAGGCCGTCCAAGCCGCCATCGTCAACCCCCCAGTTACTGATTTATCTTTGTTTTACTGTGCTAGTTAAATAGTACACTAGGCGGAAAATCATGTCAATTCAAAAATAGAAAATTTAAGACATAAAACAAAAACCGGGCATCCGCTCGGCTCATGTATCCGGCCGGACGGGAGCGTGAATCCGTCATTCGTTCATTAGAGCAGGTATAGGCATAGCGAGCGGCAATAGATTTCTTAAACGGGATCATGCGCAGATGGTGTTAAAATCCGAAAACGGCCGCAATCCGCTGCGTATGCCGACATCCTGACGAAAATCGTCCGTATAGGCTGGAGAATCTATACTCTTATCCAATAACCGCCGCTCTATCGTCAGTAAACTGCCCACTATCAACAGTTACAGTCAAAGAATCATCGGTTAAGCGCTGAATATTAACAGTAATGGCCAAAGGATCAATAAGCGTGAATGATCAGAACTGAGAAAAAATATTTAACAGGCACCGGCTCCTTTCAACAGCAGCGGACGGGCATGGGCCGTACATGGAACGCCATCCGCCGGCCTGGATGAGTCCCCGCAGATTTTTGGGGCCGGCTGACGGCACAATTTATAAGAAAGGTTATTACAAGCAAAAATTTTTACATAATGTTAAAACAACTACTATCACTCCGGAGGCCGCTGCTTCCCCGTGTGTCAATGCCCGGCATGGCCTTTATAGACGATAAAAGTAATTTGTAAAGCGGCCAAAAATCATCATTATTTGATAATATGACAATAAAAATATATTGTAACCAGTATAACATGTTATACTGGTTACAAAAGCATTTGAGGTCCTATCATGAATTGGATAACGATTATCTATCAGATTCCAAGAGAAATGCATAAGAACAGGATGGCTGTTTGGAGAAAGCTCAAGTCGATTGCCGCGCTCAATGTTTTGCAATCGATTTGGATACTTCCGGAATCCGAAGCTGCAAAATCAGAACTAAAAGCCCTTGAAAAACAGATCAGCGAGAACGGCGGCAAATCCATCTATTGTGTCACGGTGATCGAAGACGAGGCCCAAAATCAAAAAATAATCGACGGTTTCAACAGTGAACGGAAACAGGATTTTAAAGAATTCTTTGATAAATGTGATGATTTCGGGCATGAAATAAAACGCGAAACGGAAAGAGAAAACTTTACCTATGCAGAAGTCGAAGAGAACGAGCACGAAATTAAAAAACTGCACATCTGGCTGAACAAGATCATCCGAAAAGACTATTTCGATTGCTCCTTCAAATCCGAAGCAGCTGAGAGACTGAAGAAGTCCGAAGATTTGTTGAGCCGGTTCAGTGACGAGGTATACAACAGAAATGATGAATAATCTGATAAGCAGGATCCGGCTATGGGCCAGACAAATGAAGATGAACATTTCTGCGTTGTGGCTGGCGTATCAGGACAAGCGAACACCGGGTTACGCAAAAATCTTACCCATTATCATCGTGGGATATGCCTTCAGCCCGATTGACCTGATTCCCGATTTCATACCCGTTCTGGGATTTGTCGACGATGCAATTGTTCTTCCCGCCCTTATTTGGCTTGCTATCCGGCTGATTCCATCTGAGATTATGGAAGATTGCCGTGAAAGGGCCCAAAAACTTGAAACGGACAAAGAGCCGAAAAATTATGTTGTTTCCGCCGTAATCGTCCTGTTCTGGCTTGCAATTCTGAGCGCTGCAGCTGTGGCAATCATTAAGTTATTACACAGAGAGTCGTGATTTGAATGATGAACAATATGAAAAAAGCCGCTTATTCTTTTATCATTCTGCTGGGAATTGTAAGCCTTCTGTCTGACATGGCCTACGAAGGTGCAAGAAGTATCATCGGTCCTTACCTCGGACTCCTTGGTGCGACCGCCGCAACGGTCGGTTTTGTCTCAGGGCTGGGTGAATTTATCGGATACGCTCTTCGGCTGGTTACCGGATTTATCAGCGACAGAACGAAAAAGTATTGGACGATGACAATCGTTGGCTACGCAATGAATATTATAGCCATCCCGTTACTCGCAATCGTTCCCGCAAACGGCTGGATTTACGCCTGTGGACTGATTATTCTCGAACGGCTCGGCAAGGCGATCCGAACACCCTCCAAAAGCACGCTGGTTTCCTTTGCCGCAAGTGAAGTAGGCGCGGGAAAGGGATTCGCCATTCAGGAAGCACTTGATCAACTCGGTGCATTTATAAGCCCGGTCATTCTTTTTGTTATCCTGACGTTGAAAGGTTCGTCCGGTACAAAAAATGCATACGCCGTTTGCTTTTTGGTGCTTGGCATCGCCGCCATACTCTCTGTTATTATGTTACTGATATCAAAAAAAATCTATCCGACACCGGATGCATTTGATAGAACCAAAGAAGCCGAAGGAAAGATTCATTTTAAACACTCATTCTGGTTTTACATGGTGTCTATTAGTTTGATTGCCGCCGGATTTGCCGATTTCTCGCTGATATCTTATCATCTGGTGCATCAGAATCTTTTCGCAGACAATATGATTCCTGCTCTTTATGCCGTTGCAATGGGAATCGACGCTTTGTCCGCCCTGTTTTTCGGATGGCTCTACGATAAAAAAGGATTGCTTTCGCTCATCATAGCAACAGCTATCTCGGCATTCTTTGCACCATTTGTATTCCTCACCGGAAACACGGCGCTCATTATCGTTGGAATCATCTTTTGGGGAATCGGAATGGGCGCGCAGGAATCCATCATGCAATCGACCGTCACAGGCCTTGTCGCCAAAAATCACCGTGCAACCGGCTTTGGCATATTTAATACCGCATTCGGGCTGTTCTGGTTTATGGGCAGTTTTATCATGGGTACCATCTACAGTATTTCATTGCCGGCTTTGGCTGGAATATCGGTGCTTCTGCAGCTTGGCGCTATTCCGGTTCTGTTTATAGTCCGCAATCATGTGACGGGAAAATAAAACGCTAATGGCTAAAATAATATACTGACAAAATCGTCAACAATTGCTGGCTTTTTTTGTGTTCTATTTCGACTAAATACGATAGGTTCAAATAAATTTGAAAGATAAAAATTATGTGGGAAAGGGGAGCGGGCAAGCTCCCTTTTCACAAAGCAGCATTCATATTTTAGACATGATTTCGTCATGGGCAATCAAGTTTTTGATGGATTATTTTATCTGCGGCAATCGTTTTCGTTACGTTCATTCCTTACGGAAACATTTCACGGTGAAAGAAAACGCCGATAAGAAATTGATCCAATCTTAAGGACCGGGCGGATGCAGTCCCCCGGCCGCGTTTCACTGTCCCGTCCTTTGTATGCTATAATAAACCGAAGAAAAATTGGAGTAAACGGAGTGGAACAATCTCGATGCTTGATTACCAGCAAAAACTGTCAATTATTGAATCATTTCCCGAACTTAAGAAAAAAGAAGTCTCGCTCGGAAGGATTAATTTCCAATATGCGGATAGCGTCGCAGATAAAAAGAACGTCATTTATCATCTGCATCCCAATGGCAACGGCTACGGCTACGCTAAGGATATCGACGGATACGAACCCGATGCAAAGGGCATGGTCAACATCCGGGATTTCTCGGAGGAAGAATTGCGCGGGATCATTAAAAAGGCGATTCATGCCCTGTCCGCAGAAGGCGCCTATGAGGCCGCAACCGCCGGAGGAGTCGATCATGAAATCTGGATAAACCGCAGCGGCCAGAGTCTGGAGGTGATTTACGAAAACGATCTTTGGAATGTCTATGCCGGAGAACTGCTGGACGGCACCTTCCGGACATATCTCGAGGCACGGGAATACTTGATCGAAGAAGGCTTCCGTCCGGAAAAGACTAAAAAGGGCCGTTCCTGAACCCGGCCGGACAGTCATTTTAAGAAAAGACAATCGGCTGCCGACATCGGTGACTATTTTTCAACAAAAAATCTGCGGTCGTTTAGCCGCACACAACATATGAGCCGGCCGGCAGATAGAGTGGATAAATTCGAGAACAGTTAAGCCCGGCTCATTGAACAGGAAGCGAAGGAACTTTTCCAGCCGGTTCAGAGGAAAAGTTCCTTTTTTCTGCGCCGCGATTCAATCAAAATTCGGCGAATTTTCCCATTTAATGTTAAAACGGCACAATAGCTCCCCAATGTCACGCTATCTGCTTTAACAAATTATCGAAGACTGTTTTATCGAAATTTGAGTATCACATCCGGTTGATCTCATTTCGGAGTATTCGTTTGATTTTGTTACTCATGGTCTCCCTGCCGGCGGTGCTAATGTGGACTCGCACCCGGTAAACGGCCTTGCCGATTTTCTTCACAAACGGGGCATTTTCTTCTTTTACGATAGGCGGGACAGCAGCAGATGTAGTGGAGTTGTCGATGGCTTTTTTGTTCATAGGCACCCCGGCACTAATCATCAAATGGGAATTTACTGGCCTTAAAGGGGCACTTTCCGGGCCTTGAAAAACAAACACACAGGCCCCCTGTCGGCGCGTGACTGGAAGCCTTGATTTATCAGGTTTTTCCCAGCCCTAAATACGCAGAAATCACGTATCGTTTCCGTTGTCTCGCGGCGCTCCACACGGCAGCGCCCCCGTCCGGCAACAGTCCTCGCTCGGTTGGAGCTGAGGAGGAACAGCGCCTCGCATAGGACCAGCGTTTTTCACTCCCTCAGTAGAGTAGGGCGCTTTCCAGTCTCTTATCCAGCGGGAGAACGGCCGCTTGGAACCCTCGACACAGTGGGGAGTAGAAAATACTCTGAACGCAGATCCATTTCTCTCCATCGTCTAGTGCGATGCAATTTCCGTTATCATAGTTGCAGCACTCGTGCACCAACTACTGCGCCCATCGGTATCGGCGTAGTCCATGATAGGACTAGGTTCAGGTTCATTAACCATAGAAATTAAGATGCCACTTAGAGCATATAACACCAAAAACGGTAAAATTTTTTCACAGACAGGCGCTTACCTGAAGAGGATACAAATTATTCCCGGTCATCGGACCGTTCACCCGAATCAGCAAAAAATTGCGGAGCTGTTCATCAACAGGGACAGCTCCGCAATAAGGAAACCGGTTCAATCTTGCTTAACCTATTTTAGAATTTAAGCTCTTTATCACTATTATTTTACCGAAACAGCAATCTGTACCAGGCTCATCGGATCGGCAGCATCCGTGAGCTGGTAGACGGTCCGGCCGTCCTGCCACATGGCCAGGCTTTTCCGGCTGTCCGTATAAACCTGAATCATGCCGTATTGATGCGGAACAGGCAGCAGATATACATCCAGATAGGCAACGACACTTTTCGCCAGACTGATTGCTTTGACCTGATCGGGCGTCGGAGACAGGGCCATCAGTGTCCAGCGCCCTTCATTCCAAGAGACGCCGGCCGTACCGGCTCCCGCCGACGTGTAGCCGGTTATCCGGTGGCCGAGATCGGTCGACTGGCCGTCGGAAGCACCATAGCGGTGAAAAGAAATCTGCTTCCCGGCTTCTGCGTCGCTTGAATAAACAGTGGCCTTCAGTGTGACCAGAGTCCGGGCCTGCGAAAGCGACGGGTCATTCACTTTCAGCGGACGGGCCGTTTGTTTGTAAGTGACCGTATAACCGGAAGAAGTGTGCTGCGCAAGCGCCGAAATATAATAACCCTTCGGAACAGGAACCATCTGCGGAAGTTTAAGGCCTGCCGTCGTTTTCAGTGCCGACCGGATTTCCTGCTGAGTCTGTTCAAGCGACCCTTGTTCAACGGACGAGCCGTTCGACGAGGCGCTGCTTTCCGTTCGAGCATTCCGGCTGGCAGCCGTGCTGCTGCCCGCTTCCGAGTTTTGTACCTGGCTCTGTCCGGCTGAACTTTTGGCTCCGCCTGAACTTCCGGCGCTGCCGTTCGCACAGCCGGCAATCAAGAAAACAGCCGATACCGCGGCGATCAGGGCACTCAGTTTCTTCATTGTGCATCCCCTCCCTGGCTTAAAACGGATGACAGTGACTGGGAAAAAGGCAATCAGGCTTTCTGATGCAGGCGAAGCGATAATGCCTGTTTCGCTGTAATAATTGCCAGCTTATAGACATCGTCCGCCGAGCAGCCCCGCGACAGATCGTTAACCGGTTTATTCAGGCCCTGGAGAATCGGTCCGATTGCTACAAAGCCGCCGAGCCGCTGGACCATCTTATAAGCGATGTTGCCGGCATCAATATTCGGAAAAATAAAGACGTTTGCCCGTCCCCCGACCGGGGAGCCCGGCGCTTTCCTTTCAGCCACGGAAGGCACATAAGCAGCATCAAACTGCAGCTCTCCGTCGATCAGAAGTTCCGGGGCCTTTTCCCTGACCAGTTTTACAGCCTCGGTCACTTTATCGATTGCCGGATCTTTCGCAGATCCCTTGGTGGAAAAGCTGAGCATGGCAATTCTCGGATCGATCCCGAACAGTTTGGCCGTTTCGGCCGATTCCACCACAATTTCCGACAGTGTTTCACTGTCCGGAGTAATGTTAATGCCGCAGTCGGCAAAAACAAACTCTTCCGTGTCTCTCACCATGATGAACGATCCGGAAATTCTTTTCTTCCCGGGCTGGGACTTAATAATCTGAAGCGCCGGCCGGACCGTGTCCGCCGTGGAATGGACGGCTCCGCTCACCAGCCCGTCCGCTTCCCCCATGTAGACGAGCATGGTTCCGTAATATACGGGATCAGCGAGCCATTTTCGTGCCTGTTCACGGTCGGTTTTCCCCTTCCTGCGGGCAACGAGCGCTTCAACCAGTTCGTCCAGCTTCGTTTCCGTTTCGGGATGCCTGAACAGAATTTTCTGTTGATCCGCCAGTGCGCCTATCTCCGGCACGGCTTGCCCGCGCTTTCCGATCAGAATAGGCTGAACCATTTCCTCGTCCGCCAGCTTCCGGACCGCCGCCAGAATCCGTTCATCTCCGCTCTCAGGGAAGACAATCGTCGGTTTCTTTTCCTTCACCTCAGCTTTAAGCCTGTCAAACAAATCTGCCATGTTGGCCCCTCCAATTAAAATTAATGCGTATTTTCAGTATAAACTAAATGAGCCGATCCTACATCCTGAAAATTAATTTGATTAGGGTGAAAATTGCAGATGACTTGGTCGCAGACAGCCCCCGCACTGTGCTATAGTAAATAAGTAGCAAACAGACAAAGAGGTGACTTATCGTGGCCGAAGCAGCAGAGACACTCGACGGATGGTACTGCCTGCATGATTTCCGAACTATTGACTGGTCTTTATGGAAAGCCCTTTCAGCTCATGAAAAAGAGGAAGCCGTTCAGGAATTCAGCCATTTTCTGGCGGAGTGGAACCGAATTGAACAAAATCACGAAGGCAGCTACGCCTTCTATTCCATTCTCGGTCAGAAGGCTGATTTCGTCATCATGTCGCTCAGACCGACGATGGACGAGCTGAACGAACTGGAAACAGCCTTCAATAAATCGAAATTTGCCGAAGTGACAGTACCGGCCTACTCCTATGTTTCCGTTGTCGAACTGAGCAATTATCTCGGCAGCGGCAAGGGCGATCCGTACGCCCATCCCCGCGTCCGGGAGCGCCTGTACCCGCTTCTGCCTAAATCTGATTATTTCTGTTTCTATCCAATGGATAAAAAACGCGATCAGGACGACAACTGGTATATGCTTCCGATGGAAAAACGGCGCGAACTGATGAAAAGCCACGGCATGATCGGGCGCAGCTATGCAGGAAAAATCACGCAGGTCATCACCGGCTCGGTCGGCTTCGACGATTGGGAATGGGGAGTTACGCTCTTCTCAGATGACGCACTCCAGTTCAAAAAAATCGTCTATGAAATGCGATTCGACGAGGTAAGCGCCCGTTACGGCGAATTCGGGCCGTTTTATGTCGGACCGCTTTTGGATGAAGAAAAGTTCAGGAAGATGCTCGCCGTCTGACACGGCAAAAAGGCCGAGCGGCCCGCCCCCCGAACCGGGAGCGGGCCGTTTTTGCCGACCAGCGGCATGCGGACGTCCTTCCGCGCTTTTGTCATCATTTGCTTCAAGCCGCATAGTCTTTAAAAGTATACGGCAAACAGCCCTGTGTTGTACGTCAATGAAATCTGTCCGCAAACCGGAATGTTCGGATAAAAGGGGGTGTCCGGCCATCGCTGTCATCCAATATACATCGAGCGACGTATCGCTGCTTGCCCGGCTGATGCGCGCAGAAGCCGAAGGAGACGGACGGCTCGGCATGCTGCTGGTCGGCAATGTCGGCGTCAACCGGGTTCTGGGCAATTGTCTCGACTTTAACGGCATCACAAGCATTCAGCAGATGGTCTTTCAAAGTCCCGGCGGATTTGAGGCCACGCAGCACGGTTATTTCTATCAGGCCGCGCGTTCGCAGGACAAAAGGCTGGCAAGGCGCGTCATCAACGGCGAGCGCTTCAATCCGGCAGCGAATTCGCTTTGGTTCTTTAAGCCCTTGGACGTGTGCCCGGCTCAGTGGTTCAATCAATGGAACACCGGGCGTTATAAGGCGCACTGCTTTTTTGCTCCTACTCCGACAGAATGCCCGCGGGTCTACTGATCCTGCCGGACCCGCTTTGGAAAGCCCGATTTTTCATTTTTTAGTGAGACTGTGCCGGTTAATCTTTTCTAAGGAGTGATTCAAATCATGAGCGATCAATTTCCACCGGAAAACTGGCCTTACGGCGCTTCATTCAATCCGGAATACGGAGAATCCCAGAACCAGAGGGCTTCTGGGCAGCCGACACCGCAGCAGGCGGGAAGTGCTTCGTTCCCCTTCCCCGGACAGTTCGCCACGCCGTCGGGAGCTCCCGCAACAACGCAGGCACCGCAGGCTCTGCCTTATCCATATCCGTCCTATACCATTCCTGCGGGAACCGCCGTCCCGTCGCAGGCGGCACCTGCAGCGACCGCACCGGCCTTCGTCGAGCAATCCTATATTGAAAACATTTTGAGGCTCAATCTTGGGAAAACCGCCACCGTCTACGCGACATTTGAGGGGAACACGGAATGGAACGCAAAAAAATTCACCGGCACGATCGAAGCGGCGGGCCGTGACCACGTGATTGTCGTTGATAAGCAAACGAACGTGCGTTATCTGATTCCGATGGTATTCGTCAATTATTTTACGTTTAACGAGCCGCTGGAATACAGTTATCCCTACGCGCCTCCTTCAGCCGGAAGATGACGGCGGACAGGAAAAGAACGGGCTGAGTGAGCTGCTCCGCCCATTTCACTTCGGCCCATTTTTACTTGGAAGGACTCCCGAATGCGCTTATCCCACGATGGCAGCAAGAAACAGCAGAGCCCAGCCGATCAGAAAGGCTACGCCGCCGAACGGCGTGATGATGCCGATCGCATCAACACGGCTGAGGCTCAGCGCATATAAGCTTCCCGAAAACAGAACCGTGCCGAGTACCAGCAGCCAGCCGGCCCATTGCAGCAGACCGGCCGACCCGCGGAATACACTTGCAGCGAGTATGCCGATCAAAATCAGGCCGAGACTGTGAAACATCTGATACTGGACACCCGTCTGAAAAATGGGAAAGTAATGTTCGCCCAGATGCGGTTTCAGAACATGAGCGCCGAAAGCGCCGAAAGAAACCGAAAGAAATGCCAGCAGGGAACCAAGGGCAATAAAAATTTTCATCTAATTATCTCTCCTTTGCCGGATCACCGGCACCCGACTGTGTTCCGCCGCTTGTTCCGCTTAATAAAACGCGCGGAGACCGGCTGAAGCCGAAATCAGCAGAACACTTTCAAGGCCGAATGCGGCAGGCAGTCTTTTTTCTTTTCGCTTCATACACCGATTATCGGAAACGCCGCTCATTCTTTCCAATATTTTTTAAAGATTGCCTGGGTACCGCTGTTTTCTTCACCGGCATCGGCAAGTTGTTCATAAATTTTCTTTGAAAGAGCAAGGCCGGGGGTATCCAGTCCCATACTTTCCGCGGAGTCCAGTGCGATTCGTTCATCCTTGATCAGATGTTTGATATAAAAGCCCGGTTCGAAATCGCCCTTCAGCATCCGGCGGCCGAGATTGGAAAGCGACCAGCTGCCGGCCGCTCCGGTTTCGATACTTTCCATCACTTTGTCCGTATTCAGCCCCGCGTGTTTCGCATAAGAAAGTGCTTCGGCGACACCGATCATATTCGAAGCGATGGCAATCTGGTTGGCCATTTTGGTGTGCTGCCCCGATCCCGCTCTGCCCTGATAGACGATCTTTTTCCCCATCGCCCGAAAAACAGGAGCCATTGTTTCGGCATCCTCTTTTTCGCCGCCGATCATGATGGACAAGGTGCCGTTCTGCGCGCCGACATCCCCGCCCGAAACCGGAGCGTCCAATGCGTGCAGCCCTTTCTCTTGCGCCGCCGCGCTGATTTTTTCAGCCAGCTGCGGCGATGACGTCGTCATGTCGATCAGATAAGCACCCGGTTTGGCGTGGTCAAGTATGCCATCATCAAAATAAACGGCTTCGACATCCTGCGGGTAGCCGACCATTGTGATCACAATATCGGCCGTCTCGGCAACAGCGGCCGGATTGGCCTTCCAGACGGCTCCCGCAGCTAAAAGTTCATTTGCTTTGCTCTTTGTCCGGTTATAAACGTAAAGTTTAAAACCGGCCTTCATCAGATTGCGGATCATTCCCCGACCCATGACTCCTGTCCCGATAAAACCGACTGCTTTTTCACTCATGAGCTCCACTCGCTTTCATGCTTTTTCACCATTTCTGCTTCTCTTTCAACGATAGCACGAAAAACGGCTGAATTCACGTAAAGAAAACTTGCCGATCGGCAAGCCTTTAAGCGAAGCATGGAGTTCCGTTGCGGCGGCCATGGACGGCCGGGCGCCGGGCAGGCCGCCGGGATGCCGCGTTTGTTCGGCCTCTGATCGTATCACCTGCTGAAATTTTATACGTTTATAAGACAGCGGACGGGCACCTCAGACTTTTCGGATCTGAAAGAAATGGGTAAAAATCCAAGGATACTGAGGCATGGCAAAATTCAGCTGCCAGCCGCCGATGCCGCCCAGTCTTGCATTATAGGCGATCTGGGCCTTATTAAACAGGCTGCGTGTATCCTCAAACCAGACAACATGATTCTGCCCGTTGTCATCTGTGTAGTAAAAATAGGCTGACTGATCGGCTGCGGAGAAATTAATCGGAATCCGCTCGCTCATTGCGAGCTGGATTGCCGCCTGATTGGTAATCGGCCGCCCGGGATTCTGTCCGGTAAAAGGAATCACCCAGTCATAGCCGTAAAACGGCGTGCCCAGAATAATCTTGTTCCGATCAATCAGAGAGCTCGCATAGCGGACTGTTCCGAGGACATTGGCGATCGGTGCCGTCGGTCCGGGTTCGTTGCCCGCATGGTGCCAGTCATAGGCCATGATGAACATGAAATCGACGACGGCTCCGATCGCTTCATAGTCATAGCCCTTTACCCACGGAACCGTGTCGTCCATTTTCGCCGGCACGGCAATGCTCAGACGGATTCCGGCTGATTGGGTTCTCGCTTTCAGTGCCTGCAGGAATGCAACAAAGGCCTCTCTGTCGTCGGCGAGCACCCCTTCAAAATCGATATTGATCCCGCCATACCCATGCGACGTGGCAAGATTTATCAAGTTGTCGATCAGCCGTGCCTGTACATCGGGAGCATTCAGCATACGCTGTACGAGCGCGGGATTAAAACCCGTCTCCGATAGATTGGTCACCGCCAGGATCGGCGTCACACGCCTGCGCCAGGCTGCCAGAACCGCCGCCCTGTCGTTCATCGGGCTTAAATCGCCGTTCCAGTTAAAATGGGTTTCAAATAAACCTACATAAGTCAGGTAAGGCGCATGGCTTTCAATCAGCGCCTGATCGGCGGCGGGCGTCCGAAGCTGCGTATAGCTGAGAACGGTTGCCGGGCGCCGCTCAATGCCGGGAAGATTCAGTTTCATCCCGGGGCTCAGATTTTCCGGACGAATGCCCGGATTCGCCTGCGTTAATGCGTTCAGCGGTACGAAGGCCGCACGCGATATCGCCCAGAAACTGTCGCCGGGCTGCACAACATAAACATCACTGGTCACGAGCAGCGCCTGGCCGGTGACAATATTTGTCGCCGTCAGACCGTTCACTGTTCTTAATGTGTCAACGGGAATATTAAACCTCTGCCCGATGCCGTACAGAGAATCCCCCGCTTTCACTGTATAGACAAACATAGTCCCATCCTTTCCGCCCTTGTCCCGGGCGCCGCTATTCGCCTCATGATCGATTAGGCGTTTCCCTCTATCCTATTCTCCGCACCTGCGGGTGTGCCTCTTCGGATCAGGCAGCCGTTCCAAATTGACAGAGCAGGAATGAATGGGATAAAATTTTTTCGTCTGTTGCTTTTTCACAGCCCAAGGGGCCAGGGATTCCTGCGCGCAATGGATAATAGATGCAGGACAGCGATCGGCCGGAGCGAAGCCCGATCAAAGCGGCTTGTAAATAAGCGGTGCGTTGTTGCGATTTCTCTTGTTTGGAATAATGTAATAGGAATAACCCGTTGAAATTGGAGGCTTTTTCATGGTTGATTTCATTCCTTCAGAACTCGTCCGGACAATACCCGGCAACTATTTTGCCCGGATCGACCGAATGATTGATGCGTTTGAGAATAAAGGAATTGATCTGATTCATCTGGAAACGGGCAGTCCGGATCAGCCGACTCCGGAGCCTATCGTCCGGGCGCTCGGCCGCGCTGCGCGGCTTCCGGAGAATCAGGGCTATCCGCCGTACGGCGGCAAGCGAAGCGCCAAAGAAGCGATCGCTTCGTTCTATTTGCGGGAATACGGAGTGCCGCTCGATCCCGAGACGGAAATCACGGTTTTTGACGGGGCAACCATTGCCATCGCCGCACTGCCTCAGATTCTGCTGAATCCGGGCGACATCATGATCACGACGGATCCCGGCTATCCGATGTATTTTTCCTGTCCGTCGCTTGCAGGCGCCGACGTCTACGGCATTCCGGTACGCGCTGAAAATAACTTTCTGCCGGATTACCGGACGATTCCGGATCAGATTCTGGAAAAAGCCCGGCTGCTGATGCTGAACTATCCGAATAACCCGACAGGCGCCGTAGCGACGGAACAATTTTTTGCCGACACCCTTTCTTTCGCCCGGGCGTACCATCTGCCCGTCGTCCATGACTTCGCTTATGCCGCCTTCGGATTTGACGGCGTGCGCCCCCGCAGTTTCCTGCAGACGCCGGGCGCAAAAGAACAGGGCATTGAAGTCTGCACGATGTCCAAGACCTATAACATGGCCGGCTGGCGCTTCGGATTCGCCGCCGGGAACGCTTCAATCATCCGGGCATTCAATCGTTTTCATGAAATGGCACACAGCGACGTGTTCGGTGCGGTACAGGATGCCGCATCGGCTGCGCTGCTCGGTCCCCAGGACTCCGTCCGCGACCTGTGCGTACGCTACGAACGGCGCCGGAACGTCCTTGTCGAAAGCCTGCGCGCGATCGGCTGGAATGTTCAGGCACCAAAGGGCTCTTTTTTCTGCTGGTTCAGAATACCGGACGGGTATACTTCGGAGACGTTCGTCCGCGCACTGCTGGAAAGAGCACATGTTGCCATGGCACCGGGGATCGGATTCGGAAGCCATGGAGATCTGTTTGTGCGTGCGGGACTGCTGGAACCCGAAGGCCGCCTGCGCGAAGCCGCAAAAAGGATTCAGGCTTCCGGCATCCTGCAGGCAACGAACGTATAACAAAACAATGTCTGCCGGCCGATCAGGCTGTTCCGATTTGATCCGTTAAAAGGGGCCGATTCCAAAAACCTTGTAAAATTCAAGATCCGAGTTTATTAAACAATTTCTTTCCGGATCTTTCGTGAAAGCCTCCCTCCTGTCAAAAAGTCCTCCGTTTCTTCTTCAAAAGGCTGTCGACCGATGGCAGGACGAAGCCAATTAAGGACTTTCGCGGACTCTTACAAATAATCGGCAAAAATTTTAAGACTCCGGAACAAAAATCGACAGGTTCAGATGAGCCTGTCGATTTCTTATTTTCGGGCGGCCCTTTGACACGCCACTTCATGGCCGCAGCCATTATTTAGAATACTCCATAACCGATCAGCAGAATTACGATTAAAATAACGATGATCAGAAGCCACATAAAGAAAGTGGGTTCTTTTCTTTTGCGCCTGGCGAGCGTCATTTCCATTATGCCGATCAGGATCAGCGCAAGAATACCCTTTAAAATAAACAGCCATGGGAAGCCCTTCAACGCAAGCATCCACACGCCGGTCACGATCATCACAAGATAGGCCAGCCTCAGGCCGATTTTCCATCCGCGCTGCCGATAGAACGCGAAACCGAGAATAAACAGCAACACCATGATCCCCCACATGCCGCTATGTGTTTGTACTAAAAAGTGGAACAATGACAGCCCCTCCCGTTGTTTTTCCGTTAAAAAACGGACCGCTCTTTTCTATTTCACTGTCCAGTTTATCACGGAAAGCGCCCAGACTCACAATCCGCGACCTGAAGGTTTCTGCAGACCTAAATAAATCCGCCGGTCGATGTGCGGCCAGAAGCGGGGGAGTGCTCCTATCCGAAAAACGATGAGCCGTTATAAGCAATGCTTCATTGGCTGCCGGAACAAAGCCTGCCGCTACCGAGCGGACCGCCGCAATACCCGGTGCCGAAGTCGGGTGCACCCGCTGAGGACGATAAAATCGAACGGCGCATCGTCAGCTGTTTATTATAAATTTATATAGTCCCATCCAGGTCGGCAAACAGCATCCCAAAGTGCCAAGCGGCCGTTCAGGATGATCTCCGTTGCTGTTGAAAGGAGGAAATGCCTGGTGAAATATATCTTATAATTCCAATTATTCGCACTTATTAATTCTTTAGCTGTCACAGTCGACTTTCCGCATTTTTCTGACGATGACTGGTGCTATTCTGCAACCTCAATCCGGGTTCTATTTGGATATCAACCGGATTCAGGGTGAGTCCGGCGTCATTTGGGCACGACCGATAAATCAGGTACATTGACCGATAATATTGCCGCGATGACCGATAAAATCGCTGCATTGACCGATAAAGCGGGTACGGCGACCGATAAAATCGCTGCATTGACCGATAAAGCGAGCACGGCGACCGATAAACTCCCGGCAATGACCGATAAGCCCGGTGTGTCGACCGATAATCGATGACCCGGATACAACGGCCGACAAACCCTCCTGAAACAGGGCCGTTTAACATTTTGGTGCGAATTTTCGGATTTCGGTATGACTATCGTTGATTTTAGCATTTACCGACGCTTTTCGGCACGATTCATACGAATGTACAATGGACGGAAGAAAAATATCGGGCACTTCCGCAATTCAGCACCCGGCCGCGTGTGATATCGTCCTTCAGAAAGAGCATATCGTCCCTCGTTGCTGTCCGGAAGAATACAGATCCCTTCCAGAAGAGCGGATGACGCATTCACGCTGCGATCGGCGCTTCCATAAGTCGGCCGTATTTCGTCCCATCCGTTTATTCGGCATAGTGTTTCTGCGAGATATCGCACTTTTCAAGGGGAATCAATTTCGCCTTCATCTTCCATTTGGCAATCAGCCAGACGGCCAGAAAGACGGGAATGCCGACGTAGGAAGCAATCAGGTTGCCCCAGTCGATCCTTCCGCCCGAAAAGGCGTTCATGCTTTGACCGATGACGACGATCATGCAGACGGCAAAGGCAAACAGGGGGCCGAATGGAAACCACTTCGCACGATAAGGCAGATTTTCAAGTTTTCCTCCCTGAGCGGAATAGGCCCGGCGAAAGCGCCAATGACTGACGGCAATGCCGAGCCAGGCAATGAATCCGCACATGCCCGAAGCACTGAGCAGCCAGTTATAGACGATACCGTCGCCAAAACCCGATGCCAGAAAAGCGAGAAAGCCGAATGCCGCCGTTATGATCAGCGACCAGAGCGGAATACCGTTTTTCGTGACAAAGCCGAGAAGCCTGGGTGCCTTGCCCTTTCTTGCAAGCGCATAAAGAATCCGCGTCGAAGCATACAGCCCGGAGTTGCCGGCCGAAAGCACCGCAGTTAAAATCACGGCATTCATGACAGAAGCCGCGACCGCAAGACCGGCCTTCTGAAACACCAGTGTAAACGGACTGACCATGATCGTGTCAGTAATCGACAAATTGTGATTGGTGTAAGGTATGATCATGCCGATGATAAAAATGGCCAGGATGTAGAACAGCAGGATCCGCCAAAATATTGTTTTCATGGCCTTCGGTACATTTTTCTCCGGATGCGTGCTTTCGCCGGCGCTGACGCCAAGCAGCTCCGTGCCCTGGAATGAATAGCCGGCCGCCAGAAAAACGCCGAACGTCGCCAGAAAGCCTCCGTGGAAGGGGGCGTCGCCGATCGTAAAATTTCGGAAACCGGGCACGCCGCCGCCGATAATCCCGACAATCATCAGAAGGCCGAGAGCGATAAAGATAATGACCGTCGCAATTTTAATAAAAGCAAACCAATATTCCGATTCGCCGTACCCTTTTACAGACAGGGCATTCAGTAAAAAAATAATCAGCAAAAACAGGCCGCTCCAGAGTATCGACGGGCTGTCCGGGAACCAGAATTTCATGATCAGCGTTGCCGCGGACAGTTCGCTGGCGATGGTGATGGCCCAGTTATACCAGTAGTTCCAGCCGAGCGCAAAGCCGAATGACGGGTCAACGAATCGCGCTGCATAGGTGCTGAACGAACCGCTCGTCGGCATAAAGGCGGCGAGTTCGCCGAGGCTTGTCATCAGAAAATAGACCATGATGCCGATGATGCCGTAAGCAAGCAGGGCCCCGCCCGGTCCCGCCTGATAGATCGAGTTCCCGCTTGCCAGAAACAGCCCCGTGCCAATCGCTCCGCCGAGCGCAATCATCGTCAGATGGCGTGATTTCAGACCGCGCTTTAATGTTCTGGGCTTTTTTGTCGCTTCTTCATACTGCATGCTTCTTCCAATCTTCTGCTGCATCTTTCTTTTTCTCCCCTTTTTCTGTTCGTTCTCTCGGGAGACAGATGAAGAAAATAAAAACCGCCGGAAGCGCATCGTGCTTACGACGGACGAAATGTATCATACATGGGAGGATCGTTAAAAAAGCGGAACATACCGGCGGCGCCTGTCCGACTCGCGTCATTCACGGACCCGCACGGATACGGCTGCCGATCCCGGAAAGAATTTCTCACAACCTTACCGGTATCTATGCGATACTTTTTCAACTGACACTCAAAACGTGTGACTTTCCGAGCGGCGGCATGTTTCCATACAGCCTTCTCTTACTCTCTCCATCCATGTCTTCCGTCGATAGCACATCACATGTGTTTTCATGTGACAGTCCCGCCCCTCTTCGGATGCGGGCCCAGCACGCCCGTTAAGGCAACGGGCGCACTTCGGCGATGTTTCCTTTCACGCACAGTCAAGCGGCTTCCTTATGCCTTCCATACGCTAGTCTTAAACACCGCAACCTCTACCTCCTCTGGTCCATGCGAGGAGATCGGCCTTAAATACCAACAGTCATTGTACCCTTTATAGAACCCTTTTGCAATCGTCAATTCTTGTCTTCATTCGTTCGGAGAAACGGATGCCTTCATGCTGCCCCGCTCCGCTTCATACTGTGCTATCGTTTTCATGAATACGCGTCCGTATTTTTCCAGTTTTTGCTGTCCGACCCCTTTTATCATCAGGAATTCCCGGTCTTCCGCAGGCAGCTTCGCGCTCATTTCGCGGAGCGATTGATCAGAAAAGATAATATAGGGCGGCACGTACTCTTTCTGTGCGAGCTGCTTCCGCACGTTTTTCAACCGTTCAAACAGTTCATTATGAACTTCAAGCTGCACGGCCCGCACCGCACCCTTTTTCAGCACGTGTGTCTCTCCTTTTAGCACCGGCAGCGACCGGGCAGTCAGTGCCAGAGTCGGATAGGCGCCGCCCTGCTGGGCCAAATACTGCTCGGCGGTCAGAAAATCGATAAATTCGCCGATTCGCCGCTGTGTCAAATCTTTCATAATACCGTAAGTCGGCAGGGTATTCAGTTTATATTGAATGATTTTCTGATCGGCCGCCCCGGCAAGCACCTTAGTCACCATCGTTTTCCCGTAACGCTCGCGCAGCCGTTTAACACAGGAAAGCACTTTCTGTGCCGCCGTCGTGACATCCGTTTTTTCGCGGGTATCGAGACAGTTGCCGCAGTGACGGCACGGCTCGGAATTCTGTTCTCCGAAATAGCGGAGAATATAAGCCTGCAGGCAGGACTCCGTGTGGCAGTATCCGACCATCTGTTCAAGCTTATGATATTCCTCATTTTTCAGCGCATCGTCCATTTCCGATTGTTCGATAAAAAATTTCTGAAGCCGGATATCCTGCGGCGAAAAAAGCAGGATGCAGTCGCTTTTTTCACCGTCGCGCCCCGCTCTGCCCGCCTCCTGATAATAAGCCTCAATATTGCGGGGCATATTGTAATGAATCACATAGCGGACATTCGACTTGTTAATACCCATGCCGAAAGCGTTCGTCGCCACCAGCACCGATAAATCGTCATAGAGAAAATGCTCCTGGCCGGCCGCACGTTCTGCCTCGGAGAGACCCGCATGATATTTTCCGGCCGCGAATCCGTCTGTTGTCAGTCTGTCGCAGAGCCGATCCACTTCTTTGCGCGTCGCAGCATAAATAATGCCCGGCTGATCGCGATTCTTTTTTAGATAATCCCGCAAAAAAGCATCCGGATTCTGGCCGCGGATCACTTGAAAATTAAGGTTGTCGCGGGCAAATCCGGTGATGACGACGTGGGTCTGCGGAATATGGAGCAGCCGGCAGATATCGGCCGTAACACGCGGAGTGGCCGTTGCCGTCAGAGCGGCGACGGCAGGCTTGCGCGGGAAGCGGGCAATCATATCCGCAATCAGGCGGTAGCTCGGCCGAAAATCATGGCCCCACTGCGAGATACAATGGGCCTCGTCAACGGCGACAAGCGAGACGTTCATCTTCTCAAGTGCCTGCTGGAAAGCCGGAACCTCCAGACGTTCCGGAGCCACATACACCAGCCTGTAACGGCCGGCGGCTGCCTGGTTCAGCCGCCTTTTGCCGTCGCCGAAAGAAAGCGAGCTGTTAATAAACGTCGCCGCAATCCCTGCATTCTCCAGAGCATCGACTTGATCCTTCATCAGCGAGATCAGCGGGGAAATCACCAGCGTCGTCCCCGGGAGAAGCAGGGACGGTATCTGATAACAGAGCGATTTCCCGCCTCCCGTCGGCATGATGCCGACCGTATCTTTGCCGGACAGCAGAGACGAAATAATCTCACCCTGGCCCTTGCGCAATTCATCATAACCGAAATATTGTTTCAATACTTTGTGGACAGCGTCCTGCATCAATGAAACCACCTTTTTCCGGCCTTTGCATGCCGCGAAAATACTAGTTTCATTTTATCACAGGATCCGCCCAATCCGGCCAAGTTTCGTTTTTCTGCCTGAACGTAAAATGTCCGGCACCGGCCGATTTCAGGCGCCTCTTCTGGCCGTCGACGGGATGCAGCGGCCGCCGCTGCCATTCAGAATCGACCGGCTTTGAGCGATTCTATCGATCTTTTCACGATCGGCCGCCGCGCCTGATCGTGAAAAGGCTCAACAAACCGGACCGTTGTTTCCCAAAAATCAGAAGCCCGGCGAAAGCGTCCGCTATCCGTCCGAACCATTCATATAATTTCTCATATGCTGAAGTAGATTGGTTTTATGAAGGGAGAATTGATAATTATGGATCAGAAAGATCATCAGGATCCCCGATTGCCGATAAGACGAAATCTGATGGATGAGATCGATACCTTTTTTCAGCAGGATCCTTTTCGCGGTATTTTAAAATCGATTGACGACTTTTTTGAAAAGCATTCGTTTTTCGCCGGATTCTCCGTCCGCCAGTACGAATCCGGGGATGAATGGATTGTCGAGGCCGAACTTCCCGGTGTGAAACAGGAAAACATTCATATTGAACTGTTGGGAGACCGGATCCGGATTGCGATAGAAAACGATGTCTCAATGGAAACGAAGAACGAAGAAAAAAGCATCCAGACACACGAAAGACGGTTTGAGCGGGCTGAACGTCTGATCGTCCTTCCGTATACCATTGACCGGTCGCGCACCCGTGCCTCATTTTCAAACGGAATATTGAAAATTCACGGGCCGAAACATCCGAAAGCCATCGACACACTGGCGATCGAGTGAGAAAAGAAGGGCGCCGCATCAGCCGATTTTTCGACGATGAGACGTCCCTTTTTATTCTTTCTATTGCCCACCCTTTGAACAATCAAAGATTGGAGTGCCTGCCTAATCCATGACAGCGTCAGGATAGCCTTTTCTTTTTTCCTCTTGCCATCAGGCCGGCAGACTGTGTCCCAAGGTATCGATAACAAACCGGCCCTTCAGGATGGGCGTTCCATCACTGTTGAAATGTCCGTTAAAATTTCTTTCTTCCGTTCCGATTATTTGCACTTACTAGGCCGTTATGGGTGATTTCCCATGTTGATATTTTGCTGTTTACCAACGATATGCCGGCAGTTACGGGTGATGCTTTGCAACTTACCGGTGCTTTTCCAATGCCTGCGGACAATTTTCGGCATGATTCACATGAATAGACGGCAGACGGAAGAAAAGTGTCGGACATTTTCGGCATTTAACACCCGTCCGCGAATGATATCACCTGTCAGAGAAGTATTATCGCCGTTCACATCGCCTTTCAGAAGACAATACCCGTTCTCCGGAAGAGCACACGATGGCACGCATCTGGAGGGATGTTCAGCCCGACAAAATGTCTCGCGCTGATTCAGCCGGTTCAGTTGAGCCGGCAAAACTGAGTACCCGGCAACACAGAAAAATGGTAAAGTCGCTTTGATCCTGGAATGCCTTATTTTTTCAGCGGTGTCATTTCCGGCGCTCTGCCTCATTTAATCAAAGCCCGACATAAACAGCGATGCGGGTACAGCCGGTTATTTCTTTTTCTCCCTATCGGCTTAATGATCCGTTCAGGCCGCCGACAAACCTTTCAAGCCGGTCGAGCCCTTCCTTGAGGACTTCCGGTGAATAGGCGTAGGACAGGCGCAGATAGCCTTCGCCGTATGAAGAAAAGGCACTGCCGGGCACTGCCGCCAGCCGCTCCTTTTCAAGCAGATGCAGCGCGAAGTCTTCAGACGTCATGCCGAATTTTTTAATCGACGGGAATACATAAAATGCACCCGACGGACGGACCGCCTCAATGCCCATCTTTTCAAGCCGGCCGAGCACGTAATCGAGCCGCTGCCTATAAGCCTTTCTCATCGGCGCCGCGTCGTCCTTCCCAGCAGTCAGCGCTTCGATCGCCGCATACTGGGTAATGCTGGTGATGCAGGAAATTCCGTATTGATGGACCTTAATCAGCTGTTCGGCAATCGGCCGGTCGGCAAGCACATAGCCCATCCGCCAGCCCGTCATCGCGTGCGATTTCGACAGTCCGTTGATTACGAGAGCCGCCTTTTTCATTCCCGGAAAAGAAGCAATGGAAACGTGCTTCCGTCCGTACGTGAGTTCGCTGTAAATTTCATCGGAGACAACAAAAATGTCCCGATCCCGAAGCAGATCGGCAATGGCGGCCAGTTCATCGGCGGACAGCACGCAGCCTGTCGGATTGGAAGGATACGGCAGAATAACCGCCTTCGTCCGTTCGTTCAACCGGCCGGCAATCTGATCCGCCGTCATCTTAAAGCCGGTTCCGGTCGTATCAATATAGACGGGAACGCCGCCGGCGAGCCTGATCGGCGCCGCGTAACCAGGATAGGCCGGTCCGGGCAGAATGACTTCGTCCCCTTGCTCGAGAATGGTTCGGAAGGAGAGATCGAGCGCCTCACTGGCACCGACCGTAGTGATGATTTCCGTTTCCGGGTCGTAGTAAAGATTGTATTTTTCAGCGACATATCCGGAAACGGCCTGCCGCAGCCCGAGAAGTCCGGCATTCGCTGTATAGACCGTGTGATTATGATCAATCGCCGCCTTCCCGGCCTCTTTAATATGCTCCGGCGTCGGAAAATCAGGCTGACCGATCGTCAGTGAAACCGCCCCCGGATAGTCTTTGACTTTATTAAAAAAACGACGGATGCCGCTGATCTGAATCGAGTGGACACGTCCGTTCACTCTGCTTTCCATATTTCTCATCCCTTCGGAGCGTCGATAGCCCTGCCGTTCACCGGCCAAAAGCCCTTTTATAGTTCCGGCTATTCACACATATTGATTTCAGGTCGTTGACTGTTGATTCTTTGCGTTTTGCTGTTGATTTTGCACACTCGCTTCCGAAATTCTGAAGTCTACCAATGATAAACGGCCATTTACCCGTGATATACCGGCGTTGGCCGACGATTTTCGGCACGATTCATATAAATATGCAGCAGGCGGAAGAAAAGCAGCCGGTACTTCCGGAATGACCACCCGTCTGCCCCTCATACGCCCTCCAGAGGAGAATTCCGCCACGGGCACCGGCAGACTGCCCTCTTTATTCCACTGTGTACCAATAGATGATAGCTTCTTTCACGCCACGGCCGCGGTACATGCCGAGGAGACCTCTATTTAGATTATTTCGCATGAAATGAACAAAGCCTCTGCATGCCGCGCGCAAAGGCTTTGTTTTTCAGGCTCATCAGTCAGTCATCGCTGCTTCTTCAACAGTGACTTCCCGTGTCCAGCCAAGCTCATCCTTCAGACGGCCCGACTGAATTCCGGTCAGCGTCTCGTAAAGCTTCTTGGCGATCGGGCCGATCTCACCCTTTCCAATCTTGATGAGACGATCCTCCCATTTCAGGAAGCCGACCGGAGAGATCACGGCTGCCGTTCCTGTCCCGAAGACTTCTTCGAGCTTCTGCTTTTCCGCCTTTTTAAACAGCTTTTTAACCGAAATTCTCTTCTCTTTGACGGGAACATCCCAATACCGCAGCAGCCGAATGACTGAGTCGCGCGTCACACCCGGAAGGATACTCCCGTTCAGGGCAGGCGTCCAGACTTCGCCCTCAACTTTAAAGAAAATATTCATGCTGCCGACTTCCTCAACATATTTGTGTTCCACGCCGTCAAGCCACAGTACCTGATCGAAGCCGAGCTCTCCGGCTTTCGACTGTGCCTTCAGGCTTGCCGCGTAGTTTCCGCTCGTTTTGGCAAACCCGACTCCGCCTCTCACCGCTCGTACATATTCATCTTCCACATAAATCCTGACAGGGCTAACCGCATCGCCGAAATAGGAAGCGACCGGCGACAGGATAACAAATAACTTATACGATTCGGCGGGATGAACGCCGAGAAACGGTTCGGTCCCGATGATAAACGGACGGATATAAAGGGACTGTCCGGGTTTTGAAGGAATCCAGTCCCTTTCGACGGCGACAAGTTTCATGATCGCCTCAATCACGAATGCCTCATCGATTGCCGGAATATTCAGGCGGGCGCACGATTGGTTCATCCGTTTCATATTCATTTCCGGCCGGAAAAGCAGAATGCGCCCGTCTTCGGCCCGATAGGCCTTCATCCCTTCGAAAACTTCCTGACCGTAATGAAAGATTGTTGCGGCGGGTTCAAGCGCAATCGGGCCATAAGGAACAATCCGGGCATCGTGCCATCCTTCGGCCGCAGTATAGTCCATCTCAAACATGTAATCTGTAAAATGCTTTCCGAAACCGAGATTTTCCGGATCCGGCTTAACCTTCAGCCGATCCGCTTTCTGAAACGCAATCTGCTGCCCCATGATTCTTTTTCCTCCCTGATAAATCTTTTTAGTTAATTATATCAATATGGAGGAAAAATCGCTATATCGCGTCGTGAGCTGCCGCTTTCCTCCGAGTGGTCGCCCAGACCCGGAAAAGGCCTGCTGCGCGGACCCGTCCCATGATCCGAAATACACAGGCGGGCGCTTCTTTCAGGCCCTGTCAAAAAGGTTTGTTTTTTCCAGATTCTGAATAAATGATTCCGTCCACTGGGAGCAGGCTGCCGTTCTTCGTGCATGTACGTCGGACGGTATACATTTAAAATAAATTAATATGAGTCTCTCTTTAGCTTATTGTCCTGCTGTGCCATTAAATGATGATCGGCTTTTCCTGAGGCCATCTTTTGAAAGACAGATGGCGTTTTCACAGTCGATAAACTTCTGTCACGGCTGATGATAGATCGGGGTACCTGCTGAAAATCGATTAAGCACCGTCGACGACCGAAAAACAGCTACTAACGGTCGATCATGGACTGAAATCCGATCCATACAACCGGGCCGCTGGCCAGTATCGGTCCGAAAATCTTTGCCCTGAAGAATTTGCTAATCGACCTGAAGCAGCGGGCTATCGCTCTAAAATGATCTCGATTCGCCCTGTTCCGGCAAAGTATCGCCCCAGCAAGAGTTTATCACCCCGAAAAAAGAATGAATCGACCTGAAGCAGCGAGCTATCGCCCTAAAATGATCTCGATTCTCCCTGTTCCGGCAAAGTATCGCCCCGAAAAAAGAATGAATCGCCCTAAAGCAGCGAGCTATCGCTCTAAAATGATCTCGATTCGCCCTGTTCCGGCAAAGTATCACCCCGAAAAAAGAATGAATCGACCTAAAACAGCGAGCTATCGCCCTAAAATAATCTCGATTCGCCCTGTTCCGGCAAAGTATCGCCCCAGCAAGAGTTTATCACCCCGAAAAAAGAATGAATCGACCTGAAGCAGCGAGCTATCGCTCTAAAATGATCTCGATTCGCCCTGTTCCGGCAAAGTATCGCCCCGGCAAGAGTTTGACGACTGAACTCCCTGCAACAATTGATTAAATCAATCAGGTACATTCCGATTATCCGCACTAATTGATTCCAGTCCGTTTATTGTTGATACGCCGGCATTTTCCTGGCGGTCTTCGCCACGATTCACAGAAATTCGCGGCGGGCCGAAGAGAAAGATCGGGTGTTTCCGCCAGGTAACGCCTGTCCGTACCGGATATCTCTCTTTTTTCGAAGGAATAAACCGCCGTCCGCCTGAGCATTCAAAAGAATAGACTGGCGCCCATGCAAGCGATCGTCTTCTGGAAAAATCGACGGCGTTTCCACGCCGCGGTCCGAAAGGATACATGAATGGAGGGGACGCCCATTTAAATTAATTTTTTGTTCGGTCAGAGAAGGGGGAAAGAAGATTTTCCCGCTTTCGATCAGTTGCCTGTCCGGTTTGCCCGAATTTTCGGGCTTTATTTTAGAAAAAAAAGGATGTCTTTACTATAAAATTTTTTCTACATAATTTTCATTGGCGGTCAAATAGTTGCCATTATTCAATGCGTACATTTTTGATTGGTTAACGGTTAATGTGCGGACGACGGCAAACACTTGTCCTTTATGCACAAGGCCGTTCCTTGCCGACCAGTCGGGCCGGCCATAGTAATAAAGATCCCGGGCCCGTACCCTTACCAGAAAACGCCCCGCTTGATCGGTGCCTTTTTTCTTCTTCAGTCCGAATGCGGCGGCCAGGCCGTTCACATGGCCGCGGGCAATTTCCCCGATGAACATCTCAGATCGCAGCTTTGTATTATCCGCCCGCGTCTCAATGGACCCGTTCTTTGTCATCACGGCCGGCATCCCGCTCTTCATCAGTTCGGAAAAATCTGCCTTTCCTTTTCCTCTGTCCGCCCAGCCGGTCGCTCGGAGAACTGCCCGATGAATAGCCGACCGGTATGTTTCCACACCATTTCCCGCTTTCGTAAAAATACAGTCTTCAAAACCCGTCCCGTCTCCGGCATCGACATGAAGGCTGAGAAAGAAATCGGCGCCCCACAAATTGGCCGCACGCACGCGCTCCTCCACTGAAACTTCCGTGTCGTTTTCCCTGCTCATTCTTACGTTTACATCCGTATATTCCCGCTCGATGATTTCCCGGATCCGGTCGGCAATCAAAAGGGTCACCTGTTTTTCCGTTAATCCGTATGCGGAAGCGCCGCGATCCTTGCCGCCGTGCCCCGGATCCAGATAGAGTTTGAATGTCATCAGACCAAGTCCTCTCTCAAACCATAATAGGATTTTTCTTTTCATTTTATTATAAAAAGTCTTTTTTGCTTGTACCTCTGCACATCACTCCGCAACCCGTTTTTTATAGAGGGAAGGGTTTTAAAATGTCCGGATGAAGTTCGATCCAGGCCCCTGTTTTCTGCGGATGCACGGTCCCGGAAACTATTTAAAAAACGTCCGAAAAATATCTTTAATCGGGTGGGCAATCCTGCTACAATGTACTGAGTTGTGATTTAAAAAATGTGTGAGCGGACAGATGTTCTTCACGTCTTCTTTACTTTTTTCATTTATCCATTTTCAATCCGTCCTAAAAGGAGTGGCTTATGCGTCAATTTACTTTAGCGTCATGCGCCTTGTATTTTCTGACCGGACTGACTGCTATTTCCATCGGATCCGTACTGCCTCAGCTGCTGGCGTATTACAAAGTCTCGTACACAATCGGCGGGCAGCTGATTTTTATTGGCGCTATGGGCTTTCTCGCCGGAGTGCTCGTTTCTTCCTATTTGAATAACCGATTCCGGCCGAAACCTTTGCTGACCGTCTCGTCTCTGATTATCGCAGGGGCTCAGCTCGGCATTTTGCTCCTCCCTCCCATTCCGCTGTTCATGGCGTTCTATTTCATAAACAGTATGGGGCAGGCCGCCATCGGCGTCGTTGTCGCCACCATGATCATTGAAGTCTTTATCGGCAGGCAGGCCGTTGCCATGAGCTATCTCGAAGTATCGTTCGGTCTCGGCGCGTTTACAATGCCGATCATGGCCAGCCTGTTCATCGCGCTGAATATATGGCGCTATCTGTTCGTTGTAACATCTGTACTTGCCCTCATTCTGGCCGTCGTTTGGACACAGATCTCCTTTTCAAAAAAAACCGCTGTGCCGTCGGAACGGCTGGATGCTTCCGGCCTTGCGGAATCCGGGCCGCTGCGGATGGGCCGAAAATGGATTATGCTCGGGCTGTTTGCCCTGATTGTTTTTCTGTATGGAGGGCTTGAAGGCAGCCTGAACAACTTTCTGTCATCGATTTTTATGAACTATCTGGATGTCGTGGCGTACGACGCGTCAATCAGCATCGGCATCTTTTGGGCGGCGATGGTCGTCGGACGGGCATTAACCGGAGTGATCATACGCAGAGTTGCCTATAATATTTATTTGCTGATCAATATCTGCGGAGCGCTTCTTTCGCTGATTCTGTTCATCATTCTGAAGAATGCGCCGATGGGCTACTTTTTTGTCACGACGCTCGGCCTGATGATGTCCGGCCTTTATTCGATTACGCTCGTTTATGCCAACTATTCGATTCCGGACAGCGCCCATCTGGTCACACCGGTCATTTCCGGCCTCTCCGGTCTCGGATCGGCTGTTTTCCCCGCATTTACCGGCTTCTCGATCGACCATGCCGGTATGCCGGCGACGTTATGGTCGATCACCGGTATTGCCGCCTCCTACCTGATCTTTTTGCTTGTCATCGGCCGTACCCGCGGAGACGGTCCGCGCATTTTTCATAGATTTCCGAGAAGGGGGCATGCCAAACTTGTTTTTTCCCCCCGGGGATCAAGGTTTAATAAATCATAAAACAGTGAGAAAAACGAACAGCGCGTGTTTTGACGCCAAGGACTCATGATTCCGGCCTGCAGCCGGAATTTTTTTGCATGCATTTCTTTTTTATGTGTATTATATGATATAATACACGTGAAACATATAATGTGCATGAATCCGAATGGAGGTTGTTCCATGAATGAGCGGCAGGTCGGGCCGCTCCTGCTTACGCTTGATCTCAGCCGCCCTCTTTACGAACAGATACTCACGCAGATGCGCCGTTTTATTGCCAGGGGAACGATTCATGCAGGGGAAAAAATTCCTTCTGTCCGGGAAATGGCTCATAAATTAAAAATTAATCCGAACACAGTCATGCACGCCTATCAGGAACTTGAGCGTGACGGACTGACGGAGAAAAGGCGCGGCCAGGGTACGTTTGTAACAGAATCGGCAGCCCAGATCAGACGTTTTAAAGAACGGCTCGCTTTTGATTACAGCGATCAGTTTTTAGAAAATATGTACTGCCTTGGATTCAGGTGGACGGAAATACAGTCTTTTCTGAACACGATCAAAAAAAAGAAGGGGGAACGATGAAATGTCCGAGCCGGTGATTTCCGCAAAAGAACTCACAAAAAGATACGGCAGCCGGGCTGCCGTTGAGAACCTGACACTGAATGTCGGCAAAGGGCGGGTTTTGGGCGTCCTCGGGGCGAACGGTGCCGGAAAATCAACCTTTTTCCGAATGATTGTCGGTCTTGTTCGGCCCGATAACGGACAGATCGAGGTACTCGGAAAGGAACCGGGATGGCGCAGCGATGCCGAAATAGCTTATCTGCCCGACCGTGCACGCTGGTACAGCGATTATACTGCCGATCAGGGCATCGAATGGGGGAGCCGTTTTCTTCCCGGTTTTGATCGCGAAGAGGCCGGCCGGCTTGCAGAGATCATGCGTCTTCCGCGGGATCTGAAAGCCAGCGAGATGTCGAAGGGGCAGGAAGCGCGGCTGATGCTGATTTTATGTATGGCCCGCCGCGTTCCGCTTGTGATTCTTGACGAGCCGTTTTCCGGAATAGACGGCAGCTCGCGGGAACACATTATAGACGTCCTGATTGACGCGCTCAGCGAGAAGCAGCAGACGCTGCTGATCAGCACACATGAAATTTACGAAGCGGAAGGCCTGTTCGATGATGTTGTTTTCCTGAGACAGGGACGCGTGGCACTGTCCGGCGAGGCAGAATCGCTGCGCAGGCAGTACGGCTCGATCGATGCCCTGTCAAAGAAGCTCTACCGCGAGGAGGAAAGATAAGATGGAACCGAATCTTAAATCCGTTCTCGTTCCGCTGGTCAGACATGAATTCCGGCGCAGACACCGCAGAAGGCGCCAATGGATGAGCAAACAGTGGCAGCTTGCCTACGGTCTGTTTTTCCTGGCTGTTATTCTGATTCTGACGACTTATTTTTCTTTATTTCACACGATACAGCTGAACTATATTTGGTTTGTATTTTTGGGCCTTCCCTGGGCCATGTTCGGACTCTCTATCTCCAGAATCGTACGGGAATGGAAAGGAGAAACGGTCGGATGGTGGCTGACCCTGCCCTATTCCCGGCAGACACTGATTCTGGCAAAGTTTATCGCCGGTTTAATGAGGAGTCTTCTGATTGCTCTCGCCGCCTATGTTCTGATTTTTTTGTTCGGAGGCTACGCAACGCTGATCAGTGCAAGTCTGTCTTTGCAAGATTTTGGAGTTTTTGCCGAATCGGGCCTTTATTTTTTCCTTCTCGATATATGCTTTTTTCCTCTGGCTATCGCCTTCGGTCTCCTTTACGGTACATTGATCAGGACGAAGTGGCGTCCGGCTGTCCCGCTGTTCTGGATCGTCCTGAGCATAGGCTGGGGCATGGGCTGGAGTATAGGCGACCCATCGGAATGGATACAGGCATCCGGCCAGTCTCTTCAGATACCGTCACTCCCGATCCCCGCCGTCCTCATCGGCTGGGTACTAAGCGGGCTGCTCATCATGCTTGCCGGATGGCTGCTTGAGAAAAAACTGGATCTGTAAAAAAGAAGACGGAGACACACTGATTTTTATTATCCTATGCGGGCTCCCTTAGCTCCGGAAAAACGATCTTGTTTTTTGGCCATTTCAGGTTCAGGCCACTACTCGGAACAATTGACTCGGGCCCGGAAAAGCGGAAAGTTTTCCATCCTCCGCCGGGTGAAGACACAGACTGCGGCTGATCATGAGCCGAGAGAATAATTCAGTTAATATATAAGAAATCCGCCGGAAGATTCGTTCCGACGGACTTTTTATTTGGTTTCCAACGGGATACTCGGTTCTTCCATAGAAATCTGCCAGTCGATCGGTTCCTCTCCGGCTGATTCGAGATAGTGGTTGGCCCGTGAAAAAGGCCGGCTTCCGAAGAACCCATAGCGTGCGGAAAACGGGCTCGGATGGGAGGACTTGATAATAAAATGACGGTCTTCTGTGATCAGATCCGCTTTCGCCTGGGCGTTGCGTCCCCAGAGAATGAATACGATCGGCTTTTCACGCTTATTCAGATCGCGGATCACCGCGTCGGTAAACTGTTCCCAGCCCATACCCTTGTGAGAGTTGGCGGCTCCGCGGCGGACGGAAAGCACCGTGTTGAGCAGCAGCACGCCCTGGCGCGCCCACTCGATCAGGCAGCCGTGATGCGGAATCGGGCAGCCGAGATCGTCATGCAGCTCTTTGAAAATATTCTGCAGCGACGGCGGCTGCGGCACACCCGGTTTAACGGAGAAGCTGAGTCCGTGTGCCTGTCCCGGTTCATGGTAGGGATCCTGTCCGAGGATCACCACTTTTACCTTTTCATACGGTGTGTATTTCAGCGCGTTGAACAGATCGTACATGTCCGGATAGATGGTTTTCGTTGTATATTCCTGCTTCAGGAATGTTCTCAGTTTCAAATAGTAGTCTTTCTGGAATTCAGGTTCGAGAATCGGCTCCCAGTCATTGGTCAATATATGTTTCTTCAACAGCAGCACACCTCTCCCAAATGCCCGGTCGTGATTGCGGCCGGATTTTTTAATTAACAAATCAAGACCTTTATCTGCCCGATCATGACCCATCCCGCCGGGAAGGAATCAGCTTCCAGTTATTGTTGACTTTAGCCCGGATCACCTTTTTTTTAAGTATTTCGTTCGCTATGATTTCAGACACGTCAACCGGGATATCCTTGACAACCGGTTTATTGCGGAACATCAGATAGTCGCCGCCTCCGCCTGAACGGTAATTGTTCATGACCACATCATAGTTCCGGCCCATCTGAACAGGCTCGCCATGATATTCCAGCTTCGTAATGCGCCTCCCCACCGGTTTCGAAATATCAATGACATAGTCGATGCCTTCCCACATATCATAATTATAGTGCTGAAGTTTCGGCGCCGTAAAGCTCTCCCCGTCTTTATGCGGCTCTCCGTCATACTGTTTGAAATAGGAAGCCGACCGTTCCAGCGCATCGAGCATATCGCGCCCGCTGATCCGGATCACTCTCAGTGTGTTCGGATAGATGTAATTAGCAACGATATCGCGCATCGACACGTCGTGCGGAAGCCCCGGCGACTCATTGTTAAACAGCGCCGTTGACGAAATATCCGCTCCCGAAACCTTCATCTGCAGGTCATTGATAAATTCGATCAGCGGATGATCGTGCATGCGGACGTCCATCGGATCGCCGACCGTCATATCCCCCTCAATCCTGCCAAGCGGTCTGTCCAGCCAGGCCTGGGTATCTTTTTCATAGCCGTCCGTCAGCCTGAGCAGCTCTCTATCCTCGGGTACGGCGCGGACAGAAAGAAGATCCGACACTTTGCCGGTGATGCTCCAGCGTCCGCCTTTTCTGACCAGATCAAGCGTCACTCTTCCAAGAAAAGAGCCGTTCGAACCCGGTTGAACCACGGTTACACCCTTAATTTGCCGGCCGCCGATCAGACGGTGCTGGTGTCCGGTCAGCAGGACGTCAATATCCGGCACCTCCATGCACAGCCGGTATCCCTGATTTTCCCCGGTGGGCTTTCCCTCAGTTTCGCTCGTCTCCAGATTCCGCTCAAAACCGCCGTGATAGGACACGATAATAATATCTGCCCGCTTCCGTTCTTTCAGGACCGGCACCCACTTTTTTGCCGCCTCAACCGGATCCGCAAACTGCATATCCGGAATATTTTCCGCATTTTCCCAATTCGGTATGTATTTTGTTGTCAGTCCCAGTACAGCAGCCCGCAGGCCGTTTGCAAATGTTTTTATAATATACGGCCTTCCAAAAAAGGGCTTGCCGGTTTTGCGATCCAGTATGTTGGCTGCGAGCCACGGAAATGCCGAATTTCGCACAGTTTCGGCAAGCAGGCCGATGCCGAAATCGAATTCATGATTGCCGAATACAGCGCAGTCGTAGCCGAGCCGGTTGGCCAGCACGATCATCGGGTTCGGCCGCCGGTCATCAAAGCGGGCATAATAATAAAGGAGCGGAGTTCCCTGAATCATATCACCGTCGTCAATGAGGAGGACATTCGGGCAGGCTTTTCTCTCCCGGCGTACAAGAGTGGCAATCCTGCCCATGCCGAGATCCCTTCGTTCATTGTTGGCGTAGCTGATCGGATAGATGTTCCCGTGAACATCGCTCGTTTCCAAAATCACCAGTTTCATGGTTTCCATCTGCAGTCCTCCGTCCTCTTTTCATACTACCATGACGTCCCGCGTCTGTCGGCAATAAAACCGTCATTGCCTGTAAAAATTTTCTTTTAATCTTTATCCGGGCGGGCAGCGAAAAATGTTTCTTACGCCCGGATATGATGAAGCGAATCGTCACGCCGGTCCGTTGCCGATCGGCTATAATAGAAAAAGGCGTCTGTAATCAAAAAGTCCCCATTATGATCCGATGCACGCAGATGATTCATTTTTTAACAAGATCGTCCATCTTTTTCAGATACGAAACGGAGGTGTCTTCATGCGGTTTCGACATTATTCAGCACTTGCCGTTCTGTTGGTCTCCGCGCTGCTTATGCTTGCGGGATGCGGAAGCAGGCAGCCGACAGCGGAAAGCAGATTTCAGGCGTATGTTAAGGCATGGCAGAGTAAAAATTTTACAGCAATGTACGGGTTTCTTTCAAAAAGTTCTCAAAAAACGATCAGCAAGTCGGCTTTTGTCGCACGTTATCAGAAAATCTATAATGGCATTTCAGCCGGAAAAATGACGGCAGCCGTTCAGAAAACGGATCAGGAAAAAAAGAATGCCGTATCTTTTAAAGCGGCCCTCGCAACCCTCGCCGGCCCGGTCAGTTTTTCGCAATCCGTTCAGATGACGCAGGAAACACGCAACAACCGGCAAAATTGGTACGTGGACTGGCAGCCTTCGCTGATTCTGCCCGGATTAAAGACAGGGGACACCGTCAATGTCGAGACCGTGCCGAGCAAGCGCGGTGAAATTCTCGACCGCAACGGACAACCGCTCGCTATAGACGGAAGCGCAGCGAGCATCGGCGTCGTTCCCGGTCAATTAGGGACAGGGAGCGGGAAGGCCCAGACAATCAGCAGGCTCGCCCAAATTCTCGGCGTGTCCGTTCAGCAGATCAACGACGCGATGGCCGCTTCATGGGTTCAGGCCGACAGCTTTGTTCCGATTAAAACCATCGGCGCCGGAAACGTCAGCCTGATCAGGCAGGCCACCTCGCTGACCGGCGTCGTCCGGACAAACGTTGAAAGCCGGATTTATCCGGACGGCCCGGCGAGCGGACATCTGACCGGCTATGTCAGCCAGATAACGGCCGAACTGCTTAAAAAGAATCCAAATGCAGGATACAGCGACACATCCGTGATCGGAATCACCGGGCTGGAACAGCTTTTTGAAAATCAGCTTCGTCAGCACGACGGTGCCACGATTGCCCGGCTTAATAAATCCGGCAAGCAGACCGGCATCATTGCCAAAACGGCGCCGAAGAACGGCCGGAACATTCAGCTGACCATCGATCGGAATGTGCAGGATGCGCTCTATCAGGAAATGAAAAACAGCGCCGGTTCAGCCGTAGCGATAAATCCGAAAACAGGCGATATTCTCGGGCTGGTCAGCACACCGTCTTATGATCCCAACAGTTTCGCTCTCGGCATCTCCGCCGCAGATTATGCGAAGCTGAGCAACGATCCGATGAAGCCGCTGGAAAACCGTTTTGCTTCCGCCTCCGCTCCCGGTTCGGTCTTCAAGCCGGTCACGGCTGCCATTGCGCTTGACCGCAAAGCCATTAATCCGGCACAATCGGTTGCAATCAACGGCCTTAAATGGCAGGACAGCAAGTCATGGGGAGATTTCTATGTCACCCGCCTCGACAGCTCGCCAAGTGTCAATCTCGAGCAGGCGCTGTACCTGTCGGACAATATCTATTTCGCTCAAACCGCTCTGAAGATCGGCGGTCAGACCTTTGCGGCCGATGCCAAAAAATTCGGATTCGGCGAGACGCTGCCCGTGCCTTATCCGATGCAGCCGTCAACACTTTCCAGCAGCGGAAATCTGAATGATTCGCTGCTGCTTGCCAATTCCGGATACGGTCAGGGCGAGGTCAGCGTCAATCCCCTGCATCTGTCGCTCATCTACTCCGCGTTCGTCAATGACGGAAGTATCATCAAACCGCGCCTGATCAAGACTGACGCGCCTGCGGAAATGTGGAAAAAGGACGTGATGTCGCCGGCAACGGCCCGGCTTCTCAACCAGGATCTGATTCAGGTCGTCAGCAACCCGGCCGGCACCGCCCATGACGCTCAGATTAACGGCCTCACCCTTGCCGGGAAAACCGGAACACCCGAGTTCAAGATGAAGCAGAATCAGGCCGGGCGGGAAAACGGATGGTTTGTCGCCTACAATACGGACAATCCGCGGCTGCTTGTCACGATGGTCGTCGAGAACACTCAGAATCAGGGCGGCAGTCACGCGGTTACACCGAAAGTCAAAAATATTTTCACGGATTTGCTGAAATAATAACCGCGCAGCCGATTTAGAGAGAGGCTTTCTTACCCGGGGCCTGCTGTTTTCAGCAGCTGGGAGTCCCACTGCCTGAACCAGCCGATAGCACTCCGGTATCGCTCTCCCCATCCATAGGCCGCAAAAAGACAGGCCCGGAATCACATTATGATTCCGGGCCTGTCTTTTAATATAACAAAATGAGGATCAGCTCATTCTCGCTTTGACATAATCGAGTACGTCTGCCGCCGTATCCAGATTCAGGATCGCTTCTTTATGCTTAGCCACTTCTTCCTTGGACAACTTCAGCAGCTGAGTTCTTGCCGGAAGAATCGATGTCGCACTCATGCTGAACTCATCAAGGCCGAGGGCGAGCAGAACAGGAATGGCTGTCGCATCGCCGGCCATTTCGCCGCACATGCCTGCCCAGTGTCCCTCTTTGTGTGCCGCATCAATCACACGGCTGACGAGGCGGAGAATCGCCGGGTTCAGAGGCTGGTACAAATAGGAAACATGCTCGTTCATCCGATCGGCTGCCATCGTATACTGAATCAGATCGTTTGTGCCGATGCTGAAGAAGTCGGCTTCTTTGGCAAAGCGATCCGCCAGCACAGCGGATGCCGGGATCTCCATCATCATCCCGACCTCAATGTCGTCGGAAACCCGGGTCCCTGCAGCAACAAGCTTGTCCTTCTCTTCAAACAGAATCTTCTTCGCTTCACGGAGTTCATTGACGGTCGCGATCATCGGAAACATAATCTGCAGTTTGCCGAATACGCTTGCTCTCAGCAAGGCGCGAAGCTGGGTACGGAATATATCCTGACGCTCCAGGCAGAGCCGGATCGCGCGGAAGCCCAGGAACGGATTCATTTCCTTAGGAAGCGGCAGATACTTCAGCTTCTTATCGCCGCCGATATCAAGTGTCCGGATCACTACCGGTTTTCCTTCCATTTTTTCGAGAACTTCTTTATATGCTTCGAACTGCTCATCTTCCGACGGCAGGCTGTCACGGCCCATATAGAGGAATTCCGTCCGGTACAGTCCGATCGCCTCGCCGCCGTTGTTGGCAACTCCGGTTACGTCGCCCGGATTGCCTATGTTGGCGCCAAGCAGGACGCGAACGTCATCTTTCGTTTTCGTCGGTTCATTGACCAGCTTTTTCCATTCTTCCTGCTGTTCTTTAAAGGCGGCCTGCTTCGCGCGATATTCTTTAATTTCTTCCTCGCTCGGATCGAGAATGACCTCGCCGTTCAGGCCGTCGACGATGACAAGCTGGTCCTCCTCTGCCTTTTCAAGCACCGTTTTTGTGCCGACAACGGCCGGAATTTCCATCGAACGGGACATAATCGCCGAGTGAGATGTGCGGCCGCCGACGTTCGTTGCAAATCCTTTGACGTATTTACGGTTGAGCTGAGCCGTATCCGAAGGGGTCAGATCTTCAGCTATAATGACGGCTTCTTCCGTGATGCTTGCCGGAGACGTGAAAGAAACGCCGAGCAGATGGGCCAGGATCCTTTTGGACACATCGCGTACATCTGCCGCTCTTTCTCTCATGTACTCATTGTCCTTCATACTTTCAAAAGTCTGAATAAAAAATGTCGATACATCCTCAAGCGCGGCTTCGGCGCTGAAGCTTTCATCATTGATCTTATTGGCGATTGCGCCGACAAACTCCGGATCGCTGAGAAACATCAGATGGGCGGCAAAGACATCGGCTTTATCTTTGCCCAATTCTTTTTCAGCAGTTCCCTTTATCTCTGTCAGTTCCTTTTTTGAGATTTCGAGCGCGGCATCGAGCCTCTTTTTTTCAGCCGCTTTGTCGTCGACCGTTTTCCTCTCAAAAGTCAGATCCGGATTTTTCAGAATAAACGTCTTAGCAATGGCAATGCCGGCAGATGCGGCAATACCCTTAATCTTTTCAGTCATGATCAGACTCACCCAGCCCTTCAAATTTTAAGAATTCAGCGATTATGAAACCGCTTCTCGTCAGATCCGTCGCAACCTTGCGATCCCGCTGCCGGCCAGATTATCAATGACAGGCACGGCTGCCTTGATTTCCGGCCTTTCTTCATGTCCCGCGGGCTGTGAAGCGTACCGGATCGCTTCTGTCTGCCGGTGTGCAGCTTCCGTAAATGACGATTTCACAGGCCTTTGTAAATTTTTTTCATTACTTGCAAGCCATTTACGGCTATTTTTTACACCGGAAAGCATGACACTAGTTATTATAGCAAGTCGTCATTTATATTGAAAGCGAGTGCAATTTCTTGTATAAGATTTGTCACAATTAGGGGCTGATAGGGGCCGGTTCCGCGTAAAGCAGAACAGGGATTTCTGCCCTGTTCCGTTCCTCCATAGCCTTTTATTTTAAATATTGCTGACTTTTATCTGAGGCAGGAGTTCTTCTACTTTTTCCCTGCTGCACAAATCAACCGAGAAAGCCGTCGCACTTCCGGCAGCCGCGCCTTTCTGAAAAGCTTTCCGGAAGCTGCCGCTGACAGCGTATTCGGAGAGGAAACCGCCGACCAGAGAATCCCCGGCGCCGACAGAGTTTCTGAGCACGCCCTTGGCAGGAGAAGCGAAAAGATATTCGTCTTTATCTATGTAGACGGCTCCCTTTCCGCCCATGGATACGATGACATGCTCGATTCCTTGATCGACAAGTTTCTTCCCATATTTTTTCACATCGTCGGCAGATTTAATCATCACGCCGAAGTACTCGCCGAGCTCATGATGATTGGGCTTAATCAGAAACGGTTTAGCCGTGACGACCTCTTCGAAAGCCTCGCCGCTCGTATCGACCACGACTTTTGCCCGGCCGGCAGCGACTTTTTCAATCATGTCCTTGTAAATTGTTATCGGAAGGGTGCCGGGCACACTGCCCGACAGCACCAGAATGTCTTCCGCCGTCAATCCGGCGATTTTCGCAAAAAGCGCGTCCAGCTGGCTGTCCGTAATCTGCGGAGCGACGCCGTTGATCTCTGTTTCCGTGTCACTTTTCAGCTTCACATTGATTCGCGTATCCCCGTTCACCGGGACGAAATCCGTTTCAATACCCTCTCCGGCGAGCTGCTCCTTGATAAAATTGCCGGTGAAGCCGCCGATGAAACCGAGGCATTTTGACGTCTGTCCCAGATGATTCAGCACCCGCGATACATTAATCCCTTTCCCGCCGGGCATTTTTCGATCCGTTTCGACATGATTCAGTTCTCCGGCCCTGAAATGGTCGATCTGCAGGAAATAGTCGACTGCCGGATTAAGTGTGCATGTATAGATCACCAGTGATCAGCCCCTGTTCATCTGTTATTATTTCCGTACCCCGCCGGGCTTGGTTTCATGATTCATTTATTGGGGGAGCAAAGCGATAAAAACATACAGGCGGAAGGATACAGTTTGCCTGATCATTTTCCCTCTTTATTGCTGGTTTCAACCTTTCATCGCTTTTGCGGACCATACGTTCCATCCGTGTGATTCACTTCGGTTGCTGCAGCCGTCCCGCGCAACCGGAAATCAATTTTTGACCCTCCCAAGATATTTATTATAAAGGGATAATCAGTCAATATCAATCAAATTAAATCACAAAGCAATCAAAAAATGCCAGCCGTTTAAACGGGGCAATGGAGAAATCAATCCATTAAAAAAAAGACGGGATTCCCCGTAAGGATGATCCCGTCCGCTTTTCGTTTTTAATTTTCTTTGTGTTCTATTTAATAACATAGGCAAGAATCCAGATCGAGCCGGCAACCATGGCAAAAGCTACAAAGATGCCGAACAGGAGACCGAGAATCTGGTGCACCGGTTCGGTGCCTTCAGTTACATGCATAAACATGAACAATTGAATCAGCGCCTGGAAAATCGCCAGTGCGACAATAATCGTCAGCGTGACTTGAACCGGCAGAGAAAGGCCGACTGCCACCCACAAAGCGAGAAAGGTCAGTGCCAGCGAGAGGATCAGTCCGATAACCTGTTTCCAGGGAAAACCTGTCTGTTCCTGTTTGATTGCCTGATTTTCATTTTCATGCATTTTAAATCACCAGCCCCGTCAAATAAACTGCTGTGAAGATGAAGATCCAGACGACGTCAAGAAAATGCCAATAAAGGCCGACCATAAATGCTTTTCTTGCGGTAACGGCTGTGATGCCGCGCTGCGCAAGCTGGATGATGATCGAAGTCACCCAGACAATCCCCAGCGACACATGGACGCCGTGCGTACCGAGCAGGACGAAAAACCCCGACAGAAAGGCGCTTCTCGTGATCGGTGCGCCTTCGTGTACGGCATACGAATAAAACTCATTTGCTTCGAGGCCGATAAAGGCGAGTCCGAGAATCACCGTCACAACCAGCCAGCCGATCAGTCCTTTTACATGATGGCGGCGCAATTCAAGCGTACCGAGGCCGCATGTAAAACTGCTGACCAGAAGGATGATCGTTTCGGCCATGACCGGATTGATTTTAAACAGATCCCTTGCCGTCGGCCCTCCCGCGGTATGGCTCTGCATCACCAGATAACTGGCAAACAATGTACCGAAAAGAACCAGTTCGGCGGCAAGAAAAATCCAGAATCCGACGATGCGAAGATCTCCCTCTTCTGTCGAGTACTCCAGAGGCATGTTCTTTTTGTCTTTTGCGTCCAGGATGGATTCAGCCATTATGATAACCTCCCCGCAGCGCGCTCAGTGCGTTCAATTTCGTCAACCGAAATGTAATGGTAATCATTGTAAACAAAGGAACGAACAATCATACAGATGGCGACGGCGACGAGTCCCGGGATGCCCATCCAATACCATTTGAACACGAATCCGAATCCGGCCACAAACATAAAGGCCGACATGATGAACGGAATGCCTGTGTTATTCGGCAAATGGATCGGTTTAAACGGCCGCTGCGGTTGCTTCCCGCCCTTTCTCTTTTCCTCCTTTATGGTTTCAAAAGCATCGCGCGTCGATACGGTCGGAATATGGGCAAAATTGTATTCAGGAGCGGGAGAAGCGGTCGACCATTCGAGCGTACGGCCGTTCCACGGATCGCCTGTCGTGTCTCTTTTTCCATGAATGGCGCTCCAGACGATATTCAGTGCCATGATGATAAAGCCGAGGCCCATGCCGAACGCACCGATTGTGATGATGAAGTTGATCGGCCCCCAGCCGAGTCCGGCCGGATAAGTGTACATACGCCGCGTCATGCCCATCAGCCCAAGGAAGTACATCGGCATAAAGCAGATATTGAACGAAATCATAAATATCCAGAACGACCATTTACCCAGCTTTTCATTGAGCAGATAGCCGAATATCTTCGGCCACCAATAATGGAGGCCGCAGAAAATTCCGAAGACGGTGGCCGCAATCAGCGTGCTGTGGAAGTGGGCGACCAGAAAATAGCTGTTGTGGTACTGATAGTCGGCAGGCGCCATTGCCAGCATGACACCGGTAATCCCGCCGACCGTAAAGTTCGGAATAAATGCAAGGGCCCAGAGCATCGGCGTTGTAAACTCTATTCGTCCCTTATTCAGGGTAAACAGCCAGTTGAAAATCTTTACACCGGTCGGTATCGCAATCAGCATTGTCGATATCGAGAAAAAAGCATTGACCGGCGCCGTATTGCCCATCGTAAAGAAGTGGTGCAGCCACGTGAGAAAGCTCAAAAAAGAAATGGCGACCATCGACCAGACCATGACGACGTATCCGAACAGTGTCTTATGGGCGAACGTCGCAATCACTTCAGAGTAAATGCCGAACACCGGAAGCAGCACGATATAGACCTCCGGATGCCCCCAGAACCAGAACAGGTTGGCCCAGAGCATCGGCGAACCGCCGGCAGCTATCGTAAAGAAATGGGCGCCGAAAAGACGGTCGATCGTCATCAGTGCAAGAGCAACGGTAAAAGCCGGGAATGCGAAGATGATGATCACCGATGTGATCAGAACCGACCACGAGAACATCGGCATTTTAAATAATTTCATGCCCGGTGCGCGCATTTTCAGAATGGTCACCAGAAAATTGATTCCGGTCGCGAGCGACCCGATACCGGAGATCTGGACACCGATCAGATAATAGTTCTGCCCGACTCCCGGATTCAGTTCCGCCCCGGCAAACGGCGCGTAGCTCGACCAGCCGGCGTCCGGCGAACCGCCGATGACAAAGGACAGGTTGAAAAGCATCGCACCGAAAAAGAACAGCCAGAAGCTCAACGCGTTCAGGAAAGGATACGCAACGTCGCGCGCACCGATCTGAAGCGGGATGGCAATATTCATCAGTCCGAAAAGAAACGGCATGGCGACGAAGATAATCATGATCGTGCCGTGTGTGGTAAAGACCTGGTCATAATGTTCCGCACTAAGAAAATGCATATTGGGCAGCGCCAGCTGCGTGCGCATCATCAGCGCATCGATGCCGCCGCGGAACAGCATCAGCAATGCGGCAATAATATACATAATGCCGATCCGTTTATGATCCACGGTCGTCAGCCATTCGTCCCAGAGCCATTTCCACTTTTTCAAATAGGTCAGGACAAAAATGATTCCGATCGAGACAAGAGCAATGGAGACGTCTGCTCCGTAAATCATCGGATCGCCGGTAACAAAGAAGTGGCTGAGAAAATTTGTGATATTTTGCATTACGGGTTGTTCCCCCCTTTCCCGCTATTACCCGACATGTTCATACCCGGCATGGAATCTGAATGATCCATGGATGTTCCCGATTCTGTACCTTCCATTTGTGCCTTGTTCAGGTTCTTTTCGATTTCTTTTGGGTAAGATGAGAAGGTCATCGGTTTCACACTGTCCGGTTTCAGCAATTGCTTGTACTTGCTCATCGTCAGCGCAGGCTGATTTTTCTTGACGTCGCTGACCCAGCTGTCAAAATCAGACGACGACTTGGCAAGGACGTTAAACGTCATATGTGCAAAACCCTGGCCTGAATAGTTTGAGCTCCGCCCGGCGTACGTTCCCGGCTTATCCGCCTGCAGCCAGACATGCATTGACATGTCCGTCATTGTGTATTGTTGTCCGCCGAGTTCCGGAACCCAGAAAGCATTCATGGCGTCATAAGCATGGAGACGGAAATTCACCGGAATCCCGGCTGGAATCACGACATAATTCACGGTTTCGATATTCTGGCCCGGATAGCGGAACAGCCATTTCCAGTCAGCGGACGTCACATCGATTGTCATCGTTTTGCTGTTAAGAACGGCCGGAGCCTTAGCCGTCGCTTTCGGCGGATCGTTGAGCGCATAAAGCGTCCGCACGGTCGGAACAGCAAGCAAAATACAAATCACGACAGGCACAATCAGCCAGATGATTTCCAGTTTTCTGTTTCCCGTATCATTCGGATCAAAACCCTTATTGTTTTTACGCCCAAACCGGACAAGTACATAAATATAGATAATGAGAACAATTGCTAAAACCAGACTCATCATGATCAGCGACCAGACGATCAGATGATATTGCTCCCGGGCCACGGGTCCCTGAGGATTAAGAACAGTAATTTTATCTGAGCATCCGGTCAGCAGGACCAATAACGGCGCAAGAACAGCCAATCCTTTCATCTTGAAGTTTTTCATCATTGTCTCTCTTTTCCCCCCTCCTGTTTCTGCCGAATTTTGGGCCCCTCTTTGAGGTAAATTCCGATAAGCATTCACATTATAGCATAAAGGCGGTATTTTATCTCAGTAGGGGCCTGATTGCTGTGACTAAAATTACAAATAGACTTTTTTCGACAAAAGATAACACATTCGTCACTCACGTGTCACACTATGTTCATACTTTCCCAAACAGTTTTCATTATAATGGAAAAGGCCAAAATTAGAAAGCGTTTACATCATTTATTTTTTTAATGAATTTTCTCACCTGGCAGACGTGGTTTGGGAATGCACCGTCCGCCCTTCTGAAGGCCAATAAATTAACGCGGGCCATGATTGACTTTTTTGGAATGCCCGGACAGAGGTTTGAATTCCGGAAAATAGTCAGGACTTTTCTTTCGTCCTCTGTCTATTCATATAAACCGTGCCGGAAATCGTCAGTAGATAGCTGAGTATCACCAGTAAAGCTCAAAGAATCGGCGGTAAATTGCGCTTTACTGATTCGCCGGCGTTTCCCGGCGATTTTAGTCACGATTCACAGAACTTCGCGGCAGGCCGAAGAGAACGATCGGGTGTTTCCGCCGGGTAACGCCTGTCCGTGCAGGATAGCCCTCTTTTTCAGCGGAATAAACCGCTCTCCGCATGAACATTCAAAAGAATAGACTGGCGCCCGTGCAAAGTGATCGCTTTTCGAAATAATTAGAGGGTACCCGTGTTTTTTTAACTACGGGTACCCAGCTCATTGTCCTGCTGTGCCTGTCGTCAATTGATGATCGGCTTTTTCTGAGACCATCTCGCGAAAGACAGATAGCGTTTTCACGCAATAAAGCTCCTGTGACAGTCGATAAACTTCTGTCACGGCTGATCAATCGGGTGTACCTGCTGAAGACCGATTAAGCATCGTTGACGACCGAAAAGCCGGGTGTAACGACCGATAAACTCCCTGGGACGACCGATAAACAGCTGCTAACGGTCGATCATGCACTAAAATCCGATCCATGCAGCCGAGCCGCCGGCCAGTATCGGTCCGAGAATTCTCGTCCTGAAAAATTTGTTAATCGCCCTGGAACAGTGAACTTTCGCCCTAAAATGATCGCGATTCACCCGATTCCGGCGGAGTATCGCCCCGGCAAGAGTTTAACGACTGAACTCCTTGCCACAGTTGATTCAATCAATCAGGTACAATCTTGATGTTCCGATTATTCGCACTTATTGATTCCGGTCCGTTTATTGTTGATAGCTCGGCGATTCCTGCCATGATTCACAGAACTTCGCGGCAGGTCGAAGAGAACATTCGGGTGTTTCTGCCGGATAACGCCTGTCCGTGCAGGATAACCCTCTTTTTCAGCGGAATAAGCCGCCGCATGGATATTCAAAAGGATAGACTGGCGCCCGTGCAAAGCGATCGTTTTTTGGAAAAATCGACGGTGCCTTCACCGCCTGGCTGTCGTCCATGCCGGGCGCACAAGAAAGGGAGCGGATATTTATCCGCTCCCTGAAAGAATAGAATCAACTTTGTCACGGGATAATCAGGTGCTGACCCGGAAATATGAGGGTCAATGACAGATTGTTGGCCCGCATCAGCCGGTTCACCGTAACACCGTGAAGTGTCGCAATTTCCCAGAGGTTGTCGCCGGCTTTGACCTGGTAGCCTCCGCCGGATGAGGCCGACGAAGATGACGCAGTCGAAGAAGACGTGACTTTCAACTGCTGACCCGGATAGATCAGATTCGAGCTGAGGCCGTTCAGCGATTTCAATGCCGAAGCGGAAAGACCGTGGCTTTGTCCGATCGCCCATAGGCTGTCGCCGCTCTTTACCGTATAGACGGAAGACGACGAGCTCGTTTGCCCGGACGACGAAGACGACGAAGCAGCTGCAGATGCCGACGAAGAAAGCTTCAGCGTCTGACCCGGATGGATCAGATCCGAGCTGAGGCCGTTCAGCGATTTCAGCGTCGAAACAGAAAGGCCGTGGCTTTGTCCGATCGCCCACAGGCTGTCGCCGCTTTTCACCGTATAGACGGAAGACGACGACTGCGACGAGACGCTCTCGCTTTGCGTGGCTGCCGCTGCCGGCCGGGCTGCCGCGGTGCCGATAATGCGGCGTGCCGTGACAAACTTCGGCGCCCAGTAGCCTTCCGATCCTCCTCCGCTGAAAACATTGGTAATATGTACCCCGTATGATGTCTGCGCACTGATCATCTGGCCTTTGCCGGTATAGATGCCGACGTGCTGGATACTGCCGTCTCCCGCTGTATCAAAAAAGAGAAGATCGCCCGCCTGCAGGCTGTACTTGCTCACCGCGATCCCCTTTGTTGCCTGATCCGCGGCTACCCTCGGCAGCGTAACACCGGCCGCCAGTTTATAAATCAGCTGTGTAAAAGAAGAACAGTCAAACGACGAAGTTGAAAAAGCAGGTGCACCGTAAACATAAGGCCTTCCCTGAAATTGTGACGCCTTGTTGACAATGTCCTGCCCGGTCGCCGCAAAAACGGACTGCCCGGTTGCCGTAAAAACAATCCCCCCGACGATCGCAGCAGGCAAAACATATTTATTCATAAAACCGGCCTCCAATCGTTTTCTTAGTCCGTATCGCAAGTCCCGGTGACAATCGGCCCCATACCGGAGACTATGGACAAAATACCCAGCTTATTTCTATAATAACACTTTATTAGAGTCATAGATTGGCAGAATTTTTCGCTTTCAGGAGATCCCTCCATACGCGGAAATACCCGCTAATTATTGAACTGTTTCGTATTTTTTATCGGCGTGCTTCTCTAAAAGGTTTAGGCCCAAACAAAAAAACCGGTCGGATAGAACCGGTTTTACTGATAAATATACATGATTTATGATTCTTATGTCGCGCGTCTCTCGGAGAAGGACCTTGGCCTCAGTCTATTTTTTGAAAAAGGCTTTTATATTCTCCGTAGCCTTCGGATTCCAAATCTTCTTCAGGGATGAAACGGAGCGCTGCCGAATTAATGCAGAAACGAAGCCCTTCCGGAGCCGGCCCGTCGTCGAATACGTGGCCGAGATGCGAATCTCCCAGCATGCTGCGCACTTCGGTCCGGATCATGCCGTGGCTTGTATCCGTCCGTTTAACAAGCCTGCTCTCGCTCAGAGGTTTTGTAAAACTGGGCCAGCCGCAGCCCGCATCATATTGATCTGTCGACGAAAACAGCGGCTCCCCGGATACGATATCCACATAAATGCCATCCCGGCGATTGCTCCAGTAGGCATTGTCGAAGGGCCGCTCTGTCCCGTTTTTCTGAGTCACTTCGTACTGAATGCTATTCAGCTCTTCCCGCAGTGCCTTCCGCTCCTTTTTCACAAGCCAGTGCTTCCTGATAAATTCGTCGCGGCCCGAACCTTGACGATACAGCCGGTAATGCAGCCCATTTTTCCTATAATAATTCTGGTGATATTCTTCGGCGGGATAAAAAGGGCCTGCCGGGACAATTTCCGTAACAATCGGTTTCCTGAATTTTCCGCTTTGTTCCAGTGCCTTTTTTGATGCTTCCGCCAGACGTTTCTGCTCCCCGCTGTGGTAAAAAACAGCCGTCCGGTAAGAGGAACCGCGATCGTGGAACTGGCCGCCGGCATCCGTCGGATCGATCTGCTGCCAGAATAGCTGCAGAAGTTTTTTATAGGGGTAGACAGACGGATCAAAGGTAATCTGCACCGCCTCCGCGTGTCCCGTTGTTTCAGAGCACACCTGTTCATAAGTCGGATTCTCTGTGCTTCCGCCCGTGTAGCCCGATACAACCTTGATAATCCCGGGCTCTTCGTCAAAAGGATGCACCATGCACCAGAAACAGCCGCCGGCAAATGTCGCTTTTTCAATCATTCGAATCCCTCCTTTCTTAAAATGTACCTTATTGGGGCGGCCAATTGCGAACACCTTGCTCGTTTTGGTCTGATTATAGTTTTTTCGGCGCATTCTTACTATAATAAATAAAAAGTGTATTTTTGATACAGGGGGGTCGTTTTAATGACAGAACATTATAAAGCGATGACGGTCGCCGGTTCGGATTCGAGCGGCGGCGCAGGAATGCAGGCAGACCTGAAAACATTCCAGGAACTCGGCGTGTACGGGATGACGGCGCTGACCAGTATTGTCACCATGGATCCGTATCACAATTGGGCACATTCGATAACTACTCTGGGGGCAGACCTGCTGCAGAAACAGCTGGACACCATCGTTGCCGGCATCGGCATCGATGCGATGAAAACAGGAATGCTCGGTTCGCCGGCAATTATCCGGACAACGGCGGCCGTGATTGAAAAGCACCATTTAAAGAATGTCGTCATCGATCCGGTAATGGTCTGCAAGGGGGCAGAAGAAGAACTGCAGCCGGAGCTGCAGCCGGAAAATACGGAAGCAATCCGCGAGCTGCTGATCCCGAAGGCGCTGATCACGACACCGAATCTCTATGAGGCCGCAAAACTCGCCGCTACCCCGCGGATCACAAATGTCGATCAGATGAAAGAAGCCGCGGCAAAGCTTGTGGCTCTCGGTGCGGCATACGCGCTGGTCAAGGGCGGAAGCAGGCTGCCGGACACCGATCAGGCAATCGACGTGCTTTATGACGGCAAAAATTTCGAGATCGTCGCCAGTGAAAAAATCAATACCTCGAACATTCACGGCGCCGGCTGCACCTATGCCGCCGCCATCACAGCCGAACTGGCTAAAGGAAAACCGGTAGCGCAGGCCGTTAAGACTGCCAAGGCATTTGTCACGGCCGGAATCAGAGAGTCGTTCAGCCTGAATCAATACACAGGGCCGACCGACCACAGCGCTTATAAAAGACAGCTGATCGGCCGTTGATCCTTTTTGAAGATATACCGTTCGTTAATAAGTGATCATCTTGATCGGGACGGAGGAACTTATGACCGAAATCGCCAATATTTTTTGCGTGGGGAGAAACTACGCACAGCATGCCAAAGAACTGAACAATACCGTCCCCGCTGCACCGATGTTCTTTTCGAAGCCGACGCACGCAGCCGCCGAAGCCCGGGGACAGACGATCGGGCTGCCGGGAAATCAGGGCGACGTCCACTATGAGGGCGAATGGGTCGCCCATATCGGACGTGCCTTCAGTCCGGGACTGGCGGCCGACGAACTGATCGACGGAATGGCGCTCGGCATCGATTTTACTTTACGGGATGTCCAGAGCGAACTGAAGGAAAAGCAGCAGCCCTGGCTGCGGGCAAAGGGCTTTCTGAATTCCGCCGTCCTGACGCCGTTCATTCCCTTCCCGGGAGTGAAAGCCTGCCTGAAAACCGATTTTTCTCTGTGGATGAACGGAAGAGAAGTGCAGCGCGGCAATATTGGACAAATGATTTTTGATCTGCAGACGCTGATTGATTTCTGCGGCAATCATTACGGGCTGGGCGCGGGTGATATTATATTTACGGGAACTCCGGCGGGTGTCGGCAAAGTCGCGGACGGCAGCAGCTTTTCGCTGCGCTGGGGACGGGAGTCTCTCGGCGAATGCACAATCGCGCTAAAACGGTCATGAAAAGGAGAACGGCGGAAAATCGGCAGCTTGTCTCTATCCTTCTTCCTGTCCGTCATCAACGACAAATCCGAGCGCACGCAGCGGGCCCTTGGCCATGATCAGAAATAATCTTCTGGCAATCTCCTCCTTTGAGATGCTCATGTCGTTCTCGAACCACCAGCTGACCAAACCGAGCATGGCGGAGGAAATAAAAATCGGGACAATTTCGAACGTCACCGGATCGGACGTGCCATGCAAAGAAATCAGGCCGGGCACTTCACTGTAGAACCTTTGCAGAAAACTCTTCTGTACCCTGCTGCGGAATCCGGGAATGCCCTCGTTAAACAGCATCGCTCGAAAAAACAGTTCATGTTTCTGAAAATGGCCGAAAATGCCGGTGACAAAGCCGACCACCTTCTCAGGGATCAATCTGCCGTTCTCAAAAAAATTTTCCGGATGAAAATGAGTGATCAAAGCAGTCAGACCGCCGTCCATGACCCGGCCGAGCAGGTCGAACTTGTCCACATAATGCAGATAAAAGGTGCCGCGGCTGACATTTGCCCCGGCAGCAATATCTTTCACCGTAATCTCGTTAAAATTTTTCCGAAGCAGCATTTCCAGAAATTTAGATTCTATCGCTTCTCTTGTCTTGACGGCCCGGCGATCCGTTGACTCCGGCTGCATGGTTATCGCCCCATTCATTTTTGATTGGAATAACAGGTAAAAATCTGTGCGAAATTGTTCGGGATGTCAGAACGGCGCCGTTTGAATAGATGAGCCGTTCCCGGCCGTTGTTGACAAGGGCGGCGCTTTTGAGGTATTTTTTCTGTTATCAGACATTCTTACTGCAAGTGTCTATTAATGATCATTTTCTCTGACATTGCACATTGAACAAATTCCGGTTCCATTTTATCATAATTGATGAACACTGTGTTCATCAATTATTCATTCGGTGAAGGATGTGATGGCGATGACATACCCGGTTATCGGGGAACATCTTTACAAGCATTATAAGAAACAGGTTGTGCTTGACGATGTTTCCCTCACGCTCCGTGAAAGTGAAATCTATGGGCTGATCGGCCCTTCCGGCGCCGGAAAAACCACTTTGGTCAGAATCCTGCTCGGGCTGGAGAAAGCGGACGGCGGCCGTGTGGAACTTTTCGAACAGGCGCCGACACTCAATGCCTTCCGGTCGCTCGGTTATATGGCACAGTCCGACGCGCTTTATAACGAGCTGAGTGCCTATCAGAATCTGGAATTTTTCGCAGCGATTCAGGGAATGCGCGGAAAAGAAAAGAAACGGCGGATTCGGGAAGTCGCGAAAAACGTCGGACTGGAAAATGATCTGAAAAAGAGTGTCTCCCAATTCTCCGGCGGCATGAGGCGGCGGCTTTCGCTTGCCGCCGCACTCGTTCATGAACCGCGCCTTTATCTTCTTGACGAACCGACCGTCGGACTCGACCCGCTGATCCGCAGAGATATTTGGAGGCTTTTTCATTACTTGAGGAGCAAGGGGGCAACGATGATTGTCACGACCCACGTGATGGACGAGGTAGCGCAGTGCGACCGCGTCGGCCTGCTCAGTGAGGGGCATATCATCGCCGAAGGTGCGCCGAAAGAACTCATGCGCCAGTACGGCGTTTCGACTATTGAAGACGTTTTTCTGGTCAGGGAAGGGGCAAAATCATGAGCAATCTGTCCGCAATGGCAAGACGCATTATCCGCCAGATCATCCGCGACAAGCGGACGCTCGCTCTGCTGATTATCGCGCCGCTTCTTATTCTGACACTGGTCTGGTATATTTTCGGCGCAAAAAGCGCTACTCCGCATCTTGCCGTCATCAACTATGAATCGTCGGATCTGCTTCCCGCTTTTAAATCAGCGGACTACGAGCGCATGAGCCCCTTTGAGGCCCGGCAGCAGCTGGCAGACAAGCAGATCGACGCCTATGTGGATCTCGGGAATCCGGTTGCCGTTCATCTGGAAGGCAGCGATCCGCAGCGGAACGGGCTGGCAATGAATAAAATTCAAAAATCGATGCAGGCCGTGCAGCAAATTCAAGTAAATAAAATGCAGACACAGCTGAAGAACCTGATTCAGAGCCAGCAGAAGGCGATTCAGGCCCAGCAGAAGATCATGAAGCAGATGACCGTCATCATGCAGCGCTATGCTCCTTCCGCTCTGGCCGGTCTTCAGCTCAATGCTGCAAAATCCGGGGCGCCGGCAGGCATTCAGCCGCCGCAAAAGACTGAGCTCGACGTCTCCTACCTGCACGGCAACTCCGGCCTGAACACATTTGACTCATTTGGACCGGCGATGGTCGGCATCTTCGTCTTTCTGTTCATTTTTATGATCGGCGGCGTTTCTTTCCTGCGTGAACGGACGACCGGCACACTCGACCGTCTCATGGCGTCTCCGATCCGAAATTACCAGATTATCTGCGGTTATATGGCCGGTTTCGGGCTGTTCGTGATTGTCCAGTCCTTTATCCTGACCTGTTTTATCGTTTACGTCCTGCAAATCTATAACGTCGGCAGCATTTTCGACGTGCTGATTATCGTCTTTATTCTTTCATTCAGCGCACTTTCGCTCAGCATCCTGCTTTCGACATTCGCTTCAAATGAACTGCAGATGTTTCAGTTCATTCCGCTGGTCATCGTCCCGCAGATTTTTCTCTCGGGACTGTTCCCGATCGATACACTCCCGGGCTGGGTCCGGGCCATCGGCGCTCTGATGCCGATCCATTATTCGACCGATGCGCTGCGCAATATCATGATCCGCGGTACGGGATTCGCCGGCTGGTGGTTCGACGGAGCGGTGCTGCTCCTTTTCTCGGTCGTTTTCATCACCATCAACATCTTTGCAATACGTGCCTCACGGCCGCTCGCATCATAATTCAGAACGGCAGGCTTTAAAAAAGGAGATCCGGACCGCCAGCAGCAGGCGGTTCGGATCTCCTTTTCTATTGGAAACGAAAAATCAATGATCATTTTTTATGGAGATGCGGCTTCCTTGAATGACGACTTTTTCTCCTTTTTTCAGATTCGTGAACACGACGGATGTTATCGTCGAAGGCACGCGCTTTGCAATCAGGGAAAAATCGGCTTTTAACAGCCGCTCCCCTTTTTTGACCCGCTCCCCTTCTTTTACAAGCATCGTAAATCCCTCACCTTTGAGGGAAACCGTATTCAGTCCGATATGGATGAGCAGTTCGCGGCCCCCCGATGATCTAAGGGCAATCGCGTGCCTGGTCGGGAATATATGGATGACCTGGCCGTCAACCGGCGAGCGGACCATGTCGCTCTGCGGAATGACCGCGAATCCGTCGCCCATTATTTTCTGAGAAAAGACGGGATCGGGAACCTCCGTAATCGGAACGATTCTGCCGGCCAGCGGCGGGAGAAATTCAGCGTCCGGCGCCCCTGCACCGCTTGCCGCTGCACGGATGTCCGTCTGATAGTCGGAGCCTTTCTTATGGAAGAACTTCTTAATAAAGGACATCCCATTCACCCTTTCAAACCCGATTAAAATGCTGATCTCATGCTCATCTTAGTCACAAGATACAAATTTTTCAAGCAATTTATCGGCAGCCTTCGGATCCTTCTCCCGGATCGTCTAATGGCAGGCAATGGAGTCATATTATTTAGAGTGATCCATCTCAATCGGAGGTGTCGGCATGATTTCCTTTGACAGAACCCATCAGCGCTTTCATTTGTGTGCGCACGGGGTCAGCTATGTTTTTCAGATAATGGACGGTTATCCGCTGCATCTGTACTGGGGACGGCTGCTATCCGCTCTGCGCGGCAGCGCCGGACCGCTCTTCGTCAAGCGTTCTTTTGCGCCCTATGCCGATCCGGGCCATCCGGAATTTTCACTGGCCACGCTTCCGCAGGAATATCCGGCATACGGCAGCGGCGATTTCCGTCATCCCGCCTATCAGGTGCAATTCGAGAACGGCTCGACAGTATCCGACATGCGTTACACGGGACACCGCATCTACCGGGGGAAAAAAAAGCTCCGCGGACTGCCTGCTACTTATGCCGAGGATGATCGCGAGGCACAGTCTCTGGACATTTTTCTGCAAGACGATGGCGGCGGCCTTCAGGCTACACTGACTTACACAGTGTTCCGCGACTTCGGCATCATCGCGCGCTCTGTCCGCTTTACAAACGGCGGAACGGCCCCGATCCGCCTCCTGCGCGGGCTGAGCACCAGCATCGATTTCCGGGACGGCCGGTTTGACCTTCTGTCCTGTTACGGATCGCATAATAATGAGCGTAATATTTCAAGACATCCGCTTTCCCGGGAAATGCAGGTGATCGAGAGCCGCCGGGGGGCCAGCAGCCCGCAGCACGATCCTTTTTTTGCTCTGCTGCGCGAGCGGACCGATGAGGATCATGGCGAAGTTTACGGGTTCAGTCTCGTTTACAGCGGCAATTTCTGCGCACAGGTTGAGATGGATGCCTATCGAACAGTCCGGGCATCCATAGGGATGGGGCCGTTCGATTTTTCATGGAAACTCGGGCCCAGCGAGTCATTTCAGACGCCGGAAGCAGTTATGGTTTATTCGGACCAGGGCCTCGGCGGCATGTCGCGGACTTATAACCGCTTCTACCGCACGCATCTGGCCCGGGGGCGCTACCGCGATCAACTGCGACCGATCCTGGTTAATAGCTGGGAAGCGACGTATTTTCGGCTGAATGAGAGAAAATTGCTGGCAATCGCTGCGGAAGCCGGAAAACTCGGAATCGAACTGTTCGTCCTTGACGACGGATGGTTCGGCCGCCGCGATAATGACAGAAGTTCGCTCGGCGACTGGACCGTCGACCGGCGCAAACTGCCGCACGGCCTGGGCTGGCTTTCGGAGCGGATCCACGGACTGGGTCTGAAATTCGGCCTCTGGTTCGAACCGGAAATGGTCTCGCCCGACAGTGACCTGTACCGCGCACACCCGGACTGGTGCCTGCATGTCCCGAACCGGCAGCGTACGCTCAGCCGCAATCAGCTCGTGCTCGACCTGTCGCGCGCCGATGTCCGCGGCTATCTCATACAAGCGCTGACCGCCGTGCTGCGCTCGGCCGACATTAATTATGTAAAATGGGATATGAACCGGCATATGACGGAAATCGGATCCGCACAGCTGCCGGCGGACCGGCAGCGCGAGACGGCTCACCGCTATATACTCGGCCTTTACGAACTGATCGAAGCGCTGACTTCCCGATTCCCGGACGTTCTGTTTGAGAACTGTTCGAGCGGCGGCGGCCGTTTCGACCCCGGTATGCTTTATTACATGCCGCAGTCATGGACGAGCGACAACACCGATGCCGTCTGCAGGCTGAAAATCCAGTACGGCACAAGCCTGCTCTATCCGGCGATTGCCATCGGTGCCCACGTTTCCGCCGTCCCGAATCACCAAATCGGACGCGTCACTTCTCTTGGCACCCGGGGGCATGCGGCGATGTCGGGAAACTTCGGCTACGAACTGGATCTGACCCGGCTGACCGATCAGGAAAAAAAAGCGGTCGGGAAGCAGATCGCCTTTTATAAAGAAATCCGGCCGCTTATTCAGTTCGGCGACTTTTACCGGATCGAAAACCCTTTTGAAAGCAATACGGCCGCCTGGTGTTTCGTGGCTTCCGACAAATCGGAGACAGCCGGCTTCTTCTTCGAAATTCTTGCCGATCCGGCACGGCCGCTTCATACGTTTCAGTTCAAGGGCCTCGACCCGCACGCCCTGTACGAAGATGCAGCAACCGGCAGCACCATCGGCGGTGATGAATTGATGTACGCCGGGCTGGCCGTCCCCGCCGGCAAAGGCGACTTTCGCAGCGCCGTCTGGCACTTCAGGAAAAAGAAGGGATAAGCAGGCCGCAGATCAAGGGAGGATGGACAAAAATACGGATCGGACAGCCGTTACATGCCTGTTAACGGCTGATAAATCGAATGTAATGACCGATAAGTCTGTACCCACGACCGATAACTATACCGCGCCGGCTAATAAATTTAAAGATCATGATCTGAAAGATTAAAATTAAATTGAACCCGGCAAGCGATCAATCGCACGCGGCAAAACAGAACTAAAAAAGCCGGCTGAAACTCTGAAAACAGCTTCAGCCGGCTTTTTGTCACTATTCTTTTTCCAATGCTTCCACTTTCAGCGAAAGCTCGGTCCAGCGGTCCAGCGCCCGATCCAGCTCTTCTTCCGCATCCTGCTGCTGGGCAAAAAGCGTCTGCGCCTGCCCTGCATCGCTACCGGCTTCGGCCACCGCCTTTTTCAGCGTTTCCACTTTTTCCTCGAGCGCGGTAATGCGCGCTTCAATCCCGTTCCATTCTTGTTCTTCTCTGAATGACAGCTTTTTCTTTTTTTGAATCACAGGCGCGGGAACGGACTTTGCCTTCTTAGCCGCCGCTGCATTTCCCGGCGGCTGTTTCTTCTTGTCCGCAATATAGCCACTATAATTGCCTTCGAAGCGCCGGATCACGCCGCTCCCTTCAAAGGCAATCAGGCGGTCGGCAACACGGTCGAGAAAAAAGCGGTCATGCGAGACGGCGATGACTGTGCCCGGAAACTGCAGCAAATAGTCTTCAAGCACACTCAGCGTCTCCGTGTCGAGATCATTGGTCGGCTCATCAAGAAAAAGGACATTCGGCTCCCGCATCAGCACACGCAATAAATAGAGGCGCTTGCGCTCGCCGCCGGACAGTCTGCGAATATACGTGTGCTGCTGCGGTCTGGCAAACAGAAAACGCTCAAGCATCTGTTCCGCCGTCACCAGTTGCCCGTCTGCCGTTTTCATGACCTGCGCCGCTTCTTTAATATAGTCGATGACGCGCAGGTCCTCATCCATTTCAACATGTTCCTGTGTATAGTAACCGATTTTTACCGTTTCGCCGATTTCGACCGTTCCCGCATCCGGCGCAAGCCGCCCGGCGAGCAGATTCAGCAGGGTTGTTTTGCCGCTGCCGTTGGGGCCGATGATGCCGAGGCACTCTCCGGGCGTCACAAGCAGATCGAAATTCTCAATCAGCGGCTGCCCATTGAACTCTTTTGTCAGGTTTTTGGCTTCAATCACTTTTTTGCCGAGGCGCGCCGATCCGATCGCCAGATCGACAGACTGCTTCGTCTCGGGGCCCTTGTGCGCCTGCATTCCGTGTATCCTTTCGATTCGCGCCTTCTGCTTCGTCGACCGCGCCTTGGCGCCCCGTTTCAGCCAGGCCAGTTCCCGTCTCAGCCGGTTCCGGTGTTTTGCCTCGTCAGCCGATTCCCTGTCCTCCCGTTCAGCCTTCTTCTCAAGAAACATTTCATAGTTTCCGTTATAGATATAGAGTTTTCCTTGATCCAGCTCGAATATTTTCGTTGTGACACGATTGAGAAAATAGCGATCGTGTGTGACAATCAGCAGAGCTCCGGGATATTGAATAAGCGCTTCCTCCAGCCACTCGATCGTTTCATTGTCAAGATGGTTGGTCGGCTCATCCAGAATCAGCAGATCGGCCGGCTGGATCAGCGTACGGGCAAGCGCGACTCTTTTTTTCTGGCCGCCGGAAAGTTCGGCAGCCGGCGTGTGAAAGTCATGGATACCGAGACGGGTTAAAATATTGGCGGCCGCCGCTTCGGCTTCCCAGGCCCCCGCCGCGTCCATTTTCTGCTGCTGTGCCATCAGAGCATCCTGCTTCGTCCTGCTTGAAGGATCGTCATCCAGATCCGCAAGCGCCTGTTCGTAGTTCCTCAATGTGGCCATCATCGGCGCCGTCCCGCCGTAGATGTAATCAATCGGTGCGACGCCGGTTTCGAATGCCGGCGACTGCGCCAGATAGGCCAGCCGGAAAGCATTGGCGTGCCGGATGGTTCCGGCCTCAACCGAATCCGCACCCCCGATCACATTGAGCAGCGTCGATTTACCGGTGCCGTTCACGCCGATCAGGCCGATTCTTTCCTTCGCGGAAATTGAAAAAGAAATCCCGTCAAGCAGCGTTTTATCTCCGTATGTCTTATATAATCCTTCAGCATCAAGAATGCTCACTGACATCATCCTTATTGAAAAATATGATTATCCTCATGCTTATCCAGTTCGGCAAACTGCGTCGTCAGCCGGCCGTCGACTGTCCGCCGTAAAATGTTTCCGACCCATCCAGACCGGCAGAGTGTGCTTCAATTCCGCATCGGCCGTTACTGACATTCGGATAGGCTCAGAAATTTCGGTGCGGCTTCAGTCCGATTCGGTGTTTTCTGCTTTTCGGCGCAACTTTGAACCGATTCGGTGCGGCTTTTTCCTATTTCGGTGCGAGTTCTGACCGATTCGGTGCGGCTGCTCAAGTTCGGTGCGGCTTCGGCTCGATTCGGTGCGAGTTTTCTGCTTTTCGGCGCAACTTTGAACCGATTCGGTGCGGCTTTTTCCTATTTCAGTGCGAGTTCTGACCGATTCGGTGCGTCTGCTCAAGTTCGGTACGGCTTCGGCCCGATTCGGTGCGAATTTTCTGCTTTTCGGCGCAACTTTGAACCGATTCGGTACGGCTTTTTCCTATTTCGGTGCGACTCCGAAATTTCGGTGCGAGTTTTGCTCTTTTCGGTGCGGCTTTTCAGTATTTCGGCGCGACTTCAGCCTGATTCGGCGCAAGTTTCCGGGATTCGGTGCGGCTCCGAAATTTCGCTGCTGATCGCCACGCGCATTGCCCAAAAGAATAGATACCCGCCCTGGACGACGGATCGCGGCGCTCCGGCCAGATACATAAGCCGATGGGATACTCCGTTTGAAAAATTGTCGCTGCAGCTGAAACATGCGGTATCTCTTTTTATCTTACACCACTTCAGTGCCGTTTGGCATCGTGAGGAGTCACACCGATCAGTTTTCCCGTGACAACGAGCCTGTTCGGTGTCCGCGTCGGTTTATCGCATGTAATCAGCGTGATCTGTTTTTCGGCCGTCTGTTCAATCACGCTTCCGTCTGTTTCCGGAACAATCCTTTTCCCTGTAATTTCGTACGTGTAATCATTTTTCAGATCAGTAATTACGACCTGGCTGCCGATACGAATATGCATCAGCGGGCCGAACAACAGGCTTGCCTGCCGCATATGGTGCCCCGCGAGCGGATAGTTTCCCGTACCCATTCGCTGATCCGGCCGCATCGTCGTCGCTCCGGCGAGCAGATTCGCGCTCGTCGTCCCCTTTAAAATAGGCAGATTGATTCCCACGCTTTTTATCGTTATCTGACCGACCACCGCTTCCGGATCGGCACCGGCGCCCGCCTTCAGGGTTTCAAAAAATGAAGGCGGCTGGATCGCACCAAAATCACCAAAATCGAAGGAAGCCTGACGATGATCATTCTCGTTCAGCTGGACCGCCGTCAGTTTTTCCGCGCTCAGGCGGGTGCTCATGAACCCGATCAGGGCGTCTTTGATAAAAGGGGAACAGATCAGAACCAGGCCTGTCAGAATCAGAACTGTAATTATTAACTTGCGTCTCATCCCGGATCATCCTCTTTTGCTGTCCTCTTTTTTCTATAAAAAAGCACCTGATCAAAGTATCCCGATCAGATGCCGTTGAAAAAATTCAATTGCCTGCCGGCAGGGTCAATCGCGATTCTTCCGTCTTCTCGTGAAGAAGGCAATGGCTCCGCCGCTTATAAGAAGCAGAGATCCTCCCGCGACGGCGGCGATATCGCTCGTATCGCCGGTAATCGGAAGCGCTCCGCTTTTCCCTGACGCAGCGGTCTGTACAAGATGATACTTACCGCCTGCAAGGCCTTTAAAGGAAACATTGCCCGTCTTATCTGCGCTGACTCCGTGTGCAACGATATGGCCGTGCTGATCGACAACATTGTACGTTCCGCCCGGTTTGCCTCCGGGAATTACCTGATTAATCAAGTCCGGCCGATCCGTCGCAGTAATTTCGACTGCCTTCGCCTGACCTTTTGCAATGGCAAAAGGAATCGGCGTACTGTCCAGCCGGTAGTTCTTCGGCGCTGCCGTCTCGACAAAGAAGTAATGGCCCGGTGCAAGACCTTTGACTGTAAATTGGCCATTGGCATCCGTTATTAATCCTGTTTTAAGCGTTTTGCCATGACTGTCTTCCAGTTTAAATACCGCGCCTTGAAGATGGATGCTGCTGTCATTCCGGTCGACTTTCGTCAGCCGCACATCACCCGGCGTCAGCCGATCCGTTGCCGTGATCGGAACAGCCGCAACATCTGTGTTCGTCACTTTAAACGGAATCGGCGTCGCATCCAGCTGATAGCCGCTCGGCGCTTTCGTCTCGACAAACTGATAGCTGCCGGCCGGAAGACCGCTGACCGTAAACTGGCCGCTGCTGTCCGTCGTCCAGATCGATTTCAGTGTATTTCCATTAATATCCTTGGTCACCGCCTGGCCGCTGCTGTCTTCAAGCTTGAATTCCGCGCCTGCAAGCTTGGCATTGCTGTCGTTGGCATCGACTTTCGTCAGCGTCGCGGCATCCAGTTTATCCGTTGCCGTAATCGGAACAGCTTTGACTTCCGTGTTCGTTACTTTAAACGGAATCGGCGTTGTATCCAGTTGATAGCCGTTCGGGGCCTTCGTCTCGACGAATTGATAGCTGCCGGCCGGGAGACCGCTGACCGTGAACTGGCCGCTGCTGTCCGTTGTCCAGATCGATTTCAGTGTATTTCCATTAATATCCTTGGTTACCGCCTGGCCGCTGCTGTTCTCCAGCTTGAATTCCGCGCCTGCAAGCTTGGCATTGCTGTCGTTGGCGTCGACTTTCGTCAGCGTCGCGGCATCCAGTTTATCCGTTGCTGTAATCGGAACAGCCTTGATTTCCGTGTTCGTTACCGTAAACGGAATCGGCGTTGCATCCAGCTGGTAGCCGTTTGGCGCTTTGGTTTCCACAAAATGATAGCTGCCGGCCGGAAGACCGCTGATCGTAAATTGACCATTGCTGTCCGTTGTCCAGGCCGCAGGCAACGCATTGCCGTTGATGTCCTTGGTGATCAGCTGATTATCACTGCCGTACAGCTGGAACTCAGCACCCTGAAGATGGATGTTGCTGTCGTTCGCATCGACTTTCGTCAAAGTAATCTGATTTAACTTATCCGTTGCTGTAATCGGAACAGCCTTGACTTCCGTATTCGTCACCGTAAACGGAATCGGCGTCGTATCCAGTTGGTAGCCGCTCGGCGCCTTCGTCTCGACAAACTGATAGTCGCCGGCTGCCAGACCGCTAACCGTAAACCGGCCGCTGCTGTCCGTCGTCCAGGCCGCAGGCAGGTCCTTGCCGGACGCATCTTTGGCTACCGCATGACCCTGGCTGTCCTGAAGCGCGAATTCCGCACCCGCAAGCTTGGCATTGCCGTCGTTCGCGTCGGCTTTCGTCAGCGTCGCAGCATCCAGTTCATCCGTTGCTGTAATCGGAACGGCCTTGGCTTCTGTATTCGTCACCGTAAACGGAATCGGTGTTGTATCCAGCTGATAGCCGTTCGGCGCCTTTGTTTCGACAAACTGATAGCTGCCCGTCGGAAGACCAGTGATCGTGAACTGGCCGTTTTGATCCGTCGTCCACGCAGGCTGCAGATCATTGCCTTTTACATCCTTGGTTACTATATTGCCGCTGCTGTCTTCAAGTTTGAATTCTGCACCCTGGAGGTGAATGCTGTTATCATTCTTGTCGACCTTCGTCAAAGTAATCTGATTTAATTTATCCGTTGCCAATATCGGAACAGCCTTAACTTCCGTGTTCGTCACGGTAAACGGAATCGGCGTCGCATCCAGCTGGTAGCCGCTCGGCGCCTTCGTCTCGACAAACTGATAGTCGCCTGCCGGAAGACCGCTGACCGTGAACTGGCCGTTGCTGTCTGTCGTCCATGTTGCCGACAATTCTTTGCCAAACGCATCTTTGGTTACCGCATGGCCCTGGCTGTCCTGAAGTGTGAATTCTGCACCCGCAAGCTTGGCATTGCCGTCGTTCGCGTCGACCTTCGTCAGCGTCGCGCTGTCCAGATTATCCGCCGACGTCACGGCCTGGGCTTTCGTGTCGCCATTCGTTACGTTAAAAGGAATTGGGGCCGTATCCAGTTGGTAACCGTTCGGCGCTTTCGTCTCGACAAACTGATAGCTGCCCGTCGAAAGACCGGTTACCGTGAACTGGCCGCTGCTGTCCGTCGTCCAGGCCGCCGGCAGATCCTTGCCGAATGCATCTTTGGTTATCGCATGGCCCTGGCTGTCCTGAAGTGCGAATTCCGCACCCGCAAGCTTGGCATTGCCGTCGTTGGCGTCGACCTTTGTCAAAACGACGCTGCTCTGAGTATCGGATTGGGTCAGCTGCTGCGTACCGGGATCGCCCGAACCGCTTGACGCTATCGTAAATTCAACCGGGGAAGCATTCACGGTATAGCCGTTCGGCGCCTCGGTTTCCGCAAACCGGTACGTGCCCGGGGCCAGACCGGAAGCGCTGATCTTGCCGTCGCTTCCCGTTACCAGATTCTGTTTTATCGTATTCCATGACCCGTCGCCGTTTTGCATTTGCAGCTTATAAACGGCTCCGGCAAGAGGATGGTTCGCATTGTCATCTTTTGTCAGCACTGCGGAGCCCTGATAATCGGTCAGCACTCCTGCATTGACATCGGGGATTTGATTATTCGCATTCGTTGTGACGGTAAAATTGATCGGTGTTGAATTGACCAAATAACCGGCCGGAGCGGATGTTTCCGTTAACTGATAACTGCCCGGGGCCAGCCCGTCGATTTCGACTTTCCCGTTTGCATCGCTTTGAATCGTCTGGTCCGTGCGGGTCGGCGTCCAATTCCCGCCGATATTGCTTTCCAGCTGGAAAGTTGCACCGGCCAGCGGCTGCCCGTTTACATCCTGCTTGGTCAGGATCACCTTGTTCTGACTGTCATCAACGGCCGTCACAGCGCCCGCCGCCGAAGAAGATGCATCAATCGTGATCTTAGTCCCGCTGACCAGAGCGTCGCTGATCGTATAACCGTTCGGCGCCTGTGTTTCTTTCAGAATGTAATCTCCGTATTTAAAATTGTTAAAAGCTGCTTTACCATCGCTATTCGTTGTCAATGTACGCAGCGCCGTTGTTCCGGTACTGTCGTAAAGCGTAAATGTCGCGCCGGCGAGCGGCTGCTTGCTGAGCGAATCTTCCTTCAGCACGGTGAGGCTCCCGTTCACACCGCTGCCGGTCCCGGAGCCGCTCGACACCCGCACGACAACACTTTGGCTCGTTTGCTGACTGACTGTCTGTGTGTTGCTTCCGGACAGCGTCGCCGTATTGCCTAGCGTATCGCGATCATTCGCATTGATCATCGTTCGATAGGTCAACTGATAGGCGCTGTCGATCGTCTTGGCGAATTTAATCGTGAATGTCTGTGCACCCGTATTGTTGTCCGTGTTGACCGCCAGGGTGTAATCTTTGCCCTGCTGCAATTCGTGGCTCGTATCCGTTGTCAGATTTCCACTTGCATCGACCGTTTGCGGATACAGATGGAACGAGTTCGGGTCGATAATCTGATTGTTCGTCGGCGTATCGTCCAGCTGCGCATTGGAAATTGTCGACTGACTTGCATTAATATTGACCGTCCAGTCGACATAGTTGCCGTCCTGTGCGCCGCTTTTTGAGGCAAAACTGCCGCCGTTGGACGGACTGACAGAAGCGGGAAGTGCCGTCACCTGAGTGTTTCCGTCTTTAACCGTCGCCGTATTTGCATACGTTTGGTTTACAACCTGGCCGGCCAGCGACGTTTTAAAGGTAATGTAATAAGGAGTGGTGATTGAATGATTAAAATGAACCGTTAAGGTGTTGCTATTGGCACTGGACGGATAATCGACTGAGTAATCACCGGCCGGCACGTTATCCCCGACTGTAATACCGTTCGCTCCGCCGGTCAGCGTCATGTAATGAACCTCGAGCGATCCGTCAACGTACTGCTGATCGCCTGTAATCGGATCGCTGATCACCGGATCAGTGATCGTAGCCAGATTATAGTTCACGCCGATATTCCAGGTGATCTGTTTGCTCACCGCATTATAGGAGCCGTTTTTAAACCCGTTCGACTTTGTGTCGCTATCCGGGGTAAATGTCGCCGTTGATGAACTATGCTGCGGATCCCCATTTTCATCCGTCCAGTCCAGCTTAGAAGTATTCGAGAATACTTTTCCTGATGTCAGATTCGCATAATTGAAATCCGTTGTGTAATCAATGGTGAACGCATCACTTGTTGAAGAATACGCACTTTTAAAGATAACTGTAAAGCCGTTTGAATCGGAAGTTAATGTGTAATCTGTTCCTTCGGTGAGATCTGTATTTGTTGTCACATCATGGATCTTAAATGTGCTGTTCTGAAGCGACAGTCCAGCGTTGTCAAACGTATCCGTAATGGTGGCGTTCTTCAGTAGATATCCATTGCCGTTGACCGTAATATGCCATGTATCTGTTTTATTTGCATAATTGGCACTCGTACTGTACTTGATAATGCCCTGCTCCGCGGTACCTTTTGAAGCAGGAACAGGTGTTCCTGAATTTTCTTGAACGGAGTTATTGACCGTTCCGTTGGCAGTGACCAGCCCATTAGCTTTTGTCTTGTAGACAATCTGATAGGCGCCGCTGTTGCCGGTTCCGTTAAACGTCAGATCAAAGCCGTTCTTTTCGGATGTAGATGCCGGCGTCACCGTATAAGCGCCGCTGCCGCTGTCGACGAGCGCTCCCTGTGAGAAGCTGCCGTTGTCATTGACGGTCGCATGATAAACCTGCACTGAACCGTCCAGCGATTGTGTGTTGTCAAACAGATCGTGCAGCACCGTTCCGTCCGCTATGTTCTTCTCGTCGCCGTTATAGTTGATCGTCCAGGTGATCGTCTGCGTTGACGCATCGTAACCGGTCGCGCTCTTCGTGAGATGGGTGCCGCGATTATTGTCTACCGATGCATCGGCAGTCAGCGGCGAGTTTTCATCACTGGATAATGTCGCCTTATTGTCAAAGTTTTTAATATCTTTTCCTGCATCTGTAATTGCTGTTGAATACTGGATTTGATAGGCACTGCTGATCGGCTTATTAAAATCGATTTCCAGATTGCCGTCGGCTGTATTCAGCGTATACTGGCTGCTATCAATCGGCGTTGTTCCGACCGTTGTCGAACCGTCGACATTGACCGTCACCGGATAAACTTTTACGGAGTTCGTATCAAGTGTCAGCCCTGTCAGCGTCGGATCGGTCAGCTTAGCGTTTGTCAGCATATTTTCCGTCTGGTTGATGTTGATTGTCCAATTAATGCTGGTCGGATTGTAACTTTTATCCGGCGAACCCTGTTTATCAATCGAATCCATCGTCTTTGACGGCTTGAACGGAATCGTTAATGTTACCGGCTGGCTGATCGGAAACGTGATCTGCTGCTGTGTCGTACCGGTGATCGTCTGAGTATCAAAGCGCGTATTCACCGTCAGCGTTCCGTCTACATAGGAGTGGCTGTCAAAATAAAAATCATTGCTGGCATTATTGATAAACGTCATCGTCACGGTCCCGTCCGTACCGACAGTAAATGTTCCAATTTGTATACCGTTCCCGTCAGTTAATGGAAGGGGGCCTATTGTATTATAGATGGCAAAATCACTGGGCAGTTTAAAAGTATAGTAATCCCCGTCATTCACTTTTAAACCGTTAGGAATGGTGTAGGTGAAATCAATATTCGCCGGCGAATCGGTTGTTGCCCTATTGGATTGATCATAAGGCTTGCCGTTTGCATCCGTCAGCGTGACGCCCGTCAGTATATTCTGTGTGATCTGCGTGCCGGTCTGCGCCGATGTAGAAGCTGCAGCGGAAAATCTATTTATCTTGGGTGCTGCCGATGAACTCGAAGAAGATGCAGAGACTGCTGTACTGCTGCTCTGATCTGCAGACGATACTGAACTGCTGTTCGATGAACCCGATGCAGAGCCGGATGTTGTCGAAGCGGCCGCACTGCCCGATGATCCTGAAGCAGTTGAACTGCTGCCATTGCCGGCAGCCGAGCTCTGGACAACTGTCCATACCGGAACGGCATACGGACTGTTCGCGATGCTGCCGAGATCGAACTTAATTTCGTTCTGTCCTTCCTGCAGGTCGTTGTGGAAAGTCGCCGCAAGAGCGATTTTACCCTTTGTACCCGCCAGTGCCGTTGTCGTTTTATTGATTGTCAGGGTCAGCGCATGAGTCTGCGCATCAATCGAATAGCTGCCGATAACCGTTGCATTATCCGCCAGCTTAATAGCACCCTTCAAAACACTTGTGTCAAACTGAAATTCTTTTGGAATGTTAATCGTTGTGACATAAGGCTGTTTATTCAGACCTTGAATCAGATTCTGAGACAAATTGTAATTGTATTCAATGTTGACCTTATTGTCTTTCTGAATCGGATTATTCTGAGAAACGACTTTTGTCTGATCCGGTTCCGTTCCCGTAGTCAGCTGGACCGGTTTTGTCATGTCGAAGAACTGGCTGTTGTCCGCTGTTTTTGTTGTATTGCCTGTCTCCGCCAGCGCATTGCCTAACGGCGACATCGACGTCTGGCTAAGGATGACAAACAGCGACACAGCGATGATGAGCAGCTGCTTGGTGAACTTTTTTCTCTTTGTCTTTTTCAGTCCGAGCGGAAGCCTCTTTGCTCTCAATTGATTTTTCCTCCTTCTGTGTGTTTTTTTCCCCTGAACGGAATACCATTTGTTTTTTTCATAAGGACGTTCGAATCGTGCAGCTTTTCAGAGATCGGCAGAAAAATAGGTTTAAAGATTTGCAGAAATGATCACTGTTGTTATGTATCCTCCTTCATCCTCCCGTTTTTAAAGCTTCTGTCTCCGGAAGTTTTAAAAAATTTCGCAGAGTACCCCCAACTTTCCGATATTGGTTTCAGTATATTGGGTGGAACTAGACAGTTTCTGAACACTTTTCAACATTTTACCAGTCAATGTAGAATTTCTCTTGATATGTGCGGCAAATCACAGACAAAAAGAAGCTGAGAGCCCGACTTTCCTGCCGGGTTCTCAGCTTCTGGAATGATCATATTTTTTGCCGATTTAGTTAAATGAGTATTCTCCTTTGACTCATGTATCCTGTCGGTCTATGCCGCGAATGCACCGTCGATTCTTCCGAAAAACGATTGATTTGTAGAAGCACTTTGAATGTTCATGCAACGGCGGTTTATTCTGCTGAAAGGATGATGCCTTGTGCGGGCAGGCGTTACCTGGCGGAAACAGCCGATCTTTTTCCTCGGCCGTTGTGTATCCCTGCGAATCATGGCCAAAATCGCCGGCAAACGCTGGCTTATCAGTAAAGAGCAAAATATCAACAGCAATCGATGGAAAATCAACAGGAACAGTCAAGAAATCTGCATTAAACGGGCTGGAATCAATAAGTGGGAATAATCAGAACATAAAGATCGTCCCTGATTGATAAAACATTGTAGCAAGGAGTTTATCCAGTCATGGCGCCCAGGTTTTCGACTGTTTAGTAGCGGTTTATCGGTTGCGGTTGGGTTTTTCGGTCAGTTCACCCAGCTTTTCGGTCAGTGTTGCGAGCTTTCGACCGGTACGGGCTGTCTTTCGGTCAGCATACCCAGGTTTTCGACCGGTACTAGCTGTTTTTCGGTCGGCATGCCCAGGTTTTCGACCGGTACTAGCTGTTTTTCGGTCGGCATGCCCAGGTTTTCGACCGGTAGGCGCCGTTTTTCGGTCGCGGTTGGATTTTTCGGTCGGCTCACCCAGCTTTTCGGTCAGAGCAGAGAGGCTTTCGACCAGTGCTGGCTGTTTTTCGGTCAGCATACCCAGGTTTTCGACCGGTACTAGCTGTTTTTCGGTCGGCATGCCCAGGTTTTCGACCGGTAGGCGCCGTTTTTCGGTCGCGGTTGGATTTTTCGGTCGGCTCACCCAGCTTTTCGGTCAGAGCAGAGAGGCTTTCGACCAGTGCTGGCTGTTTTTCGGTCAGCATACCCAGGTTTTCGACCGGTACTAGCTGTTTTTCGGTCGGCATGCCCAGGTTTTCGACCGGTAGGCGCCGTTTTTCGGTCGCGGTTGGATTTTTCGGTCGGCTCACCCAGCTTTTCGGTCAGCGTTGCGAGGCTTTCGACCGGTGCTGGCAATTTTTCGGTCAGCGCTGCGAGCTTTTCGACCGGTGCCGGCTGTTTTTCGGTCGCGGTTGGATTTTTCGGTCGGCTCACCCAGCTTTTCGGTCAGCGCAGACAGGCTTCCGACCGGTGCTGGCAATTTTTCGGTCGACACGCCCAGGCTTTCGACCGGTAGGCGCCGTTTTTCGGTCGCGGCTGGGTTTTTCGGTCAGCGCAGAGAGCTTTTCGACCGGTACGGGTCCATCAGCTAAAAAGAAAGGCTCATTTTAGTTAATTCATCGCGTTTTTACTCTTTTTATAACGTTCATAGACATGGATGACGTCTTCAACATTGCCGGTTTTATTGTAAATGGAAATTTGGTATTTCATAATCTTTTCGCTATCCGGTTCAATTTTATCGGCCTGCTGGCAGATGTCGAGTGCTTCGACATAGTTTTTCTCGCGGATCAGGAAGTCGATCAGCCGGCAGGCATGCGCCATCCACAGCCGGGAAAGTCTGACGCGCTCAGGCTCCGCCCATATGTATCCGTATTCGCCGAAATAGTGGTCGCTGTACATCTTGAAAAGGCGGATATGTGCCTCGTACGAGGCCGCAGAGATCGGCTCCAGTCCGTTCAGCGCCTTTTCCCATTCTTCCGCATCGATCGGCGTCCCGGATAAAACGAGTGAATAACCGATATCGTTTTTTACAATGCGGTGGTGAAAAGGCAGCTGATTCATCAATTTTCGGATCTGATAGATGGTGGTGTAGAGCTGGGTCTGGGCCTTAGCGGGATCCGCATCCGGCCAAAGAAGTCCTGTCAGCCTTTCTTTGCTGATGAAACGGTCGTGTTCGCTCAAAAAGAAGGCGTACAGTTCCCGGGCTTTCGATGTCCGCCATTTAACCGGAATATAGGTCTTGACACCTTCCGTCCTCCGGTAAAATTTTAGGCTGCCGAAACATTCAATGCCGAGCTGCCGTTTGTCCGCCGCCTCTTTCTCAGAATGAATCCCGGCTTTCGCTTGGCCGAGCAGACGATCAACCGTTTTGTTCAGCCGCGATACGGTAACCGGTTTAAGCAGGTAATCGACGGCATTTATTTCAAATGCCTTAATTGCAAATTCATCGTATGCGGTGATGAAAACAACCTGGACGGCTTCATTGCCGGCCTGGATTGCTTCAGCCAGGTCTATTCCGCTGATTTCCGGCATTTCAATATCCAGAAAGGCGACGTCGACCGGCTCTTTTTCGGCATCAGCGCGCGCGGTCTCCGGATCATCATAGACTTTTATTGTCTGAAAGGCCCCCGTGCGTTCCAGCATTCTTTTTAACTGAGTGCAGGCCAGTCTCTCGTCGTCGACAACCATCGCATTCATCCGGCCGATTCCCCCTTCCCCGGCAGCCGGATTCCAAGAACCGGGTATTTTCTCGGATTTTTTGGACTAATTTAATACATCTATTATATCATACAGAAAAATATGGAAATCAGCCGATTTGGACCCTAATTCTTAAACGAGTATTGCTTCAGCCCATTGCCGCTCTGTACCGTTAATTGATGATCGGCGCTTTCTGGGGCAATTCCTTTTTTGAAAGGCGGCATCATTTCCGCGAACGATAAGTCAAGCACAGCGATCGATAAATTTTCAGCCATGATTAATAATCCGGATCTGTCTTTCGGTTCTGACTGTCCGTACTGATTGATTCCAGTCTGTTCACTGCCGATTACTCCCACGTTACTAATGATTTTGCGCCTTCTGATGATAAATGGTGTTTTACTGTTAATATCCAACGTTTGCCGATGTACTTCGCCATGATTCATATGGATAAGCGCCAGGCTGAAGAAAAATATCGGAGATCTCAAGCGTATGACGTCCGTGCATGAAATACCTTCTTCGGAGGAGTATGCCGCCGTCCGCATGGCCCCTCGGAAGGATATTGTGTCCTTCCGAGGAAGCGGCGGCGCATTCACGCCATCCGACTGATCAATCGTTTCTTATGTAACATTAAAAAAGATTTCAACCCATCTCAATTTAGTTCTGAACCCGGCAATGATTCAGGAGATTATCCCCATGCTATATTATTTTTGAAGCATTCTACTAGATGCATGAGTTGAAAGATACTCATAAATTCTTATTAATCCGCCCTTCAACTTGAATCGCTGAACTGATAGAATTACTAGTATCATATTCCTATTCCGATACGGGAGTGACACGTGTGCGCCGTTTGCCCGCCATGATCATCGTTGTTTTCATTTATATCGGCTTATTTTTAATTTTTTTGTCGTGGTCGCATCTTTCAGGATACAGCGGCCCTATGGCAAAGCAGGGTGCCCTTAATCTCGAAAATTGGAACTTTGAACGGACCGGAGAGGTTCAGTTAAACGGTCAATGGGACTTTTACCCAAATCAGATTCTTTCACCGGCGGCCGTTCATGCGGGCGGGGGCAAGCATGAAATGGCAGTGGCCGTTCCCGATAATGCACAGAGTGTGAAAGGCGGAGAAACATCTGATCTGAGTTACGGAACCTACCGGCTGCTGATCCGCTCCGACCGGGATCGGCAGATTTTCGGCATTCAGACGCAGATCATCTACAGTTCCAGCAGACTATTTATGAATGGACAGCTGATCGGCGGGAGCGGCAATCCTTCGGGCATAAAAGATCAGAATACCTCGCTCAGACCCTATGCCGCCTATTTCCCGATCCGGCGCGGAAATAATGAATTGATTATCCAGGTATCCAAGGCCGAAGGGGTCACGGGATGGGGAATCGCCAAACCGCTCTTTTTCGGCACCGAACGGCAGATCGAGCAAAGCCATGATCTGACCCTGCTCAACGACCTGATCATGATTGTCGCTTTTTTCATTATGGGCCTTTACTTTCTCGGCTATTATATGCAGCGCAGAAAAGATCTTCAACTGCTGTTTTTTTCAATCTTCTGCCTGCTTTTTTCAGTAATCGTTTCCTGGATCAGCCCGGGGCGGCTCATTTACCTGCTTGTTCCCGGCCTCTCCTACGGTGCGGTCACCGTTCTCGAATCGGCAACGACACTGTTCATCGGAATCGCCACGCTGCTTTATTTATTGTATTCGTATCCAAATCTTGTCTCCAAAAAGGTGACGTCCGCGGGTATTGCCTTTTCACTCGTCACATTGGCGCTCGATTTATTATTCCAGCAGAGCTTTCTGGTTGCCGTTGAACTGTTTCTCCATACTTTGCTGGCGATCGGCATCCTCGTCTATGCTACGTACATCTTTGTTCTGGCGATCATAAAAAGAAGTGAGGGAAGCATTTATCTGATGTTTGCCACTCTTTCAATGAGTGTCTACATCATCATCACGACGATCAGCGCATACAGTTCGCGAAGCCTTTTTTCCCTGTACTCCTTTTCATCCATTCTCTTCCTGCTGATGCTCTCGCTGCTGATGTCGCAGCGTTTCTCCAACGCCTTTAAAAGAAGCGAATCTCTGGCGCAGCAACTGATCCGAATGGATAAACTGAAAGATGAATTCATTGCTAAAACATCGCATGAATTCCGGACGCCGCTGAACGCGATTATCAACATTTGCCAGACGCTGCTCGCCCGCAAAAATAAAAAAACGATCAGCGAGGAAAGAGAGAAAATCGAACTGATCATCCATACCGGCTACCGTCTGTCCGACCTCGTGAACGACATTCTCGATCTGTCCAGGATGAAGCAGGGCCTGTTCGCAGTCCGCCCCGTTCCGGTCGACGTCCGGTCGACGGTTGAACTGACGCTGGCTATCTTCAAGACGATGGCTGAAAAAAAGAACCTGCGCCTCGTTGACCGCATTCCGGCCGATCTCCCGCCGGTTCTCGCCGATGAAAACCGTTTCCGGCAAATCGTCGGTAATTTAGTGGATAATGCGATCAAATACACCTATAAAGGACAGATTACCGTTTCGGCCGCTCAGCATGAGGAACAGGTACAGATCAGCGTTGCGGACACGGGAATCGGCATTCCCGAAGCATCGCGCGCGACGATTTTCAATGCTTTTCAGCAGGCGGAAATGAATGCGAGCGAGGGTGCAGGGCTGGGACTGAGCATTGTCCGGCAGCTCATTGAACTTCAGAACGGTACCATCGGATTCGAATCCAAAGTCGGCAGGGGATCCATTTTCCACGTGACGCTCCCGGTTGCCCGCAACCTCCAGAAACCTGTCGTCCATCTGAAAGAACCTGTTGAAACACTGGCGGCAAAGCAAAGCAAAGTATCGCTGACGACCCCCTATTTCTCCAAAAAGCAAAACGCTCCGACCATTCTGATCGTGGATGACAACATCGAAAATCTGGAAATCCTCATTGATATGCTTGAAGCCGTGCCTTACAACGTGATTGCCGTTAAAGACGGGCAGGAAGCCCTCGATATCGTCGCCCGTTCGGAACTTGACCTGATTATTCTCGATTTGATGATGCCGGGCATGACCGGCCTGCAGGTCTGCAGCAAAATCCGCGAACGCCGCGAACGGTTCAGCCTGATCGATCTGCCCGTTCTGATGATTACCGCAGCCGTTATCGGGGCCGATAAATATCAGGCATTCCGCGCAGGCGCCAACGATATTCTGCAAAAACCCTATAACTACTCTGAATTTGCCGCACGTATTAAAGGACTGATTCTCATGAAAAAATCAGCAAACCAGGCGAGAACGATGGAGATCGCTTTTCTGCAGTCGCAGATCAAGCCTCATTTCCTTTACAATGTACTCAATTCGATCATCGCGCTGAGCTATGAGGACGTTGAAAAATCAAGGGAAATGACCGCACAGTTCGCCGCTTACCTGAGAGGCAGCTTTGATTTTCAGAATACGTCGACGCTCAGTTCTTTCAGAAGAGAGCTGGCCCTTGTGCAATCCTACCTGACTATCGAGCAGATGCGCTTTTCCGGCCGCGTCCGCGCCGATTTCGATATTGAGGAAAATCTCGATTTCGCGCTGCCGCCGCTGATGATCCAGCCGCTCGTTGAAAATGCTGTCCAGTACGGGATCGGAAAAAAGAAAAAAGGCGGCCGAATCACGCTGTCCGTGCATCGGGAAAACGCCGGCGTCGCCATCCGTGTTGCAGACGACGGCATCGGCATGACCGAAGAGCAGATCAAAGAGGCACTGACGTCGGAGCATACGCAAAGTGTCGGCCTTAAAAACATTAACCAGCGTCTGAAGCACTATTACGGAACCGAATTACAGATCGAAAGCGCACCGGGAAAGGGAACGGCCGCATCCATGCATATCCCGCAGAAGTAACTATCCCGGTCCGCTATAAAAAAATAGAGGCCGCAGCCCCTCTATTAATGAAAAAAGACACCGGGCGGCTGCAGCAGTATCTTCTTTTTCAATGGCCGCTCCCGCGCTCACTTCTGCCGTGTAACGGACTGTGTTTTTTTAGTTGAAAATGCCTGCAAAGGCGTCCGTGCAATGCCGGAAAACCGGCCGGGTGTCGGGCCGACGGCAGGCTCAGAGCCTGCCCCGATTCGCAGATCGCGTCGTGCTGAAAAACGAGCGGGCAGACCAAGGCCTGGGCAGGCCCTTTTCGGCGAAAAGCCTTTTTAAACAGGTTAAAAATCCGAAAACCGCTCTGACGGCTGATCGCTTTTTCGCGCGGGCGGCCCGGACCCGGCATTTGTCGGGCTCCCTTTATTTGCAGCCGCCGCTCCGATTCTTCGGATCAGGCTGTTTTTTATTCAGGGCTATTATGTAATCAGGTAAAAGGAAGCGGGCCTGCCGCCGTCCTGCCGATTCAACATTGACCCGTCGTTTTCAGCCTTCCGTCTCCCTGACATACTTGTCTTTCGGCACGCCGTTCAGAAAATGCGTCGCTTCGCCGGAAGAAAGCAGAACCAGCTCATGCATCGCACGCGTGCAGGCCGTATAAAAAATCGTCCGCTCATTTGGCCGGTGGAAATTAGCCGCAGACGCGTCATTGACGATCACGGCGTCAAATTCGATGCCTTTCGCCAGATAGGCCGGAATAATAATGAAGCCCTTGTCAAACTGATAGGTCGCCTGAGTAACCAGCCTGACGCTGATTTTATTTTTCAGCCGCGCATAAATAGCCTGGCATTCCTTCATCGTTTTACCGATCAGCGCAAATGTTTCAAAACCTGCATTCTTGAATGATGCAATCCTGTCAAGAATAACCGCCTCTTTCCGGCCGTCGCGGATAGCGACCCATTCGGGCAACTTTCCGCTACGCTCAAACGGTTCAATTTGATCGCCGCCGGGTACCAGATGGCGGGAAAAATCCATGATTTCTTTTGTGGAACGGTAACTGCGCAGCAAAGTCAGCTTCTTAACCTCCGCACGATTATAAAGATTCTCCGACAGCATGGTCTCTTCGGCGAAACTCTGCGCATAAACGGCCTGATTCAAGTCGCCCAGAATCGTCATCCGGCTTCTCGGAAAAGCCGCCTGCAGATAGGCCAGCTGCACGGGGGAATAGTCCTGCGCCTCATCAATAATCAAATGGCGGATTTCCTGGTTCCCTTTCCTGCCCTGCAGTTTTTCTTTCAAATAAAGGTAAGGAACGGCGTCCTCCCATGGACAGTCGCCCTCTTCGAAACGCATCCGCGTGGCACGGCAAATCGCCGTCCAGTGCTCCGGAACGCACTCGTCGTCGTGGTCGTGGTAAAAAATTTCACAGTACACCTTCTGGCTGTTGACAAACTCAAGCTGCTTGATCCGGCGGCGGATCGGCTTAATCCGGCGATTCATCACGACCTTGCGAAGCATCTGCTCTTCACGGTCATAGTCATCAAATGTTTCTTCGCTGAATTGTCTTTCCTGCTGCAGCTTCTGAAAGATTTCCGCGTAATCCGACTTATCGAGAAGTTCGCCTTCTTCCAGCACCCAGTCCTTCCTGCGCTCCTCCTTCACAAAGACGGCAATCCGGCGCAGCAGCCAGTCGCGGACGTCTTCCATCCGGTTTAAAATGGACTGTTCGCGCGGCAGCGAATAGAAAAACCTTTTGATGGCCTTCCCGGAAACAATCGTCTCATCGCGAAACACAATGTCGCGAAAAATCATGCCTCCAAATTTCAGGCGCTCCAGCCAGCGGTCGAGCAGCCGTTTATAGGCAAGCGATGCCTTAAAGCGGATCCCCTCCGTCCGGGCACGGTACGCTTCACTCTCTTCCATTGTCAGACAGGCCTCCGTCTGATCAAACGGATTTTCAAGCTGAAGATCGCGCCCGATCTTCTCTTCGATAAAATCCTTAAAGGTTGTCTGCCGGACATTCTCCTCGCCGAGCTCGGGAAGAACCGTCGAGATGAAGCTGCTGAACAGCGGATTCGGCGAGAAAAGGAGCATGTTATCGGAACGGAGCGTTTTCCGATAGCGGTAGAGCAGGAACGCCACACGTTGCAGTGCCGCCGATGTCTTGCCGCTCCCGGCCGCCCCCTGAACAATGAGATAGCGGTCTGTCTCATTGCGGATAATCTGATTTTGCTCCTTCTGAATCGTCGCGACAATGCTCTTCATATGCGTGGATGCCCGGCCGCCCAGCATCGCCTGAAGCAGCCCGTCGCCGATCGTCAGTCCGGTATCGAACATACCGTCGATCTGCCCGCACCGGATGATAAACTGACGTTTCAGTTTCATTTCGCCTTTGATTTCTCCGTCAATCGAATCAAATTTAGCCGGACCCGGAGCATAATCATAGTACATGCTTGAGATGGGCGCCCGCCAGTCATAGATCAGGAATTTCTCATTGCGGGCATCCATCAGCGACCCGATGCCGATATAGAGTGGCTCCGTCTTCTGTTCGCCTTCCTCCTGAAAGTCGATCCGGCCGAAATAAGGCGAATCCTGAAGGCGGTACAACGTTTTCAGCTCCCTGTCCATCTGCCCGTGACGCCGCTCGCGCTCGGACAAAAGCTCGGCCTGCTGCTTAATGCTCGCCTGTGTTTCATAAACATCATCCATTTCGTCGAGATTGACCGTCACGTCTTCCCAGAAATTCTGGCGAAGATCAACGATGCCTTTCCTGACTGCCCCTTTTTCCCCGGTTATTCCGGAAATTTTCGAGCTGATGACGTCAACCACTTCATTTATCCGATTTTGCTCTTTTTTTCGCTCATTCTGTACCATGAAAAACACCTCTTGTTCCTGTAAAAAGTCATCCGATTGCAGCGGCGTTCAGGAGGCCGGAAAACATTCACGATATTCCGTGTCCGTGTTTCCCGGCGAACAGCCGGCGTTTGCGAACGCCGGCCGGCCAACTGAATACACGAATGCAATGTCAGTCCCTTTCCCTTCGGCCGGGCAGAGAAAGCAGGTTTCTTAATTCTGAAGATCGGCCGGTCAGAATCGATCTTCCATTTCACCATTTGCTATTGACAAAAGGGTACACATATGATATGTTGAAGTTTGGCTTTTTATGGTTTTTTCCTTCTATTGAGTTTTAACTATATCATGCTTAATCAGAAACTGCAATATTCAGTTGTTCCCTCAGACAGTCGTTTCTCTTCTTATTTTAGAACAGTTATGTTTTGTCGTTATCGTTTTAATAAAAAAGAATCATTTTACAGTTTGGGCAAAAAGAGATAAGCTAAGCATGAGAGCACCGGAAAAATTCATGCCTTTGATAAATGTTAATTAGACGATCAACAACCGGCACCGGCAAAGCAGGCGGGACGGCAAGGCTGCAACGGCTTTCCTATCCCGGATTTTTGGTAAACCTTAACTTGTAGGGAACCGCTTTTCCGACTGATGTTCTTCCATGAATGATGAAAGGGATTATTGCACGCACTCACGGACATAATTCTAAAGAGAGAGGGGCGGTTTCCGATGAAATGGAAAGGAGATGATCATGTGGTGAAAATGATCAGCAGTATACAGGATCTCAAAAATGCGCGGACGGATATTGAAGACTTCAGGACAAACTATCCGGACACGTTCTACCGTTTGCTTCATCTTGTGAATTTTACCCGTCAGCTGCAGTTCAAATATGAATATTTGTGCGGCCTGATGCTGGGAAATGAAAAATTTGCCGCCCGTTTTGCTCCTCATTTCGTCCAGCGATCCATCATCGATCTGTACAAAAGCGAGATCGAAAAAATCAACAAGCATCCGCAGGGTCTGCAGGCTCTTGAACGATTGATGAGTGCCCACGGGGAAATCGGCTATGAGAATTTCTGCCTGCTTGTCCGCGGCAAAACGCCGGAAGAAATCAAGGGCATTTATTCGAATAATAAAATTCTCAACTGATCCGTCGATTGTTGATAAGGCTCTTCCTTCCCGCCAGGCGCGAATGAAGCGCTTTTTTTGATCTTTATTTTTCGGCAGACGGCTTCAGCCGTGCTTTTCCACATCAAAGTAAAGCGGAGCATGCAGGGAGCACTTCGGGTTAAACAGTGCGCCGCAGTTCGGGCAGCGGAAACCGCCTGTCAAATATTCGTTAATCGTCAGTTCATGACCGCATGAACCGCACAGAATCGCCTTTTCATCGAACCGGCTGCGTTCCCAGACTTCCGCCGGGTGACCGGCCAGTGCTTCATGGCATGAGTAACAGGCATAATAGGTGCCGCAGCATTTAAACTTGATCGCGATGATATCCTTTTCTGTGTGGTAATGGACACAGCGCGTCTCTCCGTCCATCCCGACTCCCTGCACCTTCTGATTCATCCCGATGCTCCTCCCTCTTTCCGATCGATCTCTTTAGTTATTTTCGCATCTTCGTACCGGTTGCTGTCCTTTCCTCAGCAAACAGAGCATCCCTTTTCAGACGGCCGGGTGCGCGGCGGTCTGAAGGAAGTATGTAAAGAGCGGCCAAAGAGCGGATATTTTGTCTCCGGCCGCAGGCAGTACAGCCGTCAGCCGACGGTCAGCTCCTCTATATCGACGCGCGGTTCACGCCACATTTCCAGCCATTTTTTGATCGCGGTCACCATGATCACGAAACCGAGAATGAGCATGACGATGGACAGGATCGCGTTAAGCAGGCTGAATCCGGAAGCGGCGCGATTCAGGTAGACATGGGTAATCATCCAGTATCCGGCTACGTTTACCGTCACATACAGATAGGCAAGCGGAATCAGGCAGGTCAGCATATAACGCCTTTTAACGGCGATTTTCAGAACAAATGTGGCGCCGACAATCAACCCGATGGCCGCCATTAACTGATTGGAGACGCCGAAGAGTACCCAAATCGACCCAATATTGCCCGAGAAGAGCAGATAACCCCACAGCAGGCAGGCGAGAGCGCTTGCAAAAATAGAACCCGGCAGCCAGTCTGCTTTTTTCAGAGGAGCATAGAATTCACCGAAAAAGTCCTGAATCAAATAGCGGGCAACACGGGTCCCCGCGTCAACTGCCGTCAAAATGAAGACCGCTTCGAATAAAATGACAAACTGGAAGAAATAAGGCGCGAGGTGGCTGAACCACTGAATACTTGTGAAAATATAGGTCATGCCGACAGCAAGTGTCACGGCGCCTCCCGGCCTGCCGGCAAGACCCAGTCCGATCTCATGGTCCAGCTGCGGCAGATTGACGACGTTCATGCCGAGTGTCTTAAACACGGCCGGCACAGAATTAATCGCAAAATAATCGGCCGGATGAAGCGCTGTCGCAGCGATCAGCGCCATAATACCGACCAGGCACTCTACCAGCATTGCTCCGAAAGCGACCATTTTGATATCGGTCCAGCGATCGATCATCTTCGGCGTGGTTCCCGAACTGACAAAGGCGTGGAAACCCGAAATCGCTCCGCAGGCAATCGTAATGGAGATAAAAGGCCAGACCGGGCCGCCGATGACCGGACCGCCTCCGCCCGTAAACTGTGTCAGTGCCGGCATCCGAATCATCGGGTTAATGATAAAAACGCCAATAATCAGCGCGGCAAAGACGCCGATTTTCATGAAAGAGCTCAGATAATCGCGCGGTGTCAGCAACAGCCAGACCGGCAGGGCCGCCGCGAAAAACGCATAGACGGGCAGCAGAACGGACAAGGTTTTCACGTCGAGCGTCAATAAATGCCCGAGCGCCGTGTGCTGAATGTACGGCCCGGCAAAGACGGCCAGCAGGATAAAGAGAAAACCGACCGCCGAAGCCATTTTCAGGTTGCCGCTTTTGCGGTAATAAAGGCCGACCGCCATCGCGATCGGGATCGTCATGGCAACGGTGAATACGCCCCACGGATTGTTCGTGAGCGCATTGACGACGACCATTGACAGGCCCGCCATGGTGATGGTGATAATCAGCAGCATGGAAAGCCCGGTGCAGAATCCGGCCACCGGTCCCATTTCCTTCTTGGCAACTTCCGAAAGCGATTTCCCGTCATGCCGCATCGATGCATAGAGAACGACCAGATCGTGTACGGCTCCTCCGACCACCGCTCCGATCAGAAGCCAAAGCAGGCCGGGAAAATATCCGAACTGTGCGGCAAGAACCGGACCGACAAGCGGGCCGGCCGCAGCAATGGCCGCAAAATGATGCCCGAAAACAACCCATCGGTTCGTCGGAACATAATTTTTTCCGTCCGCAAAGGCATGGGCCGGTGTCACTGTATCATTGTTTAAACGCAGGACCTTGTTTGCCATAAAAACTCCGTAAAACCGATAGGCTATTGCCAAAATGCAGATCGAGCCAATCACAATGGTAATCGCACTCACTTTTCTTGCCTCCTCCGTTCATTTTCGGACCTCGGACGTCAGCTTTTCTCAATTGTAAGGGAAAACGGTGTCTGATCGTACAATGAGCGGATAAAAAGCCGCTACCCTGTTTTGAAAGAGCGGAACGGCCGTTTGAAATACATTTTTGTTATATAACATGTATGTTTGTTATATAACAATCAGGCCGAAAATTTTCCTAAAGTCTGAACCACATTCTTAGATTTTTCGCGTAGTTCCGGCTGACCGGAACCTTGTCTCCGTTTTCCAGCATCAGATTATAGGTTGAATTGAACCATGGAGAAATTTCCGTCACCGCTTCGAGGTTCACGAGATAAGCGCGGTGCACGCGGACGATGCCGCTCTGCGGCTGCAGCCTTTTTTCCAAAGAGACGAGTGTCTCGTTTACAGTCATTTTTTTCTTTCTCAAAGCAACGACCGTTCTGCCGCGGTCCGCGCCGATGTACATAATATCGGAAAAAGGAACAATCAGGAACCGTTCATCTGTCGCAATGGCCAGCTTCCGCAGCAGAGGGATATTTCTCTGCATCTGATCCCCGCGATTCATTCCTCCGTTTTCCGGCAGAAAGGAGATCGGCAGGCCCTTTTCCGGCCGTCCCCTGTCTGCCAATGATTTCACCATCGTTCATTCCCCCGTTTTTCTATAATATTCATGGAACCCATCGCCGCCTTCAGCGATTGAGATATAAGTCACACTTTCATTCTATCATGAATACGTTTTCAAATTCATGCCCGCGCACTCCATTCTATTGTGTACTATGCTAATATTAATCTATAAAGCGGCCTTTTTCGGTGCCGACATTTACTGATAAGGAAGATGTCTTTTGAACACAATCCGCCGGCTCATCCTGCCCAATATCATTTTTCCGGTGTTCATGTTTTATTTCTCGCCGCCGCTCCTCGGCCTTGCCGCCGCCGCAAGTCTGATCATCGACGCGGCAGTCATGTTTGTCATTCTGCTTTTTTTTCATATAAAAATAAAGAACCGGCTCGGCTTATTGATGGCCCTTTGGGGAATCGGCATGGCCGCAGATATTTTCGCGGCACTCCTGCTGATGCTTTCCGGGAAGAACGGAAGCCCGCTTTCTCTGAACCTTATTGACTTTTACTATATTTATACCTCGCCGCTCAGCGTGGCGCTGTTTTGTCTGGTCATTCTGATCTCTGCCGTGCTGACATACCGGCTTGATTTAGTTCTGCTGAAAAAAAGGATGAGCACAAAACAGGCAAAGCGGATGGCACTGCTGTTTGCCGTCTTCACCGCTCCCTATGCTTTCCTGATCCCGACCAGCTGGCTTGTGTAAGCCCGCATACGGCGGTTCTTAGCTATTTATGGGGAGCTTTCGGAAATCAATCGGCGCGGCGCTGAAAGGCGGACTCCCCCGGCAGCGGCCGATCAATCAAGACAATCAAGACAGCCGGGGTTCCTCGGTTAGCCGATCTTCCGGGGCAGTCGCGCTGGAACCTGTATCTCTTCGGCTGAAGGAAAAAGCCTGTTTTCTCTGATCAGAGAAAACAGACTTCATGTACAAATAAAATGACGCATGCTTGCATACCGGAAACTCCCGGAGACCGGTTCCATTCGGCGCGGACGCTTTCGGCTGAGAGCTTGACGATTCTCATCCGAACCGTTCCGCGGCTTCGGCGTTCACCGCCGGCGCTTTATGTCCGATCGGGATCTGGTTTGCGAGCCCTCTTGCGCCCCGGCGGCCGGCAGCAGCCTCCCGGACGGGCGGTTCATCGAAAGTCCGGCTGCTTATAAAAGATTCAGACGGCTGCAGCGTGCCGATTACGGATTTTGCAAATCAAAGGCCTGCACAGAAATTTTTAAGCCGTACTCAGGAAATGCTGCGGAATAACCTTATGTCTCCTATTTCACCTTCAGCGGCTCCAGCTGTTTCAGAATTTCGGGATAAGAGACTTTCGCATGAAGCAGGGCGGCCGCCGTATAAGCGCCTTCGATGAAAGCCGTATCAAATATTTCGATTTTCTTGTCTGATACTTCCGCGACCATGTCCAGATTCATTTTCGAACTGCCCAGATCATAAAACGCCAGCAGACTTTCGCCGGCATTCTCGCGGACGGCCGCCTGAATTTTATCGAAACTTGTTCCGACACCGCCGTCATCCGTGCCGCCGGCTGTTGTGAGCGCCACATCCGGAGCAACTTCTTTTAATAGTCGGCTCAGGCCTTCGACAATCTGAGCGACATGCGAGACGAGCAGAACTCCGTAATCACTCATCGAGAACGCCTTCTTCAATCAACGATTCAAACAGCAGGCCGCTTGAGGCGGCTCCCGGATCAACGTGCCCGATTGAACGATCGCCCAAATAAGAGGCCCGTCCTTTTTTCGCCTTCATCGGTTCGGTTGCCTTCACCCATCCGTCAATCCGTTCCCGGTTCAGCTCTTTATTTTTGGCCGCATCAACAGCGGGAAGCCACACGTCAACCATTGTCTTGTCTCCAGCCTCCGCTTTTCCGCGTTTCCGAATGCCTTCCAGCCCTGCCTCAAGCACAGCCGGTACATCCGCGGATTCTCCGCCCGCCTGTTTCGCCATCCCGATAAAAGCAGAACCATACAAGGGACCCGATGCTCCGCCGATCTTGCTTAACAGGGCCATACCCGCCGTTTTCAAAACATCCTGCACTGTATCGAAGGCTTTCTGCTCAAGAGCGGTTTTCATCGCCGCCGCTCCCCGTGCCATGTTTGCTCCATGGTCGCCGTCGCCGATCTTCTGGTCCAGTTCGCTCAAATAGTCTTTGTTTTTTTCAACCTTCTGTCCGAATAGATTCAGCCATGCGATCGTCTTTTCAACCGTCAGCATCTCTCTCATCCTCCTTACCACGCAATGGTCGTTACCGGTTCCTGAAGCCACTTCAGCCACTGTTCCTCTTTCAGCCGGATCATCGTCAGCGAGATGCCCGCCATATCGAGCGACGTCATATAATTGCCGGCTTTCTTAAAGACAATGTCCAGTTTTTCTTCTGCCAGCAGCTGCCGGACATCATTGATAAAAACATACTGTTCCATCAGCGGAGTCGCCCCCATCCCGTTAACGAGGACACCATAGCGGTCGCCGCTCTGCCAGTTGAAGTTCTTTTTCAGCTGTTCGATCAGTTCCGATGCCATTTCTTTCGACGATTTAATCTTCTCGCGGCGATAGCCCGGTTCCCCATGGATGCCGACCCCGTATTCGATTTCGTCCTCCGCCAGTTCAAATCCCGGTTTGCCGACTTCGGGTACCGTGGCCGCAGAGAGGGCGACGGCAATCGTCTTAATCGAGGGAATCAGCTCTTCGGCAAGCGATTTTAATTCTTTAAGCGGCAGGCCCGCTTCCGCCGCCGCACCGATAATTTTATGAACGAGTATCGTTCCGGCAACGCCGCGCCTTCCCGCCGTGTAAGTGCTGTCTTCGACGGCAACATCATCATTGACAACGATGTGATCGACCGGGATGTCTTCTCCGGCCGCCAGTTCTTCGGCCATTTCAAAATTCATCACATCGCCTGTATAATTTTTGATGACAAGCAGAACGCCGGCCCCCTGGTTCGCATGTTTAATGGCTTCGAGAATCTGATCGGGTGCAGGTGAAGTAAAAACAGGTCCGGCCACCGCAGCAGCCAGCATGCCCTTTCCGACAAAACCGGCGTGCGTCGGTTCATGGCCGCTCCCGCCGCCGCTGATCACGGCTACTTTTCCATCCGATCGATACGTTCTGGCGATCACTTGCGTTCCCGGCAGACGTTCGACGATTGCGTCATTTGTAAAAGCGAGGCCGTCCAGCATTTGATCAACAATGTTTTCCGCTTCATTCATTATTTTTTTCATTTTCTCACACCCCTTTTTTCCTTTTTGTACAAGTTTTCTGTTTACTTAAAGCTTATCACGAAAGCGATTTCAGTTAAATAGACCCAAAAATATTTTTTCTCAAAAAAGCAGGCATGATTCAAAAATTAATACATGCCTGATTCGACGTTAAAAATGAGCGGATGATCCCATCCTGTTCGATAGGAGGCGCGTCCGGCGGGTCCGTGCCCGTCGCAGCCGGTCCCGGACCGGATTCGGCTGTCTTATGCTTTTCAGTCTGAAGAACAGCCTATTTAAGGGACGGTGCTGCTTTCGATTATTCCATATACTGAGTATCCCCCCGGCTGATGTATCTAACCGGACCGCCGCGTGCATCCGGCATCCGCTCATCTGCAGGGCGGGGACATCCGCCGTTACCTGCCGATGCCAGACGCGGCATTGGCTGACAGCAGCGCAGATAACAAATGCTCTTGAATGATCAAAAATTACATGAGTACTTGGACCATACAAGCTTAGTAAAAAAAGCAATTCTTCTTTAACACTTACATTCCCGGTTTTTTATACCGAAGCCATGAAAATCCGGATGTTTAAGATATTTTGGGACCATTAGTAACCAATTATACCAATGAGGAAGAGGTGTTAAGCTGAAAATCCCTTACTGATGCGCCAACTTGTTATAATTTCCCGGAAATCCAGGTTAATAATGAATAAAACTTGCTAAAAATAAAAATGCCCGTTTTTTGCGGGTGTTATTGACGCCTGATTTTAGCCAGGCAAGCACAAAAAGGAAAAGACTTTTATACGAAAAAGCGGTCCATGACTCATACTCTCGTTGAGTCATGGGCCCTATTGATTTGCTCCGATGCAAGCATGCTTTTGGGGCAGACTCTGCCTTTTATCTGCTGATTCAGCTCCGCCATTTTATAATGATATCGGATGCGCGCCGATGTCCCGCGTTCATGAGCCTGTCACGCCCGGGTAAACGCCATATAAGGATCCGAAACGCATGGTTGGCCGCCGGCAGCTGATTCCTGAGACCGGACTTCCTGAAAAAAGCAGCGCGCTGCCTGCAATCTCAATATATATTAAGGCTGTCAGCTAAGGATTACTTGATGATCTCATGCAGTTCGGCATGAGCTGCCTTGACCAGATCATCGACAGCCAGGATGATCTGCACGCCTTTTTTCCCGCCGCTGACCACAATATGATCGATCGAACGGGCAGAGACATCAATCACCGTCGGATAGGCTTTTTTCATGCCGACCGGGGAACAGCCGCCGCGCACATAGCCGGTGTGCTTCTGAATATCCTTCACATGGATCATTTCAACGCGCTTCTCCCCGACGCTTGCGGCTGCTTTTTTCAGATCGAGTTCTTCTGCCACAGGGACGACAAAGACATAAAATTCACCGCTGTGACCCTGTGTCACCAGCGTTTTATAAACGGTTTTCGGATCCTCGCCGACTTTCTTCGCAACGGAAACGCCGTCAATCAGCCCGTCGCTGATGTCATAAGTCTGAGTCCCGTACTGTATTTTTTCTGAATCAAGGATTCGCATTGCATTCGTCTTTACTTTGGATTTTGCCATCAAAACCATGCTCCTTATTCTTTCATCCGCATCTGTCAGCGAACGAGAACGGACAGCCTGTAGCCAGTCCGCTCCTCAATCCGCCCGCCTACCCGCCGCACTTCTTCTTCAGGGGGCTTTTCCGGAAGCTTGACCGTCAGCAGCGCTTCTCCCGGGTGCAGAGACGGATTTTTCTGAAGGCCCCAGTCCTCGGGAATCAGTTCCGAGGCTGCGCGGATGATCTCATTCTGTTTCGGATTCTTCGCGAAAGTGATCGGCAGTCCCGTCCGGTAGGACAATTCTTCCATGTCCGCCGTGTGCCGCATGGCGACTTCCGGTGTGATAAAATGCACTTCCATATAGGCGAGTCCGTTCCGCTGTTTCATACTGGCCTTGTAAATCGTGATACCGCGATCCGCCGCCCAGACTTTCGCTTCATGGATGGCCTCATTATTTTCAAGCCGCGGGGACGGCGTCTGCGCCCTGAAGAATTCCGGCGGAACACCGCGCCGTTCCTCAGCGTCCGCCAGGGCGGGCGATTCATCTTTGAACTGCAGCGTGAATCCTGTTTCCTTCTTTATTTTTTCGGCGATCTCCCCGCCGTTTTCCGGACATTTAATAGGAAGCGACACACATTTTGTATCGAGATAAATCGACGGCGAAACAGATGTGCCGAGCGATTCGCCGATCTTTGCCTGCAGAAGATCCGTACGGACAGAATCGGAAAAAGCAGCCGTCCATCCGGTCGCATCTTTTATTTTCCCGGACAGCCTCTCCCGTTCCTCAGGGCCGACCGTGTCGGGAAAATCAAAATAGAGCGTGATACGCTCGTCATCCGTTCCCAGCCCGTCGGCTCCGCAGCGGATAAAGTGCGGCTGATCGGCCAGCAGTTCCCTGATTTTATCCATCGCCAGGGTCACGTTCATTTTCAGGCCCTGGACGGGCAGCGCAGGACCGGCCAGCAGACGCCGGCTTTCCCGATCGATCCGGTAACGGGCCGTGCCCTGATTCAAGGTTCGGAAACGATCCGGCAGCGCCTGCAGGACAAGCGCCGCGGCAAGTCGCTGCTTCAGATCGGCTTCCGGAAGGCACATTGATACCATTTCCGCGAATGTCCGGTTTCCTTCCTTCGCCCTCTCCCAGTCTATTTTTTTTATAAACGGACGGGCAAAGGCAAACACTTCGCCGGAATCGCTTTGCAGCTCGTCAAAGGAGCGGTTCCAGCGTCCGACTGTTTCGGCCGTCTGATCCGGGGACAGCCGGATCTGCTTCCCTTTCGGTGTCTGGCAGATCAAAGAATGTGTCCTTCCGTGAACGCCCGTGCACAGCGCCAGATGAAGCGGCTCGTCTTCTTTTTTCCGATACAGGATCAGGGAGCCCACTTTTTCCTTCAGGGCCCGGTCCGGGCCGCGCTGCGGACCGCCGCTGCGGATTTCCCGGCCGGATGCGCTTCGGCTGAATGTGTAGGCTTCTCCATTTTCCGATAAAATCGGGCAGTAGCGTTTTTCGATTCTTTCGTTTAATGCAGCGCGGGCCTCGTCATCACCGTGAACGAGCAATGTATGCGCCGGACGGACCGTATCGATAAAGCGGTTCAGCTCCCCGGCATCGCCGTGGGCGGAAAGGCCGTATTTACCGACCCGGCATTTTACGGAGTGAACCGTCCCGTTCAGTTCCAATTCATCGCTCTCACCTTCAGCCAGATTGAGCAATTTTCGGCCCGGACTTTCCTCATCCTGGTAGCCGGTGATAAAAATGGCATTCTGTGCGCCGCCGATCAGCCTCTCTGCATACCAGACGCTGGCACCGCCGATCAGCATCCCCGACGAGGCGATGATACAGGCGGGCTTTCCCTGCAGAACCCCCTCACGCTCTTTCGGCTGCACAGCCGTACATCGTCCTTCAGTGAGAAACGCATCGCCGTTTGTCCGAATACGATGGGCCACGGGACCTTTAAGAAATTGCGGGTAGCGCCGGTAGATTTTACTGATCGGCGTCACCAGCCCGTCGACATAGATCGGAAATTCCGGAATCAGCCCGCGGTCCATATAGTCCTGCAGGATCAGCAGCACTTCCTGAGCCCTGCCCAGGGCAAAAGCGGGAATCAGTGCAAAACCGCCGGCTGCGATCACCTCGGCGACATTATCTGCAAGCCTTTTTTCCTCCGTATTGCGATCTGAATGTTCGCGGTTCCCGTAGGTGGATTCAAGGATCAGTGCATCCGGGCGCGTGCCGGCCGGCACCTCCGCCCCGGGAATCGTCCGGCCCGCCTTGAAACTCAGATCTCCGCTGACGAGCAGTTTTTCGCCGCCGCCTTCAATCAGAAACATCACCGCACCCAGAATATGGCCGGCCCGGTATAGAGTCACCTTTGCATCACCGAACGTTATCGTTCCGCCGGCAGGAAATAAGCGCACGGCCCGAAGCGTTTCTTCCATCTGCTCCTTCGTGTACGGAATGAGCGAACGCGTTTCCAGACAGCGCTGTTCCATGATTTTAAAAGAATCCCTCATCATGATCTGCATTAAATCGGCGGTAGGCGGTGTGGCAAAAATCGGAGCTTTCGGATAGAATCGGTGGACAATCGGCAGCGCGCCGATGTGATCGGCATGTGCATGGGTCACGAGTACCGCCTCCGGTTCGCCAAGATTGTCCAGCATTCCGAATGCCGGAAGCAAATCGTCTCCGTGCACGCGCATGCCGGCATCGATCAATAAATCGGTTTCGCCGATATGTACATGCAGACAGGAAGCGCCGATCTCGCTGCCTCCGCCAAGAATACTCACTTTCATCTCTATCTGCCTCTTTCTGGATCGCTTATCTTTCTCTTAATTTTAACACAGCTCCTTCTTCATCAGAAATGCACCTTTTCTCATTTCAGCGAAGAGGCCGGCACCCTGAGGAGACCGTTTATTCAAAAGGCAGTATCACTTTTTATCCCGTTTCCGGATGATCTGTCGGCCATCTCTTCCAGCAGGCGTTTCATGCCCGAAGCGGAAGGGGCCTGTAAGTTCCGCCAGACGAACGGCTCTATTTGTTTTAAATTCAAATAAACTGTGGTATTCCGTTTCACGAGGATCGGCCCTTTAGAATCGGGTTCTGCACGATTTTGATTTGCCGGGAAGAGCCCTCTTTCTCAAAGAATAAGCTCACATGCCTGCTGCGCCCGGTGTCCTGCAGGTTCGTTCACGGCAGCAGTCGGCAGCGGAACTTACAGGCTGAACGATCGCCTGCAGATATTTTACTCACACTTTTCCGAAGTGCCGCTTCTCAGACGGCGCCGCTCGGGCGAGAGGCTCCTTGGCGGCCCGGTTGCTTGTTTGAATCCTGTAACGCCTGGTATGCGGAAATGCCGTTTCCCCCGGCAACGGCCCTCAGCGCTTTTACCCGCCCGCGGCGTGTCCATGAAAAAAAGCCCGCGCGGGACGGACTCTTTTTCTCTTTATACGCTCTGTTTTCAGCGATTCTGTTTTCATCCTTAACTCTTTTTCTCTTTTATTTTTTCGAATAGGTATTTCGATGAGCGGACTTTCCGGCATACATTCCGCGCCGTCCTCAGAACGCGCAGCTGCCGGTTCTCATTGAACTTCCAGATGCAGGTCTCTCTCTTTGACCCAGCCGGCAACTTTAATGGCCCGATAAAGCACCAGTGTGATGACCGCCGGGATCAGGACACCGGATACAATAAAGATCATCAATCCGCGAACGCCCTGGACAGCAAGAATGTTCAACGGAGCGATCAGCGAGCTGAGGCCCAGGCCGCCCAGTTCGTAGGGCACTTTAAGACCAAGCAGCATCGTTGCGATCGGGGCACTCACCATTGCGGCGACGAACGGGGGAATAATCAGCTTCGGATTCTTGACCAGATTCGGGAACTGCACTTTCGGCGTCACAAGGGCCTGCGCGAAAAATCCGCCGAAATCATTTTCTTTGAACGACATCACCGTGAAACCGACGAACTGAACCGTGCAGCCGATCAGGGCCGCGGCACTGGACACAGGGTCAAGCTGCAGGGCAATCGCCAGTGCGGCTGAAGAGGCAGGAGACATCAGGAAAATGCTCCAGACAAGCGAAATGACCATCGATGCGATAAGCGGCGATCCCTGAACGGAGTGCGTGATCTGGCCGCTGATCCAGTTCAGCGAAGGCGTCACCACCAGCGCAAGGCCGTAACCGCAGATACCGCCGATCAGAACGGAGAAAAACGGAATGGCCATGATATCGAACTTGGTCCTTCCGGTGATTTTTTTGCCGACAAATACGGCGATGACCGCCGCCAGCACACCGCTGACCGGTTGTCCGGTCGTAATTGTGAAGACCTGGGCCGGCGTTGTATGGACCAGCTGAATCGCATTGGCACCGACGGATGCACAGGCCATGGCCGCAAACATGGTCAGTGTATTGCTCTTCAAAGCATAAGCCACACCGGCCCCCAAAGCAGGGGCGAGCAGCACTTTCGCCGCACCTCCGATGGTCTCGAAAGGCATGAATCCCGTGAATTTGGCAAGCGTCTCAAAAAGCAAGCCGACGCCCAACGTGACCAGAATGGCATAGGCAATGCCTCCGGAAACGGCGTACATCCGATCCATGAAATAATCCTTGAAACTCTGTTTATCCGCGGTTTTCGCTTCCCGCCTTTGGGGATCTCCCTTCTTGTTCGCTTCTTCTTTTTCTGATTTCATTGTCTGCTCATCCTTCATCCTTTTTCGCTCCCTAATAAATTCTATTTTTTAAAAATTCGGATGCTGATTGTGTTAATTGCTTTATGCTAGTTTAATTGGAATAATCGAAATATTTAAATTAAAAGGCCAACAAAAAAACCTATCCGTGAAACGCGGCGGATAGGCGCTGTTTTTGCGATTGCCTGAGCGCCTATTCGTTGAAGATGATAAGCCGGACTCAAACAATGCCATTCCAGAGAAACGGTTTTGTTTCAGCCCTTCATGTGCGCAAACGCAAAATAATTCGAATCAAGCCTTTCACTCGTATGCTGTTCACGACCTGTTCCATTATTCTCACTTCCCCCAAAACTTAATTTTTTTGTGATTGACATTGATATTATCAGAGTTTGTTTAAGTTGTAAATAGTATTTTAACATTTTCTCTTTAAAATTTTCTGCAAACTAAAGTGCGACTGTGCGGCTTTCAGACATCTCATCTCTCCCGACTTTAAGGCTGCACATCTCGATAACACGAAAAAGGCCGGCACATGTCCGGCTCCGGCGCAAACAGCACTATTCAATTTATTCATATAGATCGTCCGCCCCTGGAAACGTCACAGACAAAAACGCGCCCCGTCCGTATTCTCGATGGCGAGGCCCGGTCCGGACAATGGTCGTGCCGGAAGCGGGATATGATCCGCAATGTCGGTCTGTAAAGAAAAGGGCCGGTGCCTGTTAGAAGTCCTTTTCCCCGTTCTGATTATTCACATTTATCGATTTGGGCACACCGACCGAAAAACGAGGTACATTGACCGATAAAATTGCCGTGACGACCGATAAATGAGGTACGTTGACCGATAAAGTTACTGCGCCGACCGATAAACCGGGTATGTTGACCGATACACATCCCGAAACGGGGCTGTTTAACGTTTCGGTGCGAGTTCAGCTGCATTCGGTGCGACTCTAGCTCGATCCGGTGCAAGTTTTCAGGATTTTGGTGCGACTTTGACCTGATTCGGTGCGGCCGCTCAAATTCGGTGCGACTCTAGCTCGATTCGGTGCGAGTTTTCAGGATTTTGGTGCGACTTCAGACCGATTCGGTGCATCCGCTCAAGTTCGGTGCGACTCTAGCTCGATCCGGTGCAAGTTTTCAGGATTTCGGTGCGACTTCAGACCGATTCGGTGCATCCGCTCAAGTTCGGTGCGACTCTAGCTCGGTTCGGTGCGAGTTTTCAGGATTTTGGTGCGACTCTGACCTGATTCGGTGCGTCCGCTCAAGTTCGGTGCAACTCCAGCCTGGTTCGGTGCGACCGCTCAAATTCGGTGCGACTCTAGCTCGATCCGGTGCGAGTTTTCAGGATTTCGGTGCGACTTTGACCTGATTCGGTGCGTCCGCTCAAGTTCGGTGCGACTCTAGCTCGATCCGGTGCGAGTTTTCAGGATTTTGGTGCGACTTTGGCCCGATTCGGTGCATCCGCTCAAGTTCGGTGCAAGTTTTCAGGATTTCGGTGCGACTTCAGACCGATTCGGTGCGGCCGCTCTCAAGTTCGGTGCGGCTCTAGCTCAATCCGGTGCGAGTTTTCAGGATTTTGGTGCGACTTCAGACCGATTCGGTGCGTCCGCTCAAGTTCGGTGCGACTCTAGCTCGATCCGGTGCAAGTTTTCAGGATTTCGGTGCAACTCCAGCCTGGTTCGGTGCATCCGCTCAAGTTCGGTGCGGCTCTAGCTCAATCCGGTGCGAGTTTTCAGGATTTTGGTGCGACTTTGACCCGATTCGGTGCGACTCTAGCTCGGTTCGGTGCGAGTTTTCAGGATTTTGGTGCGACTTCAGACCGATTCGGTGCGTCCGCTCAAGTTCGGTGCGACTCCAGCCTGGTTCGGTGCGACTCCGAAATTTTGGTGCTGGTCACGCCCGGCCGAGAAACAGACAACGGAGTCGCTCCCGGCCGGATACTCCGTTTATCTTTTCGGTGCCGTTCCCGACATGCGTCCGTTTTTCATCACTTGGCAGCCATCGATTTTCACATCCGGATCTTTGAACACGCAGTCGATGTGCACGCCGGCCTCAATCGTTCCTCCGAATGTCAGGTTGCTGCCGAATGCAATGTGCACCGTTCCGTATACCTTCTCGTCTTCAAGCACATTGCCGGTAATCCGTGCGCTGCGGTTTGTACCGATGCCGAATTCGGCGACCGAGCGGCCGAGATCTGCTCCCAATAGTTCAAGAAGCCGTCCGGCACCCTCGCCTTCCGCTTCGACCAGACGGCCGTCCTTTACTGTCAAAAGAAGAGACGACTTCAATTTGCCGACGCCGACGACCGATCCGTCGACAAGTATCCTGCCTGACGCCGTCCCTTCAACCGGCGCTATGAACGCTTCTCCCGACGGCAGATTGCCCGATTCGCCGGAGTGGATATAGACACCTGTACTCGGCACGCCCTTCCGTCCTTCGATAGAAAAAGCGAGGCGCTGCCCTCCCTTTTCGATGAGCACCCGGCGGCCGCGGTCGAGCAGCCCGGTGATCCGTTCCGTCAGCGCCTTTACCTCCGAATAATCGGCAGTAATCGCACCCTGCAGAAACATATCTTCCGTTATTCCCGGCATGGTCGCCAGCCGCGTGCCCGCTTCAACCGCCCTTTTGCGCGCCCGGGTGTGCGTCAGCGAGAATTCGGTGATCAGGACGGCGGCGTCCGCTTCAATCAGGGCCGCGGCAACTGCCCGCGGCGGCTCTTCACCGGACCTTTGCCGTTCTTTCATAACAATCAGCAGCGTTTCCGCGCCGATTGCCTGCCCGGCCCGGTACAGCGCTTCAGCCAGTCTTTTTTTCGCATCATCCGTCACGATCAGAAACGTTTCGCCCGCCTTCAGATCCAGGCTGTTCTTTAAGATTTTCCGGCATACATCGCTTAATTCCATACGATCATCCCTCTGAATTATTCGGTCAGCCGCGTGCGGCCATAATAGTTTCGAAAGCACGCTTGATCTCCGTCACCTTGACATTGGCCTGCCGGATACTCTCCTCCGAAGCCCCGCGGCCGACCAGCCGGTCCGGATGATTTTCTTTGATCCGCTGCCGGTACTGCTTTTTTATCGTTTCATCGGAATCGTGCTCGCTGCAGCCGAGCAGCCGGTAGCATGCCGCCAGGTCGCCGCCTTTTTCCTGCGTGTTTTCATAAAAACGGGCCTTGAGCGAGGCATATGCCGCACCCAGGCCGAAGAGATCCGCCGTCCGGGCGATCATTGCCTCCTCCCCGGCGTTCAGCGATCCGTCGGCAGAGGCAATGGCCAAAAGCGCAACCAGCGTATCCTCAAGGATGTCCCGGCGGCCGCCGACAGAAGCATACAGGTTTTCGGCAATCTCTTCAAAAGTCTCATCCGAATAACGCGACATGTTAAAAACAGACATAATCCGGCTGAGCTGCTCTTCGTTCGGCTGAAACGCCTGCCGAACAATACGATCCACCTGCCGGACTTCATTTTCTGTGACGACGCCGTCTCTTTTGGCCAGTTTGGCAAAAAGCTTGACGATCCATTCAATCTGCGGAAGCACCTGATCCTCTCTGATCCTGTAAGTACGGCCGTCCGCGCTGTATGTGAATGTTCTGCCGCAGTCCGGGCAGGCCCAGCTTCCCGGAATATCGTCAATGACGACCCGGCTCCCGCAGTAGGGGCACGTCGCCTCAACCTGTCTCCGCCAGTTCAGGGCATCTCCGGAAGATGGGCCCGCCCGGAAAATCCGGCTCATCCTGATCCTTCTGCCTGGCATAAACAGAATGACGATCGGAGCGAGCCAATAGAAAACGACGCCGACAAAAAACCAGACGATCGGGTTGCGTCCCTTCGCCGACGCAATCATCGCGGTTATAAATCCCGTCAGGATTCTTAGAAAAATTCCTCCCAAAAGAAATCAGGCTCCCCTTCATAAATTCGCCGTTCCCGCAGCTTCCATTATAGCTATAGTTTTCGCCGTTTCCGATGCAGTCGTGACGCAAAAATTACGGATCGGATAAGTTTTATCGGGCTGAAAGGCGGGCTTTCTTCCCGAAAAAATTCAGGCTGATAAATAAAGCGGAACCGCTGACGGCGACCAGAACCCAGGCAAGCAAAAATAAGTGCTGCGGTGTCACCGTCTTTCCGAAAATCATCCCAAGGACAACCGTAGATAAAATGGATCCGACATAACGGCAGGTCTGGAACAAGCCGGTGGACGTTCCCGCCGCTTCGCGCGGCGCCGCGTCAAGCATCGCCGCCTGCAGGGATACATTGCCGATCCCGTAGCCGGCCCCCATTATCAGCAGGATCCCGCCGATCAGCCAGAAGGGAATATTTACGGCCGAAAACAGCAGAAGAGCCGATCCGCCTACCGTCGCAGCCGCTCCGGCAATGATCGGCGCCGCTGTCCCGGAATGGTCGATCCAGCGTCCGGTCAGAAGCGAAAAGAGGACGCTGGCCACCGACATAAACAGCATAAGCGCGCCGCTGAGCCGCAGGCCGAGATGGAGCGCATCCTGAAAATAGCTGGGCAGGCCGTAAAACAGGCAATAATTAATGATATTCAGTAAAATGAACAGCACATAAACAAGGGTCAGCGCATGATTTTTCTTCATCAGGCGCAGATCGACGAAAGGCCGGGCGGTTTTCCATTCACGGCGGGCAAAAAGGACGAAACAAAACAGACCGACAGCCGCTGCCGTGTAGTGCACGGCTTCTTCGAGCGACAGCAGAAACCAGAGCAGACAGACAATGCCGGCGGAAAAAAGACAGATTCCCGGAATATCAAGACGATGCAGAACCTCTTTGATCCGAACGGCTCCATCTCGCACATCTTTGGGAATGACCAGAATGCCGAGGACAAAGCTGATCAGAATAAACGGGAAATTGACGGTGAAAATCGTCTGCCAACCGCCCCAGACAATCAGAAATCCGCCGACTGTCGGCCCGAAAGCCGTCATCACCGAAGCAAAAATGGCCAGAATGGCAAGCGAGGATGCCTGCTTGGAGTGGTCCACATGGCTGCGGATGATGGCGACGCCGGACGGATAGACGGCGCTGCTGCCGAGTGCCTACAAAATCCGCATCAGAACAAGGAAGAGAAAAGTCGGTGCCAGAGGGGCGCCCAGCGAGGCAGCGGCGGCAATCAATAACCCGATCAGAAACATCTTCCTGCGGCCGACAAGATCCCCCAGCTTCCCCGTTATCGGCTGGCCGACCGCGCTGGCCAGATAAAATCCGGACACAAGCCAGGAAACGGCGGCAAACGACAGCCGATAATTATCCTGAATGCTGCGAAGCGCCAGCGAGATCATCGACGAATTGAGCGGATTCAGTATTGTTCCGGCTGCAATGGCCGTCAGAAAAACCGGGCGGCTTTTTTTCCAGCCGCTCATTCATCCGCCTGCTTGATAAAGCCGTCCGTCGAACGAACTCTCCCGATATAGGGAAAAATAAATTGTATGGAGGCCCTGTGCTCTTCTTCGCTGTGCGCCGTCATTGCATCCCCGATAAAAAATTGATGGTAGCCGTAATGAAAAGCCTCGCGGGCCGTGCCCTCCACACCGCGGTTAGTTGAGATCCCGCCGAACACGATGGTATCGATGCCCCTCCGCCTCAGCTGAAGATCCAGATCCGTACCGAAAAAAGCGCCCCACTGCCTTTTGGTCAGGCGATAGTCCTGATTGCCAATATCGAGACGCGGATCGAGAACCGCCCAGTCATCTGCTCTTTCACCGGCCGGAAACGGCCGATCGGTCAGGGGCTTCAGCACATCTTTTCCGTCATGAAAATCAACGTTGACAAAGACAATGAATCCTCCCCGCCTATGAAACAGATCCACCAGTTTCGCTGCATTTTCAACGACCCGGTCTCCTCCGGGCACGCCGACGATGCCCTTCTGCAGATCGATCAGAACCAGCGCCGTTTTCGCAAAGTCGATTGTCTCCTTTACCATACAGAACTCCCCTTTTATTTGAGTCGTTTTCTTCGTTCGATTTTTCTGTTCAGTCCCGCCAGATGATCGGCAAACACGGTCCGCTCTTCCTCGCTCCAGTCGTCGAGCAGGCCCTGATAAATCCGGATACGTTCTTCTTTCAGCGCGGAGACCGCATGCCTTCCCGCCTCGGTAATCGAGATCTGATGAACACGTCCGTCATGGTCCTCTATTTTCCGGGCAATCAGCGCTTTGTTTTCCAGCGCTTTGATCTGGCGGCTCATCGTCGACAAATCCAGCTGAAACAGGTCCGCCAGTCCGCGAACCGACATCGGGCTCTTTTTCAGCAGTACATTCAGAATCAGGTATCCGGAACGGAACAGACTGTTCTCCCGGCCGTCCATCGTTTTTTTAAAATCCGCCCGACGGAGCAGCACGACCACTTCATACTCGATCACTTCAAGCGGATCGGTGCCGGATCGCGTCATGATAAAAATCGCCTCGTTCCTGACCAAGTTTCCTGTAAATAAAGTGTATTATACAGCGATAAACTTGTATGATGCAACCTTTTTGTTTCGCAGGCATGACAGCAATTCCGTGATGACAGCCACGCGGCAGGAAGCTTATCGGGGCCCGGGGACGGCGCATGAAGGGATTCACCGTACGGATGCCGGGAAAATTCAGGGCACAGGGCTGTTCGAACAGAATCAGGCAAATTTTCTGCAGCCGGGCGGCATGTCCGCGATCTCTGTAAAAAAAAAGAATGGACACCGGCTCCCGGCTCCCGTCTTCTCTTTATAGCCCCCTCCGGATCCGGTCATTTACACTCTTTTTTCTGCTTCATTTCGAGGCATTTTTGACGAATGACATGTCGACCAGTTTGTTGAAGTCATAGCCTTTTGTGTACACGCCTGTTTTGGCGACAACGTCCAGCGGTTTGGCCACGGCGGCCGGAGAGATCGTTCCGTCTTTGCTCCACAGTTGATCTTTGTATGCACGGTCCAGCGCCGCTTTCAGGCTCGCCTCGGACGTTGTCGGAAATTCCTTTTTCAGTATTTTCAAGGCCTCGTTCTTATTTTCATTGATCAGTTTGAGCCCTTTAAGCATCGCATTGACAAACTTCTGTACGGTCTGCGGTTCTTTTTTTATCGTCGATTGTTTCACACTGATCACAGAATATGCGTAATCGCCGAGGCTCGGGAAGCCGTAAAACGGTTCGCTCCAGGCACCCTTCTTAATCCCTTCGGTGATCTGCGGCTCCGCCCCGTTGGCAATATCGGCCTGGCCCTGCGATACGAGCGAAACGGCGGCGGCCGCATCGCCCTGTTCTTCCAGTTTGACGTCTTTTTCCGGATTAAGTCCGAGTTTTATCAGCAGCCAGCGGGTCAGCAGGTCCGGACTGCCGCCGTACCGGCCGGCGGCAATTGTTTTTCCTTTTAAAAATGCGGCGAGCCCTTTATCGCTGCGGTCCTTCAGCTGCAGTTTAGAGTTTGCCATCAGGTACACATTGGCCCGGTCGACAACGTTGACGACGGATACGATCGGGTCTTTGCTTTTCCCCGCGTTGGCGATCTGAGTGGAATCCGGTCCGCCGATCACGCCCCAGGCATCGCCGCTGACGACGGTGGTGACATGCGCTCCGCCCGTTGCCGTAATGGTACTGACATTCAGGCCTTCCTGCTTGAAATAGCCTTTATCAATGGCCGCATAAAGAGGCAGATAGGCAATCAGATGAACCGGTTCGGCTATGACGATCTTCTCCGCTGTTTTTGAACCCCCTGCCGCTCCGCAGCCCGACAGGAGCAGAGCGGACACCATCAACAGGCTCAGCGCCCACTTTAATTTTTTCATGCTGACCCTTACCTCCGTTCATGACTTTGTTTTTCTTTCTCGCATAAGCAGGTGCTCCAGCCAGACGGCTCCAAGATACATCACAATCGACAGGACGGACAGCGAAACGACGCCGACCCATACAAGGTCCATATTCAGCACCTGCCCTGCGTAAAGGATCATCCGGCCGATCCCCTGTCTTGAACTGATGAATTCACCGACGATCGTTCCCGCCAGCGCCAAAGAAATATTGATTTTAAGAATGCCGACCATCCACGGCATCGACGCCGGGATAACCAGTTTTATAAACACATGGCGCCTTTTTGCCCCCAGTGAAATCAGCATTCTCTCAAGATCGCGGTCGATATTTTTCACTCCGCTGTAGGCCGCAATCGCCGCAACGACTACAGTCATCAGAAAAGCAAGGACAACTTTGGAACCGAATCCGATGCCGAACATAATCACGAGCACCGGCCCGAGAGCGAGTTTCGGCACCGCATTAAGGGCGATCAGATACGGTTCGGCGATCTTCGTATACAGCCCGGACCACCAGAACGACAGGCCGAGAGCGCTCCCGGCCAGAGTGCCGAGAATGAAGCCGGCAAGCGTCGAGCCGGATGTGTACGCGAGATCCTGCAGCAGCGTGCCTTCTGTAATCGCCGTCCAGGCCGTCCGGACAATGGTTGAGGGGCTGCTCCAATAATAACTGTCCAGCCATCCGATTCGCGTCAGAAATTCCCATAAAAAGACAATCAGGACGCCTGCAATCAACTGTCCGGCAAGCGCTCGGTGCCGGAGCCTTGCCGCGTCCAAGCTCTGATCTTCAATCAGCGGACCGCGGCTGTTTTTCTTCCTGTTCCCCACTGACGACCCGCCTCCGTTCTTCTTTTTTATCCAATGTTTTTTTAAAACTGCCGCTCCGGCACTTAGTCAGGCCGACGGTTCGCGTTCTTCCTTCAGCATCAGTAAAAGCTCTCGTTTCAGCTGCAGGAATCGCTCATCCGTCATCGTCCGCTCATCGCGGGGACGCGGCAGTCCGACTTCTATTTTGGCTTTAATTCGGCCGGGGCGGCGTGTAAAGACGTAGATTTCATCAGAAAGATAGATGGCTTCGTCAATGTCGTGCGTCACAAAAAGGATCGTTTTCCGGAAATCGTTCCAGATCTGAAGCAGCCAGTTCTGCATCTGCAGCCGCGTCTGGGCGTCCAGAGCGCCGAACGGTTCATCGAGCAGAATAACATTCATGTCCTGCAGCAGCGTCCGGATCAGGCCGGCCCGCTGCCGCATTCCCCCGGACAGTGCATCGGGACGGTCATATTCAAATCCGGCCAGACCGTATTTCCGCAGCAGCGGCAGCGCCCGTTCACGCGCCTTTTTCTTTGATATCCCGTGGATTTCGAGCCCGATAATGACATTATCAAGAATGGTCCGCCACGGAAGCAGAAGATCTTTTTGAAGCATGTATCCGACGTGCCCGCTCTCGCGGACAATATTCTCTCCGTCTAGGAGCACCTGTCCGGCGGACGGCCCGGTCAGTCCGGAAATAATATTGAAAAGCGTCGTTTTACCGCAGCCGCTCGGGCCGATGATGCTGACAAATCTGCCGCTTCCGATCTGCATGTCGGCCTCTTTCAGCGCACAGAACAGTTCGCCGTTCTTTTTGTAGTATTTACTGCAGTGCACCACTTCCAGTTCACTCATATCGCGCCCCCTTTCTCTTGAAAAATGGAAAAGCAGCGTGCCGCAGCCGGCATCGGTGAAAATAATTGGGCCTCAATATGATATATGCAATGGGCGAATGCCGTGACACTCAAAGAGGGTAAATAAACCGGATTCATCATCGGATACGGGTGCCCGGTTCACAGCGGCCGATCATGAGCTGGCGAAAGGATAGATGAAAAATTGGTCCGATCCATCGGGAACCGGACTCTTTAATCCATATTGATTTTCACGAGAAATACCGTCGTAACAGGATAATCTCTAATAGAATCGGGGGACTGAGAGTGAAAGCGATCGAAAGGGAAAAAGATATCATTCTGCCAGTAGAAAATCTGACCACGGATGGCGGGAACGGACCGTCCCTGAGGGGGCAGTGATCCTGATGTGTGCAGCGGCCGGATCTTCGGCACCGCACCGATTAGGCATCCGTCCTCCATCCGCAGCGAAACGTTAAAAGCTTTTATCATCCGGCTGCTTCTCTTCGTTTATCCGGTTTTATCCGCTGCATTTCCGATTATTTACAAATGGCCGATCCTTTCCGATCCGTCGGTTTTTTTTTAACCGCATGCTGTCCGGCGTATTCTGCTATAAAGTGATCGATAGGGGAGCGCTCCCTTTTTCCATATCGTTGTTTGAGACTGTCCGGGAGGAAGGCCATATGCTGACACTGCCGCACATCGGCTCACTGCTTCCCGAATACGCCTCGGACTCTGTGCTCTGGTCCTGCCAGATTTTTTTTACCCGGCAGAGACATCCCTTCTGTCCGGCTGAAACTATGACCGGCAGCAGCTCCTCTTTCTTGTGATGTGTTGCCCGGCTTCTGTCGTGGTAAGATAAATTCAGATGCTGAAAAGGAGATGGCTTTTTTGAGGGAAGATATAATCAGACGTTTTATCTCTTACGTAAAAGTAAACACACAATCAAACGACAACAATCCCGGCTGCCCGTCGACCCCGGGCCAGCTGACGCTGCTGAACCGGCTCGTTGACGAGCTGAAAACGATCGGCATGGCCGAGGCGGCGATTGATGCGAATGGCTACGTGATGGCGACGCTGCCGGCCAATACGGATAAAGATGTGCCGACAGTCGGTTTCATGTCCCATGCCGACACGGCCACCGATTTTACAGGCAACGGCGTCAATCCGCAGTTTGTCGAACATTACGACGGCGGAGACATCGTTCTGAACAAAGAACGGAAAGTTGTGCTCAGTCCGAAAGCGTTTCCCGAATTGGAAAAATATATCGGGCACACCCTGATCACGACCGACGGAACAACGCTGCTCGGCGCCGATGATAAATCCGGCATTGCCGAGATTATGACAGCCATGGATTACCTGCTCCACCATCCTGAAATCAAACACGGCAAGGTGCGTGTCGCTTTTACTCCTGACGAAGAAATCGGCCGGGGGCCGCATAAATTCGACGTTGCAGTATTCGGCGCAAACCTCGCCTACACGGTCGACGGCGGCGCGCTCGGCGGGCTTGAATATGAAAATTTCAATGCCGCGGAAGCAAAGCTTACTTTCAAAGGAAGCAACGTCCATCCGGGTTCCGCCAAGGGAAAGATGATCAATTCGATCAAAATCGCCATTGATTTTCAGAACCGGATGCCCGAAAACGAAGCACCGGAACTGACCGACGGCTATGAAGGATTCTATCACCTGCTTTCATTTGCCGGCGATGTTGAACAAACGAAGCTCGTGTACATCATCCGCGACTTCGACAAAGCCGAATTCGCCGCAAAGAAAGCATTCGTCCGGGATACGGCTCGAAAGCTTGAGAAGGAGTACGGAATCGGCAGCGTGATTCTCGAACTGAAAGACCAGTATTACAACATGAAAGAAAAAGTGGAACAAAACAAGGAAGTGGTCGACGTCGCCTACCAGGCGATGAAGAACCTCGGTATTGAACCGCAGGTGCTGCCGATCCGCGGCGGTACGGACGGCGCTCAGATTTCTTACATGGGCCTGCCGACGCCGAATCTGTTCACCGGCGGCGAGAACTTTCACGGAAAATTCGAGTATATCTCCGTCGATAACATGGTCAAAGCCGCTCAGACCATCGTGGAGATCGCCAGACTCTTTGCCGCACAGGCAAAATAAATTCCTTTTAGGAAAACAAAGCATCCCCGAAACCGTTTATCCGGCGGTTCCGGGGATGCTTGTCTCAGCGGAGAAACATTTACGTAGATTCAGGTTGACCTTTTTTCATCGCGGTCGGCGTAGTCCTCGTATTTTTTGCAAATCGTTTTCCCACGGTTGTTCAGAACCTTTTTCACATGCTTAATATCGCTGACATTGTACTTCGCCATGACCAGGTAGCAGATCGCCGAAGGAAGCAGCGGCAGTTCAAGAAGGCTCATGGTCAAGACGTAGTCGCCCGGATGCTGCAGATAGACGGAGACAAAAGCGAGTATGCCGCTCATGCCCAGATTGCCGAAGGTACGTCCCAGACTGTTGGCCAGATTGGCAATGCTGAAAACGGTCCCGCGATGTTCCGGAAGATTGACATCCGTAATCAGCGCCAGCCAGTTCGGCGTATTGGCGGACTGGGCGGCCGATGCGAACAGGGCGATGACAAAAAGGGCCAGTATCCATGGATTCGTGAGCATCTGCTCAATCAGGCTGAAAAACAGCGTGACCGAATTTACTGTCTTAGGAAGTGATAATTGATTAATGGGAAAAATAAATAATAGGATATAGAGGGGCATGGTCGCAAACACAAAAGCCGCCGTAATCAGGGCGCGCGCTTTGTAGCTTCTGCGCTGCAAAACATCTCCGAGATAACCGAACAGGGAAGTCAGTGTCCCGCCGATCTGAAAAATGCCATACAGAAAAGACGCGACAATAATGGCAATCTTGCTTCCATAGCCCAGCGCCTCTAACTTGGCTATGTAAAGCGTCGGAAGCCAGATGAGGCTTCCCGTCGAAATATTCATGAAGAAGCCCTGCAGAAACAGGAGCAGATTGCTTTTCTTTCCCAGCATCATCCTTATCTGACCCGGGGTGATCCGGTAATTATAACTTTGTCCCTCTTTAATCAGCGCTCGAAGTTCCGGCTCGGTATTCCCGATCTTCGGTTCTTCTACAAAGAAGTAAAAGATAATCAGAACCAGGCCGAGCATGCTGAGCACTTCGAACGGCATGCGCCAGTCCGACAGTGTCGAGATGATCGATGCAATCAGGGCGCCGGCAATACCCCCGAATCCCTGTGACATGCCCCAGAGGCTGAGAATCATGCCCCTGGACCGGTAAGGAACATAGTCGGTCAGCGCACTGAAACCGATCGAGGCTACACAGCCGAGCCCGATTCCGGTCACGATCTGGAAAGCCAGCAGCAGAATATAGGAAGAGCTCAGCGACGTCAGGTAGACGCCGGCTACCCAGATCAGCGTTCCGACAATAATCAATTTTTTTCTATTGTATTTTCCGGACAGATAACCCCAGAACAGGGAAGAAAGCGACGTTGCAAGAATATTAATCGCCGAAACGACGCCCATCGCCGAAACCGCGACACCAAGGTCATGAGAAATGTTGGAAAACAGAGGGGGGAACAGCCCGATAACGATGTTATCAAACGCTGCCAGGCTGACATAGACACAAATGGCGTAAATTGTTTTGAATTTCTGAAATGACATGGAATGCCTGTCTCCTTAAGGTTTGGTGTTGCACAGCCTCTAACTTTTTGCTAGCATTATTTTATATCTTTCTTAAAATAAATTGTTTCTTGTCCCAGTTTATCATACAATGTAATTTAGACAGAAGAGACTGTTTATCTAGCGAGTCAGTCCAATTGTTAGAGAAAGGATATCTTCGATGATTAAAAACATACTCATCATATCGTCTAATTACACCGGCCATGGGCATAAGAGCATCACCGAATCTTTGAGCGAGAAATTCGATATTGTTCCGGACGTAAAGATCCATGTCGTCGATGGCTTTTCTCTTGGCGGAAGCACACTGCTCAAAGTAGGTAAAATGTACGGGCCGATCACAAGAAATTCTGAACATCTGTGGAAAATCATCTGGGATTACACATCGGTCAAAATGACGTTTGTCAACCATCTGGTTGAATTGAAAATCAGAACGAGGTTCCTTGCATTGCTTGATCAAGTGAAACCGGACCTGATTCTGACTGTACATCCGAACTTCAATGGTTCAATTATTAACATATTGGAAAAAAATAATATCCATATCCCTTTTGTCACGCTGATTGCCGATCTGATCAGCATTACGCCGTTCTGGGCGGACCCGCGCGCCGACTATATCATCAGCCCTACGGAGGAAGCCAAGGAAAAATGTATTGAATTCGGTGTTCCGGCTGAAAAGATCAAGGTGCTCGGTTTTCCGGTCCGCTCGCGTTTCTACAATCACACGTCCAAGAATATGCCGGAGCACTACACCCCCGGAAAGCCTTTGAACTGCCTGATTATGAGCGGCGGCGAGGGCGTCGGGAACATGGGCAAGATGGCCAAGACGCTGATTGATAATTTTGGATTTAATATTACCATTGTAGCCGGAAGAAATGAAAAATTACAAGCTCACCTAAAAAAAACTCTCGGAAAGAAATACGGCGATAAAGTAAAAATCTACGGATTCACTCAAAACATACAGGATCTGATCGCAAATTCCGATATTGCCTTTATCAGGAGCAGTCCGAATGTGATGATGGAAGCCGTCTCATGCAACACGCCGATCGTAATTACCGGGGCGCTTCCGGGCCAGGAAGCGGGCAACCCGAGATTTGCCGAAAAGTATCATTTGGCCATCACCTGCGGTTCGATGAGCGACCTGATCCCGACGATCAACGAACTGCTTGATAATAACGTGGCGATGCTGAAAGAAATCAAGAAATCGCAGCAGGAATACGTCGATCCGCTGATTCCTGAAAATATCGTCAAATTTATCCTGAATATCCCGAGTGAAGACCTGCAGACGGCGAGTGTCTCCCGCGAAATCCCTGCAGTGAATAAAATCAATTACGAATCCTGAGAGAGAAAGAATCATTTTTCTCTACTCTAATTATTCGGATTCAAAGGTGCAGGAAGTATGCGTCATCCGCTTATTTAATGGCGCATATTTCCTGTTTTTTTTTGCGTTCTGCCGTCCCGCCGCCATGCTTCAGGCAGCACGGCCGATCGCGAACGCTTTTCCGCACAGCAAAAAAGCGGAGCCATTGCCATTGTTTAAGAGGCTGCCTTTTGACAGCGGAACAATTTGAACTGCAGATCTGATTGAATCCTGAATTTTTTAAAATCAATATCATCAAAATTTTTTCTTGCGGAATATAAAGTAAGGGGAAGCGGAAAAAACCATTGATAAATACAAATAAGATGCCATACAGTCCATGATTCAATCTGGGACTTCATGACAAAAAAGTCCTCTCCTGTTCTATAATTAACTGCAGGAAAAAGGATGTCTCGCAGTTGACGGGTACAGCGCAGCCGTCCGATCAGATTAGAAAGCTAGACCAAACCGGAGAAAGCCGAGACGGAGCGTCGAAAAAAGAGCGGGTGCTCCGAATCAGGTTCAAGTCGCTCCGAATCGTCGGAAACTCGCTCCGAATGCAGTTGAAGTCGCTCCGAAATCCGAAAAAGTTGCTCCTAAAAGGAGCGGGTGCTTCGAATCAGGCCTATCTCGCTCCGAATCAGGCTCAAGTCGCTCCGAATCACCGGAAACTCGCTCCGAATGCGGCTAAAATCGCTCCGAAATCCGAAAAAGTTGCTCCTAAAAAGAGCGGGTGCTCCGAATCACCCAAAAACCGCACCGAATCGTTAAAAATTCTGTTTCAGAACGGTTTATCGGTCGGCGCAGCAGCTTTATCGGTCAACATACCTCGTTTATCGGTCGGCGCAGCAACTTTATCGGTCAACGCGCCTCGTTTATCGGTCGGCACAGCAACCTTAATCGGTCAACATACCTCGTTTATCGGTCGCTGTGCCCCAATGGCGCCGGACTCACCCTGACCCGATTCATTAGGCAAAAAAGCAGGGCGGGTTTTACCCGTCCTGCTGTTGGCTTTTCCTGAGCATTTGTCCGAAAAGGTCGGATCAGGATCGGCGGACTTTGGCTTTTCTGATCTGCTTGCTGCGCAGCTGGCCGCAGGCAGCGTCGATGTCCGTTCCGAATTCTTTGCGCACCGCAGCATTAATGCCCTTTTTCTGCAGTGTGCCGTAAAAAGCGGCGACCGTATCTTCCTCACTGCGTTGATAATCCGAGTGCTCTTCGACCGGGTTGTACGGAATCAGATTGACAAAAACAAGATGGCGCTTGTTTTGAAGCAGCGCGGCAAGCTGAAGCGCCTCTTCTTTATGATCATTTATGCCTTTAAGCATAATATATTCAAATGTAACCCGTCGGTTAGTTTTTTTCAAATAATAATCCACGGCTTCCATCAGCTTTTCAATCGGATAGGCACGGTTAATTTTCATAATCCGGCTGCGCAGCTCGTTATTCGGCGCATGAAGCGAAATAGCCAGATTAATCTGCCAGTCGATATCGGCGAACTGATAGATCTTCGGGACGATGCCGCTTGTCGATACAGTGATGTGGCGAGCGCCAATCGCCAGTCCCTTTTGATCGTTGATAATCCGCAGAAAGTCCACGACATGATCAAAATTATCAAACGGTTCGCCGATGCCCATGACAACGACATGACCGACACGTTCCCCGTTTTCCTCCTGATCAAGACGTTTCTGAATGGCAACGAGCTGTTCAACCATTTCACCGCTTGTCAGATCCCGATTTTTCCGCAGCAGCCCGCTTGCACAGAAACTGCAGCCGATGTTGCAGCCGACCTGCGACGTCACACAGACGGAAAGCCCGTATTCATGCGGCATCAGTACGGTCTCGATCAAATTTCCGTCCGTCAGCTGAAAAAGGAATTTGGTCGTCCCGTCCTTCGCCTTCTGTGCGATGCGTTCTTTCAGAGTCCCGATCGTAAAGTGCTCTTTAAGCAGCCGGATACTCTTTCCCGACAGATTGGTCATTTCGTCAAAATCGCTCGCATGTTTCACATAAAGCCAGTCCCAGATCTGAGCCGCCCGGAATTTTTTCTCGCCGTGCTCCAGAATCCACGCCGTCAGCTGCTCAAACGTTAAATCATATATGGAATAGTTATCCATTGCTTAACCTCTTTCAAAAATCCGCATGATGTTTTTATCATAGCGATTGCTGCTTCAAAGTGCAAGAACCGCGGAAAGTCCGGGCACATCTTCACCGATCCGCACTGCCCTTCCCGTGCATGGGCGGTCAGTCGCCGCGGCGTTTGAAAGTTATTTTTTTCTCCGGACGTTTGTACTGCACATTAAGCACGTCAATCAGAAAAACGAACACCGGGAGCCCGACGATCAGTCCCCAGATGCCGAAAAAATGTTCAGAAAAAATCAATACGACGAAAGTCAGGAAGACAGGCAGTTCGGTTTTGGCCGACATCAGTTTCGGATTAAGGACGTAAGCCTCCACGCAGTGCACAAGCAGAATCGTCAGCACCATATAGATGACATCCTGAACGCCGCCGATGGTATAGCCGATCATGGACAGCGGAATCAGAGAGATGATGACTCCTGCAACCGGAATCAGGCTGAGCACAAAGACCATCAGAATCAGGCTGAACAGCTGCGGGAAGTGAAGCACTATGAGAATCACTGATGTGATCAGCGTATTGACAATCGCGATAATAAACTGCGCCTCGAGCACTTTGCCGAACGTGCCGACAAAACGCGAGCCGAAAAAGGCCACTTCATTGTAAAGAAAACCGATTTTGCTTTCCTTAAAACCGGCTGCGAACTGGATCAGGCGATTTTTCTCCAGTGAAAAGAACAGACTGAGCAGCAGCGCAAGAAACAGATCGACGGCGAACGAGCCGAATGAGGAGAACGAATCGATCAGAATTTTCACACCGGAGCCCAGGTATGTATTGACATTGTATTTCTTCAACTGGCTAAGAATCGCATTGCCGAGAACGGAACCTTGAAAATCTTTAGCAGCTTCCATAATCGATTTAAAAAGTTCGACCGTCTGTTCGATAATAACCGGCAGATAGACAGTTAGCGATACATAAATGCCGAGCGCGATCAAAATATAAAGAAGCACCACGATCAATCGACGCGGAATCCTCAGTTTTCGGTGAACGAAGGCTTCCAGCCGGTCGACCAAAAATGAAAAAATAAAGGTCAGCAAAAGCAAATTGATCAGGCTTTTCAGAAGGTACAGAATAAAAATCAGCAATCCGAAAATCAGCACCCGCCGGACGGACTGCCGTTTTAAATAGTCAATAAGTCTGTTCATAGATTCTGTTTCCCCATTCTGTTTCAGGTCCGATTCTATGTCATTTCGTTTTCTATCCTGGACATAGTGATACACTTTTATTCTAGATGGTTTTCAGAAATTATGCAAAATAAAATTGAAGGAAAAAATTTTCCAACCGGATTCGGGCATTAACTTCAGAATATTCAGCTTCTAAGCGGCCGATCTGAATACCTTTATGATGAAGAACAGACCGCAAACCGGTCAGCATTCAGCCTCTACACGGCCGATCTGAATCCATCCGCCGCCTGTCGTACCGCCCCGGCTTTCTTTAGATGCTGCCCCGCGATGGATATTTTCCCGGCTTTTTGCTGCCGAACCTGCATCAGGCCTTCACCGACCGGCGGCCGCCCATGCTGGGCGCACCCGGAAAAAAGCCGTCCGGGCGGCGGCCGGACGGCTTAACTGGTTTAGCCTGGTTTACTTCATTAAGGCCAGGGCACCCATCGGATCCCACGGTTTCAGTTCGACAGGCTCCTGCTCGTAAGCTTTTTTCAATTCATCGGAAAGATACTTCTTGTTGACGACAACCTGATAGGTGAATTCATCCATCCACTTGTCGCTCATCACGAAATAGCCTTTCTTTCCGCGATCTTCTCCCCAGCTGTTTTCGACCTTCCAGCGGTTCGGCCGGCCGTCCACGAGATTGACGCCGGTCAGCACCATGGCATGCGTCAGGCAGCTTTCCTTATAGTCCAGGCGTTCTGCTTTAGAGAGCTTGAATTTCGTGCTGAACGCCGTGTCATAATCATAGAGGTCTTTATCCATGATGCCGAGTTTGCCGTCGGAATAAAGAACCACGTCGCACCCGAACCAGACGGTTTCCTTGTCTTTAATCTGGCTGATTGCGAGATTCTTCAAGGTATCTATGTCTACATTAAGGTACTTAATCTTGCGCCCGCCGACGACTGTGCCGAGATACTGTACCGTATAGGTCTTATTGAACGGTTTGTCTTTCGTCGGCGCATTGATGATGCTGACATAGTCATCCAGATTCAGGCTGACGTATTTTTTAAAAAATTCCTTTGGCGTAATGCCCGTTTCTCTGTGGAATTCCTTCTTTTCCTCATCGCGGTACTCGAAATCAAAACTTTTCGGAGGCTCGCCGAGCGAGAAAACTAGGATTCTGTAAATATCGTCGAGCATATCATCCTTAGTTTCCTCAAGATCGCTTCTCGTCTTTCCTTTTTCATGCAGTCTCCGCAGCGCGCCCGCGTCCTCGCGCAGTTTTGCATTAAGAAGCCCGTTGAGTTCTCTTGTACGGCTGCTCTGAAAGGTTTCCGGCATAACTTGCTTCGGAACGACGCCGTATTTATCGATGATGGACACGAGCATATCCCACTGGCCGCCGTCCTGCTGCGGTGTCGCCATCAGCCATGAAACAAGCCGGCCGTCGAGCGGCTGATCAGCTGTCTCAATAATGCTTTCAAGAAAATAGTTTGATTTCTCGAATTTGTCCCAGAATAATGTGTAATTCTGTGACAGCTCAAAATCTTTCAAATGAAACAGGTCATTCAGTTTGTGGCGGAAGGTGTTCAGCGCCGCAAACATCCAGCATCTGCCGCTCATTTTCTGATCGGTGACTTTGCCGGTTTCGATCTCCTCAGAGAATGCCGGATTCATAGATACGAGCGAATCATTGTTCAAAGTGGCAGCATTGATGCCGTTTTTCATGATCGCGTCTTTAATGATCTGATTCTTCGGTTTGGTCTGTATTTTGTCGGAATATCTTGCAACCATTGATGCAGAAATTTCTTTCGTCAATCTTTTTTCCCCCTCCGTAAACGACTCCTCCAAGTTATTATATGCCTAAAAATAACTGCACGCAAAAGCAATACGAGCAAAAATGCCGGTCTGTGCAGGAAACATGTAAGAGTTTCTGACATAGCCTGCGGACACGGAACGGACTTTTTCGACCGAAGCGCTGCGTGCGGGCTTCAATGCCGTCCGGTCCGCAGATTTTCAAGCCGGCGGGTCACTCTTCTTTGCAGAAACGCCAGTTCTTCAGCCTGTTTCAAAAAAAGTTTTTCCGCCTGAAGCACAGGGATCTTTTGAAAACGAAGCATACTTCCCGGCGGCAGCTGGGACAAGAGAGGCAGGTCGACAGCCGCAACCTGCGCGATGCGCGGATAACCGCCGGTCGATTGATGATCGGTCATAAGAATAATCGGCTGCCCGCTGCGCGGGACCTGGACGGAACCGTTCGTAACCGCCTCCGAATAGAGTTCGAGCGGACGGTCGAGCACCAGGTTCGCACCTTCCAGTCTGTAGCCCATTCGATCGGACGATGCCGTCACACGATAAACAGAATGGAGAAATTGACGCCGGCTGTCCGCTGAAAAGCGCGGCCAGAGCCTGTCGGACGTCACCCGGATCGTCCGAATGCCCCGATAAGAGCGGCGCAGTGAGAAAAAGCAGCCGCCCGGTGCCGGTTCCGAAGCGAGGCCCTTCATCACGCCGGCTGCAAGGGGCGAAGGCCGTCCGACTGGGAGACGGTCCTGCTCCTTTAAAAAGCGGCCTTTAAAACCGCCCAGTCCGGCCCGCTCGTAAGTCGACCGGCTGCCGAGCCAGGGAACGGTATCAATGCCGCCGGCCAGCGCCAGATAGCCTCTGCTTCCGGATGAAAGCCCGCCGATGGAAAGAATCTGGCCGGCCCGCGCAAGATACGGCCGCCCGGTGCCGACAGCCCGATTATCCAGTTGCGGTTGGCAGTCCGCGCCTGTTATCGCAAACAGTGTATCCTCCGTAAAGAGCACGGTAGGACCGATAAAAGAATATTCAACCACCGCGGCCGGCGAAGGATTGGCAACGAGCCAGTTTGCCAGTTTGGCCGAAGGCGGATCCATGACGCCGCCGACAATAATACCAAACCGCTGATAACCCGGCCGGCCCAGATCCTGCACAGATGCGGCGAATCCTTTCCGAATCACTGTGAAAGCCATCATCTACTCTCCTTCATACGTCTGTACTCCGGCTCAGCGATCGGATCGAACTTAACAAGATCACCGGCTGCGAGCAGTGTCGGCGGATCGGCGGCGGGCGAAAAAAGCGGCAGCGGCGTCCGGCCGATAATCTGCCAACCGCCCGGCGAATCGAGCGGATACACACCGGTCTGGCGGCCGGCAATGCCGACGGAGCCGGAGGCGATCTTTATCCGCGGAACAGCGCGCCGCGGCGTGGCGAGTTCCTCCGGCAGTCCGCCAAGAAACGGAAAACCCGGAGCAAAGCCGAGCATATACACGAGATATTCCGGTTCGGAATGTTTGACGATCACTTCGGCAGCGGATAGGTGATGAACCTCCGCGACCTCCTTCAGATCCGGTCCGAAACTGCCGCCGTAGCACACGGGGATATGCACTGTTTTCCTGCTTTTCTCTTGTTTTTTCTCTCCTGTCATACGCTCTGAAAGCCTGAGCAGATAATCGGCAACCTGCTGCTGCGCCGGCAGGCTCTGTTGCCCGTATGCTGCCACCCGGCACGGATCATAGTAAAAGACTACATTGGTATAGGCGGGCACATATTCAATGAATCCGTCAAAAGGCTGCCGGTCGAAAAAAGACGTGAACTGTTTGATTTTCTGCTGAATATTCGGATCGATGCGATCCCCGAAAATGACACGGACCGCGAGCTCGCCAAAAGGTTCTATTTTCATTTCTGTTTCCACCCTTGGTCTGATTAAGAAAAACCCGGAGGAACGAAGCAAGTCTCAGACAGCGGCCGGGCCTTCGTTTTTTCTTAAACTAAATGAGGCCGATCTTCCGCAGGCCCATGTATTAAAAAGAAAAACCCGCCCGCCGGCAAGTTTTTCATACGCGCACCGGAAGGGCGGCACGGGCAGAATGTCCGATTCACGGGCATGAACGGTGCAGCGGCGTTAAAGAATACTGAATGCCGTATCTTTCCGGTCTGTTATAAACATATGCCCGGGTGCATGCGTAATCGCGATCTCAGGCCTGGAAGCCATCACCGCGGCCTGCGGTGTGACGCCGCAAGCCCAGAACACAGGTATTTCATGATCACGAATTGTCACCGCATCGCCAAAATCCGGACGGGACAGATCGGCAATGCCGATTTTCGCCGGATCGCCGAAGTGTATCGGGGCACCGTGAACGGACGGGAAGCGGCTGGTCACCTGAATGGCTCTGATCGCCTGGCGCTCAGTCATCGGACGCATGCTGACAACCATCGGCCCGCTGAAAATACCCGCCGGCCGGCAGGAAATATTCGTCCGGTACATCGGAACATTGCATTGCTCTTCAATCTGGCGGACGGGAACATCATTTTCGAGGAGTGCCTGCTCAAAACTGAAACTGCAGCCGATCAGAAATGAAACAAAATCGGCCTGCCAAAAAGCTTTGATGTCAGCGACTTCATCGGTCAATACCCCGTGCCGATAGATGCGGTATTTCGGAACGTCTGTCCGTATGTCGGCGTGATCCGCCAGGAATGTCACGGCCGGATCGCCGGCATCGAGCACTTCCAGCAAGGGACAGGGGCGCGGATTGCGCTGGCAGAAAAGCAGAAAATCATAAGCATATTTTTCCGGCAAAATCACCAGATTAGCCTGTGTATAGCCGTTCGAAAGCCCGCTTGTCGGTTTCTGCCAGCGGCCTTCGCCGATCATCCGGCGGGCTTCTGAAGGCGGTACGGCAGCCGGATTGTCAAATCCAGTCATTTCAGTCATCTCCATAAAAATCAATGCCGGGCTGCTATCTCAATACCGCGATTCTTTAACTCCCGGTTTATTTTTTTCGCAAAAGCAAGTGCCGCTTCACCGTCTCCGTGCAGGCAGATTGTTTCGGCGCGGACGGATACTTTCCGGCCGCCCGCCGTCAGCACCGTCCCATCATCAATCATCTGCAGGACCTGCCTGATCGCCTGATCCGCGTCTGTGATCAGAGCATGCGGCTGCGTGCGGGGAGTCAGGGAACCGTCCGGCTGATAAGTGCGGTCCGCATACGCTTCATAAACCACACGGAGGCCCGCTTTTTCAGCGGCAGCCGTCAGCGAAGTGCCGTCCATACCGAAAACCAGCAGGCCGGCATCGACGTCCTTTACGGCCTGAACAACCGCTTCGGCTATTTGTTCCTGCTCGGAAGCCATATGATATAGCGCGCCGTGGGGCTTGACGTGATTCAGCCCGACTTTCCGGGCAGCGGCAAACGCCTGCAGAGCGCCTACCTGATAGACAACCATGTCGTAGACTTCTGCCGGAGTAACCGCCATTTCCCGGCGGCCGAATCCTTCGAGATCAGGCAAACCGGGATGTGCGCCGATCGCCACTCCGTTCTCCTCCGCCCGGACAATTGTCCGGTGCATGACGGACGGATCGCCCGCATGAAAGCCGCAGGCAATATTTGCAGATGAGATCAGCGGCAGAACTTTTTCATCATTTCCGATGACATAGTGACCGAAACTCTCTCCCAAATCACAATTCAAATCAATCTGTACCATTTAGAAATCATTCTCCTTTAACGCCATAAATCGCTCAGAAAAGAGACGAGAATCCTGTGATCAGTGATTGGACGCCTGCATAGGCCATGAATACGACGATGATCCAGCCGGCAATCGTCAGCCAGAGCGGATGGTTGTATCCTTCCCCTACAATCCGCTTTTTCGTCGAGGCGATCAGCAGAATGGCCAGCGCAATCGGAAGGATCAGGCCGTTAATCGCCCCGACCGCGATCAGCACTTTGGCCGGACTGCCGATAAAATAGAAGATTGCCGTAGAGAAGACAATAAAGAATATAATCAGATAGGGACGGATCCTTTGAAAACCATCATTTTTCTCTTCAGATTTAGAATAATCCAGAAACGAGACCGATGTAAAGGTCGAACCGAGCGTTGATGTCATGCCGGCCGCGAATAAAATGAGCCCGAAAAATTTATAGCCGAAAGTTCCTGCTGCCGACTGGAAAATGCTGGCCGCCGGGTTTAACGGATTAAGCTTGAATCCTTCGGTGATCACGGCAAGGGCTGCCAGAAAAAGCAGGACACGGATGATCGAGGCAACGCCGATACCCGTCAGTGCCCCCTCATTAATGTAGCGGATGCTTTTTTTGCCTCTGAGGCCGCCTTCAAGCAGTCGATGCCCGCCCGAGAACGATATGTACCCTCCGACCGTACCGCCGACAATCGTCACGATCGAATAAAAATCAATATGGGAAGGAAAAAAGGTATGGACGGCCGCCTGGCCGAACGGCGGGGCACTGACCGCGACAATAAAGATAATGAGAAGCACTTTTACGACCGCAAGCAGCTGAACGGTCCGATCCATGACGATCAGGGCGTTGCGGACAAGAAAGATGATCAGAGCAATAGCTCCGCCAATAATCGCTCCGTTTTCCGGCGATATGCCGAAAAGCACATTAAACCCGAGACCGACGCCGCCGATATTGCCGATGTTAAAAGTCAGACCGCCGATAACAATCAGAATAGTCAATAAATAGCCGAGACCGGGCAGCAATTCGTTCGCGATCGTCTGCGCTTTCTTCCCCGAAACAACAATAATGCGCCAGATATTGAGCTGAACGCCGATGTCAACCAGAATACAGATTAAAATAGCGAAACCGAAATCCGCGCCCAGCTTCGAGGTAAAAGCCGCCGTCTGAGTCAGAAACCCGGGTCCGACGGCCGACATCGCCATAAGGAAGGCCGCACCCATTGCAACATTGAATGCCTTGCGTTTACCGTTTTCCAAAAGATTCACCGCCTGAAGTTAAAATATAACACAATTATACATATTTTTAAAATCTTTTTCAAATTATGACGGTTCTTCAGAAATCTTTTTGCCGCTATACATTTTGAAACTTTTTAGTGCGAATCAAAAGCCTCTGTTCAATCCATCCTCTGTTTCTCCTGCCGGCCTTCCAAAAATGCGGGCCGTATTTTCAAGTGTCGGATAATTTTTCTTTGTCCGTTCAATACTTTCTGTCAAAAGCGAAAAGATATTCTCCAATGGTCTGTGCTGTTAGTAAAATTTTTTCAAAATGGCTGTCCGATTCGAACGCGGCTCAAGGCCTCAATGTGTCGGCAAGTTGCAATCTCCGCTATCTGGCCGGCTTTATTTTAAATGAAGCGAAAGCCCCCTGAGATCGGAGGAATAAATCCGATTCCAGGGGGCCGCTGCGATGCAAATCCCGGTTTTCAAGGGTTGCTTCAGTTTGTTGCGATACTCATACCTGCTTCAGAATCCGGCTGAGGAACTGGCGGACCCGCTCATGACGCGGATGACGGAAAATAGACTCGGGACCGCCTCGTTCAAGAATGACGCCGTCATCCATGAACAGCACTTCATCCGCAACTTCCGAAGCAAATTTCAGTTCGTGAGTTACAATAACCATTGTCCAGCCTTCCTGAGCCAGATCCTTCATGACTTTCAGCACGTCGGCAACCAATTCCGGATCCAGAGCGGACGTCGGTTCGTCGAAAAGAAGCAGTTTCGGTCTCAAAGCCACTGCCCGGGCGATGCCGACCCGCTGCTGCTGCCCGCCGGACAGCTGATGCGGATACTTGTCCAGATGCGCCGACAATCCGACCTTGCCGAGAATCTGCCTGGCATCGGCAGCGGCTTTTTCTTTCGGCACCTTTTGGACAAAAACCGGCCCTTCGATGACATTTTCCAGCACGGTTCTGTGCGGGAACAAATTATAGCTCTGAAAGACCATTGCTGATTTTTGACGGATTCCGCGAATGGTGCTTTGTGAAACCGGCTGTTCAAAATCAACCGTCCGGTCACCAATCTGCAGCGTTCCTTTTTCAGGAATCTCAAGCAGATTAAGGCTGCGGAGAAGGGTTGTTTTTCCTGAACCGGACGGGCCGATAATGACCAGCACTTTTCCTTCATCCAGAGTAAAATCAATACCCTTCAATATCGGATGCCCGCCAAAAGATTTGTGAATATTGCTTGCTGCAAGCAGCATCATGTTCTCCCCTTAATTTGAAGCCGTATAGCGATCCAACCGCGCTTCGACCCATCCCTGCAGGAGAGAAAGGAAAAAGCAGAAAATCCAGTAGATCAAAGCAGCTTCCGAATAGAGCAGCAGAAAATCATAACTTGTGGCCGTTATCTCCTGCGCTTTTCTGAAAAGTTCCGTTACCGTCACCGTTGAGGCCAGTGAGGTATCCTTCACCAGACTGATAAATGTGTTCGACAGCGGCGGAACCGACACGCGCGCGGCCTGCGGCAGGATAATCCGGCGCAGTGTCTGAAAATAGTTCATACCAATTGTGTAGCCGGCTTCCCACTGGCCTTTCGGTACGGATAGTATCGAAGCGCGGATTGTTTCAGCGGCATAACCGCCGACATTCAATGACAGGGCGGCGATCGCACCGAGAAACGGACTGACTTCGATGCCGAGATCGGGCAGGCCGAAGTAAATAATCGAAAGCTGCACAAGCAGAGGCGTGCCGCGAATGATCGAAATATAGACCCGGGCAATCGTCTGAAGCAGTCTGACGTGAGAAAGCCGCAAGACAGCCATAATCAGCGCAATCACAAGGCCGAAGATAAAAGAAACAACGGCCAGGGGAATCGTGTAGACCAGGCCGCCTTCTAAAATCGGCCAGAAAGACTGCGCGGCCAGCTGCCAGTCTATTGTGATCTGGCCGAGTACAAAAAATGACATTTACTTACTGATGTCCTTTCCAAAATACTTCTCCGATATTTTCTTCAGTGTACCGTCTTTCTTCAGCGCCTGCAATTCTTTTGTGAAAGCCTTATCCAGTCCGTTTCCTTTCAGGACAGGAAAAGCAACATTCGCGCTATCGGTCGGCACAACAGCGGCAATTTTCAGGTTATTATCCTTTACCGTATTGAAGTACTGCAGCACGGCACCCTGATCGTTAACGAGCGCATCCGCACGGCTCTGACTGACGAGTTTCAGCGCTTTTGACAGATCATCTTCTCCGATGATCACCGCTCCCGCTTTCTTTGTTTCTTCTCCAAAATTGCTTGTCAGACCTTGGGCTACTTTGACACCCTTCAGATCGTTCAAAGTTTTGATCTTATTATTATCTTTACGTGTCACGATCACGGACTGCGATGTCGAGTAAACACTGGAAAAATCATATTTTTTCTGACGGTCCGGCGTCACGGCCACGTCGTTGGCAATTGTATCAAACCGTTTGGCATTGAGTCCCGCAAACAGTGAATCCCAGGCCGATTCTTCGAATTGTACCTTGACGCCGAGACGCTGTCCGACCGCCCGAATAACGTCGACATCGAAGCCGACCAGCTTGTTCGTTTTGCTGTCGTGGTAAGTATAGGGCGCATAGGTGCCCTCCGTACCGACCGTGAGCACGCCCTTCTTCTTAATCTGATCCAAGGCAGTGCTCGCAGACTTCGCGGACTTCGATGAGCCGCTGCTTTGCGAGCTGCAGGCTGCCAGGGAAAATGCCAGAGCGGCAATCAATAATCCCACAATAAACTTTTTCACTTCTCTATTCCTCCCTGTTCCGTATCCCTCCGGCCGCACGCTCTGCTTCTTTATGCGTGTGCCTGAAACACCGTTACTTTTCGCCTGACTAAGCAGCCCACCCTGAGAATTGTTTATGCAGAACGGATCAATCCCAAGTAAGCGCATGTCATTAAACGGCAAATGATCATGTTGATTCTATCATTATTTTGTCAATCAGGCAATCGGAGATTTTCTGCCGGCCCCTTTCAGCGGAGCCTGCTCAAGCGATAATCTTGCTGCCGTTCCTCCCCGCCGTTATCAGCGCATCACCCGGTTCTTTCATTATTATGCACCGATATCCGGCCCATAATAGAGCAGGAGGAATCTTTTCGTCAAATGAGAATCCCTTCAACTCATGTATCCGGTCGGGTCCCGGCGTGAAAGTGCCTTCGATTCTTTCAAAAAACGACCGGCTTGCACGAGCGCCGGTCTATCTCCCCGAATGTTCATGTGATCGGCGGTTTATTCCGCTGAAAAGAAAGATAACGTGCGTGAACAGGCATTAAATGGCGGAAACACCCGATCTTTTTCTTCGGCCTGCCGCGTATTTCTGTGAATCGCGGCTAAAATCGCCGGGAACCGCCGGCCTGTCATCAGTAAATCGCCGATTCTCATCGGTAACCGGCAGGATATCGGCAGAAACGTGCGGAAAATCAACAGCAACAGCCAAAGAATCGGCAGTAACCGAATCAGAATCAATAAGTGCAAATAATCAGAACAGCAAACTCGTCCCCGATTGATTTAATCAATCGTGGCTGGGAGATTTATCAATTGCTGTACCTGATTTATCTTCGATCAGCTGCTGATTGTCGGTTCCGGGCGATGGGGGCGATGGGTTCGGTTGATCCGAGCCGTTTATCGGTCGCTGTGTGCCCCGTATCGGTCGTCGCACCCCGTTTATCGACCCTTTCAGGAAGTTTATCGGTCATTCCGAGCCGTTTATCGGTCGCTGTATGCCCCGTATCGGTCGTCGCACCCCGTTTATCGGTCATTTCAGGAAGTTTATCGGTCGTCCCGGGGAGTCGATCGGTTGTGGCAGAAGTTTATCGATCGCGGCACGCTCTTCGTCTTTCGAAAGAGCGGCGGTCTCAGGAAAAGTCGATCATCAATTGGCGGCACAGCGGGACAATAAGCTAAAGAATGCTCGTATTCCATCATTCTTTCAGACAGCAGTATGGGCGTTCGAAAATTGTTTGACAGGGCTGGGGGAGGAAGGTACGTTTAAATGGAATACGTACCTATTTGGTTTAGCAAAAACACGCAATACTGCGGGAGATGATCGGGATGAGTGAAAACATGATCAAAAAAGACTGTGCGCGGGAAGCATTAAAACTGATCCGCGCCCGCATGATCATCGGTTTGGGCGGTGGAAGCACGATCGGCTACCTGATCGATTTTCTTGGGAGTGCAAAAGATCTTCGCGTTAAAATTGTGACCCCTTCCCTAGAAACCGAACTGCGATGTCTGGAAAACGGACTGAATGTGCTGCATACCGGGACGGTCGATCACATTGATCTCGCTTTTGACGGCTGCGATCAGGTGGACAGACAGCTCCATGCGCTGAAAAGCGGAGGCGGCATCCACACCAAAGAAAAATTAATTGCCTCAATGGCCGACGAGTATATTTTGCTCGTGGATGAATCGAAAGTTGCAGACAGGCTGACCTTTGAGCAGCCCGTCGTTTTGGAAATTCTGCAGGACGCGGCGGCTTACGTCAAAAGAAGAGCGGCCGAACTGGGCGGCAGGCCGGTGATGCGCAAGAGCGCGGCAAAGGACGGTTTTACGGTGAGCGATAACGGCCATCTGCTGATGGATGTCTTTTTTAAACAGGTGGACGACATCGAGACGCTTGAGCGGGATTTAAAGGCGATCAGCGGTGTGATCGATACTTCTCTTTTCACAAATGTCGTGTCCCGGGCGCTTGTTGCCGGCAGCACCGGCGTGCAATGGCTCTTGAAAAACCGGCCGGTCCGGTGAAAACACTGCTTCCGACGGCCGCTGCCGTGTCCATTACAAGTCTTGTCAGAGCGTGGGGAAACGATCCCGTTATCTCTTTGAATCCGGCCGCTGATTCGTGCAATAAGCCGTTCATTTGAAAAAATGAGCGTTTTCATTTTGTTTTTTAACCATTGTATTTATAATTAAATTGTAACAAATAATTCATTTTCCTACACAGGAAGGGAGATTGATTTATGAGCGTACCAGAATCAGTATTGAACCAATCAGTTGACTCTGAGTATAAACTTTACATTGGTGGAAAGTGGGTTGACGGTTCGCATAATAAGAAGCTGACAAGCTATAATCCAAGCAATGGAGAAAAGCTCACTGAATTTATCGATGCCAGCCATGAAGATGTCGACGCCGCTGTGAAAGCGGCTACAAAGGCATTTGAAACATGGAAAAGCGTCGGCGTTCAGGAAAGAAGCACGATCTTGCTCAAGATTGCCGATCTGATTGACGCAAATGCCGACCACCTGGCACTTGTCGAAACTCTGGATAACGGCAAGCCTTTGAGAGAAACGAAAAATATCGACGTTCCGGCAAGCTCGGACCATTTCCGTTATTTTGCCGGAGTGATTCGTTCTGAAGAGGGCACGGCCAAGGCACTCGACGAGAATACGCTGACGATTAATCTGAAAGAACCGATCGGCGTCGTCGGTCAGATTGTCCCGTGGAACTTTCCTCTGCTGATGGCTGCCTGGAAGATTGCGCCGGCAATCGCTGCGGGCAACACGGTCGTCATTCATCCCTCCTCATCGACATCGCTCAGCCTGCTGGAATTGGCCAAACTGCTTGACCAGGCTCTTCCGGCCGGCGTCGTAAATGTCGTAACAGGCAGAGGCTCCGATTCCGGCGATTACATGCTCCATCATCCGGGTTTTGCAAAGCTGGCTTTTACGGGTTCAACTGAAGTCGGCTACAAAGTCGCTGCGGCCGCAGCCGATAAATTGATTCCGGCAACTCTTGAACTCGGCGGGAAATCGGCGAACATCTTCTTTGACGACGCACCGTGGGACAAAGCGATCGAAGGCGCTCAGCTCGGTATCCTGTTCAACCAGGGCCAGGTTTGCTGCGCAGGCTCCCGCTTGTTTGTCCAGGAAGGTATCTATGACAAATTCGTCGCGGCCCTGAAAGACGCCTTTGAAAAGGTCAAAGTCGGTCTTCCATGGGAGGACGGCGTTCAGATGGGCGCTCAGGTCAACGAACGCCAGCTGGACAAGATTCTGAACTATGTCAAAATCGGCGAAGATGAAGGAGCGAAGCTGGTTACCGGCGGCAACAAGCTGACAAAGGACGGCCTCGATAAGGGCGTGTTCTTGGCTCCGACCATTCTCGCCGACGCGAAGAACGATATGCGCATTGCTCAGGAAGAAATCTTCGGACCGGTAGCAACTGTCATAAAGTTTAAAGACGCCGATGATGCAATTAAGCTGGCCAATCAATCGGAATACGGACTTGGCGGCGCCGTATGGACGAGCAACCTCAATACGGCCCTCCGCGTAGCACGCGGCGTAAGAACCGGACGCATGTGGGTTAACACATACAATCAGCTGCCGGCAGGTGCTCCGTTCGGCGGTTACAAAAAATCCGGTATCGGCCGCGAAACGTATAAGAGTATCCTTGATGCCTATACACAGACGAAGAACATCTTTATCAGCACAAAAGAAACGGTGGACGGCCTGTATTAATCTAAACATTTCGGCCAAAAGGGCAGGAATACGAAGCCCTTTGTCCGTCGGGAGACGAGCGTGTTTTACGCTCGTCTCTTTTTTAATTTTTAGTGGAAGCGCCGCGCTCTGCGCTCTGTCCGGCATGAGGCTGCCCCTTCTCCCCGCAGCGGCGGCTTCGTCGCGCGCCAGGAGCCCGGCAAAGCGGGCTTTCCAGTCATTCCTTCTCTCATTTACAATATCTTCACACGCGGAACTGAGTGGAAGTGCCCGATAAAAGCGTTAAAATGCGAATAATATACATGTTTTTGCGTGATCCGGCCGAAATTCGAACAGTTATGTTCCTTGCCGGATTCGTGAGAAAAGACCCTGTCTGCATCAACATCCCGTCGGCGGCCGGCAATGGCTTATCACCGATGCGATCTCAAAAATATCTTCGGCAATCAGCCATTCGTACCGGTATGAACCCTATCCGGTTACACGATAATATATGAGAAGAACAGCTTGCTGTCTATTTAAGAATAAACAAGAAAAGGGAGTTATTCATGGACCGCGTATCAAAATTTAATAAGCCGACTGTCATTTATTTGCTGACGATGGCAGTTCTTTTTGTGGTTGCCATTTATAACCTGTTCTATCACCTGGGCAGTTTTCCGTTCGCCAGTTACGATGAATCACGCCATGGGGCCAGCGCATATGAAATGCTGCAGAGCGGCAATTATCTTGTCAATACATATATGCACCACACGGACTATTGGAATCTGAAACCGCCGCTCAGCTTCTGGAGCATCATGCTCGGCTATAAAATCGCCGGTTTTAACGCTCTGGGGCTGCGGCTCGCCTCCGCTGTCTGCGCCCTTCTGACAATTGTTATGGTGGCCGCCTTCACATTGAAAAAGCACGGAAAACTTGCCTCGGCTATATCCGCGCTCGTTCTGATCACGTGCATCCAGTTCTTAACAAACCACAGTGCCCGAACCGGAGACCCGGATTCTCTTTACGTTTTTCTGTTCACGGCGGCGATTCTGGCTCTGCTGCTTTCAGGGAAAAACAACAGATGGATCTATGTTTCGGGACTGGGTTTTTCGCTTGCTTTTTTAACAAAAAGCTGGCATTCGTTTAACATCGCAGCCATTATCGGAATTTATCTGATTTTTTCAGGTAAATATAAATCGTTTTCATTTAAAAACTGGTTTCTGCTGGCATTGAGCATGTTTGCGCCGATCATGGTCTGGGCCGTCTTCCGATATCAATATGACGGCCTGGCTTTCTTCAAAGGGATGGTCACCTACGACTTGCTGACCCGATCCACGAGGACAATTGAAGGGCACATCGGGGGCTGGCTCTATTACGCCGGAATCATTTCCCATTTTTTTATTTATTGGCTTGCCGTCCTGTACGGACTGATCCTCGTTTTTCTAAGCAAACGATTTTCTTTTCAATCAATCAGAAAGCTGAAACCCGAAGAACGGGCCTACTGGATCGGAATGATCGCATGGATTATTGTGCCTTTAATCTTCTTCAGCCTGGTAAAAACAAAAATAAGATGGTATATTCTCCCGATTTATCCTGCGCTGTCCATCGTGATCGCCATTTTCTCCGCCCGGCTTTTGCAGAGCGGAAGATGGATGCTGAAAATCTTTCTGCTGGCTTCCGTACTGCTTGTTTCCGTTTCCTATGAACTGAAAATTAACAACTACCTAACCCATATCCATCCCAGCGTGCAGCTGGAGCTGATTCAGAAACTGCGCGGAGTGGACGGGATTAAAGGCGACAGTCTGTTTTACTACAACAGAAAAAAAGTATGGCCGCAGAATGCGGTTTTAGAGGGGGAGCTGATCCGCGACCTGCATGCAAACAAAGGAAATTTCAATGAATTTTTACGGACAGACAAGGCCTTGCTTTTAGTACAAAAAAAATATTACACGCCAAAATTGATGAAGGCTAATCGCTTAAAGATCATGGTATCCAATCCGTGGGGTTTCATCGTTTATAAATACAAAAGATTTTAGGTGCCTTTTGATTGCCGATATCCGCAGCCGGCCGGCGGAAGCAGGAATTTCATCAGCGATGTGTTTTCCGACCGGGCAATGTTAAATTCGATTAAATATATTAAAATACTTGTATTTAAATATTGACAAAAACAAATCAAGGCGTTAGAATTATCACAATTAAATAAATCTTATCAAGAGTGGCGGAGGGACTGGCCCTGCGAAGCCCGACAACCAGCACGTCTGAGTGTGTATGGTGTTAATTCCAGCAGATTAAATTCTGGCAGATAAGAAAAGAATCGGCTAAAAGGCTGCTTTCCTTTTTTTCTCCAGGAAAGCAGCCTTTTCACGTGCAGCTCTTTCCAATCTGTAACTCTTTCCGATCTAAGATTTTATTTAATTAAAAATTAAGGGTATAGGGAGAGATCGAAATGGCTGAAGAAGAAAGGCATTATGGTTTCGAAACATTGCAGGTTCACGCGGGGCAGGTTCCAGATCTAACGACACAGTCGCGCGCTGTGCCGATTTATCAGACAACCTCTTATGTTTTCAAAGACGCCGATCAGGCGGCGGATTTTTTTCAGCTGAAAAAGCCGGGCAACGTTTACGGCCGGATCATGAATCCGACTGAAGATGTCTTTGAAAAACGGGTCGCCGAACTGGAAGGCGGATCGGCAGCGCTGGCCACCTCTTCGGGGCTTGCAGCCATTCTATATTCCATTTTGAATGTCGCAAACGCCGGCGACAATATCGTTTCCGCCGAGGCGCTCTACGGCGGGACCTATGAATTGTTCAATGTGACACTCAGGAAACTGGGCATTGATGTCATTTTCGTTGATCAGGATGATCCGGAAAACTTCCGGAAGGCAATCAATGACCGTACTAAAGCACTTTACGGCGAGACGCTGGGCAATCCGAAAATCAACGTGTTTGATACCGAAGCCATTGCCAAAATCGCTCATGAAAACGGGATTCCGCTGATCATCGACAATACGTTCGGCACACCGTACCTGAACCGGCCGATCGATTGGGGCGCCGACGTGGTGGTCCATTCCGCGACAAAGTTCATCGGCGGTCACGGTACAACGATCGGCGGCGTACTGGTTGACGGAGGAAAATTCGACTGGGCGGCAAGCGGCAAATTCCCCGATTTTACGACACCTGACGAAAGCTATGGCGGCCTCGTCTACGCTGATCTGGCCCCTGCCTCCTTCGCAACAAAAGCGCGCGTTCAGCTGCTGCGCAACACGGGCGCAACCCTCGCTCCGCAAAGTGCCTTCTACTTCCTGCAGGGACTGGAATCCCTGTCCGTCCGCGTAGAACGCCACGTTGAGAACGCACGCAAAGTCGTCAAGTTCCTGAAAAACCATCCGAAGGTCACATGGGTCAATTATCCGGAACTCGAAGACAGCCCATATCGTGAGCTTTCGAAAAAATATTTTCCGAAGGGTCCCGGCTCCATCTTCACGTTCGGCGTCAAGGGCGGCCTGGAAGCCGGCAAAACACTGATCAATAACGTGAAACTGTTCTCCCTCCTCGCCAATGTCGGCGATGCAAAATCGCTGATTATCCACCCGGCCAGCACGACACATGCCGAACTGAATGAAGAGGCACAGGCTAAAGCGGGAATTACGCCGGATCTGATTCGTCTTTCCATCGGCATTGAAACGATTGACGACATTATTTACGATCTCGACCAGGCGCTGGCTAAAATCCCTGCAACGGTAGGCAGCAAGTAATCAAAGAGAATAAAGCCGTCTCAAAAACATGGGGGATTGTTCAGAATAAGAGAGCCCTCCGGAACCGCCAAAGTTCCGGAGGGCTTTTTTTATCAGGCAGCCGATCGCGTCTGCTTTATTTGCTGAGGCCGAACCTGCCTTTTTTCAGCATGGTTTCCAGGCCGCCGATTTTGACAAGCGACCGATTTTCAATGATTTTCTTCATGAAAAAGGCCGGATACCCCTTAAGATTCTGGCCCATCACTTGACCGACCGCGTCTTTTCTGCCAAGCGAGCAGACCGTTCCTTTGGATTTATAGATGAAGTTTTTCAATGTGTGCCCTTCGGCCAGTGCCTTCAGGTTATAAGCAGCGTAATCCGCCTGCATTATGGCAATCTGCGCCGTCGTCGGGTAAGGCCGGCCGCTGTCCGGATCAATGACCGCGGAACAGTCGCCGATGATTAGAATATCCGGGTAGCCGGGGACCGTCAGATCTCCATTGACCTGGACCCGGCCCCGCCGCTGTCTGAATCCGGAAGCCGCGATGATGGAACTGCCGCGGACTCCGCCGCCCCAGACAAATGTTCCGGCATGAATCGCATGCAGTTCATCGCCGTTTTTATAATAAACCTGATCCGGCAGCACCCGAACGACACGGCCGGTAACAAATTCTACGCCGCGGGCGCTGAGCTTGCTTGTTCCGTAACCGGCCAGTTTACGATCAAACATCGGCAGCACGGTCGATTCGATACAGACAACACGCACCTTGCTCCCGTCCACATGATAGCGCCGGATCAGTTTTGGCAGACGCTCTGTCAGCTCACCGAGAAATTCGAAGCTGGTAAATCCGGCTCCGCCGACAGCAATGGTCAGCCGTTCGTCCTTATGATCTTCCGCCCATTTGGAAAATTGTTCTTCTATGTGGCGGCGAATGCTCTGCACGGAGGGAATATCGGAAATCGCCAAAGCATATTCTTCAATACCCTGAATGCCGAACGTCTCCGATTCAAATCCAAGGCTGATTAAAAGAAAGTCATAGGAAAGCGGCCCGCCTTGTTTCAAAATCACCTTTTTCCCTTCCCGATCAACCCGAAGCACTGTGTCTTGGACGAACGTTGCCTGTTCTCTGTCGATAACGAAGGAAATCGGATAGCAGATTTTCTCCGCATTGGTCGTCCCCGCGGCCACTTCATGCAGCGATGTTACTTCACAATGGTAGTCATTTTTATTAATGATAACAATATCTGCATTCGGATGAAATTCCTGCAGCCTTTTCAAAGTTCTCAAACCGCCGTAACCTGCCCCAAGAATAACAATTCTTTTTTTTCTCAAAACGGTTCATCCCCTTCATTAATTAAAAATGTGATCATTAATGATTGCTCATTGAAACAATAACAATCCCTTGTCACAAAATGTTCACACTATCTCTACCTTTATTTTAGCCTTGTGTGGAAGCGTTTTCAACTCAATTTATAAAAAAATGTGATTTATATCATATCATTTTCGATTCCATGTAAAAAAGCCTCTCTGCATGATTTTTCCATCACACAAAGAGACCTTAAACTGAAAATAAATAACGATCCGCAGCAGAACGTTTCCAATCGTTTAATGAAAGGTTCCGATACGATAGCTAAGAGGGCGTACGGGAATTGAACCCGCGATCATGGAATGAGAATCCATTGGCTTAACCACTTGCCCAACGCCCTATAAAAAACATGCCTGTCCACAAATTTCTTCGCGACATGAACCGTTCAACACGAAGAATATTGTACCATATTAAAAAGAATCATTTCAAGTGTTTTTTTCGAAACGGGGCCTTTTCTGCACCATTAAGGTCAGTATGTTTTTGTGAACCTGAATATTTCTCCCGCCTATCTGAACGATGATCATGGAATCCAGATGCCCATTCTTCGATTGCCCCTTCTGGACCGCAAAGCCCTGCTACTGCAGATACTCCGGTAATTCCGCCTGCAGCTTTTTCAATTCCCGACGGTCAAGCAGACGCTTCGCCGACAGCTTATGATCGCTTGTAATCGGCACCACGCCTAAATGCATATGCGGCGGCGTTTCATCCATATGTACCTGCGCATAGGACGCATTGTCCGCCCCATAACGCGTTTTTAAAGGAATCCGTCACTGTCCTGAAATAATCCCGTTTGCCATCCGCAGGAACGGGAAAGGCCTCAGCCCCTTCGTCCAAATACGCCTTCTGTTCCTTCAATTCCGGCCTGTCGAATAATTCCGTACTGGCACTGATGAACTGTAGATTCGTACCGCATCTTTCCGAATGGCCCGGTTTGTCTCCACCCCTTCAGCAACCTGAGCATTGATTTTCTCCGGATACGAGATCTTCTCCGCGTTCGCCAAGTCATAGTTCAAATAGGACCACTCCGGATGAATATCCTTGTTTGCATGATTTCTCGTTGATTATGTCATTGCAGTCCTCTGAGATTTCCGAACGTGTACTTTTCCATATGACAGATCACAAAAGCCATGAACGAGCACCTCTTTTTCGGCCAAGCTTTCATGTAAAGTATAGGTACAATATACTTCACTACGTGAAGCTTGCGTTCTGGCAAGGCTTTCGCGGCTTTGCCGCGCTTATCTTCGGCAAGAAAAAAGAAGCCAGCCCAATGCTGCTACAAAGAACATTTTTTCAAAATACCCAATCTATTAGGTCCGAATAACATTTGAAAAAAATAAAAACTATGTAACAGGATTCGACCATTTTTTAAATAGCATTTGGCCTTTGATTCTAAGCGATTATTACTTGCTCATAAAAAAATATGTCGAATTATTTATCTGGATTATTCAGGCATCAAAAATTATTATCATAATATATCAAGGAGTTAGTGAGTCCTTTTACAAACTGGTGATAATTAGAAATAATACTATTTTTTATAATATAAGAGAATATTACCCATTTTTAAGATCCTTTTTTTAGTCATTTCATCTTTTTCAATTGTTGGTACTGTATCTGCTCATTCGAGGATAGTTGGCAAATAAGGAGTATCCATAACTCATGGCTATGTATGTGTCAGTTTTAATTCTCTAACGACAAAAAGAATTTTAAATGTGCTAGATAGTGCAAGTGGGTTTTCAGGAGCAGTTGATGGTGTCACTGCTATTGTTCGGGAAGAACATATTGCATCATTATCGCCTTATTTAGGAGTCATAGCGGGTGCCTTATTCCTAGATAGGTGGCCAATAAAATGAATATCAAACAATGGGAAATATGGAATAAGTTTTTACTGGATACGTTATGCACACATCCTTGTTCCATGGAGAAACGGCTGATATAAGGGAGAATTATTTTATGTCGATTGATAGGCTCATAGTTGTATTGGCAATAGTAATATTTATATTAGATTTTATATCTAAACTCTTTTTTCATCAGAATTCTGAATATGGTACCTTTATAGGCTTAATGTTACTAAGCACTGCAGTTATAAGAGTAATCGATAACAAAAACAAAAAGTAATAGTAAGTTATGTATGACCTCTTCTTAGATACAAGACAATTCCGTAGGTAGTAGAAAAAAATAATTACAACCAACCTTTGAAGGGTGATTTGCGTAATTAAGAGCCTTATTTTGATATCAAAGAGGAAGCAATACTATTTTCCCTAATAGACGCCGATGACGAAATAAAAGCGTTAGAAGAAGATGGATATAATTGTATTAAAGTGAGCTGGGAGTTAATAAAAAGTCAATTGCGCAGTAGTGCCCAATTCATCTTATGACAAGAATGCGGGAACTCGAGGTACAGAAAAAAAGCCTGTATTAGCTACAGATAAATATTATCTTAATTAGGCAGGTGGATCCGATGAAAATAATTTTTTCAAATACTTTTTATTATATAGTTATTGGTACTTTAGCTGCCGTATGGGCACTCTCTAAATTTGTGTTTAAATTTGATTCATCAATTACTGATAAGGTCCTTTTCGTTGAGGTTGTGCTTGCTTTAATACTAGTATTTTGTGGAGATTATTGGAAAAGGGAAAATGCTAAAAAAAGAGAAAACTGAAACATTCTCGATGAAAATTTTTAACTTTATTTTAAAAATTGTACTATCCCTCGTTATCGTAGCAACACTTATATTTCCATCCTTTTATGCGCTCGTTTCAAAATCACACATATATCCAGTAATTCTGCTTGCATGCCTACTGTACGTAGCTTTTTCAAAAAGATGATATTTTAACAAGCATCCTAAAAAAGGATGCTTGTTAGCATATCACGCGGCATGGGCTATAACTTGGCGGCGAAAGTCCCCCGCAGGCCGTAGCAGTCGGAACTACTAGTTGAGGACAAGGGTATCCTGTGAGAGAGAATCTGAAGAAAGCTCAAAGCAAAGTACTGGGCTGATGTACAAGAGCCAGCTATAAGGCTGACCGTCATGGATAAGGCTGCTGTACAAACCAAAGTCCGATACCACTCGAAATATCCGCAGTAAAGCTGACCGCCAGAAAAGGAGAGGCCTGGAAGGCCAAAAGCAATCCGGAGCGCGCAGTACCGCTTCTGGCGAAAGTACGGTTGAGAGTAGCCCCTTCTAGTCCTGTCCCGAAATAACCCTGAATAAAGCCTACCTTCGGGTCAGGCGTAATAAAGATGCGGCAGGAATTGACGGGATGACTATAGAAGGAATTACTGTCCTATCTAAAGGAACATCGGGAAGAATTATTAGCATCGCTGCGCAACGGAACCTATAAACCAGCCCCGGTAAAGCGCGTAGAAATAAGAAATTCTCAAACCGGATGGTTCCAAACGCAGACTTGACATACCAACAGTTGTCGATCGGATGATCCAACAGGGCTGCGGCCCAAGCCATGATGCCAACGTTTGAAAGGGTGTTCTCAGATCACAGCTTTGGCTTCAGGCCGACCGCAGCGCCCATGATGCGATTCGTCAAGTGGTGATGCTCTGCAACCGGGGATGCAGTCTTGAGGCTCTTTTAGGAGAAATCCGGCTGAAAATGAGGGGTTGGCTCCAGTACTACGGCATCGGACAGATGAGGACCTTCATCCAAGCGCTGGATGAAGGTCTCCGTTCGAGAATTCGTCAATAAATCTGGAAATCGTGGAAGAAAATAAAAACCCGGCTTAAGCAACTCCGGAAATTAGGAATATCTAAAACACATACGGTATCCGCTTCGGCCGTTCTCGTTTCAGGTTAGTTGGTTAAGAAAACTTATCCCCGTTTTCGTCATATCGACAACGAAATTATCTGCAACCGTGGCGCCGATATCGGCGAACGTCTGCCGAACCGGCAAGGGTCGGCCGTCCCCCGCAAACTTCGGAGAATAGACAAGCAGCGGAACATATTCCCGGGTATGGTCCGTTCCCCGGAACCCCGGATCATTGCCGTGATCGGCCGTAATCATCAAGAGATCCTCCGTCCTTAGTTTCGGCAGCGCCTGCCCCAGCCGGCGGTCAAACGCTTCGAGCGCCCGGCCGAAAAGCACCGGTTCGCGCCGGTGTCCGTATTTTGCATCGAAATCGACCAGATTGGTGAAAGAAAGCCCGTGAAAATCGCGATCAAGCACCTGGTTAAACTTATCCATGCCGTCATCGTTGCTGACTGTATGCCATCCTTGCGAAATGCCGTGGCCGCTGAAAATATCGTTGATTTTTCCAATCGCCAGTGAATCGAAGCCGGCTTTTTTCAGATGATCCATCACCGTTTCTTCAGGAGGTTCGAGCGTCAGGTCGCGGCGGTCCGCCGTCCGTTCGAAATTGTCGGCGCGATCGCCGATGTACGGCCGCGCGATGACGCGTCCGAGGCGGTATGGTTCGGCGATCGTCAGTCTGCGGCTGTACTCGCAGATATCATAGAGTTCCCGGAGAGGAATGACTTTCTCGTGCGCGGCAATCTGCAGAACCGAGTCGCCCGATGTATATACAATCAATTCCCCGGTTTTCATCTGCCGCTCGCCGAACTTTCTGATGATCTCCGTTCCGCTTGCCGGTTTGTTCCAAAGCACTTTACGCCCGCTGTACGATTCAATTTTTTTGATCAGCGCGTCGGGAAATCCATTCGGAAAGGTGTGCAGGGGAGTCATCACCGGCAGGCCCATCATCTCCCAGTGCCCGTCCATACTGTCCTTTCCGGCAGATATTTCGTGCATTTTCGTATAATAGGCGGCAGGATGCTCCTGAACCGCCACCCCTTGCAGCGGTTTGTCCGGCCGGATATTCGAAAGTCCCAGCTTCTCCAGATGCGGCACATGCAGCCCGCCGATCGCCTCCGCAGTATGCCCGAGTGTGTCGCATCCTTCGTCGCCGTATTTTCCCGCATCGGATGCCTCGCCGATCCCTACCGAATCCAGCACAATGATGTGAATCCGCTTAAATTTTTCAGACATACCCCCGCCTCCTGTTTGATAACAACAAAATTCCGGCTCCGCCGCCTGTATATATTGATGCAGCAGCAGTTTAATCAATGTTATTTTACCACATTCGGCGGAAAAGCTATCCCTCCTTTGAAATCGGGAACATGCACCGGAATTCAAAAATCATTTAACACCCTTTTAACTCACTGAAAAGGCGCAAAAAAGCTCCGAAACTTCAGCGGCGGAATATCGCCGCAAAGGCTCCGGAGCTCTCCGAACCGGCCGTACCTTTACTCATTCTGGTATTGTCTTGAAGCTTCCTTGAGATGGACCAGATCGACAAGCAGTGAATGATAGGGAGCCTGCAGCCCGTGTTTTTCAGCGAGCCGGACAACGGCGCCGTTGATATAGTCGACTTCTGTCGGCCGGTCCGTGGTCATGTCCTGATGCATGGACGGGTAGTGCAGCGGGTTAGCCACCTTTGATACATACATGACCTGCTCGACCAGTTCATCGCGGCCCATTTCCATTTGAATGCCTTCGGCGTCCAGGGCATCATACGCTTCGTAGATCAGTCTTTGCGACATCACTTCCGCATTTTTGTACGCAGCGAACTGCCCCATCTTGATATTCATTAATGTACACAGCGTATTGACGACGGAGTTAAAAACGAGTTTGGTCCAGACGGTTCCTTTATAATCCGTCCGGACAGCCGGGTGCATGAGCGCCTTTTCCATTTCATCGGCAACTTTATAGATGAAAGCGTCCGGCTCGCCTTCCATTTTTACAATATTTACATGTCCCGTACCGCGTTTCCCGATAAAATCCACCTTCCCGGGGCCTTTCATAACGGTTGCAATCATCGCCGTCCCGGCTATAATTTTCTTTTTGTCGACAAATTGAGCAATGTCTTCGGCACCCCCATAGCCGTTCTGGTTCGTCAGAACGTACGTATTCTTGCCGATAAAATGCTTGCAGCGTTCCATGATCTCAATCGTGTGCATGTCTTTAATAAAAAAGATGACAAGTTCCGGCTGATCGTGGTACTCTTCCGGATAACAGACTTTGATCTCAACTCTGTGCGGATCCTCTCCGTCCCGGGTGACCTCCACGCCGTGATTTTTCCGAATCGCTTCCACGTTCGGCTCCCATGTATCGACAAACTGCACGTCGTTCCCCGCTTCCTGCAGCAGAACGCCGTACCTCAATCCCATTGCACCGGCACCAACGACTACGATCTTCATCCTTTTTCGTCTCCTTTTTGTTCTATATATAGCATAATCTGTAAAACCGGAGGAACACAGAAGCGGTTAGCAAAAGCCTCATCCAGATCATACTGAATGGGGCTTTCCCGCAAAGTCCCGCAGCGAAACGGAAGGCTCAGACAAACATTGATTCGGCCAACGTCTGCCGAGCCCTAATGAAGCATACCGAATCCCTTTTCGTTTCTCCGCACACGGAACATATTTAAGATCCTTTCAATAAAAACAAAAGATTTTGACAAGTGTCATTATTTTACTTGATTAAGTTATTAAAGTCAATGTGAAATAATAACGTTCAGCCAGCAAAAATGAGCAATAAAAAACGGCCCCGCCAGTATCCCCGGCAAGACCGTTTTTTCATTCCGAATCAAACGAATCGTTTTATTTTACGGCCACTTCAGGCAGCTTGACTTCCGCTCTGCCCAAATCTTTACCGTTAATTGCTGCATCGAAATTGTCAAAACTTGTCGAAATCATGTTGGAAACCGCTTCGTCCGTCATCGCCGCAACATGAGGCGTAATCAGTACTTTCGGATAAAGCTCGACGAGTTCCTTGATCGTTGCATCAGGGAACGCACTGCCGTCCGAGAAGTCCTTGCCGAAGAAGCGTGCTTCATCGGTCAGCACGTCTGCGCCGAAACCGTCCAGCTTGCCGCTCTTAATAGCCTTAATGACAGCCGCTTCATCAACCAATTCGCCGCGGGCGGTGTTGATCAGGATCGCGCCGTCTTTCATTTTACCGATAAAATCTTCACTGACAAAATTTTCGTTCTTGCCGGGGAAGTAAGGAAGGTGCAGGCTGACAATATCGGACTCGGCAAGCAGTGCGTCCAGTTCTTTGAATTCTACCAGTTTCTTGGCGAAGTCGCTTTGGAAAATATCATAGCCGAGCAGCTTGGCGCCGAGGCCTTTATAAAGTTCGGCTTCCACACAGCCGATATGGCCTGTGCCGACGATGCCGACCGTGCTTTTGCGAATTTCATGGCTGAACATCGTTTCCGTCACCTGAAAATTCAGCTTTGCCGTTCTGCCCGTCGTATAAACTGTGTGGCGGGACAGGGACAGGCCGAGCGAAACCGCCAGTTCCGCAATCGCATTCGGTGAATAAGCAGGAACACGGGCCACCTTCATACCAAAATCAGCAGCAGCCTGCAGATCGATATGGTTGAAGCCCGCCGTACGCGTAAATACATATTTAATGCCGAATTCTTTAAATTTTTTCAGATTTGCACGATCAGCCAGGCAGTTAACAAACAGAAGCACACCATCATGACCCTTTGCCAGATCGCCGTTATCCGCCGTGAGCAGATCATTGACCAGAGTCAGCTCATAGCCGTACTTGTTCAATTCACCATACAAGTGTTCTTCATAAGGTTCAACGCCATATGCAATGATTTTAAAAGCCATGCTGAAACATCCTCCTAAAAATGATTTTTGCTTCCTCATTCCGGTCATGAGACTACCAACCTGTTTCTCTCGTCTGTGAAAAAATAAATTTCGTGATAACTTTCACAAGAAAAGTAAAATCAAGTATCAGATGCCTTGCCATTGATCCGCTTTTCTTACTTTTCCCTTGCCGGAGAAAAATATCATGAAATCTTTTTTCATGTCAAAATTATATCATTGCTTTAATTGAACTACAATCAACTTGAGTGCCGAAAAAATGATTTTTTTGTGAATATCTTCGCAATATCATTTCACACCTCCTTTGCCCATCTCCGGCCCGATCGGATAATATATGAATACCCGGCGGACGGCTTCACCAAACCTGACCGGCGGCCGGGGCCCGCACATTCAGATTATTCCATAACCCTCTATCATACGTCCATACCATCCGCTTTCTCCTTCATATCCTATTTTACGTAAGCATAAAGGAGGAACAGAGATGCAAAAGAGAGAGCAGCGATCAATCGCTGTCATCGGTCTGGGATTCGTCGGGTTACCCTTATGCCAGCTGTTTCTGCAAAACGGGTACACTGTCCACGGGATCGATGTGGACGAGGCGAAATTGAAGGGTATCCGCACGGGTAACAGCAACAATCCGGACGTCGACGGCCATTTTATACAGCAAACCATCCGGGAAAACCGTTTTTTCCTTCATCATACAGGTAAGGGCATTGCCGGGACCGAAGCCGTCTTTATCTGCGTGCCGACACCGCTGACCGGCAGCGGTAATCCGGAGCTGATCTTTGTCAAAAAAGCAGTTGAAAGCATTTTGCCGCATCTGGAAGCCGGGCAGCTCATCTGTCTGGAAAGCACAACCTATCCCGGAACCACGGACGAATTAATCCTGCCCCGGCTTGAAGAAAAAGGATGGACAGTCGGCAAAGACATTTTTCTCGCCTATTCCCCGGAACGGATCAACCCCGGCAGCCATATTCCGCTGAAAAAAATTCCAAAAGTTGTCGGCGGGACCACTCCGCAATGCCTCGGCAGAATCAGTGCCATCTACCGCAGCGTTTTTGACGAAGTATTCGAAGTTTCCTCAACACGTGCGGCGGAGATGACAAAAATTCTGGAAAATACGCAGCGTTTTATCAATATTTCTTTCATCAACGACTTTGCCATTCTTTGTGAAAAAATGAATATTGATGTATACGAAGTGATCGAAGCGGCAAGCACCAAGCCGTACGGCTTTTCCCGCTACACGCCTTCGGCAGGAATCGGCGGCCATTGCATTCCGATCGACCCGCTCTATCTGTCCTGGAAGGCGAAAGAATACAACCATGAGACGCCTTTCATCCATACGGCAGACGCGGTCAACAAAAAGATGCCGCAGTATGTCACGACTAAAATCAAAAACTTGCTTAAAGGCGGAAAAACCGTTTCGCCGCCGTCGATTCTGCTGGTCGGCGTCGCCTATAAAAAAGATATCGGCGACGTCCGGGAGTCTCCCGCGATTCCGATCATTCGATTATTAGTGAAAGACGGTTTCCATGTCGACTATTATGATCCCTTTGTGCCCTCCCTGACTGTCGATTCCACGGAATATGTTTCGATCGATCGATCCGCGCTCGCCTCCGTGCATTACGATCTGGCGGTTGTCATCACGGATCACAGCACAACACCTTATGAAACCATTAAGTCGCATATTCCGGTTGTCATCGACACAAAACAGCTTTTTCTCCCCGCTTCAGGCACAAGATCATGAAAAAAGGAGCGACAAATGGATGAAGAAGATACTCATTACGGGAGGCGCCGGTTTCATCGGTTCCCATCTCGCCGAATATTTGCTTAAAAAAGGTTATTTCGTAACCGTCGTCGATAATTTATCCAATGGAACGACGGCCTATTTAAAAGATGTGCTCGGCCATCCGTCTTTCGCCTATCATCAGGGATCCGTCCTTGACCGGGAACTGATGGACCGGCTGATCAAAGATCATGATGCGGTCTACCACATGGCAGCCGTCCTCGGCGTGAAAAACACGGTGGACGATCCGCTCAAAGTGATCGAAGGAAACATTGACGGCACACGGATGATTCTGAAGCTGGCCGATCATTATCAAAAAAAAGTCATCTTCGCCTCGACATCGGAAATATACGGAAAAAATCCCCGGCTCCCCTACGCGGAGGATTCGGACCGTCTGCTCGGCGATCCGTCGATTCATCGCTGGTGCTACGCGACGGCGAAAGCACTGGATGAGCACCTCTGCTTCGGCTACGCCAAAAAAGGCCTTCCGGTAACCGTGGTCCGGTTCTTTAATGTTTACGGCCCGCGTCAGACCTATTCGGCATACGGCGGAGTCATCCCGATTTTTATCACAAAGGCGCTGAGCGGAAAACCGCTCCCGATCTTTGGAGACGGCAATCAGGTCCGCAGCTTCGGCTACGTCGGCGATGTTGTTAAGGGACTGGAAGCCGCGCTGAGCCCCGCAGCCGATCATCAGGCGATTAATCTCGGCGCACGTGAGCCGATGACGATCAGCGAACTGGCGAAAAAAATTGCTGCGCTGACCGGCAGTGAAGCCGGTTTTGAATATATCCCCTATCAAAAAGCGTACGGCGATGGATTTGAGGAAATTCCTGCCCGGATTCCTTCGCTGGATAAGGCCGGGAAACTGCTTAACTACACGGCGGCCACTCCATTTGCGACGGGGCTGAAGGAGACCATCGACTGGTACCGTATGCGGATCGCAAAGGCCCATCATGACGAGCTCGCGAAGCATTGATCCGGAACAACCGTCGGCTAATCAAAATGCCAGGGCCGATGAAGCGCTTATCCGATCGGACAGAGAACGGCTGCAGTCGCTGCTCGTACTGTCATTTTGCCTTGGAGAACAGTGTTCAGGCATCCGGTTGAAAGACTTTGTCAAACTGCTCATTATTTTATTCTATCTGTATGCTTTCGCCGGCATTGAAAATGCCGGTGAAAACGACAGGCCCGGGTCGGATTGTTAAATCCTGCCCGGGTTTTTCATTGTTCCGCACCGGCCGGAAAGGGCCGGGCCTGTCCATCTGCCCGAAACGCTTTATTCCCGGATGCACGATAAAGGTTATCCATAGCCGCTGCTATGGATAACCTTTATCTTTTCAAAAGCATTTTTCAGCAGTGAAAGCCTGCCGATCGGCAGGCTTTCAGGCGAAGCCGGAGACTGAGCCGCGGCGGCCGGGACGGCTCCCCGCGGGATGATGCGGCGCTTATGTCCGGCCGCTTATATGATTGATATATATCCGCTTAATTCCATGCTTTCCCTCATGTCAATAAACGCCGGCCTTGCCTTGTAATTTCCTCGCTCTTCCCCGTTTCATATCCGTTCCGCACGGCAGGACTATTGATCCGAGCCGGATTTAAAAACGGGATCGTAGTTGATGACTTCTGCAATAATCGGCGTGCCCTTAGCAATATCCGAACCGCCGGGAACGGTGATCATCAAGTTGCCGACACCCGTTTCACCCGCTGTATAGGCAAAATTATCGTCCATCTGTATCACGCCGTTAATATAGACGTTCAGATAACTGTTATTCAGATTTAACGGCGGAAGGGATTCTACGGTTTCACCCGAGTCATCGAAAAATTTAGCCGTGTCGATTTTTACAATCGTCCGTTCGGCAATCGGCTCTTCCAGTTCATAGAAAAAACGGGTAATGGTCGGAGAGAGCACGATCTCCGGAGCTGAAGAAAATACGGGTTTGATAATTTTGAGGCCCACCACATTTCCCCCTTTTTTAATGTTCCATACAACATATGCAGAAATGAAGGAACGGTCATTGGCAAACAAACGCCTGACAAAAGATAAGAAATGAACCCAGCGGCAACTCACGTTATCCCGGATTCCTTATATATTATTAACGACGATACAATGATTTCAGGGAGCGTATGCAAATGAGACACAACGATTATGAAACGGGGGATCGTACATCCTCTATTCCCCGTCCCTTCCTTTCCTATCCGCGGACCGGGCAGGGGCAGGCCCGTTTATTTATCACCCCCCTGAAAGCCGTGACGACCGAATTTTACACCGTGTCCGATGGCCGGAAAAGGGTGTACACGGAAAAAGATGCCATGGAGGGCTACGGGATTCAGCGAATTTTAAGTTCCGATGAGGTGTCCTACACGAATCTTTTCATCAACGGCATTCTGCAATCCAGGCTGAGTTACACTGTTGAAACCGGAAAACTGAAATTAAAAACGGAGGATGTGCCCGAGAAGGGGACGCCTATTATTCTGCAGATGATAACACTCTAACCGCCCGGAGAAGCTGCGGCGCTGGCCGGTCCGGTCAGCGTTTTCATCAATGATGGCAACAATTCCGCCTGATCTCGGATAGCCGCCTACACGATTATTGCCGCCTCATAATACAGTTAGAGTACAGACCTTCATGGGAGAGATGCAGACTATGAAAATATTGCTGGCTACCTACTGGCCGATTCCGCACGTAGGCGGCGTTTGGACCTATATGTCCCAATTGAAAACGAAACTGGAATCATACGGACATGAAGTCGATTTACTTGGCTATGACGAAGCAAACATCAACGTTACGATGCTCAGCAAAGGGCAGGTGATCGAAAGGGACAAAATAATTCCGCTGATCAACGCCAACCTGACTCCGGATAACTACCCGGCCATGTATGCCAATTTTCTTGTCAAATGGACTGAATTTCAACGGTACGTCTATGAATTGAGCGCGGCCTATTTCGGCATAAACGATTACGACATCATTCATACGCAGGATGTCTTATCGACGGTCGGGATCAGCCGGATCAAAAATAGGGGGATTCCGCTCGTAGCAACACTTCACGGCTCCGTTGCCCACGAAATCAGGCGCCAGCTGCTGACCATCCACAAGTCGGACACCTCGTACATGGCCCGGGCCTATTACGATGATCTGGAGCGCGCCGGGGCTGTCGCCGCCGACACGACCATTGTCTGCAACCAGTGGCTGCGGAATGTCCTGACCGGGGAATTCAATGTTCCCGATCAGCAGCTTAAGGTGCTGCACTACGGATTCGACACCGAAAATTTTCTGCGCAGGATGAAGGAAAAGACATCGGTGGAACGTCCCAAAGATAAAAAAGTGATCATCTACACCGGGAGGCTGGTGGAGCTTAAAGGGCTCAATTATCTTCTGTCCGCGCTCGGTGAATTAAAGAAAGTAAGAAACGACTGGGAATGCTGGATTGTCGGGAGCGGTGAAAAAGAAGCAGAATTGCAGAACCAGTCTTTTTCTCTCGGTCTGACCGATTCTGTGCGCTTTCTCGGAAAAAGAAACGACGTCCCGGCTCTGCTCGCCCATTCCGATATACTCGTTCTCCCGACACTGATTGAAAATCAGCCGCTTTCGGTCATTGAAGCACAGATAGCCGGTAAAGCGATTATCGCCAGCGATGTCGGCGGTGTGCCGGAAATTATCAAACACGGAGTGACAGGGCTGCTTACTCCGCCCAAAGACATTCAAATGCTTAGCAGCCAGATCAACCTCCTGCTTTCAGACGATCGCTTCCGGAAAAAGCTGGGCTCCAATGCCAAAAGATGGGGCATGACCCACTGGTCGATGGATAAAGGCGTCAAAAAACTGATAGATGTTTACCAGCATGCCATCTATCGTAAGAAAATGGGGTGAGGAAATGAGTCATTTCATCGATTCGATTAAATATCTGATCTTTCTCTTCTGCTGGAAAATCGCCGGTTTCTGGAAAAAATTATGGTCCCGGAAAAAAAGCGAAACGGACGCAGTCCTGTCCGATCAGCAAGCTGAAATCGTTTTAATAAATATAGATCAATACCGTTCTTTATTTGCGGCCCCTACCGCTCATCCCGAAATCTTCATGCCGAAACCCGTCTTTGAAAAAATCATCCGTACACTGCCCGCTAACTATGTGATCCCCGACCTGGCCGCCCTGAAAAAAGTGATCGAAGCGTATCATCGGCCGCCCGCACCTGAAATACAGCGGTTTTCAGAAGGCCTGGCCGCCGATTACCGGGTACTGGAAAAAATCAAGTCGTCTCTGCCTGCCGATTACATTTTTCCATTACCTGTGAACTTAAAAACGAATCAGCCCGCCCAGCCGGCGATCAGCGCCATCAGCACTATTCCCGCCGGTGCTTTCCCTGCAGCCGACCCGGATCAGGCGGTCCATACCGACACCGGAATTCCCGGCCTGATAACGCTGACTATCCCTGCAGCCCCTGCCGAAACGCTTTCAAATCAGAAAATCATGAAGCCCGTGTCCGGCCAGGAGAACGCCGGTTCCGCCGACGACTACAAATTTGTCTTTCTGAAATAAAGGGAGGACGATCCGGGACCGGCAAAGTATCTCTTTGATTTTTAATGACGGACCCTCATACCGTGAAATAAAGCGGGCGATACCGGGGTAAATTCAAACCGGGTTCTGATTATTCACACTTATTGGCAGCAAGTCATTTACTGATAATTCTCTGCCGATCACTATTGAATCACGGGCTATTTACTGTCGATTGTTCCGGATATTCTGCGCAGGTTTTTTATATAGAGTGAATAGAAAATGAGGAGGGAAACCGTGAAAGCTGTCGTAACCGGCGGAGCCGGATTTATAGGTTCTCATCTTGTCGACGGTTTGATTGCCAGAGGCGATGAGGTGCATATTATTGATAATTTAAGATCGGGACGGCTGGAAAATGTTCATCCGCAAGCGGTTATTCATATCGAGGACGTTACCGGCGCAAAAGCCGGAGCGCTTATTTTACAGATCAAGCCCGATGTTGTCTTTCACTTGGCCGCCCAGGCCGATGTCACGACATCGGTTCTGGATCCTGGGCTTGACGAGACGATCAATATCAGCGGAACCATCCGTGTACTGGAAGCCTGCCGGCTCGCCCGCGTAAAAAAGATTATTTTCGCTTCCACCTCCGCCGTATACGGCGACATTCGAAAAAGCCCGGTCTCAGAAACAGACCGGACTGCACCGATTTCTTATTACGGCCTGTCCAAACAGACGGCTGAATCTTACATCCGTCTCTACCGGCGATTTTATCAGCTTCCCTACACAATCCTCAGATACGGCAATGTCTACGGACCGAGACAGGTAGCCAAAGGCGAAGGCGGAGTCGTAGCCGTTTTCCTGAATAAGCTTCGAAAGAACGAACCTTTGAAAATTTTTGGAGACGGCGAACAGACACGCGATTTCGTTTATGTCAGAGACATCGTCCGCGCCAATATCGCGGCAATCGATAAAGGAGATGGCGAAACTATTCATGTCAGTACCGCGCAAAGCACATCCCTTAATCAGCTCATCGAAATCCTGCGCCGCCTACACGGTTCTCCGATTAAAACAGAGTATGACGATGCCAAACCGGGAGACATCAGGCACAGCTGTCTGAATAACCGCAAGGCCGGACAGCTTCTCGGCTTTGCCCCGTCCTTCAGCGTCCCGGAAGGGCTGCGCGAGACTTATACAGCCGAGACGGCGCACGGTGCCTCCCGTCGCGGCAGACAGCCGTAACCCATTTCCCGCCCCCATAAGACGGCCGATGATCATCCGAAAAAAGAATGACGGGCCGTGAATTAAAACGGCTGTCCGTACTTGTTAAAATGGGAACATACAAAACCGCGCCCTGCACGCAGACTTTGCCGATCCGTTTAATTCACATATTTATACGTATTGCTGATCATATCCAGCTTCGCGATTTTACCGCTCGCTTTGTAGTAGCGGAAAAATCCGATCGCAGGAGCCGTGTTGGGATCCGCCGCGCTGTCGTTTTGGTGATTTTCCCGCAGCTCAATCGAGTAGTAGGCACCATCATTCGTCGTATCGATATAAACCTGATCCGGCGAATATCCGGCGGCTTTGATCACTGCCGCTTCCGCCTCTGCCTGAGTGACCGTGTGAACACTGCTGCCCGGCTGAGACGAACCGGAAACCGCGCTGCTTCCGCCGGAATCCGCCGACTGCGCGGCAGACGCCCCGGCCTGTCCGCCCGCGGACGTGCCGGAGCTGCCCGAAACGGATTCGGCGGCCGGCTGCGGTTTGATTGCCGCAGTCGAGCCCGTCGCCTGCTCATCTTTAAGTGCCCTATTCTTGATTTCCTGAGCTTGAATCAGCACTGCGTGATCGACGGACGGCCGATCAATTAACTGGCCGGCTGAATCAATGGCTCCGATCAAATCTCCCTTTTTCAGCGATGCTTCGGCAGACTTAAGAGCCTGCGTCTCCGCAAGCAGGGCCGTTGCCTGCTTGTCAGCCTTTTTATCCGCCAAAGCTGTTTCAAAAGCCGTCGCCGCGTGATCATAATTGCCGGCAGTCACTGCGTTTAAACCTTCTTTCATCGCCTGATTGTAAGCTGTATTTGCCCCGCTTCCGCATGCAGCAAGCATGAGTATCGCGGTCAAAATGACAGCTGTCATAACTTTTTTCATAGCGGCCTCCCAATCTGCTGCGTCGTTGACTGTACCTTTCGGTCGTTTTACCGTACCCGATATAAAATACAGGCTGCCTCCCTAAGTATCACCGGCTCAGATCCGTCTTTTTCGGATAAAAGCGATTCGGGCAGCAATCATGGGTAAGGAAAATGTATGATTCTTATCTATCGAATAACCGCTTCATTATTTGTAATCCTGTGCCAGCTGCCTGAATGCTTCCAGTGAGCGTTCAACCTTTTCCGTAGGGATGCAATAGGCAATTCTGAAATAACCGGGACATCCGAAACTGTCGGCCGGAACGAGAATGAGATCATACTTTAACGCCCGGCTGCAGAACCGGCCCGCGTCTTCTTCCATTGCCTTCGGGAACATATAAAATGTTCCTCCCGGCTTGACACAGGAGAATCCGAAACCGGTCAGTGCCCTGTACAGAATATTCATGTTTGTTTCATACACGGACAGATCCGCAGTCAGATCGACAACTTCCGCCACGGCAAGCTGAATGATCGAGGGCGGGCAATTATGGCCGATGCCTCTTGAGATCTGCCCGCACATCTCCACAATCAGTTTCGCATCTTTGCACGCGGGATTGACCGCAAGATAACCGATGCGTTCGCCGGGAAGCGACATCGACTTGCTGAAAGAGTAACAAGTGATGGTGTTATGATAATACTTGGCGGTATAGGGCGCATCCACATGCTTGAAGACAATTTCCCTGTAAGGTTCGTCCGAGATCAGGAAGATATCATGTCCGAATTCGCGTTCTTTCTCTGTCAGAAACGCCGCCAGCCTCTCAATTGTTTCCGTCGAGTATACGATGCCGGACGGATTGTTCGGCGTATTGATTAATACAACCATGACTTTGGATGAAAACATTTTTTCAAATTCGGGAAAATTGATTTGAAAACCGTCGGTATCCGCCGGAACAATCTTCAGAACAGCACCCGTTTTATTGACATAAGGATTGTACTCCGGAAAATACGGGGCGAAGGTCATCACTTCGTCCCCTTTTTTCGTCACGGACCGAAGCGCATGGGCGATCGCACCTGCAGCTCCCGACGTCATAAAAATATGTTCTTTTTCATAGTCCATTCCGAAACGTCTGTTTAGAGATGCCGCAATTTTTTCACGGACCGAAGAGATACCCAAACTCGGGCTGTATCCGTGGACCGCCGCCGAATTTTTGCTTGCCGCCAGTTCAATCAGTTTATCGGTAAAGGCCTGCGGCACCGGAACAGACGGGTTGCCCAGACTGTAATCAAAAACTTTTTCATAGCCGATTTCTTTGGCCCTTTCCGTACCGTATTCGGAAAGTTCCCTGATAACCGACTTCTTGCCCAGCATCTGTTTATATTCCTCAGCGATCATGTCCGTCTTCCTCTCCTATCCCCCGGTTATCCGGTTGTTCAGTCTTTTTTTACGCCTGTCCCTGCAAAGCGGCCGTACAGCATCGGCACCGGCCGGGACAACGTGTCTACCTTTTATTATAACGTCCTTTCTGCGGCTGAAAAAGCCTGTTTTTTTTACACTGCGGCTTCGATGACCCGGCAAGGCGAAAATGTTCCGCCGCCGGCCGGCCTTCCCTTTCAAATGGACTCATTGCCGAACCGGCGCGACTGCCGATAAACAAAATCCAGCCAGTGTTCCCTTTTCCCGGCGCTGCTCCCTTTCATCCCCGTCAGCATCATTCTTTTCACCGGACGAATGCCGCAGAACTGAAGGATATCTTTGCTGATGACCTTCCACTCGACATCCCCGCGCATCAGCCGGTCGTACCAGGCCGGAGCGTCCATCGAATAAATCACCCAGGCTGTCTTCCCTTTCAGGAGCCCCTTCGGCATGAGTCCTTCGTAGACATAGGCAAAACCGGCGACAAATACTCTGTCAAAAAAACCTTTCAAGACGGCCGGAAAACCGTTCCACCAGACCGGATAGATAAAAATATAGTGGTCCGCCTCCTTTAACAATGTACGATAGCGTTCCGTCCCAGGATCGTCTTTCAGGTCCCTTCTTCGGTGTTTCACGTCAAAAGTTAATACGGGATTAAAACGTTCCTGGTATAAGTCGATCGTTGTCACATCGTGGCCGGATTCCCGAAACCCTTTTTGAACCTGTTCCAGCACCGCATGATTAAAGCTGTTCGGATTGGGATGTGCGTAAATAATGAGAACATTCATCTGCGTATCTCCTTCGGTGAAATTATTTACTCTTGAAGCCGCGATCTTTCAAAGTTTCCGAGATCGGCTGACCTTGCATAAACCGGGACAGCAGCGTGCACATAAGTTCAAGTTCATCTTCCGAATAGATATGATTCAACTGATTGTACATTTGCCGTTCTATGTTTTCTACAGACCGTTCTTTTTCTTCACCGGCCGCCGTGAGCCGAAGCGTCACATACCTGGAATCTTTCGCATGGACGATTTTTCTGGCCAGGCCGTCCCGGACCATACGCTCGACAAGCCGTGACGGACTGCCCGATTCGCAAATCAGCAGTCTTCCGAGTTCTTTAAGGGAGATCCCCCTCCTTTCGTGCAAAACGCGTAACACCTCGGCCTGCGCTGCGGTCAGGTCGAGCTCCTTCAACATCTCGTTAAGCTGCCTGTTCCCCTGGCGCTGCGCCGCCAGAATAAGATAACGCAGTGTTTCGGCTTTATAATTCGTTTTCATTTAAATCCCTTCACACGCAAAGATTTCATTTCATGAAGATCGGCTGCAAGATAGATGACCAATCATTTATTATATAATAGGTGACCAATCATCTACTGTCAACCCTACTCCTGCGGGACATGCCCGGGCACCCGAACAGAAAACGATGATTAAAAACCAATTGAAACGCAGCCTGTAATGAATAGGTTGCCGTCAGTTCCGCTGCACAATGGAACGGGAGCAGCCGGGAGGCTGTCCTGAAAACTGCCTGATATTCTGCAGGCATAATCGACAGTTTTTGCGTTCTTGTCGTATAATATATGACGATACATGGAGCGAATGAAAAAAGTGCGTATATTTGAAAGCGCCGCCAAAATCCGGCAGAATCGGACTGTTTCCGCCTGACGCCCGAAGGCCGTTGCCATTTGTGCAGGCAGTCTCTCCGATCTATTCCCGTAAATATACATTCTCGGCGAAAATTGACAATAATCGGCGCATCTATTTATTTTTTATTGTACAGATATGGACGGACATGCAATACAAAATGGATATGCCCTCAACTCATGTATCCAGCCGGACTGCGGCGCGAAACACCATCGATTCTTCCGAAAAGCGATCGCTTGCACGAGAGCCGGTCTATTCCGCCGAATGTTCATGTGATCGGCGGTTTATTTCTCCGGAAAAGAGGGATATCCTGCACAGACAGGCGTTACATGGCGGAAACATCCGATCTTTTTCCTCGGCCCGCCGTGTATTTCTGTGAATCGCGGCTAAAATCGCCGGGAAACACTGAGACATCATCGGCAGGAAGCAAAATATCAACTGTCATCGGCAGTAAACGGACTGGAATCAATAAGTGCAAATGATCAGAACAGCACGGCCGGCCCTGATTGATGGATCAGCTGCGGCCAGGACTTGACCCACTGGCGTTCCCGATTTATCGATCATGACCGGGAATTTATCAGCCAGCGCAGAAAGTTTATCGATCGTCACGCCTGGTTTATCGACCGGAAGGCGCAGTTTATCGGCTGTCACCGGAAGTTTTTCGGCCTTTACATCCGCTTTATCGACCGCTGCGGAAGTAGCGGCAGTTTACGGTCGCGGAAACGCCCTCTGTCTTTCGGCGGTCTCAGGAAAAGTTGATGATCATCTGACGGCCTAGCAGGAAAATGAGCTAAAGAGATACTCATATAATATAAATAAAAGAGTGATTCATTGTGCATCGGTTCTCAACTTCCATCATGAAGGGCTGCGTCCGCGCTTTTCTTTTGTCGCTGATAACGGCGGCCCTGTTTATCGTTCCTTTCATTGTCCGCGGCCATGGCATCTTATACGTCGTCGATGATTTTAACCTTCAGCAGATTCCTTTTAATATTCTTTCTAATGAAGCGATAAAATCCGGAAATGTTTTCTGGAATTGGAACACGGATCTCGGCAGTCAATTTATTGGCGCGTATAGTTTCTATACACTGGGCAGTCCGTTTTTCTGGTTATCGTGCCTATTCCCCGCAAAATTTTTCCCTTATATGGCCGGTCCGCTGCTTATCTTAAAGTTTGCCGTCGCCGGGGCAGCTTCCTACGCCTATTTCCGTCGCTTTATAAAACGTGACGGTGCAGCGCTGATTGGTTCACTGCTGTATGCGTTTTCCAGCTTTCAGCTCAGCGCGATTACTTTTAATCATTTTATTGATGTAACGGCTCTGTTTCCGCTGCTCCTTTTAGCGTTTGAAATGCGGCTCCATGGCGAAGGAAAGGGACTGCTCGCTTTAATGGTTGCCCTGTCGGCGTTTCTTAATTACTTTTTCTTCGTCGGTGAAGTTGTTTTTCTGATCTTGTACTTTATTGTCAGACTGCTCTCTAAAAAGATAGTATTAACGTGGAAGCGTTTTTTGTCGCTGATCTTTGAAAGTGCTGTCGGCGTTGGCCTATCCTCTATCCTTCTGCTTCCCTCTGTCTTATTTGTGGCTCAGAATCCGCGTGTCAGCCAGAACGTTCATTTAGCAGGTTTATCGAATGCTGTTTACGATTGGGCTACCTATTTGAAAATACTGGCCGGACTGTTCATGCCCGCCCAAGTGGAGCATAAGTGGTCAATTCTAACGCCGTCTGATTTTTCGTCCGTCCATGCCTTTCTGCCGCTGTTTGGATTCGTGTTAATCGTTATCTTTGTGCAATTAAACCGCAAGAGCTGGATGCTTAATTTGATGGCTGTGTGTCTGACGTTCGCCTTAATCCCTGTGCTGAATACACTGTTTTATGCAGGCAACACCAATTATTGGTACTGCCGTTGGTATTATATGCCGATTCTGATGATGGCGCTGGCTTCGGCAAAAGTTCTGGACGAGAAGGCGTCCATTGTGTCTATCCGATCAGCCTTTAAGTTTACCATTTTTCTCTATAGTGCCTTTTTGCTGAGTCTTATTCTGTATGCCGCGGATAAACATCAGGAAATTGTTGAAAACGAACAGATGATGCTGTATCAAGTACTGCTGCTGATTTTCGGGCTTACAGCTTCCTGGGGATTGCTGCGTAACCGCAATCAGTCAAATTTTTATAAAAAAGCTGCTGTATGGACGATCATTTTTGCCGCTCTTTCAGGAGCCTATGTCCTTTACGGCAATGAAACGCTCTATCCGCCCGCTAAGGATTTTACCAGAGTCTATACAAAATCTTCTCAATCGATCCATCTGCCGACGAAAGGAACCTATCGGACAGATACGTTACATGCTTACCGCAATGTCAGCATACTGCTGAATCAGCCGGCAATACAATCCTTTAATAGTACAGTAAACGGTTCGATTTTTTCATTTTATGCTTCTGCCGTCGGTGCAGGAAGAGGTTATCAATCACAGATAAGCGATCAATTTTTCGCGCTGCGTCCTTTTTTATCGGTCAAATATATTCTTGTTATGAACGCCTCTGCGCTGACCCCTCCGTTCGGGAATTTCGGTCAAACAGCACTTCCCGATTTGGTGAAAGTTAACCGGGCGGGAGCTTACACAATATATCGTTCCAAAGATTACATCCCGTTCGGATTCACTTTCGATCATGCCATTTCAATGGCGGCGTTCATGAAAACAAATCCTGTTCAAAGACACTTGCTGTTATTAAAAGGCCTTGTGCTCAACGATCAACAAATGAAAACTTACGCCTCCGTTCTGCCGCCCTTGCCGAATGCGGCACTGAACGATCTGTCGATGAGGACCTATCGGCGCGACGTAGCCGACCGAAAGCAGGAAGCGGGGCAGTCATTTACGCGCGACAATCGCGGTTTTACCTCACATATTAAACTTTTTCGGAATAATCTCGTATTTTTCAGCGTACCGTACGACCCGGGCTGGACGGCGACTGTCAACGGGAGGCCGGCAAAAATTGAAAATGTTGATTCCGGTCTGATGGCTGTTCAAGGCAGCCGCGGCAATGATACGATTCGGTTTAATTTTGTTCCGCAGGGGCTGATGCTGGGAACAAAGATTTCCATATTTTCCATGGCCGTGCTCATCCTTTATTTATTTTCTAAGACTGTTTTCCGCAAATTTCTGCGCATGCTGCCTGCAGTCAAAAAAGAATCTTTCTAATTGGGATATGAATAGGCTCTTACTGCTATAGAGCATCTGTCTAAAAGGCTGCTTTTCCTCTCAATTTACCGCAGCCGGTGAACTGCCGCCTGTCCGTACAGTCGATTCTTTATAAATAAAAGGCCCGCTGACAACGTTAGGTGATAACATGTCAACGGGCTGTGTGTTTAGCCAGGCTGCAGCCGATCTCTATTCGATTTTAAGTTTCTTTCTTTAAATCAGGCTTTTATTAAAATTGTTTAATCCGCTTTTCGCCCTTCTCCGTCAGCAGACCGATTTCCGTGCTTATAACGGTACTCCAGCAAGTGATTTAACACGGATATTTGCTGCAATAATTTCTTGCCTATGTTCGTTTCCAGCACTTTCTTCCTTTTCAGCTCACGGTCGACCAGCCGCTTGACAGATAAAACATCCGTGCCGTGCAAAAGCACATCCTCTTTTGAAGTAAAACGTTTGTGGGCGACCAGCTGCATGCCGTAGGAATTATATAACAAAGTATAGCCTGCAATTCCCGTTTTTGGTTGGTAGGCCTTGGAAAATCCGCCGTCAATAACGATCATTTTGCCATGTGCTTTGATCGGATTTTCTCCGTTAATCTCTTCAACCGGTGTATGTCCGTTAATGATATGACCCTGATCGGCGTTCAGATGGAATTCCTTCAGGATTTTCCGGCAGATTTCTTCTTCTTCGCGCAGCTTGTAATAAGGGTTCTTTTGTTCAATATGCGATGTCTTATCTGCGATAAAATATCGCTCAAAAGTGGTCATCTCTTTTTTCCCGAAGAGCGAGGAGTTTTCTCCGGTCCATAAATACCACATCATATCCGTCGCCAGATCGTCCGTCACTTCAGGATGCGCAAAGCCGTATCGTATATAGTGTTCAAAAACGTCGAGCAGGCCTCTTCCGGCATACGCCTTTCCGCTGATCACCATTTTCTTCATCGACCCGTCTTCATTCAGAGGAATGCACCCGTGAATTAATAGGTTGCCGTTGTATTTTAAATAGAGACTGCCCTTCCTCATCAGAAAATTCATATGCCTGGCCAGTTTTTCGGAATGCTGAAAAGAAAACAATAGTTTATCAATGACTTGTTCTTCTTCTTCAAGCAGCCGATCCGGGTGTTTCGGATCAACGGTTGCAAAACAGGTGTCCTGCAGCGCATACGTTTTTCCGTTGACTGTCAGTGTCTCACGGTCATAATCGACGTTCTCGAGCAGCAGCCGGCCGGACATATTGAAATCCGGGCGTCTTTTGATGATCGGTATCTCAAGTTTAAACTGAATCATCGCGATCGCCTGATGGATTTTGGTAATCTGCAGCTGCTCATCATCAAAAATTTCTTTCTTGCCGGCATCGTGTTTCGGCCGGAAAGCACGATTATCATCGTAGTATCTTTCCGCCAGATTCAGAAGCGGCCGCAGATTGATTCCGTATACATCTTCAATAATATCGAGATTGTCGTATCTGGCGCAGATCCGAACCAGATTGGCCAGACATACCTTTGACCCGGCAAAAGCGCCGAGCCACAGCACATCGTGATTTCCCCACTGAATATCGACGGAATGGTAATTGATAAGGGTGTCCATAATCTTGTCCGGTTCAGGCCCGCGGTCATAAATATCCCCGACGACATGAAGATGGTCGACAACCAGCCTCTGAATGGTATAGGCCAGACCGGTGATCAGCTTATCGGCCTGGCCGAGGGAAATGATCCGCTGAATAATTTTCGTATAATATTCTTTCTTATTGGTCAGTTCATCCGTCTTATACAGCAGCTCTTCAACGATGTAAACAAACTGCTCCGGCAAGGCCTTGCGCACCTTCGAACGTGTATATTTGGACGAAGCGAAAGCAACGAGCCTGATCATCCGTTTAATAGTTTCCGCATACCATCCGTACAGGCTTTGGCTGTCCGCCGCCGCTTCCTTTATCAGCTGCAGCTTATCCTCCGGATAATAAACCAGCGTCGCGAATTCATTCATTTCCTGATCGGATAATTCGCCTTCGAAAAGATCGCGGATTTTTACTTTGACATTTCCGGAGCCGTTCCTCAGGACATGTTGAAACGCCTGATACTCTCCGTGCAGGTCGCTGACAAAATGCTCCGTCCCCTTCGGCAGATTGAGAATAGCTTCAAGATTAATGATTTCGGTTACCACTTTTTCCTCACTGTCATATTTCTCGGCCAGCAAATCTAAATATTTCGTATCCACGGTCCCGTGCATCTCCTGTACGCTTCATTCGATTCTGTGATTGCGGAGAAGAAGCTGCCATCGGCGGAAAGCAGCGAAGGAAGATCCGCCGGTGCCCTTAAGAAAGCGCTGCCATTGTCGGAAAACAACGCATGCACCAGCCTCCTCAAATAGTCTAACGGACGGATTCCTATTTGAAAATATGTTTCTGCAAAGATTGAAGCATCTGTTGTAACTATACCACGTTTTCCACTGCATGTTTCCATTTGTGTGAATAAAAGCGATCATGGAGGCGCGGATTCTCAGACACTTTGCTTTTCCATTTGCTGATTCATTTTTTCTATTAAAAGGCCCGGTTTCTCTAGCAGAACAGCCGAACGGATCCATTTTTTCCTATAAATACTCGTTCACTATTGACAAAGGGCCAAATACATATATACTTGTTCATGCTGTACAAACAGTGAATAGGGCACAAGCTGTTTAAAATTAGCTGAAGGAGTTTTTGCACCGCATCACTTTATTGATTTAAAGCATTTGTGTAAAAAACAGAGAAAAAGAGGAAGAATCATGGTTAACGCAACAGAGAAGAACAAGAAATTGCAGCGCGGCCTGCAGCCCCGCCATGTTATGCTGATGGCTATGGCCGGCATGATCGGTACCGGCATCTTCAAGGGGAGCGGCGACACCCTGAACATTGCCGGTCCGAGTGTGATTATCACCTACCTGCTCAGCGGACTGATTCTGTTTATCGTCATGGTCGCGCTGACTGAACTTGCTATTGCTTATCCCGGATTGAATATCCAGCATATCATCCACAAAGCATTCGGATTCCGGGCCTCGATCATTGTCGGCTGGCTTTACTGGATTAACTGGATGATTGTCACTGTTGTTGAAGTTCTGGCCGCAGGCAGTTTCCTGGAATATTGGTTCCCGCACGCGCCTCTTTGGTTTTTATCCGCACTTTGCGGCCTGTTTATTATCGGAATTAACCTGTTCCAGGTTAAATATTACGGAGAATTTGAATTCTGGTTCGGCGGGATTAAAATTACGGCAATCATTATTTTCATCATCATCGGCCTGCTGATTTTATTCGGGGTCATTCCGAGCCATGTCCAGCCTGTGAAGAACTTTTTCGGGTTCGGCGGCTTTTTCCCGCACGGCCTGTCCGGCATCATTCAGGCTTTCCTCGTCGTCATTTTTTCTTACGGCGGTTCTGAACTGATCGGGCTGACTGTGACAGAAACAAGAGATGTCGAGAAAACACTGCCGAAGATTATTAAGAGCGTCGTTTTCCGCGTCATCCTTTTCTACATTCTGCCGATTACGATCATCTGCGGCATGATGCCTTGGAACAGTGTTTCTGCGACTCAAAGCAGCCCTTTCGTTCAAGTCTTTGAAGCCGTCGGAATACCCGGTGCTTCTCAGCTGATGAATTTTGTGCTGCTGACGGCAGTTCTGTCTGCAGCCAATTCAGGCATTTATGCGACCACCCGTACGCTCTACTCAATGGCCGAACGCGGCGAAGCGCCGCAATTTACCCGCAGGCTCTCGCAGCGCGGAGTGCCGGTCGGCGGTCTCGCACTTACCGGCAGTTTTCTTGTCATCGGAGTATTTCTTGCCTTTTTTGTTAAAGATCAGATCATTGTTCAACTGATGAGCATTCCCGGTTTCACCATTATTCTTGTCTGGATCGCCATTTGTGCGGCCGAACTGAAACTGCGGCCGACCTATGGCAAAATCCCGTTTTTCAGGATCATCGGCTTCCCCTATATGACAATAGCCGGAATTGCCGCACTTTCGGCCATTTTTGTTTCGTTTGTGCTGAATAAGGCAAACATGGTCGGATCGATCACCTGCTTCAGCATCATGGCCGTATTGGTTATTATCTCTTATTTTATCAACAATGAACGGGCCGGAAAAAAAGATTCCGACACAGAAACCGATTAGATGAAACGGCTGAATGATCGTTTTGCGGCCGTTTTAAACAGCAATCATTTCCCGATTCAACCGATCATAACCTGACGATCACCGGTGAACGATCGTCTTCATAAACATCATCAATTAATCCCCCGTGTCAGTCCGCGGGGGATTTGAATTGATTGCTTTTTTTAGCTGAAAAAAGCGGCTGCGGTCCGTTTTGACACCCGGAACCTGCAGAACAGCGGTCCTGCCGGTCAAAAATGTTTCATCGGCCGGTCAGATGCTCATTATGAATGGTGCAGAAAATATCGGCCCGATTTGACAGGATGGATTGTCAAATAACCTTGCGTACGGCCGATCATTTAGTCATGATTCAATATGATTCGGATCCCCGTGGACTTTGTTCCATTATTACTTATATTACTTATACGGAATGTACTTATAAATTATCTTTAATGATCCTTATAAGGCCTGTACCTTCGGCCGTTTCAGGTCCGGCGCATATAGGCACGGACCGTGATCGGAGCGAAAACGGCAACAATCACAGCGGCTCCGATGAGCGATATGACAAGATCATGGCCAAACGTTCCATTGTTGGCCAGATAACGGACAGCAGAAACAAGATGTGAGATCGGATTGACATTGACAAACCACTGGAGCCAGTCAGGCATCGTTTTGACCGGTACGAAAGCATTGGAGAGAAACGTAAGCGGGAACAGAATAATCATTGAGATTCCCTGTACGCTGGAAGCCGTCCGCGCGATCACGCCGAAAAAGGCAAAAATCCAGCTGATCGCCCAGGAACATACAACGACAAGCAGCCCGGCAATCACGACGTATCCAAGCCCTCCGTCAGGACGATAGCCCATGATATAGCCCATGGCAAAGGTGAGCACCGTCGCAATGGTATAGCGGATCGTATCCGCCAGCAGAGCTCCCGCCAGCGGGGCAATGCGGGCAATCGGCAGTGACTTGAACCGGTCGAATACGCCTTTGTCCATGTCTTCACGCAGCTGGACACCGGTGACGATTGAGGTTGTGATCACGGTCTGAACGAGAATACCGGGAATGATGACCGGTAAATAGCTTTGTATATTTCCGGAGATCGCTCCGCCGAAAATATAGGTAAACATCAGAGTGAAGAGAATCGGCTGCAGAGTCACGTCGAACAATTGCTCAGGCGTACGCCGAAGCTTCAGCAAACCTCTGTAAGCCATTGTAAACGAATGGCGTACCGACTGGCCGAGACTTACATGGTTACTCAGCCGGCGGCCGGCCATCTGCTCGATCGAAGTGTTTTTCATATCTTCACCTTCCCCGCTCCATCCGTTTCGTCCGGTACTTTTAACGTGTTTTCTTTCGTATCATGGCCGGTGATGGTCAGAAAGACTTCATCAAGGGTCGGTTTCTGCACGCTCAGTTCGTCCAGCCGGATGCCCTTCTCGCGAAAAGCGGTCAGCAGATCGGCAACCCGGTCGGCGTCCACCATCGGTGCAGTAATTTGCCCGCCTTCCGGCGAAACAGTTGACCGGACTTCAAGCACCCGTTCAACGATTTGGCGGGCAATTCCGGCGTCCTGTTGATTTTGAATCCTTAATTGCAGCGATGCGCTCCCGACCGACGCCTTCAGTTCATCGGCGGTGCCTTCCGCGACCACCCGGCCGCGATCGATGACCGCAATCCGATCGGCCAGTTCATCGGCTTCATTAAGGTACTGCGTCGTTAAAAGTACGGTCGAGCCTGTTTGGACCAATCGGCGGATCGTATCCCACATTTGATTGCGTGTACGCGGATCCAGCCCCGTCGTCGGCTCATCCAGAAAAATCAGCGGCGGCTGTGCAATGAGACTGGCCGCCAGATCCAGCCGGCGGCGCATGCCGCCCGAAAAATTTTTCAACGGACGTTTTGCGGCGTCCGTCAGTCCGAATTCCTCCAGCAATTCCGCAGCTTTGTGCCGTGCCTCTGCACGCCCCAGCCCAAGCAGCCGCGAGAAAATGACCAGATTCTCGGTCGCGCTCAGTGATTCGTCAACCGAAGCGTATTGACCGGTTACCCCAATCAGCTGCCGCACGATCTGCGGTTCTTTAATTACATCATATCCGAAAATTTTCGCCGAGCCCGCATCCGGCCGCAGTAAAGTCGCCAGCATTCTGATCGTCGTCGTCTTGCCCGCTCCGTTCGGACCGAGCACGCCATAAACCGTCCCGGCACGCACATTCAGATTTACGCCGTCAACCGCGCGATTGTCGCCAAACGTTTTAACCAGTCCGCGCGCCTCGACAGCCCAATCCCCGCTGCTCTGTGCCACGGCTCCGCCGTGTATATGTTCCATTATCATTCCTCCTCCGTATCATTACTATAACTTGCATCGGCTTTCTTTAGAATGAACTCACGTCGGGGAATCTTCTCGTTCTCAAGGCGGATTTTTCTGCTTCCCTTTCAGGAAGAACATGAATGAACAGCGGCCTCCGGCCCATTGTTCAGATAATGAAGGAGAAAATCCCCAAAAAATGTGCCGGGCAGTTTAACAAAGAGTGCATCTTTGCACTGTCTCAGTGAAGTGGTAAATGTTCACAATAATTTAACAGTATTGTCTTCCAGTTCGTGGTACTATAAAGATACGCTACATTGTGAACATTTTCACAATGTAGCTTTCTTCGGAGGGATGCAAACGACGATCAGCAAAATAATAAATTATATTGGGTAACAATCCGTCATTTTACAATTTTAATTATTTAGTGCCTGCAATAATGACTGCATTTGAATACTTTATGGGGGAAATGATTATGGAAAACAAAAACATCGTGATTATCGGTGCCGGATACGCCGGCGTGCATGCCGCCAAAAAATTAGCAAAAAAGTACGGCCAGGATGATTCTGTTTCAATAACACTGATCGATCGGCATCCCTATCACACAATGATGACTCAGTTACATGAAGTGGCCGCGCAGCGGGCCGAGCCGGAAGACATCCAGTTTGACCTGCACAGGCTTTTTAAGAATTCAAAGGTCAGACCGGTTACGGATGAGGTCAAACATGTAGATCTTAAAGACAAAGTGGTAACAACGGCAGAGGGAACCTATCAATATGACTATTTAATGTTGGGCATGGGCGGTGAACCCAACGACTTCGGTACGCCGGGTGTCCATGAAAATGGATTCACATTACTGTCCTCTGAAGACGCCGTCAAGCTGCACAAACATATTGAAGAGATCGTTCACCGTGCAGCAACTGTCCATGATCAGAAAAAGCGCCAGGCCATGCTGACGTTCACAGTCTGCGGGGGAGGCCTCACGGGAGTGGAAATGATCGGAGAACTGCTGGGACAAAGAGCCCGGCTGGCAAAAATCAACAAATTGGACGAAAAGGATATTTCCCTGTATTTGGTAGAAGCCGTCCCAAACATCCTGAATGTACTTGACCGAAAAGATGCGGGCAAGGCGGAAAAATATATGACGGAGAATGGGATCCGGATTTTAAAAAATTCACCCATTGTTGATGTGAAACCAGACCGTATTATTTTAAAATCGGGTGATGAAATTGCTTCCCACACGTTAATTTGGACGGCGGGGATCAGGGCCAACTCCGATACAAAAAATTATGGAATGGAATCGGCCCGGGCCGGCCGTTTGAAGGTAAATGAATATATGGAGGCCTCCGGACTTGACAATGTTTATGTCGTCGGCGACCTTGCTTATTTTGAAGAAAACGGAAAGCCGATGCCGCAAATGGTCGAAGCGGCCGAACAAACAGGCGGCACCGCTGCCAAAAATATTATTGCATCGATCAGCGGCGGAGAAAAAACGGCTTTCAAGGGAAACTACCACGGAATCATGGTTTCTATCGGGGCAAAATACGGCGTCGCTAATTTAAACGGCATTCACTTAAGCGGCTTTTGGGCTATATTTATGAAACATATGGTTAATCTATATTACTTTTTTTGTATTCGAAGCGGCTATTATATGATCCAATATATTAAGCATGAATTTTTCCATATTAAATCACAATCGTCGGCTCAGGGGTCTAAATCTGTTATTTCCTGATTGAATCTGCCGTCTTCCCCGGGATGTCCCAGAGAGATGGAATAACTTCTGCCCGCTTTCCCGGCTGATCCTCCGTACGAACGGTCCGGACGGCTTGGAAAAGCGGGCTGTTTTGTTTTTTTTTGGAACTGCCGGCCCGCCGCAGAGGTCAGCGATGTTCTCGATGACCCGTCATCCGTTACGTTCTTCTTGATGGGTAGATAGCTTAAACTATTAAAAAGGGCAGGAATGCTCCATCTCCGCAGATGGGAGTACGTTCCTGCCGAAATAAGGTTTCAGATTCTGATTGTAATCAGATTCGAAAACATTCTGTTCCCCTTTATTGAAAAAGGATTGAGGCTCGCCGATTCTAATTGAACAGGTGATATAATCACGAAACATACCTTGATTCGTCTTTCAATATGATTTTCTTTTGATATGAATCGATGTGCTATGATTATTGTATTTGTTTTTCTTTGTTTACCTGCTTTAGATCTCCATCTTTAACTCCTTTTTCAAAGGTTTGCCTGATTCCGTTCTCGGAAGCCGGTCAAAAAATTCCAGCCGATCAGGGAACTGGAATTTTGCCAATCCTCACTCTTTCATATATCTTCCTAGTTCGGGCCAAAAAACCGTTCTTTCCTTTTCTGAAGAACACTCAGGCTGCTGTCCGGGCTCCAAGTGTCAGCTGGGGGTGATTGCCAATGTTTGAATCCACAGCTTTTGATGCATTTTCAAGTGTTGAAGCACTTGCTCCTATTGGCCACAAACCTTCGAATATCTGCGGACTTAAAAAGCGTAATCGGACCGACCCCGCAAAGAAATATACCAAGCGGGAAAAAACAGATAGCCCGGATCATCTATCCTGACACATATGCAATTGCTGAAAATAATACACTGCCAAAAGAAGTAATGGGACGGCTGGAATCAAAGACTACGAAATAAGTTGCAACGGATAAAACAGATTATGAAATCTTTGGCACATAAAAAGAGAGCAGTCCTTGATTATTGGTGACTACTGTTCGTCAGTTCCGAACCGGTACTTAAAATCAATCCAGTTATATTTCATGCACTTTTTTAGTGCTCGTGGTACTTTAAATTAATTAATGATTTAACTTACTTCTTTTCTTTATCAGCCTTATCATCAATCATTTTCAACATAGAAAAACTTAATAACATGAGTCCGCCAAAAGTAGCATAACTTGAATTATCTTTAAAAAAAGTATGAGATATAAAATCAAGAATAAATAAAATCATTGCTATTGATACTAATACTCTTTCTACGTTCATGTGCTATTCATTCCTTTCAGTAAAATTAACCATTTCTCCACGGAATTAAAACTCCATGACGGTAAAAAAAGCTAATCCCATATCTGCCATTGCCAGAAATCCATTTTATTAACCAGGCATCACCAAGTAATCCCCCAGCTATACCAAGTGCCCACCCATAAAGGGCAGGAGGAAGTTTTATTTCTTTAATAATTTTTGACACAGCGACCACTGCACCGGAAACTGAACCAACATTATTAAATACATTAATTATCTGCTTTGTTGTCCTTGAATTTAAATTAACTTCCCAGCCAATTCTCGGAAAATATTTTACTCCTTGCTTACTCACAACTCTAGAACTTGCGAATGCATTCTCCGCAAAAAAACTATTAAAACAAAAAACCATTAAGACTATTATTAACTTTTAACATTTTTCATAGCACTTTCCTCCCTTGTAATTAAATAAAATTATACGTCACTAATAATTGAGAAGGCGGTCGGAAGATGTCGAATAAAATATAAGTTCCTAATTTTTCGAATTAAATATAAATGTTATAGATGCATTTTTCAATAGATACTTTGAGAGGCAATGATCACTTTTTGAATATGACCCTTGGGCTTCCGTCTAGCTCTATTTATGTAATTCTACTGCCATCAACCACTCCAGACTATCTGATAGTAATAAGACAAACATCACTAGTGGGACTTTGAAATCGATATTTTTCAGCCTCGAAGTGCACCATATGACTTTCTAAGGAATTGTAATCAAACATTGAACCTAAACGAAAAAGCAATGATTTATAAAATGGAATGACTATAGATTTCAAAGAAAACTATTTTGGCCAGTTAAACTCAAATTAGCCAGCTGGATTGGGATAATATAGCACTCTCACGTTTGCTGGCACTCTAAAATTGTCTGCCCGGCTAGTTGAGAACTAAATCCTGAATTTTCGTTTATCTAACCCATAACCCAGTTTCGGATTTTCAATTAAAGCTTTATGGAATGGTATGTCCCCAGTTTTAAGAGGCAGGCTATGATCGACATAGGCAATAGATGAGGCATATGAGCGGACAGCGACGCCCTTATAGATTGGAGAGAAGGGCGGCAATGACAGTATTTCAAGCTCTAACACTGATGATTAGTTTTGGTGTACTGATGCTGATTCTGTCAGACAGAAAAAAGAAATGATCCGCTTCATATGCCCATTCGCACTGGCTATGATTGAAGCAGACCATTTTCACTGAATGCAGTTTTAATTGGAATGCTGTTCCGCTCTGTGCGGATATTGCCATTCCGTCGGTGTTCGAGCACCGGCGGTCTTATTTTATGTTCCCTGTGCTTTTATTATGCCCGCATGTAGTGGGAGGCCGCTCAGAGATTTGATCCGGTTACGAAAGATTTTGACGGCAACGCCGGTTCTTCCGGCCAGCCATCAACTCAAAATATATTATCTTTGGAGTTTTCCATATTGGATCTCTTTACAGCGCAGGACCGAGCCCTCTTTTTACTTCTTAATCATTCAATTCTTTACTGATTTGCTTTATCAACGAATGCGTTCGTATAGGTTTTGTTTAAATCAACCTTTTTCACAGCCGGTTTGAAAGAAGAAAGTATTTTCTGAACGTTTTGCGGAACACCGGCAGGCATCTTACCATCGGTTGTAAACATTGGAAGCTGGCCTTTCAACGCCTGAACGTATAGTTTTTCGTCGCCGCTATAATAATCAGGCGGCATTTTTGCTGCAATTTCTTCAGGCGTATGGGTACTCATCCATTTTAATGTAGCGACATAGGCATCTACCAGTTTCTGAACGGTATCTTTGTGGGTGTTGACATAATCGTTCCTCATATAAAGGCTCGTTGAAGCATAGCCGCCGCCTAAAGCCTGGTGAGATGCATTTTTATGGTTCATGTCGACCAATGTGTATGCCAGATTCCGGTTCTGCAGTATAGAAGCAGTGGGCTCACTTGTCACAGCCGCATCGATTTTGCCGTTTTTTATAGCAGCGACTAACGTACTGCCGGCGCCTACCGGAATGGGTGAATAATCACTTTCTTTTCCGCCGCCTTTGACAACGTTATACGTTGCCAACATGTTCGTTGAAGAACCAAGGCCGGTGATGCCGATTTTCAATCCTTTTAAGTCGGAAACAGTTTTGACTTTGTCTTTCAGACGATTGGATACCATCAACGTTTCCCCCGGAACGTCTGCCATCGTAATGACCGCTTCCACTTGTTTGCCTTTGGTCGCAAGATCCAGAGTATGGTCATAGAAACCGCCGGCACCGTCCGTTTGACCGGCCAGCATGGCTACTTCAGCATCCTGTCCGGCACTTTCTTCTACAAGGCTGACGTTGACTCCGTATTTATCATAATAGCCAAGCTGCTGGGCAAGCATAAACGGCATGTAAATAATTTTCTCCAGTCCGCCGACCATGATGACGACTCTGGGCTTCGCAGCAGAACCGTTTGTACTTGAAGACCCCGGCGCGGCCGATGAACAACCTGCCAATAGCATTGCGGAAACGACAAGGCTCGACAGAGCAGCTGTTATATTTTTCATTGTCCTTTTTTTCATGCAGACCCCTCCAAACTGTTATTTGCGAACATACCGCCAGGCAATAAAACGTTTTTCAAGCTTTGAAACACCCCAGTCGGCAATCAGCGCCGTAACTGAAAGGATCAGCATTCCGGCAAATACTCCCGTTGTATCGAATGCTCCTTGCGATTGGGCAATTAAATAGCCTAATCCATGGGTAGCCCCAATAAATTCTCCGACAACCGCTCCGATTAACGCGAATCCAAAGCTGGAATGAAGGCTGGAGAGAATCCAGGTCAGCGCAGACGGTATAATGACATGCCGAGCCAATTGGCCTTTGCTTGCGCCAAGAAGGCGTGCATTGTTGACCAAATTCCGGTCCACTTCACGTACCCCCTGGAAAGCATTGAAAAATACGATAAAGAATGTTAGCACGAGACCGGAAGCAACCTTTGACGGCATGCCCAGTCCAAACCACAGAATGAAAATAGGAACTAAAACAACACGCGGAATGGCATTGATCATTTTAATATACGGTCCTAAGACAACGGACAGCAACTCATTGACACCCAGTACATAGCCAAAGAGAATCCCAAAAACACCGCCGAGGATGAAGGAGAGAACCGTTTCTTCGAAGGTCACCCAAAATTGAAGCCACAGGGGGCCTGCTGTCGTCCCGTTTACGGCCCATGTCCAAATATGTTTCACGATGTCAAAAGGACTGGAGAAAAAGAACGGATCAATTATTCTATGACTTGATAGAAATTGCCAGGATCCCGTCAATACAACAAATACCGCGAGCTGCAAACTTAAATTCCGGGCTCTGATCTTTAATGCTTCTCTCTTTAACTCGGCCTTTCGTGAAATCACTGCCTTATTTGCGGGACTAGCTGCTGAATTTGTTTGCGCTTTCATAGCTGATGATCACCTCGTCCCTCAGATCTTCCCATATTTGCTGGTGAATCCTCATAAAAGCGGCGTCAAAGCTGATTTCCGCAACATTGCGGGGCCTCGGCAGATCAATCCGATAATCCCCTTTGACCGTCGCTCCCGGTCCTGCTGTAAAAACAATGACCCGGTCACTGAGCGCAATCGCTTCTTCTAAATCATGAGTGATAAAAAAAACAGAGGCAGAGGTTTCCTCCCAGATTCTAAGCAATTCATCTTCCATTAAATGTCTCGTATGAACATCGAGCGCTGAAAAAGGCTCATCCATGAGGAGAATTTCAGGTTGAACAATTAAGCATTGGGCCAGAGCCACTCGTTTTCTCATCCCTCCGGAAAGCTGAGCGGGATAATGGCCCTCAAAGCCTTTAAGGCCGACCCGCGCAATCCACTTCCTTGCTTCATCGTAGGCCTCTTCCTTTCTGTTGCCTCGCAGCCTGAGTCCAAGCGAAACATTGTCAATAACGGTTTTCCACGGAAAAGCATTTTCTGTTTGGAAAACACACGCAGCCCGCCGGTTCGTCCCTTCCAGTCTTTGACCGGAGATAGACACCTCACCTGTTGTGGGAGGCTCGAATCCCGCAATAAGGCTTAACGTGGTTGATTTCCCGCAGCCTGTCGGTCCGACAATCGATACGAATTCTCCCTTTGGAATTTGCAAATGAATATCCCGCAGCACAGAATGAACGTCACCCGAGGGCTTGACGAATTCTTTCGATATCCCTTTGAGTTCGATCATAGCCGGTTCGGCCCGAGTATTAGCCTGATATACAGTCTCCAAAGCACTCATTGATTTTCCTCCATTCCTTTTCGATCTGACAGCGCTTACATTTCCGATTATATATTTTTCTGATTTTATATAAATATTTTGCCAATATAAGTGATAAACGTAATAAAGACAATTAAAACGATTTCCGCAACGGGAATAACAGTACGTTTGTCTCTATAAACGTTACTAAAAACTTCCGGTCAAAGAGGAAATCACACGATAAATGTCTGAATTATTTTCTAATCGATCTGTTTGAAAATGAGTATGGTCCGGGATTATCAGGCGATTGCAGGCACTTGTTTCCCAAAGGCCGAAAAAAATGATACGGATGACGGAAAACATGGGTGCCGAACTTGCGGCGGCCGTCGATTACGTACGTATCGGGAGACATCTATTGAGAAGAAGACACGTAAAAGACGGATCTTTTTAGCAATGTTCCAATCCTCCGCTGCTGTTCAACCGAGACAGTACGGGGACAGAAACATCTGAGTCAGACCATTACCATACAAAAAAGATGAATGAATTTGGCGAGGCGCATTCGATTCAGGCAGCCCAGAACGATTTTTCATTGGGTTAGTTGGCGGTTGCTTGCTTCAGAAAGTTCGGAAAGATTCAAGCCCCACAGGCTTTACGCTCTTCTCAAACGATCGTTCAGGCATTCATGGGGGAACCCGATAAAAAACCGGTGGCGTTTCATTGATCGACTGTGCATTCATATTTAGGATTATTTAGTGCCGCTTATACAGACGCATCAGGAACTTTTTAAAAATCGTTCAAGCATTTTACTGGGAGTTGATTAGGTATGGAACGCAAAGAAAACCGGGTAAAGCTGCGCACCAAAATCAACCTTCTTGTCTTATTGAATCTTCTTTTTGTCCTTTTGCTTTTTATCGTTTCTCTTTCTTGGATCATGGTCCGTCGCGAGTTTGATGAAACGGGCCAAAACGCTTTAGCAACCGCAAAAACGGTTGCCGCATTGCCGGAAATCAAACAGGCCTTTAAAGAACCGGACCCTTCTTTGCAGATTCAACCCATCGCCGAAAATATTCGAAAAAAAATCGGAGCCCAATTTATTGTCGTTTCAAACATGCACTTAATTCGTTACAGCCATCCTGACCCAAAAATGATCGGACAGCGCATGGCGGGAAATGATGATACTTTACTCCTGGGCGGTCAGGGGCGCGTTACCGAGGCTGCCGGGACTCTCGGCCTTTCCATACGCGGGAAGTACCCGATTTTTGATCTTGATCATCATCAGATTGGGGTTGTGTCCGTCGGTTTTCTTACCCGGAATATCTGGAAGAAGCTGACTTCATTAATTTTTGAAATCATCGGCCTTGGTGCCGTTGCCGCAGCTTTCGGACTCGTCGGCGCATTTATTCTCTCCGGCCATATTAAAAAACAGATTTTTAACATGGAGCCGAATGAAATCGCTTTCTTAGCAAATCAGCAGGCCGCGATACTTGAATCCATTCGCGAAGGAATCATCGCTATTGATACAACCGGAAAAATAACGACATTAAACCGGGAAGCAAAAAATATGCTGGAAGACAAAAACGGTGATTTAATCGGCAGAGAGATCACCCGTATTTTACCGAACTCCCGGCTCACCGAAGTCATGGAAAAGGGAGCTCCGCAATATGATCATCAGATGATTATGGGAAATTTTCTGGTTGTCGTTAACAGAATCCCTGTGATGTTTAACGGAGAGGTAATCGGAGCGGTGGCGAGTTTTCGCGATAAGCTTCAACTGGACCAATTGGAAAACCGGCTTGCCGATATCGGTAAATACGTCGATACATTACGCAGCCAGCGCCATGAATTTATGAACAAGCTTCATCTTATTTCCGGGCTGATCCAAATGCAGGAATATGACCTTGTCCGGAAACTCATTACCCAGGTAAATGACGAACAGCAAAATATACTTAATTTCTTTCTGGCTCATATCCGGGATCCGGCAATTGTCGGCGTTCTTATCGGAAAAATGCATCGGGCGAAAGAACTTGGCATTCAACTGACGATTACACCGGAGTCCTATGTTCGGGATCGCTGCCCGCATCGGGACATTGTACTGACGATTCTTGGGAATGCCATTGAAAATGCTATGGAGGCCATTCAATCGGCCGCAAGGGATAAGCGGCCGGCTGTGATTTCCGTTCATATGAAAACTGAAATGGCGGGCCTTTATATGGAAGTCAAAGATAATGGCCCGGGCATTGATCCCGATCTGGGAAAAAAACTGTTTGATGACGGGAGCACGACGAAGGGTACCGGCAGAGGTTTTGGATTAGCACTGGCATCCCGTTTAGTTTCACGAATAAACGGGCGCATTCAAATGGTTTCTTCCTCTGAGGGAGCAGCATTGCAGGTTGACTTGCCTATAATGGAGGGACAAAGATGAGTGATCGTGTGTTAAGTGTATTGGTCGTAGACGACGATTTTATGATAGCAAAGCTTCATGGAAAATTTATCGATTCTCAGAAAGGCTATAAATTAGCGGGAACAGCACATAGTTTTTATGAAGCTATAGAATGTATCGACAGATTGCAGCCCGATCTGATTCTTTTAGACATTTACTTGCCCGACCGCTCCGGAATCGAGCTATTACAAGCCATCAGGACTCAAAACAGACGATGTGACGTGATCGTCATCACTGCCGCAAAAGAGCTGGAAATAGTTGAAAACGGTTTTCGTTTTGGCATCATTGATTTCCTGATTAAGCCATTTGATCTGACCCAGCTGCAGACACCCCTAAATAAATATATTCAGTTTAAATCCCGTCTCTCGCTGTCATCCCGGATTGACCAGGAAACAGTGAATGATTTTAAAAAACTGCGGCTATCTGAATCAGGCAGCGCAGCCAGCCCAAAGGGGATCGATACCCGTACGTTGGAAAAAATAAAAAATTGTATGGTGGACGGCAAAGATTCCTTAAGCGCAGACCGGATTGCCGAATTGGCCGGGGTCAGCCTTTCAACGACAAGAACCTATCTTTCTCATTTAGTTAAAGAACGCGTATTGATAGAAGAACAGAAATACGGGACAGTCGGCCGGCCCTTGCGTCTATACCGAATCGCCGATTAATTTCATTGCAACAAAAAACGAAAAGCTTTAATAGGGAAGGCTTTTCGTTTTTTTCAGTTCTAAAGTAAGCCGTCAACCGCGTAACGAAATTGATTTTTACCGTAAAAAAACCTCACTTACTTTGGTGCGATTCTCCGTAATGGGTGTAAGTGAGATTTTCAGAATGAATTCGAATGGGCTTTTCGCTTATTCAAAATAATTCCTCTTTGCTGCGTATACGTTGTTTACTTTTAATTCTTAGATTCCCTTGATTTTTAGTTTATTGCTCTATTAAGCTTGCCAGTCCAGATTGAGAAAAACCTTCCGTAAATAGCGGTAGCAGTATAAAACAATTCCATTACTAACATTGTCAAAGATGCTGGAGAATATCCGTCTTTAAGCGCGTAAAACCAAAGCGCAACATTAACAAAATCTGAAATCAGCCATAATGTATAGGTTTGTGTGTATCTCCTGAAGCATAAAAAGGATGCTGTTCCGCCAATGGCTAACGCCAGCGAATCCCAAACCGGATTGTTATCCGCAGTGATTAATCCGAGATGATATAATCCAAACCAGGCAGCCAGTATTACAACAACCGTAACCGTCCACTGTTTAATACTCAGGCTCTTAATATTGTAATTCTTGCCCCTGCCCCAGGTACGCCAAGTCATTAGGAGCTCTAAATCAATAAGAAAGAAAAAACATAGTTGATCAATGATACTAAACCAATGGTGTGCCTGAAGATTAACAATTACATAGGCTACAACACTAATTGCCCCAAGAAGCCCATTAATTGTGTGGCCTGAAGACATCGAACAAACACAGCCCATACCGAAAAATACACCTACGAATGACAAAAACGTCAGCCAATTAATGGTGCCGGTTAAAAATACTACTGTTTCTGCTCCTACACCAAACCCAAACATCGTCCAGGGAACTGTCGGAATGGAAGTCAGCTGCTGTTTCAGCCATTGCCCGTAGCTTCCCTCAAAACGCTCTTTTTCGATTGCACTTTCCATGATTTTCTCTCCTTCCTAGCTGCTCATTTGATGATTTTGTAAATCATTTTTGGAATTGTTGCTTCTGCAGAGATTTCAATGTTTTGGTAGATAAGCTGTTTCACTTCTTCAATATGCTCATTATTGCTATGAATGGTCATTAAAGATTCGCCTTTTTGAACCGTATCGCCCATTTTTTTATGGAGTTCAATGCCGACCCCGTAATCCAGAGAATCTCCGGCTTTTTGGCGCCCTCCGCCCAGCATCATACTTGCAATGCCAATTTCATCCGCTGATAGTTTGGATACTTTTCCACTCTTTTTGGCAGGTAATTCAAGCCTGAATGGTGCATGGGGCATTAACCGATAGTTGTCGATTACACGAGCATCCCCACCCTGGGAGTCAACCATTGCACGAAAACGGTCTAAAGCTTCCGAAGACTCAATAGTCTTTTCCAGCATTCTTTTTGCATCTTCAAAGCTATTGGCTTTCCCTCCAAGAAGAACCATATAGCTTCCCAAGGTTAATATGAGCGCCTTTAAATCTTCAGGACCTTTGCCTTTTAAAAGGTCAATCGATTCTTCGATCTCTAAAGTATTGCCGATTTTATTTCCTAATGGCTGATTCATATCAGAAATCACTGCCATGCATTGCATTCCGGCACCTTTACCTATTGCTACCAGTGCTTTGGCCAGGTTTGTAGAATCCTCAAGCGTTTTCATAAAAGCACCTGCGCCCGTTTTAACATCAATGACTAATGCATCTGTTCCAGATGCAATTTTCTTACTCATGATCGAACTTGCAATTAACGGAATGGAATCCACCGTATCAGTCACATCACGTAATGCATATATCTTTTTATCAGCGGGTGCAATATCCCCCGTTGCGCCGATAATAGCCAGTTTCTCTTTTGCTACCTGTTTGATGAACGCATCTTTGCTGATTTCAACCTTGAATCCCGGAATAGATTCCAATTTATCCAGTGTTCCGCCTGTATGCCCCAGGCCCCGGCCTGATATCATGGGTACTGGGATCCCAACGGCCGCGACCATAGCCGCTAGTGGGATGCTGACTTTGTCCCCCACGCCGCCCGTAGAATGCTTATCAACTTTAATTCCCGGAATATCAGATAAATCTAAACGTTCCCCGGATTGCATCATCTTCATCGTTAAAGCAGTCCGTTCATGATCACTCATATCTCTAAAATAGATTGACATGAGTAAAGCACTGGTTTGATAATCCGGGATGCTACCGTTTACAACACCATCAATAAAAAAATTTATTTCATCATCTGTTAATTCTTTTCCATTCCTTTTTTTATCAATAATGTCTACCATTCTCATTTGTTATCCCTCCCATCATTAAATAATTACTTCAAGATACTCAAAAAGCTGCTGCCTGCGCCGTTACCTTTAATATTAAAATTATCTAGTATAGTTGCTCCGAAATCTGCGAATGTCGGACGTGTACCTAAAGAACCATTGCTTTTCATACTTGGTGAATAAACCATTAACGGCACCTGCTCTCTAGTATGATCCGTGCCTTTATAACAAGGGTCATTCCCATGGTCAGCCGTAATCATCAGTAAATCGCTGTCTTTCATGCTGTTTAGAACTTTTCCTAGGCATTTATCGAATTCCATCAGTGCTTTTCCAAAACCAATCGGATTACGACGATGACCATACATGGCATCAAAATCAACCAGATTAACAAAGCAAAAACCTGTAAAATCTTTTGCCATAACATGGTTTACATGATTCATTCCATCGAGATTGCTCTCATTATGGTAGACTTCATCGAGCCCCTGCCCTGAAAAAATATCGTTAATCTTGCCAATGCCAATTGTATGAACGCCATCAGCTTGTAAATAATCCAAATCGGTTTTTCCAGATGGCTTTAAAGAGAAATCATGTCTATTTGCCGTTCTTACAAAATGATCCTTATCGGTACCTACAAAAGGTCTGGCGATAACTCTTCCAATGACATAATTTGGTCCATTAACAAGGCCGCGTGTATAGTCGCAGATACGGTAAAGTTCTTTAACGGGGATGACATCCTCATGAGCCGCAATTTGCAGAACTGAGTCGCCCGACGTATAAATGATTAAATCACCTGTTTTTATTTGATGCTCTCCAAGCTCTATAATAATTTTCGTTCCTGACTCCGGCCGGTTGCCAACAATTTTTCTTCCGGAAAAGTCGGAAATCTTTTTCAATAAATCATCCGGAAAGCCCTGCGGAAAATAATCCAGCGGACGTCTGACAGGCAAGCCCATCATTTCCCAATGGCCATCCATACTATCTTTTCCCGCAGAAATCTCTTGCATTTTTCCAAAATATCCCGATGGTTGGCTCATAGACGGAACGCCTTTAATCGGCCGATCCCTTAAATTTGAAATTCCCAGTTTCCGTAAATTCGGCAAATTTAACTTGCCGTCATAAGCCTCTCCGACATGCCCTAAAGTATCAGACCCGAAGCTATCAAATTTATCAGCATCTGCCGCCGCTCCTGTTCCAACGGAATCTAATACAATTCCAAATATACGTTGATAGTTAGTCAATAGAATCACTCCCTTCCGGAAATCCGGCTGCTGCGCCATTTCTAGTATTGGCCCCTCATAAAAAATTACATATTATCCTCTCCCAATATCTTAACCGTTGCACTGACACCCAGGCGGCTTGCACCGGCTGCAATCATAGCCTCGGCTTCCTGACGGCTATGAATGCCTCCGGAAGCTTTTACACCCAAACGGTTGCCCACTGTTTGACGCATCAAAGCTACGTTTTCAGTTGCAGCTCCCGCAGAGCTAAAACCGGTTGAAGTCTTGACATAATCTGCTGTTCCACTTTCAGCCAGTTTACAGGCCTGAACAATTTGGTCTTCCTTTAGAAAAGATGTTTCTATGATAACCTTCAGTAACTTATTTTTGGCATGTACGACAGATGCAACAGACTCGATATCTGCTTTTACGGCTACATCATTTTTACCGATCAGTTCACCAATGTTAATGACCATATCAATTTCTTCAGCTCCGGCTTCAAGTGCAGTTTCCGCTTCGAACACCTTCGCGGCTGTAGGGATTGCTCCCAGCGGGAAACCGATAACGGTAATGGGTTTAACATGAGAGTTTGCCAGCTGATTTTTTACAAAGGGAACCCAATATGGATTAACGCAAACTGATGCAGTACCATATTTAATTGCTTCTTTACAGGTTCTCGCAATATCTTCTTTTGTGGCGTCAGGCTTTAAATTAGTGTGGTCCAAATACTTTGCTAACTCTTTATTAGATAGTCCCACTTTTTTGAACCCCTTTCTATATCTTTACCACCACAATAGCTCTTTTCTTTACTTTTGTAAATATATTAATTGAAATTAATTTCATTCTGAGCCATAATCCAATTTATAAGTTATAATTTTAATCAATAAAGACTTATAGGAGAATGTAAATGGAACTTCCAAAAAATAAAATCAAGCAGGTTTTAGAGGTCAGCCGTCTTTACTACATTGATAATATGAGCCAGGTGGATATTTCTAAGAAATTGAATTTATCGCGTCCCACAATTTCCAGGCTTCTTCAAGCTGCTAAAGAGCAAAATATAGTCGAAATCAAAATTAATGACCCATTCCAGAATATGGATTCTTTAAAACAGCAATTAAAACAGAAATATAATTTAAAGGATGTCATCATTGCCCTGCAAACTAATGATGATAAAGATACGATCTTAGATAAATTAGGTGAAGAAACGGCAAAATATCTGGAACATATTATTCGAAACAATGATGTCATTGGAATTTCCTGGGGGAAAACAATGGATGCTGTTGCCAATCATCTAAAGGAAAGCGATCGCTCTAACATTAATGTTGTGCAATTAAAGGGAAGTGTCACTAATTCAAGGGAAAATAACTTTTCAATTGATATAACCAGAAAATTTAATGCTGCCTATCATACTCAAACTCAAATACTGCCTTTACCGGTTATTTTCGATAATGCACGTACCAAAGATTTAGTTGTAAAGGATCGCTTTATAAAGAATGTCATAGAACAGGGGTATCAAGCCAACATTGCTCTATTCACTGTGGGCACCACCCTGTCCAGTGCGATGCTTTTCCGGTTGGGGTATTTGGACGATATCCAAATAGATCACCTAAAAAGAGTCTCTGTTGGTGATGTTCTATCAAGATTCATCACAGCAGAAGGCAGAATCGCTGACAGTGAACTCAATAATCGGACAGTCAGTATCGCATTAGATGCTTTAAAAGACAAGGAGTATTCTGTACTGATTGCCGGAGGCCGGACTAAATTAAAACCTATCCATGCTGCTCTCCTTGGCGGATATCCCAATGTATTGATTACAGACCAAAATACAGCTAAAAAACTTTTAGAACTATGAGATTGATTCAAATAAGCAACAAAAAATATTGGGGGCTTCGCTTCGCTGGAAGGTCAAAGCTTCACAAAACCGATCATTGACAAAAATAGGCACAACTTCAGCGGCAGTTGAATGATCAAAGCGATTGTATTTCGCAATGTCCTTACGCTGCATTGTTTCTCCATGATTGATGTAGGCAACCAGTAAAATCCGGCAATCAGGCAAGATGATCCGTTTCAGGTGCTCCGATTTTAGCTGTTCCTTTCGGAAGATCACATCGTCTAAAATCCATTCATCATCATTTAAATGCGACTAGTGTCTCTGAGCGCACAAACGAAACACGGCCGTAATGTTCATGGTGATTCCCCCCGGAATGCGTGGTGTGTGATGCAAATTGATACAAAAGCAAAAAGAGAGGGGAAGGATCATTTTTTGATCTCTTCCCCCTCGACATTTAGGTACTGCGGAGTTCCTGATTGAAATGAATCCGTACTGTATCAATCGTTCAGTGCTCATAATGGTGATCGATCAATTAATTCCATTTTTTGCGTTGCTCTTATATAGATAGAGCCTGGCGTAAAACATGATTAAACTGTCATATAATTCTAAAATACTAAGGCAGAACCACTATGCTGTGAACAGGAGTGGATCGGCGCTTCGATTGCCAAACATGCTATGCGGTCACAAATATTTTCAGGTTTCATCGCTACCCTTGTTGAAAAAGCAATAAATAAAGAATGTGGATATCACTGCGGACATCCACATACTCTTTTCATAATAATATAAATTTATACAGTGGTTTTATTACGGAGAATCTTGCAGCATCTGCCCTAGAAAATGTGCTTTCCATCGTTGATAGTGCGCAGTAGGTGGAACGGTGCAGCATCAACAGAAACAAAGTGAAAATTTGTTAAAATATGGAACAGATAAATTTTTTGTCATGCTGATTCAGCCGTATTCAGGGTGAGTCCGGCGCCATTTGGACACGCCGACCGATAAACGAGGTACATTGACCGATAAAATTGCCGTAAAGACCGATAAACGAGATATGTCGACCGATAAAGTTACTGCGCCGACCGATAAACCGGGTATGTTGACCGATACACATTCCTGAAACAGGCTGTTTAACGTTTCGGTGCAAGTTCAGCTGCATTCGGTGCGGCTTTCCCCTATTTCGGCGCGACTCAAGCCCGATTCGGTGCCAGTCAGGCCTATTTCGGAGCAACCGCTCTTTTTTCGGTGCAACTTCAACCGCTTTCGGTGCGGCTTTCCCCCGGTTCGGTGCGAGTCAGGCCTGATTCGGAGCAACCGCTCTTTTTCGGTGCGAGTTCAGCTGCATTCGGTGCGGCTTTCTCACATTTCGGTGCGACTTAAACTCGATTCGGTGCGACTGATAGTTTTTCTCAGTTCCGATTCTACTTTTTCTGATTGGGTGCAGTCTCATAAATCCGATCGGACAGTTGCACAGTACTCGTTAGCTGTGCAACAGCCGTAAAAAAACCTCATTTATTTGTGGTACGGTTCTCCCCTTATTATTTTAAACGCTCTGTAGATTTGTTCGGTCAGGATCAGCCGCATCAGTTGATGGGGAAAGGTGAATTTTGAAAATGAAAGCTGAAAATCGGCACGATGCAGCACGGCGCTGCTCAGGCCGTTTGATCCGCCGATGATAAAGGCGATATGGCTGTGCCCGTACGTGGCCAGCTCCCTGATCTTTTCGGCAAAGGCTTCCGACGCCATCTGTCTGCCCTGTATGGCGAGTGCAGCGGCGTAAGCGTTGTCCGGCAGTTTTTTCAGCAGCCGCTCGCCTTCGGCTGTCTTGACTTGTTCGGCTTGCGAGAGGCTTTCCGGAGCTTTCTCGTCGGCTACTTCGATCACAGAGACATTCGCATAGGGACCGAGACGTTTGATGTATTCCTCAATTCCTTGCTTAAAGTATTTCTCTTTCAGTTTTCCGACACATAAAATATCGATATTCACAGCTTATCCCATCCCTATACATAAGTTATGCACAGAAGTTATGCACATATCCACAGGGCCTGTCCACATTCAGTATGCAAGCAGGCGTTTGCCACCATATCTGTATCAAAAGAAACGACATTTTCTGCCAATGTGGATAACCTGTTGATCCGTACTCTGAATTTTTCCTGTTTTGATTGTCAATCCCGACAGATCGTATCTTTTCTCACACCCCTAATAGATACCTGCATAGATGTTCCGGCCGCATTTCTTAAGCCTATTCAGGTGTCAGACGCGTGCAATTGTCCGATACAGCGTTTCTTCTCCAGTTTCGTTTTATTATAGGAAATGTTGAAACTTATTTCAATTGTACACAGTTTTTCCCCAAATGTGGATAATTTGTGCATAACTTGTAGCGTTTGTACACAGATTGTCCCCAAATCAGCGGGATGCGCAAGTGGGCCCTTTAATAGCAAAAAATTTCTTGTTCCCGGCCTTTCAAACCGGGTTTAGGAAAATGACAGCAGGATGCTTGAAGAATCGTGTCAGTAATAGTTTTTCAACAACGGTCCATTTTCACAGGCCTATCCGTTATTGATTTTAAAAATGACGGGATTTCCCAGAATCTTGGTATAAAAACGCAGGGATGATCCGGATTCAGCCTCCCGCCGGAATTTCCGCTGCCCCGCGGGTGCCTTCCGATATAAAGAAAACAGGCCAGAAACGCAGCGGCAACAATCTTGGCCCCGAACAGGCCGCAGCACGCGGGTATCTTTGTTCAGCCGTTTATATACAGACATAATCCGCTGAAATTTTTGCGCACATACAAAAAAGCCCGGAGACCGTTAAGAGCCCCGGGCCTGTCATCTATTGTTTATGAGAAGGTCGTGCTGCCGAGAGTCAGATCCGCTGTCGATTCCTTTCCCGTTCTATAATACTTGATCTTGACGGTCTGGCCGGCATGAAGATTGTTATACATGTAGGTGGAAAAAGAAAGATAACTGCTGATTTTATAGCCATTGATTTCTGTGATGACATCTCCGGCCTGAAGTCCGCTCTTTGCAGCCGGGCTCCCGTGCTGAACGTCCGTGACGACAAGGCCCGACGTCACGGAACTCGGGAGCTGAAGCTGGCTGATCTCAGACTGCGGCACCATGGAAAGATCGACAATGCTGACCCCGAGCATCGGCCTCTGGATCTTGGTGCCGCTCTCCAGTTTGCTGATAACCGGTTTGGCTACATTAATCGGTATCGCGAACCCGATACCTTCCACAACGCCCTGTGAACTATCCGATGATGAAGTATTGTCCGATGTAATTTTTGATGAAGTAATGCCGATCACCTGTCCGGCGATGTTGACCAACGCTCCGCCGCTGTTGCCTGGATTAATTGCCGCATCCGTCTGCAGCACCTGAGCCTCGACCGTCGTATTATTGCTTTGGACCGGAATTGTCCGGCTGGTAGAGCTGATAATGCCTTCCGTCACCGAACCGGAAAAATCGAGCGGATTGCCGATCGCTATGGCCGGTTCCCCGCGTTTCAGGGTAGATGAATTGCCGAACTGGGCAACCGTTTTGATATCGGAAGAAGAGATCTTGAGAACAGCGAGATCATAAAGGGCATCGGTCCCGAGAACCGTGGCCTGCACCTTTTTATTATCGGTCAGTCTGACTTCAATTTTGCTCGCACCGGAAACGACATGATCGTTTGTTACGACATAAGCGGACGAACCGAGAACTTTGTAAATAATACCTGACCCGATTCCCGATTCGGTATACTGATTATCGAAAAAGTTCGCCTTTTGCAGATTAATCACGGCGACAACTGCCGGAGAGACCTTGGCTACCGCGTTTGTGACCGATGTATTGACATTCACATTAACATCCCGGGTCAGTGTCGGACTGGTGACACTGCTGTTCGACTGGCTTCCGGTCGTCACGGAATAGGGCAGCACACCCAGGCTGGACAAGATCGGGGCAAAAATAAGAAAGCAGACGATACCGACAATGGCCCCGATAAATCCGGCAAAAAACCAGCCTCCGCGCCCCCGTCTTCGCTCCGAATGATTCGGTGCGGGATCCGTCGACGGTGGATTTTCTGTACGATTGTCATCGTAATATCCCATACATCATTTCTCCTCTTCGTTTCGGTTTTTTGATCCCACAGCAAATAGACACAATATTCCCCCAGAGACTTGCCTGTGACTTTAATGTACCACCGATGTTTTTTTTAATAAAAATTATGTGACAATTTTTATAACCGTCGAAAAAAACCCAAAAATCCACCGGAAAAACCGAAGATGAAAAAAACGCTGCGCAGCCCGGCTGAATGATCGGACTGCTCCTATGCTGAATTCAAAGGGTTTATGTACAGGATTTCCTCAAATTGTTTCTGTTAAACCTTAAATCGCCGTCAGCTGAGTCGCATGTTCCGGATCCGTATCAAAAAGTCCGATATCCCGCCCGATTTTCAGACCGGTGCTTTCAAGCTTCTGACCGACGCTCAGACGCGCGAGTTCTTTCATATTATTATCCTTGCTGAGGTGAGCGAGGTAAACTTTCTTGGTCCGGTTTCCGAGCACCTCTGTCAGTGCCAGCCCGGATTCATCATTGGAAATGTGACCGGTGTCTCCAAGAATTCTTCGTTTAACACTCCAGGGATATCTGCCCATCATCAGCATCTCTGTATCGTGGTTGGCCTCCATGATATAGGCGTCCGAATCGCGGATCAGAGCTTTAATCTGCCCGGAAACATAACCGAGATCGGTCAGCAGTGTCAGTTTCCTTTCCTGTTCATGGATTACGTAGAACATCGGATCGGCGGCGTCATGAGAGACGGAAAACGACTCGATATCCAGCCCTCCGAAACGGCGTACAGTGTTCGCCTGAAAGACAAATTTCTGATCTGTCGAAATTTTCCCGACAATCGAAGACATCGCCTGCCATGTCTTCTCATTGGCATACACCGGTGTCTGAAAACGGCGCGCAAAAACGCCCAGTCCCTTTATATGATCGCTGTGTTCGTGCGTGACAAGAATCGCATCAATATCTTCAGGCTTGCGGCCGATCTGGCCGAGCAGCTCAATCATTTTCTTGCCGCTCAGGCCGCAGTCGATCAGGAGATGCTGTCCCTCCGTTTCCAGATAGAGCGCATTTCCCGTACTGCCGCTCGCCAGCACGCTGTAATGCAAAACCATGATTTCTCACTCCCCAAAATGAACAAATCAATCAGCATCGGCCCGCTTTTCCGGCAGAACCGGACGCCCTGTTTCTTCTCTGTTTTTCTTCTTTTCCGGACACTTTATATGGAAATTTGCCGCCTGCAGATCCTGAGGCACTCTGCTGCCGGAGGCTCAGTTTTAACGGCCTCATGCCGAACAGACACGGAGCTGCGGCGCTTTGTTCAGCGCCTATCCGATTATCCGTTCTTCATCGTATAAAAACCGCATCCCGTCCGTCATCAGTTAAGCGACTGGACCGTCCCGGAAACGGCATTCACGAAAAATTCGCTGGTGTTCGTATCTTTCTTAACGACGATATGCCAGGCAGGAACGAAAATCAGCGGATCGGAACCTGCATCGCCGATAAGATTCACATAACCTAATTCAACAACTTTGATTTGCGGATGCTCGGATCCCGGCAAATCATTCGCCGATGCCAGATTATTGATTGCCGTCTCTGCAGAGATGATCCCGACACGATTGGTCTGTTTAAAGCTGAAATAACTCTGCCGGTAACCGCTAACCTGATTATTGCTTACCGTAAAATCAAGCATCGGAATATTGCTCCGGCCGCTGATAAAAACAGGCCGATTGTTGAAGAGCTGGACAAAGTTCGCCGTCCCGCTGCCGGAGCCCGACTGCCACAGCACAAAATCCTGCCCCTGGTAAACCATGGCCAGCAATTTTTTCTGAAAGTTCACATTGCTCACCGATCCTGTGACCGGACTCTCGAACTGACTGTGCAGCAGCAATCCGTTGTTTTCAATACTGATTTTTTGCTTGGCCGTTCCTCTTCCGTTGCTCATCAGCGCGGCAACATCCGCCCTTTCTTTAGAAAAGTCGACCCGGCTTCCGCGAAGGAAGGTGACGTCCTGAGGGGTTGGCGGCAGCACGGTCTGCAGCTTGACACTCCCGTTCTGCAGAACATTTGCATTCTGTCCGTCAACGAGCCCCCCGATGCTTTCCGTTTGCTGTCTCTGGTACAATTCAACGACAAGGAAGACATCCAATAAAAAGAAGCAAATAATGAAAATCGACTTAGTTTTGCTCCAGTTCATGGCGTTCCTCCTCTTTGATTCAGAGAATGCTGCGGCAAGGTGGCGTCGGCTACCGAATACCAGCGATTGTCTATTTTGTAGAACCAATCAGGTGTCAGTATTAACGAATGGTCTTTTCCGATCTGCGGTGTATCCAGTCTGTAGCCGATGGCCATGTCCTCTATATTTTTAATCGGTATCGATGTCCGCCGCAGCTTCTGCAGCGTATCTGTTCCGGAGTCCAGAGTGACGCTGCCCTGAGCGTCGATCAGACTGAGAGTGAGCAGCGTCCTGTTCATCGTGTTGAGCTGTCCGTTTTTCCAGGTCAGTTCCATCGCCGGCAGGTAGGTGTTCGGGTAGTACTCCGTATTATAAGCCATGTAATTGCCGACCTGAATACGGAATTCTGCGCTGGTCTGGTCTTTTCCTGTTGAAATAAGGCCGTCGTATAAGTAATCGTTCGTCCATCCGCTAAAATTGTTAACAAAATCGATGCTGTGGGTAATCGGATCAAAAGAACCCGACGCGCTGCCGCCGATACCCGGATTGACATACTGCAGAATACTGCCTGTTTTTTCAAGCTGCCGAGTTCCATCGGAATAGACTGTTTTCTCTTTTGTATAAAAAACATTATTGGGATCATTGAACAGAACCGATATAAACTCTTCGACCGGCAGTTCCTCATAATAAGTCATGACATCGCTGATCGTGGTTGTCCCAAGCGGCAGATACACAGATTTATTTTTAAACTGCTGCCGGCCGTACGGCTGCAGCACGACTTTCTCAAACGCATTTTTAAACGCGTCCATCGTTAAGTGCCCGACTGTGGCATAAAATAAGTCTTTCCCCTGCTCAGAGCGAAAAACAGCCGTCAGCACCCGTCCGTCTGCCGATGAAGAATAAATTTCCACACGGTCCGCCAACATGCCTGCCGCCAGTGCGGGATCCATCTGTTCGAAATGAAACACTTTCTGCAAGGCGTCAAACGTCAGCGGCCCGGGAAAAACCAGCTCATAGGAAACGCTGCCGATGCGTTTCGGTACGCTTTTTGTGCCGGAAGGAAAGGCATCGGTAAAAGCTGCTTTCTGAAAGAGGTTGTAGATTTTCGTGATCAGGCTGCTGTCCGTCTGCCCGAAGGTCTCATTATTCACATGCTGAAGCACAAGCGAAGGGCGGACCACATCCGCAATATTTTTGGACTGGGCAATGGCAACGGGTTTCACGGATTCGGAAGGCCCCTTATAGTTTTCATAATCTGTCTTATAGAACCAGATATTCCAGGTCATCGCAATGCTTGCCAGCACAAGAGCGCTGAGCAGGATCGTTTTGAACGCTTCGTGATTCACTTTATCCTTCCTCCCGGTCAAGCGGAAGGATAAAGTGAATCGTTGTTCCTCTGTTCCACTCGCTTTCCGCCCAAATATCTCCGCCCTGAGCCTCAATCATTTCCTTGGCAATAGCCAGGCCGAGCCCTGTCCCGCCAAGTTTCCTTGAACGCGCTCTGTCGACCCGGTAGAAACGGTTGAATACTTTGGCCAGGTTTTCCTTTGGAATACCGACACCCTGATCGCTGATCATGGTGCGGATGTTATACCCTCTTCTGACTACCCTGAACGTGATCAGACCGCCTTCCGGAGAATATTTCATTGCATTTGAAAGAATATTATCAATCACCTGCGTCAGCTTATCACGGTCGATCTGGACATAAAAGGGGCCTGCCGGCAATTTGCGGACAAACTGGATATTCTGTTTCTTCGACATCTCAAAACGGTCGATGATACTGTGGCAAAAAGTCACGTAGTCGGTCCGCTGCAGATTGATTTTATAATTTTTGGCGTCGAGCCGCGACAGCTGTAGCAGATCCTTGACAAGACGGATCATCCGCTCCGTTTCCCTCTGCGTGACATCGATAAATTTTGCCGCCAGTTTTTTATCGTTGACCGCACCGTCCTGGAGGGCTTCAAGATAGCTCTTCATCGTTGTCAGAGGGGTCCGCAGCTCATGCGAGACATTGGCAACGAATTCGCGCCGCTCCATGTCCACCTGTTCCTGTTCCGTCACATCATGAATGACGGCGATCAGCCCGTTGACCGCACCGTTTTCCTTTTTGACAACCGAGAAATTCGCTCTGAGCAGAACGGTCTGTTCATCACTGCTGAAGTCAAGCATGATTGAATCGGACATCCCGTAAAGATCCATGATTTTATAGTTCCTGCGGATTTTGAGCAGATCAAGCAGCGAATTTCCGGTGACATCATGACGGTAAACATCGAGCAGTTCTTCCGCCCGGTTATTCATCAGAATCACATTTCCCTTCCGATCCGTCGCAATGACTCCGTCCGTCATGTAAGTCAGAACAGATTTCAGTTTGCGCCGTTCGGACTCGGTTGTAGCAATCGCATCCCTTAATTTCTTTGTCATATTATTAAAAGACGCGGCCAGCTGTCCGATTTCATCCCTTTCGACCATCTCCACCTTCCTCGAGAAATTTCCCTGTGACACTGCGAGTACCTGCCGCTGCATCTGTACCAGCGGCTTGGTAATGGTCCGTGCCAGAAAAAAGGCCAGCACCGCCGTGACAAGGAGAGAGAAGATCGTCGCAGTGGCAAGTATCTGATTGATCGTCCGCAGCTGCGCGTAGACGCCTTCAAATGATTTTTCCACATAGAGGACGCCGTATTTCTGATTGTTCACCCGGATCGGTGTCGTTACGATATCGACCCTCTCCCCGGTATTCCGATCTGTCCGTCGGTATCGATTGGCTTCGTTCGATGATAAAACATCGCGCATGATTAATTCATTGGTCGTTCGCTCTCCGATCACGTTCGAATGTTTGTCGTCCGCCGCGATGATCACGCCATTGTCATCAATAACTTCCATTTCGCGGATGCCGCTGTCCACTCCGGAAAACTGGTTTTTGACCTGCTTGGCCACATTATTCGGATTGCTGCTGTTCGAATCCCTTGCCTCCCGGATCGCTTCGCCGATATTATAGGCCATGATTTTACTCTGGCTGATCAGGGAATTTTCAAAATTGTCCAGCGAATAGGTTTTCAGCCGATCGGTGAAGAAAACGCCGATCAGCTGCATGGCAAGCAGAATGAGCAGTGTGTAAATGATGATGATCTTAAACTGAATCGATTTAAAAAAACCGACTTTCTTCATTCCGCCGACTCCTGATTAGGCACTTTCAGGTAATAGCCGACTCCGCGCCGTGTAATCAGCCAGGCAGGTCTGCTCGGATTGTCCTCAATTTTCTCGCGCAGTCGGCGTACAGTGACATCGACGGTCCGGACATCGCCGAAATAATCATAGCCCCAGACCGTCTGCAGCAGGTTTTCTCTGGTCATCACCTGGCCGATGTGATCGGCGAGGTAGTGAAGCAGCTCAAATTCGCGATGCGTCAGTTCAATCATTTTCCCGCGCTTGGTGACGACATAGGCATCCAGATGAATCACCAGATCGCCGATCTCAATATCATTCTCCTTGCCTTTTTCATCTTCCGGCACCTCCTGCTTGTGACGGCGGAGATTTGCCTTGACTCTTGCGATCAGCTCCCTGTTGCTGAACGGCTTGGTCACATAATCGTCCGCGCCCATTTCCAGCCCGAGCACTTTGTCGATTTCCGAATCTTTGGCCGTCAGCATGATAATCGGCATATTGTGCGTCTTGCGGATTTCCCGGCAGACTTCCATTCCGTCTTTGACCGGCAGCATCACGTCAAGCAGAACCATATCCGGATTTTCTTCCTCCACTTTTTTCAAAGCCTCTTCACCGTCATAGGCACATACAACCTCATAACCTTCCTTTTCCAGATTGAATTGCAATATATCCGCTATCGGCTGTTCATCGTCTACAACTAGAATTTTGCTCTCCATATGAGGCAGCCCCCTCGCAAATCTTTCTTTTTTATGCCCACATTCGTTAAAATGAATAAAATGTGGGCGTCGGCCTTTCCGCCTTCCCGAACGGCCTGCAGCCGTTTTCCGGCCTTCTCAAGGCGCGGCCGGAAAGCGGGACCGAATACTTGACAAAAGATCAAGTTTCATCTCATTTTAACATAAGAAGAATCACTCTGTCATAAATACCCGGGCAGCACACAAAACCTCTGGATCCCTTTCGTCCAGAGGTTTGCCGTTTGGCTTATTAAATTTACTGTATGTAACAAGCCGTGTTTAACGTTCCGTATTCAAAAAGCATGGCTCGAGGCGGAATCGAACCACCGACACAAGGATTTTCAGTCCTCTGCTCTACCGACTGAGCTACCGAGCCATATGTAATGGCGGATCCGAGCGGACTTGAACCGCCGATCTCCTGCGTGACAGGCAGGCATGTTAACCACTACACCACGGATCCATTGGTTGCGGGGGCAGGATTTGAACCTGCGGCCTTCGGGTTATGAGCCCGACGAGCTACCAGACTGCTCCACCCCGCGATAATTTTCAGTTCTTCCGCCGCTGCTTATGATGAATAAGCTCGTCAATNAGACTGCTCCACCCCGCGATAATTTTCAGTTCTTCCGCCGCTGCTTATGATGAATAAGCTCGTCAATGGTACAGCCTTTTCGCGGCACAAACAATATTGTACCATCGATGAATGGAAATAGCAACTATTTTTCAATAAATCATACTGCGTGAACCCATTTAGGCTTATTGATCAAAATTTTCATTGATGAAATGGCCCTGTCCGATCGTCCGGCAACTCATATCTATGGTTTTTTTAGAACTTCCGCCGCCCGATCTGCACGTAAAAAATCGGCCCGGAAACAGAATGACTGCCGCCGGGCCGGCTTATAAGATAAACATAAATAAAGTTGTTGGATCGGAACAATACAAACAGCATGCTTTCATTGAAATGGCCATGTGAAAACAGTTGTCTGCTCATCCAATCGTTCAATGATTCAATCTGAGGTTTCACGACAAAAAGTGTTCTCTCCCGCTCTCTAATAAGCGGTAAGAAAAAAACGGCTTCCGGTTGACAGATCGTGCGCAGCAATCCGATCAAATTTAGGCAGTAAACCAAGCCGCGAAAGGATCAAACCAAACGATTAAAAAGTTAAACTGAAAAAAAGCGGTTACGCCAAAAAACCAAGATGCCGCTCTGAATCAGGCCAATCCCGCTTCGATTCGCCGGAAACCCGCACCGAAATTAAATTCGGGATTTAGAAGGAATCCGCCTGAATCAGCATGACGAAAAAGTCTATCCATTCCCTATTTTTTGGCCTTTTACTTTATTTCTATCGGATTTAGGCGCTTCCGGCGCTGCTGCGCCACAGCGCTGTCCTCAGCAAAAGATTTTTAATTCGGTAAAACCGCTTTTGTTGTCAGTCACTCTATCGGAGTGCGCCATTTGGGCCGACTTGCAGTATTCCCGTTCTGTCAGTCAGGCAAAGACACTGCGCACTTCAATTGTTTGTCTGCGGTCGGGACCGACCGAGAACAGGGAAAGCGGGACTCCGGAGAGCTGTGAGATGCGCTCCATGTAGTGACGGGCATTCTGCGGCAGGTCCGAAAGTGAATCCGCCTGCGTAATGTCTTCCGTCCAGCCGGGCATCTCTTCATAAATCGGGCGGCACTGTGCCAATATATTCAGGCTTGCCGGAAATTCTTCGATCACCCGGCCCTGGTATTCGTAGGCTTTGCAGATTTTTACCGTTTCAAGGCCGGTCAGTACATCGATACAATTCAGCGACAGATCGGTCAGTCCGCCGACGCGGCGGGAATGGCGCAGGACAACGCTGTCAAACCAGCCGATCCGGCGCGGGCGTCCCGTGACTGTTCCGTATTCATGGCCGGTTTCACGGATCCGATCACCGATCTCATTGTTCAGTTCGGTCGGAAACGGCCCGTCTCCCACGCGTGTCGTATAGGATTTTGCGCAGCCGACCACATGATTGATTTTTGTCGGACCGACACCTGCGCCGATTGTTACTCCTCCGGCCACCGGATTGGATGAAGTCACAAAAGGATAGGTCCCCTGATCGATATCCAGCATGCAGCCCTGCGCTCCTTCGAAGAGCACTCGTTTGCCTGCGTCCAGCGCATCGTTTAATACAACCGATGTATCGCAGACAAGACGGCGCACACGTTCGCCGTAAGCAAGGTACTCGCTGTAGATATCGTCAAGATCAAAGCCTTCGCTGTCATACATTTTTTCCAGCAGGCGGTTTTTTTCAGCAAGATTTTTCCCCAGTTTCTTCTTAAATGTTTCCGGTTCAAGCAGGTCGGCCATCCGGATTCCGACTCTCGCCGCTTTATCCATGTATGCCGGACCGATCCCTTTCTGAGTCGTACCGATCTTCGACGCGCCTTTTCTCTTTTCTTCAAGCGTATCCAGTTTCAAATGATAGGGTAGGACAAGATGCGCACGATTGCTGATCCGCAGATTGTCCGTTTTAATGCCCTGTCCTTCCATATAATCCAGTTCTCTGCACAATGATTTCGGATTGATAACCATTCCGTTGCCAAGCACACAGATTTTATTATCATAAAGAATACCTGAAGGCATCAGCTGCAGTTTATATTTTTTTTCATTCCAGACAATCGTATGGCCCGCATTATCTCCGCCTTGATAACGGGAGACAACTTCCGCGTTCTCTGAAAGATAGTCTGTAATTTTTCCCTTTCCTTCATCGCCCCACTGGGCACCCACTACAACTACAGAAGACATGATGTAGCCCCCTAATGATTTATTCACTCAAGCCATCATCAAGTCTAACAGTTTTCCGTCTAAAAAGTCAACGAAAAAACGAACGTTCATATTTAAAACCCGGTTTTTGTTCGGATTTAAAATGTTCGTCATCGGCCGGAATGGCTGACTCTGCAGGCCCTACGCACCGGGGGGCATATCTTCTGCCTGATGTTTCCGGTCAATATTGACAAATTTATTGTATTCCTTGATAAAAGCCAGTTCGACCGTCCCCACGGGTCCGTTTCGCTGCTTGGCGATGATGATTTCGATGATGTTCTGTTTTTCGCTTTCTTTATCGTAGTAGTCGTCTCGATACAGAAAAGCCACGACATCGGCATCCTGTTCGATACTGCCTGATTCACGGATGTCACTCATCATCGGCCGTTTGTCCTGTCTGGATTCAACGCCGCGCGAAAGCTGCGACAGGGCAATGACCGGCACGTCCAGCTCACGCGCCATTGCTTTCAGTGTTCTGGAGATCTCGGAAACTTCCTGCTGCCTGTTTTCCTGGCGGCGCGGGCCGCCCGATCCCAAAATCAGCTGCAGGTAGTCAATAATGACTATATCCAGACCTTTTTCTTGTTTTAATCTTCGGCATTTTGCCCGAATATCATTCACTCGGATACTCGGGGAATCGTCGATATAGATTCTCGCCTGCGACAGGCTTCCCATAGCCATCGTCAGCTTCTGCCAGTCGTCGTCTTCCAGCCTGCCGGTACGCAGCTTCTGGGCATCAATGTTGCCTTCCGCACAGAGCATGCGCATGGCCAGCTGTCTGGCGCCCATTTCAAGGCTGAAAATCGCCACGCTGGCATCATTTTTCGTAGCCACGTTTTGAGCGATGTTCAGAGCAAAGGCCGTTTTCCCAACGGAAGGCCTGGCCGCAACGATGATCAGATCGCTTTTCTGAAAACCGGCCGTCATCCGGTCAAGCTCGACGAATCCGGTCGCCGTACCGGTGACGTCGCCCTTCCTGCTCTGAAGCATTTCAATATTGTCGTATGTTTCAATCAAAACGTCTTTAATTGTCCGGAATTCGCTCGTCCGTTTTCTCTCGGCGACTTCAAGAATTTCTCTTTCGGCATCGTCGAGTATGCTTTCCACACCGTCTTCGCGTGTATAACCTTCGGAAACGATGTGGGTGGCCGTACGGATCAGCCGGCGGAGCAGGGCCTTCTCTGCGACAATATTGCAGTAATACTCGATATTGGCCGCTGTCGGAGCCGAACCGGCAAGATCCGAAAGATAAGAAACACCGCCGACTTCTTCCAGATGCCGGGCGGACTGAAGAGCGTCCGTTACGGTCACAACATCGACCGGTTCATTTCGATCCGACAGATCCAGCATCACGGTAAAAATCAGCTGGTGGCTTGTACGGTAAAAATCTTCGGGCGTGAGCTTTTCCGATGCCGTAATAACTGCCGACGGCTCAAGGAAAACGGCCCCGAGAACAGCCTGCTCGGCTTCCGTATTGTGCGGGGGCGTGCGATCCGCGAATAAGTCACTCATGCTGTTATCCCCTTATTTATACTTGTTAAGCGGCCGTGCTGACAATTTTCGGCACAGCGTACAATTGCCGGGGAAATCTCTGAAACGGCCGGTACGCTGTGAATGCCGCTCATTCTTCCGTGACATGCACTTTCACTTTGGCCGTGATCTGCGGATGCAGTTTAAGCGGCACATCCGTAAAACCGAGGGTGCGTATCGGTTCCGACAGCTCAATTTTCCTTTTATCAATCGAGATGTTCAGTTTTTGAAAAGCCTGTGCGATTTGTTTGCTCGTAATGGAACCGAACAAACGGCCGCCTTCTCCGGATTTTGCCTTCAGCTCAATCGTGATCTTTTCTATTGTATTTTTGAGCGCTTCAGCCTGGCGGCGCTCTTCTTTTTCATGCTCCATTTGTTTCTTTTTTTTCGTATCCAGCTGTTTCAGGCTGCTCTTGCTCGCCGGAACCGCCAGATTTTTTGGAAATAAATAATTTCGGGCATAGCCTTCGGACACTTCTTTGACTTCGCCTTCGTTGCCTTTACCTTTTACATCTTTAACAAAAATGACTTTCATCACGACAAACCTCCCTCAAAATAACTGTCAATGGCCGCTCTGACCTGTTCTGCAGCTTCGCCGACTGTCGTATTCTTCAGCTGAGTAGCCGCGTTATTCAAGTGTCCGCCGCCGCCGATGCTTTCCATAATGAGCTGGACATTTACATCGCCGAGAGATCTCGCGCTGACACCGACCTGCCCGTCAGGCCTCAGGCCGATGACAAAGGATGTCCTGATCCCCTCGAGTGTCAGCAGTGTGTCCGCCGCCTGGGCAAGCAGCACCTGCTCATACTGCTTTTGTTCTTCGCCGACAACAACGGCGATATTGGAGCGATAAATTTTCGTCCTGCGAATGAGTTCGGCGCGCTGATTGAATTGATTCAGGTCATCGCTTAAAAATTTCTGGACGAGAATGGTATCCGCTCCGTGCGCACGAAGATAGGACGCCGCGTCGAAGGTACGGAAACCCGTCCGCAGCGTAAAGTTTTTCGTGTCCACCGCTATGCCGCCCAGCATTGCCGTTGCCTCAATGACTTCCAGCGGACGCTCATTGGGCTGATACTCCAGCAGTTCCGTGATCAGTTCGGATGTCGAGGATGCATAGGGTTCCATATAAACGAGTACAGGATCCTTAATAAATTCCTCCGCCCGCCGATGATGATCGATCACGACAACGCGGGGCGTACTTTCCAGAAGCTGCGGATCAACAACCATAGACGGACGATGCGTGTCCACAATCACGACCAGTGTTCGCCTCGTTGCCTGTCCGCGGGCCTCATCGGCAGAAATAAAGTCGGACCACAGGCTGCGGTTCTCCTGAAGTTCGCGGATCAGCCGGGATACACCGCTCACATTCGGCTCCCGGTCGATAACGATCTTCGCATTGCGTCCATTGGCATGAGCGATTTTCAGGACGCCGATACAGGCCCCCATAGAATCCAGATCGGGCACTTTATGGCCCATAATCAACACCTGGTCGCTCTCCAGCATCAGTTCCGACAGAGCGTGCGAAATAACCCGTGCGCGGACACGTGTCCTTTTTTCAACAGGATTGGACTTGCCGCCGTAAAATTTCACGTCGCCGTCCGGCCGTTTGATCACCGCCTGATCGCCGCCGCGTCCCAGCCCGAGATCAAGAGCGGACTGTGCATAGGCACCCAGGTCTTCAAGCACCGGGGTTCCCGCCCCGACGCCGATACTGAGCGTTAACGGAATATGGCTGAGGGGAACGGTTTTTTCCCTCACCTTGTCCAGAATAGAAAAATGTTCTTCTTCTACTGCCGCCAGCTGTTTCTCGTTCAATACCGCGAGAAAGCGATCGGACGCAGTCCGCCGCAGATAGACGCCGTGATCCGACGCCCAGGTTTTGATCATCGACGTGGTCTCATTATTAATTGTACTCCTGATCTGGTCTTCAAGACCCTCTGTCACTTCTTTATAATTATCCAGGAAAATCAGTGCAATCACTGTTTTTTCATTAAAGTATCTTTTTTTAATCTCCAGAATATCGGTAATATCGGTAAAATAGAGCAATCTTTCCGGCCTTTTCAAACGTACACGGTATTGCCGCTCGTGAATCGTGATGATGATTGATGATTCTTTATCCGATGAGATGAATTCCGCCAGCTCCTCGGAGATCTCCTTTACATTTTTTCCAATATTTGTTTCTTTGCCGCCGGCAATTTTATTGAGATACACGTTGCACCATTCAATTTGCTCGGATTCATCGTAAAGAATAATCCCGATCGGCATCCGCAGCAGTACTTCGCCGCCGACATTTTTAATGCGGTAGGAAAGCCCCGCAACATATTCGATCAGTTCTTTATCAAATTGTGTCTCATTAAACACAAACCAGACGGCAAAAAGAGCCAGCAGAACCAGCCCTGCCAGAGCAAGCATCCAGTTCAGAAACGCAATAAAAATTAGAAAGAGGAGACACAACAGACCGAGTAAGACGAGCTGGTCGCTGCGCCATCGGTGTTTAAATCGGTTTGCCAATTTTTTCAGCTCCCACGGCCGAATTTGCCCGTTCAGGGCGGTACAAAAGTTTCCGCTGATTTCCGCGGATCCCGCTGCCGTTTGCCTTCGCCGCCCTTTTCAGGACATATTCGCGAGCATGCTTCCGAAATATATGGCATCCGGCAAGTCTGGAAACGATGCCGGACTCCGTACCACGGCCTTCCATGAATTTAGAATCTTAAGGTCCGCATCTGCTTTCGAAAGAGGATTAGGAAACTTTGTTCCGCCAAGCCTTCTGTGCAGATAAAGCCTGAGTTGCGCTTATACTATAATCCCTTAAAGTTTTATGCTCTCCGATCGTATAAAAAAAGAAACCGGCACCTCCCGTAAATATCAGTATTCTACAGGATCCGCTGAATTCGCGTTTTTAACAGCCTTTGCTTTTGTATGATCTGACTCACGGATATTAAAATTCAAGTTAATTATACTCAATATTCCTCTCGATTGCAGTAATCAGTGAGTTTTTTCACTGAATCCCTCTTTTCCTCTTCCGAATGTCAATCGTCGCCGGTCGGCCGCTTCACCCAGAGTCCGAGGCAATCGAAAATTCTTGCTCCGGTACAGGTCAGAGCGCAGCCATGGATCCGGGCATCACGTCAAGAAGATCCGGGCAAAAAAAAATAACCGCGGCCGCGAGACCTCGGCTTGAAAAAATCAATTATTCGGCGTTTCTCCTGCCTCTGACTTCCCAGCTGCTTTTACCCTGCATCCGATTCTAGCCTTTCCTTATATAGATCGAACTTATTTAATTTCATCCAATTCAATATTCAGCGCCTTGGCAACACGAGTCCCGTAATCCGGGTCGGCTTGATAAAAATGTTTCGTTTGCAGAATTTTCACTGCCTGGCTGTCTACGGAACCCAGATTTTTTGCAATCGTTTGAATCAGACGATCCCGTTCGTCGGTACTCATGACGTGGTATAAACGGCCGGCCGCAGAGTAGTAGTCGGTATCATATGGCTTGAAATCACCCAGTTTCCCGTGCACTTCATCCTGATGGATTCGAGCACCCGGATCTTCGACCGGTCCCCCGTGACTGTTCGGTTCATAGTTGACAGAGCCATCCTGCCCCTGCGCCATAAACCCGTCCCGTTCGTAGTTGTGTACTTCATTTAACGGACGATTGACCGGCAATTGTTCATAGTTCACACCGAGTCGGTAACGTTCGGCATCTTTATAAGCAAATAAACGTCCTTGAAGGAGTTTATCGGGTGAAGCTTCAATTCCGGGAACAAAGTTCGCCGGTGAAAAGGCCGCCTCCTCGATCTCATCGAAATAGTTCGTCGGATTTTGATTGAGGGTAAATTCACCGACTTCAATCAACGGGTAATCTTTATGCGACACAACTTTGGTGACGTCGAAAATATCATATTTGTAATCCAGTCCGGCTTGATAGGGCAGGATTTGTACGTAAACCTTCCATGAAGGGAAATCACCGGTTTCAATGGCGTTAAATAATTCATTCTGCAGGTAGTCCGTATCTTCACTGGCGGCCTTGGCGGCGACCTCATCGGTCATATTTTGAACGCCCTGCTGGGTAATGAAGTGATATTTTACCCAGAATATCTCGCCTTTGCCGTTCACCCACTTAAAAGTATGGCTGCCATAGCCATTCATCGTGCGATAACTGGCTGGGTTGCCCCGGTCGCCCATTAGATAGGTCACTTGATGCACGGATTCGGGAGAATGAGCCCAAAAGTCCCATTGCATGTCGTTATCCCGCCGGTGAGTCCGCGGATCACGTTTTTGCGAGTGAATGAAATCGGGAAATTTCAGCGGATCATTTACAAAGAAGACCGGCGTATTGTTACCGACAATGTCGTAATTTCCCTGCTGACTGTAGAATTTCAGCGCAAAGCCGCGAACATCGCGGATGGTATCCGGATAACCCGATTCGCCGGCTACTTGTGAAAATCGAAGAAGAATCGGCGTTTCTTTTCCGGTTCCGTTAAACAAGTCTGCCTTAGTATATTCGCTCATGTCATGGGTCAGCTTAAATATCCCTTTGGCACCAGCTCCCTTGGCGTGGACAACCCGTTCCGGGATGCGTTCACGATTAAAATGAGCCAGCTTTTCCAGCAACTGATAATCCTGAATGAGTACGGGACCCCGCTCGCCGGCTGTCAGAGAATGATTGTTGTCGGCCCATGGCTGCCCCGCTTCCGTCGTTAATTGATCCGTCATCTTTAATTCCCCCCTCTATCAAATGATCACAGGCAATTTTCTTATTTACATGATAATCATAATAAAGTGACACCATTTATACAAGAGCGATACCGCAAGGGAAAAAGCTGCCGCGAATGATTCATAAACCGGCACTGACGCGGTACTCTCGCTCGCTCCGGCCGGCGGGGACCGATTTCCTCACGATGGCTGTCAACGGAAGCGTAGCGGCCGTTGCAATGACGTTAATAACGGTGTAAAATAATACTTGTTAGTTTTAAATTGAGAAAGCGTTTTAAATGAACCGATAGATGCCCGAATTCTTCTTCCCGTTTGTTCCCACAGGGTGAGTGAACAAGCAGCGATATTTCGTTGTTTCAACGCTCTAAAAGAATTGGGCCTTTTTCGTATTGATTCTTTTTATATCGGCAGTTTTAGGCTAAAGTGTCATTCGAGAGTTGGTGCAGATCATGGCTGTTATCACTGCGCGGGACGCCTTGAAACGCAAAGATGCGGGACGCAGTTCCGTTATCCGTTCAGGCAGAAGAACGGCCGGGGAAGCTTTTCCGGCCTTGGCGCGCTATCCGGCTGGTCTTTTTAAATTCACCCGTTTCCTGTTCCCGGCGGGTCCAGTAAAGAATAAAAGAATGCTTTTAAAAAGACAATCCTTTTCCGGATTGCCTTTTCTCTTTATTAATTTTCCTCAAGCAAACAATTTAAGGGGGGTGAATCTTTATGGCCCGTGAAAATCCGAAAGCAGTGAAGGCGGCCTGGATCAGTCTGATCAGCAATTTTTTCCTGACATTGATCAAAATTGTCTGCGGTTTGTTCTTTCGCAGCACCGCGCTTATCGCAGACGGTGTGCATAACGGCGGGGACGTTATCGGTTCAATTGCCGCTATCGGCTCAATGAAGCTTTCCAATCATCCGGCCGATAGAGATCATCCCTACGGTCACGGAAAAGCTGAGGATGTTTCCAGCGCTTTCATCGCGATTATTTTAATCGGCGCGGCTTTATTTCTTGTATACGACGCAATTAAAGTCCTGCTCGGGCCCGTTTCGGCGGTCAGTGTCTGGGCGCTTTTAGCAGCCGTTGTTTCAGCAATCTGGAAATGGATCCTTTATGTCTACACTTATAAAACGGCTCAAAAATACCGCAGTAAAAGTCTCCGCGCCGCCGCTTCGGACCATCTGGCCGACATCTTTGCTTCATGCGCTGCCGCCGTCGGCCTCGGCATCGGTTGGGCGGGAAATCTGCTGAATATGCCTGGTGCCCGTTTCGGCGATCCGGTTGCAGGCATCGTCGTCTCTTTTCTCGTGCTGAGAATTGCGATCATTATGATCATAAAGTCGACCAATGTACTTATGGAAAGCAGTGTCCCTGAAGACAAACAGGAAGAGTACCGGCAGGTGTTCCTCTCTTTTCCGGAAGTGAAAAAAATCGATATTTTGCGCGCACGCGAGCAGGGCAACGGAGTGCTGATCGATGCTCAGATCAGGCTCCCTGCTTCGCTCACTATTCAGGAGGGCGACGATATTACCGAGGCAATCAGGCGGCGGATGATCCGCAAATATCCTTATGTCGATGAAGTGCTGATTCACATCAATCCGTGGTACGCGGACCGGGAAGTCGTTGAACCGGATTCTGTTCCCGACCTGAAAAAAAAATGACGATTGATCCATTATCCTTTATAGTTATAAGTAAATAAAACGGTCAGCGTCTGCACACAAATATCTTATCTTTTGAGGTGAGCGAAATGTCAGTTGCTTCAGTAGAAAATACAGCCATTGCGCTGAATGTCGGAGATCAGGCGTTCGGTCTCCCGATCGGAGAAATCCATGAGTTCGTAGAACCGATTCATGCCGTGAAGGTACCGATGACCCATCCCTACTTTCTGGGCCTGATTTCATTAAGAGGTAAAGTTCTGCCCTTGATTAATCTGGCGGGTATCTTTCACATTGATCACAATCCGTTTCCTAAAGAAGATGAAAAATACGTCGTTTGCGGTACAGAGAATGAAATCATCGCTCTTGATATTCATTCTGTCGGCGAACCCTTAACTTTTCATCCTGAAGATCTGGTTCCGGTCAGCGACAAAGGGGAGGCCGTTACCGCCGAACTGAAATTGGAAAAACGCGAGCTTCCTCTGCTGAATATCCAGAAACTTTTCACCCTGACAAAATCACTGAACAGCCTGGAACGGCGCTGAATCGATTTTTTATGAGAAGGATTGACGGATCCTTTTTATGACTACATTAATCTGAATACTCTTAGAAAAAAGATCAAAAACAGGCGGAGGAAGGTGGCACATTCATGGGCATTCACAAATATTTTCAGAGTTTGTCCGACCTGGAAGGGATATTCCGCTGCCCGGGCGTTTTTAAGTATCAGGAACATTCCGTAGCCAGCCATTCTTTCAAAGTGGCAACCATTGCCCAATTTCTTGCCACTGTTGAAGCTCAGGACGGAAAGACGGTCGACTGGAAAACGATGTACGAGCGGGCGATCAATCACGACTATTCCGAACTGTTCACCGGTGACATCAAAACTCCTGTCAAGTACGCGCTTCCAAAACTCCGGGAACTTTTCTCCCAGGTGGAGGGTTCGATGACTCAGGAATTCCTGAACAAAGAATTCCCGCCTGAATTCAGAAAAGTTTATGAAGGCCGGTTTAAAGAAGGAAAAGACAGTTCGCTTGAAGGCCGGATCTTGTCCGTTGCCGATAAGATCGATCTGCTTTATGAAGCTTACGGTGAAATACAGAAGGGCAATCCTGAGCCTTTATTCTTTCAGATTTACAAAGAAGCGCTGGCATCCATCATAAAATTCAAGGATATGGCCGCTGTTCAATACTTTATTCATGTCATTCTTGAAGAAATGATCAATGAGGAGATCTCTTCGCATCAGAAAATTAAAGCCATTACAAAGCGCCTGCTGGCCGGAGAGTCTTCGGAATAACCATCTTTTGAATTTGGACAGCTCTTTCCTTGCCATGGCGAAAAATCTAATTTATGATGTAAGAGCTTGGAACCGTTTATTTTTATCATAGGGCCCGGTCAAATTTCTTACAGTTTTTAAAGGAGTTTTTCTCAGATGAGCAAAAATATGCTGACACAGGATCCTCGCGGAAGAACGCCAAAAAGTACGGCTAACTATGCGGTTCTGATCCTTTCGGTATCGATTATCGCCGACATTTTGATTTTACTGCTTTTTTTTGCACCCTTTATCGGTTACCACGGTAAAATCGGTTTTGATGTTTACCTGCTTCCGAGATTTAATGCCGTTTTCAACAGTTTTACGTTCATCTTCCTTCTGGCGGCCTTTATCGCTGTCAGGAAAAAGAATATCGCCATGCATCGCGGCTTTATTCTGGCCGCGTTTACAACAACCTTTCTCTTCCTGATTTCGTATCTTTCATTTCATTATCTCGCGCCGCCGCCCCATTACGGGGGCACCGGCCTGATCCGTCCCGTCTACTTTTTTCTCCTGATCACCCACAGTACGCTTGCAGCGATCGTTGTCCCGCTCGCTCTTTTCGCACTCGTATGGGGATGGACCAACCAGATTAAGAAGCATAAACGAATCGTTCGCTGGACGATGCCGATCTGGCTCTATGTCAGCCTGACCGGTGTTATCGTTTATCTGATGATGGCGCCGTATTATTAAATAGATCGAAAGGATCGCGCATGAACAGACCCCCTGATACCGGCCTACTGAATAGCCGGTATCAGGGGGTCTTTTGTATGGCCGGGTATTCAATCAATTTTAACAAAACGGCCGGCCAGTATTTCGGCGCTATTGAACCCTTTCATTGCACCATGCTGCCGGGCGCTTCACAGTTCCGGCGCGGGTCCGTCATCAACAGCGGGAAAACAGCGCCGTCTGCAAAAATTGACTGCCATTCACGCATTTATGTAAATAGTCCGCTCTCTGGAAAATTGACCGATGCGAACGGCGGCCTGGCTTCGGGACAGACTGTTTGCCTGCCGCATCATTTGGCTTCGTACAGATAGATCGTCCATGCGGAGGCTGAATTGTTAAATGATTTCAGGAAGCGCAGCCCGTCCTGATCGGCATTCATAATCGGCACGGAAGACAAAATATAACGGCCGCCCAGCTTTTTAAATGCATTGATATTAAGCTGAAGATGGTGAATTTTTACCGCCGACCCCTTCCGGAATTCATAATTTTTTCCCAACTCTGCCGTAAAAAGATAGCATCTGCCGCCCCAGTTGTCGAAATAACTTTTGATTTCTTTGTTCTTATCCAACTCTTTAGCAATAATTTTCCTGAATGTATGCTTATAAGACAGCGGATAGAAATTATTGTAAGTGTCCAAAGTATAGAAACCGTTGTACTGAGCGATCGCCGGGTGAAGGCCGATACTGGCTATGCGATAGTCCGATTGCGGTTTTCCGATAAAAGCGGCAATATCATGGAATTGCTGCACGGCATAAAATTGTTTGAACGTCGGTTCGCCATGAAATTCAATTTCCGGATTGTAATAAAAAAGTACGGCAAGCTGCAGTACGAAACAAATTCTGACAAAACGCCGCCATTTATTTCCCATCTTCCAGAGGATCGCCGCCCCCACGGCAAACATGAGATAGATAAACAAGGGATGCAGATAATGGTAGCGGGAAAAATTAAAAGTTGTCAGAATGCTGATTTTTTCTTTGAGCGGTGCCCACCCCTTATAAAACCAGAAGGCGAACCATACGGACAGCAAAATGTTTATCACAAGGAGACAGACAAACCACTTTCGCAGCCGCTTTCCGCCGCCTCCGTTCCGGATCATCTGCCACAGGACGACGCCAGTAAAGGGAAGAATGACAAATTCATGAACGGTCATCACCTGGTTATGCCCCAATATAAAGTTCTCCAGCGCCAGCTTGGCCGTACTGTATAAACTGCCTGTCGATTCAAGAAATTCATTGCGGTTTGTCGGCGGACCCGGAAAAAGCAGTGATGCAACCAGTCGGTAATCCAGCAGCAGATAGAGGGCGGTCATGAATGCGATCGATCCTAAAAAAAGCAGGTTTGCCTTTCTTTTAACAATCCAATCGCGCAGCCAGAGAAACAACATCGCAGTCAGGAAAAAGAAAAAGCCAAGCACAAAACTGGAATAGAACGGCAATAAAGAAAAGATCAGCCACTCTCTCCAGGTTCCTTTCCGCGCCCTGATATTTAAAAAAGCCCACAGAGCGAGCGGCATCCCCATTGTACTGAGCATTCCGGACGGCCAGAAGGGCGTCAGTGCAAAGGCCAGAGAACCCAGCACACGGACGGGATAAGCATCTGCCGACTTGACGCAGTAATCCCGAAGCAGTAAATACATGCCGAGAAAAGCAAAGACGCAAACGATCGCCTGACTGAGGGAAAAAGCAAGCATTGATGGAAAAAGAACGTGAAGCCAGACAATTCCGCTAAACTGAGAATCGAACGCATTTCTTGAAAGCTCTCCGTTGATGACCTGCGGAATCCCGGCGTTAATGGAACCGAACAACTCGCCGCTGCGATTAAGAACCTGGTACCAGGCGACATTCGAATCCAGATTATCCTGGACACGTATATGAGCGTTTTCGCCCAGTATAAACAGAGGAGACAGATAGACGGCAATTAAGAGAGCTGCAAGAATCAATGCCCTTTTCTCTTTGAACGCCGGACCGGCATGTCTTTGATTGCCGGAGTTCAGCTGCTGATTCATTGTCTTTCACCACACTGTTTCAGGTTAGAACGGACCGGCACGGTCGTTTCAAAAGCCGGCCGCATGCTTAGATCGGAATTCAACCGGCAAAGATGCTGTCCCTTAGGAAGGTCCGCTGAATAAAAAGAACCGCCATAAAAGATCATTCTTTTACCGCGGCCTTTCATTGCTGTTTTCAATTTGACATAAAACTGGAGAAAATCATTCCGTTGTATACGGGAGTAAAGCCATCTGACGTGCGCGCTTAATCGCCTTTGTCAGCTGGCGCTGATATTTCGCACTCGTTCCCGTAACACGGCGGGGCAATATTTTCCCGCGTTCAGAAATAAACCGTCTCAGTAAGTCAACATCTTTATAGTCAATATAAGTAATATGGTTGACCGTAAAATAGCATACCTTGCGGCGTTTACCGCGTGACCGGCGTACTGCCATTCCAAGCACCTCCCTGTTAATCATTTGTTTTTCGTGCCGTTTATCAGAACGGCAGATCATCATCCGATATATCGATCGGCTTACTGTCGTTAGCAAATGGATCTTCAAAAGAAGGGGTATCCTGACCGCGGTTACTACTACTGCCGGCGCTCGCGCCCTGCCGGTTCGCCTGCGGCGGATAGCCCGCGTTTCCCGCAGCCGGAGCGGCGTTCCCGTTGCCGTCGCCATGTCTGGCGCTCTTCGGTTCAAGGAACTGCACACTATCCGCAATAACCTCCGTGACATAGACACGGCGGCCTTCATTATTCTCATAGTTTCGTGTCTGAATGCGGCCGTCGACTCCTGCCAGGCTCCCTTTTGTCAGAAAGTTGGCAGCGTTCTCCGCCTGTCTTCGCCACACGACCACAGGAATAAAGTCCGTTTCGCGATCGCCCTGCTGATTAGAGAACGGACGATTGACTGCAAGCGTAAAACTTGTCACGGCAACTCCGTTCGGTGTATAACGAAGTTCCGGATTTTTTGTTAAGCGTCCGACCAAAACAACCCGATTAATCATCAGAATTCCCCCTGTTCCGCAAATTATTTGCTTTCTTCAGGTTTGCGTTCATCCTTGATGATCATAAAGCGAATCACATCTTCATTGATCTTGACAAGACGGTCGAATTCATCAATTGCCGTGTTTTCGGCCGTTACATAGAGAACGTTGTAAACGCCGGTATTATAATCATTGATTTCATAGGCCAGCCGACGCTTGCCCATTTCCTTGACATCATTGATTTCGGCGCCATTGTCGGTCAGGATGGACGCAACCTTTTCTTTGACTGCTTTTTCCTGATCTTCTTCCAAATCCGGACGAAGAATGTACATAATTTCGTATTTGCGCACGATGTTCACCTCCCCTTGGACTAAACGGCTCCTGAACGGAGCAGAGAGCAAGTCTTCTCACTCATAGGACTTTATCATAACACATTCAGCAAATGATTGCAAGATTCATCGATTCATGCCAAGGTCAGACATTAAATCTGAAATTAACGATGTCTCCGTCCTGCATCACATAATCCTTGCCCTCGAGCCGCAGATGCCCTTGTTCCTTTGCGGCAAGTTCTGAACCGGCGGCCACCAGATCCTCATAAGACACGATCTCGGCACGAATAAAACCGCGTTCAAAGTCGGAGTGGATGATGCCTGCCGCCTGCGGCGCCTTCGTCCCTTTCCGAAATGTCCACGCCCGCACTTCTTTTTCTCCCGCCGTGAAGTAGGTAGCCAGTCCGAGAAGCCGGTATGATTGGGCGATCAGCCGGTCAAGACCCGAAGTTTCAAGACCGAGATCCTGCAAAAACACTTTTTTCTCTTCGCCTTCAAGTTCGGCTATCTCAGACTCAATCTTTGCCGAAATGACAACGACTTCCGATCCGTCTTTTTCCGCATAGTCCCTGACCGCCTGGACATATGCGTTATCGTCCGGTGCCAGCAGATCGTCTTCAGAAATGTTTGCTACATAGAGAACCGGTTTTTTCGTCAGAAAATTGAACGGTTTGACAGCTGTCTCCTCCTCGTCCGTCAGCGCAACATGGCGGGCCGGCTCCCCTGCGTCAAAGGCTTCTTTCAGTTTTTGCAGTGCGGAAAATTCGATGATCGCCTGTTTTTCTTTCTGTTTTGCCAATTTTTCCGTCCGGTCGAGCCGTTTATTTATCTGCTCCATGTCGGCCAGAATCAGTTCCAGATTAATCGTTTCGATATCGTCGATCGGATCGATTTTTCCGGAGACGTGCGTAATGTTTTTATCGTCAAAACAGCGGACGACGTGGGATATGGCATCGACCTGCCGTATAGTGGCAAGAAACTGGTTGCCCAGTCCTTCTCCTTTGCTTGCCCCTTTAACCAATCCGGCAATATCCGTAAACTCAAATGTAGTCGGGATCTTTTTTTTCGGATGGTACATTTCCGTCAGTTTGTCCAGCCGTTTATCCGGAACACTGACGATTCCCACATTAGGTTCAATCGTGCAGAACGGATAATTGGCCATTTCCGCCCCGGCCTGCGTGATCGCATTAAACAGTGTTGATTTGCCGACATTCGGCAGACCTACAATACCTGTCGTTAAGCTCATTATTTTTCAACTCCCCGGATCTTCCCGATCTTTGTTTCGCTTCCATTGTATTCAGAACTTATTCATGACCGTCTGCTTCCCCGGCAGATCCATGTTCGATGATTCGTTTTATTTTTTTCTGGAATTCCGCTCTCGGCATCATCACACTGTGGCCGCAGCCGAGACACTTGATGCGGATATCGGCGCCCATCCTAATGATTTTCCACTGATTGACGCCGCACGGATGTGATTTTTTCATCTCAACGACGTCGTTTAAGTCAAAGATAATCCGAGGTTTCGCCATCTATTATTCCCCCTTCTTAAAGAAGACCTTGATCGTCGCTAAAAGAATATACGAGTGTCCGCCGCCGATGCAACCGTATCAGAAACTGATTTTTTCTCTTAGAAAACCGGAGAGCGCATCAATCGGCAGACGGACCTGATCCATCGAATCCCTATCCCTGACGGTAACCTTGCCATCATCTCTTGAATCAAAGTCATAGGTAATGCAGAAAGGAGTCCCTATTTCATCCTGCCTGCGGTATCTTTTGCCGATCGATCCCGTCTCATCATAATCGACCATCCAATCCTTCGCCAGGCTCCGGTAGATCGCCTGTGCTTCATTGCCGAGTTTCTTTGAAAGCGGAAGAATGCTTGCCTTATAAGGAGCGAGCACCGGATGCAGATGAAGCACGATCCGTTGATCATGATCATCGATTTTCTGTTCCTCATAGGCATCGGCCAGAAAGGCGAGAGTGACACGGTCAGCGCCGAGCGAAGGCTCGATCACATACGGGATATAGCGTTCATTCAGGTTTTGATCGATATACTGCAGATCCTGCCCCGACACTTCCATATGGCGGCGCAGATCGTAATCCGTTCTTGATGACAGGCTCGACAGTTCTCCCCATCCGAACGGGAAGAGGTACTCGATATCCGTCGTCGCATTGCTGTAATGCGGTAGTTCTTCTTTTTCATGATCGCGGAGCCGGAGATTGTCTGCTTGGATATTCAGTGACTTCAGCCATTCGAAACCGAATGAGCGCCAATATTGGAACCATTTCCCGTCTTCGCCTGGTTTGCAGAAAAATTCCAATTCCAGCTGTTCAAATTCCCTCGTACGGAAAGTAAAATTTCCGGGCGTGATTTCATTGCGGAACGATTTGCCGATCTGGCCGATGCCAAAAGGAATTTTCTTGCGCATCGTTCGTTGTACATTTTTAAAATTCACAAAGATGCCCTGAGCCGTTTCCGGACGCAGATAAATTTCGTCTTTGGCCGATTCCGTCACGCCCTGATAGGTTTTAAACATCAGATTGAACTGTCGTATTTCCGTAAAATCGTGTTCTCCGCATTCCGGGCACTTGATTGCATGAGACTCGATCAGTTTTTCCATAGTAGCAAAGTCCAGTCCGTCCACCGGTCCAGGAAGCTCTTCCCTCGGAATGTTGCTTTCAATAAGTTTATCAGCCCGAAAACGTGACTTGCATTTTTTGCAGTCAATCATCGGATCATTAAAATTTGTAATATGGCCGGAAGCTTCCCATGTTTTCGGATTCATCAGAATTGCCGCGTCCAGTCCGACATTGAAAGACGGTTCCTGAACGAACTTTTTCCACCATGCCTGCTTGACATTATTTTTCAGTTCTACGCCAAGCGGACCGTAATCCCATGTATTCGCCAGGCCGCCGTAAATTTCCGATCCTGGAAAAATGAATCCCCGATGTTTCGCCAGATTGACAATTTGCTCCATTGTTTTACTCATTCGCCGGACTCCCTTATTTTCAAAAATAATGAAGCTCCCGTCTGCTAGGCAACGAACAGCCTAGGGACGAGAGCTTTTATTGACTCACGCGGTTCCACCCTAATTGATGCGGACAATCCGCACCCTCTTTTAAAAACTGCAGCTCAAGAATGCCTTCTTCAGGTGCTGTTTCCGGGTTCCCACTCTCCCCGGATCACTGTGTAACAGCCGCTCCTGCTTACTCTTTTCTCTCATTGCCGAAAAAAATTTTCAAATCTATCCATTTTCGCTTTCTGTTACATAGTATAGCCCATTTTTCGGAAAAAGGACAGTAATTCTTGTTTTTCCCAAATAAAGCCGAAAGATGACGTCTGAACGGTATATCACCCATAGCAGATATTTGAAATTCGGGCAGTGGAAAAGGATGAGCCAAATGCGAGGGCGCCGGATTTTCTAGGGAAACAGGTATAGATTCTCCGGATAGTCCGTATACTGATAATACTTTATTAAGGAGCGGAAACTATGAATCTTAGGCAGGAAAAACAAACAGCGCATTATGAGGACAAAGTCTCCCACGCTTTGCTCGTCCGGGCGATTCGAAGCTATCTTCCCTCGCCCGGAACAAATCCGCTCGTTATCGTCTGCATCGGGACGGATCGCTCCACCGGAGATTCACTTGGCCCGCTGGCCGGCACTTTTTTGCAGAAGCATACGATTCCCGATACTTATATTTATGGTACTCTGGAAAATCCGGTGCATGCAGTAAATCTTGAAGACACCCTCAGTACCATAGCGGCCTCCTATCGGAATCCTTTTATTATTGCCATTGATGCCTGCCTGGGCAAGCAAAAAAATATCGGCATGATCTCAGTTTCAAAAGGTCCTGTTCTCCCGGGTGCAGGCGTTAATAAAAAACTTCTGCCTGTCGGGGATATCAACATTACCGGAATTGTCAACGTCAGCGGCTTTATGGAATATTCTGTACTCCAGAATACACGGCTTAATATTGTGATGAGTCTTTCGGAGGTTATCAGCCGCTGTCTTTATCTTGCCATTCTTTCCCGCGATAAAGCCGGTCTCCCGGCTCGAATGCACCTCAGCCGTCATTAACAGCATCTGTCCGGCTAAAGTGCGATCCTGAAACTCGTTTATAATGTGCAGTCAGACTTTAAAGCCTCATTTTTTATCAGCTTTAAACAGGCATCCGCAGAAAAGCAGCGCTTTTTCGAGAGAAAAAATAGGAACCAATGTTTTTCACGCGCATTTAAAGCATCTTTCATCAGTCCGGGAGGTGAATCCCTGCTTTCTCTGAATCGTAATTCAAATAAAAAATTAGGGGGCAGCTGTTACGGCCGCCCCTCAAGCAACTCAAGCAGCCGATTCAGATCATCGGCTGAGTAGTAATCCATTTCAATTTTCCCTTTTTCCTTGTTAGCTGTCGGCTTTATTTTTATTGACGTGCCGAACCGTTCACGAAGCGTATGAACCTTCTCCTTCAACTCGGGAGGCATGATCCACTCTTTTTTCATCGATGTTTCACGTGAAACATGATGATTCAATTTTTGAATCAGCGCCTCAAGCTGCCGTACATTCATTTGCTCCTTAATAATCTTATCGACAACCTGCGGAATCCGTTTTCTGTCCTTAAGCCCAAGCAATGCCCGGCCGTGCCCCATTGAGAGCTTTCCGTCTTCAAGCAGTCCTTTGACGGTTTTATCCAGCTGCAGCAGGCGTAAATGATTTGTGATATGCGGCCGGCTCTTTCCGAGTTTTGCTGCCAGTTCCTCCTGAGTCAGATTCAATTCATCCATTAATCTTCGATAAGCCGAGGCCTCTTCAATAGGATTTAAATCTTCCCGCTGAAGATTCTCAATCAGAGCAATCTGCATCATTTCTTTATCGGAGAGCTCTCTGATAATCGCCGGAACTTTTTTCTGGCCGGCGATTTTGGCAGCCCGGAATCGGCGTTCCCCGGTAATAATATCGTAGCCTTTAATACTTTTTCTGACGACCAGCGGCTGAATGACTCCATGCTCTTTAATGGACTGGGCCAGTTCTTCCAACCCTTGTTCATCGAATTTTTTACGGGGCTGATAAGGATTAGTCCTTAGATCGCTTAATTCGACGTTTTCTACTGTATCTTCCTGTTCGTCGGAAAAAGTGGTCGGAAAAAAAGCATCAAGGCCCTTACCTAACGCTTTGCTCATTCATCATCACTTCCTTCGCAAAGTCAAGATAGACTTCAGCACCTTTTGATCTGGCATCATAAATGATGATCGGTTTTCCATGGCTTGGTGCTTCGCTCAAACGGACATTGCGGGGAATGACAGTCTGAAAAACACGATCCTGAAAATATTTTTTCACTTCCTGAATGACCTGAATTCCCAAATTTGTTCTCGCATCGAGCATCGTCAAAAGCACACCTTCAATGGCCAAATGATGGTTCAGGTGTTTTTGCACAAGCCTGACTGTATTCAATAGCTGGCTGAGTCCTTCCAGCGCGTAATATTCACACTGAACCGGAATGATGACGGCATCCGAAGCCGTCAGGGCATTGATTGTCAGTAAACCGAGCGAAGGCGGACAGTCTATGATTATATAATCATATGTATCTTTTATCTTTTCCAGAGCACGTTTCAGCCTGACTTCCCTCGAAATTGTCGGAACCAATTCAATTTCCGCTCCTGCCAGTTGAATCGCGGAAGGAATCACGTCAAGATTTTCAATAGCCGATTTTTTAATCACCTTCCGGATTTCCGTATCCTCCACTAAAACATCATAAATGCATTCATCAACTTCACCTTTATCAACACCTGAACCGCTTGTCGCGTTTCCTTGAGGATCAATGTCAACCAGTAACACTTTACAGCCCAGCATAGCCATGCAGGCACTGAGATTTACAGCCGTCGTTGTTTTACCTACGCCGCCTTTCTGGTTGGCGATCGCTAATATCTTGCTCACACCTTCACCTACTCTCAAACTTCGATCGCTATCTTTCATTCTATCATGAATTCTCAGATCCAGGTTCATAATTCAACGATTTGCACAGAAAAAAGGAGCCGCAAATAAGATGGCTCCAAAATTACAGCCTTCACTTATTTATTTTTTAGGGATGCGGATCGTAAACTGGTAGTATTCGCCCATGTCTTCTTCACTGGTATCTATATTAAGTCCCGAATCCGTCACCATATGGACAGACTGGCGAATAGTGTTGACTGCGATTCGCGAATCGCGGCTTAACGAGACACGCCTTGTCCGCTTTTCTTTTGTTTTCTCCGCATCCTGATCACGTTCCAGTATTTTTTTGATGCGACTCTCGGTTTGTTTCACATTTAATTGCTTTTCGATGATTTCATGCAACAATTTTTCCTGTTTTTCAGGATCTTTTAATATAATTAATGCTCTTGCATGCCGTTCTGTTATTTTCTTTTCGAGAATCGCACTCTGTACGGATGGCGGCAGTTTCAGCAGCCGCAACTTGTTGGCAATCGTCGACTGCCCTCTCCCGAGTTGCTGAGCCAGGCTTTCCTGTGTCAGCCCGTGAATATCTATTAGTCTTGAATAAGCCATTGCTTCCTCGATCGCCGTCAGTTCTTCCCGTTGCAGATTTTCGATCAGCGCTACGGAAGCCGTTTGATCATCGTCAAACATTTTAACGATCGCCGGTATTTTTTCCCAGCCCAGAGAAGAAACAGCCCTCCAGCGCCGTTCACCCGCTATAATTTCATAGCGGTTCCCGACTGGCCTAAGCACGATCGGCTGAATGACACCGTGTTCCTGAATAGTCTCGGCGAGTTCCCGGAGTTTCTCCTCATTGAAAATCGAACGGGGTTGATATTGATTGGGAATGATTTTGGAGACTAGAATCTCCTGAACGCGCTCGTCCGCATTTTCCCGGGGATCAAGACTTGTTTCTTCCTCACCGCTTTGGTTGAAAATCTTAGAAAAAGGATGCTTCATCTTTCCGACACCACCTTTTTGCTGTCTGACCCAATTATTACTTCGCTGAAAAAATAATAAATCCTGCAAAAATAACGATCCGTGTTCCACGTGAAACATTATAAAGGATTTTTTGCCGGAATACCCGGTTTTCTCGGATATTTTTGGGGAGTCTCACCTATTTTCCTTATAAAGAAAATATTGCGGCGGCTGTCTTCTTCCGGAAGAACAAGTGAAACCTTTCTATCCAATTTTCCCCCTAACAGATCAATGGCATGACCGGCCAGTTCCAGCTCTTCTTCTGATCGCGGCCCTTTTAACGCAATAAACTCGCCGCCACGCAAAACCAAGGGCAAACAGTACTCACTGAGTACCGAAAAGTTAGCAACCGCGCGGGCAATCACGACATCAAAGCTCTCCCGCTTCCCCGCTTTACGTGCAAAGTTTTCGGCACGATCATGGCAAAACGTGACACCGCTCATTTGAAGCGATTCAGTCAAAGCCTGCAGAAAGATCAACCTTTTATTAAGTGAATCGACAATCGTCAGTTCCATTTCTGGAAACAGTATTTTCAACGGAACTCCCGGAAAACCGGCTCCGGATCCAACATCGCAAATGTGAAGCGGGCCCTGGAAAGAAAAGTAGAAGCTTGGAGTGAGTGAATCGTAAAAGTGCTTGACGGCTACTTCTTTTTCATCCGTTATTGCCGTCAGATTCATTTTTTTATTCCATTCAATCAGTTTCTGAAAATAAATGTCAAACTGTCCCTTTTGTTTTTCAGACAAATGAACGTCTTGTTTTAAAAGGATCTGTTCCAGCAGCTTCATAGCATCCTCCATGGATTGGGATCAGCCTGTTTTTCTGGCAAGCCTTCCCTGTTCAAGATAAACGAGCAAAATAGCAATATCGCTCGGATTGACACCGGAAACCCGGGAAGCCTGTCCAACAGATAACGGCTTAACCTGACTGAGTTTCTGCCTCGCTTCCGTGGCCAGTCCGCCGATCTGATCATAATCCAGATCTTGGGGAATTTTTTTCTTCTCCATTCTTTTCATTTTCTCAACCTGTTCGAGCTGTTTATTAATATAACCTTCATACTTTACCTGAATCTCCACCTGCTCGCCGACTTCATCAGACACCGTTTCGCTCCGTGGAAGAAGACCGGCGACATCACGGTAAGTCAGCTGCGGACGTTTTAACAATCGGTCCGCCTTCATCGGTTCCCTGATCGGTGCGGCTCCTCTGCTTTCAAGCAGCGCCGTGACTTCTTCAGAAGGTTTGACCGTCGTCAGCGCAAAACGATTGCGCTCCTTTTGAATCTGCCGCTTTTTAACAAGAAACCGGCAATATCGTTGTTCCGATATCAGACCGATGTCGTGGCCCAATTCCGTGAGCCTGAGATCAGCATTATCATGACGAAGAAGCAAACGGTATTCGGCACGCGATGTCAATAAACGATAAGGCTCTTTTGTTCCTTTGGTCACAAGATCATCGATCAGGACGCCGATATATGCCTGTGAACGGTCCAGTATCACCGGGTCCATGCCCAGCACCTTTCTTGCAGCATTGATACCGCCCATTAAGCCCTGCCCCGCTGCTTCTTCGTATCCGGAAGTCCCGTTGATCTGTCCGGCCGTAAAAAGTCCGCGGATCTTCTTGGTTTCAAGAGAAGGCCAGAGCTGGGTCGGCACAAGGGCATCATATTCAATGGCATAGCCCGGACGCATCATTTCCGCATTTTCCAGACCCGGAACTGTTGCAAGCATTTTCCGTTGAATTTCTTCCGGCATACTTGTCGAAAGGCCGTCAACATAGACTTCGCTTGTTTCCTTTCCTTCCGGCTCCAGAAACAGCTGATGACGGTTTTTATCGCTGAAACGGACAATTTTGGTTTCAATGGAAGGACAGTATCTTGGGCCCGTGCCGACAATAACACCCGAATAGATCGGCGAACGGTCCAGATTCTCATGAATAATTCTGTGGGTTTCCGGATTCGTGTAGGTCAGCCAGCACGGAATCTGATCTTTTACATACTCGGTCGTATCATAGGAGAAAGCGAGCGGAGCCTCATCGCCGGGCTGAATTTCCGTCTTCGAATAATCAATCGTCCGCCCGTTAACACGCGGCGGAGTTCCCGTTTTAAAACGGACAATATCAAAGCCGAGCGCACGGAGATTATCTGCCAGCCTGACGGAGGCCTGCATGTTATTAGGCCCGCTTTCATATTGAAGCTCTCCGATAATGATTTTTCCCTTTAGATAGACACCCGTCGTTAAGACAACGGACCGGGCACGATATTCCGCACCGGTTGCGGCAACAACGCCCTTGCAAATCCCGTCTTCAACAATCAGTTCTTCTACCATCCCCTGGCGGAGCGTTAGATTTTCTGTCTCTTCAATCGTTTTTTTCATTGCCCGCTGGTAAAGCTGCTTATCGGCCTGGGCTCGCAGCGCGCGGACCGCCGGACCTTTTCTGGTGTTCAGCATCCGCATCTGAATGTACGTTTTATCAATATTATGGCCCATTTCACCGCCGAGCGCATCAATTTCCCTGACAACAACGCCCTTCGCCGGACCTCCTACCGAAGGATTGCAGGGCATAAAGGCAATTCCCTCCAGGCTGATTGTCAGCATCAATGTCTTGGCTCCCATCCTTGCCGCCGCGAGTCCCGCCTCGACACCGGCATGGCCGGCTCCGACAACAATCACGTCATAGTCACCGGCTTGATATCTGTTCATTTTGTCATCCTCCTTCAGCTGTTATCACGAACATCTATTTTAAGCCGATACGGCTAAATAACCGCCGGCATTTATTTTCCAAGGCAAAACTGCGAAAAAAGCTTATCAATCAAACTGTCGTCTACTGAATCACCGATAATTTCTCCAAGGATATCCCACGTCCGCTTTACATCAATCTGAACAATATCAACGGGGAATCCCTGCTCTGCGGCTGCAATGGCATCCGATATAGCCGACCTGGCCTGCTTTAATAAAGCGATATGACGAGTATTGGAAACATAAGTTTCAGTCTTCGCCTGTGCACCTCCGCTAAGAAAAAGCGAAGCAATTACCTGTTCCAGTTCTTCAGTTCCCTTATCCTGCAAAAGCGAAGTACGGATAACGGGACGGCCGGATACAAGCCGCTGCAGTTCATCCGCCGATACATGCGATGGAAGATCCGTCTTATTTAAAATAATAATTGTCTGTGTATTCCCGATCATGTCAAACAAACGGCGATCATCAGCAGTCAGTTCTTCATTGTTGTTCAGAAGCAGGAGAATAAGATCGGCCGACTTCAACGCTGCCTGCGACCGCTCGACTCCGATTTTTTCCACAATATCTTCTGTTTCTCTAATACCTGCCGTATCGACAAGTTTCAGCGGAACACCTCCGACATTGACATATTCCTCAATCACATCGCGGGTTGTCCCCGGAATATTCGTCACAATGGCTTTATTCTCATGGACGAGATGATTCAGCAGAGATGATTTCCCGACGTTCGGTTTTCCGATAATCGCCGTCGACAATCCTTCCCTCAATATCTTTCCCTGCTTCGCCGTCGAAAGGATTCCGTCGATTTTTTTTTCGACCCGGGACGCTTTTTCAAAGAGCAGTTTCCCCGTCATGACTTCAGCATCGTCGTATTCCGGATAATCAATGTTGACTTCAACCGCGGCAAGCATGTCGAGCAGTTCATCCCGGAGTTTACGGACCAATCCGGAAAGCTTCCCTTCTATCTGGCTCATGGCCACATTCATGGCCCGGTCGGTCTTCGCGCGGATCAGATCCATGACGGCCTCGGCCTGAGACAGATCGATTCTGCCGTTCAGAAAAGCCCTTTTTGTAAACTCGCCGGGCTCCGCCATCCGCACATTCTGATCCAGAACCAGGCTGAGTACCCTATTAACGCTGACCAGTCCGCCATGGCAATTGATTTCAACAACATCTTCCCGAGTAAATGTTTTGGGTTTCTTCATCACTGAAACCATGACTTCCTCAATTGTACGGCCGGTTTCCGGATCGACGATTTTTCCATAATGAATGGTATGGCTCTTTACTTTTGTCAGGGACGCTTTCCCTTCAAATAATCGATCCGCTGCGGGAATCGCCTCAGGTCCGCTGAGACGGACAATACTGATCGCACCCTCTCCGATCGGAGTCGACACGGCAGCAATTGTATCATAATCCAATTTTATCACCCCTTCCCTTAGAAGTCCTCTATTCAACCATGCCCGGAACGGATTCAAAATAAATTCAGTTCAAAGCAATTATTTCTGTGAAGCAAACCTTTACCCGGTAAAAACAGCAATACCCGTCTGAAAAGTCGGCTGCCCGGTTAAACAAACTCTGCTGAGCAAATATCTAAGAAACGGCACCGGTTCATTGTTTGTTCCCGGTAATCTATCAGACCGTCACGTCGTCACATTTTATTTTTCAAATAAAACGGAAATTATTCAGTGTGCACTCTACAGATGATCGGAATTATTTTCCGCTGTCCCCCCGTTACCGTTACGATCCCAAGAAAAAATTCAGCGGTTCCACCAGCATAATCAATCCACAGACTAAACGAAAGATAAAAGAAAAAAGCGCGCAAATAGGCGCGTTTTTCTTTCACCGATCACTAATTATCTGAAAGAGCGACTGTCACGTAACGGCGCGGTTCTTCGCCGAATGAAAAGGTCTTCACTTTGCTGTTCCCGGCAAGTTCCGAATGAATGATTTTCCGCTCAAAAGACGGCATCGGTTCAAAACGGTAGGCTTTTCCGGTTTTTGCAACCCTCTCCGCTACACGGTCGGCAAGAGAAATTAATGCCTTCTTCCTTGTCTCGCGATAATTTTCCGCATCAAGGATCAGCGTCATCCGATGATCGGAATTTTTATTGACGACAAGATTCGCCAGATACTGCAAGGCATTTAAGGTTTGGCCGTGCCTGCCGATCAGCTGCGAAACATCCCGTCCGACAAATTGACAGCGGCAGATCCTTCCGCTTTTGTCACTGACCTGAATATGCGCCGAGATATCCATTTTCTCGATCAGATTCCTCAGAAAATCGATACCCGAATCAAAGGGCGTTTTTTTCAAAGTGACACTCACAAGTGCTTTCCTTGATCCGATTCCGAGAAAACCGCCCCTCGGTCGTTCGATTACCGTGACTTCTACCTGATCGACGGTCGCATTAAGTTCCTCGAGGGCTGAAGATACAGCCAGGTCAACTGTCTTCCCATATTTCGAGACTTCCCTCACTTTTTCTTAGCGCCTCCGGATTCCGTTCTCGCCTGTGAAATATCCTTCTTCTCATAAATAAAATAAGTCTGGAATATCATGAAAATGTTTCCGACAACCCAGTAAAGAGCCAGAGCCGATGGGAAATAAAGAGCAGGCACAGCAATCATTATCGGAAAAACATAGGTCATCATCGCCATCTGAGGATTGGAGTTGCCCATTCTGCCAACCATAATCTTCTGCTGCAGAAATGTCGACAAAGCGGCAATGATCGGCAGAATATAAAATGGATCCGGCGCCCCGAGCTGAAACCACAGGAACGACTGTTTCTTGATTTCCCATGTCCGCATGATTGCCTGATAAAAAGCAAAAAGAATCGGCATCTGGATCAGCAGCGGCAGACAGCCGGAAAGCGGATTGACCTTATTCTCCTGAAAAAGTTTCATCTGCTCTTGCTGCAGTTTTTCCTGAGTAGCCCGGTCTTTAGAGCTGTACTTTTCCTGCAGGGCCTTGATTTTCGGCTGCAGATCCTGCATGGCCTGCGAGCTTTTTACCTGTTTTGCCATGAGCGGCAGCAGAACAAGCCGGACAATGATCGTCGTAATAATAATGGCAATGCCGTAACTGTCCCAGAACATATGAGCAACATAGATGATAAACTCCGACAGCGGATATACAAAATACCTGCTCCAGAATCCTGTACTCTGAGCATTAATCGGTTGATTCACATTCGAACAGCCCGCCAGCAAAACAGCCAGCAAAATCAAGATGCCCACCACAGCTCTTTTTTTACGCAAAACGCTACCTCCTCGATAGGTCCCGAACGATATTTTAAATTTTTACGGTTTTTCTCTATTCGTGTCTTTTCCGGGAACAGGATCGAACCCGCCCGGATGAAAAGGCTGGCATTTTAGCAGACGACGGACGGTCAGCCAGCCCCCTTTAAAAACGCCGAACCTGTCAAATGCCTCCACGGCATACTGCGAACACGTAGGATAAAACCGACAGGTCGGAGGTGTTAAAGGAGAAATAAATTTTTGGTACAGCCGAATTAAAAAAATAAAAATATATTTCATCGTCAAACATCCCTATTACTCAATATGGCACCCGCTTTTTTTAACACGTGAACCAGACTGTCCTGCATTTCCTGATGAGACATCGTTCGGACCGGAAGGCGCGAGATCACAACATAATCATTGCCAAGTTCCAGTTTGTCCGATAAATTTCGAAATATTTCCTTAATGTTCCTTTTAATATGGTTTCGCATAACGGCATTTCCCATCTTCTTGCTGACCGACAGTCCGAGACGGATATACGGCCGTCCGGTCTGCTTAAGCACATAGACGACGAACTGGCGATTGGCGAAAGACCTGCCCCTGTCAAAAACCGACTGAAAATCTTTATTTTTTTTTAATCTTTTCAACGTCTTCATCTTGTCCCTCCATAATGGGACATACCTTTTTCATAGACAGCATACAAATATTATACAAATGTAAAGGCCTGTGTAAAAAAGACCACTGTAGGTCTCACAGTGGCCTTATGCAGACAGAACTTTTCTTCCCTTGCGCCGGCGGTTTGCCAAGACTTTACGGCCGTTTGCCGTTGCCATGCGTGCGCGGAAACCATGCACCTTTTTTCTTCTCCGATTATTAGGCTGAAAAGTACGTTTCAATGATATTACACCTCCTAGCAAAACAGGAAAAACCAGTCTTATTAATTATAAGGACCCATCATCCAAAAGTCAAACAACGCGGATCCGTTTTCTCCTTCATTCAGTCGACAAACTGTGCATAATTTCGAGCCGCCGTTCGCTTTTTTCCACCGATTGTCGACATCTTTTTCACAAATTATCAAGCTGTGAACAACTTTCCCGTGCATAGTTATCCGTCTGTGGATAACATTTGCAAAGCATTGCTTTGCCTGCAATTTTTTGATATGATCATACTGCTTTAATTGTGCAAACAGTTTGTTTATCAACCGTTTTTTCCACAGGCTGTGGATAAAAATGTGGATATTCATAAACAGCCGTTTCTTCTTTTATCCACAGCTCGGTGATTATTGTTGACGATTCTTTTTTTTATGACAAAATCAACCTTATTTACTTTTTCTCTTTGTGGATAAATAACTCGCGCAACAGAATCGCGGGTCGCAAAGGCCGGGCAGTCCGCCGTGTGGTGCGGCGCTTTGTTCCGGCCCTTTGCGCTAGTTTTGCTGTTTTTTGTGCTTTCTGAAAGAAAAGATACCGCTTACCAGAGAGGGACGAAAAATGTCCCATAAAAACTCTGCTTTTGTGTCAGCCACAGACAGATGATCATTTTCAGCATCCTCTTAAAGCACAAATAGAGCACAAAAAACATGCTTCAATTTTTCAAAAGGGGGGCCGCCAGGCATTGGATAATCTTAAAGAAATATGGAACCAGGCACTTGCGATTATAAAGAAAAAACTCAGCAAGCCCAGTTTTGAAACTTGGCTGAAAGAAACACAGGCCCAGTCAATAAACGGACAGACAGTCATCATCAGTGTCCCCAATGAATTTTCCCGCGACTGGCTGGAAGAGCACTATTCCAGGCTGATTTCCGATATTCTTTACAACATCACAGGTGTCCATTACAATGTCCAGTTTGTTATCCCGCAAAAAAGGTCCGGCGAAACCGAAAAACCGGGGCCGCCGAAAACAAGAAAGAGTGATCTAATGAATCCCAGGCCGCAGAACGGCTACTCGGACAATGCAGGCCGTTTAAACCAAAGCACTCCGAGACGCATCGAAGAATTGAACAACAGTATGCTCAATTCAAAAAATACATTTGAAACATTTGTTATCGGTTCGGGAAACCGCTTTGCCCATGCCGCATCGCTGGCCGTTGCCGAAGCCCCGGCAAAAGCTTATAACCCGCTGTTCATCTACGGCGGTGTCGGGCTGGGGAAGACCCATTTAATGCACGCGATCGGGCATTACGTAATCGAACACAACCCGGCCGCGCGGGTTGTCTATCTTTCTTCCGAAAAATTTACGAACGAATTCATCAACTCGATCCGCGACAATAAAACCGTCGAATTCCGAAACAAATATCGCAGTGTCGATGTGCTACTTATCGACGATATTCAGTTTCTCGCCGGGAAAGAACAGACTCAGGAGGAATTTTTTCACACGTTCAATGCACTGCATGAAGAATATAAGCAGATCGTCATCTCAAGCGACCGGCCGCCGAAAGAAATTCCGACGCTTGAAGACCGGCTTCGTTCCCGTTTCGAGTGGGGGCTGATTACAGATATCACGCCGCCCGATCTCGAGACGCGGATCGCCATTCTCCGGAAAAAGGCCAAAGCGGAAGGCCTCGATATTCCGAACGAAGTCATGATTTACATTGCCAATCAAATTGACACAAATATCCGTGAACTGGAAGGTGCGCTGATACGCGTCATCGCCTTCTCATCCCTGAACAATCAGGATATCAATGTCGATCTGGCCGCAGAAGCGCTAAAAGACATTATTCCTTCGTCAAGGCCGAAGACCATCACGATACAGGATATACAGATGACTGTCGGAGAAGAATACAGTTTGAAACTGGAAGACTTTTCCGCAAAGAAAAGAACTAAGTCAATTGCTTTTCCGAGGCAGATTGCTATGTACCTTGCCCGCGAACTGACCGATTACTCTTTGCCGAAAATCGGGGAAGAATTCGGAGGACGCGATCACACCACGGTCATTCATGCTCATGAAAAAATAACGAAGCAACTTGCGTCCGATCGTGAGCTGCAGCAGAAAATCAACAGCCTCATCGACCGTCTCAAAGCGCCGATTAAGACACAATGAACATTTGAAAAGAGATCGTCGTTCACAGGGTGTGTATAAGTCCGGTATCATGCTGCGGCTTTGTTCACATTTTATCGACATGTGAATAACCCGGATTTAGAACTTTGTCGGTGTTATCCACATGTTCACAAGCCCTACTGCTGTTATGACTATTTTTAATTACTTTTTATAAATAAACACTGGGGGAAATAATCATGCAAGAAACGGAAGACACGAACCGAAATACAACACTCGCTATGAAATTTACAGTTCGAAAAGACAAACTGGGCGATGCTGTCAATCGTGTGATGAAAGCGATTTCCACAAAGACAACTGTGCCGATCCTGACAGGTATTAAAATAACGGCCGGTTTAGACGGAATAACATTGACCGGCAGTAATTCCGACATTTCGATTAAATCTTTTATTCCCGTTGAGGAAAATGACAGTGAAAATGTGGTCATTGAATCGACCGGGAGCATTGTCCTCCCTTCCCGCCTTTTTTCCGAGCTGGTCCGCAAACTTCCCGCTGAACAAGTACTGATTGAAGCAGACAGCCGCCTGATCGCAAAAATCACATCGGGAAAAGCCGAATTCAGCCTGAACGGACTGGATCCCGACGAATATCCGAATCTTCCGGTCATTAACGAAGGCGACGTCATCAGCATCAGAAAAGATCTTCTGAAAGATCTGATCAGGCAAACGGTTTATGCAGTATCCGTCTCGGAAACCCGTCCCGTACTGACCGGCGTAAAATGGACGATTCAGAACGGCAGACTGGATTGTGTGGCGACCGACAGCCATCGTTTAGCGCAAAGATCGGCCTCCATTGACATTCCAAACGAAACGGAAGCTTTTAACATCGTGATCCCGGGGACGAGCCTGAACGAATTGTCGAAAATACTTGACGATGACAATGACGAAAAAAATGTCGATCTGGTCATTACTGCCAATCAGGTCCTTTTTAAAACGCATAATACGCAGTTTTATTCACGGCTTCTGGATGGAAATTATCCGGACACAAGCCGGCTCATCCCAAAAGACAGCAAGACAACGATGACGCTCGCAACAAAAGATCTTTATCATTCAATTGAACGGGCCTCGCTTCTGGCAAAAGAAGAACGGAACAATGTCGTCAAATTGCGGGCGGAGGGCAATCAGGTTGAGATTTCATCCCAGTCGGCAGAACTCGGCCGTGTTTTTGAAACGTTAAACTCGGAAAGCTTCGAAGGAGAAACTCTGCATATTTCCTTCAGCGCGAAATTCATGATGGATGCGCTTAGTAAAATAGATGCACAGAACGTCAAAATTTTTTTTACGGGGCCGATGCGGCCGTTCATTATCCGTCCGATCGGCGACGAAGGGATCCTGATGCTGATCCTGCCGGTCAGAACATTTTAACGTAGGTATCCGAAAGGCCCGGCAGAAAAACTGCTGCCGGGTCTCGCCTTTTTTTACTGCCGGCCTTCCCTGCTGCTTTTTTAAGAAGGCGAATACCTGATTTTACTGACGAAAAGAGGCGGAAATGATGAATAAAGTAGCATTGGACGAGAAGGAAGACTTTATTACGCTTGGGCAGCTCCTCAAATACACAGGAACGATTCAGATGGGCGGCGAGGCTAAATGGTTTCTGATGAACCATGAAGTTTATGTAAACGGCGAACGTGAGATGCGCAGAGGAAAAAAATTGCGCGAAGGCGATCGGATTAAAATTGCGAAAACGGGCGAATTCGTCATCGGCAGGCAGTAAGGGGGCACCCCGGCTTGAAACTGGAATCTATAGAATTGACAAATTATAGAAATTACAGCCATCTGTCGCTGTCATTTTCTGATTCCGTCAATATATTTCTGGGGGAAAATGCTCAGGGAAAAACCAATCTTCTGGAAGCGATCTATGTATTGGCGATTGCCAAGTCTGCAAGAACGGCTCATGACAAAGATTTAATCAAATGGGATAAAGAATATGGTAAAATAAAAGGTAAAATAACAAGACACGGCGATACGGTCCCGATGGAAATTGTTATCTCAAAAAAAGGGAAAAAAGCAAAGGCAAACCATCTTGAGAAGCGCAGGCTGAGCGAATATGTGGGCATCTGCAATGTGGTCATGTTCGCTCCCGAGGATCTGAATCTCATTAAAGGCAGTCCGGCGATCCGCAGGCGTTTCATCGATATGGAGATGGGACAGATTGCGCCTGTTTATATACATGATTTAGGTGAATACCTGAAGGTGCTTCAGCAGAGAAATGCACTGTTAAAAGATTTTTCACGCCATGCCGGCAGTTCCGGCGCTCTGCTGGATATTCTGACTGAGAAACTGATCGAACTTGCTTCCGGAATCGTCATGCGCAGGCAGGCATTTGTTTCCGGACTGAACAAATGGGCAATCGAAATTCATTCGGATATCAGTCACGGCAGAGAACGTCTTTCAATTGCTTATCATTCCTCGGTCCGTGACGTATTAGAAAACTGTGATCGGTCAAAAATAGTTAATGCCTATGAGGAAACTTATGAACGGCTGAAAAAGAGAGAGATTGAAAGGGGATTGACGCTGATCGGCCCGCACCGCGACGATCTGCAATTCCGGATCAATGACCGTGATGTCCAGACATTCGGCTCACAGGGCCAGCAGAGGACGGCGGCCCTCTCAGTGAAACTTGCAGAGCTTGAGTTGATCAGGCACGAGGTGGGCGAATATCCGCTCCTTCTCTTGGATGATGTGCTGAGCGAGCTCGATGATGCCAGAAAAACACACCTGCTCGGCGTATTTAAACAAAAGGTGCAGACGTTTGTCACGACAACATCCGTTGCCGGGCTCGACCGGAGCCTATTGGATCGTGCGGCACTTTTTCAGATTCATCAGGGAACAGTAGAATCATTGAAAGGCTGAGGCCAATGTATGTCCATCTGGGCGAAGGGATGGTCGTTGATTCAAGTGAAGTCATTGCTGTATTTGATTATCAAACCATAAAAGACGCGGAAATGAATCAGAAAGTTTTTTCCAGCCAGAAGAAAAACGGAACCTGGGTGCAGAATGCGGACCGTCCTGCTAAATCTGTCGTTTTGACCGAGAATAGATGGTACGTGTCCCCCTTTAATTCCGCTACAATCAGGAAAAGGATCGGATCAGCTTTCTCCCTTCTGAAAAACACGAAGTAGAAAAGCCGGGAATTAAGAGGCATTCTGTGTCTGATGATACCAAGTTAGGTGGGGTATGGATGAAGGAACAACGTGATGTAAATCAGTCTTATAACGCCAGCCAGATTCAGGTCCTCGAAGGACTCGAAGCCGTCAGAAAAAGACCCGGCATGTATATCGGCACGACCGGTGAAAGAGGGCTGCATCATCTTGTATGGGAAATTGTCGACAACTCGATCGATGAAGCGCTTGCCGGCTACTGCAGCCATATTCAGGTCATCATTGAGCATGACGGCAGTATCACGGTGATGGATGACGGCCGGGGGATTCCTGTCGATATTCAGAAAAAGGTCGGCCGGCCCGCAGTGGAAGTCATCATGACCGTCCTTCACGCAGGCGGAAAGTTCGGAGGCGGCGGATATAAGGTGTCCGGCGGCCTTCACGGCGTCGGCGCCTCGGTAGTCAATGCACTGTCGACCACTATGTGGGTCAAGGTCTACCGCAACGGCCACATTTATTATCAGGAATATCATCGCGGCAAACCGGCCGAAGACCTGAAGGTGATCGGAGACACCGACCGTACAGGGACGACGACCCACTTTATTCCCGATCCCGAGATTTTCAAAGAGACGACCCGTTTTGATTACGATACGCTGCGCACCCGCGTCAGAGAACTGGCTTTTTTAAATAAAAATATTCGTATTTCGATTGAAGATAAACGGGAGAAAGACAAAAAAGAAACGTTTCATTTTGAGGGCGGCATCCGTTCCTATGTTGAATTTCTCAATCGTTCAAAAGAAGTTCTTCACCAGCCGATCGACCTTGAAGGCGAAAAGGACGGAATTAAGATTGAAATCGCACTGCAGTACAACAGCGGTTTTTCAAGCCAGCTTTATTCCTTTGCCAATAATATTCACACTCATGAAGGCGGGTCGCATGAATACGGCTTTAAAATTGCCCTGACCCGCGTCATTAACGATTATGCCAGGAGAAACCAGCTTATTAAAGGCGCCGACCAGAATCTGAGCGGAGACGATGTGCGCGAAGGTCTGACTGCTATCGTCTCGATCAAACATCCGGATCCCCAGTTTGAAGGCCAGACGAAAACAAAGCTGGGCAATCCGGAAGTCAGGACCATTACCGATACATTATTCTCGGAAGCATTTTCAAGATTTCTGTATGAAAACCCGGATGTCGCGCGGCTGATCGTAGAAAAGGGCATTGTCGCGTCGAGAGCGCGGACCGCGGCCAAAAAAGCCCGTGAACTGACGAGGCGCAAGAGCAGTCTTGAAAGTGCCTCGCTGCCCGGCAAACTGGCGGACTGTACATCGCGGGATGCCAGCATTTCTGAGCTGTATATTGTGGAGGGCGATTCGGCGGGCGGCTCGGCAAAACAAGGCCGCGACCGGCTGTATCAGGCGATACTGCCGCTGAGAGGGAAAATATTAAATGTAGAAAAGGCGCGGCTGGACAAGATTCTGTCCAATGCCGAAATCCGCGCGATGATTACCGCACTCGGTACGGGCGTCGGTGAAGAATTCAAACTGGAAAAAGCACGGTATCATAAAATTATTATTATGACTGATGCCGATGTCGACGGCGCACATATCCGTACCCTATTGTTAACGTTCTTTTACCGGTTTATGCGGCCGCTTCTGGAAAACGGATATGTTTATATTGCTCAGCCGCCGCTGTATCGCGTCCAGTACGGAAAAAACCTGCAGTATGCTTACAATGACCGGGAATTGGAGAAGATTCAGAGCACTCTTCCTGAAAACGTAAAACCGGTCCTGCAGCGTTATAAAGGTCTTGGAGAAATGAATCCCGAGCAGCTCTGGGAAACAACGATGGATCCGGGCAATCGCGTCGTGCTCAAAGTGAATCTGGAAGATGCGATTGAAGCGGATCAAATATTTGAGATGCTGATGGGCGACCGGGTGGAGCCGAGGCGCGACTTTATTCAGGAGAATGCCCATTACGTTCAGAATCTTGACGTCTAACGGGATACGCCTGTAAAGCGGGTCGGCGTTATATGAGTGCGTGGATTGAGCTTGTCCCGCAAGCCGTGGGACGGGTCAGTGTTATCGCTAAGGAGGAAAAAAGATGGCAGAGCAAGATGAATCAAGGGTCAGGCCGGTCGATATCGGGCATGAGATGCGCACGTCGTTTCTTGATTATGCAATGAGTGTCATTGTCAGCCGTGCGCTGCCCGATGTTCGGGACGGACTCAAACCGGTTCATCGGCGGATTCTTTTCGCCATGAATGAACTGGGGATCACTGCCGACAAGGCCTATAAGAAATCGGCGCGAATTGTCGGAGAAGTGATCGGCAAGTACCATCCGCACGGCGATTCTGCGGTCTATGAATCGATGGTGCGGATGGCGCAGAATTTCAGCTATCGTTATGAACTTGTGGACGGTCACGGAAATTTCGGTTCGGTCGACGGCGATCCGGCGGCGGCGATGCGCTATACCGAGGCGCGCATGTCGAAAATATCCATGGAAATGGTCCGCGATATCCGCAAGGATACGATCGATTTTCAGGATAACTATGATGGATCGGAGCAGGAACCGGCCGTGCTTCCCTCGCGTTTTCCAAACCTGCTGGTAAACGGAGCCTCCGGTATTGCCGTCGGTATGGCAACGAATATCCCGCCGCATCAGCTCGGCGAAGTGATTGATGCCGTACTTGCCCTCAGCAAGGATCCGGAAATCCGTGTGGAAGAACTGATGCAGTATATCCCGGGTCCCGATTTTCCGACAGGCGGCCTGATCCTGGGGCGGGAAGGAATCCGGCGGGCGTATCGGACGGGACGCGGATCGATTATCGTCCGGGCCAGAGTTGAAATCGAGGAACATCCGAGCGGCAAGCAGAGCATCGTTGTTACCGAATTACCCTACCAGGTCAATAAAGCAAAGCTGATCGAACGCATTGCCGACCTGGTCAAGGAGAAAAAGCTCGACGGCATAACCGACCTGCGCGATGAATCGGACCGGAGCGGCATGAGAATGGTCATTGAAGTCCGCCGGGATGCCAATGCCAATGTACTGCTGAACAATCTGTACAAACATACCGGCCTTCAGACCAGCTTCGGCATCAACCTGCTTGCTCTGGTCGACGGCAGGCCGCGTATTCTGAATCTGAAAGAGTGTCTCCACTATTATCTGGCTCATCAGGAGACCGTGATCCGGCGGAGGACCCGCTTTGAACTGAAGAAGGCGGAAGCAAGGGCTCATATTCTCGAAGGTCTGCGGATTGCTCTCGATCACCTGGATGAAGTGATCGCCTTGATCCGCGGTTCGAAAACGGCGGATATCGCCCGAAGCGGATTGATGGAAAGTTTTGCACTGACCGAGGAACAGGCACAGGCGATCCTTGATATGCGCCTGCAGCGGCTGACCGGTCTCGAACGTGAAAAAATCGAACAGGAATATGCGGAACTGATCAAGAAAATTGCCGAACTGAAGGCCATTCTCGCCGATGAACAGAAAGTCCTGCATATCATCCGAAAAGAATTGCGGGAGATCAAGGAAAAGTATAACGATAAACGCCGTACGGAGATAACGGTCGGAAGCGATCTTTTTGAAGATGAAGATCTGATCGAGCGTGAGGACATCGTGATTACCGTTTCTCATAACGGCTATGTCAAACGGATGCCGGTCGGAGCATATAAAAGTCAGAATCGCGGCGGCCGCGGCATTCAGGGCATGGGTACTAATGAAGACGACTTTGTCGAGCATCTTTTTCAGACCACGACGCATCATCGGGTGCTCTTTTTTACGAACAAAGGAAGAGTATTTCAGCTTAAGGGTTATGAAATTCCCGAACTGGGCAGGACGGCAAAGGGGATTCCGATCATCAATCTGATTCAGATAGAGAAAAATGAATATGTTACGGCGTTTTTTCCGATCGAAGACTTTGATGATGCTCATTATCTTGTTTTTCTGACGAAAAAGGGCATTACGAAACGATCCCCTCTCTCTGACTTTTCCAACATCAGAAAAGGGGGCCTGTTTGCCGTCACAGTGCATGATGAGGACGAATTAATCGCTGTCCGGCTGACGGACGGCAAAAGAGACCTGATCGTCGGTACGAAAAAAGGGATGGCAATTCGCTATAATGAAAATGATGTCCGATCAATGGGCAGAAACGCGGCCGGCGTCAAGGCAATCACGCTGGAAGCGGGAGATGAAGTCGTCGGCATGGGTATTGCCGGCGATGACAACGACGTGCTGATCGTAACGGAAAAAGGGTTCGGCAAACGGACTGCCTGCAGTGAGTACCGGAAACAGACGCGCGGTGGAAAAGGTCTTAAAACATGCAATATTACTGAAAAAAACGGCAATCTGGTTGCTCTTCGGACGGTTGAAAAGGATGAGGATCTGATGATTATGACCGCCAACGGCGTTATTATCCGGATGCCGGTCTCCGGAATTTCGAAGTTGGGGAGAAATACAATGGGCGTCACGCTTATCCGTGTCGATGAAGGAGACAGCGTGTCGACCATTGCCCGCATTCAAAAGAATGAAGAAGACAATGGGGACGCCCTGCCGAAGGACGATCCCGGCGACAGCGGGGAAGAAGAAGAAAATCCGTCGGAACAATCGCAGCAGCAGGATAAAGAACCTTAATCTTTAGAATGTGAGGAAAACAGCATGCTGGTGAAAGCGAGCGAACTGGAAGCAGGCTATGTACTGAAAAAAGACGTTTACGCCAAATCGGACAAGCCGCTGATTCGTTCGGGCACTGTTCTGGAAGACGTGCATCTGGCCTTCCTGAAAGCATTCCTGATCGACAGCGTCGAAGTGGAAACAAAAACAGTCTCGGGCCGGACGCTGCATACGGGCAGAGATAAGCCGGACAGACCCGCGGAAACATCCGATCCGGAAAAACCGACGGGCAATGCTTCGGACGATAAATATCAGACGGCTGTTTCTGCCTACCGTTCGTTTTTTAGACAATGGCAATCCGGTTCGGGAATCAATATCGGGGCATTCAGGAAGGCTGTGATGCCGCTTCTTGCGGATTCTCTTAATGATCCGATCTGGATTGCCCGTTTTCTTTTGAAACGGACAATGATTCGCAGCAGAGCGGATCGAAGCGTCACGATGGGATTTCTTTCCGCTTTTCTTGGGAAAAAGCTCAGTTTTTCCCAGGGAGACGTCTATCAGATCGGGCTGGCGGGCATGCTCGCCGATTGCGGTCTGGCCAAACTGCCGCCCTCCGTCCTGAATCAAGAGGAAAACAGCACGGTAAAAGAGCGGCTGCTGTATGAAAGACATGTCACGGACAGCTACAAAATGCTGAAAGATGTTCCAAGTTTGCGGAAAGAAACGTTGCTCGCTGTCATCCAGCATCATGAGCGGGAGGACGGAAGCGGCTATCCGCTCCGGTTGAACGGCGAACGGCTCAGCTCTTTCGCGAAGGTACTGGCGGTCTGCGACAGTTTTCTTCATTATGCGGCAGCGAGCCCGGAAAACGGGGGGCCGGTACGGATACTTGACCGTCTCAGGGAGGCCTCTTATGGAAAATTGTCCGGATATCTTCTGGATAAATTTTGCGATGAGGTGATGACTCTTTTCATCGGTTCTAAAGTCGTGCTGTCGGACGGCCGGGAGGGAAAAATTATTTTTATCCCTGCCAAAACAGCAACGCGTCCGCTCATCCGTCTGGAAAATAACGAGGTCATCAGTCTTTCCGAAAAGAGACGGCTCAGTATTGACCGGATTGTGACCGGTTGATCACGAATGCGTCAAGCGATTCCCGTGCGGATGCCCGGCCCGTTTCCGGTCTTTTTTGTTCCGCTTTCAAAGGGAAACGGCGGAACAGCGTAAAATTTGCCGAATCGGAAGCCGTTGTTAGAAAAGTACAACTTCGTTTAGTCTTCTTGACAGTCGTTTGTCCAGTTGATAAGCTAACAATAAAAATTTCGGGTAGTGAAGACAATTATCTATGGGGGTAAAACGTTCATGCGAGAAGACAAATTTGCAAAAGAATCACTGACTTTTGATGACGTATTGCTGATCCCTGCCGAGTCTGAAGTTCTGCCCAGGGACGTCTCCGTAAAAACCGCGCTGACGAGTACGCTTAAGTTAAATATACCGATTATCAGTGCCGGGATGGATACGGTGACCGAAACAACGATGGCGGTTGCTATGGCCAGGCAGGGCGGCATGGGTGTGATTCACAAAAATATGTCCATTGAGGAGCAGGCGGAACAAGTAGACAAAGTCAAAAGGTCAGAGAGCGGCGTTATCACGAATCCCTTCTTTTTGACTCCGGACGATCAGATTTTTGATGCGGAACACTTAATGAACAAATATCGCATTTCAGGCGTTCCGATTGTCGACAATAAGAAGGAGCGGCATCTAGTCGGCATCCTGACAAATCGCGATATGCGGTTTGTCAAAGATTACTCCTCACGAATCGGCGACATGATGACAAAAGACAATCTGGTCACGGCACCGGTCGGTACGAGCCTGAGCGAAGCGGAAGAGATATTGAATCGCCATCGGATCGAAAAACTGCCGCTTGTCGACCGCAACGGCGTCTTAAAAGGGCTGATTACAACTAAAGACATCGAGAAAGTCGTTGAATTTCCAAATTCGGCGAAAGATGAACACGGCAGACTGCTGGTTGCGGCTGCCGTCGGTGTCACTTCCGATGCTCTGCTGCGTGTCGAAAAACTTGTCGAAGCCGGGGCGGATGCACTTGTCATTGATACGGCGCACGGCCATTCAAAGGGCGTGCTGGAAAAAGTCGCCGAGATTCGTAAAGCCTATCCGAATATTAACCTGATTGCCGGAAATGTAGCCACTGCGGAAGGGACAAGGGCGCTGATTGATGCCGGCGTAGATGTCGTCAAGGTCGGTATTGGACCGGGATCGATCTGTACGACCCGTGTTATTGCCGGTGTCGGCGTCCCGCAGATTACGGCGGTCTATGATTGTGCCAATGAGGCGGACAAGCACGGCATTGCCGTTATTGCGGACGGCGGTATCAAATACTCGGGAGACATTGTGAAAGCACTGGCGGCGGGCGGCAGCGCAGTGATGCTGGGCGGACTGCTGGCCGGAGTCGATGAAACGCCGGGAGAAACTGAAATTTATCAGGGCCGGCAATTTAAAGTCTATCGCGGCATGGGTTCGGTAAGCGCCATGGAGCACGGCAGCAAGGACCGTTATTTTCAGGAGAATCAAAAGAAACTTGTCCCCGAAGGCATTGAGGGGCGTGTTCCTTACAGAGGAAAACTGGCGGATACGATCTATCAGCTGATCGGCGGGCTGAGGTCCGGTATGGGATATTGCGGAACAGCGACGATACAAGATTTACGCAATCAGGCCAGATTTACAAGAATTACCAACGCCGGTTTGCTGGAAAGCCATCCTCATGACGTGCAAATTACGAAAGAGGCACCGAACTATTCTATTAAATAATTAAACACATAATATATTTTTTACGAGACGAGCTGTTTCGCCTCGGTTTTCTATGTCTTTCGTTCATCGCGGGATCGGGATGAAGCGTGAAACCATTCGGGGGTGTAGGGGTTGAATTTCAGTAAACGGCTGCATCGTTATGCAGTGACAGGTCTTGTTTTTATTCTGGCGCTGGTGCTGGGCCTTCAGAGTCTGCCCGCTTCTACGGCAAAAGCGGCGGATACGCTCGGCATTCAAGCTAAATCCGCTATTCTCGTCGACTATAACAGCGGACAGATTTTATACGAAAAGAATGCGGATCAGGTATATCCGCCGGCCAGCATGACCAAGATGATGACCGAATATCTGGTGATGCAGGCGCTCCATAATAAAAAACTGACATGGAATACGAAAGTGTCGATCAGTAATTATGCTTATCAGATTTCGCAGAATCGTACGTATTCCAATGTTCCGTTAAGGATGGACTATCAATATACCGTCAGAGACCTGTATGAAGCGATGGCCATTTATTCGGCAAACGGAGCGGCCATTGCTCTGGCTGAAAAAATCGGCGGTTCAGAGAAAAATTTTGCCAATTTAATGAATCAGACAGCCAAAAAACTCGGCATGACCAATGCTCATTATATTAACAGTACCGGGCTTGAAAACGCCGATCTTGGTAAATTCGCGACTGAGGGCGGCGCGAACGGCGCCAACGAACTGTCGGCGCGGGATATTGCTAAGCTGGCTTATCATGTGATTAAAGACTATCCCGAAGCACTGAACATTTCAAAGGTTCCGGTCAGGAATTTTACGGCCGGCGTCGACTCTCCTATCCAGATGGTGAACTGGAACTACATGCTTCCCGGACTTGGATCGAACATGAAACAGTACACATACGAAGGCGTGGACGGGCTGAAAACCGGTCATACCGATCTTGCCGGCTATTGCTTCACCGGTACGGTGAAGCAGAACGGTCGCCGGCTGATCAGTGTTGTCATGGGGACCGATTCCGACGGTCAGCGTTTCGAACAGACAAAAACGTTATTTGATTACGGCTATCAGCAATTTTCTAAAAAAGCCGTTGCCCGTAAGAATCAGCCGATCCCCAATCAGAAGGCTGTTGCCATCCGTAACGGCAAGGCGGGAACAGTGAAACTTGCTTTTGGAAAATCGATGAATCTCATGGTAGCGGATGGAGAAAACCCGAACGTCGCATTCCGGGTTACGCTTGACCGTTCAAAACTGGACAAAAACGGACAGCTGGAAGCTCCGGTCCAAAAAGGCGAACAGATCGGCTATGCCACGCTTGCAACGAACGGAAACACTGCGTACGGGCATTTATTTGCGAATGACAATAAAATTCCGGTCGTGGCCGCCGAGCAAGTGGATCAAAACAGCTGGATTGTCCGGATGTTTCAAGGAATAGGCAGTTTCTTTGCGGGAATTTTTTCATGGATCGCCGGCCGTTTTTGAGAAAAGTAATTTAAAAGAGCAGTAGACGCGGAATCAGGAGATTATTTGACATCAATCTTCTGATTTTCTCTTAATCTGAAGTGAAAAAATAGTCAAAATATCTCCAAAATATAGTTATTCACTATGAATTATTGTACACTAGAGTTACCCGAATTCGAAAGGAAATTTTTAAGGCTGAAAATGGAGGAGTAGTCATGGCTGAAAAAGGTACAGATAAAGTTAAAAGAGGCATGGCCGAAATGCAGAAAGGCGGCGTGATCATGGATGTGGTCAACGCCGAGCAGGCCAAAATCGCGGAAGAAGCGGGCGCTACCGCTGTAATGGCGCTTGAGCGCGTACCGTCGGATATCCGCAAAGCAGGCGGCGTCGCACGGATGGCCGATCCGACGATCGTTGAACAAGTCCTGAATGCTGTTTCGATCCCGGTTATGGCGAAGGCGCGTATCGGGCATATCGTTGAAGCACGGGTGCTTGAGGCAATGAAGGTCGACTATATAGATGAAAGCGAAGTGCTGACGCCGGCAGACGATGTGTATCACATTGATAAAAAAACCTTCACGGTGCCTTTTGTCTGCGGCTGCCGCGATCTGGGTGAGGCGGCGCGCCGGATCGGCGAAGGTGCGGCGATGCTCCGGACAAAGGGCGAACCGGGAACCGGCAACATTGTCGAAGCCGTCCGTCACATGCGTCTTGTGAACAGTCAGGTGCGCAAGGTTGTCGGTATGTCGCCGGATGAATTAATGGTCTATGCAAAAGAACTGGGTGCGCCTTATGAAATCCTTCTTCAAATTAAGGAGGCCGGACGGCTTCCGGTTGTCAATTTTGCGGCCGGCGGCGTGGCAACGCCGGCAGACGCCGCACTGATGATGGAGCTTGGAGCCGACGGTATCTTTGTCGGATCGGGCATTTTCAAATCGGAAAATCCTGCAAAATTTGCCAAAGCAATTGTTGAGGCGACAACTTATTACAAAGATTATGAGCGCATTGCAGAACTTTCAAAGGGTCTTGGTGAACCGATGAAAGGGATTGATATGGGTACGCTTACGCCTTCCGAGCGGATGCAGGACCGCGGGTTATAAGGTGGTTCAAGCGATGACGACAAAAATCGGCGTTTTGGCGGTTCAGGGAGCAGTAAGCGAGCACATTAAAGCACTGAAGGCATCAGGCGCAGAAGCATACACGATAAAGAGCATCCGGGATCTGGAAGGCCTTGACGGGCTTGTCCTTCCCGGCGGAGAAAGCACAACCATGCGCCGGCTGCTGGACAAATACGGACTCTTTGAAGCCATCAAAGATTTTGCGGCGGACAAGCCTATTTTCGGTACGTGCGCAGGATTGATTTTGATGGCAAAAAAAATCGAGGGGCAAAAGGGTCCTCATCTCGGCCTGCTCGACATCGATGTCAGGCGTAATGCTTTCGGCCGTCAGGTTGACAGCTTTGAAGCCGATCTGGCAATCAAGCATGTGGCCGACCATTACGATGGCGTCTTTATCCGGGCTCCGTATATTAAAAGTGTCGGCGCCGGCGTTGAGGTGCTTGCAACTTATCAGGATAACATTGTTGCCTGCCGTGAGGGGCGGTTCCTCACATGTGCCTTTCATCCGGAGCTGACCGATGATTTGCGGATGCACCGTTATTTTGTTCAAATGGTTGAGGAAACTGTCTGACTGCTTGCATTTTTTCCCGGCTTATTGTAAATTTTTATTAGTGAAAAATGTGAACTTGATGACGGGAACAATTAGTGACGAGGTCCTTGCAAAGAGAGCCGCAGACGGTGGGAAGCGGTGAAGGGCACGGCATGAATCCGTCCCTGAGAGAAATGCTGTCGGACAGGCATAAACGGATCGTTTCCGTTATCAATGATCAAGCGGCTTGTGAGCTCTTGAAAGATCATAAGCAATTTGGGTGGCAACGCGGGTTAAATCTCGTCCCTTGGTTTAGACAGGGACGGGATTTTTATTTTAGGGAGGCGCAGTGACGATGTTAGACATGAAACTTTTAAGGGAACATTATAATGAAATCGAAAGGAAGCTGAATAAAAGAGGCGAAGACCTCAGCGATTTCAAAAGATTTCCGGCATTGGACGAGAAAAGACGGATGCTGATTAATCAGGCTGAGGCTCTGAAGGCGAGACGCAATCAGGTATCGGCCGATGTGGCAGCGAAGAAACGGGCGAAAGAAGATGCCCGGGATCTGATTGAAGCGATGCGCGAGGTCAGTGCTCAGATCAAGACGCTCGACGGCGAGCTGCACCGGATTGAAGACGAACTGCATCAGGTCATGCTTTCCATACCGAATATTCCTCATGAAAGCGTACCGCTCGGCGACGGTGAAGAAGATAACCAGCCGATCCGCTTCTGGGGGGAACCGCGAAAATTTTTATTTGAACCGAAGCCGCACTGGGACATTGCAACCGGCCTCGATATCCTTGATTTTGAACGTGCGGCCAAAGTAACCGGCAGCCGCTTTGTCTTTTACAAGGGACTCGGAGTACGTCTGGAACGTGCACTGATCAGCTTTATGCTGGATCTTCATACGGAAAAACACGGCTATACGGAAATGATGCCGCCGTACTTGGTCAACCGCGACAGCATGACCGGCACCGGACAGCTGCCGAAGTTTGAAGAGGACGCTTTTAAAATCGCCGACGACCGGGATTATTTTCTGATCCCGACAGCGGAAGTGCCGGTGACGAATTATTATCGTGACGAGATTTTAAACGGCGACGATCTGCCGATTGCCTATGCGGCGTACAGTGCCTGTTTCCGTTCAGAGGCGGGTTCGGCGGGACGCGATACACGCGGAATCATCCGCCAGCACCAGTTCAATAAGGTCGAACTGGTCCGCTTCGTCAGGCCGGAAGATTCATACAATGAACTTGAAAAACTGACCGGACATGCGGAAGAGGTACTGCGGCTGCTGAATCTGCCGTACAGGGTTGTCAGCATATGTACCGGGGATCTCGGGTTCACGGCGGCAAAGAAATACGACCTGGAAGTCTGGATACCCAGCCAGGACACGTATCGTGAAATATCATCATGCAGTAATTTTGAAGATTTCCAGGCGAGACGGGCCAATATTCGGTTCAGGCGCGAGCCGAAAGCAAAACCTGAATATGTCCACACTTTAAACGGATCCGGTCTCGCTGTCGGGCGTACAGTTGCGGCGATTCTGGAAAATTACCAACAGGAAGACGGCAGCATCCTGATTCCCGAAGCGCTTCGCCCGTACATGAAGAATCTTGAAAAGATCACGGCGGCAAACAACTGAAGACGGATTGTGAAAAATTGATCGTAATTCGAGGAGGCGGAAAAAACGATGCCCTTTCATCAGAGAGTGGATAATGAAGCAAGGCTGACGCGAATGATCGAAGACCTGGGTATTACAATAAACACGGGGAAGCCCCGGAAGGAAAAGCAGGATTCCGATCCGAAAGAAAAAAATAAGGAAAACGAAAAGAACTGAATGAAAAGCCGCGTGCTGAGAGAGATGCTCTCCCCACGCGGCTTTGTATTCTCGGGTTCTTTTTATCGCTTTTTTCCCGCTTCGCTTGCCAGCTTCTCCTCAATCAGCGGAATGACGGAATCCAGCGAATCGGGATGGTAAATAAGGTCATAATCATCAATATCAATCTTCAATACCGGACATGTGTTGAAATGGGCAATCCACTGTTCGTAACGTTGAAACATTTCCTGCCAGTAGCTGACCGGCGTTTCTTTTTCTGATCCCCGTCCGCGGGAACGAATGCGTTTTATTGTCGCGTCAAGCGATCCGTGCAGATAAATCAGGAGGTCGGGATGGTGAAAATAAGGGGTCATCACCATGGCATCGAACAGCGATGTATAGGTACGGTAATCTGCTTCGGACATCGTCCCTTTTTCATAATGCATCCTGGCAAAGATGCCTGTATCTTCATAGATTGACCGGTCCTGAACAAATCCGCCCGGCCAGGCGTCCATACGCTTGTTCTCTTTAAATCGTTCGCCAAGAAAATAAATCTGGAGCTGGAAGACCCAGCGTTCAAAATCTTTGTAAAAAGCATCAAGATAAGGATTTCCGTCAACTTTTTCGAGAGAGGTCCGAAAGTGCAGACGCCCGGCCAGAGCCCTTGCAAAAGTCGTTTTGCCGATACCGACCATACCTGCGACTGAAATGAGACACTTCGACGGTAACTGACTTGGATTCATAAATAGATTCGCCTTTCTGAAATAAAAATAGCCGCTTTGTTTTCGCTTAAACGGCCGCAGACAGAGAACATACATACGTTCCTTTCAGTTTATCATGTCCTCCTGAATTTGAAAAGAGGACGGAAGACAGCCTGTCCGCTTTGTTATACGGACACGATAAATGACCGTTACGTTATTAAGATATCCGGCAGAGCCGGTTTCACCCGTCTGATTGAATAAAGACGCGAAAATGGAGAAAAAATGGAAACGGCATAATGATACAAACGGGATGCCGATGAAGAATGCCAATGTATCGGTAAAGTATCCGGTTACAAAATGGCTAAATTTATTTGACACCGGGTTGAAGTTGTGCTAAATTAAAGTAAACCATTTTACTACTTAATATATGATCTGGATGTAAGAATGAAGACCCTTCCTTGAAGTGTAGTAGTTTTTACTTCTGGAAGGGCCTGTTTTTTTATATCCTGGTTCACTGTTAAATGGTGGGTGGTTTTATTTCACGCGCGGGCAGCGCAAGGTTTTAGGGAGGCAGTAAAGCATGCAAAACGGTAAAGTAAAATGGTTTAATGCAGAAAAAGGTTACGGTTTCATTGAAGTTGAAGGCGGAAATGATGTATTCGTACACTATTCTGCAATCGAAGGCGACGGTTTCAAAACGCTTGAAGAAGGCCAGGAAGTCAGCTTCGATATTGTTGAAGGCAACCGCGGACCTCAGGCAGCAAACGTTACGAAACTGTGATCGATAACCATAGCCGATGATGCAAAAGCAGTCCTCTCTAAATATAGGGCTGCTTTTATTTGCGTTCTGTTGCGGACCGCAGGACATTGAAGAAAAATGCTTCAGCCGAAACTCCGAAATCCCCGCTGTTCAAAACCGTGTTTTTTTTGTATAATAATAAATGTCGCTTAAAAAGATACTGCAGATACGGCTCTGTAGCTCAGTGGATAGAGCGTCGGTTTCCTAAACCGTGCGTCGGGAGTTCGACTCTCCCCAGGGCCACTACTTAAACCCTTGATACATAAGGGTTTTTATTTTTTCCCTTTTTACATATTCGCCTTTCACCGTGAATTTTCTTTTTTTACAATCCGTGCGCATATGCTCATCATGTAATCTCTCTCTATTTTTTTTATAAAAAGGTTCCTCCGCTGCCTCCCTATCGTATAAAGGCCTTCATATCAAGGTTTTTAACATATATGCGCGATTGTTCGGCTTTCAAGCAAAACGTTAAAAAAACATATCATCCAAAAACGGAGTGCCTCAACAAAGCGAAAATGAGCCTCCCCCCTTTATGGAGGAAGGCAGCGGCGGGATTCCGCACTTATTCAGCGTTTTAAAAAGTCCGGCGTTACATTGGAATAGAGGATTGTGTCTCCGTTACAGAAATAATTGTTAACTTTTATCATAAAACAGTTAATATTTTATCTTACAAAACAGGAAAAAATACAACAGAAAGCCCCGCTGCATGTTCCCGAAAACCGGAAATCAAGGCAGGGGGATTCAAAATTACTTGACTGTTGAAATTGTACTAATCGGGCTGTCTTAGCCTGTTTTTCGGCTTAAACTGATACAGTTTTTCTAATCTGTTATATGTCCTGTTGGTTTGTCTTGGTTACTCTGTCGCCTCTATCTTGTGTCCGAGAATGGGCCAGGACAGAGCCGAGACGCTCCCCAAATCGGGGGGAATGACTTTCATCTGCGCTCAAAATTGAGCTGACCTATCCCGCCCATTGCATTTCTTACAGGTTACCGGGTATAATAAGGACACAGGGAACATAAAATAAAACCGCCAGTGCGCGAACACTGACGGAATAGCAATATCCGCACAGAGCGGAACAGCGCTTAAAACTGAATTACATGTGATGAATAATCCGTCTCAGCCACCGTGAATGGCATATGGGCGGATTATTTCTTTCTGTCTGACAGCATGAATACCAGTACACCGAAAGAAACCATCAGTGTTAAGGCTTGAAATACTGTCATTGGCGCCACCCCCATTCTATAAGGGCGTCGCTGTCCGCTCATATGCATCTATTGCCTGTTCTGATTATAGCATGTCATGCCTCGGATTTGACCCATAAACCAGGTCAATCAAATCGACCTGACTAAACAAATCCTTAAATCTGAGGGATCCGCCTAAAATTGGATAGACTCACTCTTTTTTTTAGCGTTAGAGATGTTGGAATAGTCGGCTAAGCAAATGAATCCTTTATGGGAAGTTGGTAAACGGTGGGATCCGAAACCCCTATGTGTTTTAAATGTCAGGGTTTGACTGGCGTTTAGTATAAAAAAGTACAGGGCCCGGATCAATCAATATATCGTCGCAATGGCCATCTTCCTGGTAATGGCACCGGGGGATTGCTTTTTGCATTGATTTTTTGTTTCAAATATTAGAATGTGTAATATATTCTAACTGGACAGTCAAAAATTTTAGGATGCTAAGAAATCAGTAATTCGTCTTGTACTTCAGGTGTTTCCTGCTTTTCCTGAATTATTTGTGTTAGTGTTAAATGCTGGTTTCGGGCAAACCGTTGAAAAATCGTTTGGCGTAAATGAGCCATGATCGTGGCCTCTGAAGCTACCCCTTTGGACGGTGTCCTTAAAAAGCGGAAAAGTTTACTTTTCCGCTGGC
>NZ_JARAJZ010000040.1 GCF_028765345.1 Sporolactobacillus sp. CQH2019
AACTTAAACTGATTTCCTGCCATCTGGGCAATGGTTCCAGTATCACGGCCGTTAAGGGAGGAAAGTCAATCGATACATCGATGGGGTTTACCCCCCTTGCCGGGCTGACCATGGGAACGCGTTCGGGGGACATCGACCCTGCCCTGATCCCCTATATTATGGATAAAACCGGTATGAATGCGACCGAGGCCGTGAACGTACTGAATAAAAAAAGCGGGATGCTCGGCATTTCGGGTGTCTCGAGCGATCTGCGCGATATAGAAAAAGAAGCAAAGCACGGCAATCATCGGGCAAAACTGGCAATTCAAATTTTTGCTGAACGCATTCAAAAATACATTGGGTCCTATGCAGTAAAAATGTCCGGGGTGGATGCAATCATTTTTACGGCGGGAATCGGCGAACATAGCCCGATGATTCGCCGGGAAGTCCTGCATGGTCTTGAATTCATGGGTGTATTCTGCGATGATGAAGCCAATCGGGTGAATGGAGAGAAAATATTTATCAACAAAACGGATTCTCCGGTCAAGGTGCTGGTCATTCCCACTAACGAAGAAATAATGATTGCCCGCGATACGGTTAGATTATCGCAAATGCAGTTGGAAAAAAAATCAGGATAATAAGCGATGTAAGAGATGTTTTCATTCATTTTTAATTTATCATCTTACAGAAATAATCTCAAAATTAAATAGATACGCCGGTTTAACAGCATTTTTAAAGTGATAAAATGAGTAAAAACAATGATAGGATTTCCCCACAAGATTCCACCGTAGAAATGAGGAGAAGCCTGTTCCGCAATCGAACAAGAAAAACGATAAGACGCGAACAACGCTCCTCCGGCTGCGTTTCCCTAAAAAAGAATATTATTAAAAATGTGAGCGAGGCTATTGAAAATGTCATTCATATCAGTGAATGATACGAGTACGATGGGTCAAAAAACACTCCAATATCAGAGCTTTTCATGGCTCTGGTATAAAAACACGGAAATGCAGGTTTTATAGTACGGCTCGCCGCAACCTCGCGCCGCACATTTCAAAAAGAGGCTGTCTCAAAAGGTCAGTCTGTAGTGAAAAACGAGAGGGACATTTTTTCCCTCTCGTTTTTCGCTCATCCTTGAAAGATCACAGAAAAAAATCGCCTCTTTTTATATAATGAAAAGGA
>NZ_JARAJZ010000041.1 GCF_028765345.1 Sporolactobacillus sp. CQH2019
AACGCGAATCGGTACACCTTCGTCTGGAAGAAATCGGTCAGACACTATCAGACCGGAGTTCAGGAAAAGGTCCGCACAATTTTTCGTGAGATCCAGGAGCAGATGACCCTAGATGATCAATCGCTTCAAGACTTTGCCGGGGATCCAAAGAAAAAGGTCTCAGCCCAAGAAATGGAAAACTGGACGGAAAAAGTTGAGGAACAAATGAACGAGAAACAAGCCGAACCAAACGATTCCTCTTCGAAACGACAGCTGAAAAAGCAACTCAAAGCACTGAAAACCGATCTCATCCCTCGTGAAAAAAAGTATGAAAAACAACTGGCTACCTGCGGTGAGCGCAACAGTTATGCCAAAACCGATCCGGACGCCACCTTCATGCGGATGAAAGAGGATCACATGAAGAACGGCCAGCTCAAAGCTGGATACAACGTGCAGATGGGGACAGAGAACCAGATGATTCTGTTCTACACCCTGCATCAGAATCCAACGGATACACGAACGCTGATTTCCCATTTGAAGCAGCTGGCGGATTCACCTGTCGGCCATCCCGAAAGCATCATCGCTGACGCGGGATACGGCAGTGAGGAAAACTATGTGCATCTCCTGGAAGAACAGTACCAGGCACTCATCCCCTATAATCAGCTGAGGAAAGAGGAACAGCGCAAGTTCAAGAAGGAGCTCAGTAAAGTTCAGAACTGGGATTACGATGAGAAAAACGATCGGTTTATCTGTCCCAACAAACAGAGGGTCCTTTTCAGGAAATACATGACACGCACCGATCATTATGGCTATAAAAGGGACTTCAAGATCTATGAATGCGAGGACTGTTCCGGCTGTCCATTCAAGGCGAAGTGTACCAAGGCCAAGGGAAATCGTCAGGTTCACTACAATCCGGTTTATGAAGAAGTTAAAGCCAAAGCAAGACAGGCCCTCTATTCGGAAGAAGGCCGAGCGAAGTACCGGCAACGAAAACTGGAAGTGGAACCGGTCTTTGGCAATCTGAAACAGAATATGGATTTCCGCCGATTTCATCTGCGAGGACTGGACAAAGTCTCGATTGAATTCGGCCTGTTAGCGTTGGCCCACAACCTCATGAAGAAAGTCCGAAGGGATTTCACCCAGGAAGGAGCCCCTCATTTTCAC
>NZ_JARAJZ010000042.1 GCF_028765345.1 Sporolactobacillus sp. CQH2019
ACTAGTAGATCGATTCAAAATTAGTGTTTATATAGATGGTTTATGGTATCCTTGAAACAAGAAGATTCTGGGGAGAGGATACGATGCCATTCAAACGCCAAAAAGCAGCACTGCTGCTGACTCAAGAAGACAGGAAATCCTTAGAGAAAATCACCAAAACACGAACGGAAGAATTGAGACGCGTTGAGCGTGCTCATATGATTCTGCTTTATAGTGAGGGCCTGAGCGTTCCTCAAATCGCGGAACAATTAAAGACAAACACGCCGAAGGTTTATCGCTGTATTGATAAAGCTCTGGAATTCGGTGTTCAAACCGCCATCAATGACTTAAAACGTTCCGGCCGCCCTGCATCGATTACTGAAGAGGCAAAGACCTGGATGGTTTCTTTAGCCTGTCAAAAACCCAAGGACCTGGGTTATTCTTATGAATTATGGACCACAAGATTATTGGCCCAACATATTCGCAAGCACGCGGCAGCACAAGGAAACCCTTGCGTGGCCCGGATTGGCTCGGGTACGGTCTCGCGCATCCTTTCCGAAAAAGAAATCAAGCCGCACAAAATCACTTATTATTTAGAACGGCGGGATCCGGATTTCGACGTCAAGATGGCTCAAGTCCTGCATGTGTATCAACAGGTCGAATGGGTCTTGGAAGATAATGAATTTAAACCTCTTTGCGACGTGATGCTCTCTTACGATGAGAAACCAGGCATTCAGGCCATTGGGAATAAAGCTCCTGATTTATCGCCGGTTCCCGGAAAGCACGCGGCTATCGGTCGAGACTCAGAATATGTGCGCCATGGCACACTCAGCCTGCTGGCAGGTATTGATTTGATCACCGGAAAAGTCATCGGTTCGGTAGAAGATCGCCATCGCAGCCGGGAGTTTGTCGACTTCTTAAAAAAACTGGATACGCACTATGATCCGGATTTTCGTATTCAGGTCATACTGGATAATCATTCAGCCCACACATCAAAAGAAACACGTGCCTATTTGGAAACCGTACCGAATCGATTTGATTTTGTCTTCACCCCAACGCATGGTTCATGGCTGAATATCATTGAATCCTTTTTTGCGAAAATGAGTAAAAGTTGCCTGCGCCACATTCGGGTGGATTCCAAAG
>NZ_JARAJZ010000043.1 GCF_028765345.1 Sporolactobacillus sp. CQH2019
AAGAGAACACATCCTACTAGCATCAAGAGTTGGAGTTGACTACATAGTTGTTTTCTTAAACAAAGCAGATATGGTAGATGATGAAGAATTATTAGAATTAGTTGAAATGGAAGTTAGAGAATTATTATCAGAATACAACTTCCCAGGAGATGATATTCCAGTAGTAAAGGGATCAGCTTTAGTAGCATTAGAAAACCCAACAGATGAAAAAGCAATCGCACCAATTCTTGAATTAATGGAAGCAGTAGATAGCTATATACCAACACCAGAAAGAGCAACAGATAAGCCATTCTTAATGCCAGTAGAAGATGTATTCACAATTACTGGTAGAGGAACAGTTGCAACTGGAAGAGTTGAAAGAGGAATTCTTCATGTAGGAGACGAAGTAGAAATCGTTGGATTACAAGAAGAAAGCAGAAAAGTAGTAGTAACAGGAATAGAAATGTTCAGAAAGTTACTAGATGAAGCACAAGCTGGAGATAACGTAGGAGTTCTTTTAAGAGGAGTTCAAAGAACTGATATTGAAAGAGGTCAAGTTTTAGCAAAAGCAGGATCAGTTAAGCCACACAACAAGTTCGTAGGTCAAGTTTACGTACTTAAAAAAGAAGAAGGTGGAAGACATACACCATTCTTTGATGGATATAGACCACAATTCNAGCAAAAGCAGGATCAGTTAAGCCACACAACAAGTTCGTAGGTCAAGTTTACGTACTTAAAAAAGAAGAAGGTGGAAGACATACACCATTCTTTGATGGATATAGACCACAATTCTATTTCAGAACAACAGACGTTACTGGTTCAATTAAGTTACCAGACGGAATGGAAATGGTTATGCCAGGAGACCACATTGACATGAACGTTGAATTAATCACTCAAGTAGCAATGGATGAAGGATTAAGATTCGCTATCAGAGAAGGTGGAAGAACTGTAGGTTCTGGAGTTGTTACTAGCATAATAGAATAGTAATAAAAAT
>NZ_JARAJZ010000044.1 GCF_028765345.1 Sporolactobacillus sp. CQH2019
TGCTAAAATTGATAAATAAAAATCCACCAGCTTAGCTGGTGGTTTTGCATTTTCGGGCCTAGCCCTTTATTACTAGCATCGCCTAAAGGCGTACCCTCGGTCTGGCACACGCATTCCTTCTATTTGCTACCCGTAAACGGGTCTAAATATTCCATTGTAAGCTGCTCTGATACTTTATCTTCCTGCAATTGATTAGCTATATACTCTTTTATTTTTTTAGTATTTTTCCCTACTGTATCAACATAATATCCCCTACACCAAAATTCTCTATTTCTATATTTATATTTCATATTCCCCCATTTTTCAAATATCATCAAACTACTTTTTCCTTTAAGATATCCCATAAAACTTGATACGCTCATTTTAGGTGGTATTTCTACTAACATATGAATATGATCTACACAAACTTCAGCTTCTATTATATTTACGCCTTTCCATTCACATAATTTTCTAAGTATTGCTCCTACCTCTAATCTTTTTTCTTCATAAAATACTTTCCTTCTATATTTCGGCGCAAATACAATATGGTATTTGCAGTTCCACTTTGTATGTGATAAACTATGTACATCATTCATTTCGAATGTCCTCCTTCTGATATTAAAGTGCAGTTGCCAGACCGCATTTTTATTATATCAGAAGGAGTTTTTTTGTCATACTCATAGCTATAAGCTATACGGAACCCCACGTCTAACGCGGGGTTTTCTAAATACAAAAAAAGAACTCACTTTTTAATATTGAGTTCTTTTCTTATTTCTCTATTCTTTAACTCGTCTTAATGAGTTATTCCCTCTTTAAACTATGTGCTGTGCACTGTACCCTATCTAAAATTCAGC
>NZ_JARAJZ010000046.1 GCF_028765345.1 Sporolactobacillus sp. CQH2019
CGTCTCAAACTCAAAGATCTGTTTTCTTCACAAGCTCAGTTGTTTGAAACGGTAACCCTATCGCTTTATGACAAGGAAGAAACGGTCTCCTATTTATGTCGGGATCTGCTTTGGGGGCAAGGATTGTATCAGGAACTTCGCTTCGTACTCGTCGTGATGGGAGAGCGGCAATCCATCTTGGTCAGCACGGACAGGAGTTTGTCTCCAGAAACCATCATCCAACTCTATGCCCGTCGCTTCACAACCGAAACAACGTTTCGGGCATTGAAACAGACCATTGGGGCCTTCTCCTATCATTTTTGGAGTCGGTCGATGCCGAAGTTGAATCGCTACCGTAAAAAAGATGAACCACAAGCACTTGAACATGTAACGAAGACGAGCGAACAAACACGAATTCTTCAAACCATAAAGGCGGTAGAAGGCTACATGATGTGCAGCTGTATCGCAATGGGTCTGCTCCAAATGCTCGCTTTACGCTACTCAACCAAGACTTCGAAAAGGTGCTTTCGCTATTTACGCACTTCGTCAAAGGGAGTTGTCTCAGAAGCAACAATGATGGCTTTTTTACACCGTTCTATTTTTCACTGGTTTGCCGGAAATCAGCATTTAACCCTAACGCAAATAATTCAGGAAAAGCAGCAAACATCTGGGATTAGAGGAC
>NZ_JARAJZ010000047.1 GCF_028765345.1 Sporolactobacillus sp. CQH2019
TCCCCGGCATTCGGAGTTTGACTGAACGCGGTAGTCCTGTGGGGACCCCTTATTCAATCCGTGCTCTACCTCCGGGTCTCGTCGTCCGAGGCTAGCCCTAAAGCTATTTCGGGGAGAACCAGCTATCTCCGTGTTCGATTGGCATTTCACCCCTACCCGCCCCTCATCCCCGCCTTTTTCAACAGGCGTGGGTTCGGGCCTCCATTCAGTGTTACCTGAACTTCACCCTGGACACGGGTAGATCACACGGTTTCGGGTCGGCAACCCTAAACTGAGGCGCCCTCTTCAGACTCGCTTTCGCTGCGGCTCCGCCTCTTCGGCTTAACCTTGCTTAGAATCGCCACTCGCCGGTCCATTCTACAAAAGGTACGCTGTCACCCCCCGAAGGGGGCTCCAACTACTTGTAAGCACACGGTTTCAGGATCTCTTTCACTCCCCTCCCGGGGTGCTTTTCACCTTTCCCTCACGGTACTGGTTCGCTATCGGTCACTGGGCCGTATTTAGCCTTGGGAGACGGTCCTCCCGGCTTCCGACGGGGTTTCTCGTGTCCCGCCGTACTCAGGATCCACTCCGGAGAGCGGGGGGCTTCGGCTACAGGGCGCTTGCCTGCTTCGGCCGGCCCTTCCAGGCC
>NZ_JARAJZ010000048.1 GCF_028765345.1 Sporolactobacillus sp. CQH2019
TTACGCGGCTTATTACGTTTTCTTGGGCGCCCATATTTACTGACTAACCCATTTTCACTTAGTATTTTGCTGATTTTAAATTCACTTATCCTAACGCCTTTTCTAAGAAGTGCTTTTCTAATTCTTATACGTCCGTAGGCTCCGTTATGTTTATGGAAACAGTTAATTACATCTATTTCACCATTAATTTTTTTAACTTTCTTCATAGCTTTTTTATGCTTATAATAACCACTTCTTGACACTTTCAGAATACGGCATACCATGCTTGTGTCATATTTTTTAAGCTCTTTTACTGCAAAATCTAATCTTGCTGCTTTGCTTTCGCAAAGTATGCCGCTGCTTTTTTTAAAATTTCATTTTCTTGTTTAAGAAGCTCTAATTTCTTCTCTAACTCCTTCACTTTTGCATCTTCAGATTTTAAATGACCTTTACCTACAAAAGCCTCATCACCATAGGTTTTGTACTCATTAACCCATCTATAAACCATTACGTGATATAACCCAAATTGCTTTGCGACAATCTTAGGTTTTAGGTTATCTTCAATTACTAATTTGCATATTTCAATTTTAAAATCCCTTGTATAATATCTTGCCATAATATACCTCCATATAATACA
>NZ_JARAJZ010000005.1 GCF_028765345.1 Sporolactobacillus sp. CQH2019
GGGGCTGTCCCCCCGTGAGAGTAGGTCGCTGCCAGGCAATATGGAACAAGCAGAAAGAGAGAGGCACTTCTCGGTTAGTGAGAAGCACCTCTCTTTTTGTTAGCGTACAAAGCATTGAGTGCTGCGGTTTTGCGCTGTGAATGCATATTGCGCGCAGCTGCAGTCACCCGCACTGGACACATCCACTGTTCGCCTAATCTTGAAAGATAAAAAAACGGCTGTTTTAGAAGAAAGTGAGAGTAGCTGTAGGAAATATCTGTATGGTGACTTTGAGAGTTAAGCACCCCGCTCAATCATTCAGCTGCCGTCATGGCGGTTAAAAAAGCTGGATCCGGTCATTTCCGACAGTCTGATCTATTTCAATCCCCGCATGATTTCAGTTGAGTAGGATTCATGTTTATAGTTTTTAGACGTTGCACAGAGCATAGATAAAAGGGTACATATTTTTTAAAAGAGTCTTGCTTTGGTACGGTCTCCTCTATTATCGGGACAGATCTCTGAAAAGTTTGATAGTAAGGATAAAGCGTGCGTCCGCGCTGTAATTTTTTGATAATCTCTATAAAGGTCAGGGGGTTGATATCTTTTTTAATGTGTATAAAATGTGATAATGTGGATATTGGGTGTTAAACTTGTTACATATTCATGTTTGCGGGATTTTCGGATTTAATGGCTATCCCCTAAGCCGCGAACAGGCCCGGGATCGATAAAAGGGTTGGAGAAAAATAGGGTTGCGTAGTTGCAGCAGAAGGAGAAGGGGATCATTTTGAGAGTATCGCTTTTTACTACTTGTCTGGGCGAACTTTTTTACGTCGATGTACTTAAGGACGTGACGGAGGTTCTTGAGCGGTTAGGTTGCGAAGTAGATGTTCCGGACAGCCAGGTCTGCTGCGGACAGCCGGCATATAACAGCGGTTACAAGGCCGATACCGCCGGACCGGCAAAACAAATGATCCGGGCATTTGAGCATGCGGATTACGTCGTATGCCCGTCGGGTTCGTGTGCCGCTATGTTTCATGAATATCCGCAATTTTTTAAGAATGAGCCGGAATGGCATGATAAGGCGGAAAAAATAGCTGAAAAAACGTATGAATTCACTCAATTTATTGTCCGTGTGCTCGGAGTTGTCGATGTGGGAGCCGAGTATCACGCAAGAGCAACCCTTCATACATCGTGCCACATGACCCGGCTTCTCGGAGAACGGGAATCGCACGATGCATTGCTTCGCCATGTAAAAGGGCTCGAATTGGTCAATCTGCCGAACAATTATGATTGCTGCGGTTTCGGAGGAACTTTTTCCGTAAAAATGGCACCGATATCCGAACAGATGGTTGATGAAAAAATCCGTCATATCGAGGAAACCGGAGCGGAAGTTGTGATCGGGGCCGACGCCAGCTGTCTGATGAATATCGGCGGACGGATCAGCCGGGAAGGCAAGAAAATTAAAGTCATGCATATTGCACAAATTTTGAACAGTCGGAGTGAGGAGGGGGGAGAAAAACCATGCCGATGAAAATCGGAAATCGACCGTTTTTTGAATCCGTCGATCAGGCGATTCATAATTCTTTTATGGTCAACGCAGTTTCTTCCGCTCAGGACGGGCTCCGTAACAAGAAGCTTCAGGCGACGGTCGGAGATAAAACACTTGGCGACTGGGAAGACTGGCGGAAGGCCGGCGAGGAGATACGCGCCCATACGCTGAATCATCTGGATTTCTATCTCAAACAATTGAGCGACAATTTTGCGGCAAGAGGCGGTCACGTTTTCTTTGCGGAAACTGCGGAAGAAGCGCGTGAATATATAAAAAAGATCGTCAGACTGAAAAATGCTAAGCACATCGTCAAATCAAAATCCATGGTCACGGAGGAGATCAGTCTTAATGATGCACTGGAAGCGGAAGGCTGCGATGTTCTGGAAACCGATCTGGCGGAATTCATTTTGCAGGTCGATCAGGACAGGCCGTCACATATTGTTGTTCCGTCCGTGCATAAAAACCGGCGGCAGATCCGTGACGCATTTCGCAAACTGGGATATACAGGCACAGACGATCCGAAAGAACTGGCCGGGTTTGCGCGAAAAACACTGCGAAGCAAGTTTCTGAATGCGGAGGTCGGCATAACCGGCTGCAATTTTGCCGTCGCTGATACGGGGAGTCTCTGTCTTGTGACCAATGAAGGCAATGCCAATATGGTGACCACATTCCCGCAGACACAGATTACGGTGATGGGCATGGAACGGCTGGTGCCCACCCGGAAGGAACTGGATATACTGGTCACCCTGCTTTGCCGCAGTTCCGTCGGTCAGCGTCTGACGACCTATGTGACGGATATTACGCCCGGAGATCAGACCGAGACGGTGGATAGTCCGAAAGATTATCATTTGGTGATCGTGAACGCGGGCCGTTCGAATGCACTCGGCACGGATTTTCAGGCGGTGCTGCACTGCATTCGCTGTGCGGCTTGTATTAACGTCTGTCCGGTCTATCGCCATATCGGCGGTCACGCCTACGGGTCAATCTACCCCGGGCCGATCGGAGCCGTCCTTTCTCCTATCTTAGGCGGCTATAAAGAGTACGGAATGCTTCCTTATGCCTCCAGTCTGTGCGCGGCCTGTACCGAGGCCTGTCCGGTCAGGATTCCGCTTCATGAATTGCTGATCAAACATCGGCAGAAATACGTGGAAAGCGAAGGCAAGCCGCCGATAAGCGAAAAAATGGCGATGAAGGGATTCGGAATCGCGGCGAAGTCGCCGTTCATCTATAAGGCGGGCATGAAAACGGCTCCGATTATGCTTAAACCAATCGTTCATGACGGTGAAATCAGCAAAGGTCCCGGCCCGATGAAACCGTGGACCGGCGGCCGTAATTTACCGGCTCCGAGCCGTGAAAATTTCCGGAAATGGTTTAAGGACCACCAAACAGCCAGGCTCCTGCAGAAATCAGCAAAGGATAAAGGAACAGGTGAACGTTCATGAAAGGAACGATTGAGAATCGCGACGCATTTCTGCGTCATATTGCGGACAGGCTCCATCACACAACAGGCGAAAGGGCTGTCACACCGGAGTGGGCACATCAGCCGCAATGGGACGTTTATAAGGGCTATTCGAAGGATCAGCTCATATCCGTGATGAAAAAGGCATGCGAATCGATTCATACGAAAATTTATGAAACGGACTCGGCTCATTTGCCGGAGTCTCTGGAAAAAGCGATCGAAGATTATGGTTCCAGCTCCGTCGTTGCCACTCATGATGACCGATTTTCCCAGTTCGGTCTTGAAGATGTGATGAAAAAAAATCATGTTCATATTTGGGATGTTTCAGAAGGGCAGCGGAATATCGAGATCGCTGCTCAGGCGAATATCGGCCTGTCCATTTGTGATGTGATGCTGGCGGAATCGGCAACCGCCGGCCTATTTAACGATAAGGACAAGGCCAGAAGCGTCAGCCTTCTTCCGATCACTTCCATTGTGATTGTTCCAGGAAGTCTGATTGTGCCCCGGATTACGCAGGCGATGCAGATGGTTGAGGAAAGAGTGAGAGCCGGTGAAGAGATCTCGACTTATATCAATTTCATTTCGGGACCGAGCAACAGCGCGGACATTGAAATGAGGCTTGTTGTCGGCGTTCACGGGCCGGTCAAAGTTGCCTATATTGTCGTCGAAGATCTTTAATCGTGTCTGGAGAGAGGCAGTTCCGGCCGGAACTGCCTCTCTTTCAGGAAAGACGGCGCGTGAAACTTTCTACAAAACGGGTGATAAGTCTGTTATAGTTGAGTCAATGCGAAAATGTGTCGAAAAAGCAGGGAACCGTACTTTGATAAGGGGTGTGTCAATGAGAATTGCTTATTTAGGGCCAAGCGGGACATTTTCAGAGGAAGCGGCCATACGTTTATTCAGTGATACGGACACGCTTCTGCCGCAGGAATCGATGGACGATGTGCTGCAGGCTGTAAGCAGCGCGGCCGTTGACAAGGGCGTGGTGCCGATCGAAAATTCAATCGCCGGAACGATTGATACAAGCATTGACGGTTTGCTTACTTACCGTTTGTTCATCGAAGCGGACGTCATTTTTCCCATTTCGCTTTATCTTTTCGGCACGGAGAATTGCGGCCTCGACACTATTCAGCACGTCGTGTCGATTACACCGGCCCTCGAACAGTGCCGTGCCTTGATCAGAGATAAAAGCTGGGTGTGCGATCGAGTGGGGAGTACGGCTGCCGCCGCCAAGGCGGTTAGGGAACGTAACCAACCCGAATGGGCCGCCATCGCGTCAAAATGCGCGGCAGACATTTACGGGCTGAAGTTAATTGCATCGGATATTCAGGACAGCAAAAGGAATCACACGCGGTTCATCGTCATCAGCCGCAGCAGCCGTCTTGATCCGCATCAGGAAAAAACGATGCTTCTTGTGACGCCGGCGCGGGAACATGTCGGGATGCTTGCTTCCATACTTAATGTTTTTGCCGCACTTTCGATCAATTTATCATGGATCGAGTCGCGGCCGACGGGAGAGAAGCTGGGGGAGTACCGTTTTTTTATTGAAACGGAAGCGGGATACGGAAGCGATCCGATGAGCAAAGCGATCAATATTCTCCGCATGTTTGGACACCAGGTTGCCATATTGGGCAGCTACAGCACAATGACTCTTTGATTCCGCTGTTATCTTATCACGCTTTTTGTATAGTTATTATTTTTTACGGAATTTTATGAAAATGAAACATAAAAAAACGGGCAGGTTCATTGACGAATCTGCCCGCTGCCTTTCACAATATATTTAATGGTTGTCAGCGCAGGCAGCCCCATCGGCCCGCGTGCATGAAGCTTCTGCGTGCTGATGCCGATTTCTGCGCCGAAGCCGAACTCTTCACCGTCGGTAAATCGGGTCGATGCATTGTGATAAAGCGTCGACGCATCCACATATTGAAAAAACCGTTGAACATGATCCGGCGATTCGGAAACAATGGCCTCCGAATGTTTCGTTCCGAACCGATTAATGTGAGTAATGGCTTCATCCACGTTTTTGACAGCTTTTACAGCTACGATCTTATCGAGGTATTCTGTTGACCAGTCATTCTCACTTGCCAAAGGAAGATCCGGGTATTGAGACGCCAGAGAAGGATCTATGCGGCATTCGACCCCCGCGTTCCGCAGCGCCTCGATCAGCAGGCTGCCATAGCCTGCCATCCATTTTTGATGCACAATAATCGTTTCTATCGCATTGCAGACGGACGGCCGTTGCGTTTTCGCATTGAGCGCAATCGTAATCGCCATGTTCGGATCGGCGCTTTCATCAATAAACAGGTGGCAATTGCCGGCCCCGGTTTCAAGAACGGGAATCGTCGACCGGCTGACGACCGTCTGGATCATTTTTTTACTGCCGCGCGGGATCAGCACATCGATCAGTCCGTGCAGCCTGAAAAAACGATCGGCTGTCTCATGACGGACGTCTTCAAGCAGCTGGACGCTGTCTTCGGGAAGATCCGTCTCGATCAGAGCATGCCGGATCACTGAAACAAGAGCTTTGTTGGATTCAAGAGCGGATGCACTGCCCCGCAGATAGACGGCATTTCCTGTTTTCAGGCAGAGCCCGGCCGCGTCGGCAGTTACATTAGGCCGTGCTTCATAAACCATACCGACGACTCCGAGAGGCACGCGTATTTTTTGAATGTGCAGACCGTTCGGCCGATCCCATTCATCGATACAGTCGCCGATCGGGTCATGAAGCCCGGCAAGATGATCAAGTGCGTCCGCCATAGACTCGATCCGCTCTTTATTCAGAAAGAGCCGGTCAAGCAGCGAATCTGACATGCCGCTTTCTTTTGCCCGCTCGACGTCCTCTCTGTTTGCCGCAAGAATGATCGGGCAGTTATCGCGAATTTCGGCGGAAATAGTGTGCAATGCCCGATTTTTTTGCTCCGTTGCCTTCACGGCAAGTATTCCTGAAGCCCGTCTGGCTTTTTCGGCTTTAAGCAGCAGCTCATCCTTTTCAATTATCTGACTCATTATCTATCTCTTCCTTTCTGTCGTATTGCAGCTGTCCACGGGACCCAGTTATCGCGATGAACGACTTCCGGCCGATCGCTGTGAACCAGGTTCATCGCCCGGCTGCTCGGCATGCGTTTTATTTCATTTAATTGATCGGCCGAATAATTGACCTGTCCCTTGCCAAGAATATGATGATGCCGATCGACCACCTGAATCACCTCTCCGGAAAGAAAATGCCCGCTGATCTGTCTGACGCCGGCGGGGAGCAGGCTCTTTCCATCGTTCATCAGGGCGCGGGCGGCACCGTCGTCAATCTCAATTTTTCCGGAAACCGGAGAGTGGAGAGCGATCCATTGTTCGGAAATATTAAGCGACGGCTTCAGCCTTGCGGAACCGATGTAGCTGCCGTTCCCGTTTCCTTTAATAATCTGCACCAGTTTGTCGGCGCCGCTTCCTTTTCCGATAAACGTCCGGACCCCAAGCGATAGAGCGGTTTTAGCGGCCATAATTTTTGATTTCATACCGCCTGTGCCGACCTTCGATCCTGAGATGCCGCTGATCTCGCGCAGAAGCTCATCGGGCAACTCTGCCAGAAAATCATAGCGTCTGGCATCGGGATACTTATGCGGATTTTTATTATAAAGCCCGTTGACGTCCGTGAGAATAGTGAGAAAATCGGCATGAATCAGTCCGCTGACTAACGCGGAAAGCATGTCGTTGTCGCCGAACGTCAGCTCCTCCAGGGAGATCGAATCGTTTTCGTTAATAATCGGAATCACGGACCGTTTCAATAATTCGGAAAGTGTTGAGGCGGCGTGGCTCATTTGTTCCCGCCGCTCGAAATCCTGGCGGGCAAGAAGCAGCTGGGCAACCGTCATTCCGTGCCTGCGGAAAGCCTCGGCATAATGATTCAGCAGCATCACCTGTCCGACCGCTGCTGCCGCCTGCTTGCCGGCGATTGTGACCGGCCGTGCGGGGTAGCCGAGTTGCTGGTAGCCGGCTGCTACGGCTCCCGAAGAAACAAGAACAATCTCGCGGCCGCTGCTTTTCAGCCGGGCCAGCGCGTCTACATGATCATTGAGTTTTTCCTGATCTAATTTTCCGTGCAGATCAGTCAGCGAGCTGCTGCCGATTTTGACGACAATCCGTTTCGCTTCCATCATCCAGGTCCTTTCGAATTTAAAAAGCCGCTCTCCGTCCTTTCTAAAAGGACGGGGAGTGGCTTTACCCGCGGTACCACCTTCATTAGCGTGCGCTCTGTTCTGCGCTGCGCTCTCTCAGACCTCCGTAACGTGAGGAAAACGGTCCGATTATTGGCCGGACAGCTCCGGGGGCAGGTTCGGCAGGAAGAAAGCGGCGGCATCTTTCAGCCAACGGATGCCGTTCTCTTGCGCTCCTTCTTTGCTTACTAATCCCTATCAACGCTCTTTATAAGTGAATAAATTATATTCGAAATCAAGACAGAAGTCAATAGTTTACCTCTTTATGGAAAAGGCGCAAGCATCCGATGCGGCCTGAAATAAGGGGGAGAGGATGCGGCGGAAGCGTTCATCGGCCGTCGCAAAGGGCTTTTCGGTCGTTAGAAGCTGTTTATCGGTCGTTGCGCCGGATCTATCAGCTGTCGCAGGAAATTTATCGGTCGTTACGGCTGTTTTATCTCGTCAGAAGCAGTTTTTCAACTGCTAAGGGAGTCTTTGTCAGCTTTTCTCCAAAGAAAGCTTCCCCCGAAGACCGGCTGCTTTCCGTCTAATTTCAGGGTGTCCGTTCGAAAGAAAAATTTTTAATTATCGGCAGGTGTGTGTGATTGAATGAAAATGTGCCGTAAAATCACTTTTTTATATTAGAAGCTGACAAAACATAACTTTATTCCATTATTTATTGTCTCCTGCCGGCCCCGCCGAGTTGTACAATAATAGACAATCATAAATAAGGTTGTAAAATGTATAATGTGTGAGTCATTAATATAATCAGGAAAAGGAGCGTTTCAAATTATGACAGATAACCTGAAACATCAGTCTGCATTTACTTTGCAGATCGGAGACAAAGCGCCGTCATTTACGCTTCCGGCAACCAATGGCAAGACTTATTCACTCGCAGACTTTTCAACAGCGAAGACGCTGGTCGTCTTTTTTACATGCAACCATTGTCCGTTTGTTCTCGGCTCAAACGAAACGACCCGAAAATTGGCCGAAAAATATCGAAGCAGGGGTGTACAGTTTGCTGCCGTCAACTCGAACAGCGAGCATACGCATCCGGCCGATTCTTTTGAACATATGGTCGAACAGATGGACGAGAAGAAATTTCCGTGGCCGTATCTGAGAGATCAGTCGCAGGAGACCGCGAAGGCCTATGGTGCGCTGAGGACGCCGCATTTCTTTGTCTTTGATGGAGAGCGTAAGCTGGTCTATACCGGCCGCGAGCTGGACAATCCGCGAATACCGGAGAAAGCGACCGTTAATAATCTGGATGCGGCTTTGGCCGAGATAACAAGCGGAAAGGCCGTCTCCATCCCCCTGACCAATCCGGTTGGCTGCAATATTAAATGGGAAGGCAAAGACGCGCACTGGATGCCGGCCGAAGCATGCGATCTTGTTTAATATGATGGGCCTTTTCTTCGAAGCGTCTTCCTTTTTGACAGGGGAAAACGCTTTGTTTCATTTCAGGAAGAAAAAACTTCTCAGCCGGAGATACAGCCGCCGAGCTGAATAAGGATTTACTATTAGGTTCAACTCTTATAACGCGAGGAGATGGCGTGATGAATTCTAAAGAATACGATTTTGATGAAATAATTGAGCGAAAAGGGAGCGCATCGGTCAAATGGGATGAGGCTGATCGGATTTTTCATACGGAAGGTCTGCTTCCGATGTGGGTGGCCGACATGGATTTTCGCGTGCCCGATGAAGTGACCGCTGCACTGAGAAACAGAGTAGATCACGGCATTTATGGCTATTCGCTCCGCTCGGAAAGCTATCTTGCTGCCGTGCAAAGATGGATGAGCGCGCGTCATGGCTGGGAGATTGAAAGGGAATGGATCTGTCACAGCCCCGGCGTGGTCACGGCACTGAATCTGATCGTGGATGGTTTCACTGAACCCGGGGATAAGGTGCTGATTCAGCCGCCGGTCTATCCGCCGTTCAGAAAATCGGCCCGAAATCAGGCACGGGATCTGGTCACAAACCCGCTGGTGTACGATCAAGGAAAATATACAATGGATTTTGCCGATCTGGAGCGAAAAATGTCCGATCCATCGGTCAAAATGATGATCCTATGCTCGCCGCACAATCCGGTCGGCCGCGTCTGGACAAAGGCCGAACTTTCTCAAGTATCCCAGCTTTCTCTTAAACATCACGTTTTGGTCGTTTGTGATGAAATTCATGGCGATCTGGTATTCAGCGGTAAGAAGCAGATCCCTTTTGCAGGCCTGTCCGAGGAAGCGGCAAGCCATTCTATCATCTGTACGGCGCCGAGCAAAACGTTCAATATCGCCGGCCTGCAGATCTCGAATATCATCATCCCCGATCCCGCACTGAGACGGATCTACCTTGACCAGCTGCAGCGCTTCAGTTTGAATGAACCGAACGCTCTGGGTGCCGTTGCGGCGGAAGCTGCCTATCGTGGAGGCGGCGAGTGGCTCGATCAGTGTCTGGATTACATAAAAAGAAACGCTGATTATGTCGCCGATTTTCTGCGGAGCCGCATTCCCGAACTGACGATGGTTCCGCTTGAAGGGACATATCTCGGCTGGATCGACTGCCGGAAACTCGGACTCGACAAGATACAGCTGCAGAATCTGATGCTGAAAAAAGCGAAAATTGCCTTCAATCAAGGCTATACATTCGGCGATGAAGGTGGAGGATTTGTCCGTGTCAACCTTGCCTGTCCGCGCTCTTTGATTAAACAGGCGATGGGCCGGATGCTGCAGGCAATTCAAAATCTTTAAGGCTGACAGAAAAGTATTTTTCACAATAAGAAGAGACATTTTGCCGATCCTTCGCTCAAGACGGCTGCCTTTTGATCAAGGTGTACACGGAAAGGACTATTGTCCAGATATAAGGAATCGCTGACGAAAAAATCATAACGCTCAGCCCCCCTTTTTCGGGATAAAGGGTCGTGTAAAGAGAGCCGGCGGCACCGATCAGGCCGCCTGCCATTCCCAGACACCCAAGCCATGAAGGGCCGTATTTTTTTTGCCTCATAAACAGGCCGAGAAAGAAAATGCCCAGCCAGACAAGCATGATCGTTATGTAACCTAATAACAGGTTAAATATGAAAAGTGATTGAATGACGGTTTGCACGGAAAAATCAGGGTGCCCGGCGAACACATGCATCAAGTAGGGGAGAGCGCTCAGTTCGGCCGTCAGAAAGAGCACCCACAATGAGAGAGCAGTAATAAACAGAACGAGGGCCGCACGTGATTCTGCCCCTATAATCCTTTCAAATTCAATGAGCCCGCCGATCCAGAGAATGACAGCGACGATCATCCATGCATGATCCCATAGCCATATCGGACAGCGGGCCATTTGCTGCATGGCGGTCCGGCCGTTCCACGGATTATAAATGACCGGATGCAATACGGTTGTGATTCCGGTCAGTAAAGCACCGATCAGTAAAAAACAAGAGACATTTTTCGCCGACATGCTGCACCCTCTTTTTTTCATTTCTATTATTCTGACCACTGATGGTATATTTTATAAGCCGAAGCACTGCCGGATACAGGACTGTTTGCTTAATAAAACGCTTTCACGGTGCTAAAATGGATAAACAGGACTCACAAATGGGAGTGCCTGATAGAAATAGAGGAGGAGCAGATGTGGATTACATAGAAGCACGGACAAAGAAATACTGGATGGCGAACAGCGCTCTTTTCGCCGGCGGATTGGTCACCTTTGCCATTCTTTACAGCACTCAGCCGCTGCTTCCGATTTTCTCCCGGAAATTCCGTGCGTCTCCGGAATATTCCAGCCTGGCATTATCGCTGACAACCGGAGTGCTGTCTTTTTCTTTATTAATCGCAGCTGTTGTCTCCGACCGCTTTGGCCGAAAAAATATGATGAGTTGTTCGCTTGTCTTATCTTCCGTTGCCGCGATTGCGACGGCATTCTGCCCCAGCTTCTTTTCGCTGCTTGTGCTTCGTGCCTTGCAGGGACTCGTTCTGGCAGGGCTGCCTTCTATTGCCATGACCTATGTCAGTGAAGAATTCCATGCGAGAAGCCTGGGTACGGCCATGGGGCTCTATGTCAGCGGAACGACGGTAGGCGGAATGTTCGGAAGGATTGTTGTCGGCATGGTCTCGGATTTCTTTTCCTGGAGGGTTGCCCTTGTCTCTCTGGGATTAATCAGTCTTCTGTGCAGTTTGTGGTTCTGGGCGGGGCTGCCGGAATCGATGCACTTTGAAAAAAAGAGCGTTTCCTTTTCAAAGATTTTTCGGCCTTTTATCAGCCATCTAAAAAGGATCCGGCTGGTTTGCCTTTTTGGAATCGGGTTTTTATTGATGGGCGGATTTGTTACGTTATTCAATTATATTGGTTTTCTGCTGACGGCTGCGCCATTCAATCTGACTCAGGCAGAGGTCAGCTGGATTTTTGCCGTCTATGTCTGCGGCACGTTCAGTTCGACGTGGATGGGAAAATTAGCCGATACAAAGGGAAAAGGGTTCATTTTAACAGTCAGCATGAGCATCATGATGATCGGGGTGTTATGTACGCTGGTTCCGTTATTGCCGATTAAAGTGCTGGGTGTAGCTCTTTTTACTTTTGGTTTTTTCGGGAGCCACTCCATTGCCAGCGGCTGGGTCGGAAGCGTTGCGCTGCGTGACAGGGCACAGGCTGCTTCCTTATATTTGTTTTTTTATTACGCGGGTTCGAGCATTCTCGGGACTTTCGGCGGGGTTGTCTGGCATTACATTCACTGGACCGGAATTGTCTCTATGATTGTGCTTTGCATCCTCCTTGCTTTCGGTCTGGAAACCTTGCTCCTGAGTTCGGAAAATCGCAGCCGATAAATTGCCGGGCTTACCGCTGAATTTCAGATATGATTTTGCAGCGGCTGCAAAAGAACCGGATGTCTCCCTTAGCAGCGGCGAAAAGCAAAAAAACTGAATTGGCTCACGACGGGCGCTGAAATTAAGGAATAAAAGCAGAGAAAGTTTTGATGCGAAAATCAAGGCACAGTACAGAATATAACTCTAAATCATCGCGTATTTTTTCGTGAACGGCTGAAAAAGAAAGGGAAAACGACTATTTTTTATGTGACAGAAATCATGTTTATTTGAGATTCATTGGGAACTTTTCGATCTCCTTTTCGTACATTTATTATTCTGAGCATTAAAACAAAAAAACAGGGAGACATGAGAACAGATGATGAAAAAAATGATGGCTGCGCTTCTTGCTTTAGCGCTGATCTTTACTCCGGCAGGGAACTTTGCTTTTCACTTTGCCGACAATCCGGTCAGTGCCAAGGGCTATCACTCGGGTGTCAAATCATTCAATACAAGTAAAAGCGGGGGAACCAAGTCGCTCTTTCAAAACAAGCAGCAGGGGACAAAGCAAAATTCTGCGACAACCGCACCCGCAACGAAAAGTTTTACAGGCGGCGGATTCATGCGCGGCATGATTTTCGGCGGTTTGTCCGGTCTCCTGTTCGGAAGCCTGATCTCACATTTCGGCGGACTTGGAATGATAGCCGGCTTCTTGTTTAATGTGCTTGTGATCGTTGCCGCCATTGTTCTGATCCGCTATCTGCTTGCCGCTTTGTTCAGCCGTTCCAGGAAAAAAAGAGCCGAGAGGTCTGATCCATGGAAGAGATAATCATTCCCGAGCAGGATGTTGTGAATGCGATTTGTCTGTACCTGGCTGATAAAAAAGGAATGGCTCCTGAAAATATTCAGGTGGAACTGATGTATGACGATGATTACGGATTCTCAGCCGAGGCTTACGTACAGGGGAGAAAGCAGGTTCTCGTTGAATCAAACATGATTGAGGCGGTGCGTTTCTGGCTCGACACGGAAATGCAGAAAGATCCGTTTGCGGCGTCGCTGCGTCTGCTATTGGATGATGAGCAGGGCATCGTTGTTGCTTATCGGGAATAAATGCCGGCTGTCGGTCTTTAGGGGAAAAGGAGGCAATTCCCGGGGGCCGCTTGTTTGTACCGGCGGGGTAACGGCACTATATTTTTATGAAGGTCACTGTGTTCCGCTGAGCGGCTTGTATTTTTGCAGAAAAGGATATTTTCCGTCCGGACGGCAATAAGCCGGATGCGGGCAGCGATGTTTTTCCGCTTCGGGGCCGCTTAAATTTCATTGCTTTTTATCGCTGGAAAAACAGTCTCAACAGGCTGTCTGATAACGAAAATCGAGAGGATCATAAAAATGCCTCTCGATTTTTGTCTGTTTTGGTCTTCATTTCAGGATACCCGTGTCTTGTCTATATATGATAAAGGGATCGAATGTCTGTTTTTGCGGGAACGGTTTTCTTGTCCATTCTCTATTTACCCGGCACACGGGAAAGTTAAAGTGAAGCAGGTGCCGTCATTTTCCTTGCTTTCGACCTGTATTTTCCCGTTGTGATTTCTGATGATCGTGTATGTAATCATCAGTCCAAGGCCGGTGCCGGATTCTTTGGTTGTGAAAAACGATTTTCCCAGCTTTCCGAGAATGTCTTTCGGAATTCCGTGCCCCCTATCTTTGATAAATACTTGCTCCTGCCGTCCCGCTCTTGAAAGGACAACCGTCACTTTCCCGTTTTCCGAATTCGCCTCGATCGCATTCTTGATCAGATTGACAAACACTTGTTTCAACTGAGTCTTATCGCCGTTTATTTGGTGAGGTCCGCCGTTCGTCTGTACTTCCAGTTTTACATTTTTCTTGGCGGCCTGTGTTTCAAAGAGAAAAAGTGTCTCCTTGGCGATCGTCAGCAGATCCTGTGTAACAAAACGTTCGGCATTCGGTCTGGTAAAGTATAAGAGTTCATTGGCAATCCGCTCGATCTGTTCCACTTCACCCATAATGATATTTACGTATTCTTTATTGAGGACAGGTTCTTTTTGAAGCAGCTGCAGAAATCCCTTGATAGAGGTCAGAGGATTTCTGACTTCATGAAGAATGCCGGCAGAAAGTTTACCGATCACCGAAAGCTTTTCAGACTGCATCATGCTTCTTTCTGCGGCTTTCCGGCTGCTGATATCACGGAGCGTCAGCTGAACCAGCGGTGTTTGCAAATCGTCATAAAGGGTGCTGACGGCGATCTCCACCGGTTTCGGATTGCCGTTTTCCGGAATAATCGACATGCTGGTTATTGGATGATCCGGATCTTTGTACATATTTTGGCGGATGTTCTCATGCAGAAGTGTCAGATCTTCAGGACGTATGAAAAGAGCAATGGACAGTCCATCAAGAGATGCCTGAACATCGTTCGAAAATAGTTCGTTGGCCGCCTGATTGGCAAAAATTATTTTATCTTCCTGAAGAATGACGACGGCGTCCAGAATATTTTCCAAAATTTGTTCAAAATCAAGCTGTGAGACTACTGATTTACCATTACCATCCATTTCCTTGCCTCCCAAGAAAATCATAGGTTTAATTACATAGTTTGTAAACAAATATGGTTAATTTGGTAATAATTTATGCGAAATTCATTTTCTTATGTCAGTAATTGATTGAAAGGCAAAGTTTTTGATTCATGAAAGTACAAATTTTTGCATTTTGTCATTGTTTTTTTATTTTTTTATATGGATAAAAATCGGCTGCCGTTTATCGGGTTGTTATATTATAATAATAAAAGTTAACTTTTTTCTACAATGGTTAACAAAAAAATACATCGAAGCACCGGCGGATTCATTTTCCGGATAAAGCATACGCCGGGCGGATAAAGAGATGCAGCGATTATCGGCCGCCGGCGTCGGGAAGAAACAAAGGATTCGGGAATTAAAGATGTTGCATGGAAAGGCGAGCCGGAAGGCTCAAACAGTTGAGAGGGGGAAAAGAAGACGGAAATTTATCAGTTAACGGCCGAAGAATTGCTTCACCATTATCGGGCAAAAATGTTCTCACCTGTCGAAGCCGTAGAATCTCTGTTCCGCCGCATAAACCGGCTGAATCCCGAGCTGAACGCTTTTGTGACATTGAACCGGGAGGCTGCTCTTGAACAGGCGGAAGTATCGGAACGGAATTTTGCAAGGGGAACCGCCAGGCCGCTCGAAGGTGTTCCGGTCGCAATAAAGGACCTGACGCATACGAAGGGACTACGTACAACCTTTGGCTGCCTGGTTTATAAAGATTATATCCCGTCACGTGACGCCGCCGTTGTCAAACGTTTAAAAAAGGCGGGCGCCGTCATCATGGGAAAGACCAATACACCTGAATTCGGCCATAAGGGAACGACCGACAATCGCCTCTTCGGTCCTTCAAAAAATCCATGGAAAGTATCAAATGGCACAGGCGGCTCAAGCGGCGGTTCGGCGGCGGCAGTTGCAGCCGGATTCTGTCCGCTGGCCGAGGGAAGCGACGGAGGAGGATCGATCCGCATCCCTTCCAGTCTGTGCGGCGTATTCGGATTTAAGCCGAGTTTCGGACGTGTGCCGTCCGACGATCATCCGGACGATGCATTCGCCCATTCCGTTCCGTTCGTCAGCCACGGCCCGATTGCCCGGACGGTTTCCGATGCGGCGTTGATGTTTGATGTCATTCAGGGGGCCTCGGATAACGATCCTTATTCTCTCGATCCTTTATATCTGTCCGCAAGACAGATGCTGAATCGGCACAAAACAGACTATCGGGTCGGCTATACCCTTGATTTCGGTATCTACGAGGTGGATGCCGAAATCCGCGATATCTTTATGGGGGTACTGGAGAAGCTGCGCCGGCATGGCGCAATCGTAGTGCCGGCAGATGTCCGGATGGGCAAAGATTTACAGCAATACGTTCATTTTTTTAACAGATTGTGGATGATCGGACTTGCAGCCGGAACAAAGGAATTGATGGCCGAACATCGTGAAGAATTATCCGGCACGCTGATATCGATGATTCACCGCGGCGAAGGAGCAAGCGCGGATGAATATATTGAGATGAACCGGTACCGGTCCTATGTCTGGCAGATGTTTCAGGGCCTGTTTCAAAAGTTTGACGTACTCATTTCGCCGACACTTGCTGCGGCCGACTATGCCTACGATCGGGAAGGGCCTGAAACAGTAAACGGCCATAGGATCGATCCGGAATCTGATTGGATGATGACCAGCCCGATCAATCTTACAGGGCAGCCGGCCTGTTCGTTGCCGGCCGGTTTTACCGCTTCGGGGATCCCCGTCGGTATACAGTGCATAGCCCGCAAACTGAATGATATCGGTCTGATGCAGTTTGCAGAGTGGGCACAGAGCGTGCTCAAAACGAACACTTTGAGTTCGCTTAATTATTGAAAATTGATTCATTAATTGAAAAATACAAAATGATAGCCTTTACATTTTTTAAGAAAGGGGTTACAATGTAAACGTTGCAGGTTTAATTTTATGCCCATCACAATACTTTGCACCTAGCATGTTACCCAGCTTTTATGGTTCCCGTTCCGTAAAGCCGGATTGCCCACTCCGGCTGAAAAAGCCTCATCCGGTGACTGAATGTGCTGCCTGAGGCTTGCGGATTGGAGATTAAATTCTTCCGGTTACCATGATGTGTCTCCTGGATTCAGGAGACTTTTTCTTTGATAAGAATAAGTGAAATAACTTTATATCGGATGACGGACAGCAAGATCTGTCTTAGATACAAAAAGACACCTCCGCAAAAGCAGAAGTGTCCGGCAATGTGCCGTGCACGTTTATTTCGTTTCGGCAGAAGGCAGTACGTCCTTGTCGAGAGGTCCGTTTTCACCCAGATAGTAACGGTTGAGCGGCTTAAGATTATCATCCAGTTCATAAATAAGCGGCGTGCCGGTCGGGATATTGAGTCCGACAATTGTTTCGGCTGAAACATTATCGAGATGTTTCACGAGAGCACGAATTGAGTTGCCGTGAGCCACGATGACGACCTTTTTGCCGGCTTTCAGCTGAGGAACAATTTCCTGATTCCAGTAAACCAGAGCGCGGTCGACCGTGTCCAGCAGGTCTTCCGTGAGCGGCTGTGCGGCTTCCGACAGGCCGGCATATCTCGGATCATGCAACTGTGCAATATAGCGCTCGTCGTCTTTAGTAAGAGCAGGCGGACGGACATCAGCGGAACGCCTCCAGATATGCACCTGTTCCGCTCCGTATTTTTCGGCGGTTTTCGCCTTGTTCAGGCCCTGCAGGGCGCCGTAATGACGTTCGTTTAACCGCCATGTATGCTTAACCGGAATCCAAGTCAGATTCAGTTCATGAAGAACATTCCAAAGCGTATGATTGGCTCTTGTCAGCACCGACGTGTAGGCAAGATCAAATGTATAGCCGTTCTTTTTCAGAATCTGACCGGCTTCCGTTGCTTCCTGTTCTCCTTTTTCCGTCAGATCTACATCCGTCCATCCCGTAAATCTGTTTTCGAGATTCCATTCACTTTGTCCGTGACGGATCAGTACAAGCTTGATCATCGAGTGTGTCACTCCTCTCATTTTGAAAAACACCATGAAATTTTCGGCGCCGCATCCAATACGGAAATGACGGGCGAAGCTGGGGTTTTAAGCCACTCCAATCCGCTCCATCTTTTCGTGCATTTTTATACACATTTAAAGTATCGGCGACACCGGACTTTTTTACTCCGATCACTTGCGTCAAGCGGCATAATGACGAATGCGTGATCCCCAACATCATTTAATTATAGCATGCTTTTTTTAATTTAACATTTTCATCTATTAAAACAATGTGAATGTCTTGTTATTCCTGCGGCTGTCATATTATAATGATCATGCTTAAAAAGGCAGCCGAAAGGGCGAAAAACATCCGCTGCCTGATTTCGTGACAGATCCGTTTCTCTGTACTTTTATTCTGTAAAAAGAGAGAAGTCTTTAAAAATGAATGGTTTCCACGAATCGTTCAGCAGGGACGGAAACAAGATGGGTCCTGCTCATGAAGTAGCGGCAATCTGTATGCTTGCCGGCAAGATATTGCTGCAAAACGGAGCCGAGACTTTTCGCGTCGAAGACACGATGAACCGAATCGCCAGAAGTTTTTCCGTAAATGAAGCACAAAGCTTTGTCACGCCGACAGGCATTATCTTTTCGATTGAGGACAGGGACGTGACAAAGCTTGTCCGCATTACCCGGCGCGGCACCAATCTTCGAAAAGTGACTCAGGTGAACAGTCTTTCACGGCTGATTGCCGAAGGAGCACTCAGTCCTGCCGAGGCTTATCAAAAATTAAAGGAAATCGAACAGTCCGGACATGTCTATTCGAATGGGTTGCAGATTATGGCTGCCGCTGCGGCAAGCGGCTGTTTTTTACTGATGTTTCTCGGTAAATGGGGAGACGTGCTGCCGGCATTTATCGCCGGCGGCGTTGGTCAGGCCGGGACTATTTACTTTCATCGTTTAACTAAAGTCAAATTTTTTTCTGAATTTATGTCCTCTATTTTAATCGGATTAATCGCCGTACTCAGTGTAAAGACCGGCGTCGGTTCTGAATTGAATAAAATCATTATCGGTGCCGTCATGCCGCTGGTTCCAGGGGTTGCTATTACCAATGCGGTTCGCGATATGATGGCCGGAGATCTTGTCTCCGGCCTGTCGAAAAGTGCGGAAGCAGGGCTGACTGCTTTTGCCGTCGGCATCGGAATAGCGCTCGCTCTATCTCTTGATTGAGGGTGGATCACAGTGAACCTTATTTCAATACTTATCGTGCAGTCCGTTACCAGTTTCCTGGCGACTGCAGCATTCGGCATTATTTATAACATATCGTGGAAACCGCTGATTCACGGCGGATTAATCGGAATGGCCGGCTGGCTGATTTATTTTTTCCTGTATAAATGGAGCGGCAATGCTTTTGCGGCAACGTTCGCGGCTTCTTTCGCTATCGCCCTGCTCAGTCAGATTTTTGCCAGAAGATATAAGAACCCTGTGATCGTTTACAGCGTTTCGGGAATCATCCCCCTTGTCCCCGGCGGACTTACCTATACGGTCATGAGTCAGGCTGTGGTGGATCAGTACAGTCTGGCTCTCCATCTGGCGGAAAAGACCTTTGTTCTTTCCGGCGCGATAGCCATGGGGCTGATTTTTGCCGAGGTGCTCTATCAGATTTTTAAGAAGGGCATCTCACCGGCCATGAACCGTCTGCCAAGGAATTTTCCGCATTGAAAAAATAAATTTCTTCCATCTCCTTTGTGGGATCAAATTCGCCGGATGGCCGGAAAAGAAACCGGGACGGACGGAGTTCGCCGGGCCCAGTTTAATAGGCGCACTGTGACAGGATCTTTAGCCACCGTGTGAGAAAATTCGCCCCGGCCCACCGCTGAAAGAATGGTTGCATAAGTTGAGCAGTATCTGAATAATAAGGATTTTGCGGGTCAAAAAGACTTTATTGAGGTATAGTATAATAGTAGATAAAGAAAATTTTTCCTCTTATCTGAGGGTATCATTATTCACTTTTTCGGGTTAGGGAAGAATTTCTTTTTTTTGTACGCCAAAACTCTAACCCGTAAGGATTGAGAATTTTGAAATTCACTGGACTACCATCTAATTAACTTGCAAGAGGTGAATTTTTTTGTATACTCTCAAAGATCGTGTTTGCGCCAGTCGAACGGGCGATGATGGTCGCTTAAGATTCTCGGATGCCATCGAAGTGATTCAGGATTGTTCGATGTTGTGGTTGGAATCGGAACCTTCTTTCCGTAATTTCTTGAAAGCAAACGATCTCGGTATGTTTTTAGTATCCCGGCAAGCAGACGTTCTGCGTTTGCCGGCTTACGGAGAAAAGATAACCGTCAGAACAAGTGTCTTTGATTGCGATAAATTTTCCGGCTATCGAAATACCCTGCTGTACGGTGAAGATGATCAACCTTGTGTTTTAACCTGGTGCATTGGTGCATTTGTCGGTTTAAACACAGGAAAAATGGCAAAAGTTCCTGAAGAGGAACAGGATAAAATTACGATCGATCGTAAAGTAAACATGGATTATCTGCCTAAACGAATTGCAGTACCGGATATTCACGAACAGAGCTTTGATCCCTTTATCGTTAAACGCAGCGATATTGATATGTATCACCATATGAATAATGCAAAGTATATTGAGAAGGCGATAGAGTTCCTGCCGAAAAATTTTACGATTCACCGAATGCGGATTGAGTATAAAATGCCGGCAAAGGCAGGATATACAATCTATCCGGGACGAATCCGGACTTCATCCGGGAAATGGTACATTTTGCTTCAAAATGCAAAAAACAGGCCGTATGCCATCCTGGAATTTTATTGATATTATCCTTATCCGTACTATTCTGCTTGTTTGCTTGTCTCAGGGGGAAACCGTTTTTAAAAAGGAAAATGGCGGAGGGCACCAATGAATCAGGCAGGCGGCCCGGCCCGTATGAAAAAAGGGAGAGCACGGAGACAGCAGATCGCTGTCTTCCTCCTTCTCATAACCATGCGGCAGGATCAATGCCTGATCGTCCGAATGTCTCTGGAAAAATGTTGTTCCATAGGGGACCCATCCCGAATATGTTGCCGGCCGCCAAGAAATTTTCCGCGTTAAAAAAATAAATTTCTTATAATCTTCTGTTGAATGCTGGGAAACGGCCGCTGGTTTTGTTAGTATGAAGGTAAAGAAGTCAGTCTGAATCGGGCGATCAATTTTCGCTGACGTTCCCGGCAGAGAAATTCAAGAGGTGAGCGAATTGAAAATCATATGTTTTGGAGACAGCGTGACTCGGGGGGTCACTTTTACCGGCGGAAGATTCAAAATTATTCGGGAAAATTATCCCGTACTGCTGCAGCGTCTTCTCGGCAGCGGCGATAAAGTGATCAACAAAGGTGTTTTTAACGATAATTCCGATCTGCTTGTGGAGCGCGTTGACAAAGACGTTCTGCAGCTTCATCCGGATCTGGTTCTGATCGGTATCGGAGGAAACGACTGTAATTTTCACTGGGATCAGGTGGCGCTTCTTCCTGAAGAGGAACATGTGCCGATTGTGCCGCTCAGCCGTTATCTTGAAAATATGAAGATATTGATTGAAAAAGTCAATTCGATCGGGGCAGTTCCTGTCGTTCTCAGTTTGCTGCCGCTTGATCCTGTCCGCTACTATCAGTCTTTAATGAAACGGTACAGCCACTCGATCGGACACTGGATCAGCTACTGCGGCGGTATTGAACATTGGCACGGCATGTACAATCGCGCGTTGAAAGATTTTGTCCGCAGGACAGGTGTACCCACGATCGATATCAGATCAGCATTCAAACGGAAGGGCAGCTTTTCGGAATTAATTAATGAAGACGGGCTGCATCCGTCTGCCAAAGGGTACCGGGCGCTCGCCGAAATCGTTTCGACGTACATTCCTGAATTGCGGACCCGGGTGAAGCAGCATGCCTGATCTTATTTTCAAAGGCAGGAAAACGTCGCTAAAATAAGGGACTGCGGTCTTCCGCGGTCCCTTTTATCAGTCATTGTTTGAATTTTTCCCCGCAGAACTCTGTCGGTCAATGATCCGTTCTTTTTTCAAGAGCCGACTTTAGTGCGTCCGCCAGACTGTTCCCCAATGGTTCACTGCTGCTGTTTATCTTCTGCATCAGCTGCCGCGTTTCACGTTTGTCCGCATGCTTTTTGGCGTGCTCCGCCTTTTCTACGATGCCGCATGTTCTGCACTGAAAATAGACTCCGGCCTTGCCCTGATGGATTTCCATCTTCTTATGGCACGTCGGGCATCTGCGGTTGGACAGTTTCGGATCTTTGCGTTTTCGGTAACCGCAGGCGCGGTTAATGCACACAAGCACCCGGCCGCCGTCGCGGTCCTTGCCTTCTTTCATCGGCGAGCCGCATTCCGGGCATTTTGTTCCGGTCAGATTCTGAATTTTGTAAGATTGTTCGCTTTCTTTAATTTCCTGAACGAGCCGGACGGTCTGCTCGCGTATATTTTTAATAAAACGATCCGGGCTGCCTGTCCCCTTAGCAATATCCTCCAGCTGATTCTCCCATTTTGCCGTCAGTTCCGGCGATTTAAGGGTGGGATTGACGAGATCGATCAGCTGTCTGCCTTTGGGTGTCGGATGAAGCCTTCCGCCCGCATTCCGTTCGATTGCTTCGGATTGAAGCAGCTTCTCGATAATATCGGCGCGTGTCGCCGGTGTGCCGAGTCCGTATTTTTCCATTTTTGTCAGCAGATCGGCTTCAGAAAGGCGTGCGGGAGGTTCCGTCATTTTCTGCTGCAGCGAAACCTTACCGATGGGAAGCGCCTGCCCTTCCCGCAGGGACCCGTGGGTCTGAGGCGCCCGTTCTTCGCCTGTTCCCACGATCCGCCTGAATCCCGGATCAATCTCAACGGTGTCCTGTATGACCAGATGCTGGTTGCCGGCCGATAGAAGGGCACGGACGGATTCATATTGATGCTCCGGATAAAACAGCGCCAGGAAGCGGCGTATGACCATATCGTAAAGTTTTCGTTCATCCGCAGACAGATCGCCGATGTAAACGGGCTGTTCGGTCGGAATCAGCGCATGGTGATCGCCTACTTTTGCGTCATTGAACACATTGGCTGCCAGTACCTTGCCTTTTTGTTTGTGAAGAATCGGCCGTGTTTCCTCCCCGTAAACGGACGAAATCGCTTTTAGACGCTCAGGCATGGTCGCGGCAATGTCCCAGGTCAGATAGCGTGAATCCGTGCGCGGGTAAGTGACAATTTTGTGCCGTTCATAAAGCGCCTGCAGCACGTTCAATGTTTTCTTCGCGGAAAAACCGAGGTGCCTGTTGGCATCGCGCTGCAGTTCCGTCAGATCATAGGGAAGCGGCTGATGCTCTTTTTTCCGCCTGATCTCTAATTTGTCGACGACCGCCTGTTGTCCCTTCAGTTCTTTAACGATGGTTTCAGCTTGCTGCGGATCAAAAAGGCGGGATTGTTCCCCGTGCCGCCATGCCGCCGTATATCCTCCGATCCGGGCGTCGATCGTCCAGTAGGGCTGCGGACGAAAGGACTGGATCGTCTCCTCTTGGTCGATGATCATAGAAAGTGTCGGCGTCTGGACGCGTCCGGCGGATAAAGAGTCCTCGTATTTTGTCGTAAGCGCTCGCGAAACATTCAATCCGATCAGCCAGTCGGCCTGTGAACGGCATACGGCCGACTGATAAAGTTTATCATAATCTCCGGCAGGTTTCAGGCGGCTGAATCCATCACGGATCGCCCGGTCAGTCTGCGAAGAGATCCACAGCCGTTGGACCGGTTTCCGCCAGCCGATTTTTTCAATAATCCAGCGGGCGACGAGTTCGCCTTCCCGTCCGGCATCTGTTGCGATCACAAACGTACCGAGATCTTTGCGCTGAGCCAGCCGGCGGATCGCATGAAATTGTGCGCTCGTCTGTTTGATCGTTTTTATCTCCATTTTCTTCGGTATAATCGGCAGATCATCCATCCGCCATGTCTTGTAGCGATTGTCGTAGTCTTCGGGCATCTTGAGTTCAATCAGATGGCCGAGTGCCCACGTGACAACGTAACGGTCGCCTTCAATGTAATTTCGACTGTTATTGCGACAGCCGAGCACGCGGGCGATTTCTCTGGCGACGCTTGGTTTTTCCGCCAAAATAAGAGATTTGGTCATATCGTGACTTCCTTTCAGGCAGCGTCTTCACGGCCGGCGGCAATAAAAATCGGCCGATCGGCAGCTGCACAATGATCATTATACAGGAACACCGGAGCGGAGAAAAACGATATTAGTCCGCAATCTAGTCTTTCAAGCTTTCCCGGGTCAGGTTCAGAAATGCGGCAAGCGCCGGGGAGAGCCACTTGTCTTTGTGGCGGACAAGATGCGAGTGAACAGATAAAGGAGTCCCTCCCCAGGGGAGCAGGGCGATCTCTCCATTCCCAAGTTCTTTCCGGAAGGTTATTTCCGGGAGAACGGCAATGCCCAGTCCGGCTATGACGCATTGTTTGATCGCCTCCACACTGGCAAACTCAAAAACATGTTCGGGGACTAAACCGCAGTTCGAAAAATCACGATCGAACTGACGGCGGTAACTGCAGTTTTTTTCGGTCAGCAGCAAGGACTCTTCGTATAAATCGGCCGGAACAACGGTCTTTTTCCTGAACAGAGGATGATCCGGCGCAGCGACGACGCCGATCGTTTCTTTTTTTAACTTTTCAATAACAAACACGTCCGGAATGAGATCGACGTCCATCAGAATTGCGGCATCCAGGCTGCCTTTCTCAAGCCGGTCAAGAATGTCGCGGTCGGAAATGCCCGGAGAGAAATGAAAGCGGACTTTGGGATAGCGGTGCCTGAAATCGGACAGGATCGGAGGGAGCCGGTAGGTGCACAGGCTTTCGGTAGCGCCGATGACCAATGTACCGGACGGTTCTTTTTCTGACATAACGGCTTTTCTGGCTTCATTTGTTAAAGAAAGAATCTGATTGGCATAGATCTGCAGTTTTCTGCCGGCATCTGTCAGTGCCAGACTTTTTCCCAATCTGTCGAAGAGCTGAACGCCGAGCTCATCCTCGAGCGACTTAATATGAGCGGTGACACTCGATTGGGCGAAGTTCAATTGCTCAGCCGTATGGGTAAAATTTAATTTTTCAGCAGCCTTCTGAAAAGTGATCAGCTGTTTGATCTCCATAATATCCCCCCTCTATCAAAATTTCCGATCGTTTTTATCGAAATAATCATCTTTACCGATTGCCTGATCACTCATATGATACAGGAAAAGCTGCCGTTTGCAAAGAACAGGAGGCAAGAAGATGAAAAAAGAGATCAAAGCAACGATTCGGCTGCCGCAGGCTGTTGCTCTCTATATTGGTGCGGTGCTTGGATCCGGTATATTAATTGTTCCGGGCCTGGCTGCACGAATGGCCGGTCCTGCTTCATTAATCGACTGGGGCTTTCTCATGGTTCTGGCTTTGCCGCTCTCTGTGTCCATGGCTTATCTCGCACAGGAATATCCAAGCTCCGGCGGAGTAGCGCATTTTGTTCGGCTGGCCTTCGGTGAACGGGCAGGATCGATCGTCGGCTGGTTTTTCCTGATGTCGGTACCGATCGGGGCTCCGGTTGCCGCATTGACAGGATCCGGTTATTTAAGCGCAGCGCTTGGACAGACTGAAACTTTCACGATTTTTATCGCCTGCCTGATTTTATTTGCCGCCGTTGCCCTGAATTATTTAGGCATGAGTCTGGCGGGGAAGATTCAGATCGCTGTGGTTGCCGGAATCCTCGGCATTCTGATTGCGGCGATTCTTGGTGCCGTCCCCCATATGAAAGTTGTCAATTTTGAGCCCTTTATGCCTCACGGTGCGGCCGCGGTGGGCAGCGCTTCAACAATCCTTTTCTGGTGTTTTATCGGCTGGGAAGCCGTCTCTCATCTGTCAGCAGAATTTGTCCGTCCTGAAAGGGACGTCATGCGGGCTACGATCCTTTCCGCCGGGCTGGTCGGAACCATTTATTTTATGACAGCGGCAGCGGTTATCGGAACAGACAGTTATCGGCAGCAGTCGCAGGCGGCTCTGGTTGCTGTCGCCAGGCTGGCTTTCGGCCAAACCGGCGGCGTCCTGATCGGTCTATCCGGTCTGCTCATCTGTCTGGCAACCGTTGTGGCTTATATCGGTGCGGCGTCAAGGCTTGGACGTGCCTTATCTGAAACCGGCAGCGCACCAGGCTGGCTGGGCCTCATTTCAAAGAAGTACGGAACACCGCTCGGCGGGCTGCTTTTTTTGAGCCTGTGCTTTATCTTCGTCATGATATTTTTCGGATTGAAGATCGTGACACTGACTGATCTAATCCAGTTGCCGAATGCGGCATTTCTATTAACGTACTTTGGCGGCTGCGCGGCCGGTGTCGTTCTGTTCAGAAACGAACGGAAAAAACGGCTGATCAGTCTGACCGCTGCGGCAGCCACCTTCATTATGATCTTCTTTATCGGCCGGGCGCTCGTCTATCCGGCAATCATCCTGGCGGTTATGCTGATCTTCAGGCTGGTCCCCGGAGCGATTGCCCGCTTCATGAGACGGATTGGCTGAAGGGCACAAAAAAAGGTCAAAATTTCCACAAAATAGTTTGACCTTATTTGACCAAAGGTCTATAATAAAAGCTGTAGGAGATAGGGATACAAAAAAACAGACATGCAAAAAATACCCTTATAACATTCGAGGAGGAATGCTTTATGGCAAATCTGTATCCAACTAAAAAAGATCGCGACGGGTTTTTTGATTTCCTGCCTTCCTGGTTTGATGAATGGGGGCACAATTTCTTCCGCAACACGGGCATTCAGCCTTTTGCGGCAGACGTTCAGGAAAAGAGCAATGCTTATGAGGTGAAGGTCGATCTGCCGGGTTTCAGCAGGGATAATATTCACCTGGACTTTGATCAGGGCGTGCTGACAATCGATGCGACCCGTGAACAGGAAACGAATGAAAAGGCGGAAGACGGCAGTTTCATCCGCAAGGAGCGCGCATCCGGATCTTATACGCGCAGATTTATGCTTGACGGGATCAAAGAAGACGAAATCAAAGCCTCATTCAAAGACGGCGTTCTTCAGGTTACACTTCCTAAGAGAGAAGAAGCGCAGAAACCGAGTAAATCCATTTCGATCGATTAAACATGAAACAGTCAGTAAAAATGGGGACCGTATTGCAGCGGTTTCCATTTTTTTGCCTTTTCATATTTACTTGGCTGATAAATCAAGATATAATGATTTCAATAATTAATAATCGAGAAGGAGGCGGGCGTCATGAAGTTGACCCCTATTACGGCTGATTGGACACAGCGGATCAGAATGTTTGCCGCTATTAGCGGACTGCCGACGCCCGGCTCCTTTTTCCGGCACGGATAACGGCTGATCATTTATTTTCTTGTCTAATAAATGATTCGTTTGTTTATTTCCTATGAGCCACAGGAGAAGAGATGGTGATTTTCTCCTGTGGCTTTTTACTGCCGGAAAGCGGCTGCATCAAGGGAGGGAATACGGTGCGTATTTTTTACGATTTGTGGTGGTTTTTCAAACAGGAAAAATTCAGATATCTGTTCGGTATTGCTTTTCTGATGCTTTCCAGTTTTCTTTCGCTGATCCCGCCTTACGTCGTCGGCATACTGGTGGACGCAATCAAGGGGAGGACGCTGACACCGTTTCTGCTGGCAGAATGGATTTTGTTTCTTGTCCTGATCGGTATTATTTATTATTGTACAGGATATTTATGGCGTCAGCTTATTTTCGGATCATCCGTCATTCTTGCAAAACAGCTTCGAGATACACTCTATACGCATTTTACGCGGCTGTCGCCTAATTTCTACCAGAAAACGCGGGTCGGAGACATGATGGCGCATGCGACAAATGATATAAATGCTGTACAGAATGCTGCGGGCGAAGGCATTCTGACGCTGGTCGATTCGATAACAATGGGCGCTATGGTGATTGTCAGCATGGCGGCGCTGATCAGCTGGAAATTAACGCTGATCGCTCTTCTCCCGATGCCGGTCATGGCAATTCTGACGATGCACTACGGCTCGCTCCTTCATAAACGATTCGGCAAGGCCCAGGCAGCTTTCTCCGATCTGAATGACAAGGTTCAGGAAAATATAGCCGGCGTTCGCGTAATCAAGGCGTTTGGCGAAGAGAATGCCCAGATCGATCGATTCAGCAGAGCCTCTCAGGACGTCGTTAATAAAAATATCGCTGTTGCGAAAATTGATTCCCTGTTCGATCCGACGATTACGCTGATCGTCGGAGTCTGCTATTTTCTCGCGCTTGCTTTCGGTTCCATTTATGTCGTGAACGGTTCACTGACGATTGGACGCCTGACCAGCTTCACGCTTTATCTCGGTCAGCTTGTCTGGCCGATGCTCGCTTTCGGATTCCTTTTCAACACGGTTGAGCGCGGCAGAGCTTCGTACGACCGGATCCGGCGGCTCCTCTCCGTGAAACCCGAGATTGTCGACAGTAAAGCCGCTCTGGACGTCATCCCGAGCGGCGACATTGATTATCGCATCGGCTCATTTTGCTATCCGGGCAGTGAAACAGCGGTTTTATCGAATATTTCCCTTACGCTGAAAAAAGGACAGACGCTGGGCATCGTCGGGAAGACAGGAGCTGGGAAGACAACCTTGCTCAGGCTGCTGCTCAGAGAGTTCGATGTGCGGGACGGGGAGATAGAGATAGGCGGAACGCCGATTAAACGGTTCACTTTGGGGGCTCTGAGAAGCGCCATCGGTTATGTTCCTCAGGATCATATCCTTTTTTCGGCGACTATTGCGGAAAATATTGCGTTTGCCCGCGCCGGTGCATCGCGGGAAGAGATTGAAAGAGCGGCCAGACTCGCCAATATTCATGAGGAGATACTGGATTTTAAAGACGGCTACGACACCGTCGTCGGAGAACGGGGCGTCACGCTGTCCGGCGGTCAGAAACAGCGTGTATCTATCGCCCGCGCCCTGCTCGCCGATCCTGAAATCCTGATCTTCGACGACTCGCTGTCTGCCGTCGATGCGCGCACCGAAGTCGCTATTCTGCAGGCCCTGAAAAGCGAAAGGCGCCATAAAACAACATTGATTTCGGCTCATCGGCTCAGCGCGGTGGAACATGCCGATTTAATCATCGTTATTGAGGACGGACGGATTGCGGAACAGGGAACGCACCGGGAATTGCTGAAAGGGAACGGGTGGTATGCCGAAATGTATGCACACCAGCAGCTGGAATCGCTCGTGATGGAAGGAGGAAACCGTCTGTGAAAGAAAAAATAAAGCAGAATCGTGAAAAGATCTCAGAAGATCATGTGCTGCTGCGGCTGATGACGTACCTCAAGCATTTCAGGAAAAGTCTCGGTCTTGCCTTTATCATGCTGGTTATCGCGACCGTAGCCGACGTCCTCGGACCGATTGTCATGAAAATTTTTATAGATAATTATTTAACGCCGCGGAAATTTCCATGGCAGGCACTGACACTGCTGGCGGCACTTTTTATTGTTTTATATGCTGTATCGGCCATTTTTCATTATTTGCAGGCGCTGTCTTTTCAGAAAATCGCTTTGCATGTTATTCAGAAAATGCGCGTCGAAGTTTTCAGCAAGGTCCAGCACCTTGGCCTGACTTTCTTTGACCGGACACCCGGCGGCAGCCTCGTTTCCAGAATCACGAATGATACCGAAGCGATAAAAGATCTTTACGTGAGCGTACTCTCGACCTTCATCAGCAGCGGAATCACGATGATCGGCATTTTTACGGGCATGTTTTTTCTTGATGGCCGGCTTGCGCTGATCTGTCTCGTTCTGATGCCGTTCATTCTTATTCTGATGTGGGCCTACAGAAAACTCAGTTCTAAGGTCTACCGGGTAACCCGTGTCAAACTGAGTCAGCTCAATGCGAAGCTGAATGAGTCGCTTCAAGGGATGGCGATGATTCAGGCCATGCGTCAGGAGCGGCGCATGCGCGAAGAATTCGGCAAAATCAACAATGAACATAAAAAGGCGTTGATGAAAAGCGTGCGGCTGAACAGCCTAATGCTGCGTTCTGCTGTCTATTCCGTATATTTACTTGGACTGATTATGATTCTTAGCTTTTTCGGCATACAGTCTCTCGGCGGTGTCGTGCAAATAGGGGTGCTCTATGCCTTTGTCAACTATCTGGATCGCTTTTTTGACCCGATTAACCAGATCATGCAGCAGCTGACGTTCTATCAGCAGGCCATGGTTTCGGCGGAGCGCGTGTTCGGATTGCTGGACGAAGAGCGGACGGCTCCCGCCCGCCAGGGGACGGAGCGGCCCGCTGTCGTCAACGGGCGTGTCGAATTCAGAGATGTATCGTTTTCTTATGACAGCAAGACCGACGTACTCAAACATATTTCGTTTGTCGCCGAGCCAGGAAAGACCGTGGCGCTGGTCGGGCACACGGGAAGCGGCAAGAGTTCGATCATCAACCTGCTGATGCGCTTTTATCCGGTTGAGCGGGGCGCAGTTTACATAGACGGGAAACCGCTGAAGACTTTCTCGGACGAAGAGCTGCGCCGAAAATTGGGACTTGTCCTGCAGGATTCATTCCTGTTTGTCGGTGATGTGGCAGACAATATCCGCCTCAGCCGTCGCCAGGTCAGCGATGCAGAAGTGAAAAAAGCGGCGGAATTCGTTCAGGCCGACCCGTTCATTGAGCAGCTGCCCCGCAAATATCACGAACCGGTCGGAGAGCGCGGGGCGACTTTTTCAAGCGGGCAGCGCCAGCTTCTGTCATTTGCACGGACCATGGCGCTCAATCCGAAAATTCTGGTGCTCGATGAGGCCACCGCTAATGTAGATACCGAAACAGAAGAAGCAATTCAGGCAGCTTTGAAAAAGATGAGAGAGGGAAGGACGACGATTGCGATCGCCCACCGTCTGTCGACTGTTCAGGATGCGGATCAGATCCTTGTGCTTCATCACGGCGAAATTGTTGAACGGGGAACGCATCAGTCGCTTCTGAAAGAAAAAGGGCTTTATTTCAATATGTATCAGCTTCAGCATGGAAAAGAAAAGCCGAACGAATCGATTGTCGTCCGCTCATCGTCCGATCGTTAACTTTGCCGGAGAAGAGCAGGGAAAACGGCTTCTCAATGTATAAACGGCCGGAACGGCTGGCTCTTCCGTATCCATGAGAATATGACATATAATAAGGATAGTGATAGAAAACCTGCGAAGAAATTGAGCAAGAGGTGGTTTTTTATAATGGCAAAACAAATCGTATCGATCAAAGTCCCGATCAAGTCGGTCAGTGCCCTGACATTAAAACGTGCCTTGCGCCTATATGAGACAATTAAAAAAAGCCGCAGTACTGCGTATTTCTCTGCTAATGAAAAAACTTTTTGTATAAATGATTTGCCGGAGACGATAAAATTTCTTTCCTCTCTTCAAGGGAAGGAGATACTGCTTATTATAGAAGGCGAAGACGCGGATGCACTGTACCGGAGAATTCTGGATTCAATCAAACTCCTGAGAGAAAATGCACGCGAGAATCCCGGCCTATATCGTCAGGAATGACCACTGGATAAAAGACGCGGCCGGAGGCAGTTTCCGGTCTATTAGTAAAGGAACGATCGAAAAGCGGAGACGGAAGGGTCCCGCTTTTTTGGTTTTTATGGATGAAATGTATGCGCTTAATAAAGTTGTTTCAAAAATTCACGTCATAAAGTATACCTTACCTAAGGTAACTCATGGCGTGTTTTTTATTACCATTTATCAGAGGTGGGAGATGGCTAAAAGTAAGGATTCATGGTGATTTTTTCATTTGAAAAAATGCTGGAATAACTGTTATATAAAAAAGTTGTTTCCTGAAAAAGTGTTGTTGCGCAGTAGGGCCGTCCTGCTGACATTAATAGGAATGAAGTGAAAGGCTGTAGAAATATGGAACAAATGAATTTTTTGCCATGATTCAGCCGAATTAGGAGGTGAGTCCGGCGCCTTTGGGGCACAACGACCGATAAACGAGGTGCGCTGACCGATAAAGTTGCTGTGCCGACCGATAAATGAAGTTCGCTGACCGATGAAATTGCCGTGCTGACCGATAAACCTCTCTTTTAACGTTTCGGTGCGTCTTTTCAGCATTTCGGATCGGCTTTCTTCCGATTCGGAGCGAGTTCTGATCGATTGGGCGCGACTTCGAAAATTCGGCGCGAGTTTCTGGCATTTCGGAGCGACATTTTAGTGATTCGGTGCGGCTTTCTCTCATTTCGGTGCGACTCAAACTCGATTCGGTGCGACTGATAGTTTTTTTCAGTTCCGACTCTACCTTTTTTGATTGGGTGCAGTTCTCTAAATCCGATCGGACTGTGCACGGAATTCGTCAACTGCACAACAGTCTGCTTTCTTAATTATAGAGTAGTAAAAGACTTTTTTGTCACGAAATCTGTGGGCGAACAAAAGAATTGCTGCCTGAGTAAACAACTATTTTCTCTAATCGATTTGTATTTCAGTGTGAGAATGCTATTTTGCGCTGTCCTGAGTAAACAGCTTTATTTGTATTTATCATGCAAAAAATAGTCCCGTGTTTTTTGCAGACGGCCGAATGCTCTTCTTATTGAAGGCATGTTCCCCTTTTAATAAGCATACATTCGAAGTGAAAAGACTGTCGTCTGCAGAAAGAATAAGCGATTTTTCCATCGTGCAAAACGGCGTTCTTTCTGATCGATGCCATCGGCGGCCGGATCATCGGACAATACGGCTTTTTCCGATAAGCATGATCCGCGGCAAAGGAGGAAGTCATGAGCGATCGGAAACTTGCTGAAAAAATCATAGGAACCATGGGTACCGTTCTTGCAGCTCTTCAGGCATTTTTCGGGCTTTTCCTGCTGATTGCCCTCAGGTTCCCGGCGACGCAAGCGGGTGTTGTAAGAAGCGCCGGCATGGCGAATGTTTTCGGAGCGTCGGACAGCCTGAACGCATTCAGCGTGCAGGCTGTAATTGCGGGTACCGTCTCATTCGCCGTCGCCGCAGCCGCGCTTTTTATTTTGAATGATAAAAAAGGGACACTGACGGGCATGATGCTGATCCTTGCAGGGGCAGAAAATAGTGTGGTCCTTTTTGCCGCGGGTCTTCCGGCCGGACTGGTTCTGATGGCTGCAGGAATGATTGCCTTGCTCAGAAGGACGGGTACTGAATAGGGCGCGAACTGCATCGGCATTAAAATGCCGGGCTGCTGGAAACCGGGAAAAACAAGATTGTCATTCAATAGTTAGAGAGCCTGCCCGACCACGTGCACATGATGATGAGTTTTCCACCTAACAGGACGCCGTCATCCGTGGTTAAATCATTTTAAAGGGGCACTGGTTCAGGCAATATCCTGAAACCAGGCAGAAACCTTGGGGCCATCTCCGGTCACCCGGTTATTTCATGAGCCCCCCGGGCGATGTGTCGAAGGAGAGGGAGCCGGATATATTGAAAATCAGTTAACTGAATACAACAACGGATGCCCGAGACGTTGATTCATTCCGGCACTCAAGTACCGGGTTTTCTCAACTCAACCGGCGTCCTGTATAAAAAGATCACGCACCCGTTTGCAGGAGATCAGCTGCAGACGGATGCGCTTTTTGCCTGTCCAAAAACCGGACGGCCTATTTTCTGGATCTGAGCTGTACCGTTTCGGTCAGATTTTTGTCATCTGAAGCCGGTTTGACCGGAAGCACAAGTTTCTGTTTCGGTTTGCTCTGATCGGCGTCTGAAATCGTTCGCGGGAAAACTTTTGCCAGGCTAATGCCTTGTTTTTCCAACAGGCCGAGAATAGCCAGATTGTACTTTTCTTTCACTTTCATCCACTCTTCATATTCGGTGGTTGGAATAAAAAATTGCACGATTAAATTCTTGCTGGATGAAGTGATCCGGTCGAGATAGACCATCAGTCCGTCCTTAAGGATCTGCGGATCGTCGGAAAGAAGGCGGCGGACAGCCTGAATACAGATCGTCAGCTGTTCATTCGTCGTCTCAAGATCAAGCTGAACGTTCAGCGAAATCCGTCGTTTTTCCATTTTCGACAGATTGGTGATCGGCTGATTGGCAAGGGTGGAATTCGGTACGGTAACAAGCGCCTGCTCCGGCGTGCGGATCCTTGTCGATCGGAAGTTAATATCTTCAACGACCCCCTCAATGGTTCCGGTCTGGATCAGATCGCCTATCGTAAACGGCGCGTCGGTGATAATCACAAAACCGCCGAACAGATTGCTTAAAGTGTCCTTTGCCGCCATCGCAATGGCAAGCCCGCCGATTCCAAGTCCGGTGATCAGCCCGGTCACATGATAATTCCACTGTTCCAGAATCAACGCGGCTGTCAGCACGACAACGATGAACTTGGTCAGCTTGGAAAGAAACGGAATGATGATATTATTAAACTGCAGGTCGAAACGGTCGCCCATCCTGTTGAAAAATATCCCGATCGCGTCGGAAAAAAGAAAGAAGCCCCAGCCAATCGAGAAAGTGGCGGCCGATTTGTACAAGAGCGAGAGGGCTGCTTTCCAATGGGCCGGCATCGGCAAGTAGGAGAGAGATAAATAGATGCCGGTCATGACGAGAATGAATATAATCGGCTTGCGAAACGCTGAGAACAGCGCTTCGTCGATCCGGCTTTTGCTCATCTTCGCAATTTTTGCAGTGAACTTCAGAAAGTACTTGGAAAACAGTTTTCCTGCCAGAATAAACATAAGAAAAATGGCGACGGCGATCGTTCCGTCAATCCATGTAATATTTGTCAGCCAAACAAAATTGTTCAAGATGATTTCACTCCGCGAAAGAATTTACTAGTTATTTATTATCATAACATGTTAGAGTTCGGAGCGCATGTGCAGAATAAAACCTCTTGATTGACAGCAGACAATTGACTTCTGCCTTTATACTTTATATGAGCGTGAAGCCGCGGCCGAATAGGGCAGGCGGTTTATTTACGGAGATATTTTTGAATTGATGAATCGAGGAGGCTTTTATAATGAAAAGAACCGGCGAATTTGTTCAATCTATTCTAGCAGCCGCTATTAATCTCCTGGCGCTGTTCTACGGGGCCCGTGCCCTGACGGTGAATCCGTCGTCCTGAAACAGCAGCTCAAAGCCGCAGGATCCGCTCCGGATTCACAGAATATTAATAACGCAATCCACTTGTTTCATACTGGCGGATCCGTTCTCATCATTCTGTCAATTGTCAGCATCATTCCGGCAGGGATTGCCCTCATTCTTCTAAAGCGCAGCCATCCGAAACTCGGGGGATGGCTCTTGATCTTGTCCGGTGCGGCGAGCCTGCTCGAAATCGTTCCGGGCATTCTCTATATCATTGCAGGAATCATGGCTTTGGTCAGGAAGCCGGCGCCTCAATAAGCTGTCCGTACCCATCGCGGATTTTAAGGGGGGAGGTTTTGAAAAATGACAGGAAAAAAGAACAGCGGCCGTACCCTTAAAAGCAGAAAAACGGTTCTGTCACACAAGGGGGCGACGGAGCCGTTTTTCTGTATCCTGCAAATATAAACTGAAATCCTTTTCTCACTTGTTGCCTTCCGTGAAGATCTGGAAAGTCACGCCGAACCGATCCGTTACAATGGCGTAAGCCGGGCTGAAAAAAGTTTTCTGAAGCGGCATTTTGACCGCACCGCCCTCGCTCAGCGCCTCGAAAATCCGGCCTGACCGTTCCTTGTCATCGACCGTGATGCAGATGGTTATCTGATCGCCGGGCTTGCTGGACTGCCCGGGAAAATTGTCGGAAAACATTAAATCGGAATCGCCGATTTTTACCAGGGCATGAGAAACAAGCTTCTTGGCTGCTTCCGGAAGAGGAGCATTCGGATTTCCCGGCATTTCTCCGAAAGTCTGTTTGAAGACGACTTTTGCATCCAGTGCTTTTTCATAAAACTGAATCGCTTCCTCAGTGTTTCCGTTCATCATCAAATAGGGACTTAATCGCAACGGCATGATCAATCCGCTCCTTTTTATACTTTTTAAAGGTCATCTGTCTTATTGCATAGAATGATTATACAAGAAGGAACATACGTTTGCAATCGTGCGGGTGCCGAATTCAACACCTTTACAGAATCTTTAAAACAGACGGATGTCTGAACGGCCGTTTGCCGATCCGGCAGATAAATGAAACATGCTGTGCGGAAGACTGTGAAAACAGCCCGAGTCAGCATATGGCTGCTTACTCCGTCCGGGCAGTAAAATAATTGCAGGGGATGACTCCGGTATACCCTGTGTCATTGCCATTATGAACTTAAATCGGGATTAAGCTGAAAGCGTCCAGATTGTTCACAAACCAATCGGCCGAACTGAAGGTCCGTTAAGTATGTTAAAATAAAAGACAGAACAGAAAAAAGCAGCCGGCTCTTATTTAATCCCTTCCAAGCGGCGGAATCTGTCTGCCGCCGTTTCCCATCGTGCCGGCCGGAGGTGCCGTGATGTCTTTCTCTCAAAGCGATAAGATTGGATTGCTGGTTCACAACATGAAAATATTGAGCAGGATTTTGAAAATGGCTTCGGCGAATACGCGCATGATTGTCGCCGCCCAGTATACGGCGGCAGGGGAAGCAGCCGATGAAACAGCCTTTCGCGATATAGATCAGAGGCTGAAAAAAGGAGCCGGCTGGTTTTCCGTATTAAGCCGGGATATCCGCTTCTGCCTGGACGCTATGCTCTTAATCGACAAAAAGCAGACATCCGGCAGCGCCGAGCTGCTTTTTGACCGATACAGGAAATTGGTAAAAAGCGGTTTTTTACGGCAGCAGCAAACCTATATTGCGGCGGCGATGCTGGCCGGAGCTGAGGAAAACGGCCTGGACGCTATTATGGCTAAAGCCAATGAGATGTACAAGCTTTTGAAAAAACGGCATTTCGTACTGACGAACGGCGGCGATGTGTCGCTGATCATTCTTCTCGCGCAATTAGATGCCGAGGCACCGGTGCTTATCGAACGTGAAGAATACTATTTTGAAGGGCTGCAGAAATACGGCTTTCGCAAAAATAATGATTTACAGACGCTCGCCTGCGTGCTGGCCTTTCTGTCCGATCAGCCATCCCGCTCTCTGATTGAGAAGTGTGCCGCGGTCAAAAATTCGATCGCGGCGAATCGCATCAGACTTCATTCGAACTGTTATCCTATATATGGAATGATTGCCTTATTACAGGATGAAGATCATGCCGTTCAGGAGATTGCGAATTTTTATCAGGCGATGCGCGAAGAAAAAATGAGTCTGTTTATCGACAAAGATTTTTACTTTCAGACAGCTGCCCATCTCTGTATCGGAAGCCGGCTCCAAGCGGAGGGACAGGAAAGGGCGGCGGATCCGGGCATCGTGAGCATGACCGATCTGCTGATCCGGGCACAGGAGGCTGCCCAGGCAGCGGCAATGGCCGCATCCGCAAGCGCCGTCATTGCCGCAAACAGCAGCGGGGCAAACTGAGGAGCGGATGAACGCCGTCTTCATTCATCCCGATCCTGTTCGCCGCGTTTTTTGCTGTTGAAGTATCCGACTGAATAAACGGTGAGAAAACAAATGAAAAAGACGCCGCCCGTGAGATCCATGCAAACTGTTTATGCAGCGGATCGACAACGAAATTCAGCAAACCGACCCCCAGACCGACGGCCAGCGCGATCAGGAACAGTCCGTAATACGGCATCGGTTTTCTGCGCCTGTGTTTGCTCATTTCATCCATATCGGCAGAAACCCGCATTTGCAAAAAGCTTATAATAACGCCGGTCCCGGTAAATACAAGAAAAAGGGGCGACTGGAATGCCGCATCCGCTCCTCTTGAAATTCCTGTATAAATCAAAACAGCCAATATTCCCAGCGTTTGAAAGATAAAAACAATGCGGATATTTTTCAGTAATTCTATTTTCAGCCGTTCATCTGTCACTCGTTTCATTTTTGTTCTGCCTCTTTTCAATCCAAAAAATGTCATCCAGTGTTTTGCCGGTCGCATGACAAATCGCGAGACACAGTTTCAGCGTCGGATTATATTTTCCTTTTTCAATCAGGCTGATGGTCTGCCGCGTCACACCGCTTTTTTCCGCTAACTGCTGCTGTGTCAGCCCTGCCTCGACGCGGGCGATTTTTAAGTCATTCATCAATTGTTCAACACCTCATTACTCATATCGCAACATATAGATTACATAATGCACTTTATAAATTGCATCTAGTCAAAGTGTTTTTTAAAGTTAAAATTGTGTCATGACTTAAATAAGAGTAAGATAAGATAGAATATGAAGAGCGGACAGATTCAAGCCGCTGTTGTTTCGTGAAATGATTCAGGTCCCGGAATCCGGCGAAACTTTTTTGGGGTGTTTGCGTACTTTGTAGCGTGCACAGAAGGAGTGATTTTTTTATGGCCAAAAATTATGACCTGGTCCTATTAGGAGGTGGAACAGGCGGGTATGTAGCGGCGATCCGTGCCGGCCAGCTCGGTTTGAAGACGGCTGTCGTCGAAAAAGAGGCTTTAGGCGGCACCTGTCTCCATAAGGGCTGTATCCCGACGAAAGCGCTGCTGAGGAGCGCCGAAGTTTTCTCGACGGTGAAGGAGAGCGATACATTCGGTATCGGAATCGCTCAGGCGGCGCTTCATTTCGATAAGATTCAGGAACGAAAGCAGAGAATTGTCGAAACGCTCCATCAAGGAGTCAAACAATTAATGAAAAAAGGGAAAATAGATATCTATCACGGCTTGGGGCGGCTTCTCGGTCCGTCGATTTTCTCGCCGCTTCCGGGTTCTGTGTCGGTTGAATACGGTGATGATCGTGAAAATGATATTCTGACCGCAAAGAATGTGATCATCGCCACCGGATCGAGGCCGCGTTCGCTTGCCGGTCTGACGATTGACGGCGACCGGATCCTGACTTCAGACGAGGCACTGGATCTAAATGAATGCCCGGACTCGATCCTAATTGTCGGCGGCGGAGTGATCGGCGTCGAATGGGCATCGATGCTGTCCGATTTCGGCTCAAAGGTGACCATCGCCGAATACAGCGATCGAATCGTTCCTTCGGAAGATCGGGCCATTTCGCAGGCCCTGACAAAGAATTTTCAGAGGCGCGGTATAAAGATATACACGAGGGCCAGGATCCTGCCGGAGACGGTGGAGAAATCCGGAGATGTGCGGATCGAAGCTGATTTTTCAGGGGAAAAGAAAGTTTTTTCTGCTGAGAGGCTGCTCGTTTCGGTCGGCAGGCAGCCGAATACGGAAGACATCGGGCTTTCGAATACGTCGATTGAAACGGAAAAAGGATTTATTAAGACCAATGCGTTCGGACAGACAAAAGAAGCGAATATTTATGCGATCGGCGATGTGATCGGCGGGCTGCAGCTCGCCCATGTGGCGGCGCGTGAAGGGATAAAGGCGGTGGAGCATCTTGCCGGCCTTTCTGTTGAACCGCTTGACCCGGAGCTGGTTCCCCGCTGCATTTACACCCGGCCTGAGGCGGCTTCGATCGGCATGACGGAAGCGGAGGCGAAAAAGGGGCACGTCGTGAAGGTCGGCAAAGTGCCCTTCCGGGCGATCGGCAAGTCGCTGGTGTACGGCGATTCCGAAGGCTTCGCGCAAATCATTGCCGATAAATCAAACAACGATCTTCTCGGTATTCATCTTTTCGGGCCGCATGCAACGGATCTGATCGGCGAAGCGGCACTGGCCAAGCTGCTTGACGCAACTCCGTGGGAGGTCGCGGAAGCGGTTCATCCGCATCCGACGCTGGCCGAGGTCATCGGCGAAGCAGCACTGGCCGCAGACGGGAAAGCGATTCACATATGAGACCAGCGAATGAGGGGGAGAACATAATGGAAAATCGTCATCATGCTTTAGGTTTTTCGGATCAGGATGTCTTAAAAATGTATGAAATCATGCTGAAGGCCAGAAGGGTCGATGAGCGTCTCTGGCTTTTGAACCGGGCGGGAAAAATTCCGTTCGTCGTTTCCTGTCAGGGCCAGGAGGCGGCGCAGGTCGGCGCAGCCTTCGCTTTGAATCGTGAAAGAGATTATGTTGCCCCTTACTATCGCGATTACGGATTTGTGCTTGCCTGGGGGATGACGGTCCGCGAAATGATGCTGAACAATTTTGCCAGGGCGGAAGATCCGAATTCAGCCGGGCGCCAGATGCCGGGCCATTTCGGCTATAAAAAGCTCCGGATGCTGAGTCATTCGTCCCCGGTCACGACACAGAATCCGCACGCGGTCGGCATTGCTCTTGCCGCCAAATTAAAGGGCGACGATATTGTAAGTTTCGTAACGTTCGGCGAAGGGTCGTCCAATCAGGGCGATTTTCATGAGGCGGCTAATTTTGCCGGCGTACACAAACTGCCCGTGATCTTTATGTGTGAAAATAATCATTATGCCATATCGGTCGGATTGAACCACCAGCTCTCCTGTGAACATATATCCGACCGGGCAAAGGGCTACGGTATGTTCGGCAGGACGTTTGACGGAAATGATCCGCTCGCCGCATACTCGGCTGTCAAAGAAGCTGCGGACCGGGCACATCGCGGTGAGGGGCCTTCTCTGCTTGAGGCCGATTGTTACCGCCTGACGCCGCATACAAGCGATGACAACGACATGACCTATCGGACGAAGGCGGAAGTCGATGAAGCGAAGAAGCGCGACGGCGTACCGGCATTTGCCGCCTATTTACGTGAGCTGGACATTTTAACGCCGGAAAGAGAAAAAATAATCGAAGAACGGATCAGAAAAGAAATCGACGAGGCGACGGACTACGCCGAGAAGGCGCCCTTTGCCGATCCGGAAACCGTCCTTCGTTATGTATACGAGGAAAAGGATTAAGGGGGAGTGGACCATGGCAATCATTTCATATATCGAAGCCGTTAATCAGGCGTTGAAGGAAGAAATGGAACGCGACGAAAATGTTTTTGTTCTGGGAGAAGATGTCGGCAGGCGAGGCGGTGTTTTCCAGGCGACCAAGGGTCTATATGATCGGTTCGGAGAAAAACGTGTGATGGACACGCCTCTTGCCGAATCGGCGATCGTCGGCGTCGCCATCGGTGCGGCTATGTACGGCCTGCGTCCGGTCGCCGAGATGCAATTTGCCGACTTCATGCTTCCGGCAACCAATCAGATTATTTCCGAGGCGGCCAAGATGCGCTACCGTTCCGACAATGACTGGTCTGTGCCGCTGACCGTCCGCGCTCCATACGGCGGCGGAGTGCACGGCGGCCTCTACCATTCACAGTCGATGGAGGCGGTTTTCGCCCATGTTCCCGGACTTAAAATTGTCATGCCGTCGACTCCGTATGACGTCAAAGGGCTTCTGAAGGCTTCGATCCGCGCCAACGATCCGGTGCTTTTTTTTGAGCATAAGCGCGCTTACCGGCTGATCAAGGGTGAAGTGCCCGATAACGAGTACGTACTGCCGATCGGAAAGGCGGATGTAAAACGGGAGGGAGAGGACGTAACGGTCATTACCTACGGCCTTGCCGTTCATCTGGCCCTTCAGGCCGCCGAAAAACTTGCCGGCGAAGGCATCTCCGCTCACATCCTTGATCTGCGCACGGTCTATCCGCTTGATAAAGAAGCGATCATTGCCGCGGCCAAAAAAACCGGAAAAGTGCTGCTCGTGACTGAAGACACGAAGGAAGGCAGTGTCATCAGCGAGGTTGCGGCAATTATTGCCGAGAGCTGCCTGTTTGATCTGGATGCACCGGTCCGAAGACTGGCGGCGCCGGATGCACCGGCCATGCCTTATGCGGCTCCATTGGAAAAAAAGTTTGTGCTTGATTCGGAAAAATTGGAACAGGCAATCCGTGATCTGGCGGAATTTTAAGGGAAGAGGCGGAATAAATGAGCATTGAAAAAATGGCGATGCCGCAATTAGGAGAAAGTGTCACTGAGGGAACGATCAGCCAGTGGCTTGTGTCTGCCGGCGATACCGTTAATAAATATGATCCGATTGCCGAGGTCACAACCGACAAAGTAAACGCCGAAGTTCCGTCAAGTTTTTCAGGGAAAATAACCGCATTGCTTGCAGAAGAAGGGGAAACGCTTCCTGTCGGCCGGCCGATCTGTGCAATCGAAGTGGCAAACGCCGTCGATCGGGAGCGCGCTCCTCAGAAACAGCAGCATCAGGCGGCAGCTGTTTCAGCAGCGGAAGAGCAGAATACGCCGATGAAAAAACGCTATTCGCCGTCTGTCCGCCGTCTGGCCCGGGAGCATCATATTGATCTCGATCAACTGACGGGAACGGGAAGAAGAGGCCGGATTACCCGCAAAGACGTTGAGCGTTTTATAGCATCGGCCTCGGGTTTAGAGACAATCGGCGCCGGTGTTTCGGAAGAAAGAAACGACCGCCTTCAGACGGTGCCGGTGCCGACGGGGGCCGTATCTTTCTCTGAAGCGGCACGTCAGGCGGCACCGATTCAAATACCCGCACAGCCTTCTCAGACAGAGGCCGGCGATATTGATGTTCCGCTGACCGGCGTGCGGCGGACGATCGCCAAAAACATGGTGCGCAGCAAGCACGAGATTCCTCACGGCTGGATGATGATTGAAGTCGACGTTACAAACCTGGTCAATTACAGGAATCGGATCAAGGATGCATTTCTGAAAAAAGAAGGGCATAAATTAACCTATCTGCCCTTCTTTATTAAAGCGATTGTAACAGCATTGAAGGAATATCCGCGGATGAACAGTACATGGGCCGGAAATAAAATTATTGAGAAAAAAGCCGTCGGCATCTCGCTCGCTGTCGCGGCGGAGGATGCGCTTTACGTTCCGGTGATCAAAAACGCTGACGAAAAAAGTATTAAAGGTCTGGCGCTTGCTGTTGAAAATCTGGCCTCGAAAGTGCGCCATAACCGGCTGACTCCGGACGATATGCAAGGAGGGACTTTTACGGTCAACAATACCGGTTCCTTTGGCTCTATCGAGTCGCAGCCGATTATCAACTATCCTCAGGCAGCCATTCTGTCCGTGGAATCGATCGTCAGGCGGCCTGTTGTTGTCAACAACATGATTGCGATCCGGGATAGGGTCAATCTTTGTATCTCGATCGATCACCGCGTGCTCGACGGATTGATTACGGGGCGTTTTCTTGCCCGTGTCAAAGAACTGCTTGAAAACATCTCGGCCGAAAACACACCGATTTATTAAGTGCGGCTTTCTTTATGGATTGAGACAGAAGCATAAACATCATGATCAACGCCGGGCGGGGGCCCGGCGTTATGATTAACTGCATTCCGTATCTCTTTTAAACAGACGTCCGGGTCGAGTCCATACGGGTTCAGTCCTGAGAGGGCACCGATTCGTTTGCAGAGGGCGCCTTTTCATTCGAAAAATTTTTTCCGGCCGGATGGGCTCTATGCGTCCAGACGCCCTTGATCCTCGGCTGACCTCATGCTTCGGTCGGACCAGCCTTTTGCATTAAGAAGCCGGTGGAGCACCGGACCGTACAGAACAAAGAAGCCGACTGAGAAGCAGACCGTAGCCGTCCCCAGCAAAAAGCCGCCGATAACATCCGTCGGATAATGGACCCCGAGATAGACTCTCGAAAGCATAATCATAAAAATAAGACTCATCGCCGCCAGTTCGATCAGTACTTTCTGATAGAGCTTTCGCAAGTAAATGGAAGAAAGGGTGGCGATCATTCCGTAAAATACCGTCGCAGCAATTGCGTGCCCGCTCGGAAAACTATAGCCCGATTCATTGATTAGCCGATCAATAGTCGGCCTGGGGCGCCCGATCAGTTGTTTTAATAACGGATTTAATATGGCGGCACTGAGGAGCAGTGTTGTGCCGAACCAAAGAGCGGCAACAAAATAACGCCTGATCGCAAGCAGAATGACGATGAGTAGTGTCAGGGATATCATGACCGCCGGACCGGCGAGCCTTGTGACGCCGATCATCAGCCTTGTGTTCAGAGAAGTGATAGGGTGCTGAACAAAGTAGATCAGATAAATGTCAAAACGGCCGATTCTTTGAACGTTCTGGGCAATTGTGACGCTTTCGAGAGTAAATAATAGCAGAGCGATGCTCCCTGTAATAAACAGGACATTGATCTTTGTCTGACTGATTCTTTTCATATTTGGCGCACTTCCTTAAACGGACGGTTGCAGAACGAAGAGGAAAATCAAATTTTTGCCGTGACTCCTGTTTCACTCGGCCGCGTGATGCTTTGAAACATTTCGGGCCTTGTTTCTTTTTTTCTGCCAATAAAACTTTCGCTCATTTGTCCGAAAATCGGTTTCCTTTCTCTGGAAATCAAATATTCAACGCACAGATCCGGTTGAACCGATAACACTGAAAAAGAGCAGTGCGGGGGCATTCATGGCGGACAGGCCGCAGGAGACGGTCCGGATGTTCGGGCGCTTACTATGAATCTTTAAAAATCTCATGCTTTCCGATAGTGCAGGAAAGACTTTGCCGACGCATTCTTTTAAAATCGATGAAAAAAACTCCGAATTTGTTCAACCCGTCCTTGAACGGTCGCTCCCCCTGCAATAAAAGAAAGCAGCAAAAATAGCCCCGTTCCGTATTACCGGCTTTCTCCGCAATTATTTTAAAAAGGACAAAGGGATCCTTGTTTCATATATATTATTCATACTGTCGACAGGCGATCACTGCTGTACTATGATTAAATTGTCTGTCTGTAAAAAAAAGATATGAAAAGAGCATGGAAATGCCGTCCGGAAAAGGAGCGTTCAAAGATTGATGATTGTCGGAATTATTGCGATTATGTTTATTGTCGGACTTCTGCTCGGTTTTGTCGGAGCAGGAGGATCGGGATTCATTATTTCGATTTTAACGACTGTTTTTGGCTTTTCCATCCATACGTCGCTTGGCACGGCGCTGGCTGCGATGATTTTTACATCGGTTTCCGGATCGATCAGCCATTACAAAGAGGGAAATATGCTTCTGAAAGCGGGGATTCCGGTCGGGCTGTTCGGGGCCGCCGGAGCGTGGTTCGGTTCAGCCTGGTCGGCATGGATCCCTGCAGGTGAATTGAAATGGATGACTGCAGGTATACTGTTCTTATCCGCGCTGCTGATCTGGCTGAGAATGATTGTAATCGGCAGAAGAAAAAAGGATCTGCGCCAGGACGACTTGCCGGCCGGTTTTCATTTTTGGCTGCGCGCTGCGGCGGTCGGGCTTGTCAGCGGTGTCCTCTCCGGACTATTCGGCATCGGATCTACTCCGTTTATTCAGCTCGGCCTGATGTTCTTGCTGAATTTCTCCTTCAGACGCGCCGCAGGGACGACGATGCTTGTGATCATTCCCATAGCTCTGTCTGCCGGAATCAATGATCTGCGGCTGGGATACCTTGATCTGGGCCTGCTCTTTGAGGTTATTGCCGGAACAATGAGCGGTGCCTATCTCGGGGCTAAATTTACAAAAAGGCTTCCTCCGCCTTTTCTCAGGGCGGGGATGATTATCGTTCCGATTCTCGGAGCCTTGCTGCTTATCGTCTGACCGGAAACGAGTGCCGCTCAGCTGATCATTGCAAAAATCAGTGCTGAAACTGTCGAGAGCACCAGCGCGCCGACCATAATGTAAATGACAAATTTAAAGAGTTTTTTAGGCATATCTGCAACTTCCTTTTTACTTTAATTGGAACGGGCGATCCGGGAAGGATCTACACTTACCCATTATAGACGGCGCAGCGGTCCATTGACAACGATTGGACTGATTTTCCCGGAGGCAGTATGATAAAATAAGTAAAGACTAAGGGGCACATGCATTCGGCCGGCGAACGGAAACGGGTGATGGTTTTGGTCAACAGAGAACGTCTTGTCAATACATTTCTTGAACTAGTGAAGATAGACTCGGAAACCGGCGAAGAGAAGATGATTTCCGAAGTCCTGAAGCGGAAATTTGCGGCTCTCGGCTTAACGGTTGAAGAAGACGATGCGAAAGCGGCGACCGGCCATGCGGCGAACAATCTGATTTGCACGCTGCCGGGGAATGCCCCGGGAACGCCGATTTATTTCGGCTTGCATATGGATACCGTGTTTCCCGGGAGAAACGTCACGCCTTCCGTTTCGGACGGTTGGATCGCTTCGGATGGCAGGACGATTCTCGGTGCGGATGATAAAGCGGGACTGTCCGCCGTTCTCGAAGCGCTGAAGGTCATTCGGGAGAAAAAGCTTTTCCATCCGGATGTGCAGGCCGTCGTGACCGTCGGCGAGGAGGCGGGGCTGCTCGGAGCCAAAGCGCTGGACACATCGCTTGTGAAAGCAGAATACGGATTTGTACTCGACAGCGACGGTCCGGTCGGCGATATTATTACTGAGGCCCCCTACCTGACGAAACTTGCAGTCAGTCTGTTCGGGAGAACCTCTCATGCAGGGATTGCCCCGGAAAAAGGGATTTCTGCCATTACGATGGCGGCAAAAGCGATTGCAAGAATGCCCCTCGGCCGGATCGATAGCGAGACGACCGCCAATATCGGCCGTTTTAAGGGAGGAAGAGCGTCCCATGTTGTCTGCGACTATGTCCGTGTCCTTGCGGAAGCGCGTTCCCTGACCCGGGCCAAAATGGAGACGCAGGTGAAAAAGATGACCGGTGCCTTTGTAAAAACGGCGGAGGAAATGAACGGGAAAGCCGTGGTGCAGGCCAATCTTATCTATCCCGGCTATCGCTTCGGCGAAAATGACGCGATTGTTCAGATTGCCGCAAAAGCGGCCGCAGCAATCGGCCGGACACCGCATCTGCTGAGCAGCGGAGGCGGAAGCGACGCGAATGTGATCTGTGAAAAGGGGATCCCGACCGTAAACCTGGGTGTCGGCTATGAAAAGATCCATACAACCGAGGAACGGATACCTGTGACCGAACTCGAGAAGACCGGCGAACTGGTTCTTTCGCTCATTCGACAGGTGACCGGCCGCCCGTTTGACCGGTGATCAAATCTTTGACAGGGAGAGGAATGCAAATGAGCACCGCGAAAAAAACGCGCGTCATCTTCCACGTCGATATGAACAGTTTTTATGCGTCCGTTGAAATTGCCCGCCATCCCGAATGGGAACGCATGCCGCTGGCCATTGCGGGAAAAGCGGAAGAACGTCACGGCATCATCGTGACGAGCAGCTACGAGGCGAGAAAAATGGGCGTCCGGACAACCATGACTGTCCGGGAAGCCCGCATGAAATGCCCGGAACTGATTGTGAAGCATCCGGATTTTGAGCTTTACAGGGCGGTATCCGAGCAGCTTTTCGACATGCTGAAAACCTATACGCCTCTTGTTGAGAAGGCTTCGATTGACGAAGGGTATATGGATGTCAGCCGGCTGATCCCGCAAACGGATTCTTTGCAACTTGCCGGACAATTACAGCAAAGAATATATTCCAGTCTTCATTTACCGTGCAGTATCGGCATTGCACCGAATAAGTTTCTGGCCAAAACGGCTTCCAATATGAAAAAACCAATGGGCCTGACCGTTTTGAGGAAACGGGAGCTGGCTGAAAAACTATGGCCGCTTCCGATCGGGGAAATGCATGGTGTCGGACCGAAATCAGAAGAACGTTTTCGAAAATCGGGCATTCGGACGATTGGCGATCTGGCCAAACGTGAATCCGGAGAAATCGCCGAACGGTTCGGCATACCGGGAAAACGGCTGCAGGAGCGAGCTAACGGTATCGATGACCGCGCTGTCGATCCGGAGGCATGGGATCGGTTCAAGAGCATCGGACACTCGGTCACATTGGCCCGTGACACGCAATCAGGCACCGTTATCCGTCAGACATTGGATCAACTTTCGGAAAAACTTGAGCGTCAGATAAAAAAAGAACATGTCGTCTGCTATGAGCTAACGATAATGATCCGTTATTCAGACTGGAAAACGGTAACGCGGCACGGGTCGTCGATCCAGCCAATCCGTTCCAAAAGAGCCATCATGGACGGTGCGCTTGAGCTTTTTCACGCAAACTGGAACGGCGGTGCCGTGCGCCTCCTTGGCGTGACGCTTTCATCTTTTCAGCCGATCAGTCTTTCGACGAAACAGCTGGATTTATTTTCTTACGAGGACGACGCCAGAAATGAGACGTTGATCAATCTGATGGACAGAATTAACGAAAAGTTCGGAGACGGGGCAATCCGTCAGGCTGGCAGCCTGATTGATCAGGGGAAAAACAGCCTGCCGGCTGATGATTGAACGGGAAGAATGTATTTTTTGCAGCTTCTTTTACTGTCTGTCTGCTTGACGGCTGTTTCCGTTTATTTTTTCAAGAAAAAAAGGGTGAATTCAATGGATTTTACATTTCTGGGAACCGGGGCCGGGATGCCCGCAAAAGAAAGGAATGTGACGTCGCTCGCTTTAAGTTTTCCGGAGTATGACGGCGATCTTTGGCTTTTCGACTGCGGGGAAGGCACTCAGCGTCAGATTCTTTATTCTTCGGTCAAACTGACGAGGCTGACGGTTATCTTTATCACGCATCTCCATGGCGATCATCTGTTCGGGCTTCCCGGCATTCTCGGCAGCCGATCGTTTCAGGGAGCCGAAGGGCCGCTGCTGATCATCGGCCCGACAGGACTCGGCCAGTTCATTGAAACGTCTTTGCGCGTTTCAGGAACCCATTTGCATTATCCGGTCATCGTGCACGAAATCAAGCGTGCGGGTATCGTTTACGAGAATGAGCATTTTGTCGTCAAAGCAAAAGAACTGGATCATGGGATCATGAGCTACGGTTATCGTATTACGGAAAAAGATCAGCCGGGGGAACTGCTGGCCGATAAGCTGGGACAATTGGGAATCGAACCCGGGCCGATTTACAGAGAATTTAAAGAGAAACCGGAAGTGGTGCTGCCTGATGGCAGACGGATTCTTACGGCGCCTTTTGTCGGAGAGAAAAGAAAGGGGCGGCGCATCGCTATTATCGGCGATACGCGCCCCTGTGCGCAGACGGTCGAACTTTCCGACCGTGTCGATGTTCTGATCCATGAAGCAACGTTCCGCCATGAGGCGGCAAGCATGGCCCATGATTATCATCATTCAACTTCCGTTCAGGCAGCAACGATTGCCAGAAAGGCATCTGCCGGGACGCTGATTCTGACCCATCTCAGCTCCAGATATCAGAAAGAGGAACAATCGTCTCTCCTTTCGGAAGCAAAAAGCATTTTTCCGAACACGCTGCTGGCCTCCGATCTGTGGACCTTCCATCTTCAGCGCCGGCCTCGCTGAGGGATACTGCGGTTTCCGAATGATTCTGATTCTGCCGCTTTTCAAGTACACCTATTATATGTATATGAAAAAGAGCCTCTCAGCTGGAGGCTCTTTTTGCGTTTCGTTTAATAAATTATTTGAGAGATAAAGATCGGATGCCGATCATTTCGCTTCTCTTTCTGCATTTTCCGCATAGCTGTATTCGCCGTTCGTTTCACCGTAACCGTATGCCCCGTGTTCGCTGATATCGATTCCGGCCGTTTCCTGATCAGCAGTCACACGGATGCCGATCGTCGCCTTGATAATGCTCAGAACGATAAGGGAAACGATACCGACGAAAACGAAGGCACTGGCGACGCCCAAAATCTGAACGCCGAGCTGGTAGAAACCGCCGCCGTAGAAGAGCCCCGGCCGGCCGACACCGACGATTTTTACAAGCTGCGGAGCGGCAAAGAAACCGGTCGAGATTGTCCCGATCACACCGGAGACGCCGTGTACCGAAACAGCATAAATCGGATCGTCCAGTCCTTTGCTTTCAAAGAATAGTGAAGTCCAGTAAGTAAAGGATCCGGCAACCGCCCCGATAACAATGGCTGCCCACGGTTCAACGAAAGCACAGGAAGCAGTAATGGCGACCAGCGCCGCCAGCACACCGTTACACATGGCGCCGATATCCGCTTTTTTTGAAAGAATCATGGCCGTAAACAAAGCACCCAAAGCACCGGCTGCCGCGGCAAGGTTCGTCGTCAGGGCAACATATCCGTAGAATTCCGGCTGCCCGACAGTGGAAGCAATGCTCCCGGGGTTAAAACCAAACCAGCCGATCCAGAGAATGAACGTACCGAGATAAACGAAAGGAATACTGTGCGCCGGAATGGCGTTCGGCTTTTTGTTTGTAAACTTCCCGATTCTCGGCCCGAGAAGCAGCGTGCCAATCAGGGCCGCCGTCGCGCCCTGCAGGTGGACGACGGTCGATCCGGCAAAATCCTGCATGCCGAGATGAGCAAGCCAGCCGCCGGAATTCCATACCCAGTGGCCGACCACCGGATAAATAAAGGCCACAAATATGAGACCGAAAATGAAATAAACCGAAAGTTTCGCCCGTTCCGCAAAGCCGCCCCAGACGATAGCAAGAGATACGGCGGCAAAAGCAAGCTGGAAAAGGAAGGATATGGAATTGGTCCCGGTCGGCAGACCGCTCAGAAAGAAATTAGTAAAACCGATGAAGCCGTTCCCGTTTCCAAAAGCGATCCCGTAACCGAAAGCCCAAAAAGCAAGGGAGGCAACGGCTAAAGTGATGATTTGTTTGCCGGTGATATGGCCGGCGTTCTTGCTGCGCAACGACCCCGCTTCCAGAAAAGCAAAACCGGCCTGCATTAAAAGAACTAAGATTGCTGCAATAAATACCCATAATTCATAAGGATTGACCACATTCATGCACCAATGCTCCTCTCGTATATTATGAAGATATTATAACATATAATGTAAGTAAAAGTTACAACTAAATATTAAAAATATTCATTTATTTTTGAAAGGGCTTACAATCGGGACGATCGGTTCATTTTTTAAAGTATGTCCGATGAATGCGCGGTTACTTAGGATAAGGAAAAAAGCGAAGAAAACAGTGCATTTACTAGAAAGTAAAGGGATCTTTGTATTGATTTGCCGCGCTTTCCCCCGGGAAAGTCGGAACGGTCCGCACGCTGCCGATCTAATAAAAAAGAGCCGCCCTTGCGGCGGGCAGCTTTCAACGGAATAGGGACAAGTAAGAAAATATCACACCGTTTTTGAAACGGGATCAAGGACCGTGAGATCCGTGCCGAACTTGCACATCGAATCACAATCACATTTTAAATCAGAAAATAAAATATAGTTCATGGCCGACGTCGTTCCTTGAAAAGAAGGGCGCAGCAACTGTGCCCGGATCTCCTGCTCACGTTTATCCGGTGCAACAAGAAACAGTCTGCACGATTTATTGCTCAAAGATAATGAAAGATCATAAAGCCTGAGTATCCCCGAGTAAATCGAAGTACTTTTTTCCACCTCAAATCCGCTGACGATCTCTCTGTCCTGATTGAGCCAGATCACATCGATTAATGAAATCGTATCGAATGTTTTTTTGGGAAGGCCCGATAGCGGCAATCTCGGCAGAGAGTACTCGCCCAGTTTTTTCCCGCGCCATTCCCGCTGATGATCATTCTGAGCGATCCATATCGAATATCCCAATGCCTTTCCGAGCTTGGCCAGATAATATTGCATTTCGCTGTGGGTAGTCTCCTCGGACAGATCGTCCAGGACTTGCCGATGCCTTTTGTTAAAATCTCTCATTCTTCTTTTTCCTTCATCTTCCAGAAATCTGCCGGCATTTTCCGGTATAATAAGCCGACCCGAGCCGATTTCAAAAAACAGTCCGGCAACGGCTCCGAGATCTTTCGACAAAGCAAATTGTTTATTTGCCGCAAGGACGGCAGCTCTCATTTCCAAATAGGCAGTCCAGGAACCGAGTTTTGTTTTGCTGTGGAATAAAGCATTGAATCCCCTGACAATTGCTGTATTGAACGGAGGGAATAAGGTCGGGTGCAGGAAATAAATGATATTAGCGACAGCCGGTCCCAGACCCTTGATATGCAATTGATCGAGTCTGATCATTGCATTCTCTATCTGTTCCCCGTTCTTTGCCTGCAGGCAGGCATTTAAAAATCGACCGAAAGCCAGCTGATTTTCCGCATTTTCATAGATATCCGGAATGCGGAGCTTGGGTTTCCAGAAAAACGCGTGAGCCGCGCCTTCGAAAATTTGTTTCTGTTCGGATATGGCAGTGACGACGGTTTCAAGACTGGATCCTTTAAAGTCATTCCCGAACGTTCTGTTTTCTATTTCGGAAACGACCTTCCCGACTCCTTTTTTTATCGTACGAAAAGCTTTAAGCCGTTCATTATTATTGATAAACCATGTGTGATAAACGGATTCTTCGTCTTTCCTGTATTGCTCTATAATGGTGTTTACCCTTGATATGTCCAAATGGCCGCTACCTCCGGAAAAATAGGCTTGCCCTTATTATAACTTAAACGGGTATCTCCTCAAACCATGTATCCAGTAGGGACACAGCACGGGATTCTTGCGAAAAGCGATCGCCTGACACGGGCGGCAGTCGATTCGAATGTTCAGGCGAACGGTGCTTGATCCCGCTGAAAAAAAGAAATATTCTGCGCGGGCGCTGCATGACGGAAACGTGCGGTCTTTTTCTTCGGCCCGCCGCGAATTCCTGTGAATCGCGGCTAAAATCGCCGGGAAACACTGGCGTATCATCAGCAAAGTGCAAAATATCAAAAGTAACGAACAGAAAGTCGTCAGTAACGACCAAAGAATCGCCAGTAAACAGACTGGAATCAATAAGTGCGAATAATCAGAACATGGGTATCATTTCTGACTGATCGACCAACCGCGTCCGGGAATTTATCGATCTTCACCGGGAGTTTATCGGTCGTTATGCCGGGTTTATCGATCTTCACTGGGAGTTTATCGGTCGTTATGCCGGGTTTATCGATCTTCACTGGGAGTTTATCGGTCGTCGTGCCGGGTTTATCGATCTTCACCGGGAGTTTATCGGTCGTTATGCCGGGTTTATCGATCTTCACCGGGAGTTTATCGGTCGTTATGCCGGGTTTATCGATCTTCACTGGGAGTTTATCGGTCGTCGTGCCGGGTTTATCGACCATCGTCGGGAGTTTATCGGTCATTATACGTGAATTATCGGTCATCTCGCCTGTTTTATCGATCGTTCTTTTTATCGCCCGCCGCGGAAGTTCAGAGATCGCAGGCATACTCTTCGTCTTTCGAGAGATTGACGGTCTCAGGAAAAGTCGGTCATCATTTGACGGCGCAGCAGGGAAAAAAACTAAAGAGATACGCATATAACCTAAATAGCATAAAGGGAGGCGGTCAGAACGGCGGCAGCGAACGTTTAAAAAAACTGCTTTCGAAAAAGTCCGGATGATTCACCGCGATGCGACGGCCAGTTAAATAAGAGCAGCTTATGATCCGAACGGGCACCAATTTTTGAACGCTTTTCTAAACAGTTTCTTCATAATCGCTGAGTATGCTTAGAAGAGGACGACGGAAAAACACACTCCGTCTGCCGGCCGGTGAGGCATGCTGCAGGCCTTGATAATAAAAAAAGAAAGGATCGTGACGGCAATGATGGGATGGAATGACGGAATGATGGGCGGCTGGAGTATCGGACTGGGTGTCGCGGGATGGCTGATTCAGCTTCTCTTCTTTATCGCGATTATCTATCTGGCGTTTGTTCTGATTCGGCGGCTACATCATGCACCGGGATCGGGAAGAGAAAATCACAGTGAAGAAATTTTAAGGGAACGGTTTGCCCAAGGTGAGATAACGGCGGAAGAGTACAAAAAAATGAAAGAAATCTTGAAAAAATGATTCCGGTCGTTCAAACGAAAAAATAATCTCTCAGTTGAGGGGAAACCGTCAATTTCCGGTTTCATGGACATGTTTTCACAAACGAATGAATGGAATCGGAGCACGGGTAACTGATCGGATCCATTATAAAGCAAGGGGGGACAGGCCGGAACGGCTTATCCCCCCTTAACTCTTGGCAATCGCCCGATTTACTCGGGCTTATTCATTTCTGTTCTGCTCGGCACGTAGTTCGAATGATAGTCCGTGTATTCTACTTCCGTTACCATGCCGGCGTTCGCATGATGAAGATCGTGGCAATGAAACAGCCAGATTCCGGGATTGTTTGCCAGAAAAGCAATTTCGTATGTTTCTCCGGGTTTGACATTCAGTGTATCTTTATAGATGGGCGAACCGGTAAAAGGCTTTCCGTTCCGGCTCAGAACCTGGAAAAAGTGGCCGTGCAAATGCATCGGATGATTATTTGCCCGGTCGCGATTGACGATCTTGATTTTCACTCGATCTCCGGTCTTTACCTGGATTGGATCCGTATTCGGGAAGGTTTTTCCGTTGATTGTATAAATCATCCCGTTCTGATCCATTCCTGCGTTGAGATTCATGGTATAGGAGACATCGTACTTTTGATTTAACGTGAATTCAGGTTTGGTCTGAGTTCCGTAATCGGCAAGATCAATCGCAGGCAGCGCCGTTCCGGCATCGGACCGATCGGCTGCGGCCGTACTGCCTTCGTAGTCAATCAGCGCCCTCATCCCGTCCGTACCTTTTACCGTCCCATGATCCTCGATATACCATTTTCCCGGATTATCGGCAGTGAAGGAAACATCATACCGCTCTCCGGGAGCAATGGAAATCACCCGGTTCTTAACGGCCTGTGGGTTGTTGACGGGCTGTCCGTCGGCGGCGATGACCTTAATACTGTGGCCATGGATATGAATATTGTGCACAAGATAGCCGCTGTTAATGAAACGGAGACGGACTTTATCGCCCTTTTTGACCGTTAAGGATTTCACTGAACTGCCGCTTTTTCCATTGATGGTAAACAGGTCGTACATGCTCATGTTATCTTTCATCATATTTCCGGGCGGGTTCGTGCCGTCCATATTCATACTGCTGCCGCTGCCCGAACCGCCCATATCCATACCGGACATGCTTCCCATTCCGCTGTTCGTATTATTTTGCACGCCGGAAGTCATCGTTTTTATCTGATTTGTGATCTGATTCTTATCCGTTACCCATTCATCCAGCATCAGAGTATAATCCCTATCATATTTTTCTGCCGGGTCTTCGACAATAAACGCACCGTATAATCCGCGATCCACCTGATTCACAGAATCCTGATGGGAATGATACCAATAAGTTCCCGGTTTATCGGCAACAAATTCATACGTATAGCTCTTTCCCGGTGCAACGGCATTTTGTGTCACCCCGGGGGCGCCGTCAACTTTATTGGGAACGGGATAGCCGTGCCAGTGGATCGATACCGGAGCCGATAGATTGTTTTTCAGTGTGACACGGATTTTTTGCCCCTTGCTCACACGGATCTCAGGCCCCAGAACCGAGCCGTTAAATGTCCAGACAGGGACGGTTGTCCCGTTGCCGAGCTTTTGAGTACCTTTTTCAGCAACGAGTGTAATATTGGGTCCCCTTAATATTCCGGCAGATGATGATACGGCAGATTCGCTGCCCGCAGCCGCCGTGTTGTCTCCTGAACGGCTGTTACTTTTTGTTGCTGCAGAACATGCTGTGATCAGCAATAATGCCGAAACAGTCATTGCGGCAAAAAAGACTCTTTTCATTTAAGCACTCTCCTTATCTGATTTTCACAAGTGTATAAGACAAATGTGAAGAAACTGTGAAGAATAACCGGATGGGAAAAAGAGATCATGGTTAATGAATGGACAATTCAAAAGTAAGCAAACGCCGGACCAACGTGAAATGAATGAAGAATACTTTAACTCCAAAAACATGCAGGGACAGAACGGATCAATCTTTGTCCTGTTTTATTTAAGCCTGTCTGAAAATGTTTTCAAGAAAGATATGACCTTTTTCATTTTCAACATAGAAACAACACATTTCCTTATTAGAATAAAGAGCGAAAAGCGCGGCAATCATTTCTTAAAGCAAATAGTGCGATTTTAAATTTGACAATTATACCCCCTATGGGTATAATCAAAGCTGAAGAAGGGAGATGGTAATAGCTTCCACACGGGCTTCTGGGCAGCAACTGGATTTGCGGACGGCAAGTCCGACTACTTTTCTTATCGTTCACATGTTTTCCATGTGAGTTTGATATAGGGGGATGAGGCTTATGAATGCAAAGGCCTTGCAGATCGGGATTACAGGAATGACCTGTGCTTCCTGCTCGACAAGAATAGAAAAATCTCTGAATAGGATGGACGGCGTCCAAGCAAACGTCAATCTCGCTCTGGAGAAAGCGAAAGTAACGATAGACGAAGAAAAGGCAAAACCCACGGATATTGTGCAGAAGATTGAGAAGTTGGGGTACGGGGTACGGACGCAGCGACTGGACGCCGATATTCTCGGGATGACCTGCGCTTCCTGCGCCGCGCGTATCGAAAAAGGGCTGAAGCGGATGGCCGGCGTCGTGTCCGCACAGGTTAATCTGGCGACTGAATCGGGTACCGTGATTTTCCAGCCGGGGATCACAGAACCGGAGGCAATTTACGATCGAGTCAAGAAGCTCGGCTATAAAGCCGTTCCGAAACGGACAGAGGCGGAAGATGAAAAGGACAAGGAACTGAGGAGAAAGCGGCAAAAATTGATCGCGTCCGTTATTCTCTCTTTGCCCCTTCTTTACACAATGATTGCTCATCTTCCTTTTAATACGGGGCTGCCGATTCCGCAGCTGCTGATGAATCCGTGGTTCCAGCTCGTGCTGGCCGGCATCGTTCAATTCTACATCGGCGGGCAATTTTATGTCGGCGGGACAAAAGCGTTAGTAAACAAGAGCGCCAATATGGATGTGCTGGTCGCATTGGGAACGAGCGCCGCCTATTTTTACAGTGCGTTTGAGACGTTCCGTTATCAGTTCGGCGGACTGGCCAGCCCTGATCTTTATTTTGAAACCAGTGCGATCTTAATTACGCTCGTCCTCTTGGGCAAATATCTTGAAACCCGGGCAAAGCGGCAGACCACTGCGGCGATTACCCAGCTCATGGGCCTTCAGGCAAAGGAAGCGACCCTTATAGAAGACGGGAAGGAGCGCAAGGTGCCGATTGATCAGGTGGCCGTCGGTGATTTGTTAAGAGTGAAGCCCGGCGAAAAAATACCGGTGGACGGCAAGGTTGTAGATGGCCATTCATCGGTCGATGAATCGATGATTACGGGAGAATCGATTCCCGTCGAGAAACAGAAAGGTGACAAACTGATCGGTGCGACTGTGAACGCCAACGGCATGTTGGCGATGAAGGCTGAAAAAGTCGGCAAAGAGACGGCCTTGGCCGGCATCGTTAAAATTGTCGAGGAAGCACAGGGATCGAAGGCGCCGATCCAGCGTCTGGCCGACAGCATCTCGGGTATTTTTGTCCCGATTGTTATCGGCATCTCTGTCCTTGCTTTTCTGACCTGGATTTTCTTAGTCACGCCCGGCCAGTTTGCCCCGGCTCTCATCGCGGCGATCAGCGTACTGGTCATCGCCTGCCCGTGTGCGCTCGGCCTTGCGACACCGACATCGATTATGGTCGGCACGGGCAAAGGAGCGGAGAACGGTATTCTCTTTAAAGGAGGTGAGTATCTGGAAACGACGCAAAATCTGCAGGCGATTCTCTTCGATAAGACGGGGACCGTCACTAACGGGAAACCGGAAGTCACCGACGTCATCCCGCTCAATGGGGCTGACCGTAAGCAATTAGTGGCCCTTGCCGCTTCTGCCGAATCTGCGAGTGAACATCCGCTCGCCCAGGCGATCGTTGCCTACGGAAAGACAGGCAGTACGGATATCGCTGTTCCGAATCAATTTCATGCGCTCGCCGGCTATGGGATCAAGGCAGCTGTTTCCGGTAAAGAACTGGCGATCGGCACGCGCCGGCTCATGAAAGAAGAGGGTATTCCTTATCTGGACACGGAAGAACAGATGCATCGGCTTGAATCCGATGGGAAAACGGCGATGCTTGTCGCCTATGACGGCAAGCTTCAGGGAATCATTGCCGTAGCGGACACGATTAAGAACTCTTCGAAACAGGCGATTGAAAAATTGAAAGCGCGCGGTCTCTCCGTTTACATGATTACGGGCGACAATGAACGCACGGCCCGGGCGATCGCCCGGCAGGCCGGTATCGACCATGTTTTTGCCGAGGTTCTTCCCGAGGAGAAAGCGGCAAAAGTTAAAGTTTTACAGAATGAAGGGCTGAAGGTAGCCATGGTCGGCGACGGCATCAATGACGCCCCGGCGTTAGCTACAGCAGACATCGGCATGGCGATCGGCACGGGTACGGACGTTGCGATTGAAGCAGCCGATATCACGCTGGTCGGCGGCGATCTGATGCATATTCCGAAGGCGATTGATCTCAGCCGGAAAACGATGCGGAATATTCGCCAGAACTTGTTCTGGGCGCTGTTTTATAACACGGTCGGCATCCCGGTGGCCGCTCTCGGCCTGCTTGCCCCATGGGTAGCCGGTGCCGCGATGGCCTTCAGTTCCGTTTCCGTTGTGACAAACAGTTTGCGTCTGAAACGGGTTAAAGTCTGATTTTGTGCGGACCATTGGACTGTGAGCGAGGTTCGAAATAAAGAAAGAATAAAAAAAGGAGATCGAATACTTATGGCAAAAACAACACTTGAAGTTAAGGGTATGATGTCGGATCACTGCAAACACCTAGTCACGAAGACGCTGAAAGATCTTGACGGGGTGTCGGCCGTTGACGTCGATCTGAAGGCAGGAAAAGCAGCAGTCGAATATGACGAGTCCAAGGTGCAGTTCAGCAACATGAAAGAAGCGGTCGAAGAAAAAGGCTACGATGTCGTCGGACAGCAGTGATTAAAAAGGCAGCCAATTATTTTTTGAAAGCTTTCGACGGCCTGCAGCGACAAATTAAAAATAAGGAGATGTAAATGATGACACATACGACTCTGGATGTTAAAGGCATGCACTGCGGGCACTGTAAAGCTTCCGTGAGAAATGCTTTAAGGGATCTTGATGGTGTTTCCGAAGTCGACGTTAATCTCGATACCGGTAAAGTCAATGTTCATTATGATGAAGCTAAAGTGCAGTTCAGCAACATGAAAGACGCAGTCGAAGAACAGGGCTACGATGTCGTCGGGCAGCATTAATCCGGAAAGTGTCCCGCCTGAGAGGGGAGGGGCACTTTTTTTGATCAATAAAAGGAACAGCACCATCAAATAAGCCCTGATCGTTAAAATAAGCATTGCTTTCACGAAAAATAGTGTTCCTTTTACATGGTTTCTACATAATTATCATGTAATCTGTTTATAACGGAGAAGGGGGGAGCATGGCTGCTGATAAAAGTCAAACGAGCGAATCCTTATCGCTTGGATAAGCACCGGGTTCGTTTTGCCGGCATCCTCTGCACGCAGCAAAAACAATCCGAAAAACAGTCAGGAGGTTCTATAGAATGTCATTATTTAAGAGATTGCGTGATCTGACAGCTTCCAATATCTATGCGTTAATTGAAAAGGCGGAAGACCCGGTTAAAATGACCGACCAGTATCTGCGCGACATGCAGGAAGATCTGAGTGAGGCTGAACGGGGCGTCGCTTCGCAAATTGCCCTTGAAAAAAAATTCAAGACGCTTTATGAGGAACAAAAAGCGCTGGTTGCCAAACGGGAAGAACAGGCGCACCTGGCTGTTGAAAACGGAGATACAGATCTGGCGCGAAGAGTCATTGAGGACAAACAAAACGCCGAACAGAAAATGAGCGAATACAAGGAACGCTACGAGCAAAATCAAGCCGCAGCTGAAAATCTTCGTCAGAAACTGGAAGAGATGCGCAAGCAGGTTGCCGAACTGAAAGACAGGAGAGAGACGCTGGTCGCAAGGGTCAATGCCGCCGAGGCGCAGAAAAAAATTAATGACACGATGTCCGGCTTTGATTCCAGCACGGCCATGGCAGGCCTGAAACGGATGGAAGAAAAGACACTGCAGATGGAGGCAGAGGCCGAAGCAAGCGGAGAAGTCTATAAAAAAGAGAAGTCGATCGATGAAGAATTTGAGAACCTGGGGAAGGACAAAAAAGTCGAGGACGAACTGGCAAGACTGATCGAACAGCATAAAAAATAAAAGAACGACAGGCAAAAATAGTCAGCCGACATGCCGAGCGGTATTCCAAGCCGGCTGTCGGCGTTATTTTTGCGGAAGGGAGAAAAGAATGTCAATCTTTCAGCGAATCGTCAATTTGGTGAAAAAACCCGAACCCCCAATTGAAGAAAAAACAGCTTATACGCTGTCACTAAACGATGTTGTTGATATTTCTCTCACTAGTTATACTGTTGCCGGCAAAACACTTTTCCCGCAGCGTCAGGAAGTTTTTTTTACGATAAAAGACGGCAGCACGATTCGATATTTACGGGTTGCCAAACGAGAAAAACTGGAACTGTCCCTATATGAGGCGATTGACGGGCGCCTGGAAAACATTGATGAAATACCGACAACGATTGAAATGGACGGAACAATCTATCACATGGAGGATCAGGCGATCGGCCCGGCCCATTCATCGGGCAATACCCCGTTTCCATCTTCCGATGAGCGCTACCTCTGGGACTTCCAATCGGATAACTGGAAATTGCTTCGCATCGAATGGCAGGCGGGCCGGATCATGCTTTACGAAGGAGAAGAGGTTCTGCCGGCAGATGTCAAAGTCATTCAGTCGTGAGCGGGAGGAGCGTTGAATATGTTCAAACGATGGTCGAACATCCTAAAGATTGTTCTGGCTTTAGTTATCGGGGCATCCCTCTTAGCCGGATGTTCCGGGTCCGGGCAGCAGGCCGTAAAAGGGGGCTATCCGCTGATCTCCGTGTCCAAAAACGGAAATCAGCAATCCTATATCTATCAGGCTGACAAAAAGTCCGTTCCCGAAGTGGCCAGGGAACTGAGCAGCCAGAAAAAACCGGATCAGATATCCAAAAACAGCAATCAGCAGATGTTTCTTGTTTATCCGGACGAATTATACAACCTTCAGAGAGACGAGAAGAATCCTGAAAATACTCTGATTGAAGTGAGTAATAAAGAATTTGTCCGCAGCAACTACAGTTCGTCATTTCTCCAGGGATTTCTTTCCGGAGTCCTTCTTGACAAGTTGTATCAATTAGGCCGTTCTCCGGGCAGTTATCGCGGATACGCAAACGGGAATACGATCCGGTCGAAGGCAAAGTATCAGGCGGCGACAGCCGCTGAGAAGAAAATTATTCCTCCTATAACGAAGCAGACGACCGGCTCGATCATTAAACGGAGCCGCTCCGGCAGTAACGGGAACACATTTTCAAGTACCTTCTCAAAAATAAAAGACAACGTCACAAAAGATGTCGGACAGGCGATTCATTCAGTAGAGAAAAATAGCGGGAAGATTTTCAAGTCAAACAGCGGTCAAGGGTCCAATAATGTTTATCCTAAAAATCAAAGGATAAAAGTTCCAAATAATAATTCGCCGCCTAAAATCAATACAAGAAGTTTTGGGAGGATCTTAAAAAGAAGCAGATAAAACGCTGATCGGCTCTGTCAACAATAGATCGGAAAGAGAATACTGCGGATTTTAAACGAACAAAGCATAAGCAGATGACTGGCAGAATTTTATTTCCCAATTCTCTGATCACGTTTAAAAATATTATTTCATACAGGTTGGGTGCCGCCGATGCATAAAGAAAAATCCAGACGATTTCAGCTCCTGCTTTCGATAAATCCTGCTCTTTTTGTCGTCAGCCTTGCCATAGTAATTGCTCTGTTATTTAAGCCGCTTTATTGATATTGGCTATCTGGGGATTGACAGGCTGGCCGGAATCAGCAGAACCGGAATTATTGAAAAACTATCATTACATGATTCACTAGTTGTCCAATCCGCTATCCCAGTCTTTCAGGCTTCCGTCCCTGCCCTATTCAGAGCGCGGACAAATTCACATTGCGGATGTAAGGAAGATTATTACTTCTATTGAAATACTCTTAATTATAACTGGCCTGATCCGGCCTGTACCGCAGCATGAAACAGGGGAAGGTCGTTTTTCTGAAAACAGCGTCTCTTATTCTTTTGTCTTTTATCATTGCGGTACTGGCAGCGTTCGTTGTGAACTTTGATGCATCATTCACAGTGTTCCATCTGCTCTTTTTTAGAAATAATGACTGGTTATTTGATCCCGTTGCCGACCCGGTCATAAACATACTTCCGGAAACCTTTTTCCTGCATGCCGCTTTATTCATTTTAGCATTGATTGTTCTTGCTATTATCATACTAAGCGTATGCCATAAGAAGCTGTTAAGAAAAATGGGTAAATAAATCCATCTGCTTGTTCAAGTTTTCCAACTATTTTTATGAGTAGGCCGCCTTTCAGAGGAGAGGTTTGCCATTGGCTGTTTTCTGTTAAAAAATGTCATCCGAAGAAGAAAAATCTGTTGTATGATGGGAGAAGGTGATGAGCATGAAGAAATTAAAAGTCCTGCTGGTGGATGATGACTGGAAACTGCGCAATTTGCTGCGCATTTATCTGTCTAAAGAAGGATTTGATACCGTTGAAGCATCAGACGGCCGCGAAGCGATGACGAAGGTTCGCAATCTGTCCTTTGACCTGGTCATACTGGATGTCATGATGCCCAATATGGACGGCTGGGAAGTCTGCAGGTCGATTCGTCAGACACAATCCGTTCCCATTCTGATGCTGACCGCTTTAGGCGAGACCAAGGAGAAAGTACAGGGACTGGAAATCGGAGCCGACGATTATTTAACAAAACCCTTTGATCCGGATGAATTGATTGCCCGGGTTCATGCATTGATTCGCCGGGCATCTTCCGTTTCAACGAAACAGACGGCAGACAACGTCCTGAATTTCCCGGCATTGACGATTGACCGGGACGGGCGCCGGGTTCTTGTCCATGAACAGCCCATCGAGATGACACACAAAGAATTCGATCTCTTTGCCGTACTGGCTCAGAACAGCGGACGGGTTCTGTCGCGCGAGCAGTTAATTGAACAAATCTGGGGCTATGATTTCGAAGGCGATGCCCGGGTCGTTGATATTCATATTAAAAATATAAGAGAAAAATTAAAAAAATCCGGCTTAGCATATAACCCCATCCAAACGACATGGGGAGTCGGTTATAAATTCGAGGCCGAGGTCAGAAGGCCATGAATATCAATCGAATCGGACTGAAATTGGGTGCGGCGATCATTGTACTCATGATTGTGATCCTGGCGTCCGCCGGCTTTGCCGTCGATCGGCTGTTCACTAATTTTTATGATGCGCAAATGAGAGATAACGCACAGGGAATAGCCGATCATTTTACGACGATGGCGGAGTCCGGCGATTCTTCTGTACAGTCCATGATCCGCAATTTTGCCGAATTTTCCAATGTGAAAGTCTACTGGCTCAGTGATGACGGAAAGGTCCTGACGCTTTCAGGAACAAAACTGGCGGATCCGTCTTTCGTCAGGGCACGTGATACCAAGCGGCTCCTGTCCGGATACCCGGTAGAATATATGTCCGGCAATACAAGCGGCCGGCGCTTTTATGTGGTGGGCAGACCGATCAGGACGGATTCATCGGCCCGGCCGGCGATCTATATTGTCTCTTCTATGACAGAAATTGACAACTCTCTGGGACGGCTCAGAAATTTACTGATGCTGTCCGGTTTAGGTGCCTTTCTTCTTGCGCTGGGTATGATTCTGATCATGAGCAAACTGCTGTCCCGGCCGCTGCTTCAAATGCAGCAAATGACCGAGAAAATGGCGAACGGGAATTGGGATACACGGCTCCGGGTCGGAAGCCGCGATGAGATCGGGATGCTCGGACACTCGATTAATGATCTGGCAGCCAGTCTGCAAAGATACCGGGACACGCGGCAGGCTTTTTTCTCCAATATTTCGCATGAACTGCGGACACCCGTCACGTATCTGCAGGGGTATGCCAAAGTTCTGACTGACGGACTGGTTGAATCCGACAAGGAAAAAAAACAATATTTGTCGATTATTTATCAGGAATCGCTGCGTCTCGAACATTTAATTAATGATCTGTTCACCCTTTCCAAGATGGAGGAGGGGCAGATCAAACTGAAGCCGGAGCCGCTGGATCTGAGGGAAATCATCCGGACAGCCGTCCAGAAAGTGAAACTCAGGGCAGAAAAGAAACATTTGAGTCTGCAGATGGATCTGCACGATCGGGTGCCTTTCGTCCGCGGGGATCGCCAAAGGATGGAACAGGTCCTGTTAAATCTTCTGGAAAATGCGATCCGTTATACGGAAAAGGGAAGTATTCTTGTCCGACTGAGCGGGCAAAAGGAAGCAGCCGTTCTCTCCGTTTCGGACACCGGCGTCGGTATTCCAAAAGATGAGCTGCCTTATATTTTTGAGCGCTTTTACCGGGTCGAGAAGTCGCGGGCCCGGAAATTCGGCGGAACCGGCTTAGGATTGTCTATTGTCAAGAAATATGTTGAAATGCAGGGCGGCACGGTTCAGGTTGACAGCGAACCGGGTAGCGGCACTACATTCCGATTGATTTTGCCTTATGAAGAAAAGCAAGGGAAAGGCAGGATAAAGTCATGAAAAAAATTGATTGGTTTTTTTCGCTCCTTCTGATCATTATGGGGCTGACCTGTCTTCTTTTTTCTGCAAATGCATTCGGCCATGAAAATTTACTTTCCTTTGGAAAGACTCTTGTCCGGGTTTGCATGTGGCTGGCCTGCCCGGTGCTTCTTTTTGTCGGCTTTTATATATGGTTTCATTTCAGGAAGAAGAGATAACGCTTTTACTTTTTGGATGATGATTGCCTCTTTCGTTCACGGCCGCACTGTGCCGCGAATTTATAAAGGGTTCTTTTCGAAGCAATCGACTCCCTTAAAGAGCGTCCCCATTTCTCGATCAATATTCCCCGGCAACGATGAGTCAATCAGACGTAATGTCGATTACCTCTCTGTAACGGCTGATCAACCAGCTGCTATGGCTGATAAACGGCCCATAATGGCTGCGGTCGGACAATAGATCGATCATCAGCAATCAACATTTTTTGTTAATACTCCGATTCTACATGTTTTCCACACAGATTCCACACAATTCTTTTCTACACTACTAAGTGTAGAGAGGAGGGAAGGACCATGGACCTGAGCTGGCTGCTATTACTTGCCTGTCCCCTGATGATGCTCCCGATGATGTTTATGATGAAGGGACATCATTCAGACACGGATCACTCTGAACACCATAAAGAGGCTAAAGATGCAAATGAACTGAATGCTTTGAAAGAGCAGAACGACCTTCTGCGGGAAGAACTTCAGCAGTTAAAAAATAAGGAATAATAATGGAGGAATGCTATATGTCTTGCTGCGGCAATCATCATCATGAGAGTCATCAGAGCGGGGACCATCAGCACGGAACACATCAACACCTACAGGATCAGCAGAACAAGTTGAACGCAGTCAAAGAACAGAATGAACAGCTGAGAAAAGAACTTCGTCAGCTTAAAAATGAAAAAAGCTGAAAAGTCAGGGAGGGATCAACATGCTTTGTTGCGGAAACCACGATCATAACGATCAGGGACATGAAAATCATGCCCAGAATCATGAAAACCACGACAGTCACGGAACACATCAGCACAGCCATAACTTGATGATGGCCATTTGTTTTCTCATTCCGATTGCTGTCATCGCAGGTTTATTCTTCACGGGCGGTGTTTCAGGTTCGGGCAACCTGCTCATACTGGCTGCGGTTCTGATTTGCCCATTAATGCATCTGTTCATGATGCCGAGCATGATGAAGAAAGGCAATGGTCATCACCATTGATCTGCTGAATGAACGATTTCAACGAGAGCTTTCAATGAGGGGACGAAAAATCGCTCGGGGTTTTTCGTCTTTATTACTCTACCCGCAGAATCAAACAGATGATCCCGCCGGTTCAGGATAAACTGCGGTTCATATGAATAAGCGGCAATCAGGTAAAAACAGCAGCTGTCTCCGTAATTTATCGGCTGTTGCCGCATTATATCAGTCGTTTTCGGAATTTTACCGATCCCCGGAAATGATGTCATCTTCCGAGAGAAGAGGATAACCCCGGGAAGAGCCGATCATACGTTCACTGCACGGTGTGGGCATGAGCTAAAGGAATACTCAAAGAAATTAAAAGTAAAGTGAGCTGAAACAGGAAATGACAAGATCAATAAATAAAGCACAGCCGGGCACTCTAGCCTGGCAGAAACAAAAAATCAGAGAAGAATATGTATACCCGATTTTAGAAAAAGAAGAAGAATTGGCAGCAACAAGAAGGCGGAGGATTTTTAGAAGAAATCTTTATAAAAAAGGACATGTCGGAACAGAGGTTTAGCAATGTCTTTCATGCCATAAGCTTATTTATAATAATATCTGTGATCGCGGATGGCCCTTCTGCGGCCGTACATAAGGCTTTTGAATTTCTGATTCAGGGTATGATAAACAGTGGAAACCGAGCGTCATTTTAAAATGATGGTTTCTTGTCCGGAGAGGATACAAATGAAACGAGTATATAGAAATACAATGATCTATATTTTTATAATTCTGATAGCATTCGGAACCGCTAAATGGCTATCCGGTTCAAATAACGTGATCAGGCCGATGTCTTACAGCACATTCCAGCGCCACCTCGTCGAGGGAGACATCGGTAAATTGACACTTCAACCGGAAGGCAGCACCTATGTCGCCACGGGCCGGTTAAAGAATGACAAGACAAATACAACGTTCAAGACCTACGTTCCGGTAAGTGAACAGGCGATGAATCAGATTACTTCAAGGGACAAGCAGTTCAGCTTAACAGTGAGCCCCGAAGAAACAACGCCCGGCTGGATTATATTTTTCACTTCGCTGATTCCGTTTGTTCTGATGGGGTTATTGATTTTCTTTTTTATGAATCGCATGCGGAACGGCGGGGGACAGATGACGAACCTCGGGAAAAGCAAGGCCAGGCTTTATAGCGAGGATAAGCATAGAGTTACATTCAGCGATGTCGCCGGTGCGGATGAAGAAAAACAGGAACTGGCCGAAATTGTCGATTTTCTTAAAGATTCCAGAAAGTTTGCGCTTCTTGGCGCGAGAATACCGAAAGGCGTCTTACTGGAAGGTCCTCCGGGTACCGGCAAAACCTTGCTGGCCCGAGCCGTGGCCGGAGAGGCGGGCGTTCCTTTCTATTCAATCAGCGGATCCGACTTTGTGGAAATGTTTGTCGGGGTCGGCGCATCGCGTGTCCGTGATCTGTTTGAGCAGGCCAAGAAGCATTCACCGTGCATTATTTTTATTGATGAAATTGACGCGGTCGGCCGCCGGCGCGGCGCGGGTCTCGGCGGCAGCAACGATGAACGGGAGCAGACCTTGAACCAGCTGCTTGTTGAAATGGACGGTTTTGCCGTTGATGAAGGGATCATCGTTATAGCGGCGACGAACCGGCCGGATATTCTTGATCCCGCTTTAATGAGGCCCGGCCGTTTTGATCGCCGGATTCCTGTCGGCAGGCCGGATTTGAACGGGCGTGAAGCCGTACTTCGGGTTCACGCGAGAAACAAATTGCTGTCGAAAACGATCGATTTACGGACGGTAGCCCGGATGACGCCCGGATTCTCGGGAGCCGATTTAGAAAATCTGTTAAATGAAGCGGCGCTGATCGCGGCACGTGCCGGCAAAATTCTCATTGACATGGAAGACATTAATGAAGCCGTTGAACGAGTCATTGCCGGCGTTGCTAAAAAATCACGCGTCATTTCTAAAAAAGAGCAAAATATTGTTGCCTATCATGAGTCCGGTCATACGATTATCGGTCTGGCCCTGGAAGGTGCCGATCAGATACACAAAGTAACCATCATTCCCCGCGGACAGGCCGGCGGCTATACGATATCTCTGCCTAGAGAAGAGCGGCATTTGATGACGAAACCGGAACTATTGGATAAAATTGCCGGATTGCTCGGCGGGCGGGCGGCGGAAGAAATCGTGTTCGGTGAAGCGTCGACGGGAGCAAGCAATGATTTTCAGCATGCAACAAACATTGCCAGGCGGATGGTGACAGAATGGGGAATGAGCGAGAAACTCGGGCCGATACAGTTCGGCAGTCCAAACGGCAGACAGACGCTGCTCGGTCTTATGCAAGGTGAACAAAGTATCAGTGATCGGCTGGCTTATGAGATTGATGCCGAAGTTCAGGGCATAATAAAAGAACAGTATGCACGCTGTAAGAAGCTGCTGTCAGAACACCGTGACCGGCTGGAGCTGATCGCCAAAACCCTGCTGAAAGTTGAGACACTGGAGGCCGGACAAATCAAGGCATTGTATGAAAGGGGAGAATATATAGCACCCGACGGTGATGGCGAGAAAGCGACGTCCTGAAAAGTAAAAAGCTCATTATTTTTTATATCATTACAAACTGTTGTTTTCGGAATGTTATGCACAGATAAAAAGTTGAATTCTGAAGACAGGCAGATATAAGGGAAACGTATTTTTTTCAATGTTTTGAGCTGTAAGTAAAGAAAGCGTTTCTGTGAAATTCAGCAGGAACCTCCCGCAGCCGGTGAACTCATTTCAGACGTTTTAGGAAACCTGTGTCAGCATCATGTTCTCCCGAAGGAACCGGATCCGCGTGCGTCAACTGAAGGAGAATCCCATTTTCACAACCATTCAAAATTGAAAAGCGGATGCGTACATCAAAAAAATGAATTCAGGGGAAAAAACAGAAGAGTTTTGTAACCCAGTGATATTCCTTTTTGATTTTAACAGATTCTACATGCTTTCCACTCAGGTTCTACACGATTACCGGCTAGTGTTATCCATGAAAGAGGAAAATCTTTGTAAAGGTCATACCCCGCTCCGAATATATACAGCAATCTTTTTATAAACATTTGTCTGGAAACAGCAATCCGGGACGTTATCTTTTATCAATTTATGCGAGGGGGAGAATGCACGATGGAAGCAGACAGTACACAGCACATTTACGGGCATGAACAACGGATGCATGGACATGAGGTGATGAGCCATCAAACGATGCAGGATCAAAACCGGCCGGAGGATTCTTCTGAAGAACGGGAATATCGCTCTTTAATGAAGAAATGGTGGCGGGCAGCAATTATATCCGTTCCTGTTATTTTAGTGTCTTATCCCAATTTATTTGGATTGGGAAATCTATTCCCGATGGGAAGCGGACAACTGTGGTGGGCACGGCTGATCATGGGACTGCTTGCCCTGTATGTTGTGATCCGAAGCGGCAGTCAATTCTTTATCGGCACTTGGGAAGGCTTGAAACAGCGTTCCGCCAATATGAACACGCTGATCGCGACCGGCGTCTCGGCGGCGTGGCTTTATTCGCTGGTCGCCCTGTTCTGGCCGCAGATTTTTCCGAGACCGGAAATGGCCGATGTCTACTACGATGTCACCACCGTTGTCACAGCGCTCGTCGTTCTCGGATCGGCACTGGAAGTGAGAGCTAAAGGGCGTTCATCCGAAGCGATTAATAAACTGGTCGCCCTTCAGCCGCAGACAGCCAACGTTGTCAGGGATGGAAAAGAAGTCAAAGTGCCGTTAGAGGAAATAAAAATCGGCGATCAGATTGTTGTCCGTCCCGGTGAAAAGATTGCCATAGACGGAACCGTTGTCTCCGGAAGTTCAGCTATTGATGAGTCGATGCTGACCGGGGAATCGATACCTGTGGAAAAGAATGAAGGCAATGATGTTTTCGGAGGGACGCTGAATAAAACAGGAAGTTTTACGTTCAAAGTCACCAAAGAGCAAAAGGACTCGGCATTAGCCAATATTGTGGAAATGGTCAGGCAGGCCCAGGGATCGCGTATTCCCGTGCAAAAAGTTGTCGATCAGGTTTCGTCATTCTTTACTCCGGGTGTCATTATTGCGGCCATACTCGGCTATATCGTCTGGTATGATTTCGGGCCGCAGCCGGGATGGGTCTACGCATTGATTGTCGCGGTGACGACCTTAATCATTGCCTGCCCGTGCGCGCTGGGCATGGCAACGCCGATGTCCCTGACCACCGGCATCGGAAAAGGGGCGGAGAACGGGATCTTAATCCGCTCCGGAGAAGCGCTGCAAATTGCACAGAAACTGAAAACGATCGTCATGGACAAAACCGGCACGATCACGGAAGGAAAGCCTTCACTGACGGATATCGTTCCCCTTGGAAAATTTACCGAGGAAGAACTTCTCCTCATCAGCGCTTCGATCGAGCAGGGATCCGAACATCCGCTGGCCTCCGCTATTGTGGAAAAGGCCAGAGAAGAAGGGTTGGCGACGGTTAAAAGTGAGGGCTTCCATGCGATTCCGGGACACGGAGTCGAAGGAACGGTTGATGGGAAAAAAATCTATTTCGGTAATTTAAAACTGATGGAAGAAAAGGGCATTCCACTGGACGGCTTTAACCGTTATGCCGCTACGATGTCCGATCAAGGAAAGACGCCGATGTTTCTGGCAGTTAACGGGGAAGCCGGCGGGATCATCGCAGTAGCGGACACTGTCAAGGAGGACTCGTTTTCCGTCATTCGTGAATTGCAATCCATGGGCTTAGAGGTCGTGATGATTACCGGGGACAACGAGCGAACGGCCCGCGCGATCGCCAGGCAGGTTGGGATTGATCGGGTCCTGGCGGAGGTGCTTCCTCAGCATAAGGCGGAAAATGTCCGCAAGCTTCAGGAAGAAGGGAAGAAAGTGGCGATGGTCGGCGACGGAATTAACGATGCGCCGGCGCTCACGCAGGCTGATGTCGGCATTGCCATCGGAACCGGAACGGATGTCGCCATCGAAGCCAGTGATATTACCCTTATTTCCGGGAGCCTGAAGGGAGTCGTCAGCGCCGTCAAGGTCAGCAGAGCGACGATGAAAAACATTTATGAAGGCTTGTTTGGCGCCTTTATTTACAACGCGATCGGCATTCCCATTGCTCTTGGTATCCTCTATCCCTTTACAGGCATTCTGTTATCGCCGCTTGTTGCCGCGGCAGCCATGGCATTCAGTTCCTTAACCGTTGTCCTGAACGCCAACCGTTTGAAAAGACTGAAGTTCAAGTTCAATTAAAAAGGGGAGATGATCTGCATGAATTGGATCGTTACAGTGGCCGGACTGTTATTAATTGGTTTGATCGCCTGGTTTTTCTGGGGGCCGAAAAAGGGAGGAAGCCTAGCAGAAACAAACACTTCCGGCTATCAGGAAGCGAAGATTTTAGTCAAGAATGGATATAATCCATCCCGTATCGTTGTCAAAAGCGGGAAGCCGGTCCGATTTGAATTTACCCGTGTTGAAACGGGAGCCTGTGACGGAATGGTCGTCTTTCCCGATTTTGAGAAAAGTGCGACGCTGCCGGAAGGAGAAAAAGTCATTGTCGATCTTCCTCCGATGAAGACGGGATCCTATGACTTTAGCTGCCAGATGGGCATGTTCAGAGGAAAGATTATTGTGAAAGACTGAATAAATATACATGAACCCCAATTCATGTATCCCCGTCGTGAAGGCATCGATTCCGAAAAACGATCGTTTGCACGAGCGGCGATTTATTGGAAAAGGAGTATATCCTGCGCGGACAGGCGTTACATGGCGGAAACTTCTGACCTTTTTTTCGGTCCGCTGCTGCGTAGTCCTGTAAATCGTGGTAAATCGTAAACGGACCGGAATCAATAAGCGCGGATAATCGGAACAGTAAGTCGTACCTGTACCCGATTGATTGAATCAAACGTGAGATCGACCGCGGCAGGCAGTTTAACAGTTTATCGGTCGTTATACTCGGATTATCGGCCGGCGCCGGCGCTTAATCGGTCTTCAGCAGATGGTAAACCCGGTTTGTCAACCGTGACGGCAGTTTATTGTGGAAACGCTCTCCGTCTTTTGAGAGAAGTCGATCATCAATTAAGGGCACAGGAGTGGCCATCATCGGTTTCCTGATTCAATGGCCGACATTGATTACTCTGATCATGGCTCCCACGTTATTGATTATGTACAGGAGACTGGCAAAAAGGGAAGAGCAAATCATGATTCATGAGTTCGGCGGAGACTATCTGGAGTATATGAAAAAAGTGCCCGGATTTGTTCCCAGAATTCATTTTCCCGGCTTCACTAAGAGAGAACAGACTAAAGGAAGCTGACGGATGATCCTGTCTTTATGTTTTCCTGCATGATTTTTTAAATAGTTATTGCTATGTATGATATTGATACGCACTCCCTGAATCGTTCTGTGATGAACCTGAAAAAATGGATCTTATTTGTAATGATAAGAGTAAAACGGTACTGCTCCATCATAACCGGCCCTGTTCACTTATACGTCTGTCATCTTTCATAATCAAGCTCAAACCCCCTGAATCGGAGTTTAATTGTCCGGCTTCAGGGGGTCACGTTTATACAGGAGGTTACTTTTCTATAACTTTACTCTTTAACTTTCGTGAGCCGTAAACTGTTCAACGTGACCACTATTGTCGCTCCCACATCGGCTAAAATAGCAATCCAAAGGGTCAACAGGCCGGGGAAAATAAGCAGGATAGACAAAGCCTTAATAGTCAGCGAGAACGTTACATTTTGCTTAATAACGGCCAGCGCTTTGCGACTCAGTTTTATCGTATAGGGCAGTTTTGTTAAGTCATCGGACATGAGAGCAATGTCGGCCGTCTCCAAAGCGGTGTCTGTTCCGGCGCCCCCCATAGCAATACCCACAGTGGCTTCTGCCAGTGCCGGGGCATCGTTCACCCCATCGCCGACCATTGCAACCTTTTGTTTCCCGCGGTAGGACTTAATATAGGCCAGTTTTTCTTCAGGCAGCAATTCCGCTTTAATATCAGAAACACCGGCTTCTTTCCCGATTGTCCCGGCTGTTCTTTTGTTGTCGCCGGTCAGCATCACGGTTTGTTCAATGCCGGACTGGCGGAGCTTTTGGATAACATTTCTCGCTGAATCTCTCAGCTGATCAGCCACAGCGATAACAGCAAGAACACTTTTGTCCGTTCCCAAAACCATCACCGTTTTTCCCTGCATCTGCAGGCCGATCACTTGATGATGGACCGTTTTTTCAATACCGTTCGTCAGAATTTCTTCAAAAAGGTTCGGGCTGCCGATATAGTATACGGTCTGCTTAACTTTGGCGCTGACACCTTTACCTGTAATCGATTGAAAATTTTCAATCGCAATATCATTAAATTTTAGACGTTCTTCCTCGGCTCTTCTAACAATAGCCGATCCGAGCGGATGCTGAGAGCCTTTTTCAAGAGCGGCCGCCAGGGTTATCATATCTTTTTCATTATCTTTGAAGGCCACCACGTCTGTAACCTCCGGAACTCCTCTCGTTAACGTACCGGTTTTATCAAAAGCAATGACCTTGAGGGAACCGGCTTCTTCCAGATGAATCCCGCCTTTGATGATGACACCGTTCTTGGCGGCGTTTCCTATTGCCGTCACAATAGCGACCGGTGTCGAAATAACGAGCGCACACGGACAGCCGACGACAAGCAGAGCCAGCCCAAGGTAAATCCAATAGCCCCAGGAAGCTCCCGCAGCTAATGGAGGAACTATTACTAAAAGTACGGCAAAAATAATAACTGCCGGTGTATAGACTTTCGCAAAACGGTCAACAAAAGTTTGAGCAGGAGCTTTCTCCGCCTGTGATTCTTCCACTAAATGGATAATCTTCGAAAGGGTGGTATCTTCAACTTTTTTGGTGACTCTGACTTCCAGCAGCCCTTCTTCATTCAGTGTCCCCGCAAATACTGGATCGTCAATCGTTTTTGTTACCGGAACCGACTCGCCGGTGATCGCTGACTGGTTTAATGTCGAGGTTCCCTTCGTTACCACACCGTCCATCGCCAGCTTCAGGCCCGGCTTCACGATCATGATGTCGCCGATCCGGACGTCTTCTACCGGGACAGTGAACTCACGGCCGTCCCGGCGGACCAGCGTCTCCTTAGGGGCAATTTTCATCAGAGATCGGATCGATTCTCTTGCTTTATCTCCGGAGTAGCTCTCTAATGCTTCGCTGATTGCAAAGAGTATCACAACCGTTGCTCCTTCCTCAAACTTTCCGAGCGCGGCGGCCCCCAGGATGGCAATCGTCATCAGGGTTTCCATATCAAAGTCGAGATGGATTAAGTTTTTGAATCCTGCTATAAACAAAGCATAACCGCCGATTACAATCGCGGCGATAAAACCGATTGTCGGAACAAGGCTCCGTTCTCCGTATCGAATCCCTATAATCAGGCTAATGAGCAGTAAAACAGCCGAAAGATACACTTTAATATTTTCTTTTTGCTTCCAGAACGGAATCTGTTCAACGGCTGGTTCCGATTCATCGCGCACCTTTAAATGCTCGAATGCCCCTGCTTTCTCCAACGCTTCAATCGTTGTGTTTCCGGTCACTGCAATTTTGGCCGCAGCAAAATTGACCTTGGCGTCGGCGACACCTTCCAGCCGTTTGACGTTTTTTTCGAACGTATTGGCGCATGTTACACAATCAAACCCCTGAACGCGGTAAGACTTGACTGGCTGTTCAGACATGTACATTCCTCTCTTTTCTATGTGTTAATGCAATGGAGATGATCTGCCTGATGTGCTCATCATCAAGCGAATAGAATGCCATTTTCCCAACTTTCCGGTATTTAACCAGTCCCTGTTTCCGAAGCACGCGCAGGTGATGGGACGCTGTTGCAACTGATGAGCCAATAATGTTTGCCACATCACAGACGCACAGTTCTTTCTCCTGACACAGGGAATAGATAACTTTAGCTCTGTTTTCATCAGACAGTGCTTTGAACACTTGAACGATACGGGACAAGTCATCGCGCTTATTTTGTAAAATGCCCCGGACCCGCTGAACCTTGTCTTCGTCATAGCAATAAATTTCACATACATCTTTTTCGACCATTTTGCCGACCCCGCTATCATTCAAACAGCTATTTGATTATATTATACATCGTTATTTCTTTTATTCAAAAGGAAATTTGAATGTTTTTCTGTGAGCCCGGCCTAACAATTGTCCGGTCGTTAACTGCAGAAAAATAATAATGACTTTTTTTATTCTTTCGGCCGATCTCTGAAGCCTTAATTTATTTTTAATGGTTAAATTTATCACTTCCACATTGTTTCCACACATGTTTGCTTTAGGATACAGGTTATCAAATGCTATGGATAGAGAAGGATGGATCAAAGTTCATGTGGTTTCCGGGACCCGTTTTATTCAGAATCGGATCGATACCGATAAATACTTTGGGAGCGGCGGTCGCTCTGGCTACGCTTCTTGGTTTATGGATCGTCAATCGTGAGGCCGGCAGGCAGGGCATCCATGCCGATTACTTGACCGAATTTGCTGTTTATTGTGTACTCGGAGGAGTTGCAGGGGCAAGGTTATGGTTTGTACTTTTCATGTGGTCCTATTACGCCGCTCATCCTGCAGAGATTTTTATGATCTGGATGGGGGGACTGGCAATACAGGGCGGCATTCTCGGCGGAATTTTAACAGGAATCCGGCTCGCAAAAAAGCACAGGCTGCCGGTTTGGCAGGTCGCGGACATCGTGGCTCCGCCGCTCATACTCGGGATGGCCATCGGCCGCATTTCGGATTTTCTGACCGGCGATGCCTATGGTATTCCAAGCCGTTCATTTCTCGCTGTCCAGTATCCTCCGGGAACGTTTGTCTACAATGTATTCGGCAGTACGCCGGTATTGCCGATGCCTTTATTTGAAGCGATCGGCGACCTGATTATTTTAGGCATGCTGCTTCTGATTAAATACAAGAAACCATTCCAAGGTTTTCTGTTTCTTCTGATGCTTGAACTATACTCGGTTTTAAGATTTGTGCTGGAATTCTGGCGAGGCGACAGTCTCAGGACCGTTCTGAATTTGAAAGTCGCCCAGCTGACCGCTCTGGCCACGATTTTAATAGCCATTGGTTTTATGATCGGGTGCTATAGGCAGACAAAAGGACATCGCAGAAAGCTGCGGAGCCGGGAAAATTAGAGAGAGACGATATGGGAAAAAGAGAATCAGGATCAATCTCGGAAATGAAAAAATCAGGTCGGAAAAAAACGTGGCTGAAGTCTGCAGGATCCGTTCTGTTCGCTATCATTGCCACGTCTCGCCACTGACTGCATGTATTGTTGATTACCGTCGGCCTGACGTCGATCGGGGCGGTTCTATTTAATAGGCCCTCCCGTTTTAAAAATCATTCTGCTGCTCATTCCACGGCCATTTCAATCCGTTTTCTGTTCACAGCGAAATGCAAACGGAAGCATGAACGATCCGTCGCATCGGTGTATGTGACTTCTTCGTTTCTTTCGATCACGATCGTCTTTTCCACCGTATCTCAGACCGTCGGCGCGATCATTCAGCCTCCTTCGGGCATGGAGAATACAGACCTCAGACCCCGTACACACACAACCATCATGGTGATATTAAATAAACAGCGGTAAAATCATCTATAACAGACAGAAAGAAAGCATGAGATGCTTTTCTGCCATTACGATGATGCAGATATCGTCATCTACATCAGATCTGCAAAGGATGAAAAGGCGCAGAATCGGGGGGCAACAAAATGGATGCAAAGATTTATGATGTGATCATTGCCGGTGCGGGTCCCGGCGGCAGTTCGCTTGCGGCGAAACTGGCCGAAGCGGGACTTCATGTTTTGATGCTGGAGAAGCAGAGCTTTCCGCGCGATAAAGTCTGCGGCGGCGGGGTAACCAAGAGGGCTTTTCTGAAAATGCCGGTCGATATTACACAGGTTATTCGCGATCGGGTTACTTCGTTTGTCACCGTGGAAGGAAATCATGATTTTCAGGTGTTTAGACACAAAACACCTTTTGTTTTTATGGTCTTGCGAACCGAATTGGATCAATTGCTGGCGGAACATGCCGCTGACTGCGGTGCAGAGCTGAAGGAAGATTCGTTTGTTAAAAAAGTCGTCGAGCACCGTGATCGGGTGGATGTATTCACAAGAAATGAACACTACTCGGGCAGGTATTTGGTCGGGGCCGACGGCGTAAACAGTCTTGTTGCGAAACAGGCCGGGTTAATGTCGGAACGAAGAAAGACTCTGGCATTAGAGTATGAATTCAGATGCGACCGGACGACAGCGGTAAATTATAAAAACAGGATCGTCATTGATTATACAAGTGTGCCTGGCGGATATGCCTGGATTTTTCCGAAAAATGGAATTCTGTCGACAGGCATCGGTTCTTACTCGTTAAATCAGAAACAGATGGACCGCTATCTGCATTCATTTCTGGACAGCCGGAATTTAAACGGAGATTTGCTGAGCGCGAAGGGAGCTTTTTTGTCTGTCGGCGGGATCCGCCAGCCAATCATGACACAACGGACGGCATTGATCGGGGACGCTGCCGGACTAGTTGACCCATTTGCCGGCGAGGGCATCTACTATGCTTTATGGAGCGCTGAATTGCTTGCCGGCCATTTAATAGAAACGTTTAAGGAAGGTAATAAAGAGGCTTTCTCGGCCTATCAAAAAGATGTCGATCAGACGATCATGCCCGAACTCCGAGCATTGTATCAGTTCAGTCAGGAATTCTATGAAGACCCGAAATTCATGCAAAAAATGGTTTCTCGTTTTCCTAAATTGTTGAACCTGGTTTTTGATGTATTGGAAGGAAAAAGAGATTACGGCAAACTGTACAAGAGATTCAAAATAGTTAAATCATATGGCCGCTTCTTCAATCTGAAAAGCCAATGAGCCACGCGGAGACAAAAAGGGGGGAAAGTAACTTATGAAGAACATGCCGTCCTGGTTGCCGGGTTTACCGACGACTCAATATTTATTAATAATCCGCTCGGAGGTAGCAATGAGGAAGTCAATCGAAATGATTTTGAAAAAGCCTGGGAACAAATGAGAAAACAGGCCATGAGTTATAATAGAACGGTGAACAGTCAATAAATAAAAAGCGACCGACAGCTTTCCGGATCAAGCTCTGTTTTTCCGGAAGATAAAGGAGGCAGGGCGGGCTGAAACAACCGCGAATAGGTTCTGCCAATATTTCGGATCATATATAAATCCCCCGGATTTTTATTCGGGAGATTTATATAGCTTACGGTTCTATTGTAATTTTTGCCGGATCAATTTTTACTCCGTTTCCGATACTGTCGCCGACCGGGCAATGTTTTTCAACAAATTGAATAAATTTCTCAACTTGTTCTTTCGATGCGTCGGTTTTTATATGCATATTGACTCTTATATTCTGATAGCCGGGCCTTACATCGGATAATCCTAAGAATCCATCGGTATCCAGATCGCCTTCCAGCTCCACCCAAAAATCTTTCAGAATAATTCCCTGTTTCTGTGCAAAGGTTGCGACCGCTATGGTTTGGCAGGAACCGAGACTGCTCAGCAAAAGTTCGACCGGGTTCATTCCGGTATTGGTCCCGCCCAGGTCTTCCGGTTCGTCACCGATAATCTTAAACCCTCTTGATTCCGCTTTAACGGCCAATCCTTTTTTTCTTTTTACAGTAGCCTTAAAAGTTTTCAACGGCATAAAAGTCGTCTCCTCTCGAATATGGGATAATCGTTATTATATGAATTATAGCACATTATTCATATGTTATTACTTGTTATTCCTTTTCATTGACAGACGTTATGGTCACAAAGTGACACTGAGTTTATAAATTTGAAATGAACAGACCTGATGCTCTTTGTACGATGGGTTTAGATGCAAAGCTTATTGGAAATGCCTGATGATCATTAGTGATGAATGGGTGAGCGAGAAAAGGGCCATAAAGCGGGCTCTTATGCAACTGATTAAGTTGCTCAGGCAAAACACATTTTGATTGTGGTAAATTACATTCTTAACTGAAAAAAGATTGTTGTAGACCCACCTGCCGGCCATTTGTTAACATGAATCTACGTAAATAAATACGAGGGGGAAAAACGATGGAACCGTCAAGAGTTGCATTTCTGTCTGTACTGAGCAATACACTCGTGGTGGCCTTAAAAATCATTGTAGCGATTATTACCGGTTCTGTAGCCGTGCTGTCTGAAGCTATCCACACGACACTTGATCTGGCAGCGTCGCTCATTGCTTTTTTCTCGGTACGCATATCGGGAAGACCGGCTGATAAAATCCATCCTTACGGACATGGTAAAGTCGAAAATATATCGGGCACTGTTGAGACGCTGCTTATCTATGCGGCGGGTATCTGGATCATTTATGAATCTGTAAAAAAATTGATTCAGCCTGAACCCATACAACTTCCCGCTCTGGGTGTGATGGTTATGCTGGCCGGTGCGGCGGTCAACTTTTTCGTATCACGTTTAATTGACCGGACGGCCGAGCGAAGCCATTCCGTGGCGATGAAGTCTAATGCCTTTCATTTGCTGACAGACGTATATACGTCGCTTGGTGTCGCCGTCAGCCTGCTGCTGGCTGCATTAACCGGATGGTCTGTCCTGGATCCGATGATTGGCATTGTGCTGGCATGTTTTATCATGTTTGAAGCAACAAAACTGATGAGGGCCTCTTTCCCTCCGTTATTAGATGCACATCTTTCGGATCAGGAAGAAAATAAAATTATGAGTATTATTGAAACCTATAAAAAAGAGTACATCGAATTTCATAACTTTCGTACAAGACGATCAGGTCCGGAGGAGTACATTGAATTTCACCTTGTTGTTCCTTCCCATCTTGAAATCGACGCTGTGGAAGAATTATCCGATCAGATCGAGGAGAGTATTAAACGCGAAATTCCCCGGGCCCAAATTCTCATTCACGCTGAACCGGAATATGAGCGAAAACATTCTCCGAAGAAAAAGGATTTTTAATGACGGGTACCTGTAACTGCTTTGTTTGCTATTTTGAGAGCCTTTTGTAACGCGGCTTCAAAGCAGTATCATGAGTTTCTTAAGTTCACAAATGAAAGATCAGCTTTTACGAATCTGAATTTGCGAGTTCCTCATGTTGCATTTTTGCCGGACAAGGCGGTTGATTGTATCAACCAAACTTTACCCTTGGAGGCGATTGGCGATGGAAAAGATTCACCCGCACAGTCATGGGCGTGTTGACGGCGGTATCCTGCAGAACCAAGAGGCGACCCGGGTATTGCTTCTTTCTCCCAATGCACTGATAGCGGCAGCCGTTTTTCAGGCAGTCATTGTTCAGTGACCGAAAGCACGGTACTGCTGGCAGACACCATTGATAACTTTGCCGATTCGCTGACGTCGATGCCGCTTTGGATCGCCTCTGTTTTAAGCCATCGTTTTATATTAAACTTGATCGATTATGAAAAGCCTCCTGATTTCAGCGGGAGGCCGTTTTTTTTTCATTCTTGCGAATGTACCGGTAAGCGCCGATTCTCCGGGCATACCGGATCGATCAAATCCCTTCCCGCTTCAAGAACGGTTTGTTAAATAAATTACCTTCATCTACAGGATGATTTTTGGTCCGCAATTTTTTAATTTCCAGCAAAATAACTGATTTCATCGGCTTTCGACATGGATTCTACATATTCATGGGTTACGATTTTCATAGAGCAGAACGAAAGGGGATGAAGAATCAACATAAAATTTTCCCGAACCGCGGAATACATCAAATGAAATAAAAATGTTACCTTTTCCTGTCGGAATTTGTCACATTAAATTGCTATCTTAAAACTATTCACGGCAGCCGCTCTATTCAATTCATCAATTCTGAACGGCCGCTTTATGACCCAATGATCAACACGAAGACACAACGTGCAGAGGGGAACGGTGATTTTGAAAAGAAATAACATGACAAAAACGATTGCTTTCGGACTTGCCATGCTGATCACAGCGGGCTATGGTGAAAACGGCGCTCTGGCGGCTTCCCAATTCAACGAAGTAAAAAAGAAACAAATAGAATCTCAGAGCGGCACGGTTAATAACCGGCTCTCAGAGAATGTTCATCAGCAGGATTCCGTCATTGCCAGTATTAAATCATCTGATAAACATATTCAGACGATTAACAGCCAAATAACCGGCAAAAGAACTGAGATCGGCCGCAGCGAGGCTGCCCGGGTTCTTCTGACAGGCCGGATCAATCTGCTCGCAAAACGGATTGACGAGAGAAACAAATTATTAAAAGAACGTATACGATCCGTCTACATAAACGGCGGTGCAGTCAGTTATCTGGATGTTCTTTTTGGAGCAAAAAGCTTCGGTAATTTTCTGGATCGCGTGATTGCCCTGAAAATGATCACCGATCACGATCATCAAGTGATGGCAGATCAGAAACGGGATCAGAAAGAGCAGGTTTCAAAGCAGGATAGGCTCAGGCGGGAATTGAAAAAAATGCAGGCGAACTTGTCTGATTTAGAGAAACTGAAAGTAAATCTTGATCAGGAGCAGAAAGAACAGCAGAGCGAACTGGCCCTGCTGAGAGACAGGGCTTCCAAAATCAAAGTAGAAATGATGGCAAAGAGTGAAGAAACGGATAATGCGAAGGTACAATCCGACATGATCCGCTCTCAGGCTGATTCTCCCGCGATTCCTGCGGTGCAAAAAGATTCTGCCGATACGCGTTCTGCAGGCTTTATCAGGCCAGCGGAAGGCTATATTACATCCGGTTTCGGCTTCCGATCCTTTGATAACCGTTTGCATCCCGGGGTTGATATCGCCAACAGTATCGGAACACCTGTCAAAGCGGCAGCGGACGGCGTCGTCTTCAGGTCCTATCAATCATCAAGCTACGGAAATACGGTGATGATTTCCCACAGAGCCGGCGGGAAATTGTATACAACGGTCTATGCTCACTTATCTTCTTATAATGTGTCTGCGGGCCAGAGCGTCTCACAGGGACAGCTGATCGGCAAAATGGGCAGTACAGGCGAATCAACCGGATCGCATCTGCACTTTGAATTGTACATAGGTCCGTGGACTCCGGCTCCGCACAATGGTTCTGTTAATCCGATGAATTATATTCAATAAACAGCTCTTTTCAGTAGATTAAAAGTTTTGTAAAAAAGATAGTTGGACGGAAGAAAAAATGGAAACCCAACATGAACAGCCCAAGTATCACCATTACAAACAAATTATCAACCGCTTAGCCAGGATCGAGGGACAGGTGCGCGGCGTAAAATCAATGACAGAAAAGGAGCGGGATTGCCCGGAAATTCTTCTGCAAATCGCAGCGATCAAAGAGGCGCTGAATGAAGTCGAAAAATTAATGCTTCAGGATCATTTGCAGGACTGTATGACGGATGCCCTGCATCGCGGCGACGAAGGAAAAATGCTGGAAGATCTAAGCAAGGTGCTGAATCATTTGGTTCTTTAAACGATTCAGCTCTGCTTCCGCCTCACATGGACTGAATCATCTATTCGGATGAGCGGTTCTTTTTTATTTTAGTTTTGAGATTTTCACCCATTTGTCATTAAGAGATCCGACGCTTACTTTGTTGCCGGGAGAGAAACATTTGAAGTGTTGCATATTGTGAATGGTAATGACCGTTATCTTGCTGTTATTCTGCAGCTGAATCTGGTTGTGGCACCTGCTGATCCCCCGTTGATCGGGCTTGCAGTCGGTATCCGTTTTGACCGTTCCTTTTATCGTTTTTGTGACAGGGCTGCCTTTATAAAGCTGTGTTACATATTCATTGTTCTGGCCGTTATTCTGCCAATTCATTGATGCGATCATTTTATTGACCGGCTGCGGCTTTGCGGATAGTGAAAAATGACGGAAAACTTGCCAGGATATCGCTGCAAGTGCAATGATTAAAATTGAAATAATGATCAGTGTCCTTTTTTTAGCCATCTTAGCATCTCCTTTTGTCCATTGGGGGTGGGCGGAATTCTAGTGAGCTGTCCAGACCGCCTTTCTATTGAACCATCTTTTTAAGACTATGACAATAGCGGTACGGTGATGCTGCCGGGCTGTAAGAAGACAGACTGCCCGGAAGATGAACAAAGGGATCGGATCAGCGATCTTCGGCTGTCTGCAGCGTCGGCATGAACTTTCAACAATTCAATGACAGTGTCCAAATGAAGGAAAGTGAAGAAATGCTTGATAAAAAAGTGGTTGTGATCACCGGAGCTTCAAGCGGAGTCGGCCGGGAGACAGCCCTTCTGTGTGCTGAGAAGGGAGCAGAAACCGTGCTTATTGCGCGGAATTCCGAAAAATTAAAAAATGCCGAACGCAAAATCAGAGAACGCGGAGACAGCGCCGGCAGTTTTACGCTTGATGTTAGGAATTGCGGCCAGGTTGAAAAGGTTTTCGGAGAGATAGCCGGCAAGTACGGCCGAATAGACGTTTTGGTGAATTGTGCGGGTATCGGTCAATTTGCGCCTCTTGTTTCAACCGATATGGAAGACGTGAAAAAGATGTTCTCCGTCAATGTGATCGGCCTGATGGCCTGCACAAAAGCGGTGCTGCCTCTGATGATCCGGCAAAAAAGCGGGCAGATTGTCAATGTCGCTTCAATCGCCGGGAAATTGGCTACGCCGAAATCAACCGTTTACGCGGCAACAAAACATGCCGTCCTCGGTTTTTCAAACGGGCTGAGAATGGAAGTGGAAGATAAGGGGATCCGGGTCACAGCCGTTAATCCGGGTCCGATTCGTACAGCTTTTTTTGAGACGGCCGACCCGGCCGGCACGTATGCGGCCAGGGTCGGTCCGTTTATGCTGGATCCGAAAACCGTCGCCCGCCGGATTGTACAGGCCGTTGAAAAGAAAAAACGAGAGATCAGTCTGCCTTGGTATATGGGCCTCGCTGCAAAAATTTATCAGTTATTCCCCGTGCCTGTCGAAAAAATCGGCGGCCGCTGGTTTAGAATGAAATAATGGCCGTTGTAATATTCCGTATGTTTTGCAAAAACAAGCCGGATCGTTTATTATTGAATAGAAAGAAAACGCTTACATCAGATGCCGTTATGGCTCGGTGTAGCAATATTCATGAATAGACGGGAGGAGACAGAATGCAAGCCGGAACGAAAGCATCTGCAGGAGACATGACCGTTGAGAAGGCGAAGTGGATCTATAAAAAGATGCAGGAAATCCGCCAATTCGAAAATGCTGTCCACGGAATTTTCGAAAAAGGCAAAATTCCAGGATTTGTACACCTCTACGCCGGCGAAGAAGCCGTTGCTGTCGGCGTCTGCGCCCATCTGACTGAAAGTGACAGTATTACGAGTACACATCGGGGACACGGACATTGTATTGCCAAGGGATGCGATATCGATGGCATGATGGCGGAAATTTACGGCCGGGCAACCGGCCTCTGCAAGGGAAAGGGAGGTTCGATGCACATTGCCGATGTTTCCAAGGGAATGCTGGGAGCCAACGGCATTGTCGGCGCGGGACTGCCTTTGTCGATCGGCGCAGGCCTGACGGCTAAGGTGAAGCAGACGGATCATGTAGCCGTTTGTTTTTTCGGAGACGGAGCGAGCAATCACGGGACATTCCATGAATCGGTCAACATGGCTGCGATCTGGAAGCTGCCGGTTATTTTTGTCTGTGAAAATAACGGGTTCGGCGAGGCATCGCCCTTCGATTATGCCGCGGCCTGCGACCGTGTTTCCGATTTTGCAAAGACGTATAAAATTGCCGGTGAAACCGTCGACGGCCGCAATCTGCCGGACGTCTATGAAGCCGCCGGAAGAGCCGTCGGCCGTGCCAGGAAAGGGGAAGGTCCTACTATTATCGAATGCCTGACTTACCGCGATTACGGACATTTCGAAGGGGACACGCAGACTTATAAAGATAAGGAGGTTCAGGAACGCGCGCTGCATGAAGATGATCCGATCTTACGATTCCGTAATTATGCCGAATCGCATGAACTGCTCAGCGCAGAAGAAGTGAAAAAAATTGATGCCGACGTTCATTCCGAAATCGAACATGCGGTCAAATTTGCCGAAGAAAGCCCGTTCCCCGATGCTTCACAACTGACAACCGATGTTTATGTCTCCTATTAAATGCGAGTCAATAGTATCCGGAGGTGATTCATGATGGCCAAAAAAATGACCTACTCGGAAGCAATTAATGATGCAATCCGGCTTGCCATGCGCAAAGACGAAAACGTTATCTTAATCGGGGAAGACGTCGCAGGCGGTGCCGAGGTCGATCACTTGCAGGATGAAGGCGCATGGGGAGGCGTCTTCGGAGTAACCAAGGGAATCGTTGAAGAATTCGGACGCACCCGGGTACTTGATACTCCGATCGCGGAAGCAGGGTATATGGGCGCTGCCGTTTCGGCAGCCGCAACAGGTCTGCGGCCTGTCTCCGAACTGATGTTTAATGATTTTATCGGAAGCTGCCTGGATGAAGTGATGAATCAGGCGGCAAAATTTCATTATATGTTCGGCGGAAAGGCCAAAGTGCCGCTGACCATTCGGACGATCGACGGTGCGGGCTTTAATGCGGCCGCTCAGCACTCGCAAAGTCTGTATGCTCTATTTACCCATATCCCGGGGCTGAAAGTCGTTGTGCCGAGCAATCCGTACGATATCAAAGGGCTGCTGCTGACGGCGATCTTTGACGACGATCCGGTGATTGTGTTCGAGGACAAGACACTTTACGGCATGAAAGGCGAGGTGGACGAAGGTTTTTACACCGTTCCGTTCGGTAAAGCAGAAATTAAGAGGCCCGGAAAAGATCTGACGATTGTCGGGATCGGCAAGCAGGTGCATACCGCGTTGAAAGCGGCCGATCAACTGGCACAAAAGGGCTTTGAAGCGGAAGTCATTGACCCGCGCACGCTTTCGCCGCTGGATGAAGCAACAATCATCCGCTCGGTGCAAAAAACCGGCCGGCTGATCATTGTCGATGAGGCCTATCCTCGCTGCAGCGCCGCTACGGATATTGCTGCTATCGTAGGAGATAAAGCTTTTGACTATCTGGATGCGCCTATTAAGAGGGTGACGGCGCCGCACAGTCCGGTTCCTTTCTCTCCGCCGCTTGAAAAACTGTATCTGCCTTCCCCTGAGAAGGTCATTGATGCTTTCGCTGCGATGGTCGGTGACCGCGTTTTCACGGGCGTGTAAAGAAAGGCGGCAGTTTCGCGGGGTGAGAGACGGCATGGGCCGTTTCCTGAATGCCCGCTGGTGTTCCTCTCTCATTTTTCGATCAAAAAGGGGTGGACAAAATGGCGACGGAAATCATTATGCCTAAAATGGGTATGGGGATGGAAGAAGGAACTGTTGTTGAATGGCTGAAGCATAAAGGAGACCCGGTGAAAAAGGGGGAATCGGTTGTATCGATCAGCTCGGATAAAATTGAAAAAGATATTGAAGCACCCGAAGACGGCGTGCTGATCGGCATTGAAGCTGAAGCGGATGCAGTTGTACCGATCGGACGGCCGCTCGGCTATATCGGCAGAGAAGGGGAAGCATTCGTGCAGAAGGATGTCATTTTCAAAGAAAGCAAGACGCCGTCTGTCCGGATCGCGGAGACAGACGGGGAACGGGACGGCGATACGGCCGGGACGGATAAAGGCGAAGTGCAGCCCAGGCTGCGCGTCTCTCCGGCCGCCAGAAAGCTTGCCAAAACTGAGAAAATCGATCTGAGCACGGTTAAAGGGACCGGCCCGCTGGGACGAATAACCAAGGCAGACGTCGCCGCGGCGGCGGCTGATCGGCCGAACAACCGCCTGCCCGAGCGGACCGCGTCTCCACTAAAGGAAAAACAGGCTGTACAGGGAAAAGGGCAGGTCAGAAAAGTCGCCGGCATGAGGAAAGTGATCGCTCAGCGTATGTACGACAGCCTTCAGCAGACCGCACAGCTCACACTGCAGGCAACTGCCGATGTCACCGACCTGCTTGCTTTTCAGAAAACAGCCAGGCAAGCTTATCCGGTTGACGATGAAGTGCGGCTGACGGTCACGGATTTTGTAGCAAAGGCCGTGATCAATGCCCTGCTGGTGCATCAGAAGATGAACAGCACCTGCGCGGATGATACGATCACAACTTATGATGAAGTCAGCCTCGGCGTTGCCGTGGCATTGAAAGAAGGGCTGGTTGTCCCCGTCATCCGGGATGCGGAAAAGAAATCGCTGAGCACTCTTTCCAGGGAGATCCGCCAGGCGACCAGGGCCGCCAGGGAAGGCCACCTGGAGGCGTTGCAATTAACAGGCTCGACATTTTCGATCACTTCTTTGGGGACTTACGGAATCGGCTTTTTTACTCCCGTGCTTAATCCGCCGGAGATAGGCATACTCGGTGTCGGAACGATCAGCGAACAGCCGGCGTATAGGGGAGCCGATATTGAAAAAAGAAACTTTTTGCCGCTCAGCCTGACTTTCGATCACCGGGCAATTGACGGTGCACCCGCCGCGGAGTTCCTTGCGGCCGTCAAGGCGAATCTTGAAGCTCCGCTTAAGCTTGTCCTCTAGCTATTCAATCATGTTTTGCGGAGAGAAAGACTTATAACAATGGCGATGGCGGCAAACATAAATCTTTGAACAATGAAACGATCATTCAGAGAAACAGGGCGGTTCCAATTGTACCGATTTGGAGCCGCCCTGTTCTAGTGAAAAGAAGCGATTGAATTCAATGGATTATTTTAGACAAAAATAGGTTACAATATTGTAAGAGAACATGCAAAGCCGGGCAATAAACGGAATTAATTTTTACCGTCCATTCGCTTATCGCAATTGCCGGCAGTCAAAGAGCCGTGTCATGTATATCTAAAAAGCCGGTCCTTTGTTCAAATGATTCCGAACAGATAACGCCGTATTAAATCGTCAACACGGGCAAATTCGACGGATAGGGGAGCCATTATGCCACAGTCAAAATATTTTCGTTTCGCTGTCTGGTTGCTTTTGATTCTACTAATTTTATTGGTAGGTTCGCAACTGACCTTTATTCTTCAGCCGATCGGCACTTTGATTACCTCACTTGCAGCTCCGCTGATTATTTCCGGACTTTTATACTATATTTTGCGTCCGCTCGTTCAGGGGCTGATGGCATTGAAAATTCCGAAGGTTGTCGCCATACTGATGATTTATCTGCTGGCCGCCGGAGCGATTACGCTTCTGATTTTATGGATCGGTCCGCTGCTTTACGCACAATTTCTTTCTCTCGTTACCGGTATGCCGCGTCTTGTCCAGCAGCTCGGCTATCAGCTGGACACGCTGCAGCACAACAAGTTTTTTATTAAGCTTCACCTGAATGATATTTCCCTGGTCAACACAAGCAAAATTTCAAAATATCTGTCGTCTTTAACGACATCCGTAGGAAACAATGTTCTGTCGATCATCCAGTCGGTCACGGGAACGCTCCTCATTATCGTCACCGTTCCTTTCATCCTGTTCTACCTCTTAAAAGACGGGGAAAAAATGCCGCAGGGGATCATTAAATTAATTCCCGAAGAACATCGCGAGAAGGCCGTGGAAATTCTTGCCGATATGGATCAGGCACTGAGCGGCTACATACAGGGCCAGATGATCGTTCTCCTGTTTGATTTTGTATTCATATTTATCTGGTACTCGATTATCGGCTTAAACTATTCCCTGATACTGGCATTAGTCATCATTTTTACCAATGTAATTCCCTTTATAGGCTCCTTCATTGCCACCGTACCGGCAGTTATTGTCGCTTTTATCCAAAATCCTATTCTGGCGGTTTACGTGATTATCGGAGTCGTCGTTGTCCAGCAGATTGAAGGAAATGTGATTTCTCCTATGGTCATGGGAAGAAAACTGGATGTCCACCCTCTGACGATCATCTGTCTTTTGCTTGCTGCCGGCAATCTGGCCGGAATCATCGGCATGCTTCTGGCTATCCCCGTCTATGCGGTTTGCAAAGTCATTGTCACGCGCACTTATCAACTCTTGCAGCTCCGAAAAAAATAATCTGAAAGGCGTTTTTTCCGCCTGAATGCCTCTAATCAAAAATCTTTTTCAGTAATTTTTCAGACTTGCCTGTTAGAATTCAAAATTGAAACAAGAAACAGGCAGTTGATGAAACATTTATACTCTAGGAGGTTTGCTGGATGAGCAAGCTTAGTCCAAAATGGATTACTTTGTGCACGGCGGCCATTGGTCTGGCCTACACAGCCGGTTATGTAGTCACTGAACCGAAAGCCGTTGCGGTTTCCGTACCGCAACAGAATGTACAGACGGGAACGGGCGGCTCGCAGAGTCAAGGTGTACAGGGCAGTCAGGGAGGCAGCAGCAGTTCAGCCGCTTCGGATGCGTCAAGCGGTCAAAGCAATCAAAACAATCAAAACAATCAAAGCAGCCAGGGGAGCAGTACGGCGCAATCTCAATCAGGCTATAAAGACGGAACTTATACCGGTCAGGGGCAGAACCGGATCGGATCGGTCGCCGTGAGTGTGACGATAAAGCAAGGAAAAATTGCGAATGTTCAGATTACTGACTGCACGACATCCTTCCCTCAAAGCGCTATTGATCCGCTGCCGGCTCAGGTGGTTTCCCGTCAAAATTCAAATGTCGACAACGTATCGGGTGCGACCGAGAGCACTGACGATTTTATAACGGCGGTTCAGCAGGCGCTTTCTCAGGCGCAGGCGTAATCTAACTGGGGAGGCGGTCCTTTTTTCGGATGTTTTCTGACGAAAAGAAGTTTATCTGTATGGACACGACGGTATTGATTAAAATTCTTTCACAGCAAAAAACAGATAAAGTCGATCAGGCGATAGACGAGGCGGCGCGTTTTTTTTACAAAATTGAACGGACGTGCAGCCGCTTTGATCCGGATAGTGAATTGATGCGGCTGTCGCGCCGTACAGGCGAAAGCGTGAGCGTGTCGCCGCTTTTATATCAGGCCGTTAAATTTGCCGTGGAAACGGCGCGCGAGACAGACGGCGCGTTCGATCCCTCTATAGGAAGATCTATGGAACGGCACGGGTTTGATCGAAATTATCTATCGGGAAAAACAGTCCGGTCGACTTTTGCCGACAGTGAAAAAACGAGTTATAAGGATCTTTCATTGGACGAAAAGCGCAGAAAAATTTTATTAAAAAAACCGATGGTCATCGATCTGAACGCCGTAGTGAAAGGGATGGCCGTCGATGTAGCGGCAAAAGCCGTCCGTAATAAAGGTTTTGTTCATTTTATCATTAATGCCGGCGGCGACGTTTATGCAGCGGGACTGAATGAACAGGAAAGGCCGTGGAAAATCGGGATCAGGGATCCTGTCAGACGATCGGAACAGATCGGATCGATTCGCTTGTCCGATGCGGCAATCTGTACGTCAGGGGACTATGAGCGGCCCAGCAAGGTACTGCCCGGTCAGAATCATCTGCTCGATCCGCACAAGGACCGTTCTCCGGGAAACATAGCCAGCTGTTCCGTTATTGCCCCATTCGCCATGCTGGCGGATGCCTTTTCTACCGCTTCGTTCATCATGGGCAGCAACAGAGGCCTGAAGAAAATGGAAGAAATGCACCTGGATTGTGTGATGGTGACGCGATCGCAAGACGTGCGTGCGACAAATAAATTTAAGGAGAAGTGGTCATGGAACGAATAGAAACGGACATGCAGCGCGGCCTGCGAAAGGTCCGCGATTCGAGAATGGAACGAATGCATCCGGTAAAAAGTAAAAAGCGCGCCGGTTTCTCATTCAAAAAATTCATCAAATCGCCTAAAGGGATTGTTTTCTCGATCTTAACGATCCTTTCACTGATCGGGCTTGATTATCCGAACAGCTCGGGCGGCATCAGGAATATCATTCTGGCCGTCGTCACCGGCTTGTTTATGGATTATGTCGTGGCCTATCTGATGGAGAGGCCGGTGCGTTTTTCGGACGGAGCGCTGGTCACCGGGCTGATCATCGGCGGCATACTCAGCCCGGCGACGTCCTGGTATCTTGTCATGCTGACAACGGTTGTTGCGCTGGGGTTCAAACATATCTTCAAGGATAAACGAAAACCTATATTTAACCCTGCGGCCATCGGACTGCTTTTCAGTGCGACCGTCTTTGCAGCCGGCGACAGCTGGTGGAGCGGGTTGTCCATGCTTTCGCCATGGACCACGGTCCTTTTAATCGTTGCCGGCTTCATCATAGCCGACCGGATCAATAAATTTCCGCTTGTCTTTTCATTTCTGGCCGTTTATATACTTTTTTTTCTCGTGCTCGGCATTCTCGGGGTAACAGGTGCGGGCGACGCGCTGCGGATGCCTTATATTAATTCCGCTTTGTTCCTTGCCTTCTTTATGCTGACGGATCCTCCGACTTCCCCTGCGAAATACTCGGAGCAGGTGTTTTTCGGATTCCTGGCTGCCGTTGTCAGCGGAGCGGCATTTTTATATTTAAGCAAGCTGTCCTACCTGCTTGTCGGACTGCTGACCGCTAATGCATGGAAAGCATTGCAGGCGCGCCGCCGCCAGAACAGGCCCGTCAGAAGAGGCCGGATCAATGTTAATTAAGTAAGCAGTCAGCCTCAGAGCTTGGACGGCTGCGGCCTGATGATGCCCGGAACAGATCTATACGGGGAATCCGCAGCCGTTTTGATCCACGGAGATTTCAGGGAAGAGACAAACCGCTGCAGGATACGGACGGCTTGTCTCTTCCCTTTTTATTCTTTCAGACCCTTCCGTTTCAGACAGGCTTTTTCTTTGCAAAGAGAAGGCAGCGATACGCTCCCGCTTCACAAATCAGGCGGATCGGCAGTCAAATTGCCGTGCCAGTACGCTGTTTTATGCTATACTTTGATGGGTGAAGGGAGAGAAAGACGTGGGTTATATTGAAGAGTTAAGAGCGCTGGTCGGGCACAAGCCTTTGATTCTCGTCGGCGCGGTGGCCGTTATTGCTGATCAAAGCGGCCGGATCCTGATGCAGAAACGCAAATTTCCAGTCGGCATGTGGGGGATTCCGGGAGGACTGATGGAACTCGGAGAATCAGCCGAAGAAACCGTCAAACGGGAAGTATTCGAAGAGGCCGGATTGTCCGTTGACCGGCTTCGGCTGATCAATGTCTATTCCGGCCCGCAGAATTATGTGACCGCTAAAAACGGCGATCAGTTTTATGCTGTTACGGTTGCTTATTCGGCCGGCACTTTTAGAGGAAATTTAGTTGTAGATGCTAATGAATCGATCAAATTTGAATTTCGGGCACCGGAGGATCTTCCGAACAAGATATTAAAAAGCCATCGATATATTCTGGATGACTACTTTCATAAATGAATGAGGCGCCGGGCGGCGATCTGAGTTTTGTTTGCCTGAAAATACCGTCATGGTGAAAGTCTGCATGGAAAAAAGGACCCGGTTTTATCACAGCGGGTCCTTTTTTCCGGCCATTTAACGGCGGTCAGCCGATCGAGGCGCCCAGGGCTATTTTTATCATATCGTTAAATGTTGTCTGCCGTTCCTGAGCCGTCGTTTCTTCTCCGCTGAAAACATGGTCGCTGACCGTAAGAACGGTTAATGCGCGCGCACCGTACTTGGCCGCGAGTGTATAAAGCGCGCTTGTTTCCATCTCGACGGCCAGGACGCCGTAATCGGCCAGTTTTTTCATAATGTCCATACTGTCTCTGTAAAACACGTCGGCGGAAAGGACGCTCCCGACACGGAGAGAGGCGCCCAGCTCCGTCCCGATATCAAATGCTTTCTTCAGCAATTCGAAGTTTGCTGTCGGCGCATAGTCGATGCCGGGGAAAACAGCGTGATTCACTGCCGAATCTGTCGCGGCGGACATGGCCAGAACGACGTCGCGGACGTGTATATCCGTCTGGATGCCTCCGCATGTGCCGACACGGATCAGCGTTCCGACATCGTAATCGCGAATCAATTCATTGACATAAATAGAAATCGAAGGAATACCCATGCCTGTCCCCTGGACGGATAAGCGTTTCCCCCGGTAGGTGCCGGTATATCCGAGCATGCCGCGTACGTTGTTATAGCAGACCGCGTCTTCAAGATAGGTTTCCGCGATATATCTTGCCCTGAGCGGATCGCCGGGGAGCAGGACGGTGTCGGCGATTTCTCCCGGTTTTGCTTCGATATGGATACTCATTTTATTCCTCCTCGGATTGTGATGATGGCCCGATCTCTTTCAGTCTACCATACCGGAACATGAACGGGACTTTATCCGTTATTTTTGATAGAGCTCAAGCGGCAGATTATCGGGATCCCTGAAAAATGTAAACGGCTTTCCCGTAAATTCGTCCATTCGGACCGGTTCAGTTTCGATTCCCTGTTCCTCCAGTTCACGCACAGCTTTCCCGACATCGCCGACGCTGAATGCGAGGTGCCGCAGCCCCCGTGCTTCGGGACGTGTCGGCCTTTCCGGCGGTTCCGGGAAGGAGAACAATTCGATCTGTCCGCATGAATCGTCGCCGATCTGCAGATCAAGCTTATAGGAGTGCCGGTCGGCGCGATAAGCCTCATGGATAATTCTAAAACCAAGCAGATCCACGTAAAAATGTTTCGATTTCCGATAATCGGAACAGATAATAGCACAGTGATGAATCCCCAGACTTTGCATGAATAATCCCCCAGTCAAAATGAAAAACTTAAGAATAGTATATCAGAAACGGATAATTGATTGAGAAAATAGAAACGTTCTTACGAATTTCAACCGATCTGTTGACATTTAAGAGAGAATCGGTCATATTAAACATATGAATACTCATTCATATGTATCAATCACGGCGGCACCGTCGGCAACGGGTGAAGCCGATTTTTAAGCTTGGAGGGGGGACCCTGGTGAAAACCGCTCATACTGAGGATTCGGTTGCGCATAATCATGAAATTTTGCATGCTCATGACCATTCGGCAAATAAAAAGGCGCTTTTGGCTGGTTTTCTGTTGATTACCGGGTTTATGGTTATTGAAATAATCGGCGGCCTGCTCAGCCGCAGCCTTGCCCTATTATCGGATGCAGGCCATATGCTGAGCGATTCCATCTCACTCGGCCTCAGTCTGATCGCTCTCATTGTCGGATCGCAAGTGCCGGCCGACAATAATAAAACGTTCGGTTATCGGAGATTTGAGATTCTCACCGCTCTTTTTAACGGGATCCTGCTGCTGATTATATCGGTGTGGATCATTTATGAAGCTATTTTGCGACTGAGGCATCCGGTGGAAGTGGCCGGCTCCGGCATGCTGATTGTTGCTTTTGCCGGACTGGTCGTCAATCTTGCCGTTGCCCGGATACTGATGCATGGGGAAACGGAAGAAAATCTGAATGTAAAAAGCGCGTTTGTGCATGTGCTCGGCGATTTATTCGGATCGGTCGGCGCCATCGCGGCGGCGCTGCTGATCGGCTTTTTCGGCTGGGAAATTGCCGATCCGATCGCAAGTGTCGTCGTGTCGCTGATTATTGTCAGGAGCGGCTGGCAGGTAACCCGGGCTTCAATCAACATACTGATGGAGAGCAGGCCGGATAACCTGAACGTCGAAGAAATCCGCAGCCGGATCATGGAAGTCGACGGAATACGCGGGATTCACGATCTGCACGTCTGGACGATTACTTCCGGTTTTTTGTCGCTGAGCTGCCATCTGACAGTCGATAAACGAGCGGATCGGGATGAAATGCTCAGAAAAGTCGAGCGGGTCCTGGAATCGTACAACCTGGGCCATTCGACGATCCAGATCGAAGGAACGGATTTTTCAGACTGTCATACAGACTGCGCCGGCGGGAAGCAGCAGACGCATGCATAGGAAAAAAACATCCGTGCGGATGTTTTTTAGTCTGGTCTCTCAGTAAAATGATCGGCAGGCGGAGTCTTTAAGAGTTTCTGGTTCAAAAAAGATATATTAAACTAAGCCGGCCGGATAAATTTTCATGCATCAATCGTTTTTAAATAGTTTCTTATTTCATCCGGCGATTTGTCATCTGCCCGCAAATGCGCTGTTTTTTTACCGTTTCTGAAAGCCAGCAGACTCGGAATGCCGAGCACCTGGTATTTCTCGCCAAGATCCGGGAATTTATCACGATCGGCCGAGAACCACTCAAAGTCAAAATCTTTCACAATGTCATCAACATACATATTCAGTCTTTTACAATCCGGGCACCAGGTTGTCTCAAATTTGACGATCACCGTTTTCGGCCCGCCGATGACTTCTTTAAATTCCTCTGCTGATTCAATAGCTTTCATTTACGAGACTCCCTCTTCCGAATTCAGTTTTCCAGATTGTCATTATTCTATCAAATCGGATGATCCGTGCCAACTTTTTTGCACGTGCACGGCCGGGATCTATTTCTTTGCCTTCATTGCCGTACATGATAAATTAAAAGGACAGAAGGAAAATGAAACTTCCGTTCGGCGGACCGCCGCATCAGGCGGGCGCCGGTTCGCGGCCGGGAGAGAATGCGCCGTCTGTCATAGAAATTTCAAGAAATTTTGATCGACAGAAAATGCCGGTTCCATTCAGAGTGCCGCAGGCGATGGCCTGAGGCGCTCAATATCAGTGATCGGGAGATGAATGAGAGTATGCTAAAACTGAGTATATTGGAACAGTCGCCGATTTCCGAGGAATCGACACCGCGGCAGGCACTGGAAAACAGTACACGGCTTGCTAAGGCTGCCGAAGGATGGGGCTATCGGCGCATCTGGTTCGCGGAGCATCACGATTCTGAAGGACTGGCAAGCGTTTCGCCTGAAATCATGATCGCCCACGTTGCCGCACAGACGTCGCGGATTCATGTCGGATCAGGCGGCGTGCTCCTTCCGCATTACAGCCCTTATAAGGTTGCCGAGAACTTTCACCTGCTTGAGAATCTGCACCCCGGCAGGATTGACCTAGGCATCGGACGTGCTCCGGGCGGCATGCCGGGGGCCACGTGGGCTTTAAATGACAGAGGGCGGCGTGATCTGAGCGATTTTCCGCGAAAAGTACGCGATCTGATCGGTTTCCTGACGGATCATCTGCCTCCGGATCATCCGCTCCGAACGGTCAGGGCGACGCCGCAATCCGATAAGATACCCGAAATTTTCCTGCTCGGATCGTCGGACGGAAGTGCGGGCATTGCGGCGCAACTGGGAACGCCGTTCATGTTTGCCCATTTTATAAACCCGTACGGCGGCATTGAAGTCGTCCGTTCTTATCGAAGCCATTTTCAAAGCTCGGCCCTGTATAAAGTGCCAAAGCCGGCCGTCTGCATCTTTGCGGTCTGTGCAGAGACCGACGGGGAAGCGGAAAGACAGGCTTCGACACTCCGCTACTGGATGATTGAAACCGCTCAGGGCCGGTCGGCACCCATCCCGACGATCGAACACGCCGAACAGTTTGATCCGTCGGAACAGGAACGGAAGATAATAGAAGAAAATCGCGGCCGGATGATTGTCGGCAGCCCGCAAAAAGTGAAACGTGAACTGGAAAACCTTGCGGCGGCCTATCAGACTGACGAAGTCATGATCATCACAAATATTCATGACTTTGAAGCAAAGCTGCGCTCGTTTGAACTGATCGCTCAAGTGATGCAATGACTGTCCCGGGCAACCGGGTTTTTTAATTGCATAAAAGGGAACGTATGTGCTATTATAATAAAAAAGGGGGACGGACGAATGAAGAGTGAACCGATTAAGAGGTGCAGCTGGAATACGTCGGATCCGGTTTATCTGGCTTATCATGACCGGGAGTGGGGAAGGCCCCGGTACGATTCGCGCCTGCTGTTTGAGATGCTCTGCCTGGAAGGAATGCAGGCGGGGCTGAGCTGGATCACGATTCTGAAACGCCGCGATCATTACAGGGCAGTTTTTGCAGGATTTGATCCGCGGATCATCGCAGACTATTCAGAAGAGAACGTGGCGCAATTAATGGAGGATCCCGGCATTATTCGCAACCGCAGAAAAATAGAGGCCATTATTGCCAACGCGAAGAGCTGCCTGGAAATCGAAAAAGAACAGCCCTTCAGTCAGTATCTCTGGCATTTTGTCGGCGGCCGTCCGATTGTCCATCATTATTCGGCTCATGACACAATTCCCGCCGCAAGTGAGGAATCACGGCTAATGAGCAAGGATCTTAAAAAACGCGGATTTAAGTTTGTCGGAGAAACAATCTGTTATGCTTTTATGCAGGCGGTCGGAATGGTCAATGATCATGAAACCGGGTGTTTCTGCTACCGGCAGATTTTAGAAGAAATCGGGCACGGATGAATCCCGTCTTCAAATGAATTTAATCGAATCGGCGGATGCCGGGAATAAAAAGGACGAGAGCCGTTAAAAAAACGACAGCAGCGCCGAGGATGATCATGGCGGCAGAGCCGCCGATGCTGCCGGCGAACCATCCGGTAAATAAGTAGCCGGCCGGGAGAAGGGCAAAGGATCCGAGCATGTCCAGGCTGGCGACACGGCCGAATGCTGCCGGAGAGACCAGCTCCTGAAGGCTTGTTTCCCAGATCAGCCCGAACATCATCATGCCGGCACCTTCCAATATCATAAACCCCGTCAGCAGATAGGCAGCATGCGTCAGCGGCATGAAAAGCAGGGCCAGTCCGCCGGCACCGACACAGCCGTAGGCGATCGGTCCGCGATAATGCCATGTTTTCCGCATTCCGAAGAGCAAAGCGGTCAAAGCGGCTCCGGCTGCCTCTCCGGACATAACCAGTCCGTATACATATGACGGAAGATGCAGATGGACATTGATCAGCCAGGGAACCAGTATGACAACGATTCCCGTCGTACATATATTAATAAAACTGAAGGCAAGGATGGTTACCCAGAGCCAGGTATTTTTCTTGATAACGTAAATTCCCGCGAAACATTCCCGAAAGAAAGAAGGCCTTTCAGCTGCTGCCCCGTTTCTTTGGACCTGTCCTTCTTTGCTCAAAAAGCGGAGACAAATAAATGAGATGAGAAAAGTCAGTCCGTCGACGCCGAAACCGACGGGGGCCGACGAAATACTGATGATCAGTCCGCCGGCTGCCGGCCCGAAAAGGCGCATGCCCTGCACGGTGAGCTGGGTGAGCGCGTTGGCCGAGGTACGTATTTCAGGGACAAAAACCGTTGCGCGGATGGCCGAGAAAGCCGGCTGGAATAAACCGTCCATAAGTCCGAGAAAAGCGGCGACAACCAGCAATATGTGCACATCGAGCAGGCCGGCAAATCCGCAGAACATGACGGCAAAGGCGATCAGGCAGCGGATCAGGTCGGCCGTTCTCATTAATGAGGCCCGATTGATCTGATCGACGATCAGGCCGGCAAAAGGCAGAATGACGACATTGGGAAGCATATAAGCCGTCATAACCAGCCCCATTGTCAGCGTTGAATGAGTCAGTGAGTAAACAATGACGGGCACGATCACGCTCGTAATCGATGAACCGAAGACAGACAGCGAATTGCCGATCCACAAAGCACGGAACGCCCGTGAAACAGCCAGCGGCTTGATGAGCTGCGGATATCTTCGTAAATGTGCTGCCTGCCGTGCATTGTCCATACTTTCATGCCTCTTTTTTAACGATCGGGATCGTCCATTTCGTTCGATATCTAAAACGGTAATGCAGCGGATGGTACGATCCCGGCTGATTTTTCATAATATAAAGTCAGTGTATGCCCTCTTCGGGTTGCCGTCAATAAGCGGACGGGACGGCTGAAAATCAAAAAACGCGAACGGATATGGTAGAATTAAACTGATAAAAATCGGCTGCGCCAGACCTTTGCTCAGACTAAACCTCAGCCGGGACGGCTTTACACCGATTATGCCGAGGCCCGGCCATTTTTATATATACTATCATCTTAAAAGATTTTATACTTAATAGTAAAAAAAGAAGGGCGTGCCAGTGCAATGGATCGATTAACGGAAAAGAAAAAAGGATCAACGGAAATTTTTAAAGGAAAGATCGTTCACCTTCTGGTTGACAAAGTCGGCCTTCCGAACGGCAATGAGGCCACCAGAGAGGTGGTCAGACATCCCGGTGCCGTGGCGATTATCGCGGTCAATGAACAGGGAGAGATGCTCCTCGTCAGGCAGTATCGCTATCCTCTCGACAAGATTATCTATGAAATTCCGGCGGGAAAACTGGAACCGGGAGAACATCCGAATGATTCAGCGATACGCGAACTGGAAGAAGAAACGGGGCATCGATGCAGGCGGATGGAACAGGTTGCTTCATTTTACTCTTCGCCCGGTTTTTCCGATGAATTGCTGAACATCTATTTTACCGATACGCTGACAGATGGGAGCCAGCACCTTGATGATGACGAGTTTCTTGAAGTCTATGCAGTCGGCCTGGACGAAGCCGTTCAAATGGTGCGCGATCACCGGATTGCCGATGCGAAAACGGTTTATGCCGTCCAATACTTGCAGCTGAAGGCCGCGAAAAAATAACGCGCTGACATCGGCTGTGTAAATTCTCTTTCCCCCGGGCATAGCTTTCCCGAAAAATCATAGAATAGATTATCGTTTCTATTTGAGAGAATCCGGCGGGAGGTTCCGAAATGGTCGGGCAGAGAATTAAAAAAATCGTTTTTCGGCACGTCAAAGAATACTTATCGCTTTACACATTTGTTACTGGATTATTTCTGATGGGCATTATATTCGGGGCAATTGTCGTAAACAGTCTCTCCTATGGCTCAAAAAGCGATCTGCTCCATTATCTTCAGCAGTTTTTCGGAGAACTGTCGCGCGGGCAGATTGCAGACCCAGGTCGTCTGTTTAAAGAGAGCCTGCTTAACGGCCTGCAGTATGTGGGGTTGATCTTTCTTTTGGGGCTTTCGGTCATCGGGCTTCCGATTATTTTTCTGCTTGTTTTTGTTAAGGGCATGATACTTGGTTTTACGGTCGGGTTTCTCGTCAGCCAATTGGGCCTTCACGGTTTTCTTGCCTCAATGGTGAGTGTTTTTCCTCAGAATCTGCTGATCATGCCTAATTATCTGTTTCTCGCAGTTATTTCTGTCGCCTTTTCTCTGAAGATCGTCCGTCGGCTGATCGTGAAAAACAACCGTGATCCGATTTTCCACCAGCTGATCGGCTATGGGATCATGTTCGCCGGCTCGGTCGTTGTCCTGGCTGCGGCGTCCGGATATGAAGCGTACATTTCACCCGCTCTGATTCGCCTTTTTGTCCCGTAATTATTTGCGGTATAAGATGTGAGAATTGGTTAAATGATAATAAGGCTTCATTTCATGGCGATTTATCGACGAATATGCTTTTCTCAAAATAAAATGATTTCAATTTAAAAATTATTTTATTTAAAATTGACAGCGCAATTGATAAGGATTATAATTTCTCTGAGATCAGACGAGGGGGGATTTGCGTGGAAGGTCGGATCAATCGAATCAAGAAACAGCTTCATGCGCAGAAGTATAAGTTGACTCCTCAGCGCGAAGCAACAGTCAGAGTTTTGCTTGAAAACGAACAAGATCATCTCAGTGCGGAAGATGTCTACCTCCTCGTGAAAGAAAAGGCGCCGGAAATCGGTCTGGCTACCGTTTACCGGACACTTGAACTGTTAACCGAACTAAAAGTCGTTGACAAGATCAACTTTGGAGACGGCGTCTCGCGTTATGACCTGCGTCAGGAGGGGGCCAACCATTTTCATCATCATCTCGTCTGCATCGAATGCGGTGCAGTGGACGAGATACAGGAAGATCTTCTCGGCGATGTGGAAAAACTGGTAGAGCGCAGATGGCATTTTAAAGTAAAAGACCACCGTCTGACTTTTCACGGTATCTGCCACCGCTGCCTGGAAAAACATGAAGCAGAGAACCAGGCCCGTGAAAATGAACAAGAACATGAAGTGGAAAAAGTATAATATCAATCAAAGGCAGCGGAATTTGTATCAAAAATCCGCCGGGTAAAACAGTCTGAAGAGGAAAGGGCAGGCTGTTTTTTCATTTGTCCGGCCTGCTTGTTCCCGAATGCATCCGGAAACAACGGTTACGGTGCTGGCTATTCAATCTGATTCTATCATTGAACAAAGCAGCTCTCTCCGGAATATTTGCGGGAGCTTCAGGCATATCCATAAGTAAATCCTGATTTTACGGGATATGCCTGATCAATGAGGATGAACGGGGCAATGAAGGAGTATCTGCAAATCACTCTGCGGGTCTGGAAAATGTTAATTGTTTTCATCGCGCTGACGGTCTTCTTTTATTTGGGACTGGCCTGGGTGGACCGGCAGCAGGCCAATTTTCATCGATATGATGAACGCGGGAACGACGCGGTCAAAGTCAGTGCCGGCCAACAGCCGGCCGGCATGCTTGAAGACAGTGCCCGGGATTTTTGGATGCGGATCCGTGAATTTTTGCAGGACGGAGAATGAGAAGCATGCAGGAACAGCTGAATGATTTTCTGAATGGGCTGAAGCGCGAACGCGGTCTTTCAATGAACACTCTGGATGCCTACCGAAGAGACCTTATCCAATATATCGATTTTCTGAAAACCGAAGCCGGGTGCCGTTTCTGGACGCAAGTGACGGAGATTCACGTGATGAAGTACCTGTACTGGCTGAGAGACAAAGGAAGCGCTCCGGCGACGCTGGCCCGTAAGGCAGCCGCAGTCCGCGGTTTTCACCGCTTTCTGCTGAGAAAACACCAGACAGACCGCGATCCGTCCTATGCAATCGAGGTACCGCGGGTCGAACCGAAATATCCCAGCATCCTGTCGATCGGCGAAATTGAGACACTGCTCGATGCACCCGATAAAGGAAGTGATGCGGGCCGCCGCGACCGCGCGATGCTGGAATTATTGTATGCGACCGGTATGCGTGTGAGCGAACTTGTCCTGCTGGACCTTAATGATCTGAACCTGATGATGGGATTTGTCCGCTGCAGCGCCGGAAAAGGCAGCGAGCGTGTCATTCCTCTCGGCAGCAAGGCCCGGCAGGCGGTGCAATTATACATAACCGAGGTTCGGGAAAAAACGGATCGCTGCTCGGATAGGCAAGCGCTTTTTCTCAATCATCAGGGACGGCGGATTACGAGGCAGGGCTTCTGGAAGATTCTCAAGCGATATGCACAGGAAACGGGTATCAGGGCATCGCTGTCCCCGGAAACGCTCCGGCATTCACTGGAAGCGCATCTGCTTGAAAACGGAGCCGATCCCGAATCGGTTGAAGAGCTGATGGGACGCACGGACAAGCTGGCTTCACAAAGATACCCGCGCCCCGCGAAAGAGCGTCTGAAAGATGTTTATGCCCGCTGCCATCCCCGTGCCTGACGCAGCGGAAAAAAGGATCGCCAATTAGAGTGGAGAGATGAAGATGGAGCAGGTCGAAGAAGTCATTGAATGCATGCGGGCAAAGACCCGGAAGAATCCGAAGATCGGACTGATTCTCGGTTCGGGGCTCGGCGATCTTGCGGCGGCTATCGCCGGCGCCGACCGGATTCCTTATCAATCGCTGCCCCACTTCCCAAAGCCGACGGTTGAGGGCCACAAAGGACAATTTGTGATCGGCCGATTGGAAGATCAAAATGTCATTGCGATGCAGGGACGTTATCATTACTATGAAGGCTATTCGCTGAAACAAGTTTCTTTTCCTGTCCGTGTGATGAAGGCGCTCGGAATTGAGTATCTGATTGTGACCAATGCCGCCGGCGGAATCAACACGGACTTTCGCCCCGGCGATCTGATGCTGATCCGCGATCATATCAATATGCTCGGCGGAAGCCCGCTGATCGGAGCGAACGATGAGAAGACAGGCCCGCGTTTTCCGGATATGTCCGCGGCTTATCAGGCCGCTCTGATTGATCTGGGAAAGAAGGCGGCTTCTTCAATCGGCATCAATATCAGGGAGGGCGTCTATCTGGCAACTCCCGGTCCGCAATATGAGACTCCGGCAGAAATCCGGATGATGCGCGCTCTCGGTGCCGACGCCGTCGGCATGTCGACCGTACCTGAAGTCATTGAGGCAAACCATGCCGGCCTTAAAGTCCTCGGTATTTCATGTATCACGAATATGGCGAGCGGCATTCTCAACCGGCCGCTTTCCCATACAGAAGTGATGGATACGGCCCGTCGGGTGAAAGAAAATTTCACAGGATTGATTAAAGAGATTATACGGACGATCGGCACCTGCTGAAGATTTTTAAATAAGCTGTTTTAAAAAAATGAATATTTCTTTGGTTCCTGTATTCGGCCGGCCGCGAGTGCGAGGCCTTCATCCGCTCATCTGATGAGAGGCAGATATCTATTCTTTTGTCGGTGCGGGCAGCGATAGACTTCTCTGAAGGGTGATATCGTGGTCGGAGAGGCGTTAAATCGCGGAAATGCCCGCTTTTTAAATTCATCGGCATCCAGACAAAATCGCCGGGTATACCCCGCTGGAAAACCGCCGGTCAGCTGCCACGATCATCCGTAACCCGCCGCTATATTGTCAGCAAACAGCCCAATATCAACAGTTAGAGTCCAAGAATCAACAATGAAACGCAGAATAGCGACAGCAGCGGCTGAAGAATCAATAAGCGTGAATAATCAGAACTTTAAAAGGCGCCGGCAACTGTGGGGCAGAGCAGCTTTAAGACACTATGATTCTTATAAAAAAGAGGAGCAGCTGTTTTCGGTATGGAAAGGACAGAGGAGGCTCTCCTAAAAGCCTTTTAAAATTCAAGAACCGGAGAGAAATTTGCAAGAAAATTTTTCTCCGGTTTTTCTTGTGTAAAGGACAGTTCTCCTCCGCCGTACGATTCCTTTGGGCATTCTTCATCAGGTTAAGATCCTGCTTCGGCGGGATCTTTTTTTCTCGCCTTTATTCAGTATAAAAGATCCGATTCTGGAAAAAATAGAGAAGATTATAGGAGGAGGTAGAATCATGAAGGCTTTTTCAGCATTTCTGCTCTGTACGCTGCTGCTTTTCGCGACACTTGTGCCGGCGGCGGCAGCTTCCGCGCAGACGGCCGGCACACCGGCCGGGAAGGCGCAGCAGGTGAAGTCGGCCATCGTCATCGAAGAGGGAACGGGGAAAGTGCTCTATCAGATGAACGCAGACAAGGAACTGCCGCCTGCAAGCATGACGAAAATAATGACGCTTTTACTAATTTTTAAGGCGCTGAGCCGGCATCAGATTTCGCTGAATGATAAGGTAACGGTCAGCGAGCATGCCGCGTCGATGGGAGGCTCGCAGGTTTTTCTTGAACCGGGGGAGACCATGACTGTCAACGAGATGCTCAAAGCGATCGCCATTGCCTCCGGGAACGATGCATCGATGGCTATGGCTGAATATATCGCCGGATCTGAGAAAGCGTTTGTACTGCAAATGAATCAGGAAGCGAAATCACTTGGATTAACACACACGAAATTCCAGAATCCGACGGGCCTTCCTGTACAGGACCATTACTCGAGCGCACACGATATGGCCGTCATGGCCCGCGAACTTGCCCGATATGATCAGGTTTTTAACTATACCTCCAAATATGAGGACTACTTGCGCCAGAACACAGATAAGAAGTTCTGGCTGGTCAACACCAATAAACTGATCAAAACTTACCCGGGCGCGGACGGATTGAAAACAGGTTTTACGAATGAGGCCAAATACTGCCTGACGGCGACGGCAAAACGGGGCAGTATGAGGGTGATTGCCGTTGTCATGGGCGCCCCTTCTCCAAAAGAAAGAAATAAGGAAGTAGCGGCGCTGATGGACGAAGCTTTTGCCAATTACACGACCAAGCAGATCCTTGGGAAAAACGCGACGGTCGCTTCAGCTAAAGTGAACAAGGGGAGTCGCGGGCAAGTCCCCGTTGTTACCGGAAATCCTGCCGTCCTGCTCCTGAAGAAAGGGGAGGACGCGAACGGGCTTCAGAAAAAGGTCGACATACCGCACTCGCTTCAGGCACCAATCAAGGCGGGAACCGTTGTCGGCTATTACACGATCAGCAAGAATCATCAGGTTATTTCGCGGACGCCTTTGGTCGTGAATGAAAATATTAAACGGGCGTCCTGGTGGCAGCTTTTTAAGCGAAGCGCCGGATCGATCCTGACCCATTAAGCAAAAACGCGAGATTTGCTGATTAAGCACTAGTTCTGTCGGCAGGCAGGAACACAGGAAAAGGGCGGCGAAAAGAACACATACAAGACGGATTCACGGCAGGTTGATATCTGCGGCCTGTCGGCATATCCGCCCCTTTATCCTGAAACAGCGAAGGAGCCGACGCTTAAAAAAGGCTTTAACCGGGAGAGGAGAGAGTCAGATTGAGTCTGCAAATCGATTTGGAAGTGAAAAACGGCGTGCTTTGCATCCGGCTCGCCGGGGAACTGGATCATCATACAGCGGATGAACTGCGGGAAAAAGTTAATGCGGTGATGGAAGAAGAAATGGTTCATCATATTCTGCTGAATCTTGGAAATCTGACATTTATGGACAGTTCGGGCCTTGGTGTAATTCTTGGCCGCTACAAGAAGATTGTCGGCCTTGGCGGCGAAATGGTTGTCTGCTCGATATCGCCGTCCGTCCGCCGGCTGTTTGAGCTGAGCGGAATGTTTAAAATCATCCGTTTTGAAGCGGATGAAGAATATGCCCTGCACACTCTGGGGGTGGCCTGAATGAAAAATGAGATGTCGCTTTCTTTTTCGGCAGTCAGCGAAAATGAATCGTTTGCCCGTGTCGCGGTGGCGGCTTTCGTAGCTCAGCTTGATCCGACCTTGGACGAGCTGACGGAAATAAAGACGGTTGTATCCGAAGCCGTTACAAATTGCATCATTCACGGCTATGAAAACAGCGGAAAAGGCCGGGTCAGAATCACGGTTTCGCTTGAAGACGGAACCGTCAGTTTAAGCGTTCATGATGACGGAGTCGGGATAAAAGATGTTGAGCAGGCGAAGCAGCCGCTCTTTACGACGAAACCGGAACTGGAACGATCGGGAATGGGCTTTACGATTATGGAAAATTTCATGGATCATGTGACGGTGGAAACAGAGGAAGGCAAAGGAACGACCGTGATCATGACAAAGGAAATGATTCATAACAGAGCGGTCTGCAAGTAGGGAGATATGTGTATGGAGCTTGATCGGAAAATCGGAGCCAAGGAACCGCTGCTGGACGACGGAGAAGTCAAGGCACTGATTAAGCGCAGTCAGTCAGGAGATCATGAAGCACGCGATCAGCTGGTGAAGAAGAATATGAGACTCGTCTGGTCGGTCGTTCAGCGGTTTATCAACCGGGGCTATGAACCGGACGATCTGTTTCAGATCGGCTGTATCGGGCTGCTGAAGTCGGTTGACAAATTCGATCTTTCTTTTGATGTCAAATTCTCGACGTACGCCGTACCGATGATTATCGGGGAAATTCAGCGTTTCATCAGGGACGACGGTGCGGTCAAGGTCAGCCGTTCATTAAAGGAAACCGGGATCAGAGTCAGGAAGAAACGCGATGAGCTGTCGAAGAAGCTCGGACGTAATCCAACGATCGGCGAGCTCTCCGATGCGCTCGATCTATCTCCTGAAGATATTGTGCTTTCTCAGGAGGCGATCCGGGCACCGTCATCCATTCATGAAACGGTCTTTGAAAATGACGGCGATCCGATCACAATCCTGGACCAGATTTCAGATGGGGAAAGCGGCAAATGGTTTGATAAGATGGTCGTCCGGGAAGCTGTGGAGCATCTTGATGAACGGGAAAAGCTGATTGTCTATCTTCGTTATTATAAAGACCAGACACAGACCGAAGTCGCCTCACGTCTGGGAATTTCCCAGGTTCAGGTTTCCCGGCTTGAAAAAAAAATACTGGAAGAAATTAAAAGCCAGATGGCTGAATAGCCTTCAAAAAAAATGATCCGCTCTTTCCGCAGAGCCGGATCATTTTTTTTGAACGGTACCGGATTAAAAAAGGCAACGGTTCGCCTGACTGTGAATCGGAGGCCTGCATATTTTTCACCATCCGGCAGATAATAAAATTTCAGAAGGGAGCTTGATCACGATGCTAAATGACCCGAAAAATTACAGCAAGAATATTAAACCCTTTCAACCGAGAGTTCCGTATTTCATGAACTGCCTGAAAGCCTTTTTCGTCGGGGGCCTGATTTGTCTCGCCGGCCAGTGTATCCAGACCGGCTATATCTACTTTTTTCATTTTACAAAACAATCGGCAGGCGATCCGACCGCCGCAACACTGATTCTTATTTCGGCATTAATGACCGGATTCGGCTTCTATGATAAAATTGCCCGATTTGCCGGAGCGGGTTCAATCGTTCCGGTTACCGGATTTGCCAATTCGATAACCAGTGCGGCTCTGGAACACAAAAATGAAGGGATCGTCCTCGGCATCGCAACCAATTTATTTTCGCTGGCCGGGGCCGTGATCGTCTTCGGAGTCGTTTCTGCAGCCGTCCTCGGCATCATCCGTCTATTTATTGAGCAGATTTTCTAGAGAGGAGGAAACGCCAGTGAGCAAGCTGAGAAAACAAACATGGCGGTTTGATCACCCGATTTTTCTTGCCGCAACCGGAACAACGGTCGGACCGCTCGAGTCGCGCGGTCCGCTTTCGGGAAATTTTGACAAAGCCTATGAATCGCTGAACTGCGGAGAAAAGGATTGGATCGAAGCAGAGAAAACTTTGATGCGGCGGGCGATCTCTTACTGTCTTGCCAAAGCGGGAAAAATAGAAGGGGACATGGATTTGTTTCTGGCAGGAGATCTTATGGACCAGACGGTGACTTCCAATTTTATTGCACGGGAAAACCGGGTTCCTTTTTTCGGCATGTTCGGAGCCTGCTCAACGTCAATGGAAACGCTGGCGGCCGGGGCACAGCTGGTCGACAGCGGGTTTGCGGACAATGTCCTCTGCGCGGTCAGCAGTCATAATGCGACGGCCGAGCGCCAATTCCGAAATCCGACAGAATACGGAGGGCCTTCCAATTTAACCCAAACGTTCACGGTGACCGGAGCGGGTGCGGCAATCGTGACAAAAGAACCGGGTAAAGTCCGGGTGAGCGAGGCGACAATCGGCAGAGTCATTGACTGGGGAATCGGGGATCCGAACAATCTGGGGTCGGCCATGGCCCCTGCAGCCGCGGACACCATCTGGGCTCATTTTCAGGACACAGGCCGGGTGCCCGAAGATTACGATCTGATTGTGACGGGCGACCTTTCAAGTGTCGGCGTTCCGATCCTGAGGGAACTGCTGATTGAAAAGGGACTGGATATTACGGATGTACATCAGGATTGCGGACTGATGATCTACAGCCCGGACCAGCCTGTCGGTGCGGGAGGAAGCGGATGCGCCTGTTCCGCAGTGGTGACCTACGGTTATTTGTACAAAAGACTGGCCGAAGGCTCCCTGAAGCGGGTTTTGGTCGTGGCTACGGGAGCGCTTCTCAATAATGCAACGGCGAAACAGAAAGATACCATTCCGTGCATTGCCCACGGGGTTGTTCTTGAAACGGCAAAGGTGGGAGCAGAATGATTTTTCTCTATGCTTTTCTTATCGGCGGTGCTATATGCGTAATCGGGCAGCTGCTTTTAGACGTTTTCAAGCTCACACCCGTTCATGTTGTTGTCTCATTTGTCGTTCTCGGTGCGGTGCTCGACGCATTCGGTCTCTACGATAAACTGATTGAATTTGCCGGGGCCGGGGCGACGGTTCCGATCACCAGTTTCGGCCATTCTCTCCTGCACGGTGCGATGTCGGAGGGACATAAACACGGTTATCTCGGAATTGCAATCGGAATTTTTAAGCTGACCTCTTCCGGTATCACTTCGGCTATTTTGTTCGGATTTCTTATCGCACTTTTCTTCAAACCGAGAGGATAGGCGAAAAGTCAAAGGGGAGTCAGAGGCTATGCAAAAGCAGGATGAAAAGACACCGATCAGTGCCGATATCAGCGCAAATTCCCAAACAATGTATCGGATCTTTGATTTCGGTCCGGCCAATTTTGACATGGGCGAGCGCAGCATTAAGATACTCGGGCGGGAAAGCAAGATTTATTATACGAACAGTCTGATGGATACGAGCATTTTAGTCGTTATGATGCGCGAGTTTATGCGCCTCTCCAACCGTAATGAGCACGTTTCCGATGTTTTTCAGGAAATTAAGCAGCATCTTGTTCACGAACAGGTCGAGGAGATACAGACGATCGATGACGCGGTCGACCGGCTGCTCACCGGACGAATGATCGTATTGGTTGACGGCGAGACGAGCGGTTTCAGCATCGATCTGCGCCATTATCCCGGACGCCAGCCGGAAGAACCTGAGGTCGAGAAAGTCGTCCGCGGATCAAAAGACGGATTTACAGAAAATATTATTGAAAATTCCGGCCTGATCCGCCGCCGGATTCGCGATCCGCGCTTTCGCAGCGACTTAATCCAGGTCGGTTTGCGGTCGAAAACCGATGTGAGCCTGTGCTATTTAAAGGATGTGGCCAACCCGGGCCTGATTAAAACAATAAAAAAAGAACTTCAGTCTATCAAAATCGACGGAATTCCGATGGCGGACAACGCTGTGGAGGAATTTATTCTTAAACAGGGATGGAATCCGTTTCCGCTCGCACGCTACACCGGACGTCCGGATGTAGCGGCCGCACACATCCTGGAGGGCCACATCGTTATGATTACGGACACTTCTCCCAGTGCCATGATTCTGCCGACCACATTGTTTCATCATATACAGCATGCCGAAGAATACCGGCAGGTCACCATATCGGGCGCATTTGAACGGTGGGTGCGTTTTATTGCTATATTCGGCTCTATTTTTCTCGTGCCTCTCTGGCTTTTGCTCGTGCAGGATCATTTGCTCCCGTCACAGCTGAGTTTCATCGGACCGGACAAAAAAGACTTTCATATTCCGCTGGTCGTTCAAATCCTGATTGCGGAGGTCGGTATCGAAACCTTGCGGATGGCTGCGATCCATGTGCCGACGCCGCTCTCGACGGCACTCGGCCTAATTGCCGCCGTCCTGATCGGACAGATTGCCATCGAAGCAGGCGTCTTCGTACCGGAAGTGATTCTCTATACTTCCGTTTCCGCGGTCGGCGGATTCGCGACGCCGAGCTATGATCTGCAGCTGGCCAATAAAATTATCCGGATCCTGCTGATCCTGACGGTCGCTTTTTTTCATGTACCCGGTTTCATGATTGTAATCACTTTAACCATCATCTATCTTTCGCATGTGAAAAATCTGAATACACCCTATCTATGGCCGTTTATCCCCTTTAACCCGACCGGCCTCTACAATATACTGATGCGCCGGGCGATGCCGACATCTGTGCTCCGCCCCAGTATTGTCCGTCCGCTTGATAAATATCGGCAGCCGCCGAAAAGCAAACCGAATTAAAACTTGTCTTTATCTCCCGATCATGGTACACTGACACTAAATTTCACACACGATCATCCTTTCAACAGATATGAGGAGCAAGGCGAATGAGTACGGAATGGGAGCCCGGGAAGCAGACATCATTCCGGAAAGATCAACTTGCCGGAACGTCTTTTTTCCCAGGGGCAGGCTGCCGGGCTGCCGTCGGTCTCACTGCCGATAAATGATGAAGCGTTGGAGCACTTTTCGGGCGAACAGATACGACAGGGCCTGTATACACTTCGCTATACAGGTCTTATTTGTGCTATCGCCCCGGGCATCCTCTGAATCGACGAAGCGATGAAACGGAAATCGGGCGAATGTGTATCGGCATGACGGAGGGAGGAGATTTCTTTGCACGGGACACAAACGATTGGGAAAAACGGTCATCTTTATATCGGCGGATCGGATGCCGTACGGCTTGCGGAAAAGTTCGGAACGCCGCTTTATGTTTATGATACGGCACTGATAAAACAGAAAATCAGGCTGTTTCAGGAGGCCTTTTCCAGACACAGCGCCCTGAACTGGCAGATTGCCTATGCCAGCAAGGCTTTTTCAACGCTCGCGATGATTCAGCTCGCGGGTGATTTCGGCCTTTCGCTCGATGTCGTTTCAGGCGGCGAACTCTATACCGCTCTGAAAGCGGGATTCCCGCCGGAACGTATCCACTTTCACGGCAATAACAAATCGGCGGATGAGCTGGCCCGGGCCCTGGATGCCAAAATAGGCACGGTCATCGTTGATAATTTTTCGGAATTGAGCATGCTTGAGCAGATGTGTGCCGCAAGAGGACAGAAAATAGAGATTCTGCTCAGGATCACACCGGGGGTTGAAGCACATACACATGAATTTATTATGACCGGGCATGACGATACCAAGTTCGGATTTAATCTGGACAACGGAATGGCCGAAAGGGCCGTCTTCCTGGCTCTCCATTCTGAGCATCTTATTCTGAAGGGCCTCCATTGTCATATCGGTTCACAGATTTTCGAGACGGAGGGATTTATCAGAGCTATCCGGGCACTCTTCAGCCATATGAACGAGTGGGAACACCACATGCATTTTCGCATGAAGGTACTGAATGTCGGCGGCGGATTCGGAATCAAGTACACCAGCAAGGACCATCCGCTTCCGATCGGCCGCTTCATTGACGTGATTGCCGACACGATTGAGGATGAGTGTGCACGCCATTCCCTCTGTATACCCGAGGTCTGGATTGAGCCGGGCCGCTCGATCGTCGGCGAAGCAGGAACGACACTTTACACGCTCGGTTCGTCAAAAACTATTCCGGGTATCCGGGAATTCATCTCCATCGACGGAGGAATGACCGATAATATCCGTCCGGCTCTGTATCAGGCAAATTATGAAGCCATCTGTGCGAACCGTGCCGATGAACCGGCGGAAAAAAAAGTAACGATTGCCGGAAAATGCTGTGAAACCGGCGACGTCCTGATTAAGGATGCTTTTGTTCCCGAATCGTGCAAAATGGGCGATATTCTGGCTGTTTTCTGTACCGGAGCCTACGGATATTCGATGGCCAGCCACTACAACAGGCTGCCGAATCCGGCGGTTGTTTTTGTAGAAGACGGAGAGGCATCCATTGTCGTGCGCAGAGAGACTTATGAGGATCTGATTCGGAACGATGTACCGCTGCGAACCTTCTCTTCGCGCCAATGATTCCATCTTCAGGCGGCGTGAAACCGGCTCCCCGATTCTATAGATGCACTTTTCACCGCTTTTGGTTATAATATAGAGCGTGATCTATTTTAGAAGAAGGTTCACGTGCGCAAAATTCATTATCTCGTGGTAATGAGGGGTCAAAAAATGCTGATTCGTTACAAAAAGAGTTATGAAAAGATAGCAATGGGTTTGCTGTCTTTTGTCCCGTCGGAGAAAGAGATAAAGGCGCTTCTGCAGACGATAAAAAAGTACGAAGAAGACGAAAAATGGCAGTTGTTTTTATGGAAAGACGGGGACGACATCATCGGTGTGATCGGTATCCATTTTAAGGACGACCATGAGGCGGAAATCGAACATATCAGCGTCAACCCGTCGTATCGAGCCCAGGGCATCGGCAAGGCGATTATTCTTGCCCTGGGCGGGGCGCTCGGTGAAAATGTTCAGGTGATGCCGTCGGCCGCAATAAAATCTTATTTTGATAACTGCTTCCGTGAAGAAGAAAAAGAAACCAAGGAGTAAGGGTTTCTTTTTTCATTTCAGCAGGGGGAAGCCATCTGCTCTCTCAGATTGCATGCGGCAGGACTTTACGGAGGGCGGGAAAGTCTCCCCCGGACGGACCGGAATAAAAGAAAGCAGGCCATGTCCGGCGGGCCCTGCGAACCCGGCGGCACTGGCTGGGAGCAGATGCACGGATACATACGCTTAGGCGTTGATATTGCCGTCAGGCATGAATCAGAGGGATGAAGTTTGGAGTACACAGTGAAAATTGACGCTTTCGAGGGGCCTCTTGATTTGCTTCTGCATTTAATCAAGAGACTGGAAATCGATATTTACGATATTCCGGTTGCGGAAATCACCGACCAATATCTGGATTTTATCCATCAGATGCAAAAACTTAATCTGGATGTAGCCAGCGAGTATCTGGTGATGGCTGCAACGCTCGTTGCTATGAAAAGCCGGATGCTGCTTCCGAAACCTGCACTGCCTGATGAAGAAGCGGACGAATCCTACGAGGATCCGGAGGAAAGCCGTGAGGCGCTCATGCAGCAGCTGATCGACTACCGGCGTTATAAGGAAGCGGCCGAGGCACTGAGAACAAACGAGACGGAACGGCTGCAGCTTTTCTCAAAACTTCCAAGCGATCTGAGCTGTTATACAAACCGGGACGCAGCGCCGATTCCCGTATCCGGGCGGGCGACGATTCACGATATGCTGAAGGCCGTTCAGCGGATGATGATCCGCAAAAGGCTGGAAGAGCCCCTTGACACAAAAATTAACCGGCAGCCGCTTCCGATCGGACATCAAATGAACGAAATGCTCAACGCTCTGAAGCGCGCCGGGCGCCCGATCCGTTTCGATTCCTTTTTTCGCCGTCCGGATCGGACCAGCGTGATCGTTACCTTTCTGGCCTTATTGGAACTTATGAAAAAAAATGCAATCTATTGTGTGCAGGAAACAAATTTTGCCGATATTGTGGTCGGGCTTGAAAAAGGAGCTGATCAGTTTGAATCAGGAACAGATGTGTTCAATTATTGAGGGCCTTCTCTATCTGACCGGCGAAGAAGGCCTGACGATGGATCAAATCAAAGGGGTCATTCCGGACTGTTCCGAAAAAGAAATCAGAAACACGGTTGAGAAACTGAAAAAGGACAGGCTGGAAAACAAGGCTTCCGGCCTGATGATCGTCGACCTGCCGGACGGTTACCGGATGACGACGAAGCCTTCTATGGCAGCATACGCTGAAAAATTCACGGCCATTCCCCAAACGGCCCCGCTTTCGCAGGCTGCACTGGAAACGGTTGCGATCATCGCTTACAAGCAGCCCATTTCCCGGGTAGCCGTCGAAGAAGTGCGGGGGGTCAAGTCGGAGAGAGCACTCCATACACTGATGGCAAAGGGCCTGATTAAAGAAGTCGGTCGGGCCGAGGGGACGGGACGGGCGATTCTTTATGGAATCACATCCGTTTTTCTGGATTATTTCGGACTGCACACGATCGACGACCTGCCGCCGCTGTTGAATGAGACGATCCACCCGAACGAGCAGCTTGACGCTTTTGATCTTTTCTACGATAAATATAAAGAAACAATAAAAGATTTATAACGTTCCGCTCCTTTCGAAAACAAATCGGGAGATCGTTTGTTTATGACTGCATCGATCTCCCGCTGCCCGGGCCGTGCGCGGTCCGCCCCGTTCTTTTCCTGCTCCCCTATCTATTCCCTGTTTCTCAAAAAGCGACGAAAAAGATTCACTCATACTCATAATCCGCCTGTCCAAGCATAAGTTTGTATTAACGTCAGGACAGGGGATGGGTGTCATGAGGGTCACGTTAAAAAAAGCGGCCTGCATTTTCTTTTGTACGGCAATCTGTTTTTCTTTTCTTCCCGGACAGGCCCTCGGTGCGGGACCGGGGGTCTCGGCACAGGCAGCCGTATTAATGGATCGTTCATCAGGCCGTATTTTATATGAGAAAAACGGTACGGAAGAACTTCCGATTGCCAGTATAACCAAGGTAATGACCGCCGTCCTGGCCATCGAGTCGGGCAAAATGAACCGAATGGTGACGATAAGCCCCCAGGCCGTCAAAACCGAAGGGTCCTCAATCTATCTTAAGCCAAGGGAAAAAATCAGGCTGGCGGATCTGGTCTACGGTCTGATGCTCCGCTCCGGGAACGATGCTGCAGTAGCCATAGCCGAAGCAGTGGGGCAAAGCGAGGCCGGATTTGTCTTTAGGATGAATGAGAAAGCCCGGCTGCTCGGGATGACGCATACACATTTTACGAATTCGAACGGGCTCGATAATCCCGATCATTATTCGACAGCGGAAGATATGGCCATTCTCACCCAGTACGCGATGAGTCACTCCCTTTTCCAAAAAATTGTTCAAACAAAAGTTTACAAGGCAGCGGCAACTAATAAAGAGGGCATGCGTGTCTGGCGGAATAAAAATAAGATGCTCACTCAATATTCTTTCTCGACAGGCGGAAAAACGGGATTCACCAAAACGGCCGGGCGCACGCTGATTTCCACTGCTTCAAAAAATCATCTGAATCTGATTGCGGTCACGCTCAATGACGGCAACGACTGGCTGGATCACAGAAATCTGTTTGAATGGGCGTTTTCTGAATATCAGCAGACAGAAGTGGTGAGAAAGGGGGAAATCAGAGCTAATACGGATCCCTTCTATCGCGGACATCTTTATGCTTCCAGGTCGCTTTTTCTTCCGCTTTCCAAAGACGAACAAAGAAGCTTTACAAAAAAACTGATCCTGATCAAGCCGCCGCTGCAGACTAAAAATTGGGTGCCTCCGTCACCGGCAGGGCGCGTTAAAATTCTGCTCGGCGGCCGGGAAATTGGCGAAATTCCTCTTTTCTACGAACAGGAAAAAAAGAAAAGCGGGGGATTCTGGACCCTATTCACGGATTTTTTGAATGCGGCCGTTTCGGGAAATGAACTGCCATGATTAATATCATATGGGTGGCTTTATTCATCGCGGGCCTGGCGTATGCGGCGTTTCACGGGACAATGAATCTTGTCAGTCAGGCCGTTTTTCAATCGGCTTCAGACGCGGTAGCTATCTGTATCGGCCTGATCAGTGTGCTTATTTTCTGGCTCGGATTAATGAAAATTGCGGAGAAATCGGGACTACTGGAAAAAGTGAGCCGCTTATTCAAGCCGGTCATGAGACTGCTTTTCCCCGAGGTGCCTGCCGATCACCCGGCAATGGGCTATATTTTATCGAACACGATCGCTAATTTGTTCGGACTTGGGAATGCAGCTACACCGATGGGGATTAAAGCCATGGAAGAGCTGAAAAAACTGAACGGGGGAAGCAAGAAACCGAGCCGGTCGATGATTACGCTGCTGGCGTTGAATACATCCGGCCTGACCCTCGTTCCGACAACCGTCATTGCCATCCGGATCAAGTACGGGTCTTCCTCCCCGACAGATATTGTCGGGCCGACTCTGCTGGCCACCTTGTGTACGACCCTATCGGCCATTCTGATTGACCGTTTCTTTTATTACCGCCGCAAACGAAAGGAGAGGAAAAAATAAATTGACGACCGTGACCGCACTTTCTGTCTGGCTGATCCCGTCTCTTATCGGGATCATTCTCTTATACGGGACATATAAGCGCATTCCTTCATACGAAGCTTTTGTGGAAGGAGGAAAAGAAGGCTTTTCGCTTGCCGTCTCCATCATGCCGTTTCTTGTCGGCATGCTGACCGCGATCGCCGTATTCCGGGCATCCGGGGCGATGGATGCCCTGATCCATTTTATTGAACCGCTGCTCGCGGCCGTCGGCATGCCGCCCGAAGTCGTTCCGCTGGCGATCCTGCGCCCGATTTCGGGAACGGGAGCGCTCGGCCTGATGAGCGATCTGATTAAAACGCACGGGCCGGATTCTTTTATCGGGCGGCTGGCTTCGGTTATGCAGGGAAGTACGGATACGACATTTTATGTCGTCACGGTTTATTTCGGCGCCGTGGGCATTCAAAAGATCGGCGATGCCCTTAAAGTCGGCCTGCTGGCCGATGCAGTCGGCGTAATCTGTGCGGTCCTGATTGTCACTCTCGCCTTCGGAAAGTGAACGATAATCGCAACGCGGGAGTGAATAAAGATTGAAACTTGAGAAAAGTTTCCGCCGGCGTTATGATATTTCTGAGGTGGAAAGATGGAACGATTGCAGAAAGTCATTGCCCAGTCAGGCGCTGCATCAAGAAGAAAGGCAGAAGAGCTGATCAAAGACGGCCGCATCAAGGTCAACGGGCAGACCGTGACAGTGCTCGGAACAAAAGTAGCGGCCGGCGATGTTATTACATTAGACGAGGTTCCCATTAATAAAGAGGAACCCGTCTATTTCCTGTTTTACAAACCGACAGGTGTTATATCAAGTGTTAAAGACGACCGAAACAGACCCACGGTCGTTGACTTCTTTAAACAGGTGCCGCAGCGGCTGTTTCCTGTCGGACGTCTGGACTATGATACGTCCGGTGCGATCCTGCTGACAAACGACGGGACGCTGGCCAACAAGCTGATGCATCCCAGCTTTGAAATAGACAAGACGTACATAGCAAGAGTCAGTCCGGTCCCAACAGCCGAACAACTGCGTCTTCTGGCTGCCGGCATCCTTCTTGAGGACGGTATGACGGCAAAAGCCAAAGTAGAAAAAATTGCAGACGGCAGAGAAAAAAACGCGGCTTCCGTGCGGCTGACAATCCATGAGGGACGCAATCGTCAGATCCGCCGGATGTTTTCCGCACTGGATATCACAGTCGGAAAGTTAAAAAGGGAACGTTACGGATTTTTGAATTTGGACGGCCTTCACCCCGGGGAGGGAAGGGCGCTGAAACCGCACGAAATTAAAATGCTGTACCGTCTGGCCGGTAGCAAGCGCCAGCCTCTGTAACATGTCCGGCGGCTGTTTTTTCATCTTTCCCGGAGGGCGGGGCCTTTTTTTCAGCCCGGTTTAAAAAGAATAATAAGCATTGAAAACAACTATTTGTTTGGGAAGGCTGTTTTTTTTAATGAAATTGTTTAAAATAAGACATAGGATTGACACATATTGAAAGGCACACAATTTTTTCTGATTTCAGGAGCGATATCTCAAGCGCTGATTCGCTGAAAAGGCGGCGATTTGACTGGCATAGTCTTATTGATTTTGATGCTTGTCCGATACACAGGCAGAATCAGAGAGATGCGGCAAACGGCTCTTTTGACTCAGGGACTTTTGGCGGCTGAAGCAATATAGAGACTGAGAGCACGGTTGACGGAATAAGGGAGGATCATGGGATGGAAGAGAAGAAAGCGGCGATTCTGGTCGTTGATGATGAGGAAAGAATACGCAAGCTTTTAAAGATGTACCTTGAAAGAGAAGGCTATCAGATTGATGAAGCCGGCGACGGTGAACTGGCACTGAAATTGGCCTTGGATAAAGATTATGATCTGATTATTCTTGACCTGATGCTGCCGGGGATGGACGGCATCGAGGTTTGCGAAAAACTGCGTGAATCCAAGGCCACACCGGTGATCATGCTCACCGCTAAGGGTGAAGAAGCCAATCGCGTTCAAGGCTTCGAAGTGGGTTCCGATGACTATATTGTGAAGCCTTTCAGCCCCCGGGAAGTCGTACTCAGAGTCAAGGCTCTTCTGCGGCGTTCATCGAAGACCAAATTTCTGGAGACGGACACAACGGCAAAAAATATTATCGTTTTTCCGCACCTGATGATCGATCACGATGCGCATCGGGTAAAGGTTGACAATCAGGAGGTCAATCTGACACCTAAGGAGTACGAACTTTTATACTATCTGGCGCAAAATCCCGATAAAGTCTTCTCGCGGGAACAGCTGCTTAAGGATGTCTGGAATTATGAGTTTTTCGGAGATTTGCGAACCGTTGATACCCACGTCAAACGATTGCGGGAAAAACTCAACCGTATATCCGAGGAAGCGGCCAACATGATTGTCACGGTGTGGGGCGTCGGTTATAAAATTGAGGCAGAGACGGAGGGATGATCTGGCGAAGCATTATCGGCAAATTATGGGCGACAATTATTGCGCTTGTAACCATTGTCCTGCTTTTTCTAACGATTCTTCTGCTTCAGCTCTTTGAAAATAACAATATGATCCAGACTGAGCTTCAATTGCAGAAAATCGGAAATAAAGTTGCACAGATTATGGAGACATCTGACGGCAATTCAGCGGCGCGGACTTCAATTTCGGACATTGTCGATGTTTATTCGGCAGGGAGCGTAGTCATATCCGGCAGCAGTTATTGGTATTCTTCCGGAACGGACGGCCTTCCGAATCTGAACCGTGTTTTTTTCGAATCGGATCCTTCGCTCAAAAAGGCACTTGACGGCGGCCGGCCTGTGTCCAAACAGGGCAGCTTTACAGTTAAAGTGAACGGCCGTGAAACAAGCGAGCGGATGATGATTATCGGCGTTCCGCTGCGGATGAAGTCCGGAATCCGCGGGGCAGTCTACGTTTTTCAGCCGCTGCGGGTCGCTCAGAGCACCATGAATCAATCGGATAAATTGATTTATATCAGCGTCGGCATTGCTATTATTCTGACGACTTTTTTTGCTTTCTTCCTTTCAACGCGGATCGGCGCACCGCTTAGAAAAATGCGGACAGCGGCTGTCCAGGTCGCGCTCGGGAACTTCGACATGAGTGTCCCGGTCGTGACGCGCGATGAGGTCGGCGAACTGGCCGTTGCTTTCAATAATATGAGGAAAAAGCTGAAGGCAAATATGACGGCTCTCAGTCAGGAGAAAGAGCAGCTGTCCGGAATTCTGAATAATATGGCCGACGGCGTGCTGATGCTTGACGATCACGGCAGAATGTTAACGAACAATCCGCCGGCCGGCCGCTTTCTCCGCTCATTAAACTTCGAACAGAAGGCCGCACCGGCCGACGCATCGCAGGCGCCGGCTTTTCTGGCCGGCTTATTTCGGGAAGTGGCCGCAGAAGGCAGGCAGAAAATCCGTGAGGTCAGCACGCAGGGATCTTTCTGGGTTGTGATTATGACGCCGCTTTACGACCAGAAAAGGGTGCGCGGGGCAGTTGCCGTATTGCGCGACATGACGGAAGAGCGCCACATTGATCAAATGAAAAAAGGGTTCGTCGCGAACGTCAGTCACGAACTGCGCACGCCGATCTCGATGATGCAGGGGTACAGCGAAGCAATTATCGATGATATTGCTCAGACGGAACAGGAAAAAAAGGATATGGCCCGGATCATCCTCGATGAATCTAAACGAATGGGACGACTTGTCAACGAGCTTCTGGATCTTGCCAAACTCGAAGCCGGGCATTTTCAGCTTGATAAGAAAGAAGTTCCGCTCGCCGATTTCTTCAGCCGCGCAGTGAATAAATTCAGCAACCTGGCGAAAGAAGCGGGAATCAGCCTGTATGTGAAGTCGACTGTCAGCGAAAGCGTACGTTTCAGTCTCGATCCGGACCGTATTGAACAAGTGATGACCAACTTAATCGATAACGCGATCCGCCATACGCCAAAGGGCGGGGCGGTTAATGTCGCTGTCGGCCTCTCAAGGGATCAGGTCGTTGTCCAGGTAACGGATACAGGCACAGGCATTTCTGCAAAGGATCTTCCTTTTGTCTTTGAACGTTTTTATAAAGAAGATAAGGCACGGACAAGAGGAACGTCCGGAACCGGACTGGGGCTTTCGATTGCGAAACATATTGTCGAAGCGCACGGAGGCGAAATCGGCGTCAACAGCAGGAAGGGCGAAGGGACGACTTTCCGTTTTACACTGCCTGCTGCAGATATTTCCTAATGTCGATTCAGCTGCTGCAAAGCTGCATTCATTCACGGAAGCAGCGGCCGTTTGACGGCTGCCGGAGAAAGGCGCTTTCAGATCCAGGTTTTCTCAAGGAGAAGCGGGCGGCATCCGGCCCTTCTCCTTCTTATCCTGAATGTTTCCGTGCTTCATCTTTTTCAATCGTTTTTCCGAAGAATAAGTGAAGTTTTTAACGAAAATGCTTACATTATGTGCAGGATACTGTATGATTAAATGTGTACTTTCAAATGCGGGCCGGCGAAACATCGTTTTCACTAGTAAATCTTATGCAGAAGCTGTTTCGCTTCCCGCTGAACATTCTTTTGAATCTGTCTGAAATAGGAGACCTGATCATGCAATTTCCCCCGCTATGGATGAAAGGCGCCTCTCTGGGAGAGCGCATCGCCAATGTGCTTCGGCTGAAGATTGTCAGCGGTGAAATTAAACCGGGCAGTGTACTGTCTGAAAACAGGATCGCCAAAGACTTTGGGACAAGCCGTTCGCCGGTCCGCGATGCGCTGAAAGCACTGTCTGCCGACCGATTGATCAATCTGGAACGGATGGGGGCAGTCGTATTAGGCCTTAATTTGAAAGATCTGCAAGAACTGTACGATGTACGCTACCTGATTGAAAGCTTCGCCCAGCAGCGAATTCCCGAGCAGAATCTGGATAAACTCGTGCAGACGCTGAATCAGATTGTCGATCAGATGGAACTGGCGCTTAAGTATCAGAATCAAAGTGAATTTGCCTATCAGGATCTGACATTCCATGAAACAATTATTATCAATGCCGATCATATGAGAATACTGAATCTTTGGAACAGCCTCCGGCATCTTGTGATGGCGGTCATTCTTGTCACGACGGAAGAAGTGTTTTCCCACGGGCATGATCACGTCGAATGGGTGATCGACAAACATCGCAAGATTATCAAAGCATTGCGGACAAAGCAAAGGACAGTTATTGAAAAATCGGTTCAGGAGTACTTTTTTGATTCAAAACAGACGCTGGATAAAACTTTTCCCGGCAAATAAAATATGGAAAAGTCTCAAAAGCAGCCGCGGCTGCTTTTGAGACTTTTTTCACATACCGTTTCCTTTAACGGACGGATGGAAATCGTTTTTTAAGCTTTTTTGCTCTTTTCCAAAGTGAACGGATGATCCGAAACCCGGATCGACTCGGTCGGGCACCCTTCACAGGCGTCAGCGAGATCATCGAGCAGTTCATCGGGTACAGAAAGTTCTCCTTTGTTCTTATCTAAAAGTGAAAAAGCAATCCCGTCGTCATCGTAATCGAATATGTCGGGCGCCGATGCTCCGCACGCTCCGCAGGAAATGCACGTATCTCTGTCCACCATCGTATATTTTGCCACTTGTAAAACATCCTTTCCTGCATTCAATACAGCCTATATTGTAAGGAAGAGAACGCTTTTTTTCAATAGACAGGTGCGTGAATCTTTTGAACGATTGTCGAAAACAGAAAGAAAAAGGAATAAAATTAAGAAAAAAGGAACGCCTGACGCGATGGCCGGAAACGGGGGAAAGCCTTTGTCATACCGCTATTATCTGTTTCTTTATCTGATTCAGCAGTTCAATGGTGAAAGGACGTTATCCGCTATTTTTCACTTGTTGCGGGGGAAAAAGTCGTCTCAGACCATTCAGGACAGTTTTCTCTTTCATGTCGGACCTTTTTTCCATGCTATCGATCATCTGGACCGCCGGGTTTTTGATCGGCTGGCCGCAGAAAGTAAACAAAAAGGGTGGATCGCCTCCGTGAAAGACAGCCGCGATCAGTATGCGCCGACTTCGGAAGGGCTTTTGGCACTGGCGCATTTTGAAAAAAAGGGTTCATTTCCTTCCGGCCTCTCATTTACGGAAAATATAAACAGTGAAAGCGACTTTTGGCTGAAAATTCAGCTCGTTGTCCAGACTTTGTCCGAGCTGATCCACCGGCAGTCTGCTTTTCTTCCCGTCACCCGCCGGGAAGCCGTGACCGAAAGCGTCCGCCGTTTTCTGAAAAACGTTTCTATGGACCGATGTATGCTCGCCGATCGCGTATTTAAGGAATTGCACGGCTTTTTATCGGAAATACCGGATGAGGAGGCGGACATAATGGTCAGTCAAATGTCAGGATTCGGTATGGCCGGGCTGACGGTCGATCAGCTTTCCGCTGCTCTTAAACGGGACGTTTTTGAATGCCGGCTTTTATCCAAATCGGCCCTGCGGCGCCTTTTGCACCGTCTGGCTGAATGTCCGGAAGACTTTCCCCTGCTCTGCCGCCTGCAGAACACAAGTCGCAGCACGCTTTCCGCCACGGCGGGAAAGACTCTCCGTTACTTAAACGAAGGGCTTCCGGCCGACGCGGTTGCGGCAAAAAGAAATTTGTCTCCCGGAACGATTGAGGATCACATCGTTGAGATTGCGCTTAAGGTCCCGGGTTTCAGCATTGTCCGCTATCTTCCGCAGCCGGTCGACAGTCTGATTCAGGAAGCTGTTTTGCGGACTAAAACGCGGCAGCTGAAAACGATCAAGGAACTTCTGCATGACAGGGCCAGTTATTTTCAGATACGGCTGGCACTGGCGCGGGGGGCAGCCAGAGAGGAGGAAGCTGCCGATGGAAAAAGCAGAATCCGGACAAACGGAGACTGATACAGACATGATGCGCCGGGCACGGGATGTGCTGTACAGAATTTTCGGCTATACGCGCTTTCGTCCGGGGCAAAAGCGCGTGATACAGGCATTGCTTGACCGCCGCGATGTTTTTGCCATGATGCCGACCGGAGGCGGCAAGTCACTCTGTTATCAGTTGCCCGGCTACATCTTGTCCGGGATGGTACTCGTTGTGTCCCCTCTTCTTTCTTTAATGGAGGATCAGGTCGATTCACTGCGCCGAATCGGAGAAAAAAAGGTGCGTGCCTTAAACAGCATGCTTCATTCCGGGGAAAAAAGGTCTATACTCAGGCATTTGAACGAACTTCGCTTTCTCTTTATCTCGCCGGAGATGCTGAGACGTCCTGCCGTTCTTTCCGCTCTTGAGCGGGTGCCTGTTTCGCTGTTTGTGGTGGACGAAGCCCACTGCATCTCCCAGTGGGGACACGAGTTCCGTCCCGATTACCTTCACCTGGCGGATGTCCGGACAAGGCTCGGATCGCCTGTCTGCCTCGCTCTGACGGCAACCGCAGACTTCAGGGTCAGACAGGATATTATCCGCCATCTCCATCTTGATCAAGGCGAACGGCTGCTGCAGAGTGTCGATCGCCGGAACATTGCCCTGATTGTCCGGCAAGTTGCGGACAGCCGGGAAAAAATAGAACAACTGCTGCAATTGATCGCAACAGTCAGACTGCCGGGTATTGTTTACTGCTCAAGCCGGGACTGGACCGAAAAAATCGCGGAAGTCGTCCGGACGAAGCTGAATCTGCGCGCAGCATTTTACCACGGAGGCATGACGGCGGAAGATCGGCGCAGCATTCAGAATCAGTTTCTTAATCATGAACTGGATGTCTTATGCTGTACCAATGCGTTCGGCATGGGAATCAATAAGCCGGACGTCCGTCTGGTTGTTCATTTCCATTATCCGCGCAGCCTCAATGCCTATCTTCAGGAAATCGGCCGAGCGGCGCGCGACGGCGGGCAGGGGCTGGCCGTTCTGTATTATTGCAAAGAAGACGACCGTCTTCCTGCTGCCTTTATCGACAGCAATTATCCGTCCGCCGCTTTGCTCCGCGCCGTTCTGGAGCGGATGGACCGCGAATGTCTGCGGCCCGGCGATGAAGAACGTTTTATGGAAATAATGAAAAGTGCGGGGGCCGGTGAAACGGCGTCCCGTTTTGTTCTGGAGCAGATCAGGACAAAACAGGAAGGGGCGGCTTATCTGTCTCTGATGGATCCGTGCATGAAGCTGATTCACCTGCGGCGGACGGAACAGCTCAGAGATCTTGATAAAATGCGCCGCTGGATTTTCAGCAAAGAGTGCCGCCGCAGATCCTGTCTGCGGTTCTTCGGCGAAGAACTCCCGGAAAAGCCGGCTCTGTGCTGCGACCGCTGCGGCGCTGACATTGACGACTTCCGCCGCGATCCGTCCGAAGCGCGTTCCGGCGGACCGGAACTCCACTGGGAGAAGCGCCTGCGCAGACTGCTTGTCAGAAAGGAAGATTGAAGGAAAGTCTGCGGGCGGATAAGTTCGGGGGCTTCTTCTTATCTTTCTTCGCTGACAGCGCGCGGCAAGACCTTTAAGGGAACAGTTGGAAAAGCAAACCGAGCGGAAATGTCCTAAGTTGCTTTCTCCTCTCATAGGTTGAGTATGTGAGAGGGGGATCTGTTTTGACACTTGAAAAATTTCGGGAGATCGGTTCACTTTCCGGTACAACCTATGAGATTCTTATCGAGCTAATAGAACGGAAGGAAAAAGAAAAAATATGGAAGAAACGAGAGTCCCTGTACGGCCTCTGCCTGATTCTCAGTTTCAGCGGATTGATTCTGTTTCTGCTTTTTTTTCAGAAAAACCGGATCGAATCGCTGCCCGGCCTGATCCGGTTTCTCAATGATCCGGTTTTCTGGATGCTTGGCGGTGCCTGTCTGGTTACAGCCTTCATCTTTCTGAGGACGCATCATGAAGCAGAAAGTGCCGAGGATGATTTCGATGAACTGAGAAAGGAAGTGATCGACCGCGGAGAGGAATTGTGGCCGAAGGAAGCGGACGGGTCGACGCGCTATGCGGTGATACAGTTTCTTCTTAAAAAAAAGGAAATCAATCTTTTTTATAAGTAAAATTTTTTCCGATCCTGAATTCAGCGAATTTGCCGTTATCAAAAAAGCCGCTCCGTCGTTAAATGTGCGGAAGCAGCCGTTCTTTTCGTTCAGTAAGTTTTTTTCTGGCCCTGTTCCTCTTTAATCAGTTCCACCGCTTCGCGAAAGCGCTGTGAATGGACAATTTCACGTTCGCGCAGGAAGCCGAGGGAGTCGTTCAATCCGGGATCATCCGAGACATTGATGATCCATTGATAGGTGGCCCGCGCCTTCTCTTCTGCGGCGATATCTTCATACAGATCGGCAATCGGGTCGCCTTTTGACTGAATGTGGGCGACGGTAAAGCTTTCGCCTCCGGCATTTGCATAATAGAGCGATTTTCCGTGATTCACATAATGCGGGCCGAGTCCCGCCGCTTTCAGCTGATCGGGTGTCGCGTCTTTTGTCAGTTTATAGACCATGGTTGCGATCATCTCAAGATGAGCGAATTCTTCAGTGCCGATGTCGTTCAGCAGCCCGATCACACGTTCGGGAATCGTATAACGCTGGTTCAAATAACGGAGGGCGGCAGCAAGCTCGCCGTCGGCGCCTCCGTATTGCTCGGTAAGAAATTTAGCGAGTGTTGGATTGCACGTACTGACGCGCACGGGATACTGAAGCTTTTTTTCGTAATACCACATTTGTTTTCTTCCCCCCTTCTTCGACCCTCATGTTTCCCGCCGCCGATTCATACCTGCCACGGCCAGGGTGAACGGCTCCATTGCCACGGGAAGGACGAGTAGCTGTGTCCGAATTGTCTGAGCGGCCCGTATTTTTTTTCAAACGATGCGCGCAGCTCCTCGCTTTTTTTGGCTGTCGCATTAAATTGTCTGAGCGCCTCCAGGTCATCGGGGTGCGTGTCTAAATAGAGGGTAAGTTCGACAAGCGAGAAATCAATTGCCTGAAGCACCTGCAAATCCGCCTGGTAATTTTCCGGAGGACGATTCGGCTTGATCATGATGACCGGCCCCCTTTATTCACCGGGCTGAATGGATTTGTATAGGGTGTGTAAAGGCCCGGCCAGAGCGTGCCGTAAGAAAGTGCCTGAAGAGGGGAATACTGTTCCATACCGGCAGGCTGGAATCCGAGATACAGCTGAACGGGCGTTTCATAAGCGACGGGCCCCAGCGGCGGGCAGGGATCGTAAGGGCTGACATAAGGCTGGAACCATTTTCTGTAGGTCGGCAAAGCAAAAACCTCCTTTCACTGTATAAAGATTGCGCCGTTACTCTTATATGCAGGGCGGGCTTGTCAATAGACCGTTATCTTTTATCGGAACCCGGTTATGTTTCGTCCTGAGTCAGGAGGATTCCCGCATCGTCCTGCAGAAATATTTAATGAAGGACAAGAAAACGCAGGGCCTGCGGCGGTTGTTTTTCGCTTTACTGCCGGCACCGGCCGTTCTGAAAACCGGGAGGAAACGCCGCACCGCTTTCGTAAAAGAACGAACCGGCCGGAACAGAAACAAAAAGCATGTACATTTTTCGATCGGCGTTGTATACTACACTCAAGTCATCCGCACACGGGCGACTGAAAAAATGTTTGAAGGTTTCGTCTTCACGGGAAGAAGACTTTGGCTGCAACCCGTTTGAGACACCGAAAAAGCGCCGCGAACATATTATAAAAGAAAAAGGTCTGCGGCGCAGAGAGAATTGGCTGGACGGCAAGGAGGATGTTTGCGATGCGATTGGAGCGTTTGAATGGCGACAGGATAAAAATTTTCCTGACTTTTGACGACCTCAAGGAGCGGGGCATTACAAAAGAAGACATGTGGCACGACCTGCCAAGAGTAGAACAGCTTTTTCGGGATATGATGCTTGAGGCAGATGATGAGCTTGGCTTCGAACCGAACGGTCCAATTGACGTTGAAGTGTTTTCCCTCCCTGCCCAGGGAATGGTTGTAATCGTCTCCAAGGGAAGAACCGATGATGACGAAGAAGATCGCCAGGATTTCGATGAAGACGAAGAAGAAGATTTTATTCAGATGCAGGTCACGCTCGATGAAAGCCAGGATGTTCTTTATCAGTTTGACCAGTTTGAAGATGTCATAATATTGTCAAAGACGCTGCATGACATGGGTGTCATAAAAGGAAGCCTGTATCTATTCGAAAATAAATATTATTTGCATTTTGACGAAGATCAGCTCGATTCGGAAGTGGATCTGGAAACGCTTGTGGCGGTTCTCGCCGAGTTCGGCGACACCTCGACGATTACGATTCATCGCCTTGACGAGTACGGCAAACGGCTGATTGACGGCGAAGCCGTTGCCGTTATTTACAAGTATTTCATCAAAGCTCCGCACGCTTAGCGTCCGGAGCTTTGCATTGTCCGTCGTTATTATTTATGTCCGGACGGGAACGTTCATGATTGGATTTATCATAAAATTTCACGTCGCTTTGAATGCGGCTCCATCAATAAAGGCGTAAAAAAAGAAGGAGAGGTCAGAAGAGTGGTCGTCAATCATGGATCCCGAAGCCGCGGCGAGAAGCAGCTTCTTCTTCATTCTATTCAGTCCGTCGTGCGGAACGCACTGGAGGAACTGGGTTATTCGGAGGAAATGTTTGACCTTCTGAAAGAACCGCAGCGTACTCTGGAAGTGAAAATTCCGGTTCGAATGGATACCGGAAAAGTCAGGATTTTTACGGGCTATCGCGCTCAGCACAGCGATGCGGTCGGTCCGACAAAGGGCGGGGTCCTTTTTCATCCGGATGTCAGTCCGGAACAAATCAAAGCACTGTCGGTCCTGATCGGCATCAAGTCGGCCATACTGGACCTGCCGTGCGGCGGAGCAAAAGGCGGCGTGGTCTGCGACCCCCGGGAACTGTCTTACCGGGAACTGGAGGGGCTGAGCAGAGGCTACATTCGTGCAATCCGTTCAATCATCGGTCCGCGCAGAGATATACTTGCCCATGACATCTTTACAAATACGCAGATGACGGCCTGGATGATGGACGAGTACGGCCGCTATGCAGGCAGCGAATCGGCCGGGTTAATTACCGGAAAACCGAACGTACTGGGAGGGCTGCAAGGAAAGGAAGATGCCGCGGCCCGCGGCATAACGGAGTTTGTCCGTAAAGCGGCCGCAGGCAGGGGGATTGAGCCGGGCGGTTCACGGACGATTATCCAGGGTTTCGGCGGCGCCGGAAGTTACGTCGCCAAATCTTTGCATGAGTCCGGAGCGAGAGTCGTCGGTATTTCCGACGCCTACGGCGCACTTTATAATCCCTCAGGTCTTGATGTGGAAGAGCTGCTGGATTGCCGTGACAGCTTCGGCACGGTAACAAAACTTTTTCAGCATACACTGACGAACAAGGAACTTCTCGAAAAGCCCTGCGATATTTTAGTCCTCACAGCGATTGACAATCAGATAACGGAGAATAATGCAGCCGATATTCGTGCAAAAGTTGTGATTGAAGCAGCGGAAAATGCGGTTTCGGATCAGGCGGCGGTCATTTTGACAGAAAGAGGCACTCTTTTTGTCCCGGAAATTCTGTCATGTGCGGCCGATGTCGCTGTTTCATATTTTGAATGGGTGCAGAACATCCAGGGAATCGCCTGGACGGAGAAAGAAGTGAGCGAACGGCTGCGGGAAGTGCTCCGTTCGGCTTTTGAACGGGTTCACGCAATGGCCGAAGACAGAAAGACAACGATGAGGACGGCTGCTTATTTAGTCGGCGTGCAAAAAGTGGCCGAATCCGTTCGCTATCGAGGATGGGTTTAATCAAGCGTACATTTTCTCTTAAATAGATATCCCCTCAGCTCATGTATCCAATCGGTTGGGACGGGCGCAGCCAATTCTTTTGAAGGTTCACGCGAACGGCGGTTGATTCCTCTGAAAAAGAGGGATATCTTGCGCGGACAGGCGTTATTGGCGGAATCGTTTGATTTTTTTCTTCGGCCCGCCGCGGATTCCTGTAAATCGTGGCTAAAATCGCCGGGAAATGCTGGCGTATCAACAGTTAAAAAAACAAAATAGAAAGTAACGAGCTGTCCGGGCGCCCCCATCCTCAGGAAAAAAGGGAAAGCCATTGCTCATTGTCTGACAGAAAAAAGGAATTTGGGAAGCAAAAGGGACGAAAAACACCCCTCCGGTTAAAGTTACCTAAAAAGGACGATTCCCAAAAGGTCAGTGGGGGCTATTGACAGTTTCGTTCATATCAGTAACGTGCGGAGAATAGGCAGAAAGCGGATTGGAATCAATGAATGCGAATAATCGGGACAGAAAAATTGTCCCTGATGGATGGATCAACTGCGGGTTTACCGGTCATTGTTTTCCGTTTACTCTTACGGGGCGATACTTCGCCGGAACAGGGCGAATCGAGGCCATTTTCGGGTGATAGTTCATTGTTTTAAGGCGATTCCTTCTTTTTTCAGGGCGGATAAACTCTTGAGAGGGCGATACTTCGCCGGAACAGGGCGAATCGAGGCCATTTTCGGGCGATAGCTCGCTGCTTTAGGGCGATTCCTTCTTTTTTCAGGGCGATAAACTCTTGAGAGGGCGATACTTCGCCGGAACAGGGCGAATCGAGGCCATTTTCGGGCGATAGCTCGCTGCTTTAGGGCGATTCCTTCTTTTTTCAGGGCGATAAACTCTTGAGAGGGCGATACTTCGCCGGAACAGGGCGAATCGAGGCCATTTTCGGGCGATAGCTCGCTGCTTTAGGGCGATTCCTTCTTTTTTCAGGGCGATATACTCTTGAGAGGGCGATACTTCGCCGGAACAGGGCGAATCGAGGCCATTTTCGGGTGATAGTTCATTGTTTTAAGGCGATTCCTTCTTTTTTCAGGGCGATAAACTCTTGAGAGGGCGATACTTCGCCGGAACAGGGCGAATCGAGGCCATTTTCGGGCGATAGCTCGCTGCTTTAGGGCGATTCCTTCTTTTTTCAGGGCGATAAACTCTTGAGAGGGCGATACTTCGCCGGAACAGGGCGAATCGAGGCCATTTTCGGGCGATAGCTCGCTGCTTTAGGGCGATTCCTTCTTTTTTCAGGGCGATAAACTCTTGAGGGGGCGATACTTCGCCGGAACAGGGCGAATCGAGGCCAATTTTCGGGCGATAGCTCGCTGCTTTCGGGCGATTCCTTCTTTTTTCAGGGCGATATACTCTTGACGGACCGATACGGGTCGGTGTCCTGGCTGTATGGATTGGATTCCAGTCCATTATCGACCGTCAGCAGCTGTTCATCGGTCGTCGCGTCCGGTTTTAACGACCGTGACAATGAGTTTATCGACCCTCGCTGAAGTTTATGGATCGCGGAAACGCTCTCCGTCTTTCGAGAGATTGACGGTCTCAGGAAAAGTCGATCATCATCTGACGACCCGGCAGGAAAATGGGCTAAAGAGATATTCATTTCTTCTTAAAACGGGATTTTTCAAATAATGGATTTTACCGCGAGGCTGTTCCAATAGAATATCCGCAGACAGTTCCACGATTTAAAACGGTTGATGAATCAGGGGTTTGTATCCTTAAAGAGGGTGTCTCAGAGTCAAAAAATTGACTTTTGAGACACTCTCTTTTTTGTTGTGCTCAGCCAGAATCCAATGTCCGCATAAATAAACGTTTTCTTGGAAATCTAAGAATGATTCATGAAGTTTATCTGGCACGGTCTCAAATCCCTGCCTTTAATGCTCTATTTTTATGAGGAGGAATAGGCAATTGAAAAAAGTTCTGACTCCGGTAGTTCTGGCAGCAGTTCTTGTTTTGACCGGCATTCTTCCAATTGAAGGCCGGGTGGCCGCTTTTTCCAATCGGGTGATCATGCAAGGCGAATCGGGAGATGACGTCATTGAACTCCAGGCACGCCTGCAGTATATCGGTTTTTTTCAAGGAAAGATAGACGGACAATTCGGGTACGGCACCTATTGGGCACTTCGGAATTTCCAGCAGAAATACGGCCTTAAAATCGACGGTCAGGCCGGAAATGCAACGAAACAGAAACTGGTCAAGGCGTCGAAGTTCGATGCCGCTTTCGTTCATCAGAATCTTAAGGCAGGCAATAAATTCACTTATTTCGGCGGCGTACCATTGAATCAGCAGGTGAAGAAAAAAGCAGGTTCCTCGAATGCGGCAGGCAAAACCAGCGCGCAGCAAGGAAAATATACGATGGACAACCTGCCCCAAGGTTATTCGAAAGCCGATATTGACCTGATGGCGAATGCCGTCTACGGCGAGGCCCGCGGTGAACCGTATATCGGACAGGTCGCCGTTTCTGCCGTCATTCTCAATCGGGTGGCCGATCCGCGATTTCCCAACAACATTGCCGATGTCATCTTCCAGCCGGGAGCTTTTACAGCCGTTTCCGACGGGCAGATCTGGCTGACACCCAATGAAACGGCCAAACGGGCGGTCCTCGACGCGATTAACGGCTGGGATCCGACTCACGGAGCGCTTTATTATTTTAACCCCGAAACGGCAACTTCCGCGTGGATCTGGAGCCGGCCGCAGATTGAAAAAATCGGAAAACATATCTTCTGCAAATAAAAGGGGGGACTTTTATGAAATATCGATTCTGGATCATCCTCAGTTCTGTATTTGCAGCGGCGATGATCGCCTTCGCAGTCTGGGGCTACCGGGAGCGCACGGCTAAAGATGCGGTGATGATCCAGGCAGAAAATCAATATCAGCAGTCTTTTCATGAATTAGCTTATTATGTCGATTCGCTTGAAAAGTCTCTGGGCATGTCGCTGGCAATGCAGACCCGTGAAACGATGAGGCCGCAGCTTGTCGAAACCTGGCGATTGAGCACGCTGGCACACGGGGCCGCCAATCAGCTTCCGCTGACGCTTCTGCCCTTTAACAGAACCAATGAATTTCTGGCCCATGTCGGGGAATTCAGCTACACGACAGGAGTAAAGGCGACGAACGACCGGCCGCTTTCCGATAAGGAATACGCGAGCCTGCAGAAACTTTACAGGGAATCGATGAACATTTCTCAGGGCCTCAGGGATATTCAGGAGAAAGTAATGGCGCAGCGTCTGCGCTGGATGAACGTTGAGCTGGCGCTTAAAACGAAGGGACAGAATCAGGATAACCAGGTCATTGACGGCCTGAAACAGGTTGACGGCCAGGCAACCGATTACACTCAGAGCTTCAGTCCGGAAAATCCGCGCAATACGGTATTTGAGAAAAAAAATTTAAAACAGCTTACAGGTCCGGTCATCGATGCAAAACAGGCAGCTGCGGTTCTGAAGAAATGGATGTGCCTCCCCAATGCCAGGGTCTTGAAAATCAGTGAGACGGGAAAGGGCTCGAATATGGATGCCTTCGAAATCACATTGCAGGATAAAAATCCTGTTCCGATCGAAGCATCGGTGACCAAAAAGGGGGGATATATTGTCTGGTTTCTTATCGACCGTCCTATCGGAAAAGAAAAAATCAGTCTTTATGAAGCCGCCGGAAAGGCCGGAGCCTATTTGCAAAAACACGGCTTCAGCGAAATGGAGCTGACAAAAAAAGAACGTTATGATCAGACCGCTATTTTTACGTATGTTCTGAAAAAGAAGAATATCCGCATCTATCCCGCATCGCTGCGGCTTAAAGTCACCCTTGATCATGGCGATGTGATCGCTTTTGATGAGACAGACTATTTATTCAATAAATATGATCAGATGCCGCTGCAGCCCAGATTATCAGCAAAGGACGCACTGAAACAGCTGAATTCGAAGCTGGTTGTCCGCGAGTCTCACCTTGTTGTCTTTCAGAACCCTCTTCTAAAAAATGTTCTCTGCTATGAATTTCTGGCTACGCGGGGACAGGACACTTACCGTGTGCTGCTGAATGCTGAAAACGGAGACCAGGAAAAAGTTGAATTGCTGAGAAATTAAAAAGAACAGGGAGACAAGATTTTTTCTTGTCTCTTTTTCATGTATAATAATGCGTAGAAAATGTTTGATCGGAACGCTCGGCTGCATCTTTTGGCACGCGGCCTGCACTGTAAACAGCGGGGAGGAGACGGAGTTGGAATTAAAGGCAGGGGCAACTTTAATCTTGGAACAGAAGGAACGCTCCGGGCAGGTCAGACGCTATAGGTGTAGAATCATGGATGTGGCGCCGGATGCTGTGACAATTGATTATCCTGTCGATGAAAAAGACGACAGAACGCCTGTATTTATGAACGGAACGCCGTTTACAGCGAACTATGTCGAGAACGGCGGCGCTTATTGCTTCAAAACGGTTTTTCTCCACAGAGTGGCGGGTAAAATACCGATGATGCTTTTAAAGTACGGAGGAGCAGACAGCATAGAAAAAATCCAGCGCAGAAATTTCGTCCGTGTCGAGGCGAATCTGGATATTGCCGTCCATTCCGTCAATGGCGGATTCCGGCCTTTTTCCACGCTCACGAGCGACATCGGCGGCGGCGGCACACTGATCAATGTGCCGGAGCATCATGAAATCCATGAAGAAGACGAAGTTGACATATGGCTATGTCTTCCGATGGCATCCGGAGAAAATATATACCAGAAGCTCGAAGGAAAAGTTGTCCGTATTTTTACCGACAAGAAAACCCGGACGGAAAGGGCTTCGATTCAATTTAAATTTTCCGGGGACAGGGAGCGTCAGCCGATTATCCGTTTTTGTTTTGAAAAACAGCTGGAGGAAAGAAAAAAATTGATCGACTGGGAGATGAATCATCCGCATGGTTAATTGAAGCGGCAGATTTTATTCATAACCGTATTACAGTCGGCAGCATTAAAATGCAGCAGATCAGAGAGATTGGAGCCAGTTTGGTCATGGAGAGGCTATTTCAAATCGCAATTGACGGTCCTGCCGCCGCAGGAAAGAGCACAGTCGCCAAAATTGTGGCGAAAACTATGGGTTTTGTGTACATCGATACGGGTGCCATGTATCGGTCGCTGACGTTCAAAGCACTGAAAAAGGGTACCGATCTGAAAAACGGTCTTAAATTAAAGAGACTGCTGGACGATACAGAGATTGTTCTGAAGCATTACGAGGACGGGCAGAGAGTTTTCGTTGACGGAGAAGATGTCAGCGAAAGGATTCGCTATCCCGATGTGACGGCACAGGTTTCGCTCGTTTCTTCGTTCGGGGAAGTCCGTACAGAGATGGTCCGGCGCCAAAGAAAACTGGCGGAGCACAGCAATGTCGTGATGGACGGCCGGGATATCGGGACACATGTCCTTCCCGGCGCCCAGGTCAAAATATTTCTGAAGGCTTCCGTAGAAGAGCGGGCGAACCGCCGTTTCAAAGAAGAGGAGCAGAAGGGCCTGCACCCGTCGATTCAGGCTCTGAGAGAAGCCATTGCGCTCAGAGACAAGAAAGATATGGAACGCGCGGTTTCTCCGCTTGTCAAATCTGCGGATGCCATTGAACTGGATACAACGTCCCTTTCCATTGATGAGGTTGTTGATCAGATTCTCAAGATTGCAGAGGAGAAGATTCGGCATTGAGCACTTATTCATTCGGCAAGCCACTTGTCAAGTTTTTTTATCATCTTTTTTTTCGAATCTCCGTAGAAGGGCAGAATCATGTTCCCCAGAGCGGCGGCGTGCTGATCTGCTGTAATCACAGGTCCGACTTGGATCCTCCGCTCATCGGCACTTCAATGGCCCGTGAATTAAGTTTTCTTGCAAAGGAAGAGCTGTTCAAAATTCCTTTATTCGGCAGGCTGCTCAGGAGGCTCCATGCTTTTCCGATTCGGCGGGGGAAGGGCGACCGCGGCGCGCTTCGCCTTGCGATCCGGCTGCTCGAAGAAGGGCATGTGCTTCTCGTTTTTCCTGAAGGGAAGCGAAACAGAAGCAGCAGCCGTTTGCTAAAGGGGATGTCCGGTGCGGGTTTTTTCACTCTTAAAACCGATGCGGTCGTTGTCCCTTGTGCGATCATCGGCGAGTATAAGTTTCGGCATCAGCTGAAAGTCGTATTCGGCCCTCCGATCGATACGGCTTCCATAAAATCCGGGAAACCGAAATCGTCGGAGGTCACCGCCGTCATTATGGAACATATCCGGAGGCTGCTGGATCAATACGGAAAGTGACGGTTTCCGCAAGTACATCTGCTTGACAAAACAGTCTATTTGTAAGAAGTTAAGAGTAGGATATCGCGTTTTGTTAATTAAAGGAGGTCCCTGAGGATGGTCGAGGAAGTTAATAATGAAATGGCGTCTTTTGACGCATTGAAAGTCGGAGACGTAGTAAGCGGTAAAGTTACAAAAGTAGAAGAAAAACATGCATTAATAGATGTTGGATATAAAGTCGACGGCATTTTGCCAATCAGTGAGTTGTCCAGCCTGCATGTGGAAAAAGTGACGGATCTGCTTCATGAAGGGGATGAAGTGACCGTTAAAGTAACAAAGCTTGAAGATGACGAACTCGTTCTTTCAAAGCGGGAAGTCGATGCCGACAACGCCTGGGGCGATCTTGAACAAAAATATCAGGACAAGACAACTTTTTCCGTTGAGATCGCGGATGTTGTTAAGGGCGGGCTTGTCGTAGATCTGGGTGTGCGCGGTTTTATTCCCGCTTCACTCGTTGAGCGCCACTTTGTTGAGGACTTCAGCGATTATAAGGGCAAGCCGCTCGATGTAAAGATCGTTGAACTTGACCGCGAAAAAAGAAAGGTTATTTTATCGCACCGTGCCGTTCTCGACGAAGAAGCGGATAAGAAAAAGGAAGAGACGCTTGCAAGCATTAAAGAAGGCGATGTCATTGAAGGAACCGTTCAACGTTTAACGGATTTCGGCGCGTTTGTCGATATAGGCGGCGTCGATGGGCTGGTTCATATCTCGCAGCTGGCACACCATCGGGTCGAAACGCCGTCCGAGGTTGTTTCCGAAGGGGACAAAGTCAAGGTTAAAGTACTTTCGGTAGATCCTGAAAACGAGCGTATTTCCTTATCTATCAAGGCGACTCAGCCGGGACCGTGGGAGACGGCGAAAGATAAAATCCATACGGGCGATGTGCTGGAAGGCAAGGTGAAACGTCTTGTTCCGTTCGGCGCTTTTGTTGAACTCATTCCGGGAGTGGAAGGCCTTGTGCATATTTCCGAAATTTCGCATACCCATATCGGGACGCCGGATGAGGTATTGTCCGAAGGTGAGACCATCAAAGTCAAGGTGCTTGATGTTAATTTTGCCGACCAGCGTGTGTCGCTCAGTATCAAGGCTCTTGAAAACGAAGTTGCGGAGCATCATGAGACGCGTCAGGAAGGCTCGAAAGATATTGAAGAATCGACGTCCGGTTTTTCGCTCGGCGATATGATCGGCGATCAGCTTAAGAAATATAAATAATATCCCGAAAAATAAAAAGCGGAAAAAGAGGGAGCCGGCATCTTTCCTTCTTTTTCCGCTTTTTTGCGGCATTTTTGATGGCCGGACCCGCTGCAATGTCTCACAATTTCAAACGGTCCACATTGAGTGCCGTCTTTTTTTTTGATAAGATAAATGAGCGAATGAGACACGGACAGCCTGGATGAACGTGCGGCTTTTCGGTTATCCGGGCGAGGCGCCCGCCTGTCCCCGCCTTTTCGGCGGCGGACCGTACGGACAAAACAGAGCCCTCCTCTTTAACTTTAAGAGAAAAGGACCCATGATGAAAAAGTAAAGTGTATTTCGGAAGGAGAAAATTCATGTCAAAACCAACTGTGGCCATAGTCGGACGCCCGAATGTCGGAAAATCAACGATATTCAACCGCATCGTCGGCGGACGGACGGCTATTGTTGAAGACAGGCCCGGCGTGACACGTGACCGGCTATACGGCAACGGAACGTGGCTGAATTACGAATTTCATGTGATCGATACGGGCGGTATAGATATCAGTGATGAACCTTTGCTCACGCAAATGCGGGCACAGGCTGAAATCGCTATTGAGGAGTCGGATGTCATTCTTTTTATCGTGGACGGCCAGTCGGGCCTGAACGAAGCCGATGAAGAAGTAGCCCGTCTCTTAAGACGATCCCGAAAGCCTGTTGTACTCGCTGTCAATAAACTGGACAATATCCGGCAAAGGGATCAAAAGTACGAATTTTATTCGCTCGGACTGGGCGACCCTTACAGCATTTCCGGAGCACACGGGCTCGGAATCGGCGATCTGCTCGATCAGGTTGTCAAGAATTTTCCCGGCGACGGAGAAGAAAAGGAAGACGAAAACGCCATCCGCTTTACGCTGATCGGCCGTCCGAATGTCGGAAAATCCTCTCTTGTCAACGCGATTCTCGGCAGGGAACGCGTGATTGTCAGCGATCTTGCCGGGACGACGCGCGATGCGATCGACACCCCTTTTTCCCGGGACGGTCAGACTTATGTCATTGTCGACACGGCAGGTATCCGCCGCCGCGGAAAGATTTATGAAAAGACGGAAAAATACAGCGTGCTGCGGGCACTGCATGCGATTGAAGAATCGGATGTCGTTCTGATCCTGATCGACGGGAAAGAAGGCATTATCGAACAGGATAAAAAAATAGCGGGCATGGCGCACGACGCAGGACGTGCGGCGATTATCGTCGTCAATAAATGGGACGCTGTGGATAAAGAGGATAAAACAATGGACAGGTTCCGGAAAAAAATCCGCGATGAATTCCAATTTATAAACTACGCACCTGTCGTCTTCCTGTCCGCATTGACCAGGCAGCGTCTTCCGCAGCTTTTGCCGATGATTCAGCAGGTGGCCGAAAATCATAGCCTTCGCGTACAGACCAGTCTTCTGAATGACTGCATCATGGATACAGTTGCGATGACGCCGCCGCCTTCCGACAAGGGCAGGCGCCTGAAAATTTATTATGGCGCCCAGGTGGCCGTCAAGCCTCCGGTCTTCGTTTTGTTTGTGAACGACCCGGATCTGCTTCATTTTTCATATGCCCGTCATATCGAAAATCAGATCAGAGAAACATTCGGTTTCGCTGGGACGCCGATTAAGATTCTGCCGCGCAAAAAAAACGAACAATAGAGAGGGATGCATCCAGTGTTAACGGCCGTGTCGTTTATCGTTTCTTATCTCATCGGATCCATCAGTTTCAGTTATTTAATTACAAAGAAGATTAAAAAAATCGATATTAGGAAGACGGGAAGCGGCAATGCGGGGGCGACCAATACATTGCGCGTTCTCGGTGTGGGACCCGCGATCGGCGTTCTTGTTCTGGACGTATTGAAAGGGGTTGCCGCGGTCCTGATAGCGAGATCATTCGGCCTTGCCGACTGGGCAGTGGCTCTCTCAGGGCTGTTGGCTATTGTCGGCCACGACTTTCCCGTATACTTCGGATTTAAAGGGGGCAAGGGCGTTGCCACGACCATCGGCGTATTTTTTATGATGATGCCGCTTGAGGCACTGATCGCCGGGATTCTTGCGATTGTGATTATCGCGATCAGCCGTTTCGTGTCCGTCGGTTCGCTTTTCTTCCTGCTTGTTACGCCTGTACTCGGATACATCCTTGCCGGTTATTCACCCGCTGTTCTGGTCGCGGTCTTTCTGATTACTTTGCTCGGATATTACCAGCACAGAGAAAATATCATCCGTCTTCTGCACGGTAAAGAAAATAAGATCGGCGGGAAAAAATCGCAGGCCTAGCGGCTTTGTGCAGAGAAAATGATTGAAAACAGCGGAACGGAGTGAACGGATCGGAGTTGAAACAGGGAGGCAAACTGAAATGAAAAAAATGACTGTAATCGGTGCCGGGAGCTGGGGTACGGCCCTTTCAATGGTTCTGGCGGATAACGGCTGTTCGGTCCGCCTGTGGAGCCATCGTCAGGAACAGGCCAGCGAGATAAACGAGAAACATACAAACGAGAAGTATCTTCCGGGTATAAAGCTTCCCGAAGAGGTGGCAGGAACTCATGACCTTGCGGCGGCACTTGAAGGGACAGACGCTGTACTTCTTGTCGTTCCTGCAAAGGCAATGAGAGACGTGCTGGGCAGGATCCGCAGACATTTGACCGTCCCGCTCCTTTTTATTCACGGAGTGAAAGGTATCGAACCGGGAACATTTAAACGGATGTCGGAAGTCATCGAAGAAGAAATTCCAAAGAAATTCAGAAAAGCCGTGGTTGTTCTGTCGGGCCCGAGCCACGCGGAAGAGGTTTCCCTGCGCCATCCGACGACGGTGGCCGTCGCGTCCGTTCAGGCAGCGGCTGCAAAAAAAGTGCAGGATCTATTCTTTAATCACTACTTTCGTGTCTATACCAATGAAGATATCGTCGGCGTCGAAATCGGCGGCGCCTTGAAAAACATTATCGCACTGGGAGCCGGCATTTCCGACGGCCTCGGATACGGCGATAATGCCAAGGCCGCTCTGATTACGCGCGGGCTGGCGGAAATCTCACGGCTCGGGACAAAACTGGGCGCCCGCCCGCTGACGTTCATCGGGCTCACCGGCGTAGGCGATTTGATTGTCACGTGCACGAGCGTCCACAGCCGGAACTGGCGGGCGGGAAATCTTCTCGGCAAAGGCCGGAAACTCAGCGAAGTCCTCGGTGAAATGGGGATGGTCGTTGAAGGCGTGCGGACGGCTGAGGCGGCCTATGCTCTGGCGAAGCGTGAAAAAGTCGAGATGCCGATTACGGCCGCGATCTATCAGGTGCTGTTTGAAAATAAAAACCCAAAAGAAGCGGTTGATGAATTGATGGGGCGGGACAAAAAGGATGAAATCGCCGCATTATCGGAAAACCTTTCTAATCCTTTTTCTCGTGACTGATCCATTAGCACGCCGATCTTTTTCCCGCATAGGATGTAAGGAATGCAGGGAAAAGGAGGACGTTCATTGGATTCAAGAAATCCTTTTTTTGATAACATCGAGAAGAAGACGAATGTGAAGAAAGAGGACATTTTTGCCATTGCTGAGTCTGTGTCGCATGCTGATTTCAGCAATCCCGAAGTAGTCAGGAAACTCGTCGCCCGAATTGGAAGGACAGCCGGCGTTCCGGTGTCTAGAGAGAAGGAAGAGGCTATTGTCAAAGCCATCACGTCCGGCAATGTGCCCAGTAATTTTTCCTCTCTTTCGAAAATGTTCGGCCCAAAGAAGTAACAATGGGCCGGCGTCAGCGGCAAAACGGATGGGAATAGCATACGTTATAGCGTGCGTCAATCATTCTGCAAGAGCTGAATGGCGTGGAAGGATTTAGTCATGCCGGGAGAAAACAAATCGTTTTCTCCCGCTTTTTTTTATCTGCAAACAGGCATAAAACAAAATTCGGACAATATTTTTAAATAGGAAGGGCCGGCCAATTTCCGGCTGCCGCGTCTCAAGCCGTCGGACGGTATGCCGGAAAGCGCCAATTCATTGGCATATTCAATGGACAAAGTCATATGCATAGAAATATCACCGAGCGTCATCGATAGAATGGAGGAGCGGGAGGGTGCAAACTTTGGAAAAACTTGAGCGAGTGGACATTTTTAAAGACATTGCGGAAAGAACAGGCGGGGATATTTATCTGGGTGTGGTCGGGGCCGTTCGTACCGGAAAATCGACGTTTATAAAAAAATTCATGGAATTGATCGTCTTGCCCAATATCGATAACGAAGCCGATCGGGCCCGGGCCCAGGATGAGCTTCCTCAGAGTGCCGCCGGCAGACAGATTATGACCACAGAACCAAAGTTCGTTCCGAATAACGCAGTCACGGTGACCGTAGAGGAAGGGCTGGAAGTCAATATCCGCGTCGTGGATTGCGTCGGCTACGCCGTCAAGGGGGCCAAGGGCTTCGAGGATGAGAACGGCCCGCGGATGGTTCATACTCCCTGGTACGACGAGCCGATTCCGTTTCAGGAAGCTGCGGAGATCGGGACGCGCAAAGTGATTCAGGAGCATTCTACTCTGGGCGTCGTCATCACGACCGACGGGTCGATCGGCGAAATCGGCCGGGAAGACTATGTAGAAGCGGAGGAACGGATTGTCGACGAATTGAAAGAGGTCGGCAAGCCTTTTATTCTGATCATTAATTCATCGCATCCGTATCATCCGGAAACAGAAGCACTCAGAAAAGAACTCGCGGATAAATACGACATTCCCGTTTTGACGCAGAGCGTTGAGAATATGACAGAGCATGACATTAATAATATTCTGCGTGAAACGCTGTATGAATTTCCCGTGCTGGAAGTCAACGTCAATCTGCCGAGCTGGGTGATGGTCCTGAAGGAAGATCACTGGCTGAGAAAAAGCTATGAAGAAGCGGTTAAGGAGACGGTGAAAGACATCAAACGGCTGCGGGACGTAGACCGTGTGGTCGGCACATTCGGCGAATATGATTTTATTGAGAACGCACAGCTTTCAGGGATCGAAATGGGAAAAGGCACAGCGGAAATCGATCTGCATGCGCCGGATAACCTGTACGATCAGATCCTGAAGGAAGTGGTCGGCGTTGAAATCAGAGGCAAGGATCATCTTCTGCAGCTGATGCAGGATTTTGCTCATGCGAAAAGAGAATATGATCAGGTCGAAGAAGCATTGAAAATGGTCAAACAGACCGGTTACGGCATTGCTGCGCCGACCATCAACGACATGAGTCTTGACGAACCGGAAATTATCCGCCAGGGATCGCGATTCGGTGTCCGGCTTAAAGCGGTTGCTCCGTCCATACACATGATCAAAGTCGATGTCGAATCGGAATTCGCGCCGATTATCGGAACAGAAAAGCAGAGTGAGGAACTGGTCCGCTATCTGATGCAGGATTTCGAAGACGACCCGCTGTCGATCTGGAATTCCGATATTTTCGGCCGTTCGCTCAATTCAATTGTCAGAGAAGGCATTTCCGCAAAACTGGCGCTCATGCCCGAGAATGCCCGTTACAAGCTTAAAGAAACGCTTGAACGGATTATTAACGAAGGTTCCGGCGGCTTAATTGCAATCATTCTCTAGAGGCTTCAGGCACTCCGAAAGGACTCCGCCGGGGTCTTTTTTTATGGAATCAAATTTTTAAGTGTTTTTTTTGGAATAACAGGGTTTAAAAAGAGCGAAATTGGCAATATTTTTATCAAAGCTGTTGAATTCTTCCATCACATCGTATATTATAAGCGTTGTTAATGTTTCTTCCAGCGCAAAAAGGAGGAATTCCTTTTTAAGGAGGTGAAAGTGTTGAATAAGACTGAATTGATTACTGCAGTTGCAGAATCTGCTGAACTGTCAAAAAAGGATGCTACAAAGGCGGTTGATTCCGTCCTTTCAACGATTGCTGACGCGTTGAAAAGCGGAAGCAAAGTCCAATTAATCGGTTTCGGAAATTTTGAGGTGCGTGAGCGCTCTGCTCGCAAGGGCCGCAATCCGCAAACCGGCGAGGAAATTGAAATCCAGGCAAGCAAAGTTCCGGCTTTCAAGCCCGGTAAAGCATTAAAAGAAGCCGTCCAATGATCAATGGATACATAGGACGTATGAAAGTGAGAGCCATCCATGCGATGGCTCTTTTTTGGTAGAAATGAATCCTTTTCAATCATCAAAGAGGTCTCTCTTCTTTGTTTTCTTTACTTTCAGTGTTTTTCTATGCTAGAATTCTTACAGCGAAACAAGTTTTTTTCTCCGGCTTGCTTAAATTGGAGGCTCGGCTTTGAACGTGGATCATGAGAAAATAGAACGGGCGGTCCGGATGATTCTGGAAGCGATCGGCGAAGATCCGGAACGCCGGGGATTGGTAGAAACACCGGCAAGAGTCGCTAGAATGTATGAAGAGATTTTCCAGGGAATGAGGCAGGATCCGAAGACGTTTTTGTCGAAAACATTTGACGAGGCTCATGAAGAATTGGTTCTCGTCAAGGATATTCCCTTTTATTCTATGTGCGAACATCATTTAATTCCTTTTTTTGGAAAAGCTCACGTCGGCTACATACCGAGAGGGGGACGGGTGACCGGACTCAGCAAACTGGCCCGGGCAGTGGAAGCCGTGGCCAGGCGGCCGCAGCTTCAGGAACGTCTGACAACCACGGTTGCTGACAGCATCGTCGAGACCCTTCGTCCTTACGGAGTCATTGTTGTTATTGAAGCGGAACACATGTGCATGACCATGCGCGGTATCAAGAAACCGGGAGCGAAGACGCTGACATCCGCCGTGCGCGGAATTTTTCAGACGGATCGGGCGGCAAGGGCAGAAGCGCTCTCGCTGATCAATCGTCAATAATTTTAGGCTTGGAAAGCAGGTTGGTTAAAGTGGAACCGAAAAACGAAGAAGTGCTGGGCGACTATTTTGTCGTCAGAGCCGAAGAGGACGGGGTGAACGTCATCGGCCTGACGCGCGGCGCGGAAACACGTTTTTTTCATACGGAGAAGCTCGATAAGGGCGAAGTGATGATTGCTCAGTTTACAGAACATACTTCAGCAATCAAGGTACACGGCAAGGCGACCATTCAGACGAAACACGGAACAATCGTATCCGGATAAGGGAGTGGGACCGCCTGCCGGCATGGCCGGTGTGATATAATAGAACAAAATCCCGGGAGGCGATCCGAGCAGGAATTTCTGCGGTTCACTGATCATTTTTGCCTTCAGCTCCGGAATTAAGAAAAATAGCAATGTTTAGGAGCGCTGCCATGACAGTAAGAGAAGAGATCGAAAATATTTACGCGAAGATCAGGCACGACCTGAGTCATCCGTACGTTAATAAATATTTGCCGTTTCCTGAAATCGATAAAGATAAACTGCTCGTCTATTATTATTTGTTTCAGAAGAGATCGGAAGATGGCGGAACGGGCGTTTACGTGGAAAGTCTGATGGCTGCCGAAATCGGGCTTTCCGCACATGAATCCATGACAACGGAACGGCTTAACGGAAAAAATGAGATTAAGATAAGGCAGCTGACCGCTTTATCCGGAGATTTTTACAGCGCGCTGTACTATTACTACCTTTCCCGAAAACCGGATATTGAAGTGGTAAAATGGATTGCCGAAGCCATTCAGACCTTTAACGTGAACAAATGTCTGCTGTTCTATCCGAATCATACATTAAACTGGACTCAGGCAGTAACGGCGCTGGAGTCGATTGAAAGTGCCCTTGTGGCCAAAATTGCCGCCAAGCTCGGATTTGAAGACTGGGTGCCCTCACTTAATGCCTTTTTTTTAACGAAGAAACTGGTTTATGAATATGAATTGCAGACAAACGGCGGTTCACATTCTTTTCTGTGCAATTATCTGATCGACAGTCTGCCCCATGCTTCGGTTCCGTTCAGAGAACGCCTGGAAGAAGAAATAAAGCATGCAAAAGAGCGCTTTTTTGACAGTATAAAGAAGGTTGAGAAGAACTCCGGTGTGCTTTCCCGTCTTCTCCCTTATCTGACTGAAAAAATGAACGCTTTCTGCCGCTTCACAGTGGAGGAAGGATAAATTGGAAATGAACGAACTGGAAGAGAAACACGAGAAAGTGCATCAGGTTTTTCAGTCGATTTATAAAAAATACGATGCAATGAACTCGCTGATTAGCTTTAATCGCCATAAAGCCTGGCGTCGAAAGGCCAACGAAATGGTCGATGCCAGGGAGGGCGAGCAGATACTTGACGTTTGCTGCGGAACGGGGGACTGGACGCTGTCCCTTGCCGGGGCTGCCGGGCCCTCCGGCAAAGTCGTCGGACTGGATTTCAGCGAGAATATGCTGAAAGTCGCCAGGGCCAAGCTCGAGATGACGCCGCTGAAAAATGTCGTATTGGTTAACGATGATGCGATGAACATTCCGTTCGGCGAGGCAACATTTGACCGGGTGACGATCGGATTCGGCCTGCGCAATGTGCCCGACTATTTGACAGTCCTGAAAGAAATGTTCCGCGTGCTCAAGCCGGGCGGCAGAATCGTCTGTCTCGAAACATCCCAGCCCGAGATTCCCGTCTACAAACAGCTTTATTTCTTTTATTTCCGTTTTATCATGCCGCTGCTGGGGAAACTGTTTGCCGGAAGTTACAGAGAGTATGCCTGGCTGAACGAATCTACGCGCAAGTTCCCCAACCGGAAAAAACTGGTCCGGCTTTTTCAAGCGGCCGGCTTCGAAAAAGTAGCGGTTCATTCATTTATGGGGGGCATCGCAGCCATTCATCAGGCGGACAAACCTCTTGAAGAAGCAGCGGACTGAAAACGGCCGGAACGGGTATCTTCCGCCCCGTACCTCAGGCGGGCGATGCGCGGATGTGCAGACCGGCAGAGACATCCATAAGTCATGAAATGAATGCACAGGACTGCAATGAAGGGTGAATTGAATGGCACTGGCGAGTATTTATGCAGAACAGAAAAATAATATGAAAGCGATTGAGAACAGGCTTGAAAAAGCTCTGGAAGCGCCGCATCCGATTCTTAGCGAAGCTTCCATGAATCTGCTCAGAGCGGGGGGAAAAAGGATCCGTCCGTTGCTTGCGCTCATTTCAGCTCAGTACGGCGATCCGACGCGGCCGGAGATTATTGATTCGGCGGCGACTCTCGAACTGATCCATATGGCGTCCCTCGTTCATGACGATGTCATTGATGATTCCGATCTGCGCCGCGGCAAACCCACCGTCAAGGCTCAATGGGACAATCGGGTAGCCATGTACACCGGTGATTTTATTTTTGCCAGAGCCATTGAAATTATTTCCGGTTTCAAAAGCCCGGAAGCCCATCGGCTCCTTTCCCGAGTGATCCGCGATCTCAGTCTCGGAGAAATCGATCAGATTAAAGATCTTTACAATTGGAAACAAAATCTGCGCTGTTATTTATTGAGAATCAAACGTAAAACGGCCATTCTGATGGCGCTCAGCTGCCAGCTGGGCGCGCTTTCTTCGGGGAGCGACGCGGCTGTCGCGCGCAGGCTCTATTATTATGGCTATTTTCTCGGCATGAGTTATCAGATTACCGATGATATTCTGGATTTTGTCGGCACCGACAAGCAGTTGGGAAAGCCTGCAGGCAGTGATCTGAGAAATGGAAACATAACGTTGCCTACTTATTACGCATTGCAGAAACAGGATCTTCACAATCGGATTGTCGCTATACTGGAATCTGAGAATCCATCCGAAAATGACTGGAATGCAGTCATCGACCTGATCAGGGATTCCGGCGCCATTGAGGCATCGGAGAGACTGAGCGACCGCTATCTTCAGAAAGCAAAAGACATATTGGATCAACTGCCCGCTGCCAAGGCCACACATTCACTCAGGGAAATTGCCGAATATATCGGAAAGAGGCGGTACTGAGACAGGACGCCGCAATGATTATTTTCCCGCGGCAGCGGGAATGAATGAAGCGGTACAGAGCCGGTTGCATACATAGCTGGACAGGCCGTAGAAAGTTTGATTGTTTCAGAAAAACAGGATATACAGATTTAGTTCTGAGGAGGTAAAGTGATGCAGCAAACATTTTTGATGGTTAAACCGGATGCCGTTAGGAGGGGCCTGATCGGCCGGATTGTGTCGCGATTTGAAGAAAAGGGATTCCGTATGATTGCGGGCAAGCTGATGGTCATTCCCGAAGAACTGGCCGGGAAACATTACAGTGAACATGAAGGAAAGCCCTTTTATCCGGATCTGATTTCTTTTATGACATCGGGACCTGTCTTTGCCATGGTCTGGGAGGGCAATGACATTATTGAGCTGTCACGAATGATGATGGGATCAACCGACCCTAAAAAAGCGCTGCCGGGTACAATCCGCGGCGATTTTGCGACGCTTGTCAACCGTAATGTTATCCATGGATCCGATTCCCCTGAAAGTGCGGAACGGGAAATTCATCTTTTTTTCAATGAAAATGAATTTGTCAAGGGCTGATCGCTTTGGAACAGGGAGAAAACCTTAAGCTGGCGGATCAGGATTACGAACAGTTTAAAAATCTGCTCTTTCAGTTCACAGGCATTAATCTGTCTCTTTATAAAGAAGAACAGATGAAGCGCCGTCTCAACACGCTGAGAATCCGCAGGGGGATGCCCTCCTTTGTCTCTTTTTTTTACGAGATGAAGAAGTCCGAACCGTTGCTCAAGGAATTTCTCGACAGGATGACCATTAATGTGACGGAATTTTTTCGCAATCGGCAAAGATGGAATGTTCTTGAAAAGAAGATTCAGCACTATTGCAGCGGCGGCGGAAGGTCTCTGTCGGTCTGGAGCGCCGCCTGTTCGACAGGCGAGGAGCCCTATTCGCTGGCCATGATCCTCGACCGGATTCTGCCGGCCGGCCGCTTTTCTATAATTGCGAGTGACATCGATCAAACGGTTCTGGAGAAGGCCAGGGAAGGCCGTTACCTTGAAAGTGCTGTCGAATCGCTCACTTCTGAGGAGCGAATCCGCTATTTTAGCAGAGACGGACTTTTCTACTGCATGGATGACAAACTGAAACAATCCATCCGCTTTATCCGCCATGATTTGCTTCATGATCCTGCACCGGGAAAATTTGACGTGGTTGTCTGCAGAAACGTTCTTATCTATTTTACTGAGGAAGGCAAGAAAAAGATTTATCATAAATTAAGCGATTCATTAAGAGAAGATGGAATTCTGTTTGTAGGAAGCACAGAACAAATCTTTCATCCGGAAACGTACCAATTGCGATCGGCGGAAACTTTTTTCTATGAAAAATCGGGTATTGAGGGGTAATCACATGAGATTTTTGACTGCTGGAGAATCACATGGCCCGCAATTGACGGCCATTATCGAGGGACTTCCTTCAGAGGTGGACATCGACATTTCCGAAATCGACCGTGAACTGAAAAGGCGGCAGGGCGGCTACGGCCGCGGCCGCCGTATGACCATCGAATCGGATCAGGTGCAGATTCTTTCCGGCGTGCGCCACGGAAAAACGACGGGAGCGCCGATGGCCCTGGTCATTGAAAACCGCGACTGGACGCACTGGAAGGATATCATGGGCGTCCAGGTCCCGGACGATCCGGAAAGAATAAAAAAACAGGTAACCAGGCCGCGGCCGGGCCATGCCGATCTGAACGGGGGCATTAAGTACAATCACAGGGATATGCGCAATGTTCTTGAACGTTCATCGGCCCGCGAAACAGCGATTCGTGTGGCAATCGGCGCTGTGGCAAAGCAGTTTCTGAAACCATTCGGCATCGATATCGCCGGCCGGGTCACGGAAATCGGCGGCGTCGCCGACGGAACGCCGCTGCCGGACACCATTGAAGAAATGAAAAAGGCATCGGAGAATTCACCGGTGCGCTGTCTTGATCCGGAAGCAGCCCGCAAAATGATTGAGGCAATCGACCGTGCGAAGGAAAACGGCGATTCGCTGGGAGGAATCGTTGAAGTCGTGGCAACAGGAGCGCCGATCGGACTTGGAAGCCATGTCCACTACGACCGGAAGCTTGACGCGCGGATTGCAGGAGCGGTGCTCAGCATTAATGCCTTTAAGGGAGTCGAATTCGGCATCGGTTTCGACATGGCGCACCGTCCCGGCAGTCAGGTTCAGGACGAGATCCTTTGGTCGGAAGAGCAGGGTTATACGCGGCGGACCAATCGGCTCGGCGGATTCGAAGGCGGTATGACGAACGGTATGCCGATCATCGTGCGCGGCGTCATGAAGCCGATTCCTACACTGTATAAACCGCTTCAGAGCATCGACATCAACACGAAGGAGCCGTTCAGCGCCAGCATCGAACGATCGGATAATTGTGCGGTGCCGGCCGCGAGTGTTGTCTGTGAAGCCGTCGTTGCCTGGGAACTGGCAAAGGCAGTTAGTGAAAAATTCGGCGGAGATTGCCTGACCGATATGACGGCCGCGTGGGCCGTCTATCAAAAACGTGTGAGGTCTTTCTGATGGAAAAGCTGATGATCGGGACGAAGACAGGCCGTTATCCGATTTTTGTCGGAAGAGGACTTTTGACGAAGGCGGATGAACTGATAAAAGACGTCTATTCAGCCTGTTATATTGTTACCGACAGCCATGTCGCGCCGATGTACCTCAACAAACTGGAGCAGACGCTGCGGAACAGAAAGGTTTTCCATTATATTGTCGAAGCCGGGGAGCAGTCTAAAAATCTTAGTGAGTACCATCGGATTATTACCGACATGCTCGAGAAAAAACTGGACAGAAACGCCGGCGTCATCGCTCTCGGCGGCGGAGTCGTCGGTGATCTTGCCGGTTTCGTGGCTGCGACTTATCTGAGAGGCGTCGCTTTCCTGCAGATGCCGACAACGCTGCTCGCCCATGACAGCAGCGTCGGAGGAAAAGTGGGCATTGACCACGCTCTGGGAAAGAATCTGATCGGTGCTTTCTATCCGCCGGCAGCGGTTATTTACGATACGGCAACCCTTGAAACATTGCCGTTCAGGGAACTGCAGTCCGGTTTTGCCGAACTGATCAAACACAGCCTGATCAGTTCTCCCGATTTTTATCAGGAACTGAAAGAAGCGATACCCGGCCGTTCAGAACTGACACCGGCGTCAGCAGGTGCGTTTCTTATACGCGGCATATCCGTGAAGGCGGGAATTGTCGAGCTTGACGAGCATGAAAGCGGGCCGCGCCAATTCCTTAATTTCGGCCACACGCTCGGCCATGCACTCGAGAAGGAACTCGGCTTCGGCGTACTGACTCACGGAGAAGGCGTTGCCGTCGGGTCGCTATTTGCGCTGAAGCTGAGCGAAGCCTATTACGGCTGCTCATTGCCGGTTAAGGACATAACGGATTGGTACACGGAGCTTGGGCTGCCGACAAAAGTGCCCGATGGTCCGACGGCAGACGGGCTGATCGAACAAATGAAGTATGACAAGAAGAACAGAAACGGACATTATCATTTCGTTCTCTTGAAATCGATCGGAAAGCCGGAGACAAAGCCGGTTCCGGAAAAACTGGTCAGGGAGATGCTGCTTTCGTTCATGAATGATTGACAGATTTAAATGAGTTGGCTATGATTAAACTACATCTTCGCAGAAATTTACTGCCGGAGATTCAGCCGGATCGTGTCGGAGGACGGGATCGGCAGAGACTGAGAGCTGAGAAAACAGAATGAGCCGAGTTGAGAAGAGCTGAGGGTTGAAAGATTAAAACTGAGAATAAACCCGCTGGCCGCACTTCGCCCGCGGGTTTTTGCTAACTTCGGACGGACTCCCTGCGCAGCACGGAGCGTCGCTTCCCTCTCTTAACCTCGCTATGCTCATTCCTCAGAAAAGAGGAGTGGGGAAAAATGTTTCAGAAAAAGTTGAAAGAATTGGTCAAAGGCAAGACTTTAACGGAACAGGAAGCCGCAGAATTGATGGATGAAATTATGGAGGGACGGGCAGACCCGTGCCAGATTGCCGGTTTCCTGTCGCTTCTCAGTATGAGGGGGGAAACGGCCGATGAACTGGCGGGATGCGTCCGCAGCATGAGAGCACACGCGAAGCCGGTCCACTATGATCAAGAGCTGCTGGATATCGTCGGAACGGGCGGCGACGGCACGGCAACGTTCAACATCTCAACCGCCAGCGCCATTCTGCTGTCGGGCCTCGGTGTCAACGTTGCCAAACACGGCAATCGCTCGGTTTCATCGACCAGCGGTGCCGCCGATGTGCTCGAAGCGCTCGGAATTTCGATCCGGACGACTCCGGAACAGGCGGCGTCCCTCCTCGAACAGACACACATGTGCTTTTTATTCGCTCCGCTGTATCACGCTTCAATGAAATATGCAATTGAACCGCGCAAAGCACTCGGGTTCAGGACAATTTTCAATATGCTCGGCCCCCTGACCAATCCGGCGGGTGCAGAGCGTCAGCTTCTGGGCGTTTATAGCAGAAAAGCCGCGGAAGCCTATGCGAATGCCATTGTGAAACTGGGTACGCGCAGGGCGCTTGTCGTCACCGGCGATGACGGAATGGATGAACTGACCATTACCGGCCGGACCCGGGCGTATCTCATTGAAGATCAAAGAATCCATTCTTTTTCGCTCATGCCTGAAGACGTCGGGCTGAGCGCCGGCAGGCTGGAAGACATTCAGGTGAAAACCCCTGCCGAGAGCGCCGCCTTGATCGAAGCGATATTCTCCGGAAAAACGCAAAACCGCAGCGCTATGAATGCGGTGCTTCTGAATGCCGGCGCAGGGTTGTACGTTGCCGGAAGGACGGATTCCATTGCTGAAGGCATCCACGAGGCGAATCGGGCCATTGAAGACGGAAAGGCACTGGAACAGCTGAACCTACTCCGGACACAGACGGAGGAAGTTTCTCATGTATAAGACGATTCTTGATCGCATTTTACAGACGAAAAAAGAGGAACTGGAGCATTTCCGGATGCCGGAGCCGATCCCGGCCATCGAGCGCCGCTCGCTCAAAAAGGCGCTCGCCCGGCCGCATCATGCACTCGGTCTGATTGCTGAAATCAAGCAGGCTTCTCCGTCAAAAGGCCTGTTTCGCGAAAAGATCAATGCGGCGGCTATTGCCGAAGCCTATGAAGACGGCGGTGCCGATGCAATCAGCGTCCTGACGGACCGGACTTATTTTCACGGATCGGCCGAGAACCTGATCAAGGTCAAAAAATCTGTCGGCCTCCCTGTGCTTCGAAAAGATTTTATCATTGAAGAACGGCAGATTGAAGAGGCTTTCCGAATCGGAGCGGATGCGGTCCTGCTGATCGCCGCCGCGCTGGATCCCGACCAATTGCATGAGCTTTATTTGGCGGCACAGGAGAGAGGGCTGGAATCACTCGTGGAAGTGCACCGGGCCGAGGAGGCCGAAGCGGTTCTTTCTAAATTTACACCTGAAATAATCGGTGTGAACAATCGTAATCTGAAAACATTTGAAACGAAACTGGAAGTGACTGCGGAACTCGAAAGGATCATCCCCGGCAATGCACTTTTAGTCAGTGAGTCGGGTGTTCAGTCGGCAGCAGATGTGATGTATCTGAAAAATCACGGTGCGGATGCCGCACTCGTCGGCGAAGCATTGATCCGCGCCCATTCGCCGAAAGACAAAGTGCGCGCCTTGTTCGGCGAGGAAGTGAACGCGCATGCGCCCCGTGCTTAAATACTGCGGCAATCATTCGCTTTCCGACGTTAAAATAACGGCGGCCAGCCGTGCCGATTATCTCGGTTTTATTTTTACGCGGAAAAGCAAACGGACCGTGAGAGCCGATCAGGTCGCGGAATGGCTGAAAAGGACCGAAGCAAAGGGGAAAAAGCTGGTCGGCGTCTTTGCGGATGATTCCGTCGAACGGATCGAAAAAGTGCTGCAGACGGTCCCTCTTCAGGTGATACAGCTTCATGGTGCGGAACAGCCGCCCTATGTGGAGAGGGTCAGGTCGAAGACGGGAAGAACGGTTTGGAAGGCGCTTCGCCATGGAAAGAATACCCTTGAAGCGATGCGCCGCTATGCAGGCATTGTCGATGGATATATCATCGATACGAAAGTTAAAGGCGCTATCGGCGGGACAGGCGTCTCGTTCGACTGGGACAGCGTACCCGGTTACATGGCGGAATCTGCCCGCCTGCACACGCCGTGTCTGATTGCCGGCGGCATATCGCCTGATAATATAGACAAACTGCTGAGCCGTCACCCGATCGGTATCGATATTGCATCGGGTATAGAAACGAACTTTCAAAAAGACGGCAGACTGATCCGGAAAATTGAAGAAAGGGTGGAGAGGCAAAATGATCAGACAACCGCAGACTGAAAATATAAACACAAAAAGAAAAGGGCGCTACGGTCCGTTCGGAGGACAGTATGTGCCCGAAACGCTGATGCATGCCCTGCTTGAACTTGAGGAGGGGTTTAATGAGGCAATTCATGATTCCTCGTTTCTCGATGAATATCATCAGATCCTCCGGGAATATTCCGGCCGGCCGACTCCGGTAACACATTGCAAAAGGCTCAGCCAAATGGTCGGCGGGGCTCAGATCTATCTGAAACGCGAAGATCTGAATCATACCGGCGCTCACAAAATAAATAATGCGGTCGGTCAGGCACTGCTTGCACGGCGAATGGGGAAGAAGCGGATGATCGCCGAAACAGGCGCCGGCCAGCACGGCGTCGCGACGGCAACGGTGGCGGCTTACTTCGGCATGCCTTGCAAAGTGTTCATGGGGGCGACGGACGTTGAACGGCAGGCGCTCAATGTGTTCCGGATGCGGCTTCTCGGAGCGGAAGTTGTTCCGGTTTCAGCCGGAAACGGAACTTTGAAAGACGCGATCAACGAAGCGCTGCGATACTGGGCGGCGAATGTCGGAGACACGGCGTATGTGAACGGATCCGTTGTCGGGCCGCATCCCTATCCGATGATTGTCCGTGATTTTCAGCGGATCATCGGCGATGAAGGACGCAGACAGATGATCGAGAAGACAGGAAAACTGCCGGACGCCGCCTGCGCCTGCGTCGGCGGCGGAAGCAACGCGATGGGACTGTTTACCGCTTTTCTTAAGGACCCGGTCGCTCTCTACGGGGCCGAAGCCGGAGGAAAAGGGACAGAAACGGCGGAGCATGCCGCAACGCTGACTAAGGGGCGTCCGGGCGTCATCCACGGCGCGATGACTTATCTGCTTCAGGATCCGAACGGACAGATCATTGAACCCTATTCGATTTCCGCCGGGCTGGACTATCCGGGAATCGGACCCGAACACGCCTATCTCGCCGAATCGGGCCGGGCCCGTTATGAAGCGATCACAGACCGGGAGGCCGTCGATGCATTAATGGTACTGTGTAAAACGGAAGGCATCCTGCCGGCGCTTGAGAGCGCGCACGGTCTTGCGCTGGCCATGAAAAAAGCAAAAACAATGCGGCCGGATCAATCGATACTCGTTTGTCTTTCCGGCCGCGGAGACAAGGATGTCCATACGATCCTGCACGTTCTGGACAAAGCAAAAACAGATGAAGGAGGCAAAAAGAGATGAGCCGCATGAGTGATTTTGTCAATAAAAAACGGCCGATGATGTTTATTCCATTCATAACAGCGGGGGATCCGTCTGAGGAAGCAACGGTAGAACTGGCTTTTATGCTGCAATCCGCTGGGGCCAGCGCGCTTGAACTGGGCATTCCCTATTCTGATCCGCTCGCCGACGGGCCGGTCATTCAGAGAGCTTCCAAACGGGCGCTTTCTAAGGGCATGTCGCTGCTCGGTGCTCTGCGGCTCGTAAAAAAAATAAGGTTGAGAGGGGTGAAAATCCCGATTATCATATTTACATACTGCAACCTTCTGTTACAATTAGGTGAAGATACATTTTTCCGGGAAGCAAAAGACAACGGGGCCGACGGACTGCTCGTTCCCGATCTGCCGTTCGAAGAGAGCAGGGATCTTGCAGCACGGTGTTCCGGGCAGGAGATCAGTCTGATTTCACTTGTCGCACCGACTACATCGGACTCCAGGCTGAAGGCAATCGGAGCTTCGGCGCAAGGTTTCCTGTACTGCGTCTCCTCGCTTGGCGTGACCGGCGTCCGAAAGCAGTTCCATCCGGACGTTTTTCCTTTTCTCAAACGTGTCCGGGAGGCGTGCGAGCTGCCGATTGCCGTGGGATTCGGCATTTCGTCGAGCGAGCAGGTGGATGCACTGCGCGGATATGCGGACGGTTTTATTGTCGGAAGCGCCATTGTTTCGCAAGTTGAAAAAAGGGCGGATCGGCTTCAGCAGCCGGAATGGCGCCCGTCCGCTGTGGAAGAGATACGCCGTTACTTGCTGGATACATTGCTCGGCAAGCATCAGGCAATTAAGGATCATGAAGGCGCCGCTCAGCAGGCTGAAGGCCTATCAAGCGGGAAAACGGGCTGACAAAGTACGGAGGAGAGAAAACGGACCGAATAAAACAGATAAACCGGCGCCGGATGAAACCTCTTCGGGGGCAGTCCCCGAAGCAAGGGCAGCCGTAAGTATTCCCGGCGAATGAACGGTCTATCCGGGCGGACTGCCGCCGGCGGGAGAATCAGCCGTTTTCTGAACCGCCGACTTGGCCTGGCCGACTGCCTGATCTCTGGAAACGGCTCGATACGAAGCATAAGCGGCACGAAAGAGCAGAATGCCGCTATTATAAAACGAAGGATCGCGTCTCATGCAAACAAGTGTTCTGATTGCCGGGCTGGGCCTGATCGGCGGATCGATCGCCGCATCGATACGTTCCGCTCACCCCAACGTAAAAATCATCGGTTTTGATCAAAATAGAAAAGCGACAGAGGAGGGCCTCCGCCGGCAAATCATTGACGAATCCGCCGAGAACTTCGGAAAGGGCGCGTCCGCAGCCGATGTTATCATACTCGCCGCCCCGGTGTCTGTAATCCTTTCAATGATTAAGGAACTGGAGAAAACAGAACTGAGGCCCGGTGCAATTGTAACGGATGTCGGGAGTACAAAACGGCTGATTGAGCTCCAGGCGGATAACTCTTTAAAAGGGCGCTGCCATTTCATCGGCGGGCATCCGATGGCCGGTTCTCACAAGAGCGGTGTGTCTGCGGCACGCGCCAATTTATTTGAAAATGCCTATTACTTTTTAATCGCCGAGGAAAATCAGGAGCCGGCGCCTATAGAGAAACTGGAGCATCTGCTGTCCGGGACCCATGCAAAATTTTTTCGCGTAACTCCGGAAACTCATGATCAGATCGTTGGATTGATCAGCCACTTTCCTCATTTGATTGCTTCTGCGCTCGTCCATCATCTGGAGAACCATCCGATCGAAGGGATTAATCTCCGTCTTCTGGCTGCCGGGGGGTTCCGCGACATTACGCGCATTGCGTCCTCGGATCCGACGATGTGGACGGATACGGTCATGAGCAACCGCGACGACCTGCTCAAACTGCTGGAAGAGTGGACGCAAAGCATGGAACAATTGAAAAATTTACTGGCAAAAGAAAACGGCCCGTCCATCTATGAATTTTTCCGAAAAGCCAAGGTTTTCCGCGACGGCTTTCCTAAAAAAGAGAAGGGAGCGATACCTGCTTACTATGATCTGTTCATCGATATTCCTGACAGGCCGGACACCATATCGACGGTGACCGGTTATATCGGCCGTGCCGGAATTAATCTGACGAACATCGAGATCATTGAGGCAAGGGAAAACAATCAGGGCATCATGAGGCTCACATTCCAGGAAGCGTCTCAGCGGGACAGGGCCCATGCCATTCTGCGGCAGAAGGGCTACCATACATATCTGAACGATTAGCAGGTGATAGAGGTGACCGACTTACAATTTAACGGCGGGGGAAGATCTCTGAGAGGGGAACTGAAAATGCCGGGTGATAAATCAATTTCGCACCGGGCCGTCATTTTCGGGGCCATCGCTCATGGAGTGACCACTGTAGAAGGGTTCCTGCGCGGCAACGACTGCATCAGCACGCTTCAATGCATGCGTGCGCTCGGGGCAAAGATTGATGAATCGGGCGATCGCCTGATTATAACAGGAACAGGCTTTGAGGGCCTGAGCGAACCGGGCACTGTGCTGGATGTCGGCAATTCCGGCACAACGATCCGTCTGCTCTCCGGATTATTGAGCGCTCTGCCTTTTTACTCGGTGCTTGCCGGCGATGCGTCCGTCCAGGGACGTCCGATGGACCGGGTGATCCGTCCTTTAAAGAAAATGGGCGCCGATTTGTGGGGACGGGATGGAGACAGGTATGCGCCGATCTCCATACGAGGAAGAAAGCTCCATGCGATTGACTATCATCTTCCTATGGCCAGCGCTCAGGTGAAAAGCGCTTTGATCCTGGCCGGATTGCAGACAGAAGGAAAAACGACGCTGACGGAGCCCGGTGCTTCGCGCGACCACACCGAGCGTATGCTCCGAGCCTTCGGAGGCAGGATTCAGACAGAGGGACTGACTCATCAACTGGTCGGTCCCCAGGTCCTGACCGGAACCGACATACGCGTTCCGGGAGATTTTTCTTCAGCNAGGATTCAGACAGAGGGACTGACTCATCAACTGGTCGGTCCCCAGGTCCTGACCGGAACCGACATACGCGTTCCGGGAGATTTTTCTTCAGCCGCTTTTTTTATTGCCGCGGCTCTGCTGACGCCGGGCAGTCACCTGGTGCTGCATTCCGTGGGAGTCAATCCGACGCGAACGGGAATGGCGCCGGTTCTCGAGAAAATGGGAGCCAAAGTCTTTTTTACCAATAAAAGGGTTTGGAACGGCGAGCCGGTCTGCGATATCGTTGTTGATTACGCGCCGCTCCATGCCGCTGCCGTCGGAGGCGGACTGATCCCGAAACTGATCGACGAGATTCCGATACTGGCGCTTATTGCAACGGAGGCAGAAGGAACAACCGTAATCAGCGATGCTTCGGAGCTGAAAGTCAAAGAAACGAACAGAATACGGACCACGGTGGACGAGCTGAGCCGGATCGGGGCGGATATCGAGGAAACAGAAGACGGCATGATTGTTCACGGACATCCGCAACGCCTGTTTACAGGAGGCGTCGCCGACAGTTCGGGCGATCATCGCATCGGTATGATGCTGGCCGTTGCCTCCCAGAAATCGAAAGAAGCAGTCATTGTCCGTCGGGCAGAATCCATCGCCGTTTCTTTTCCGGCATTCCGTGAACAGCTTGCCCGGATTCAGGAATCGTCATTATATTAAGCATAGAGCGCATCGGCCCTGTCTGTTACATTCAGGGTTTTTTGCGTATCCGGGATTTAATTCTTGAAGGGGTGTTCCAATTTTACTAAGATGAGTGTAGAAGAGAAAAATGAGACGGACGGCATGGCCCCGGGAGGGAATAATCATGAATCATTTAGAGACGGCAAATGCGCTTTTGGCGAGCGGACAAACGGACGAAGGGCTGAGGCTGCTTGAGGATACGCTCAGAGACGCAGATGACGAGACCATTTACGGGGCGGCTTCAATCTATCAGCAATTCGGTTTTCTCGAAGAAGCCGAGCACGCTTACGAGACATTGCTGCGGAGATACCCAAACGACAGCGGGCTTCTACTCCAGATTTCCGATCTTTTAATTGATAAGAATGAGGAAAATCGCGCGATTGAGTATCTTTTAAAGATCCATCCTCTGGATGAGAACTACCTGAGTGCGCAAGTATCGCTGGCAGATTTGTACCAAATGGAGGGGCTTGATGAAGTCGCCGAGAAAAAGCTTCTCGGGGCACTGAAGATAGCTCCCCATGAGCCTGTTCTGCTTTTATCGCTTGGTGAATTTTATCTTTCAACCGGGCAGGCAAGAAAAGCGGTCGATTTTTTGGAGGCAGCCAAGGGAAAAAGCGAACTGGCCGATCAGAATGTCGAGCTGAAGCTGGCTGAAGCACTGAGCCTTTGCGGAGAATTTGAACGGTCCGTCAAGGCGTACAGGATCGGCCTGAAGAAAGAGAAAACATTGGATGGACTATTCGGCTATGCCGTGACGGCGACGCGGATCGGATATTTTAAGACAGCCATCAAAGCACTGGAAGAACTGCGGGATCTCGACCCCGGGTACAGCACCCTCTATCCGGTCCTTGCCCATGCCTACGAGCATGAAGGCAGCCTGGATCTTGCACTGAAGACGGTTGAAGAGGGACTGGAAGCTGATGAATACAATGACCGGCTTTATGAAGAAGCGGGGAAACTCGCATTGAAAATTCATCATTCCGAAAAAGCGGCCTATTATTTTAAAAAATGGCACGAGCATGATCCGGAAAATGTAGAAGCTGTGACACGCATGGCCGAGCTTGACGCGCAGAACGAAGACTACGAAGCGATCATTGATCTGCTTGCTCCCGTCAAACCGGATGATCCGATGCTGATCTGGTTCCTGGCAACCGCTTACTTTCGTACGGATCAACTCGATCAGGCGGGAACTTATTATGATTCTTGCCGGCCCGCTTTCCAGGACAACCCTGAATTTCTTCAGGAATACGGGGAATATTTGATAGAGACGGGAAAAAGGAAAGACGCTCTCAGCGTGCTGGAGAAGGCGGCACGTCTCAGTCCGGAAAATCAGGATTTAGTTTTATTTGTTGAACGATTGAAGCAGGATGATCAAAATTAAGCGGCGAATATGATAATATAGAGTAAAGACACACGTTTCTTGAATTCCGGAGAGGGGATGATAGAATGGAGCAGATAGTGTCGAACGTGGAAAAGAAAGCCTTCTTAAAGTGGCTGTTGGAGCGGCGCGAATTGAGAAATCGCGAAACGGTTTGGTTGCTGAATTATATGATGGGCAATGAAAAGCTGCTCGGTCTGATCCATTTTGTGGATAACATTGCAGGGTGTAATCGTGCGATGACGATTTGTGAGAGAAAAAACAGTGCGGAAAATTTTGAATATGCAAAGGCGACGGTTCGGACAAATGATCCGGAAAAAGCCTTTCACGATCTCAGGCTGAACCAGGAAGAAGCCGTTTATGTAAAAGTTGCCCTATCATCGGCGCACTATTATCCCGAGTATTTTTCAGTTCTCGAGGAAAACCCGAATATAGAGGAAACGGTGCATAAAAAATACGGCCGGGCGGCTGAAGATGCCGCAGGAGCTGCCGAAAGAGCGTATACAGAAAAAAAACTGTATGAGGCGATCAATGACGCGCTCGACAGAGGCGATGCCGAACGATTTTATCAACTGACCGAGCAGTTGAAATCGCTGAAAAGCTGAACCTTCTGTGCCCTGTGTCGGCCTTTCGATGCTTGAGACGGAGGACGGTGCGTTGTAAAAGTTTCCGGATAGTTGAATGCAGTCGATAGCGGCCGGTGTTTCATCGAACACCGGTCTATTCTTGTCCTTTTTTTCATATAATGCCCTGAGAATGAAAGGGAGGGCAAGCAATGAAAATCGAATTTGCGGCTGTTCTACTCTGCCTCATGTTCTTTTTTATAGCTCCTCATGGCGGATATGCCCAGGCATCCGAAAAAGACAGTCAGCAGCAGATGTTGAACAGTCTGTCTGATCACATTTTCCAGTATGCGGACGCCGATCGGGCCGATGCTGCGAAAAGTCTGCTGAATGAATTTGACCGCGTCTGGAGCCAATCGGAATCGGGCTATTCCGACGAGGACGGACGGATCATCGACATGGCTGTGCTGCGTTTGAAAATTTTATTGAATTCAGGCGGCGACTCCGGCGAGATCCGCCATGCGGCCATTGCCCTGCGCCTGTGCGTCGATGCAATGACCGGCAGCGGCAGCCCGCTCTGGAAAGAACTGCGGCCCCGGGTTCTGGATCCGATAAAGGGCATGCAGACAGCCTTAAAAAGACAGGATTACACGACCTTTCAGGCGGATCTGAATCAGTTTCTCGACAGTTACGCGCTCATTTATCCTTCCCTGATGATCGACGGCAGCCCGGAAGGCGTCCGGGTTGCGAATAATAGTATCAATGCTTTTGCCGACCATCGCATGAGCACGGTCCAGGACAAGACACGCTTGCAGCAGCTGACCGTCATTGAAAAAGAACTGACGGATGTTTTCGATAGATCGCCTGCTTCGACAGTTGACAGCCTGTCTCCTTTGATAGCGGCAGTCGGCGGTTTCGTGCTGCTGGCACTGTTTTATGTTTCGCTGCGAAAATATTTCGGAGAACGCTTCAGACGAAGAAAGGGAACAAGGTGACTCTTTCATTTTTCGGTTTTGACAAAGGCTCAATATTTGACTAAAATTGACTATATAGATGATATGGAGGAATGCGGATGATACAGTTCTTGATTTACATGGCCATTCTGATGCTGATTCCGCTCTGGGCGCAGATGCGCGTTAAATCAACGTACGGAAAATATGCTCAGGTTGAGAATTCAACCGGAATGACCGGCGCCCAGACGGCGAGAAAGATTCTGGACGACAACGGGCTTTACGATGTTTCGATTCGCGAGGTGGAAGGGACGCTCACCGATCATTATGATCCGCGTGACAAATCGGTCAACCTGTCGACGGGTATTTACAACAGTGCGACGATTTCCGGAACGGCCGTCGCCGCACACGAAGTGGGGCACGCAATTCAGGATGCCAGTGATTATACGTTTATGCGCATTAGGAGCGCTCTCGTCCCGGTAGCCAATATCGGGTCGAATCTGTCTTATTTTCTGATTCTGGCCGGCTTTCTTTTCGGGGCTATGCAGCTGGCGGCGCTCGGTGTCCTGTTTTTCGCCGCCGCGGTTCTGTTCCAGATCGTGACGCTGCCTGTCGAATTCGACGCATCCGGACGCGCTCTGAAACAAATCGTCAATCTCGGCATCGTACAGGAAGGCGAACAGAAGCAGGCAAGAAAAGTACTGTCTGCCGCGGCCATGACCTACGTTGCTGCGGCGCTCGTATCCGCAATGGAACTGGTGCGCTTTATCTTAATGATTGCCCTTTCAAACAACAGGGAAAACTGATACCCGCATAAGAAAATCAGCTGTGACAATTATCTGCCTGCCCTTTCGAGAAGGCCGGGCAGTTTTTATTTTATCTGAAATAAAGATTGTTAATTAAAAACAGATACAGCGAATTTACGTGGTTCGAAACCATCCCACGTCTATCAAAAAACTAAGGAGGAAAAGTTCTCTAATGAAACTAAGAACACTGGCGGTGAATGCAATTGTGGCGGCCCTTTATATCGTCCTGACCTTTTTTCTTCAGCCGATCAGTTTTTCAGCCGTCCAGTTCCGGATTTCAGAAATGCTGAATCACCTCGTCGTCTTTGACAAAAAATATTTCTTCGGTATTGTCTGCGGCGTTTTTATCGGCAATCTGTTTTTTTCGCCATTATTGCCTTATGATCTTGTTTTCGGCACGGGACAATCGGTAATCGCTCTTCTGACAACGATCATCTGTTCAAAATATGTGAAAAATACATGGGCGCGGTTGTCGATCAATACGATCGTTTTTACGCTGACAATGTGCATCATTGCCTGGGAACTGAGCCTTGTTTCCCATCTCCCGTTTTTCTGGACCTGGCTGACCGTGGCAGTGGGCGAATTTACCGTCATGCTGGCCGGTGCAGTGATTATGTATACAGTGAACCGGCGCGTTCATTTTGACAAATTTATTTGATATGAGTGAAACACAGCGCCTTTCAGCAAGGCGCTTTTCGATTATAAAAGGGGGTTATAGCTCACGCTCGCGAAGCTGGCTCCGATTGTTGAAAAAGGCCTTATAGCCGATCTGGACGAACAACAGAACGGTGAGCGACGCACCGCCGATGATCTGGCCGGTCATCATCCCCGGAAGAAACACAATCCCCATGCCGACCATCGAGTTGATCGTCGGCAGCATCGCACTGTCGAAAGCCTGATTGATGATCGGACGCGAGGCTTCGCTCGGTCTGGCTCCGAGCATGAGCGCCGATTCTACCATCTGTTTTTTGGTATGCATCCCGTCGAGCAGCGTATTGACTCCGAGCGAGACCCCGGTCATCGTGTTTCCGATAATCATGCCGGCGATCGGAATGACATATCTTGGGTTATACCAAGGTTTCACGTTCAGGGTGACGAGAATAAAATAGGTCAGGGTCGCGATGACTCCGACAGCCATCGATAGGGCGATTTTCTTCTTCAGTTCGCTGCTGAGCGGCAGCTTGGCCCGTTGATAAATGTTGTAAATAGAAAAAACAAGCATAAAAGCAAGAATCAGGATCGTGAAAACAGGACGGGCATTGCCGAAGATGTAGGCCAGGACGTAACCGACAATCATCAGCTGAACCGTCATGCGGATCGAAGAGATCAATATTTCCCTTTCTCGCTGAATCCCTTTGACCTTGACAATGATTAATAAAATCAGAATAAAAATATAAGCGGAAACAAGCTGCCAAAGTGTGAGATCACCGCTGCTCAATAGGCTCACTCTCCCTGACAACCTGTCCGTTATTTATTTCGATGACGTGATCGGCAAACTCCCTGACAACGGCTGTAGAATGTGTGATCATGACCAGTGTTTTTTTGTTGCTTTTCACAAATCCGGCCAGCTTTTTCATGATGAACCGCGTGTTTTCTTCGTCCAGGGCGGATGACGGTTCGTCCAGGAGGAGAACCGGCGGATCCAGAAGCAGGATTCTTGCGAGAGAAAGGCGCTGCTTTTCGCCGCCGGAGAGTGAATCGCTTTCCGCATCCAGCGCTTTGTCCAGATGCACATCATGAAGGATCTTTTTCAAACGGGCATCCGCAACGCCGGGCTTCTCCGAGAAACGCAGCCCGACCAGAAGATCATCCCTTACTGTCCCTCCGAACATGACCGGCGTCTGGGCCATCATGACAATCTCACGGCGAAGTTCAAGCGGATTCCATTCAAAAACCGGCCGGCCCTCTATTATAATCTCACCGGAATCCGGGCTGATCAGATGGTTCAGCAATTTGAGCAGCGTCGTTTTCCCGCTTCCGCTCTCTCCGACGATGCAGGTAATAACAGCGGACGGGATCGACAGATCGTCAATCTTCAGAACATCTTTGTAGTGCAATTGATGGATATGGAATAATTCTCGGTCGTTCATCGGATTCCCCTTTTCTCTATTTCTCTATAAAGCCGCTTAGGCAGTATTATCTGCCGGACACAGATGCGCAGTTCCGGTCGATGCCTGCCGTTCAGCGGGCAGAACGAAACGGCCTTCTTTTTTGAATCCAAGAGGAAAAATGGCGGACACATTGTGAGAAAGGCCGGCATACGAATTCATCATAACGCTTTTAAGGCCGTTTTGAAACCGCAGAAAGATAAATAAACGGTAGCAGCGCAGCGCCGCTGAAAAGTTGAAGAACCGAGCCGTTCCCCGGAAGTCTGCGGCATCTTTGGACCAAAAACCGCAACTTAAAAAAGAGGAAAATAGCCGGCAGGTGCCGCGGAACAGGCAGCTTCGTTTCGCCGGATTCCGCGCACTCCCGCCTGACATTCAGCGGGCTTGACGGCTTCCCGCTTTTCACTCACGATCGTGCTATAATAACGAAAGAGCGAAAAGAAATGGGGAGATTGTTTGACGCAAAGAGCAAAATTGTTGCTTGTCGACGGAATGGCACTGCTTTTCAGAGCATATTATGCGACAGCGCCGAGCGGCCAATTGATGATCAATGAGAAAGGGGTCCCGACAAACGGCGTGCAGGGTTTTCTGCGCCATTTGCTTCTCGCGCTTGAGAGCTGGAAACCGACACATGTAGCCGTCTGCTGGGACATGGGGAAAAAAACATTCAGGCATGATCTTTTTGCCGGATATAAGGCCAACAGGACGGCACCGCCTGCCGAAATGGTCCCGCAGTTCGATCTGGCCAGGGAGATGACCGGAGCTTTCAAAATTCCGAATGTCGGTCTGGAAGGTTTTGAGGCGGACGACTGTATCGGTACGATTGCCAAGAGCGTGCAGGCCGATGCCGACGTTTCAATCCTTACCGGCGACCGCGACCTTCTGCAACTGCTGGACCGCCATATCGATGTCCATCTCCTGCAAAAAGGCTACGGCCATTATCGCAGTTATTCGGAACGCTTGTTCTTCGAAAAATTCGGAATCTCGCCGCATCAGTTTGTTGACGTGAAAGCGCTGATGGGGGACCCGAGCGATGGATATCCCGGTGTCCGCGGCATCGGCGAGAAAACGGCATTGAAATTAATCAGACAGTTCGGCAGTATGGATGCACTGCTTGATCATCTCGATCTGCTTCCGGCCGGCCAGAAGAAAAAGATAGCCGCGGATCTTCACAATTTTCATCTGTCACGAAAACTGGCGGAAATTCAATGCGGCGCTCCGCTCCTTTTTTCAATAGACGAGGCAGCCTATCACGGCGTGCCGAAAACCTTTATTGAAAAAGTCAGGATTCTGGGAATGAGGATGGTCGGACACGATCTTGTCCGCAGTCATTGGGAAATGCAGGAAGATTTGTTTGACGGAACGAACTGACCTGGGGATTTCATGCCGTTCTCCAATAAACCGTTTCTTCTCCGGACCGCGGGGGGACAGGTACGATTTTTTCCGGGTAAATTATCTATAACGGCAGAGCACTGCAATGCGACGATAATATGTCCGATTTTTTGAACTGGAAAGCGGCAATAAAAAACGGGGGAACAGCGCGGATAGAAATACTTGTCTTTGGCGGCAGCGCCGTTCAGATCGACGCTGCCGCCTGCCGGGCAATATATTATCTGAAAAATCTGCGATTGTTTTTCGGCCCTGTTTTAAAAAAATATTCGGAATCAAAAAAATGAAAGAAATTGCCGCGTTCCGGCGCTCTTGATCTATTTAATCTATTCGAAAGGCGTTTTAAAATTAATATTCTCTTTACAAAAAAAGTCGTTTTATGTAGAATGACAAATACAACACAGGGAAGCGAATCAATCAAAACGAAATGGGGTGCGGCAATTAAAATCAGAAAATTCACTGTTGCTTTAAAAAGCAAACAGTGATAGATGACTTCCTCGCATTTGGATGGGTTAATTGTTTTTTTATTCAGAAGGAGATTTTAAAATGGAACTGTTCAGAAAAAAGTCTATGGATTACATGTTGCAGCAGGCAAACGGCAAAAAAGGCCTCCAAAAAGCGTTGGGAGCGTTTGATTTAACCATGCTCGGCATCGGAGCCGTGATCGGGACGGGCATTTTCGTTCTCACGGGCGTTGTTGCAGCAAACAGCGCCGGCCCGGCTATTATTTTATCTTTTATTTTTTCAGGACTTGCCTGTGCTTTTGCTGCGCTTTGCTATTCGGAATTTGCCTCGATGATCCCGGCATCGGGAAGCGCTTATACGTACAGCTACACAACGTTTGGAGAGTTAATTGCCTGGATTCTCGGCTGGGATCTGATCCTGGAGTACGGTCTCGCCTGCTCAGTCGTTGCCAGCGGCTGGTCGGCCTATTTTCAGGAACTGCTCAGAGGATTTGATCTTCAGCTTCCGGCTTTGTTCAGCGGTGCCTATAATCCTGCCAAGGGATCCTACGTCGACCTAATGGCGGTCGCCATTGTCTTCCTGCTTTCCGCCGTATTACTGACAGGCGTCAAGGAATCCAGCCGTATTAACGACATCATGGTCATCATCAAAATCGCCGTCGTGCTGCTGTTCATCGTTGTCGGTGTTTTTTATGTCAGGCCGTCGAACTGGTCCCCGTTTATGCCGTTCGGATTCAACGGGGTGGTGCAGGGCGCGGCAACCGCTTTTCTAGCCTATATCGGTTTTGACGCCGTGTCGTCCGCCTCGGAAGAAGTCAGAAACCCGCAGCGCGATATGCCGATCGGCATTCTTTCTTCTCTGGCCGTCTGTATGGTGCTTTACATAGCCGTCTCGGCCGTTCTGACCGGTATGATTCCTTATACAAAACTGAACGTCGGCGATCCGGTGGCCTTCGCTCTTCGTTTTGTCCACCAGAACTGGGCAGCGGGTTTTGTTTCCCTGGGGGCGATTTTGGGCATAACAACCGTACTCTTTGTCATGATGTATGGACAGACCCGCCTGTTCTTTGCCATCAGCCGCGACGGACTGCTGCCGAAAGGAATCTCAAAACTGACGGATAAGGCGAAAACGCCGACGCGCAGCATTATCCTGACCTGGCTGATGGCAACCGTGTTTTCAGCCGTTATTCCGCTCAACCAGCTGGCAGAGCTGACCAATATCGGAACTTTGTTCGCTTTTATCGTTGTCTCGCTCGGCGTCATCGTTTTGCGGCATACCCGTCCGGATATCAAACGGAATTTCAGGGTACCGTTTGTTCCGGTTATTCCGGCACTTGCCGTTCTTACCTGCGGTTATTTAATGATCAATCTGTCTAAAATTACCTGGATCGGATTTCTCATCTGGTTTGCCATCGGGATGGTCATTTATTTCAGCTACGGCTACCGGCACAGTGTGCTTGGCAATATTGAAAAACAAATTTCGGAGCCTTCGCAAATCAGGTCGGGCAATTGATTGGCGGATAAAGAAAACCGGGACGCCTTCAGATAGAAAAAAGTCAAAAAAAAGATTTCCTATTAGAATAGAAATTGGAAATCTTTTTTTTATTGAGTAAGTTTTGAACAGGATTTAAAATAAAATGAGAAGCGCTTTGAGCAAGACGATGTATCAGACGGTCCCGCAGCATTTTATGAAAAAGGATCGGAAAGGAGCGGGAGACACTTTTCTCCAAAAATTATTTAAAATTTTACATATTTTGACTGATTATTCTGAAGGAATTGCGTCGATTTCGTAGAATTAAATAATTAACAAGTGTAAAGGACGTGAAACCATGCTAACCATCGAAAATGTTCCGCAGCAGTATCCGAGTGATCTTGATCTGTATCTGTTTCACGAAGGCACATTGTATGAAGGATACAAAACGTTCGGTGCGCATTTTGAAACTTTGGAAGATCGCAAAGGTTTCCGTTTCACTGTCTGGGCGCCTAATGCCGGGAATGTGTCTGTCGTCGGGGACTTCAATAATTGGGAGGAGGGGAAAAACCCGCTGGACCGCGTCGGCCGGTCCGGCGTCTGGACAGCCTTTATCGCAGATATCACTGAGGGGGAGCGCTATAAATACGCGATTCGGACAGCGGCCGGCTCGACTCTATTAAAAGCCGATCCTTATGCCTTTTATGCAGAAACAAGGCCGTCGACGGCTTCACTGACCTGCAGGCTGGACCGGCATGAATGGCAGGACGGCAAATGGATTAAAAAACGGGACAAAGAGGACAGCTACCATCGTCCGATGATCATTTATGAATGCCATCTTGGCTCCTGGAAAAAGAAACAGGGCGGCCGGCTCCCGACATATCGCGAACTGGCGGATGAACTGATTCCGTATATCAAAAAAAACGGGTTCAATCATATTGAATTAATGCCGATTATGGAGCATCCTTACGATCGTTCATGGGGCTACCAGATCACCGGCTATTTTGCGCCGACCAGCCGCTTCGGCAGCCCGGAAGATTTTATGTATTTTGTCGATACGTGCCATGAGCACGGCATCGGCGTCATCCTTGACTGGACGCCGGCTCACTTCTGCAGGGACACGCACGGGCTCGGCCATTTCGATGGAACACCTCTCTATGAACCCGCCGATCCGAAACTGGCCGATCGGCCGCAATGGGGAACATACAATTTTGATTTCAGCAAAAACGAAGTCGTCAGTTTCCTGATTTCCAACGCCCGTTTCTGGATGGATGTTTATCATGTCGAAGGTTTCCGGATTGATGCGGTTTCGTCAATGATTTATTTGAATCACAACCACGATCTGCCTTTTGAGTTGAAAAATAAGAACGGCGGCGATGAAAATCTGGAGGCGATCGCCTTTTTGAAAAAGCTGAATACGGCCGTTTTCGACAAGTTTCCCAAGGCGCTGATGATCGCCGAAGAGGCCACCGATTTTCCGCTCGTATCTTCACCTGTGGAAGACGGCGGCCTCGGGTTTAATTATAAATGGAATATGGGGTGGGTACACGACATCCTGAACTATATGAAGTTTGATCCTGCCGAGCGGCACAGCCATCACCGGCTGATCACTTTTTCGATGCTCTATGCGTTTTCTGAAAACTTTGTTCTGCCTTTTTCTCATGACGAACTCGTATACGGGAAACGGTCATTGCTGAATAAAATGCCCGGAGACGAATGGCAGAGGTTTGCCAATCTGCGAGTGCTCTACGGCTATTTTATAACGCATCCGGGCAAGAAGCTCCTTTTCATGGGCTCGGAATTCGCACAATTCGATGAGTGGAAAGACTTGGAACAGCTGGACTGGAATTTGCTTGGTTTTGACACGCACCGCGCATTTCTTCGCTATGCTTCCGAGCTTAACCGTTTCTATCTGAACACGTCCTGCCTCTGGCGTCTTGATCATGAGCGCGAAGGATTTGAATGGATCGATCCGGATGATGCGGAACAAAGTATTATCAGTTTTATCAGGAAAGGAAAGAGAAAGGGGGATTATTGCGTGATTGTCTGCAATTTCACACCGGTCGTCTATCACCGTTTCCGAATCGGCATGCCCGCAGCAGGCAGCTATCTAGAAATGCTGAACAGCGATGCGAAGCCGTACGGCGGATCCGGGCAGCTGAATGGAAAAGCGGTTCAGTCGGTTCCGAAGCCTTATCATAATCAGAAATTCAGTGCGGAAATCACAGTCCCGCCTTTAGGAATAACCATTTTTATGAAAGAAACGAAAAAACGGAGTGCGGCCGTCCGCCGCTTGAAATGATCCTGGAAAGATAAAGAGCCGTTAAGGAATGGGGAAGGGGAGAAAGAAATGAATGTGCTGTTCGCTGCCTCGGAATGTGCTCCTTTTGTCAAGACCGGGGGACTTGGAGACGTGGTCGGTGCTCTGCCGAAAGCACTGAAAGCAGAAGGTGTTCACGTCAGCGTTATTCTGCCAAAATACGAAGATATCGCCGCTGAATTTCGAAACAGGCTGACCCGTATCCGCCATATGACTGTCCCGGTCGGCTGGAGAAAACAGTACTGCGGCATTGAAAGTTTTGAAGAAGACGGAATCCGTTATTATTTTCTCGATAATGAATACTATTTTAAAAGGCATGGATGCTACGGCTACTTTGACGACGGCGAACGCTTTGCCTTCTTCTCAAGAGCCGTACTCGAAGTTCTTCCTTTTCTGGCTGAGCGGCCCGATATCATACACTGTCACGACTGGCAGACCGGACTGATCGGCGTCCTCCTGAAAAGTCATTACGGCGACCGATCGTTTTATCAGAAGATCCGCACTGTATTTACCATTCATAACTTAAAATATCAAGGTATTTTCCCAAAATCCGTTCTTTCCGATCTTCTTGATCTTGATGACCGCTATTTTAATTCCGACAGTCTTGAATTCTACGGCAAAGTCAGTTATATGAAAGCCGGGCTGGCGTATGCGGATGTCCTGACAACGGTGAGCAGGACCTATGCGGAAGAAATTCAGCTGCCTTTTTACGGTGAGCATCTGGACGGATTTCTCAGACGGAGAAGCCATGATCTCCGCGGCATCGTCAACGGCATTGATCGAAAACTGTATGATCCCGGGACGGATCGTCAGCTTTACTTTCAATATCATACGGCCGGCGGCAAAAGGAAAAACAAACGCTGCCTGCAGGAGCGGCTCGGCCTGCGCAGCAATGAAGAAGTCCCGATGATTGCGATGATTACGCGACTCGCTGAACAAAAAGGGATCGATCTTGTTCTGCGTGTCTTCTACGAACTGATCGGCCTTAATATTCAGTTCGTCCTTCTCGGGACGGGAGAGCAGCACTATGAATCTGCGTTCCGGGAATTAGCCGCCCGCTTTCCGGAACAGGTTTCGGCCAATATCTATTTTGACGACGGGCTTGCCAGAAAAATATACGCCGCCAGCGATCTCTTTCTGATGCCTTCAAAGTTTGAACCGTGCGGGATCAGCCAGTTGCTCGCACTCAGATATGGAAGCCTCCCGGTCGTCAGAGAAACGGGCGGCCTGAAAGATACAGTCATTCCGTACAACGAATTTAACGGCGAAGGGTACGGATTCAGTTTTACGAATTATAATGCCCACGACATGCTTTTTACAGTCCAGAGGGCCTTACACTTTTACCGTGAACAGCCCGACAAATGGGTGCAGCTGGCCGACCGCGCGCTTCGGCTTAATTTCGGATGGGAAACATCTGCAGCGGCTTATCGCGATCTGTATCATTCCTTGATTTAACCGGCTTTCAGGATTCAGTTGAGATCATGAGAATGCTCATTTCTAATCTGTTAATTTTCAGAAAAATGGCCACGAAAACAGCCGAAAAACAGATAATTTGTTATATAATAAACATGAAAGGAAAACAATTCTCAAATTTATAAAATCCCGATCGCTTTTTCTGGCGAAACGGGTGGCATTATCGCTCATAAAAACGATGTTTCCCAAAATGAGCGATTGATTATGGGGGGCTGTTCCGAACCGCCGGATTCAGACCTGCGGCGGTTTTTTCGAAATAAAAGCGGGGGAGTGACAATCGGCTGAAAACGGTTTCTCAAATGCCATAATAAGACATTTTTCTCAGTCGCAGCTCCTTCAACGACGATTTTCACTGTCGGTGACCCTTTAAAAGGCTGTTCCGCTTTACATCCATCAATGAGAACACATTATCTTTCTTTTTCTTTCTTGGAGATTCACAAATTGACAGGCATCACGGCCGGCTGCAGGCCATCAGGCAATTTCTACAAGCAAAGGAGGTGGATGGAAAGGGATGGTCCTCCATTCTTTTTCCAAAGCATGATGAAAAACGAGATAATCGCGATGATTTTGGCCGGAGGACAGGGTTCGCGGCTGGGCAAACTGACGCGGACGATCGCAAAACCGGCGGTTCCGTTCGGCGGAAAATACCGGATCATTGATTTTTCCCTGAGCAATTGCTCAAATTCCGGTATCCGCACAGTCGGCGTGGTAACACAGTATCAGCCTCTCGAATTAAACAGCCATATCGGCAATGGCTCACATTGGGGCCTGGACCACAAGGACGGCGGGGTTACCATTCTGCAGCCCCATTCGAGCCTTGACGGTGAAAAGTGGTTCGAGGGAACCGCTCATGCAATTTATCAGAATATCAGTTACATTGACAGCAATAATCCGACTTATCTGCTGATTCTGTCAGGCGATCATATATACAAGATGGATTATGAACATATGCTTGATTTCCATAAAAAGAAAAAGGCAACGGCGACTGTCGCCGTGATCCATGTTCCTTATGAAGAGGCATCACGTTTCGGCATCATGAATACGGATAATACCGACAGAATTATTGATTTTGAAGAAAAGCCGGCAGAACCGAAAAGCAATCTGGCCTCGATGGGCATTTATATTTTTACCTGGGAAGTGCTCCGCCGTTATCTGACGGAAAGCCACGCGACCGGACAAAACATGGATGACTTCGGAAAAAATGTGATCCCTTCTTTTCTGGCAAACGGAGAGAATGTTTTCGCCTATGCTTTTGGCGGCTACTGGAAAGACGTCGGTACGATTGAGAGCCTGTGGGAAGCAAACATGGCTTTCATCGATCCCGATCATGAGCTGCAGATCCGCGATAAATCATGGCGCATCTATTCGAAAAATCCGGTTGCCCCCCCTCATTATCTCACCGGCAACGCGACGGTCAGAGAATCACTGATCGTTGACGGATGCTACATTGCCGGCGATGTCGACCATTCGGTCATTTCGCAAAATGTGAAAATCGGAGCGAACAGTGTAGTCAGAGACTCCATTGTGATGGCAAACACGGTCATCGGCAAAAATGTCACGATTGAACGGGCGATTGTTGGCGAACGGGCCGTATTTGCGGATAATGCTCAGATTATCGGCGACCGGGAGATTGAAGTGGTCGGTTATAACGAAGTAGTTGGGGGGCTGAATGATGATGAGGATAAATAAAATTTGCGGTATTCTTAATTTAACCGAATCCAGACTGGCGACCAATCCTCTGACGCTTTTTCGTCCCGTAGCAGCGCTCCCCTTTGCCTGCAGATACCGTCTGATCGATTTTCCGCTGACGAATCTGTCGACGGCGGGCGTCGAAACGGTCGGCGTATTTCTCAAGGACAACAGCCTGCGCTCCGTCTATGATCACGTGCGCAGCGGAAGGGAGTGGGGACTTGACAGTGTCCACGGCGGCCTTTTCTTCTTCTCCGCGCCTTCCGAAGATCGCGGAACCGGTTTGGGGACGGAAGGGGATATCTACAACTATTTTAAAAACATCGAGTTCATCGAGAAATCGGAAGCGGACTATACAGTCGTGATGGGCACGAGGATGCTTTGCAATGTCGATGTGAAAGCCGTTCTGCGAAGCCATATTGAGCAGGGAGCGGATATCACGGTCGTCTATAAATCTGTCGATCATCTGTCCAAAGACGATCAGCAGATTTCCTGCATGACGATCGGGGATGACGGGCTGGTCAGGGGGCTGAAATCCTGTTCTCTTCAAATGAAAGAAAACAAGGCGCTGGTCAATATGGAAATCTATCTGATGAAAAGCACACTATTAATCAGACTGATCCGGAATGCCGTCGCCGAGAATGAGCACTGCAATTTAAACGACGTCCTGCATCGGGCCATTATCAAACTGCCGACGAACGGATTTGAATATACGGGATATTTAAAAAGCATCAATTCCGTAAAGTCCTATTACGATGCCAATATCGACATGCTTCAGGAAGCAAATATGACGGCTCTTCTGAAGGGAAACCAAAATATTCATACAAAAGTGAAGAATGAGGCACCGACTTTTTATGCCCGTACCTCGCATGTCAGCGATTCGCTCGTCGCCAACGGATGCATGATGAAGGGGGAAGTAGCCCATTCTGTTATTTTTCGAAACGTGACGATCGAACAAAAAGCGGTGGTGGACAGTTCGATCATCCTTCAAGGCAGTTACATCGGAAGCAATGCGGAACTGCGCTATGTGGTTCTGGATAAGCAAGTGAGAATCGAACCGAACACGAAACTGATCGGAACGAAGGATAAGCCGATCGTCATCGAGAAAAATTCGGTGATCAGCCGTATTTCTGAAGAAGGTGAGCAGGTTTTAAAGGGCGTTTCCCATTTTCACGGGAACGAACTGGAAGTTTAATTCCTGTCCGTGAATAATGCTTATAATCCCTCACAGTTCCGGACATACTGGATTCTATGAAACTGGCTGACTGAGCCGGTACCGGCGATTCACCGTTTCCCCACAACAAACTTTACCTGATCGGAAGGAATTGAGAATTAAGGATGGTAGACGAATGGAACTGTCAAAAAGAAGATTCAAAGAAGATTTCAAGCGGATGCTTACAGAACTTTATTCGATGGATATTCCGCATTCGGATCCGGCCGAACAATATTTCACATTAGGAAATCTGGTTCGCTCCTATTCGGCGAAAAACTGGAGCCGGACCAATCAGCATTATCTGAATCGAAAACAAAAACAGGTCTATTATTTTTCGATGGAGTTTCTGCTCGGCCGGATGCTGAAGAGCAATTTACTGAATCTCGGCATTCTGGATACGGTGCGTTCAGGCTTGAAAGAACTGGGAATCGATCTGGAAACGATCGCCGGACTCGAATCGGATCCGGGACTCGGCAACGGCGGTCTGGGCCGGCTCGCCGCCTGCTTTATTGATTCGATGGCGACCTGTGAAATACCGGGCCACGGCAACGGCATCCGTTTTAAGTACGGTCTCTTCAAGCAAAAATTCGTCAACGGCTATCAAGTCGAGCTGCCGGAAAATTGGCTTCAGAATGGGAATGTATGGGAAATCCGCCGAACGAATATGGCGGTAACGGTCAATTTTTACGGCCGTGTCTGGCTCGAAAAATGCCCGGAAGGCTACCTTATCCCTCACTATGAAAATGAAAGTAAAGTGCTGGCGGTGCCATACGATTCTCCTGTCATCGGTTATAAAAATGAAACGGTCAATACATTAAGGCTTTGGTCGGCCGAGATGCCTCCCCAGGACGAAAGCGGCGATTACTGGTCTTACATCCAGCAGAGAAACCGGATCGAAAGCATATCGGAAGTCCTTTATCCGGATGATTCCAACTTTGAAGGACGTCTGCTTCGTCTGAAACAGGAGTATTTTTTCGTATCCGCCGGCGTACAGAGTATTGTCCGCTATTTCCGGAAAATGAATGTGCACATGAACCGCCTGGCAGAGAAGGTCTCCATTCATATCAACGACACACATCCGGCACTGTGCGTTCCCGAACTGATGCGGATTCTGCTGGACGAAGAGCATATGGACTGGGAACACGCGTGGAATGTGACCGTCAATGTCATGAGTTATACCAATCATACAATCATGTCGGAGGCTCTGGAAAAATGGCCGATCGACATGATCAGCACGCTGCTCCCGAGAATTTATCAGATCATCTGTGAAATCGACCGCCGTTATGTCATGAAAATGAGTGCGCTGTATGAGAAAGAAATCATTGAGCGGACGCGGATCATTGAAGGCGGACACGTGAAAATGGCTCATCTTGCCATTATCGGGAGCCATAGTATCAACGGCGTTGCCAAACTGCATACAGCCATTCTTAAAGAAAAGGTGCTGCATGATTTTTTCCTGATGTATCCGTCGCGTTTCAATAATAAAACGAACGGCATCACACAACGCCGCTGGCTGATGCTTGCCAATGAGCCGCTGCGCCGGATGATCGACAGCAAGATCGGCAGCGATTGGGAAACGATGCCGACCGAACTGAAAATGCTCAAGGCTTTCCGCAATGACGAGGCGACGCTGCGTGATCTGGCGAGCATCAAACAAATCAATAAAGAACGGTTCGCGGCCTATGTAGAGCAGAACATGGGCCTGACCGTCAATCCGAAAGCCATTTTCGATGTACAGATCAAGCGGCTCCATGCTTATAAAAGACAGCTGCTTAATCTGCTTCATATATTGAGCCTCTACGTTAAGCTGAAAGATAATCCGGCGGCAGACTTTTATCCGCGGGTGTTCATCTTCGGTGCGAAGGCGGCGCCGAGCTATACCTATGCCAAAGAGATCATTAAATTAATCAACTCCGTCGCTTCTCTGATTAACAAGGATCCCGACGTCCGGGATAAACTGAAAATTGTTTTCGTAGAAAACTACGGGGTTTCCCTTGCCGAGCGGATCATTCCGGCGGCGGACGTCAGCGAGCAGATTTCCCTGGCCTCCAAAGAAGCATCGGGAACGAGCAACATGAAACTGATGCTGAACGGTGCCGTCACGCTGGCGACTCTGGACGGAGCCAATGTGGAGATCCGCGACCGCGTAGGGGAGGATAACATCATTATTTTCGGGCTGAAGGAAGAGGAAGTTTACGAATATTATCATAATGGCTCTTATCATTCAAAGAGCTATTATGATCACAATCCTGTCCTTCATCGCGTGCTCGATGCACTGATTGACGGAACCATTCCCGGCATTGATGCAGAAGGAAAAGACATCTTTGATTCTCTTGTCCGCTATGGGGATGAATATTTCGTTCTGAAAGATTTTGACGCGTATGTTCTGGCACAGGAGAAAATAGACCGTCTCTACCGCGATCCGCTCAGATGGCAGAGAATGGCCCTGATTAATATCGCGGATGCCGGCGTCTTTTCATCGGATTATACGGTGCTGCAATATGCAAACGATATTTGGGATGTCACGGCGAAGGCAAGGCGGGTCTGACAGATCACCGCTTTCCGGATGAAGAGGGGCCTCTCTGCAGAAAAAAGACCTGCCGGGAGAAATTGAGTCACTTTCTGATGAGGAAGAAGGAACGTGGATATGAGTCTGCCGTCAATTTATTTCAATTCCTGGTCTGAGAAGTACCGACGACCCTTTGGCGCCGTTCAGGCTGGGAAAAGCGTCTATTTTTCGATAGCCGTCGATCTGGCAAAAATATGGCGTGTCGATCTGGTCATTCAGAAGGACGGCGACTCTTTTCAGGAACTTGAAATGTTTCCAAGCGGCGAGGATGCCCGCCTTTATAAATTGAAATTTGTGACGGAAAAGAAAAGCGGCCTTTATTTCTACCATTTTAAAATTGACGGTGATGACGGCCGCTCCGGCAGAAAAACGGTTTTTTACGGCAAGGCCGGCGATAATTTCGGCGGCCGGGGCCGGATCGTTTATGATCCGGCCGCAGTCGAGCAATACCAGATCACTTGCTACGACCATCCGGATCCGGCCCCCTGCTGGTATCTGCACGGGGTTGTTTATCAGATTTTTGTCGACCGCTTCAACAACGGCAACCGTCATCATGCCGTCTACTCTCCCAAAAAGAATTCATTTCTTTACGCAACGGAGGAGGATGATCCTTACTATATCCGTGACAAAGAAGGAAACATTACACGGTGGGATTTTTTCGGCGGGAATCTGAAAGGGATTACGGATAAACTCCCGTATCTGCATGCGCTTGGGGTCACTGTGCTTTATCTGAGCCCGATCTTTGAAGCGAGAAGCAACCATAAATATGATACGGCCGACTACGGGAAAATCGATCCGATGTTCGGAAGCAAAGAAGCATTTCAGAAATTGATTGCAAAGGCACAAGGCCTGGGCATGCATATTATTCTCGACGGCGTTTTCAATCACGTCGGTGCCGACAGCATCTACTTCAATCGTTTCAAAACCTACGAAGAAGGGGGAGCCTATAATGACACCGGCTCGCCTTACTTCGACTGGTTCACTTTTTACCACTTCCCGGATGACTATGACTGCTGGTGGAATATTAAAGACCTGCCGGCCGTGGATAAAAATAATACGTCGTACCGCAACTTTATCTATCAATCCGACCAGAGTGTCATTCATCGCTGGACCCAAACGGGCATCGGCGGCTGGCGGCTGGATGTTGCCGATGAGCTGCCGGACGATTTCATTGCCGGAATCCGCAAAGCGCTTGACAGCCACTCCAATAAAACGGAGCGCAAAGTTCTGATCGGCGAAGTATGGGAAGATGCTTCGAATAAGATCGCTTACGGAAAAAGGCGCCATTATCTGGAAGGAGGCATGCTGCAGGGAGTCATGAACTATCCGTTCCGTCTGCTCATTATCGGCCTCCTCAATCAATCGACAACGGCTGGGCAGGCGGTCCGGGCCAGCCTGACGTTGAAGTCGAATTACCCGCCTGAGGCTTTTCACGCCAACATGAACAATATCGGAACCCATGATACGGAACGCATTCTCACCGTGCTGGGCGGCGATGAAAACAAATTGCGGCTGGCGGTCCAGCTGCTCATGACCCTTCCCGGGGTCCCCTGTGTTTACTATGGAGACGAAGCAGGCCTTTATGGGAGAAAGGATCCGGAAAACCGGCGCTTTTTTCCATGGGGAAGAGAAAACGTAAACATTCAGGATATCTTCCGTTCAGCGATACAGTGCCGCAGGAGTGACGAGAATCTTCGAGCGGGCGACTATTTCCCTTTTTCAATCAGAGGGCTGTTCGGCTTCATTCGTTTCCGCTCGGAAGAGGCCTACACCGTGATGATTTTCAACGCAACTCCGACCCGGCAGACGATCGACCTGGAGGCGCTCGACGATCAGACCGGCGAGGGCAAAATAAAGCCGCTCGTCGGTAGTTTGCTGGCAAGCGGCACGGCGCTCCCGCCTTACAGCTTCCTGTCAGGAAGGAAAGATCGCTGACCGGCTCCCTGCGCAAAACGGAGCCGAACGCAACAAAACGGCCCTTCTGCTGTTCGGGGTGACAAAGGGTTAGTTGGACTTCAAGATCGACTGCATGACTTCCAGCGTGATCGGCAGATCCTGCGGAGCGATATTCCTGTCGATCACAAAACGAATGGTTTCGCCGTCAAGCAGCAGGACAAGAATCCCGGCCTGCCCGAGCTCATCACGGATTTGTCCGGCCGTTTTTAAGGAGTGCGCCGGATGGACGAGAACAATATTCGTTTCAACCAGGGAAAGATCGACAAACAAACCCGGAAGTTCGGCAAGCCCTGCAGCCAGTTGTTTTGCCAGCAGATGGTCCTGGGCGAGCCGCGGAATCATTTTTTTCAGGGCGACATAGGCAGGTGCGGCAATGATCCCGGCCTGCGGCATGGCAGCCCCCATTTTAGCCCGCCATCTCCGTGCCCGGCGTATCGTCTCACGCGAACCCGCCAGGACTGCTCCTGCAGGAGCACTGAGTCCCTTGCAGAGACAGAGGACGACCGTATCGGCGCAGGCAGCAAAATCATTTATGGGAACACCGGTTGCGACGGAGGCATTGAACAGCCGTGAACCGTCAAGATGGACGCAGCCCGCAGCCTGTCCAATCTGATCATGGATCCTTTTCATTTCGGAAAGGGGCAGAATAGTACCGCCATGCCGATTGTGCGTATTTTCAATACAAAATAAAGGCTGCGTCCCCTTCTTTGCCGCAGCCAGATCGTCATCCCTGACCGAACGGCCGTTATGGGCTTCATAAGTATGGAATCGTCTGTCCGGCAGCAGAAACGCAGTGTAGTCATGCGTCGCAATATGCGACATTTTTTCAACCCAAATATCGGACCCTTCGCGACTCTGGCTCAGAAGGGCCAGCTGATTGCCCAGCGTCGCTGTCGTAGTCAGAATGGCCGCTTCTTTCCCCAGCATTTCCGCAGCTGCCTTTTCAAGCAGATTGACACTCGGATCTTCTCCGTAATAGTCGTCCCCCAGCCGGGCATTGTACATGGCCTGTCTCATTTCTTCTGTCGGAAGGGTGCCGGAATCCGTTCGATAATCAATTGGCATCGTTGTTAAATCCTTTCCATGCAAACTTTGATTCACTCAACTGTTCTATCATTTCATCATTTTATCACAAATTGGAAACAAGAAAAACGGCGGGAGCAGGATCTTAAGAAGGGCCCGTCCCGGATATTTGATAATAACAAATTGCTGAACTAGTGTGAAAAAATGCCATTTTTTGTGTTATTATAAAATAAAATAAAGATTAGAGGCGAAAAAGGATGAAGAATAACAAATTAGTCATTGTCGGTGTCGGACATGTCGGTTCACAAGTTCTCACCGATGCGCTGGCGCTTAATCTCTTCGCTGAGATTGCCGTTATTGATCAGGACAAAGAAAAAGCGAAGGGGGAGGCGCTGGACGGAAGCCATATTACGCCATTCACGTACTGTCCGAATACGGAATTGTATGCAGCGGACTATGACACGTGCACAGATGCCGATGTGATTATTGTCGCGGCCGGGCCGAGCGTGCAGAAGGATGCAAACTATCAGGACCGCGGCACGCTGATCGGAAAAAACGTTGCCGTCATTCGCGAAGTTATGACAGGGATCAGCGCCCATACCAAAGATGCAATCATTATTTTTATCACGAATCCGCTGGATTCAATGGTTTACCTGGCACAGAACTTTTTTGACTATCCGAAAAACCGTATTTTCGGCACCGGGACCTGCCTGGATTCCGCACGTTTCAGAAAAATTATCGCCAATAAATACGGTGTCGATCCGAAAAGCGTTCACGGCTATATGCTCGGCGAGCACGGAAGCACGGCTTTCCCCGCCTGGAGCCTGCTGAATATCGAAGGAATCGGCACCGGCCGGCTGGACGATTATTTTGCACCCGATACACCGCTTGAGAAAGAGCAGATTGCGCAGAAGGTTGTTGAAACCGGTTTCGACATTCTTCATCTGAAAGGGTGGACCAATTCAGGCGTAGCCATGGCGGCATGCACGCTTGCGAAGGCCGTTATGCTTGATGAACACCGCATTTTTCCGGTGTCGACAACTTTGAACGGAGAATACGGATTGAAAGACGTGGCACTGAGCCTGCCATGCGTCGTCGGACGTCAAGGCGTCGAAAAACGGCTGGCCGTCCCGCTGGATGAAGACGAACTGGCTAAACTGAAAGCCACGGTACAGAGTATCAGAGGGACGATGAAAGCCGGCGGCCTGATCGAGTAAACGGCGGCAGAGAGGGTCCCGTAAAAGACTTCTGACGAGGCTCGGCCGCGGTATGCCGATCAAAACATTCTATAATTTATGAATTCATGTAAATTAACTGTAATTTTGTGCTATTATAGAAATTACAAAAAAAAGAAGCAGATGTTGCCGGGTTCGTCAATTACATAAAAACGGATGATAACCGCAAAACGATGGATTGGCTGTGACTATCTCGAAGGCATTTTCTTTTTCAGGCCGGCCCGGCTTCTTTGCAATAAACAGAAAACGAGGAGGAGTTTGCATGTCAGAAAACTATGTTTATTTTCAGGGTCAGTTGAGTAAAGAGGACGATGTGAAAATCAGCGTCCGCAGCAAGGCGTTCAATTACGGCCTCGGCGTTTTCGAAGGCATCCGGGCCTATTGGGACGAAGAGAAAGAACAGCTTTACGGTTTTAAGCTTAAAGAACATTATGAAAGGCTCAAACAATCGGCAAAGACCGTTAATCTGAACTTCGATTTGACAGTCGATGATCTCTGTCGCGGAACAGTGGAACTGCTGAAGAAGAACAACTGCCGCCAGACGACCTATATCCGGCCGATTGTCTACAATGATGCTCAGGACATCGGGCCGACGCTGGACAGCAGTGACGTCAAGGTTGTTATTTACACGCAGCCGCTCAATAAATATGCCGGCAGGCCCGAACTGAGCGTCGGCGTCACTTCCTGGAGACGCCTGTCGAACAATCAGCTGCCGCCGCGCACGAAAGCAACTGCCGCTTATATGAACTCCGCACTCGCCGCACTCGAAACGAAGCGTGCCGGATTTGACGAAGCTGTTTTCCTGACGGACGGCGACAAGGTCTGTGAAGGATCCGGTGAAAATATCTTTATCTTTAAGAAGGGCAAGCTGATCACGCCGCCGCCGTCAGATAACATCCTTGAAGGTATCACCCGCGAACTGGTCATGAAGCTGGCCGGGGAAGATCTGGGCCTGGATGTTGTCGAGCGGAGTATATCAAGATCCGAACTCTATGTCGCCGACGAAGTATTCTTCAGCGGCACTGCGATGGAAGTGACTCCGATCGTCGAAGTCGATCACAGAACGATCGGAACCGGGCACGAAGGCGAAGTTTGTAAACAGATCAAGGATCTTTTCTTCGGGCTTACAACGGGCCGGAATCCGAAGTATGCGGAATCCTGCACACCGGTATACCCAAAATAATTTTTTCCGGACGGAAGCAGGCCGGAGTGAAGAGAGATCGGCTCTTCACTCCGGTTTTTTTTACGTTTAAATCGTCTATTTACCAAACGTTCACTTAATCATGAAAAGACTCGTGTTAAAATTTAAATAGTGATCAATTGAAAACTTTAACAGCCGGAATCGCCTGCTTTAGCAAAAAACATAAGATTATCAAAAAAGGGGGAAGAGGATGACACTTGAGGCGGATTGCCTGACCAAGAAATTTCAGAACTTCACTGCAGTAAAAGATCTCAGTTTTGTAGCGGACAGCGGCGAAATTTTCGGGCTGATCGGTCAGAATGGGGCCGGAAAAACAACGACCTTCAGGATGATTCTGAACCTGCTGGCCCCGACAAGCGGAAAAATCAAGTGGAACGGAGAACCGGTCCATGCGCTGAACAGAGACATGATTGGTTATCTTCCTGAAGAGCGCGGCATGTATCCGAAAATGCCCGTTGAAGAGCAGTTAATTTTTTTCGGAAGACTGCGCGGGAAAGGGAAGGCAGAACTTAAGAAAGAAACCGAGGCCTGGCTGGAACGTTTCGGGCTTGCCGACAAGCGGAATGTACTGACCGAAACATTATCAAAGGGCAATCAGCAGAAGGTACAGCTGATTGCCAGCCTGATTCATAAGCCGTCCCTCCTGATCCTGGACGAGCCGTTCAGCGGTCTCGATCCGGTCAATGCCGGCCTGCTGAAAGAAGCGATTATCGACTTGAAGGAGCGGGGCGCAACGATCATTTTTTCCAGCCATCGTATGGATCATGTGGAAGAGCTTTGTGATCATCTCTGCCTTCTGAAACGCGGAGAATCGCTTTTTACCGGAGCAATCCGCGACTTGAAGGCGCAGTTTGGAAAAATTAACCTGACTTTGCGCGGCCCATTTTCCGAACAATTACTGTCCGGGATGCCGGGCGTCGTCTCAGTAATCCGGGAAAAAGACTGTTTCCGGCTGCTGCTGTCAGACGAAGAAAATGCGAAAGAGATCTTCCGGCTTGTGACAAAGAACGGATTCATCGAACGGTTCAGCCTTGATTATCTGTCCCTGGAAGAGATCTTTAAGCGAAAGGTAGGCAGCGTCCGTGTCTAAATTTTCCGTCCTTTTTTTTCAGTCCTATTCCAGCAAGCTGAAAGCTAAATCCTTTCTGATTACGACAATCATTATGCTTCTGGCACTTGCCGCCATTTTCATGTGGCCGACCGTCAGCAGCTGGTTCTCTCCGGGCAGTCAACCGATGAAGATCACCGTCGTCGATCAGACCGGAGCGAATGCGGGAGCGCTTTTTCAAAGCGGAAGCACCATTAAATTTAATCATTTTTCCGGCAGCGTAAAACAGGCCGATCAGGAAGTGATGCAGCAGAAAGCGGACGGCGTTCTTCTGCTGAATTTAAGCGGAGACGATCGGCTTGCCGCCCAGATCCGCTCGGAAAGCACGCTGAAACTGAACGATCAGCAGACGCTCGAACAATACGTGCAGACTGCCAATCAACTACTGATTATTCAGCAAATGCATCTGACGACGGCTCAGGCGCAGCGCATCCTTTCCGCAAAGGTCACCCTGAATCAACAGCTTATTGACAGCCGGAGCAGCGGAAAAACAAGCTCGGAAAAAACGACGGCTTCATTTATTTCTTACGGCATCGCCCTGCTTGTTTATTTGTTTGCCGTATCGTATCTGTCAATTATTTCTTCAGAAATCGCAGCAGAGAAAGATTCGCGGATTATGGAAATCATCATTTCGAGTGCTTCTCCGGCCATCCATCTCTTGTCCAGGGTTGCCGCAGTCCTGGCCCTTGCCTTTACCCAGACTGTGGTTCTGATTGGGGCAGCCTTGATTTTAGCCTATTATTCAAATAGTGGAAAATATTGGGACATGATGACTCATATCTTTTCAGCCATTTCTCCCTATTATCTTGTTCTCTCGCTTCTTTTCTTTATACTGGCCTGCATCCTGTACACGCTGGTCGGCGCAGTCCTTGGATCTCTTGTAAGCAAAGTACAGGATGTCGGCCAGTCGGTGATGCCCGTAACCTTTATCCTGATGATCGGCTTCTTCGTCGCGATCAGCGGAATGAACAATCCGGATACACTGCTGGTTCAGATTTTTTCCTATATACCGTTTACGTCTTCGATGTTGATGCCGATGCGAATCGGCGCGACGGATATGGGGCTCTGGCAAGCGTTTCTTTCGCTTCTGATCCTCGCTTTTTCGATTATCTGCCTGTTTCTTTTCAGCCTGCGCTTTTATAGAGGATCGGTGCTTACCTATACGTCCGGTTCGATTGTAAAAAAAATAAAGCAGGCGTTCTCGCTGTCCAAATAAAATTTGACCGGCACAGTAAGAATATGACTGTTTATCAAAAGACGGGCCCAAAACAGGAACGGCCGCCTCGGCTTTTCACGCTGCCGGCCCGTCCGATATTTCATGATCGCCGAGCAAAGCAGACCGAAAGCACGATCAATCTGAAAAAGTTCTGAAACCTTCCTTGGACAGTCAACGTATTTAGTGTTAAAGTATTGAGGCAAGGCGGTCATGTCTTTGCCTGCACAAATTGTCGGGTATGTCTTGCAAGGAGTATGAAAGACACGCGGTAAAAAGGGGCCGGACGGTTCGATGACACAACCGGCTGGTCCGTCATTAGAAAAGGAGACTACAGAAATGAGATTAGCAATTGATGCAATGGGCGGAGATCACGCACCGGAAGCAATTGTTGAAGGAGTGATCAGAGCGGCGCACGCATTCCCGGATTTGCATTTTGTTCTCATTGGTGACAGAGAGAAGCTTGAACCGCTTGTCGGTGAACAAGGCCAGATAGAAATCCTGCACACGACCGAAAAAATCGAAGGAACGGACGCGCCGGTGCAGGCCGTACGCCGCAAGAAGCAGGCATCCATGGTTCTTGCCGTACAGGAAGTCCGGGAAGGACGCTGTGAAGCGGCTATCTCTGCGGGGAATACAGGTGCCCTGATGGCATCCGGCCTTTTCGGTGTCGGCCGAATTAAAGGCATTGATCGTCCGGCACTGGCTCCGACTTTGCCTACCATTCATGAAAATAAAGGCTTTCTCTTTCTCGACGTCGGTGCAAACGCAGAGACAAAACCTGAAAATATGCTTCAGTACGCCACAATGGGTTCAATCTATGCCGAAAAAGTATTGCATCGTTCTAACCCGAGTATCGGTCTGCTGAATATCGGCGAAGAACCGGGAAAAGGGAATGAACTGACAAAAAAAGCCTATCAGCTTCTGAGTGAGGCGCCGATCAACTTCATCGGCAACGTTGAACCGCGCGAATTGCTTCAGGGGCCGGCCGATGTGATCGTTGCCGACGGGTTCTCCGGGAACCTGGTCCTGAAAAGTCTTGAGGGAACGGCCATGTCGATCATGACCCTTCTTAAAGAAACACTCGGAAGCTCGCTTTATTCAAAGATTCTGACAGGGCTTATGTACGGAAAACTGAAAGGTCTTAAGAAGCGGATGGATTATTCCGCCTATGGAGGTGCTCTGCTCATGGGCCTGGCCGCCCCGATTATCAAGGCACACGGCGCAGCCAAAAGCGACGCGGTGTTCACTGCGATCAAGCAGGCCAAAACGGTTGTCGAGGAGCATGTGGTCAGGATCATCGGAGAAACAATCAACGACAGCCGGCATGCATGGCTGAACAGCAAGGCCTGAATAAAAAGTCTATATCGAATGAAAGTATACATGAAAAAGGGCGTCTCACTGGCCGGGTTTTCCGGTGATGGGGGCGCTCTGTTCATTTCAACGGTGGAGATCAATCCGGACTTTGCCCCGGCTTCTTGCTCCATCATATTTTCAGAGGAACTTTCCCGGCGGCTGGGACAACTGTCTGCGAAGAAATATGTCCGGGCAGATTCCCGCCGGTTTCATTCCCAGCGATAGGGCGTTTCCTGATACACATAATAATTCAGCCAGTTTGAGAAGAGGAGATGGGCATGTGAACGCCAGCGGTTCACTGGCCGTCGCGCAGGGTCGTCCCCGGGGAAGTAATGTTCAGGCAGATCCGGATTTATGTTCTTCTTCGTGTCGCGTTCATATTCCAAAGCCAGCGTTCCTGTGTCATACTCCAGATGGCCTGTGACCATAATCTGTTTTCCGCCGTTTGCCAGCATGATAAAGGGACCGGCCTCTTCGGAAGAAGAAAGAAGTTTAACTTGCGGGTGACGTGCAAGTGCCGCGCGATCGATATCCGTGTAGCGGGAATGGGGCGCAAAATAAACATCGTCAAATCCGCGCAGCAGTTTTTCCGTCCGGTCGGCCAGCGTATGGCTGAATACACCGGACAGTTTATGCGGAAGAAGTACTTTATTGATACCGAAATGGTAATAAAGCGCCGCCTGGGCGCCCCAGCATATATACAGAGTTGAGGTAACGGAGGCCTTGGACCATTCCATAATTTCCTCCAGCTCATGCCAATAATCAACCGCTTCAAAGGGCAGTTTCTCGACCGGCGCTCCGGTAACAATCAAGCCGTCGTATTTTTTGTTCCGGATTTTGCTGAAAACCGTATAAAATTGTTCCATGTGCAGATGACTGGCGTGCGTCGATTCATGAGTGGCCGTCCGCATGAAAGAAATATTAACTTGAAGCGGTGTATTGCCGAGCAGACGAAGCAGCTGGGCCTCTTCTCTCTGTTTCTCGGGCATCAGATTGAGAATCAATATGTTTAGCGGACGGATGTCCTGACGTGCCGCCCGGTCTTCATTCATGACAAAAATATTTTCTTTTTCAAGAATTTCTCTGGCAGGAAGCAATTCAGGTATTTTAATCGGCATAATATCAGTTCTCCTCACGGTTAACTTGGTTTAACAGCCTTTATAAAACGCTGATCTTTAAAACGGCAACCCTTTCATCCGTGCAGTCCGGATAGATTAGTTCAAGTATAGCTCAGTTTTTTCCCGGCAGCCAGTAATAACTCTGAGCAGTTAAAAACGGAAATTTGAATGAGGTGAATCAAAAAATTGCCTGATAAGTAAAGTTTTCAGCTCGCAAAACAGCTCCCGGCGGCTCGGCCGGGAGCTGAAAATTAACTATGATTCCATGTAAAAAAATTATTTCAATTGACTGCCTGCAGAAGAAAACTTCACAGCAATCCCCATTTTCTTTCGTAATCCACCCTCAGAACATAATCCGACTCATTGTACCCCTGTCCGGACAATAATTCCGAAATCCGATGAGATTCAAATGACTCCGTCTCCATGATTACTCTGTCTTTTTTAGCGGTAATGAGCCATTGATCATGCGCCGACTGCAAAAGTTCAGTCATGCAGGCAATTTTTTCAAGGCGATGAGACAGAAAGACAGCCAGTTCTCTTATTTGCCGGGCGCTGGTTACGCCGGAAAAATGTCGCCTTCCATTCAGCGAGACAACATTTTTCGGTTCCGGCCGCCGGAAATAATAGAAAATAACGGTGACTCTTTCTTTGCATGTCAGATTTTTCTTCATTGGAGACATCTCCCCGAATGGTTGTGCCGTAATATTAATAAGATCATGATAAAAATTGCCTACCTATGTCCGCGTTCGAACAGATTATAACGCCGACCAATACGAATTGAGAATCAGAACAGAGAGGACGTAGCCGAGCACAATATTGACAACGGCGCCCGAACTGAAGGCCGCAAACGGTTTCCAGCCGAACGAGGTCAGCTCTCTGAAGCGCGTTGTCAGGCCGATGGATAAGAAAGTAAATGTAAAGGCCCATGTCCGGAATTCTTTAATCGGAGCGATGATATCCGTATTGATCACATTGCGCCCCGAAAGCGAGGCGCCCGCAATAATCAGTGTCAGAATGGCCGAAGCGGCAAAAAATCCGATCACAAATTTCGGGAAACGGCGCCAGATCTCCGAAGCGTCGGTTTTTGTCCCGGAATTTTTTCGTTCCCAGTAAGTGACGGAAATGAAGGCAAGCACGAAGCACCAGATACCGATAAAAATATCACGACCGATAACTTTCATCAATGTAAACGAGGTCAGTGCCTGATCGCCGAATGTACTGGCAGCCGTGATCCCGGCCGCATCGGCGAATTCCGATGTGCCGATCCAGGCGCCTGCGGGCCCTGCAGCTATCCCCAGCCATTTAACCAGCAGAGTCAGCAGAAAAATAGTCGCAACGGCCCAGATCACGACAAGCGAGATGGAAATCGACACATGTTCTTTTTTAGCCTTAATGGCTCCGCCGACCGCGATGGCCGCGGAAACGCCGCACACGGATCCCCCGACGCCGAGTGTTGCGGCAAAATATTTATCCAGACCGAGCCATTTTGTCCCGACAAAATAGATGACGAAAAAAGTGACCAGAGCGATGATCGTTGCCTGAATAAAGGCGACAGGCCCTGCCTGGAAAATCAATGTGAAGGGAAGCGTCGCACCAAGCAGGACGATTCCGACCTTGACATAAAGTTCGGTTCTGAACGCCGCCGAGAACCATCCCGACACAGGGATCAAATTGCTGATGATCAGGCCGAGCACAAGTGCGACGATCGGCGCTTCAAGATTGTATTGCTGCGCCCAATTCCATGAACTGAAAATATTGATCAGGACGCTGAGGATGAACAGCAGGGTGAAGCCGGCGGCAAACCGGCCGATTTTCTCGTGCAGAAAGAAGGCTGTTAATGAAAATAATATTAAAAAAGTCAGGAATAAAAGAATGATTGAGCCCGCATGCGACGAGAGCGCGCCTGCCAGAGAAGAAAAATGATTCCATTTAGGAATTTGTGCGGTCAGCAGCTTAATTGAACTTCCGGATAGCCAGAATAAAATGCTCAGTAAGACGATAAAAAGGCCGATCCAGACCGACCACCAATCTTCCTTTCGAATGAGCTCATGCCAGCCGGTTTTTGGTATCGATCCTGAATTACCGGATGATGATGTTAAATCAACGGACATAATGTGATCCCTCCTCTTCATAAAAACATGCTGCTTCTCACTGTGAAATCGGTGCCGGTTTGATAGTAAAAGTAAATGACTCTTATCGGAAACGGACGATCAGACAATGAACCAGCTTAAATCGTGCAGCAGATTTTTTTCTGTCTCACGGCATCACCCCCTTTACTCAAAAAAGTCCCCATTCCTAAAGAATGGGGACTACCGACATTAAGAATGTCTCCGTCAACCTTATCTTTCAGGAAAAACCTGTTGGACTTGGCACCTTTACTTTATAAAAAGTGGTTGCCGGACTTCATCGGGCCAATTCCCTCCGTCTCTCTTGATAAGAGTCAATTAAGTTGCGTTAATCCTACCATATTAGTATGCTTTAAGCAAGACAAAATGATAAAATTAATATCCGGTTTACTGCTTGCTAAACAGCCCGATAGATTCAGAGCGGAACGGGTATCCAACAACATCGAACTGCGACTGTTTTTCCAATCATATGAGAAGATTTCTATGGCCGGCATTCATGAGCCGGCTCTTCTTAATCCGGAAATCCGAAAAAGATAAGCCACCCTCATAAATCCGATCATACATATATGAATTATTGACAATATTTTGAGATGAGTCTAGAATGAACTTTACAAAATTAAAAAATATTCAGAGTGATTGAAAACCGGGTCCGATTAAACGCAGAAATCCGGCAAAAAAATGGTCTTTAAACTCAAGTTCAGGTCAGCGGATTTCAGTGGCGCTTTCGAAGACGTCGTTATCAGGCTTTTTCCCGGCTTTTGAAAAAAGGGGAACGATTTTATTCTAAAATAAAAAAACGAGCGCAACGATTCAGAAAAGGGAGGATGGAGCGGAAATGGCTTATGAAAAAGTCTGGGCAAAGAATGAAAGGCTTAATAAAAATGAAATTAATAAACTGGCAAAAGACGGCTTGTCCATTTTTGCCGACATTCCGAACTATGCAGAAAGCGGATTTGAATCCATCCCGAAAGATCAGTATATGTACTTTAAATATGCGGGATTGACGGTTCAGCAGCCGCAGGATAAAGGGCTTTTTATGATGCGGGTGAAAGTGCCGTCCGGAATCATGTCGAACGAGCAGGCAGAGACGCTGGCCGGCATCGGCAGAATTTATGCGCGGAATGTCATCGACATCACAACGCGGCAGGCGATCCAGTACCACTGGATACCGCTCGAGAAACTGCCGGAAATTTTTGAGCGGCTGAAGCAGGTGGGCCTGACGACGAGCGAAGCGGAAGGCGATGCACCGAGAAATATCATGGGCAATCCGCTGGCCGGCATTGATCCGGACGAATTGTTCGACACGCGTCCGATCGTGGATGAAGTCTTTCGTTTCTTTCAGGATAATCCCGATTTTTCGAACCTTCCGCGCAAATTCAAGATTTCAATCAACGCCAATATTCGTAATGCCGGCCACGCCGAAATCAATGACCTCGCTTTTACCCCGGCGACGAAGGTCATCAATGGAGAAAGGGTGAAGGGATTCCATGTTAAGGTGGGCGGCGGTCTGGCGGCGAAACCGTATCTCGCGGAACCGCTCGGCCTGTTCATCCGTCCGGAGCAGACAAAAGCGGTTGCCGCCGCCGTGACGTCCCTGTACCGGGATTTCGGCTATCGGAAGAGCCGTGCGAGAGCCCGGCTCAAATACTTGGTTGCGGACTGGGGCATCGAAAAATTCCGGGAAAAGGTGCTGGAGCTGACCGGCCCGCTGCCGGCAGCAGGGCGCGATGAAACGTCCGGCTGGAACGGCGGCTATTTCTACGGAGTTCACCCGCAGAAACAGCGCGGCTTGAGCTATGTCGGGGTCAGCGTCCCCGTCGGGCGGATTCATGCCTCCGATTTTCTGACGTTCGCACGGCTCGCGAAAAGATACGGAACGGGCGAGCTGAGGACGGTCAATTCTCAGAATCTGATCATTCCGCATATTCCGACGGATCGGATCGGGGAACTGCTCGAGCACGACCTATTTAAAAAGTACCCGGTCCGCCCGTCTCATTTCACGGGATATGCGATGGCCTGCACGGGAAATGAATTTTGCAATCTCGCACTCACCAATACAAAAGACCGCATGAGAGAAATCGCCGCCTACCTTGATCGAGAAGTCGATATTGATGTACCTGTGAGGATCAATATGGTCGGCTGCACCAATTCATGCGGGCAGCGCCACATTGCCGACATCGGCATTCAGGGACTGAAACTGCGTACCAGGGACAAGCAATTGATCGATGCCTACGAAATCTTCGTCGGCGGAACATTGTCAGACGGCGGCCACTTTAATGAACGCTTAAAAGGAAGAATTGCAGACTTTATTTTACCGGAAGTTTTGAAATTTTTTTTATTGTATTTTAAGGAGAACAAGAAAAAAGGCGAGACATTTTTTGCGTTCAGGAGCCGTGTCGGAATCGATGTGCTGCAGGACGTGCTGGATGATATCATGAAACATCGCGTTGAAAGTGTTGGATGAGGTGGAATTATGGAGCTGTTCCGTTTTATCGTCACATCAAACGAGAATGAAACGGTCGCTGTAGCCGTTGCAGAAAATGAGGAGGCAGCTTTCCGGGTCGTTGATTCGGAGCTGCAGCGCACCTTTTTAAAACGTTTGAAAGTTGACAGCATCGTTTTGCTGGAAAAGAAAAAAATAGGCAAAAGCGGAGCGGGTTTTGTAATCCGGCCGCGTGAAACGTATGAATGAGGGTGATGTACGATGGGAAAAGTGTACCTTGTAGGGGCGGGGCCCGGGGATCCCGACCTGATTACAGTCAAAGGGCTCCGTCTGATCCGCGCCGCCGATACAATCCTCTATGATCGTCTTGTCAATGAGACATTGCTGAACGAGGCCAAACATTCAGCCGATCTGATCTATTGCGGAAAATGGCCCCATGCACATCCTCTGAAGCAGGAGAACATCAACCATCTGCTCGCGGCCCATGCACGCAAAGGCCGGATCGTCGTCCGTCTTAAGGGAGGAGATCCCTTTATCTTCGGACGCGGAGGAGAAGAGGCTGCCTTTTTGGCCAAAGAAGGCATCGCTTTCGAAATTGTTCCGGGCATCACGGCGGGCATAGCCGCTCCGGCGTACGCGGGCATCCCGGCAACGCATCGTGAATATGCAAGCTCGATCGCATTGGTCGCCGGACATTCGAAATCGGAAGGCAGTGAGAGAATCAACTGGGATAAACTGGCTACGGGAGCCGACACTCTGGCTATCTATATGGGCGTGGCCGCTCTGCCGCACATTGTATCCGAACTCGTCAGCCATGGCCGTATTCCGTCAACGCCCGTCGCGCTCATTGAATGGGGAACAACGGCCCGCCAGCGAACGGTCACATCCGTTCTCAGCGGCATTGTCAGGGAAGCCGAAAAGTACCGCATTGAGAATCCGTGTATGATTATCGTCGGTGAGGTCGTAAGGCTGAGAAAAGAACTGAAATGGTTCGAAAGCGATGAAAAGCCGTTCGACATTGTTCGGGAGGCATTCTGATATGCTCGCAGTCCTTTACATCGGCCACGGAACGCGGCTGATTGACGGCGTCAGGCAGGCAAACCAATTTCTTTATTCATGCATGAAAGGCATTTCGGCGCCGATTCAAGAAATCTGTTACCTCGAGCGTGTACAGCCGGACATCCGGGAAGGAATCCGCCGCTGCATTGAAAAAGGAGCGCAGATCGTCCTCATCCAGCCGCTGCTGCTGCTGTCCGCCGGCCATGCCAAACGCGATATTCCCGCAGTAGTCGATGAAGCAAGATCACTTTATCCTGACATTATTTTCATCGTGGGCCGTCCTCTGGGCGTCGACCCGAAGATTGTTGACATTTTAATCGAGAGAATCTTTGAAAAGCGGAAAATAATTCCCGAAAACTCCGGTATCGTGTTAGTCGGCAGAGGTTCGAGCGACCCGGAAACAAAACACGATTTCGCTTCGATCAGACGCCTGCTGAATGAAAGGGGACTAAACCGTGTTTTATCCTGTTACATGGCAGCTGCCCGCCCCTCGTTTGAGGAAGGGCTGGACCTTGCATTAAAAAAAGGATGGGAGCAGACATTTGTCGTCCCCTACCTGCTGTTTACAGGCGTTTTAATGAAAACCCTTAAAAAGGCCATTGATCTCAGAAATAAAACAGATACCTCATTTGTGCTGTGCAGCCCCCTCGGCTATCACCCCGTTCTGATCCGCTTAATGAAAAAACGGATCAGAGAGTCCCTTAAAAATGTCCTGCCCCATTACACTTAACATCATCGGAAGCAGGGCGTGATTGAATGGGCGGCGGGCGGGCAAGCGAAGCTGGCCGCGCCCGTGTCGGCAATGCAGCTATGATTCCCGGTGAAAGTCCGGAAGCGATCATTCAGAATCATCGGACCTGTGAGCGGCAGAAAGTCTTTTTTAAGACATCCTGCCGCTTTTTTGCAGCCCATGATTCCTGCAGCGCATCCGGATTCCGGGTCATGAAAGAAGAGCTTATTTCTAAAAGGCGTCCGCGGGCAGCAGCTCGAGTGAGGCAAGCACGGCAGCACGGCGCGGCCGGCTGTTTCGGGCCAGATCGATAAACGGCTTCTAACGGTCGATAACCCTGACGTAACGATCGATAAACTCGCTGCGACGACCGATAAAACAAGCATGCCGGCCGATAAAACAGGCATAACAACCGAGAAAACCCCGGCCGCGGTTGAGCCATCAATCAGGAATAATTTTTCTGTTCTGATTATTCTCACCTATTGATTCCAGTCCGTTTACTGCCGATATTTTGCTTTTTACTGTTGATACGCCGGCGTCTCCCGGTGATTTTAACCACGATTCACGGGAATCCGCGGCGGGCCGAAGAAAAAGGCCGGGCGTTTCCGCCATGCAACGCCCGGCCGCACAGGACAGTCCTCTTTTTCCAGCGGAATATCAACCGCCGTGCGCATGAACATTCAAAAGGACAGACTGCCGTGCCAAGCAACCGCTTTTCGCAAGAATCTCCTGGATACATGACTTGAGGAAATACCCATTTTCTAAAAAATGATATTATCCGGGAAAATATTTTTTCGAACCGAAGCGATCTCCCCACTAAAGAGCAGCAGGGCGATGGCTATTATCTGTCTTAAGGCAGTTTTCCCTCACTTCGGACATCTCTCTCAATTTTAAAAGGATGAGGCACCTTTCCGTGCCCGGCTTATCCGTGTATGGCAGTACGGATCGCGGTCACTGCCTGCGGGCAAACGGAATCATCGGTCGATCATTTTAGGCGGCTGACTCAAATTTTCCAGACAGGGCCTGTCCTGCGGATGAATCATTTGCCGGCAGGCTTTCGAAACACTTATAATGAACACATAAAAAACAATCTTACCGGCAAGGGCGGCGACACATAATGAGTGGGTCCGGAAAAAAGGCAGGCGGCAGATTTCATTGGCCGTTTTCAAAAAGATGTTATTTCTGCCATAAAAAGAAATCAGGCATGCGGAGATACGAAAATGATAAAGGCGAAGTCATCTACGTTTGTCTTCAGTGTGTGGATTACGCCGAGCGAAGAGCTTTTCGAAAATTGTAAAAAGAAACGGTAAATACATTATGTAAACTTAAAGCAACAGACTGCGAATATGGCAGACCAAATAAGGGAGATGGATGGAATGGCGACACGTCAAAAGCATCGCTATCCGACTGAAAGTGCGGATATCAAACATTTTATTTCAGGAGAAAAGAAACGGAACGATCATTATCTGCACGCCGTCATCCGATTCGATCGAACCGTTGACGTCGATCTGCTGAGAAACGCAGTTCAGGCAACATTTAGAGCCGTTCCTCTGCTGACATGCCGGTTTGTTGAAAGCGGTGAGAAGGCTTTCTGGGAAGAGGCCGGCTGGACCGCCCGCGAGATGGTCTCTCTGATTGAATCGACGGACCGTGAAAAGGATGTTCAGGCACACCTTGTAATCAAACCGGACGAAAAGGCGGGTCCGCAGCTGCGTATCACAGTCGTCAGGGAAAAAAATGCGGATACACTTGCGTTCATCATGAATCATATGATTTGTGACGGCGGGGGAATGAAAGACTATCTGTATCTGCTCAGCCAATGCTACTCCGTATTGGCAGCCGGCCCGGATCATCCGATGCCGGATATGCCGGATCCGGCATTGCGCAGCATTAATCAGGTTTTCAGCGGCATGAGCCGGGAGCAGAAGGACCGAATCCGCCAAGCGCAGCTCTCGCCTTATGTCCAGTCTGAAAGGGACCATCTGCCGCTGACAGGAGACGAGCATCATCCTTTTGTGATCACACATCAGGTCCCGGCAGAGCAATTCGACTCAATCAAAGATTATGCGAAAAGGAGAGGAGCCACGGTCAACGACGCACTGTTCGCCGCTTATGTCTGTGCGCTGTCCGAAGCTCTGAGCACCGATTTGATTGTCCTTGATTGCCCGGTCAACAGCCGCGCCTATCTTCCAAAAGATTATCGGCCGGGCATCTGCAATCTAACCTCAAATATCATCTGTGCCGTTCCGAGCCATGCCGGTGAATCATTCGATGAAGCCTTAGCAAGTGTCAAAAAAGTAATGGATCGGCAGAAGGGCAGCCTGGAACCGTTTAAAGTCTACTGGGATCTGGAAGAAGTCTATCGGACGCTGCCCCTGCCGGAAGCCAAGAAGCGCTTTCCGAAAATCTACAGCATCCCATTCAATGGCATGACCAACATCGGTATCATTGACGACAGAATTTTATCTTTTAAGGGCCTTCATGTCAGAGACGCATTTATCTCCGGCTCGATTAAATATGCTCCCTATTTTCAGATCGCAGTCACGACATTCAGAAAAGCAATGACGTTCAGCACCAATTTTCACGGAACGGAAGCAGACCGCGAATGGCTTGACCGCTTCGTTAAAAGGATGATCGGTTATTTCCCAAAATAAAACCGGAAGGCAGATCGGACAGGGAACGAGTGTTTTACGTTTTGAAAAAAATTTTCTCATACGTCTTTGATCATTTTCCTTGCTCCGGCCGGCAGCACATGAATCGGTCCGGCACCATTATCTTTCGCGCAACGCATACGGCTCAGAAAGCCGCCGGACTGCTCAATTCCGACAGTCCGGCGGCTTTATTTGCTGGTTATCTCTGGTCGATTGCAAGGGCAGCCCGATCCGGAGTTTGCAGATTCAGACAAATTGTGCCGATTCCGTTACTTTCCTGCAGATGGCTTCTCCGATCGACAGAGAAGCGGTTGCGGCCGGAGAAGGGGCATTCAGAACATGCAGGGCATGGCGGTGGCGGATCATCATAAAATCGTCGGCCAGCACCCCGTCACGGGTTAAAGCCTGGGCACGGACGCCCGCCTGAGCACGGAAAACGTCCTCTTCGCCGATCTGCGGAATCATCAATTTCATGCCGGCAACAAACCTTTTTTTACTAAGTGAACGCGCCATTTCTCCGATTCCGTAGCTCATATTTTTAGCCGCAATTTTCCAGAGGGCAGGGTAAGAGACGGCATTCAGGAATTCTCCGAGTTTGAAATCGCGCTTGCGGTAGCCTTCTCTTCTAAAGCCCAGAACGGCATTGGGCCCGGCCAGCACACGCCCGTCGATCATTCTTGTAAAATGAACGCCTAGAAACGGAAATTTCGGATTGGGAACAGGATAGATCAGATTTTTTACGAGATAGCGTTTTTCAGGCTTTAGTTCGTAGTATTCTCCGCGGAACGGAACAATGCGCATTTCCGGCCGGGCGCCTTCTTTAATCGCCAACCGATCACAATACAATCCCGCACAGTTTACGAGAAAACGAGAAGAGAAACTGTCCCGGGCACACTCGACGGTGACGCCGTCTTTATTCTCGTGAATCCCGAGTACTTCATGGTTCAGATGGATTTCACCCCCGCGTTGACTGATGATATCCGCCAGGCCGTTCGCGACTTGCTTGTAATCGACGATGCCCGTCGATTTCACATGAATCGCTTTTAAACCCCGAGCGTGCGGTTCAATCTCGTGCAGCTGTTCCGGATTCAGCCAAGCGAGATCGAGCCGGTTTTCCAGACCGCGGCGATACAAACCGTCCAAAAGCGGCAATTCTTCCGGTGCGACCGCGACAATGACTTTACCGCAGTTTTCATAGGGAATGTCCCGGGCGTCGCAAAGGGCACGAAGCTTCGCCCCGCCTTCTCGGGCAAACCGGGCTTTCAGGCTGCCCGGCCGGTAATAAATGCCCGAATGGATGACCCCGCTGTTGTGGCCGGTCTGATGGTAAGCGACCGTCTTTTCTTTTTCAAGGACTGCAATCCTGGCATGAGGATTGCTTGTACCGAGCGCATAGGCGGTGGAAAGACCGACGATGCCGCCGCCGACAATCAGATAATCCAACATAGCCCTTCATCTCTCTTTTTGCTTAGTAAGCGATTGCATCATGATTTGTACGATAAATTATAAAATTGGCAAAAGAAAAAATCAACAAAAAAACATTGCATAAAAATTGATCATTAAATTTAATTATTCTAAGATGAAGAAGTACTATTTGTGAACATTTTGTGTATTTTGATGCAAACGCTTACTTTTGTATGGAAAGAGGGAATGAAGAGTGTCAAAGATTGAAAAAGCGGGCTCCGTCTATGACAGCCGCACGAAAACAATCGCTTCTTCAACAAATTTTCGTTGGTGGTTCGCGGTTGCGCTCTGGATCCTGCTGCTGATCTCCTATATTGACCGGACGAATATTTCGATTGCCGGTCCGTTCATGGTCAGCAACGGGGTCGTGACGGCAGCCGCACTGGCGCTGGGAAACAGTCTGTTTCTGTTCATGTACGGTCTGTCCAACATTTTCGGCGGCTATCTGGGCGACAAATACGGACCGCAGAAAATTGCCATTGTCGCATTGACCTGGTGGTCTTTGATGACTTTGTTCTGCGGATTTGTCTGGAGCTCGCTGTCCCTTGTATTTTCCCGCGTTCTTCTCGGACTGGGTGAAGGGATGCACTGGCCGCTCAATTCAAAATGGGTCAAATCGTGGTTCCCGGCCCATGAACATGCCCGTGCCAACATGTTCTGGAATTTCGGGCTGTCGATGGGGCCGATTATTACAGGGCCGCTCGTCACCTGGATGATTCTCGCTTCGGGAACGTGGAGAACACCTTTTATTGTTTTTGCGCTTCTCGGATTCATCGTTATGATTCCGCTGATTCTGATCGTTGCCAAAGACCGTCCGGAACAAAGCAGGTTTGTATCCAAGAATGAACTGATCTATATCCAGTCGGATAAAGCGGAAGAAGCGGCTGAGACGGTGAAGATGTCTCAGGTGTTCCGCAAGTCGGATTTCTGGCTCCTGCTGATCAACTGGTCCGGCATGGCAACCATTTTTTACGGCATTCTGTTCTGGCTGCCTTCCTATCTGATCAATGTGCGTCATGTATCGGTGAGCATGACCGGATTCTGGTATATGATGCCTTATATCCTGATGACCGTTTGTATTATTGCTACGTCATTTTTAAGCGATAAGATCATGAAACGTGCCGTTTTTGCGGGAATCGGAACATTGATCGCCGGGCTGGGCCTTCTGATCGGGACACACGTCAGCAACATTGTGCTGGCAATGACGCTGATTTCAATATCAAGCGCGATGAACGGTGTCATTCTGCCGACGGTTTGGAGCGCGCTGCAGCGCATGTTTCCAAGCAAAAGCGTCGGAGCGGGCGCAGGCGTGCTGAACGGACTGGAAAATATCATTTCGGCCGTCGGAACGTTTATCCTCGGCATTTCCTTCACCGTCGGCTTTTCTTATTTGATCATTTTCGCGTTGATCGGCGGTCTCAGCGGACTCATTCTAGCGAAAAAAGGCTATTAAAATCAGCGAAATCTTCCGGCGGGCCGATAAGAAAGCGCGCCGCAGGAACAGGGAAAAAAGCCGGGACTTGAATCCGGCTTTTTCAAATCGGCATCGTTCGGTCATAAAAAATAATTCTGCTAAAAACGAGTTGCAGTGATTCGATCAATCATCGACCGACGGTTCCAAAGTCGCTTCCCGCTTGGAAAGAACAGTCAGTTCACGGTCGAATTCATAGATAATCGGAACCCCGGTCGGAACGTCCACATGAACGATCGCTTCATCGGACAGATGATCAAGATACTTGAAGAGTGCACGCAAAGTGTTTCTGTGACTGACAATCAGGACGTTTTCACCGTCAATCAGATGCGGGGCAATCTGGTCCGCCCAGCAGGGAAGCACGCGTTCAAGGGTCGTTTTCAGGCTCTCGCCCGCGGGAAGAAGATGCGGATCGACATGGCGGTATCGCGGGTCGTGACACGGATGGCGTGGATCGCCGGCATCGAGCAGAGGAGGAAGAATGGCGAAACTTTTACGCCAGCCGTCCACCCGTTCTTTGCCGTATTTGACCGCCGTCTCCGCCTTGTTCAGCCGCTGCAGCGCTCCGTAGCTGCGCTCATTAAGACGCCATGTTTTATGAACAGGAAGCCATTCCCGGCCGATCTCGTCCAGAATATACTGAAGCGTCTTAATTGAACGCCTGAGAACCGACGTATAGGCCACATCAAAGGAAATATTCATTTTTTTAATGATCCGTCCGGCCGTCCTGGCTTCATCAATGCCTTTCTCCGTCAAAGCGATGTCTTCCCAGCCGGAGAAAAGATTGGATTCATTATATTCGCTTTCGCCATGTCTGACGACGACAAGTTTCATCATGTGATCCCTCCGCATGCACATGTCTGCCGGCATGTCGGCAATGCCGCATTCATCAATAAAAAAACTTTACTTTAATTAGTATACTTTATTGAAAAAATATTTCCAATGATCGGTGTCACGCCCGATAAGAATTCGCCCCGCAGAAAACGAGACGAGAAAACCGTATTTTTCCCATTCCCCTGGGACGTGATCCGAATGGTTAATTTTCGCCGATGACAGTTTTCACTGCAGGCCCGAAGTTATATAATAGCTGTAACGTTTCTGTTAATTGAAGATGTGAAGCGAGAGAGGGGAGATTCGATGAAACTGACTGCGACCGAGGTCGAGATTGCGGAAATTCTGGAAAAAGATGCTCGTCTGACCAATGAAGATCTGGCTAAAATGACAAATCTGAGTATAGATCAAACCAGCGCCATCGTAAAAAAACTGGAGGAAGAAAACGTCATTGTCCGTTATGTATCGCTTGTAGACTGGACAAAAATCGACGGGCACCAGGGAGTCACCGCCATGATCGATGTCAAGGTGACGCCCAAGCGGGATGTCGGATTCAGCAATGTTGCGGAAAGGATCTATCGCTACAGAGAGGTCAAATCGGTCTATCTCATGTCGGGAACTTATGATCTTTCTGTCGTTGTCGAAGGACAATCGGTTAATGAGGTCGCTCATTTCGTCACTCAGAAGCTTTCGACCATCGACGGTGTCATTTCGACCACGACACATTTTGTCCTGAAGAAATACAAACATGACGGAACAATCTATGATCAGAGCGATAACGATAAAAGAATTGTGGTGTCGCCGTAATGGAACTGAAGACCACTTACCTTGCGCAGCATGTAAGAGAGCTGAAGCCTTCCGGTATCCGCAAATTTTTTGATGCCACGGCAGGGATGAGCGGCGTCATTTCACTCGGCGTTGGCGAGCCTGATTTTGTAACGCCCTGGAATGTCAGAGAAGCAGCCATTCTTTCGCTTGAAGACGGTTACACGTCTTACACGGCCAACGCCGGTCTGCCGGAATTGAGAGAAGAAATCGCGAAGTATATGGAAAGAGACTTCTGTGTGGCTTATAATCCGGAGTCTGAGATTACCGTTACCGTCGGCGCAAGCGAAGCGATTGACATAGCGCTCAGGGCGATTCTCGATCCCGGCGACGAAGTGCTGGTTGTCGAGCCGTGCTTTGTCTCCTATGCTCCGCTCGTGACGCTTGCCGGAGGCGTCCCGGTTATTGTACCGGCTCTGAAGGAGAATGACTTTAAAGTCCGCGCCTGGCAGCTGGAGAAAGCCGTCACGGAGCGAACGAAAGCGATTATGATCTGCTCTCCGAACAATCCGACCGGAGCGATGCTGAGCAAAGCGGAAATGGAACAGATTGCCGATGTCGCTAAAAAACACGATTTACTGATTCTTTCCGACGAAATTTATGCCGAACTGGTTTACGACGAACTTTATACCAGTTTTGCGGCCATCGAGGGCATGCGCGAACAGACGATCTTGGTCAGCGGTTTCTCCAAAGACCTGGCGATGACCGGATGGCGGCTCGGCTTTGTCTGCGCGCCGGCGGAGATCATGGAAGGCATGCTGAAAATCCATCAGTACGCGATCATGTGTGCTTCGACGATGGCGCAGTATGCCGGCATCGAAGGGCTGAAAAACGGCAGAAAAGACGTTGCCGAGATGAGGAAAAGCTACAGGCAGCGCCGTAATTTCATCGTTCGTTCCCTGAACGAAATGGGTCTTGCCTGCCACAATCCGGAAGGGGCCTTTTATACTTTTCCTTCCATCGAATCAACCGGATTCAGCTCCGAACAGTTTGCGAAAAAACTGCTGCAGGCTGAAAAAGTCGTCGTTGTTCCGGGGAATGCCTTCGGTTCGGGCGGTGAAGGCTATGTTCGATGTTCCTATGCCACATCTATGGCACAGCTTCAGGAAGCAATGACGCGGATGCGCCGATTTGTAGAAAATCTGTCGGACAACTAAACGCAAGAGACACATTAAATCGGCCCGAGTAAAAATGACGCTTTTACCCGGGCCTTTTTCATGGTGTGCACGGGTCATGAACAAACAGACCGGCGAAGCGAACCGCACTTAGAATCCGCTCAATAAAGCAGTGCCTCTTAACTGTAACCGTTTCAAAGAGAGGCTGCACGCAGCATGTTATGAATAAGCGATGCCTTCATGGATTTGACAAATCCGCCGTAATGAGCTATAAAAATATTGTTAGCACTCGTACAACCTGAGTGCTAATCTTAGTCTGGAATTTGTGAAAGGGCTACATAAAGAAAAGATAGGGCTGAAAGGGGAAATTTTCTTGGCAACGAAGGAATTTAAAGCAGAATCAAAAAAACTGCTTGATATGATGATCCATTCAATCTACTCGCAGAAGGAAATCTTTTTAAGAGAAATCATTTCGAACGCCAGCGATGCGATCGACAAAATCTATTACAAGGCTTTGACCGATGACTCGCTGAACTTTGAGAAGGACAATTATTACATCCGGATCACGCCGGACAAGGACAAGCGGATACTGACGATTTCCGATACAGGGATCGGCATGACAGAGGAAGAATTGGAGAACAACCTGGGAACGATTGCGCAGAGCGGTTCGTTAAATTTTAAAAACGATAACAAGGCGAAGGACGGACACGATATCATCGGCCAGTTCGGTGTCGGATTCTATTCGGCCTTTATGGTCGCCGATGTCGTCACCGTCGTCAGCAAAGCGCTCGGCAGCGATCAGGCGTACAAATGGGAATCCAAGGGGGCGGACGGCTATTCGATCGAACCTTGTGAAAAAGAGACGGTGGGAACGGATATCATTTTAAAGCTGAAAGAAAACAGTGAAGATGAAAACTATGACGAGTTTCTTGAAGAATACCGTCTGAAGTCCATTATCAAGAAATATTCCGATTTTATCCGTTACCCGATCAAAATGGAAGTCACGGAAAGCAAGCCGAAAAAAGATAACGACAAGGAATCCGAAGAGGTCAAAGAAGTACAGACGATCAACAGCATGGTGCCGATCTGGCGCAAAAACAAGAATGAGTTAAAAGATGAAGATTACGAGAACTTCTACAATGAAAAGCATTATGGCTATGACAAACCGCTTAAGTATATCAACATCCAGGCTGACGGCATCGTCCGTTATCATGCGATTCTCTATATTCCGGAAAATATTCCGTTCGACTACTACTCAAAAGAATACGAGAAAGGGCTCGAGCTGTATTCCAACGGCGTACTGATCATGGAGAAGTGTGCCGATCTCCTGCCCGATTATTTCAGCTTCGTCAAAGGGCTGGTGGATTCGGAAGATCTGTCGCTGAACATTTCAAGAGAAATCCTTCAGCAGGACAAACAGCTTCAGCTGATTGCCAAAAATATTAAGCATAAAATTCAGAAAGAGCTGGAAAAGCTGCTGAAAGAAGATCGGGAAAAATACGAGACCTTCTACAAATCATTCGGCCGCCAGTTGAAATACGGCGTCTATATGGATTACGGCAGCCATAAAGACGAACTCCAGGATCTGCTGCTGTTCTATTCGTCGAAGGAAAAGAAAATGGTCACGCTCGATGAATACGTATCGCGCATGCCCGAAGAACAAAAGTATATTTACTACGCCGTCGGCGAATCGAATGAAAAAATCGGAAAACTGCCGCAGACGGAACTCGTTGCCGATAAGGGCTATGAGATTCTCTACTTTACCGACGATGTCGATGAATTCTCGATTAAAATGCTGAATGCATATAAAGAAAAATCGTTCAAATCGGTATCCAGCAGCGATCTCGGCATTGAAGACGACACGGACAAAAAGCAGGATCAGACAGAGGAGAAGGAAGACAAGGCGCTGTTTGATAAAATGAAAGATGTTCTGGCCAGCCAGGTCAAAGAGGTCCGTGCATCGAAGCGTCTGAAAACTCATCCGGTCTGCTTCGCCACGGAAGGCGAGGTCTCTATCGAGATGGAAAAAGTGCTCAATGCGATGCCGAACAACGAAAATATCAAAGCGGACAAGATTCTTGAAATCAACACGCACCACGACGTTTTCAAAGCGCTCAAAGCGGCATATACGCTTGATGACAAGGAAAAATTCAATCTGTACACCAATCTGCTGTATAATCAGGCGCTGCTTGTCGAAGGGCTTCCGGTTCAGGACCCGGTCGCTTTCACAAATGACATCTGCAAACTGATGGCGTGAATCAGTCAAGCAGACGGAGGACCCTGCCTTTTACAAAACGGCGGGGTCTTTTGCTATAAAGATGAGGCACTGATCAGTGTCATAGGCAGAACAATCAAACGGGGAGATAACTTTTGAAAAAATACCGGACTTTATTTTTCGATGTCGACGATACCCTGCTGGATTTCCGTGCAGCAGAAAACCAGGCGCTGAAAAAGTTTTTCAGAGAACAAAAGATTCCATTTACATCACAAGTCCAAGCCGACTATCAAAAACTAAATCGGAATCTCTGGAAGGCCTATGAAGAGGGGAAAATAGACCGGGACGAGGTGGTCAACACACGCTTTTCGCGTTTGCTGAGTACATACGGCCAAAAGGTTGACGGGACCTTGATGGAAAAGAATTACCGCCGCTGTCTGGAGGAAGGGCATCAGCGTATACCCGGAGCCCTGGAGCTGATTTCACATCTGCGGAATCGTTACGATCTATATATCGTCACAAACGGCGTTTCCAAAACTCAGAATAAACGTCTGCGCGATTCAGGTTTACTGCCGCTGTTTAAGAAGATTTTTTCTTCAGAGGCCGCAGGCTTTCAAAAGCCGATGAGGCAGTACTTCGATTACGTTTTTGCGCGCATCCCCGGTTTCTCGGCCGATCAGGGGCTGATGATCGGGGATTCGATCAGCTCGGACATTAAAGGCGGGCAGCTTGCCGGACTGGACACCTGTTGGTTCAACCCGGAAATGAAATCCAATCTCACGGCCTTTGTTCCGACTTATCAAATCCAGCAGCTTGATGAATTGGATCGAATTTTATAGGAACGCTCAACCTTGTCATTCTGCCTTAGAAGGCCGCCGCTGCCGCATCGCTGTCACCGGAAAAAGTACAATGCGGATCGTTTTAAAAAATCATTCTGAAAGAAGTGCTGCCATCATGAAACTTCTCCAATTTGTCGAACAAAATCAGATCCTGTTAGGGGTAAAAACAGAACCGGGAATTCTGAATGTGAGAAAAGCCGCGGACCATCTCGGAAGTGATGTGCCTGTCAGTCTTGATCAACTCTTCTCACAGGGTGAAAACGGAATAGAAAAACTTCGTGATTTCGTAAGCCGTATCAATCGGAAAGAGACAAACGATTTTTTTATCCCGGAAGAAAGCATTGAATTCGCGCCCGCCGTCGCTCATCCTGAAAAAATTATCTGCGTCGGTTTGAATTATCTGAATCATGCTAAAGAAGCGAACATGGATATTCCGACATCTCCGATCCTTTTCAGTAAATTCAATAATACACTGGCGGCGCATGATGGTAGGATTCCAATTCCCGATATGGCAAAAAAGATCGATTATGAAGCGGAGCTCGTCATCGTTATCGGAAAAACAGCGGAAAAAGTGTCCAAAGAACAGGCGCTGTCCTATGTCTTCGGCTATACTGCGGGCAATGATCTGTCGGCCCGCGATCTGCAATTCAAGACAGGGCAATGGTTATTGGGAAAGAGTCCGGACGGTTTTGCACCTGTGGGTCCGTATATTGCAACAGGTGATGAACTTGATCCGCAAAATCTGACGATCGAATGCAGAGTGAACGGGGACCTTCGCCAGCAGGCGAATACCCGGGATATGATCTTTGACTGTGCGGCCTTGATCAGCTACATCTCGCAGACGATAACGCTGAAACCAGGCGACATCATTTTTACCGGAACGCCTGACGGAGTCATTCTCGGCTACCCTGAAGCCAAACAGGAATGGTTAAAATCCGGCGATGAAGTGGCCGTTTCCATCGAGCACATTGCTGAACTGAAAAACAGGCTTTTCTGATTTGAAAGACAGGGTATGAATGACGGCGGAGCGGCAGAGCAGCCGTCATTTTTTTTACGGAAGGCCCTGCTCTTGTGAAGAATTCCGTCCATTCCTTTATGGGGCGGTGACCGGCGAAATTTAGGTTATTATGTCGATTTATTTTTTAACAAAATTGTTAAATATTGATTGATTAATTTTGTGAGAATAATAGACTGAATAGTGTATCGCGCCATAATTTTTTAAAGGAGGCCATTCTTCTATGCACTGGTATCTTGATGTGATCAAGAATTATGTCGGTTTTAGCGGCAGGGCGACCCGGACGGAATTCTGGGTGTTTGCACTGATCAATGCCATTGTGTTATTGATTGCGACGCTGCTCGATTATTTGCTTGGCAGCCGCAGGTTAATCTACTATTTGTACTCGTTAGCCGTTTTTCTGCCTTCTCTCGCGGTATCCATACGGCGGCTTCACGATATCGGCCGGACGGGATGGTGGATACTTATCGGAGTGATTCCGATTCTTGGATGGATTGTCCTGCTTGTTTATGATTGCACGGACAGCCAGGACAAAGAGAATGTATACGGCCCTTATCCCAAAGCCAGTTTGTAAGGGACTCAGTGAAAACAAGCGCAGATGGATATTTTTCAGAAATCAGAAATCATTTATTTTTTAATACGTGCTGTTTTTTGAATCGCTCTAATATCCATATTTGAACAGCATTCAGGCCGTGGAATGGACACCGTCCAGTTCATACAAAACGACGGAGTTGTTCCCATTTAAGACGGACGCCCATTAAAATTCCGGGACGGTTATTCAGCCGTCCCGGAACTTTTGTATTTTCCGGTTTTTGCCAATTGCGGATCTGCACAAACAAGCAAAAGGAAAGTCCGGCACAGGGTAGAGAAGGGTGATCAATCAACAAAAAACCAATGAAGACAGCAGCAGATCCGCCGGACTTGGATCGGGCATCGGCCCGCAGAAAGATTATAATAGTAGATAAAGCCTGTGCGGCTGATTGATCCACGGAAAGGAAGGTTCGGCATGCTCTCTGAAACATGGCTCCAATCGCTGCCTCTTTCGCCGATCGACAGGATTGTGCCGCTTTCCGGAGGAGATATCAATGACGCCTACGCCATTGAATCCGGAAAGCGGCACTATTTTTTAAAAGTTCATACGCACGTGCCGGACAATTTTTTCGTTCCCGAGGCAGCAGGACTGAAATTAATCGCCCGATCCGCCCGTACGCCTCATGTGATCGATTTCGGGGAAATCGCTGCCGATGATTTTCTGCTTCTTGAATGGATTCCGGCCGGGCATTTTCATAATGAACGAAAACTGGGAGAAGATCTGGCTCATGTGCACAGACAAACGTCTTCTTCGTTCAGATTCGATTTCAATAATTATGCCGGCCAGCTGCCGCAATATAATCATCGCGAACAGGATTGGACGACGTTTTACCTGAAATGGCGGCTCGCCCCGCAAATTGAGATAGCCAAAAAACGCGGCTGCTGGAATTCGCGCAGACAGGAAAACTATGAAAAACTGGCGGAGCGCTTCGCCCGGACTTACCGGGAGCTCGATGTCGTACCCGGTCTGCTGCACGGCGATCTTTGGGGAGGCAACGTCATGTACGCCGAAAACGGTGAGCCGGTGCTGATCGATCCCAGTGTCTTTTACGGCAACCGGGAAATGGACCTCGCGATGACCAGGCTGTTCGGCGGTTTCGGCGACAGCTTTTACCGCGCCTATAACGCCGCCTATCCGCTCGATCCCGGATGGGAAGAACGCGTTCCCTGGTATCAGCTTTACTATCTGCTCTGTCATTTAAACATGTTTGGAGAAGGTTACGGGGCTGCGGTGGACCGGGCACTTGAACGGTAACGCGGGATCTCCTGCACCGGGACATGGAGATATTATGGGCAGATTGCCCCGCTCATTCTGAACGCATTGGGGCCGGCCGTACATTTGAAATCAAAAGGAACATATATACGTATAGATTAAGCAGGGCTGATTAAATAGTTATATAAAACTATTTACAATCGGCCGGCGAAGAGGTATAACATGAATAGTTAAAAGAAACTATTCAAGAGGTGATCGCTTAAATGAAACTCGATGAGACGCTTGAGAGGGGCATCGACGTTTTAAGCGGCCTATTTGCACCGGAAAAAGGACTGTTTACAGTGACCCTTTACCTGGGAGTCTGTGCCATCGCCGTTCAGCAGCACGGAATCGATATACACGATATTTCTCCCCAAAAAGGTTTTGGGAAGATGACTCCGGATACGGACAAATGGGCCGCTTTTTTTGAAAGAAAAGGGCAGGCCGATCCGTTCGAAAAGCTGGCTCCGCTGATCCGGAAACTGGATCTTGCCGCGCTGACCGCCGACGAACTGACCGGCGCTTTTTACAGACAGGCCGGCAGGATGAAGCATCTCTCGATCACACCTCCCGAAATCAATCGGTTAATCGCTGCCGCGCTGGATCTGGAACATGCCGCGGCCGTCTATGACGGGACGTGCGGGTTCGGCGGATCGCTGCTCGGCCTGGCCGGAAAGAATACCGATGCCGTTTTTTACGGTCAGGACATCAATCCGGAATCGGTTGCACTGGCCGATCTGTTCCTGACGCTGCGCCGTGTCCGTCACCGGATGGCATTGGGCGACGCTTTGCTCGAGCCGGCTTTCTTTGAAGGGACGGCGCTGAAAAAATTCGACTGCGTCGTCATCGATCCGCCGATCGGCCTGAAAACGGCCCGGGATCCGAAAGAAGCGGCACACGGCCGCTTTTCGCCGCTGGACAGAAAAATGGGCCGGCTCGATTTTTATTTCATGCTCAGTGCCGTAGAACGAAGCCGGGGGAAAACGGCGATCGTGTCCGGAAGCGGACCGCTGATCCGGTCGGTTGCTTCAGAGCAGAAAGTGCGCCGTTATCTCCTCTCACAGCTGACGGCAGTCATCCGGCTCCCGGCCGGACTTTACGCGGCGTCGTCAGCCAGAACCCATCTGCTGCTGTTCGACCGGCAAAAGAAGAACGACCGGGTTCTGATGATCGACGCCGGCCGGTTCAGTGAGGGCCGGCTGCGCGACAAGAAACTGTCCGAGAACGGCATTCAGAAAATCCTGTCGGTGCTGCGGTCGCCAAAAAACGAAGATGGCTTCAGCCGGATCGTCACGCATGAGGAAATGAAAGAAAACGGCGATTCCTGGAATGTCGAAAAATACATCACAGAACCCATTTTCCAATCGAAACATTTCGGGGCCATCCGCTGGAACCCTGAGAAGCTTCGATTGATTAAAACCGTACCCGTACAGGATCTATGCACGTTAATTAAAGGCTACAATCTTTCAGCGAAGAATGCGGAGGCGGAGGATGGCATAAAAATCCTGCGGCTGAACGACATTGATTCGGAAGGGCGCATCCATTTGCCGTCAATCGCCGGATTTTCCGTAGACGGAAACCTGAGCCGCCATAAGCTGCAAAAGGGCGATGTCATCCTCGTCGCCAAGGGCACTAAACAAAAAATTGCCGTCTTTGAAAGTGACGAGCCCGTTTATCTTTCAATCAACCTGATGGCACTCCGGCCGAAAACGATTCATCCCTATTTCATCAAGGCCTATCTCGAAAGTCCGCTGGGCGAACACTATCTGGCGGACAGCCTGTCCGGAACCGTCCTGCCGGTTCTGACCGCAAAGAATCTCGGACGGCTGCCGGTGCCCGAAGACCTGATCGCCCAGGCGGATGCGATCGGGAGATATTACGAACGGGTGAGAAGAGATTATTTCAAGAAGCTGGACGAACTGCAGAAGGATTATTGGAACCGGCTGATTCAGCTGGATAAACAGATGAGCCCCGATCTGTGGGAAAAAAATTAAGTATTCACATGAAATGTTCAAGCAGCGCACACCGATTCCAAAAAATTAAAGGTAAGATAAACATGTTCTTCTCCGCAGGAAAAAAGAACAGACATCCCATATCTTAATATGAACAGCAAAGACCGGCTGACGGCACAGCTTATGACTGTTCACATCATCGGCTAACAAGCATAGAGTGTTAAACCGGATACGGCGAGACAGATGATTGGCCCGGATCACAGGTTTATAGAAAATAAAAACGCTTATCGACGAAAGAAAGATAAGCGTTTTTATTGGCCGAACGGATCAATTTTTTATATGAATAGACGGATCACGGATCAATTTTCAAAAAAATAATCGAGCGATCCGCCGACACGGAAGCTGCGCCGGAACGTCACGCGTTTGTTTCATCCTTTAGCAGTGTCTGAATGTCGCTTTCGATTTCCTCGGGTTTTGTTCGCGATCCGTAGTAACGGATTGCTTTCCCGTCGCGATTGATCAGGAATTTGTTGAAATTCCAGGTAATCTTTTTGGCGCCTGTCTCATTCAGCAAGTATCGGAAGAGCGGGTTGATGTCGTTTCCCTTCATCTTCGATTTCCTGAAGAGCGGGAAAGTGACGCCGTAATTCAACTTGCAGAATTCAGCCGTTTTTTCGGCGTCGGCAAATTCCTGGTTCAGAAAACTGTCGCTTGGAAAGCCGAGCACTGAGAAACCCCGATCCCGATAACTTTCATAGAGCTTCTCCAATCCTTCATATTGAGGCGTGAATCCGCATTTGCTGGCGGTATTGACAATCAGCAGCACCTGATTATGATAATCGGCAAGAGAAAGACTGCCACTGCCTGTTAACTTCGGAAAAGAAAAATTATAGATGGACATCGTTCACCCTTCTTTCGGATTCTGATTGATTCTAAGTCTAGCGGACGAAGACGGAATCTGCAAAGAATGTGCATTTTCACTAGGCGGTTTGAAATCTGAAAGGGGCGGGCAGGTTCGGATCAGGGAATGAACTCATTTAAGGGCCCGGATTCAAAATTGAAGAACGGCGAACCGTCATTTTATCGCTGGGCGATTAAGCGGCGGCAAGCTACAATTGAAGGCGGTTACGTGATATAGTTACATTAGAACAGAAGCATGACAGGCCTGGCCGAAAAGTCCGGATCAGATGAAACAGAGAATTCTGTTTTACTGAAGGCCTGATGTTACGGCATTCACTTCCCATTGCCTTGCGAATTCTCAATAAGGATGATGATAAAGAATGGATAGGAAAAATGAATTCAGAGAAATCATCGACCGGCTGAGCGAACATGAGAAAAAGAGCCTGATGGACAGCAGCCCTGAAGAAGTAGCTAAGAGATGGGAAAAAATGTATAAGGTGCCGATAGAGCAAAGCAATTTTTTCCTGAATAACCTGTTCTTTAAACGATCATTCACCGATAACGACACGGACAGTACAAAAAAATAATATACACGGCAAATCACTGCGCTGTCATTTTATCCGATTGCACGTATTGCCCGAGGATACCAGGAAAGAGATCCAACGGCTCCGCGAGCAGCCATTTTAGCTGATAGCGCGTATTGCCCGACCGGAACGGCATGCAGGAAGCCGGCAAAATGCGGCGCAGCTTGATGCAATTCGGCGATACGCCGCCGTTCAATCACAGGGCTTACGATCGACGGACGTGTCGCGGAAAAATTGTACGGCGGTGCCCGCTGAGATAGATATCGGTCGCAAAGGGGAGCTGCTTTGATTCTGCACAATCTCCTGCCGGCAAAAATACGGTGCGACTTTGGCCCGATTTGGTGCAAGTCATCCTCATTCGGCGCAACTGCAAAATTTCGGTGCGACCTCAGCTTGATTCGGTGCGACTTTGGCCCGATTTGGCGCGAGTCATGCCTCATTCGGCGCGACTGCAAAATTTCGGTGCGACTTTGGCCCGATTCGGTGCAAGTCATGCCTCATTCGGTGCGACTGCAAAATTTCGGTGCGACCTCAGCCTGATTTGGTGCGACTTTGGCCCGATTCGGTGCAAGTCATGCCTCATTCGGTGCGACTGCAAAATTTCGGTGCGACCTCAGCCTGATTTGGTGCGACTTTGGCCCGATTTGGTGCAAGTCATGCCTCATTCGGTGCGACTGCAAAATTTCGGTGCGACCTCAGCTTGATTCGGTGCGACTTTGGCCCGATTTGGTGCGAGTCATGCCTCATTCGGTGCGACTGCAAAATTTCGGTGCGACCTCAGCTTGATTCGGTGCGAGTTTGACCCGATTTGGTGCGAGTCATGCCTCATTCGGTGCAACTGCTAAAATGCGGCACGGTTCCAGCTTGATTCGGATTGTCCCGAAGCGTTGGGGACAATCCGTATTTTGCGTCAGCACTGATCGAACCGAACATGCAGGATAAATAAAGCAGCCCCGCCAAACCGCCGGACCACAGCTTTTCAACGATTTAGCAGGGCTCTGAAAAATTGACGGCCCGGGCCGAGCCTTATAGACGGCTGAAATTTTCTCTCACTGCGCCGTTCGCCTCTGAGATAACCGTTCCCCGCCGTTTTGATAAAGGGAACGGCCTCTTTCGACGGGAACAGTCCGGCATCAGAACGGAGACAGCAGCTGAACGTAGACAATCAACCCGGTCAATGAACCCAGACAGATCCCCGCGAGTACATCGCTTGGATAATGAAGCCCGAGAAAAATTCGGGACACCGCGACACTCAATCCAATCGGAATCAGCAGAATAGCGAGGGATGGCCGATATAAAATGAACGGAACAATCACTGAAAAGACGGCCGTCGAATGACCGGACGGGAAAGATTGGTCAGCAATCGGGTTTTCCGGAAATTTAGTCCCTTCCAGGGTCAGATAGGGCCGCTGTCTCGGAATATATCGCTTAAGCAGCTGAACAATGACGTGGCTGATGGTCAGCGAGATCGCACTGGCAACCGCTGTCTGATGCAGGCGGCCGTGAGCGCGAAGGAGAAGGATGAGCACCGCTAAAATTTCAGCGACTGCCCCCCCTACATTGGTGATCCAGCGGAAATACCAGTTCAGCATTCTTTTTTCATAACTATTATTAATTCGTTTGAAAATACGGCATTCAATCTCATAGAGTTCATCTAATGATTTAGATAACATACTTGCACCTCAATGATCAAATTATAACCGGCACAACCATTATATTATATAATGAAATTTCTTCAAATCCATCGGGAAATCCTCTGGGAAATCTTCGAAGAAGACGGACGGAGCAGCTTCGGCCGACGGATATTCCGTACGGGACCAAGCATGCCGGACAACATATTGTATGGATTTGCTGCCTGCGCAGAAACCGCTGCACGCCTTGTTTTGCCGTAAAAAATCCGTCCGTTTCTTTGCTTTTCTCATGATAAATGCCTGCATGACAGTATTTTACCATAAAAAGCCCCAAAACATCAGAAATTGGCCGCACCGGTCTGTTGATCATTAACAATTTTTCCATCGCTGTTTATGAGGTCAAGCCGTCGCTCATGAAACTTCCGGCCGAATGGCCCACTACATCCGCGTAATCGTCAAGCAATTTTTCAAATATCTGATCCCAGCTTTGCGTCAGTGCATAGCGGCGGGCGGCTTGGCTCATTTCCCGCCGTTTCAAATGATCCCTGAGCAGCAAAGAAACAGCCGAAGTAAATTCATTCACGCGCTGCGGCGTACAGAGTATCCCCGTTTTATGATTGACAAGAATGTTTTTGACGCCTCCTGCATTTGCGCCGATCACCGGCGTTCCGCATGCCAGCGATTCGAGGACGACATTGCCGAAGGTTTCCGTTGCAGAAGGAAACACCATGAGATCCGAAGCGGCAAACACCTGTGCCAGTTTTTGTGCGGGTAAATAACCGGTAAATGTGACATGTTCGCTGAATTTTGCCTTGAATTCCGAATAAAGCGGTCCGTCGCCGGCGATCAGCCAATGCACATGGTTTTTCATTTTTCCATTTATGTTTTTCATCACTTTCTGCAATGTCGCGATGTCTTTCTCCGGCGCGAGACGGCCGGCGAAGGAGAGAATGTGTTCGGCCGCGATGCCGTATTCCCGCCGGATTGCGTTTTCCGCATTGTCGGGATGAAACAGCCCGCAGTCGACGCCCCGGCCCCAGATCGCCAGACTGTGAAATCCTTTATCTTTCAGTTGTACAAATGTAGCCGGTGACGGGACGAATGTCTTCTGCAGGGAATTGTGAAACCATCGCAGGTAATTCCAGAGGATAGGGGAGATCAGTTCCATTTTATAATAGGCCAGATAAGCGTCGAAATCCGTATGATACGATCCGACCAAAGGGATATCCAATTTCCTGGCATAATATCTTCCCAACAGTCCCATATTGAAAGGTGTGGCCACGTGGATCAGATCGGGTTGAAATTGAAGCAGCTTTCTCCGTACAAAATAGGGATTCGGTACGGCAAAGCGGCATTCCGGATAAACCGCGAAAGGAATGCTTTTAACTTTTTGAATATTGGTACGTTTGTGTTCTTCTCTTACATTCTGCGGGGCGAATAAAGTATACCCGATTCCTGTTTTGTTCAGGTACCGGGTCAGACGTTCCAGGGTTTTCGCTACGCCATTAACCTGGGGTGTAAAGGTGTCTGTAAAAATAGCAATTCTCATGGAAGTCCCTCCGATTATTAAAATGGCGCCCGTTCACAATGAGTCATCAAACCGGTCAATCCTTTGAAGCAGTGTCCGGCCCAGCTCAGTCAGTAATCTTGTCAACACTATCCGCCGCCCCTGTATTGAAAATATTTTTTTCGACACTTTTATTTTATATAAGAAATTTTCAATTTTGTTTTAGCCAATGTAAAATCCAATCAAAGGATATGTAAAGAATGATTCCCATTGAAATGATTTTTCCAGATCCGGGGATTGCGGAATTTTTCTGCACGGTGTCCGCCTCCTTCAGGAGATCCTTCCCTAAAGAAAGCCGCTTGGTTATCAAATAATAATGACGCAGAATTCGCCGCGACGATTTTTTTCAATGATCTGTCGGGTTTTCTGCGTCCGATTACGTTAAAATAGAATCGTTCACTAAATATTTGACTTTGAGAACGTTCAGGAGGCGGCGTCATGATTTGGAAACCTAAGGATAACGATAAAATGAAGAATGACGATCAGGAGAAAATGATTCAAGGGTTTGACATCGATCTGGATAATGAAAATTTAAAACGGATCGACCGCCTTGTAGACCGCTATGAATCGGAAATCGTCAAACAGCTGAATTCAGAATATGTGAAAAAGACGAAGCGCAGCGACCGCATTGCCGATTTTATCGCCCGGTTCGGCGGAAGCTGGAGCTTTATCATTATGTTCGCCTCCTTTTTGACGGTATGGATTGTCTGGAATACCGTGCTTCTGACAAGCGGCCTGCGATTTGATAAGCCGCCGTTCATCCTGCTCAACCTGTGTCTGTCGTTCATCGCCGCTTTTCAGGCACCGTTCATCATGATGAGCCAGAACCGGTCTGCGGCGAGAGACAAACATGAATCGATCATTGATTTTGCGATCAATTATAAATCCGGTCAGGAAATTGACGACATGCAGGGACACCTGCATCGTCTCGAAAGGGAAGTGGCGGTAATTAAAAAGCTGCTTAAAGAAAAAGAAGAAACGGAAAAAAGGGGAGGGTGAAGGCAGAATAAAAAAGCCGGCATACGCGGTTAAAAATCCGGCGGAGACACGCGTTGTCTTCCTTAGCGGACGTCAGGCTGCCGATAAAAATTTTTCAATCGGCACTTTCGGGACAAGGTTTCATTTAAAAGAAGCAGGATCTGTCGGTACAATTTAATATTCTTCAAGCTCAGTCAGGTAGGATTTGAGACACTTAGTGTCTAATATTAATAGTACACTATCTGAACGGAGCGTGATCGCATGGCGCCGGAAAACGGAGAAATCGGCTTTTTTACGCAGAGCGTCTCGGAAAAACTGGATGTGACCCGGAGCAAACTCAGACGATTGACAACAGCCCTGGAGAAGCACGGCTACGTGATGACGCGAAACGACAGAGAGCAGCGCATCTATTTTGACAAAGACATTGAAGCTATTGATCGATTATTGAAAAAAATGAGAGACGGACGGAAGATTGAGGATGCAGCGGGGGAGGTGTGCGGAGAACTCAGTCTCCGCACAGCAGAGGAATCTGCCGGCACGGACAGTGTCCGGAAGCAGCCGACAAGTACAAGTGTTCAGGTGAGCCGGGACGTCAGGATGCAGATCACGGCCGACCAGCTGCGCCTGATGGTGGAACAGGTTGCCGCGACAACGGCGGAAAAAACGGCCAGCAAGGTCGTTGAGAAATACGACAGAAGTATGGAACGCAGAATTGAACTGAGAGATAAAGAATTAGTCAGCCGCCTGAGAGAAGTGCGGGAAAATGCCGGGGGAAGAAATAAAAAGGGGTTGGTGTCGCGGCTCTTTGGCTGGCGTTAAGACACCGTTTTTCATGTGAAAACGCAGTTAAAAAACCGACGAAGCAGCCGGTTTTTTTATTGGATAAAACATCTCCTCCGCCCGGTTCGTCAACACACTAGAATACGCGAGGGGAGGGCCTATTCTCACAGATTAAAAAAGGCAGAGTGCGCCGCCATCCGGTCCGTATCCTGATTTCGGCAGGATAAAATGCAGGCATTCAATTCGGGCCTCTATGCTCCAGTTCGGCCGGCGAACACTCCGGATGTAAATCCGCCCTGCCTGTTGTTTCCGGATGACGGACAGATCCTCAGCCTTTAAATTCAATCTGCTGATAATCCTTGACCCTGGCGAACTGGGCTTTGGCATATGAACAGGCCGGAATGATTTGTTTGTGATCGCCGACGGCCTTGTCGACAACCGCTTTAATGAGCTGCTGGGCAATTTGCCGGCCGCGATATTGCGGATCGACAACAGTATGATCAATACTCAGCACCGAATCCCTGACAGCAGAGTAAGTGACTTCGCCGATCTCATGTCCCGCCGCATCCGTTACATAAAATCTGTTTTTACCTTCTTTGATTTCCATATTTTCATCATCCCTTCTGGATAATCGTCCGAGCATGATGAAGAACAGCCTGCACAGGCCGCCTGCGGACCTTTTCAAGGTTCAGACTGCGCCCGCCGCTATCTTTTTATACATGCAGGGAGCCGTCCTTCGCCGATTCCAGTGCCCTGAAAAACGTATCCATCTTCATTCTACATGAAAGATCGGAATCTGTAACGGGAATGTTTATTTCTTCAAAATTATAAATGATCGGTCCCATTCCCGGAAAAGGGACCCCTGTTCTTTATGTATTTATTTCAAACGGTATATATTCGAAGCAGGGCGCTATTCCTGCCGGGAACCGGCTTCCGGTCTCCGTTTTTTCATTCTGTGTCCCGTTCGCTTTTAAACGGCCGGTCATTGCGATTATCATAGTAATTAGGAAAAACCGCTAACAAGGAAGGGAAGAGAAAGGTTGCTCGTTTACGAAAACACGGAAAAGGAACTGACGGCTTTTTCGCTTGATAAAGATCGCTGGGATGATTTTACGGCTCTCTTCGGCCGTAACGGGGCATGCGGCGGTTGCTGGTGTATGTCCTGGAGATTAAAGAAAGCAGATTTCGAAGCAGGAAAAGGAGAAAGCAATAAAGCGGCGATGAGGCGGCTGGCTGAACAGCATGCTCCTCTCGGCGTGCTGATGTACCTCGGCGCCGCGCCGATCGGATGGTGTGCCGCTGCACCGAGAGAAAATTATCTAAGGCTCAAATACTCCCGCGTTTTTAAAAGAATCGATCAGGAGCCGGTGTGGTCCGTCAGCTGCCTTTTTCTAGCAAAGGCGAACCGGCGAAAAGGATTGGCCGTCGAACTGATCCGGGCCGCCGTAAGTTTTTGCAAACTGAACGGTGCGACGTGCATCGAAGCCTATCCCGCCGTGCCCTACAGTCGGGAGGTGCCCGCCGCCTTCCTCTGGACCGGCATTCCCTCGTCATTTGAAACGGCGGGGTTCAAGGAAACCGTCCGGCGTTCAAAGTGGAAAAGGATGATGCGGTACACTGTTGAATAATTGAAATCGCCGGAGTATTTTTCTTTGGAGTATTTTTCTTTCAATCTTTTTGACAGACCTGTCTTTGACGGTGATCTGCCCGATCAGGACGGAAGATAGGCAGTGCCGGGATCGCGCAGATCCGGGTCGGCTGAAATCAGATTATAAAGCCTTTGTAAAATCAAGGTTTTCACTTAAATTCAGAACCGATACCTATGACGTACCGTTGCCAAAATATACTTTTCAGAAGCTCGAGGGGGATTTCCTTGAGTTCTTTTTTCTGATCGTGTATATGATCAGTTTTCAAAAAATCCCCGGATCAAAAATGATATTTGCATGTTTCCAGGGATAATTGTAAGATTGTAGTAAATTTTATGGACTGATTGTAAATTTATCAGTATAAGAGTTGAGACTTTTTGATTAATGGAGTGAAACACGATGTCCAAAAAGAAACAATTTGCACTCGCCGCTGCTTTGACGGGCGCGACGGCGGCCGTACTGACCGCAGGCATGTTCGTCCGCAGAGAGGTGGTTAAACGGAGACCGTTTGCGATCGAAGAAGCCACGATCAGTGCCATGCAGAGAGCACTGAAACTCGGGCAAATAACTTCCACAGATCTGGTCCAGATCTATCTGGACCGGATTGAACATTTTGACAGGAAAGGGCCGAAGCTGAATGCGATGCTTGAATTGAATCCGGATGCGCTGCACGACGCCGAGGCGTGCGATGTGAAACGAACGGTCACGCCGAACGTCGGCCCCCTTTTCGGCATCCCTGTAATTGTAAAAGATAATCTGAGTACGGCGGGCAAGATGCACACAACTGCCGGTTCGGTCGCCCTGGCCGACTATATCGCCGAAGAAGATGCTTTTGTCGTGAAACGGCTGCGGGAAGCAGGGGCGATTATTCTTGGAAAGGCCAATCTAACGGAGTTTGCTAATTTTATGGCGGAAAACATGCCGAACGGTTACAGCTCGCTCGGCGGACAAGTCCTGAATCCTTACGGCGCTTCGTTCGATGTCGGCGGTTCAAGCTCCGGTCCGGGCGCGGCGATTGCCGCAAACTTCGCGGCAGCGGCAGTCGGGACGGAGACTTCGGGTTCCATTCTCAGCCCGGCTTCTTCCAATTCGCTTGTCGGGATCAAGCCGACGATCGGCGTCGTCAGCCGCGGCGGGATCATTCCGATCGCTCACAGCCAGGATACAGCGGGGCCGATGGCCAGGACGGTCCGCGACGCGGTTCTGCTGCTGAATGCGATGACCGGCGTCGATGAAGAGGATGAAGAAACGGTCTGGAGCCGGGGCGACATCCCGCAGGATTACTCGGTTTTTCTGAAGCGCGGCGGCCTTAAAGGCGCGCGCATCGGCATTGACCGGCACTATACGGCATCGCTGAGTGACGAAAAGGTGAAAATAATCAACCGGGCACTTGAGACAATGAAAACCAGGGGTGCCGCCGTGATCGATCCCGTGGCCATTCCTTCTTCCGATGCACTGGAGAACAGGCAGTCCTGTGTCATGTACCAGGAATTCAAATGGGATCTTAACCGCTACCTTGAACAGCTGCCTGCCGATGTCCCGGTCCACAGCCTCCAAGACGTCATTGCCTATAACGAGGCGCACGCCGATGCCGCCTTAAAATACGGACAAACCGTGCTGGAAAAGTCCGAGCGCACGAGCGGCGATCTTGGCGAACAGCGCTATCTGATCGATCGGGCGGACGACATTCGGCTGTCGCGAAAAGAGGGCATTGATGCGGTCATGAAGAATTATCATCTCGATGCCTTGATTTTCGCTAATGCGACAGGCAGCGATATCGCAGCTAAAGCAGGTTATCCGTCCATAACCGTTCCGGCCGGTTATACCGATGCAGGCGAACCGGTCGGAATCACCTTTACGGGGATGGCTTTCGATGAACCAAAACTGATCGAGCTGGCCTACAGCTATGAACAGGCGACCAGAAACCGCAAGGCACCGGATTTATCCTGAGCCTGCATGCTCCGATATCTCTCTGCATCATCTGCCTGACGAGACACGATTCTCGGCGAGCCAGAATAGACTGCTAAAGCCAGAAAGTCTTGGGAGGCTCAGAATATGATGAATTTCGATCAAGGGGAATTCAGGCAGACGGCGGAACAAGGTGCGGACGGAACGCAGATTGAACGGATCGCCCGCTCAATCAGCGGTGAGTATCAGGCCGTTCATTGTTACGAAATCTTGATGAATGAAGCGAAAAGCGAGCGGGAAAAAAGGCAGATAGCGGAAATCCGGAACGATGAGATCCGCCATTACCGGATTTTCTCATCTCTGTATCTTCAGCTGACCGGGCAGGCGTATACGGTGCATCAGACGGAAATGTGCCCGAACACGTATCCCGAGGGGCTGCGCCATGCGATTGAAGACGAACAAAACACGGTGGACTTTTATCTTGAGTCAGGGGACAAAGCGCAGAATCCGCAAGTACGATCGATTTATTACCGGATTGCGAAAGACGAGCAGCAGCATGCCGTCTGGTTCCTTTACTTTTACACACTGAATAAGTTCTGACCGTCAGCCGGATTTAGGATCAAGAATAAAGGGACATTGCTCATGGCGAGCATGTCCCTTTATTGCACTCCTGCTGTTTTTTTGTCATTCATGCTGATGAGTTCCCAAAGGACGGCGCCCAGGCGATAACCGACGCTTCATGAACGGCGACACGGAAAAAACAAGGAGTCCGAGCCAGATGAAGGAAAATGAAATCAGCTGAGCCTGCGAGAACGACTCCTTATAAAGCGTCACGCCGAGAATCAATGTCAGCGTCGGCGAGATATACTGAAAAAAGCCGATCATCGTCAGTGATATGTTCCGCGCGCCCTCGGCAAAAAAGAGCAGCGGCAGCGCCGTTACCACGCCGGTGCCGATCAAAAGAACCGTGGTTAAAGTCGGGCTGTGGCCAAAGGCGGCCGTTCCCTGCATCTGCGCATAGATCAAATAGACGAACGCAATCGGTGTGACGATCAGCGTTTCAAAAGTCAATCCGAGTACCGCGTCCAGCCGGATGAACTTTTTCGTCAGGCCGTAAAACCCGAACGTCAGGGCAAGAGAAATCGCAATCCACGGAACTTGTCCGAACTCGATCGTCTGGATGAAGACCCCGGCCGTCGCCAGCAAGAAAGCGACGATCTGCCAGGGAGTCAGTTTCTCTTTTAAAAACAGGATGCCGAGCAAAATGCTGACCAGCGGATTGATGTAATAGCCCATGCTGGACTCGACAATATGTCCGTTATTCACGGCCCAGATGTAAACGAGCCAGTTTATACTGATCAAAATCGAGGCAGCGACAATCAGCACCAGGTTTGCCGGGTGAGAAAGAAAAAACCGGAAACGGCGAAAAAAATCGCCGAGTCTTCCTAAAAAAATTAAAAGAATGATCATAAATATAAAGGCCCAGAAAATACGGTGTGCAAGAATCTCAAAAGCGGAAACCTGATCGATCAGCTTCCAGTACATCGGCAAGAGGCCCCACAGCGAATAGGCGAGAACGGCATAAACGGCTCCGGCCCTTTGCCTTTTTTCAGCCCTTGAAACTCCTCTGTCTGTCACATGCGCCTTGTCTGCCAAATCATCGCATCCTTTCTTTTTACGTGGTTCCTCTTCTCTGCAAAAAATGAATGATAGGAGTATTGTAGATGATCCGGTTAAAAATGGAAAGGATGAATTTCGGAGACGTGTATCGGGATCGGGAGAAAACGGACGCCTGGATCTCTACATAAAAATCGTCATCCACTTTACTCTTCTGTTTTTGCCCTGTCATAAGTGAACCCTTCACCGAAGACTTCATGGACATCGTTGACCGTGACAAACGCATCGGGATCGATTTCCTGGATCAGATTCTTCAGCCGGAAAACTTCGTTTCTGCTGACGACACAATAGAGTACATTCATTTCGCGATGCGTGTAGCCCCCCTTGCCGTCGATCAACGTTACGCTTCGGTCAAGCGACGCGATGATGCTCCGGGCGATCTCATCGCTTTTTTTAGAAAAGATCATCACGGCCTTCCCTGCGTACGCGCCTTTCTGAATCACATCGATCATTCTCGATCCGACGAAAACGCCGACGAGCGTATACATCATCTGCCGGTAATCAAGATAAACGAGCGAGAGAATAATGACAGATGCATCGGTAACCAGCATTGTCTTGCTCATGGCCCAGCCGAATTTTTTGTGCGTAATGCGGGCAACAATATCCGAACCGCCCGTCGTTCCGCCGTAACGGAAAATAATCCCGAGGCCGCCGCCAATAAAAACACCCGCGAACAGAGCAGCAAGCAGCAGATCGTGGTTCAACACAAAGCTGAATGTCATCACATGCTGAAAAATAAAAAGGAAAAAAGATAAGGAAAAGGTGCCGATCAGCGTATAAATGAATTCATTCCTTCTGAAAAACTTCCAGCCGGCAAAAAACAGCGGAATGTTCAATATAATATTGGTCCAGGCGGGATCAATGGAGAACAGATTATAAAAGATCAAAGCCAGTCCGGTGACTCCTCCTTCGCCCAGCTGATTTTTCAGATTGAAATTGATAAGTCCGAAAGCATAGATTGCGGCGCCCAGCAAAATAAAAAGAATATCTTTCATTTTCAGGTTCAGTTTCATGCGTGCACAACCCTTCAAGACAAGTTTGCAATTCTAATCATAAGCGTTCAGACTGAAACGTTCAACAAACATCTTTAACAGAAGGCAAAAGCAACGTTTTCATCGACTGAAAACAGTGGTATGATAATTTTGCTTGATTCTTTTGCAAGAGCGGCGGGACGCAGAGAGAAGGCATCGGCGGAATGAATAAACCGCAGCATTCAGGGGCATCTTTCTTTTTTCACGGCAATGACAATTAAGGAAGAGAAAAAAACGGGGGGTCAGACGTGGAGGAAAAAACGATTGAGGCGCTTCAAAAAGAAGTGGACGGCTACATCAGCCAGTTTAAAGAAGGCTATTTTTCTCCGCTGGCACTGATGGCCCGTCTGACGGAAGAACTGGGCGAGCTGGCCCGCGAAGTCAATCATTACTATGGAGAGAAAAAAAAGAAGCCGACAGAGGCTGAAAAAACAGTTGAAGAAGAGCTGGGCGATCTGCTGTTCGTCGTTATCTGCATGGCGAACCGTTTACATATCGATCTTGACGCCGCACTCGAAAGGGATCTGGACAAGTTCCGGACACGCGACAAGGATCGTTGGACAAAGAAAAGAGACGAAGGGGCGAAGTAAGGATGACGGACGAAAGACCGATTCGTGTAGCCGTTGCCGGCCCAAGGGGAAGAATGGGTTCGGAGACGATCCGGATGATTGCCTCGGCACCGGCATTTGCCTTAGCAGCGGCAGTCGATCACGGTCATGACGGAGAAAAAGTGGGCAGTCTGCCCGGACTGCCGGAGCTTGATGCACGGGTATACAGCGATATCGGCACCTGCTTTTCAGAAATAGAACCGGATGTTCTGGTTGATTTTACAACTCCCGAGGCCGGTAAAGCGAATCTTCGGGCAGCTATTGAGTACGGCGTGCGACCGGTAATCGGGACATCGGGATTTTCCAATGAGGAAGTGGCTGACTATCAAAAACAGATGGCCGGGAAAAAGCTGGGGGGGATCATTGCACCCAATTTTGCCATCGGAGCCGTGCTGGTGATGAAGTTCAGCCAGATGGCCGCAAGATATTTTCCCGATGTCGAGATTATCGAGCTGCATCACGATAAGAAGAAAGATGCTCCTTCCGGTACCGCTGTGAAGACGGCCGAATTGATTAAAAAAACGCGGCATCCAAAGAAGCAGGGGGCGGCGGATGAAAGAGAAACATTAAAGGGGGCGCGCGGTGCCGATGTTGACGGCATGCGGATTCACAGCGTCCGCCTTCCGGGATTGATCGCGCATCAGGAAGTGCTGTTCGGCGGGAAGGGCGAGCTGCTGACGCTGCGCCACGACTCGACGGACCGGGCATCTTTCATGACCGGCGTCGGGCTTGCCATTAAAACGGTCATGTCTCTGGATTCACTGGTTTACGGGTTGGAAAACATCTTGAATTAACCTGCTGCTGCGAAATAACTATAAGACGAGACAGCAGCAGGTCAAGACAAATCTATACGAGAGAGTCTGTTCGAAAGGGAAACAAGGACCATGATTCGCCGGCGTCCGGAAACGCCCTTATCAAACAGTCTCGGCGAGGGAGATGGATCGCGCGATGAAAATAGCTCTTATTGCTCATGATAAGAAAAAACCCGAAATGATTGAATTTGCGATTGCTTATAAGTATATTCTGGAAAATCATGAACTTTATGCGACCGGCACAACCGGCCAGAAAGTCATGGAGGCGACCGGACTGAAGGTGCATCGTTTTCAATCCGGACCGCTCGGCGGCGATCAGCAGATCGGTGCCATGATCGCTTCGAACGAGATGGATATGGTCATCTTCATGCGGGATCCTCTGACAGCCCAGCCCCACGAGCCGGATGTCAATGCTCTGTTGCGGCTGAGCGACGTATACAAGATTCCGCTCGCAACCAATATGGCTTCGGCGGAAATTCTGATGCACGCCCTGAAGCGCGGTGAATTTCACTGGCGCGAACTGGAACATCAAAAAAAGAAACAGAAATGACGGGTCCCGGCGGCATTTCCCGGCTCACAGTAAATAAGAAAAATGGGGTGTCTTTTTTGTCGTTTCCCTTTACAAAGGCGACCGCTGTTTTGGATACACTGATGACGCATGGGTTCGAAGCCTACGTTGTCGGCGGTGCAGTCCGCGATTATCTGCTCGGCCGCCCGGTCCATGATATTGATATTGCAACGTCGGCGCACCCCGCTGACGTTGTCGCTTTATTTAAGCGGACCGTTCCCATAGGCATTGAACACGGAACAGTGGCCGTTCTCAGCGGCGGCGCCAGCTTTGAAGTGACGACCTATCGTTCGGAGAGCGGATACGATGATTACCGTCATCCGAATCAGGTTGTTTTTGAAACGTCACTGAAAAAAGATCTGATGCGGCGTGATTTTACGATCAATGCTTTAGCGATGGACCGGGCGGGAAGGGTCATCGATCTCTTCGGCGGCCGAGCTGATCTGGCAGGCAGGATGATCCGCACGGTGGGCAGTCCCGGGGAACGGATCTCCGAGGATCCGCTCCGAATGATGCGCGGGATCCGATTCGCTTCCGAACTCGGTTTCGCACTCGGACAGGCGGAGCGGGAAGCCTTCAAGAATCGGGCAGCGCTTCTGAGAAAGATTTCCGTGGAACGAATAGATCAGGAGATGACAAAACTGCTGGCCGGGCAGGCAGTGAATGAGGCGATCGGGCTGCTTTTTGAAACCGGGTGCATCGGCGCTCTGCCTTTTCTCGAACAGGCCGCGGACCGGACGATTCTCGAAAAGGTGCACTTTTCGCTTCTGAAGACGGATGCCGAGCGCTGGGCGGCCTTTCTGACGGCCCTGCGGATTTATGATGTGCACGCCTTCGCCCGGGCATGGAACTGGTCGCGGTCAAGAGAAAAAGGCGTATCCGCATTGCAGAAATATGATGCGGTCCGCAAAAGGGACGGCTGGAATCCGGTCCGCGTCTATTATGCCGGCAGAGAACTGGCCCGGGCGGTGGAACGGCTCCAGGCCGCTTTCGGCAGGACGGACCGCAGCGCGCTCGAAGCAATGGAGCGGAATATCGACCGTCTATGGCAGGGATGCAGGATACACCGGCGCGGGGAACTGGCAGTGACCGGAAACGATCTTTTAAAATGGTCTTCCGAACGTCCCGGACCGTGGCTGTCCGAAGCACTGGCTGCGCTTGAAAAACAGGTGGTTACCGGATCCGTGGCCAATGAAACGGAGGAGATCGAATCATGGTTCAAAGAATGGCAAAGACAAAGAAAGCCGTCCTGAAACTGCTCTATGAAAATCAGAACCGCTTTCTTTCGGGACAAAAGATATCCGAATCGATCGGCTGTTCGCGCACGGCGGTCTGGAAACATATTAAAGAACTTGAAAATGACGGATATCAGATTCAGGCGATCCAGAAAAGCGGCTATAAACTGGTGGCCGCCCCGGAAGGATTAAACGAGGCGGCCGTGTCGGCCGGACTGAAGACGGAGACAATCGGCCGTTCGCTTTGTTTCTTTGACACAATCGGTTCAACGCAGAAAGAGGCCCTGGCGCTGGCCGATGAAGGGGCGGCAGACGGCACCGTCGTGATCACCAACGAACAATCGGCGGGGCGCGGACGCCTCGGGCATACGTGGCAGTCTTCACGGGGAACCAACATCGCCATGAGCCTGATTCTGAGGCCGAACCTTCCGATCGCCCGCACGCCTCAGCTGACTCTCGTAACCGCCGTTGCAGCTGCAGAGACAATCGAAGAGCAGACCGGTATTTCATGCGGAATCAAGTGGCCGAACGACATCATTTATGAGGGCAGAAAACTGGTCGGCATACTGACCGAACTGCAGGCGGAAGCAACGTTTGTCAAAGCTGTTGTGATCGGCATCGGCATCAATGTCAATACGGATCCCGGTGCTTTGACGGATGACGTCAGGCAGCAGGCGTCATCGCTCAAAGCGATCACTGGCAAAAACTATAATCTGGTCGTCCTTGTCCAGGCCTTCTTACAGAAATTCGAGCAGCTTTATCAGCTTTTTCTTCGGGAAGGGTTTCCGGCGATCAAGCCGATGTGGGAAAAACGGGCCGTAAGCCTCGGAAAGAAGATCAAAGTCAGGCAGCCCGGCGGAACAACGATTGAAGGCGTCGCCCTCGGAATCAACGACGACGGCGTGCTGCTTCTGGAAAACGCAGACAAAGCGATCATTCGCGTATATTCCGCGGATATTGAATGGCCATGAATCCGTCCGATCTCGGCAATTTATAGGTAAAAGATTCGGACGGTGGCGAAAAAAAGCGGCGGTTTTGATATAATAGGGATGCATTTACGTCCCGTTCCTCTTTTTGGGCTGCATGTCCCGGCAGGATAGCGGTACACAGGAAAGGGATGCGATGCAAAAAAACAATAAAGTCTGCCATGATCCGCTGACGGACATGGACGGAGGGCCGGCGACGCCGGATAAAGACTTTCTTGCCTGATTTTCAGGCTGTGCGCCGGACCGGACCTCCTCCGGACAAGGGGAGGAAAACAGGATGTCGGAATCAGTACGTAAAAGAGGAATCGTTTGCATCAAATCGCCGGAGGATATGGCACGGTTTGTCAGCGATCGGAAGAAGGCCGGAAAAACCGTCGGGTTTGTCCCGACGATGGGCTTTCTGCATGAGGGGCACTTGTCGCTTTTTCGGAAAGCGGCGGAAACATCGGATTGTGTCGTCGCCAGTGTCTTTGTCAACCCGACACAATTCGGCGACCGCGAGGATTATATCAATTATCCGCAGGATACGGAGCGTGATGCCCGGCTCGCCGAAGAGGCCGGCGTGGAGGCACTTTTCCTGCCTGATGTGTCCGCGGTTTATCCGAACGGAACGGCGGTGACCGTCACCGTCCATGAGAAAACCGATGTGCTTTGCGGCAAGAGCCGGCCGGGACATTTCGACGGCGTGGCCACCGTTTTGACCAAGCTATTCAATATCGTGCAGCCGGATACTGTTTATTTCGGAATGAAGGATGCCCAGCAGGTGGCGGTCGTCGGCAGCCTGATCCGGGCATTTCATTTTCCGATAAAATTGATCCCATGCCCGATCATTCGCGAAGCGGACGGCCTCGCCCGCAGTTCGCGCAACGTCCGGCTCAATGCCGATGAAAGAAAGGAAGCCGTCGAACTTTCAAGAGGGCTTCAGCAAGGCATGAAAGCTTTGAAGCAGGGAGAACGGGATTTTGAAAAAATTGCGGAGGCCGTGCGATTGTACTACCGCGACCATCTGAAGCTCGCTGAAATCGATTACGTCGATGTCCTGAATTACCCGGATCTGAAGAGAAACGGGGTCGTGCTGTCCGGACCGTTTATCATTGCCAGTGCCGTCCGTTACTCCCGGGCGCGCCTGATTGACAACGTCACCGGCAATACTGCGGCATTGAAAGAGGAGGTCTGAAAGATGCTGAGACCCTTTCTGAGATGCAAGATTCACCGCGCAACGGTTACCGACGCGGATCTGAATTATGTCGGCAGCATTACGATCGATCAAACGATCCTGAAAGCCGCCGGCCTCCTTCCCAATGAGAAGGTTCAGGTCGTCAACAATAATAACGGTGCCCGGCTGGAAACTTATATCATACCCGGAAAGCCGGGATCCGGAGTCATCTGCCTGAACGGCGCGGCGGCAAGGCTGGCACAAAAGGGCGATATTGTAATTATTATGGCCTATGCTCTGATGAGTGAAAAAGAACTGTCGGAAAACAATCCGGTCGTTGTCCTCCTGGATGAGCACAATCAGGTGAAGCAGTTTCTCAGCGAGAAACCGATGCAGTTCCTTTAAAATAAACATTAGATCATCCCGTAACAGAAAATTCTTTGTCTGTCTTGCATTTCCCGCTCATCATGTTTACGATTAGTGTGATTTAGTATGACGCACTGGGTAAACCGCTGAGTCAACGTTCAGAATTTCTATTTTCTTCAATCTGCGGCATTCCGTTCTTTTTGTACAGGCAGAACGGTTCCGCAGATACATAAAATAAGGGTGATCAGATGAAAAATTGGATAATCATCGGCCTGCCTGCCCTGGTGCTGGTCGCCGGCTGGGGTTCGCTGCAGCTGTACAACAGCAATATGAACTATGAAAACGGACTTGCCCGAACGGCCGCGGCTAAAGCGGAACGGCAGTTCCATCCGGATAAGATTGAATCGGTTGCCTACTATAACGGCTCGGAATCCTATCAAGTTGTCAGGGGAACAAGAAATGGCGTGCAGATGTATTTCTGGGTTCCGGACGGCAAGGGCGCTTACTTTACGCGGATCGCGAAAAACGGCATTACGAGCCGGCAGGCCCTTCAGATTCTGGCAGGGATGCATCTGGATGTGAAAACGATTCTCTCTGTCCGTCTGGGCGCGATTCAGGCCACGCCGATCTGGGAAATTACTTTTCTGAACAGCCGCGGCAATTACAACTATATCTCGATTAATTTTGACAATGGCAAAGAAGCACAGCGCATCCTGAATATTTAATTCCGATATTCATTTAAAAATAAGAAGAATTGGCAACAGGAAAAAGGGAGGAAAAACAATGCAGTTAGCAAAAAGAGTGGAAACGATCACGCCTTCCAGTACGCTGGCTATTACGGCGAAAGCGGGCGAACTCGCCGCCCAGGGCTATGATGTGATCGGCCTCGGAGCCGGCCAGCCTGATTTCAACACACCGGATTTTATCATCGACGCAGCCATGGACGCAGTGAAAGCCGGGCATACAAAGTACACACCGACAGCGGGACTGCCCGCACTTAAAGAAGCGATCATCGGCAAACTGAAACGCGATCAGGGATTCGACTACAGGCCGTCGGAGATCATCGTCGGAAACGGGGCGAAGCATGTGCTGTATCTCTTGTTTCAGGCACTTCTTAATCCGGGCGATGAAGTGATTATCCCTGCTCCTTACTGGGTAAGCTATCCGGAACAGGTAAAACTGGCCGGCGGCGTGCCGGTGCCTATTGCCACAACCCAGGAACAGCAATTCAAAATAACGGCCGGCGATCTTGAAAAAGCCGTCACGGACAAAACGAAAGCGATCATCATTAACTCACCGAGCAACCCGACAGGGATGATTTATACCGATGACGAACTGAAGCCGATCGCCGAATATTGTCTGGAGCACAACATTTTGATCATTTCAGACGAAATCTATGAAAAGTTGATCTATAACGGAAATTCCTTCCGTTCAATCGCCCAGATTTCCGATCGGGTCAAGGCGCAGACGGTCGTCATTAACGGAGTCTCCAAATCGCATGCGATGACCGGCTGGCGGATCGGCTATGCCGCAGGGAATTCAGAACTCATCCGGGCAATGACCAATATTGCCAGCCACAGCACATCCAACCCTGCATCGGTGTCCCAGTACGCGGCGATCGCCGCCTATACCGGCCCTCAGGAAAGTGTCGAGAAGATGCGCCGGGCTTTCGAAAAACGGCTGAATACGGTTTATGATCAGCTGATTGCGCTGCCGGGCGTTGTCTGTGCGAAACCGCAGGGAGCTTTTTATCTGTTTCCCAATATTGAAGAGGCAAGCCGTTCCTGCGGCTTCGATCAGGTTTCGGACTGGGTTTCTGCTCTTCTCAACGAGGAAAAGGTAGCCGTCGTACCGGGCGCGGGATTCGGGGCTCCGGAACATATCCGCCTGTCCTACGCAACCTCGCTCGAGAAATTCGAAAAAGCGCTGGACAGAATGGAGCATTTTATTAAAACGCATCGGAAATAAATCAGGTAAAGGAAAACGGGACAGAGTCAGGGCTCAGACAGCGGCCGGGTCCCGGTTTTCTTATACTTAAATTCCGCTAATCCTTTCATATTTTTATCTGTCAGGGTTGAACCATGGGGGTCTTTACGAAAATGAAAGCAACGATTGCTGAAGTCAATCAATATATCGGCCGGGAAGTCACGATCGGAGCCTGGCTTGCGAACAAACGGTCGAGCGGGAAAATTCAATTTCTTGAGCTTCGGGACGGAACCGGTTTTATTCAAGGTGTCGTTCTGAAAAATGAGGTCAATGAAAAAGATTGGGAAGAGGCAGGGGAACTGACTCAGGAAAGTTCGCTGTACATCACAGGAACCGTGCGTGAGGACAAACGGGCTCCCTCAGGATTTGAGCTGACGGTCTCGTCGCTTGAGCCGATCCAGATTACAAGCGATTACCCGATTACGCCGAAGGAACATGGCGTCGAATTTCTGATGGACCATCGCCACCTTTGGCTGAGATCAAGCCGGCAGCATGCGATATTGAGAATCCGCAATCAGGTGATTAAGGCAACGTACGATTTTTTTAATGATCACGGTTTCATTAAAGTGGATCCGCCGATACTGACCGGCAGCTCGGCTGAAGGAACGACCGATCTGTTCCGTACTAAATACTTTGATCGTGACGCCTATCTGTCGCAGAGCGGCCAGCTTTATATGGAGGCCGCGGCGATGGCCTTCGGAAAGGTATTTTCTTTCGGACCGGCCTTCCGGGCGGAAAAATCGAAGACACGCCGCCATCTGATCGAATTCTGGATGATTGAACCGGAAATGGCTTTTACGGATCACGAAGAAAGTCTGAAGCTTCAGGAAGAATACGTCGCATACATCGTGCAGGAAGTGCTGAAAAACTGCCGGCCTGAATTAAAGGCAATCGGCCGCGACACGGCAAAGCTCGAAAAGATCCAGGCACCGTTCCCGCGCATAACCTATGATCAGGCAGTTGAATTTTTGAAAGAGCAAGGGTTTGACGACATTGAATGGGGCGACGATTTCGGTTCCCCGCATGAAACGGCCATCGCCGAACATTTTGATGTCCCTGTTTTCGTGACTGAATATCCCGCCAAGGCAAAAGCATTCTATATGAAGCCCGTCCCCGGCCGCGAGGAGGTCGTTCTCTGCGCTGATCTCCTGGCTCCCGAAGGCTACGGAGAAATCATCGGCGGAAGCCAGCGGATCGATGACCTCAAGCTGATGGAGGAGCGTTACCGGCAATACCATCTGACCGATCCGTCGTACAAATGGTATTTGGAACTTCGCCAATACGGCTCCGTACCGCATTCGGGGTTCGGATTAGGCCTGGAACGGGCGATTGCCTGGATCTGCGGACTGGAACACATCCGCGAAGCCATTCCGTTCCCGAGACTGCTGAACCGCATTTATCCGTGAGCGGACGGAACAATCACAGACGGACCGGTGAAAAAATCACAATCGATTTTTTCACCGGCTTTTTTTATATGTACAGGGCTTTAACGGCGGCCGGGCCTCGGCAGGCAGCGCTGAAACCGTGCCGAATTTATTTTTTTTCAATTTAATCATGATATAATGGTCCGTGAGGTGTCAAATATGGATAAAAAGTTCATGTTGAATCTTCTGATGAAGGGCGATGTCAATATTCCGGCATTGCTTATTGAACATTATCATGCGATCGGACTGAATGAACAGGAATGTATGATGCTGATTCAGGTTCATTCTTTTATTATAAAAGGTGATGACTTTCCTACCTTTGACGACCTGGCTCAAAGGATGACTCTCGATGAGACGGCGTGCGCCGATATGCTTCGCCGCCTGATCCAGCACGGATTCCTGTCGATTGTTCAGAAAAAGGAAAACCAGATATACTCCGAGGCCTATTCGCTTCTGCCGCTCTGGGACAGGCTGCTGAGCTATGCCTACGGCAAAGAAAGCAAGGCTGCGGAAGAAGAGGGCGAAAAAGCGCTTTACACGATTTTTGAACGTGAGTTCGGCCGTCCGCTCTCGCCGATCGAGTGCGAGTCTCTGGCGATGTGGACGGATGAGGATCATCATTCGCCCCAGCTGATTAAAGCCGCACTTCGTGAAGCGGTTGTTTCGGGCAAACTGAATTTCCGCTACATCGACCGAATCCTTTTCGATTGGAAAAAGAACGGAATCAAAACGCTGGCCCAGGCAAAAGAGCACGGCGAAAATATCAGACGCCACCAGCAGCTGCCGCGGCAAAGGAAGGAAAACGAAACGAAAAAAAATCCGAAAATGCCCGCCTATGACTGGCTGGATAATGGCTGAGGGGGGTGGAGTCCATTCTGAATCAGAGCCAGATTGACTCGGTGCTTGAGACGATCGCCGCGATGTTCCCGGACGCACATTGCGAGCTGAATCACCGCAATCCCTTTGAACTGGCAATCGCCGTCATGCTTTCCGCCCAGTGCACCGATGCCCTGGTCAACCGTGTGACGGCGAGCCTTTTTGAAAAATACCGTGTCCCTGAAGACTATCTTTCCGTTCCGCTGGAAGAATTGCAAAGTGACATCCGGTCGATCGGGCTTTACCGCAATAAGGCGAAGCACATCCGGCAAATGTGCGAGCGGATCATTGAAGATTATGGCGGGGAACTGCCCCGGAATCGTGAGGAACTGATCAAGCTGCCGGGAATCGGCCGCAAGTCGGCCAATGTGATTGTGTCCGTTGCCTTTGGAGAACCGGCGCTTGCCGTCGATACGCACGTTGAACGTGTGACCAAGCGGCTCGGCATCTGCCGCTGGAAAGACAGTGTCCTTGATGTGGAAAAAACGCTGATGCGGCGGGTTCCCAGAGAAAAGTGGTCGGAAACGCATCATCGCCTGATCTTTTTTGGCCGCTATCATTGCAAAGCGCAGGCCCCGAAGTGCCCGGAGTGCCCGCTGCTCGATCTCTGCAGGGAGGGACGGAAACGGATACGGATGAGGGGAGGAGGCCTTGCTGTTGCAGAAGAGCGAAACGACGCTTAATGTACCGGCATCTTTCTGCTTTCCTCCGTTTTATGAAAGAGAAGCGCATGTTACATTTTCCGATGCCGGTACGGCCGGAAGGGAACAGCCTTTCTTTTACGACATTCTGTTTATTGAAAAGCCTTCGTCGCTTTCTTCATGGCCGTGGGAAGATCCGTTGCGGGATTTTAATCGCAGCTGGCCCGACAGACGCGCCGGAATCGCCGAGGCGTTCCGCAGCCGCGACCGGAAACGGGCAGAGAAGCCGATGATTCAGGCGCTGGCGCTTTTTATCGATCAGGCCGTCTGGTCATCGGGAAGGGCGGTCGACAGCCTGTCGCCGCAGCATCTGATGAAAACAGTGGCCAGTCTGCCCTATGCCCCGCTTAATATTGAGGGAAGGCTCTCCTATATCATCAAACAGCCCGATCACTATCTTTCATTCATCCAGCTGAACCAGCTGGATGAAGAGCTGAAGAAAAAACTTGCCGTCTACAAGAAAAAAGGATGAAAAGAGAGGACGTCCCGCCGTCGAATTTCCGACGATGGGACGTCCTCTTTCAATGCACATTCATAAGTACTTGTAAATAAAACTGAGCCGGCTTCTGTCTGTTTTACTGTCCGCTCGACGGCTTTTGTTGAGTCGTGTTCTGCTGATTTTGCTGCGTCGGCTTTGACGACGCAGCAGGCGGGGTTGAAGAAGAGCCAGCGCTGCTAGAAGCGGGAGTCGTGCTCGAGCTGCTTGGACTGCTCGAACTGATCGGCGTGCTTGAGCTGCTTGAACTGATCGGCACGCTTGAACTTGCCGCACTGCTGCTCGAACTGCTTGAACTGCTCGAGCTGCTGTTATTTTTATCTGCCGCCTGATTCTGCTGCTGGGTCTGATAATTCAGAGCCTCGCTTGAATTTTTGACGGCCAGTTCGCCGCCGATATTGATCACGGAGCCCGGCCGCGTAAAATCGGGTGCTCCCTGCATGAATTCACTCATGATGTCGCGGAAGATGATCTGCGAATATTTTTGTTCATTTTGGCCCAGGAAGGTTCCGTAATTACTGTCGCTCGGTTTGTTCTGATTCACATCGTAACCGGTCCAGACGGCCGCCGTCAGCCTGCTTGTATAGCCGACAAACCAGGCGTCAAGCGCGCCGTGGCTTTGATCGTACGGTGAAATCTGGTATTGCTGCGCGTATTTGTCGTCGATGTTCTGTGTTCCGGTTTTGCCTGCAAGCGGCACGCCGGGAATATCCGCAGTGACACCGGTTCCGGAAGTCATGACGCTTTTCAGCATGTCGGTAATCATATACGCCGTATAATCGTGCATCGCCACATGCCGTGTATGATTCAGATTAATCACTTCGCCATCCGGGAAAACGACTTTCGTCACAGCATACGGCTGATTGTAAACGCCGCTGTTTCCGAATGCCGCGTAAGCTCCCGACATCTGCAGAGGCGAAGAAAAGAAGGGACCGATCGCATAAGATTGATAGATGCTGTTAAAATTGAATCCCAGATTGTTTGCAAACGAGCGAACGTCCGCAGCGCCGTTCGGCGTGCTGAGCAGGGTCTGCATCGTCCGGACGGCAGGCGCGTTCCGGGACAGGGCCAGCGCCCGGCGCATCGTCATTTTGCCCATGTATTGGTTGTCCCAGTCGGAAACAGACACTCCCTGGGAACCCGACTGTGTATAATACGTTTTCGTATCGTCCACCTGATGGTTGGTCGACCAGTTCAGATACTCGATGGCGGGGCCGTAATCCATAATGGGTTTAGCCGTCGAACCGACACTGCCGGTATTGATATACGACCAGTTTGTATTGAGATATTGATAGTTTCGCCCGCCGCCGAGAGCACGGATCGCTCCGGTCTGGGTATCGATCACCGCCACGCCGGCCTGAAAGTTTTTCTGGACATTGGAGAAGTTATTGCTGTTATTCAGCACATCTTCCGTCCGCTGCTGGACGGACGGATTCAGCGTCGTGTAAATTTTCAGGCCGCCTGAATCAAATTGTTTATCGGTGACCAGCTTTTGATCGTTAACCAGCACTTTACGGACATAATCGACGAATGAGCTGTATTTTCTGTTGCTGACCGGAATGTCCCGATGATCCTTGGTCATTTCTTTCATGGGGACACTTTTGGCTTTGGCAGCCTGGGCCGGCGTAATCGCCTTATATTTGGCCATCAGATCGAGGACCAGATCACGCCGCTCTTTTGCCTGAACCGGGTGGAGAATCGGGTCGTAGTAACCCGGATTCTGTGTCATTCCCGCAAGCATCGCAGCCTGTTCCAGCGTCACATTCTGAATGGGGCGCCCGAAAAATTTTTCCGATGCGGCCGCCACGCCGTAAGTCGGCCCTTCGCCCAAATAAATATCGTTCAAATACATTTCAAGAATCTGTTTTTTCGTGTACTTTTTTTCCAGCTGAATCGCGAGATAGGCTTCCTGAATCTTTCTTGTAAACGTTTTATTCTGTGTCAGCAGCGCATTGCGCACGACCTGCTGAGTGATCGTGCTCCCGCCTTCCGATTTATAGCCGTTCGTAAATTGGGCGACGGTCGCTCCGAGAATACGGATCGGGTCGATCCCGAAATGCTGGTAGAAACGGACATCTTCTGTAGAGATAAAAGCGTCCTGCACCACAAGCGGAATCGAGTTGATACTTGTATACATTCTGTCCTGGCCGGTATCCACATTGGTCGCCTTATTGCCGTTCTGATCATAGATAACGGATGATACCTGATTGCGCAGCGCATCTGCGTTCAGCGGCGGAGCGCTCTTAATGATCGCAAGCACGGTCACCGTGCCGGCCAAAAGTAAAAACAAGAAAATAAGAGACAAAATGAGTAGGATGCGCTTAAACCATCGCCCTTTTTTGCCTCCTCCCTTCGAAGATTTCTTCCCATTTTTTTTCTGAGACTTATTTGCTTTCAGCTTTTCCATTTCAGCTGACCGCCGTCTCTCCATACGCGAGTGATATTCAACCATGCTAAAAATCCTACCTTTCCGGAAAGCCAGTCCCATGGGTATTACGCTTCATATTATTCGAGCGGCCCGGGAGATTATGACCAACTTAAAAGTATACATCATTCACGACGCGAAGGTAATCAATTCGCGGCGCATAATTTTGCGGCACGAGGAATCCTTTTTTCTGAAACAGCGCTTTCGGCACCGATTTACGCCCGCCCTTACGCTGCGAGACTTTCCAGCACTCAGCTAAAATTCCTGCGTCCAGCAAATATACTTCATCGGCCTGAGTAAATCTGACGATAATAAAACCGATGCCTCCGTGACGTTTGATCCTTTCCATATGCTCGATCTGATGGCTGTGAAAATTTTTTAAAGGAATATAATTGGCGTGCGTCGTTTCTTTTGCTTCAAAATCGATGTATTTTCCTTTGTAGACACCGTTGTAGTCCGTTGTCGAGGCCTTGCGAAAATAGGCCTCGGTTATTTTAGCGGCGCTGCGTTTGGGGTAGTCGACATGAACGATCTGAACAGGCGTCGGTTTTTTATAGATAACCGCCCGGTCCGCATCTCTGTAGTATTGATTGGCCGCATTCAGGTCCTCTTCAAGCGTCATGCCGCGATGGCCGTAGACAACCGAATCCGCCGCCGTTTGCTGTCTGCGGTTTCCCGATTCCTTATACGGCTGTCCATTCGGATAAAAGAATGTCAAATGATAAAGGCTCCTTTCCAAAAAATCGCAAAAAATCACTTCTTATAATTTTCGATAAGAATCGGAATATCTTTACCACAGTATACCAAAACGAACGCCAATCGTGTGCTAGTTTACGTATAAACGAACATACATTCCGTTAAAATTATGACGAATTGATTAAAGTCGTACAAATTTTCACTAGTTTTGCCGGAGTCGTTCGAGTTCTGTCGGACAGGCAGGGTTTCCTCCATCTGCTCTAGAAAATTTAAACAAACAGCTGAAAGAAGGTTGATTCATGAGCGGATTGAGAACGGTTGAGGCATGCAAAGGATTGTCGGCACAGGCATTGGATTATAAAATGGACTACCTGTTAATGGAACTGGAGCATCTGGACAACAAGCTGGTCCGAAAAACCGAGGAAATGATCGGCGAACAGTTCGGCAGCTGCCGCCGGGAACTGTTCCGGATCGGCAGCGAAATCGCACACATCAATCGTTCTGTCAATCGTCTTGAAAAGAATCTGGATACTTTCAGTAAAACGGCGGCAGGAACGGCTCTGCCCGAATCGTCAATAGAAGTTCCGCAATGAAAAAGAGGGGCAGACGATCTCTTTGATTCCCGGTAAGTGTTTTTTTTCAGTACGCATGGTACACTAACAAGGGGATTTGTTTAAGAGGTGGCCGAAATGGAAGAAGAAGAGGACAGCCGGCTGAGACGGCTGACCGCAGAGTTGAAAGAAAAAAACCGGGAAGCCTATGATCAATTTGTGAATCGGACCAACAGACCGGACTACAAAACCGATTTTTACGGCGAAGTGAAGCCGTTCGCCGACCGTGTCCAGCTATTGATCGATGCATGGCGGCCTCTTGCCGATCACTGGGTGAAAAGCAGGAGGCCGAAATATGTCTATCCGATACAGATTAAGGATACGTACGACAACCTGGCAATCGTCTGCGTCACCGCATTTCAAACGGATACACGCAAACGCCGTTTTTTTGAAACGATCAAAGCCGTTGATTACGTTTTAGAAAACATGCTCAGACAGATTGACTAGAGCAAGGTTTTCGGATCCTGGTCAGCCGTTTAAGCGAACGAAAGACCAAAGTGTGAACAAGAAATAGGGAACACCGAACAGTAGGATCATCCAGTACATAATAGAAGCAATCGTTTCAAACGATCTTTCTGCCGGAAGCCGCTCCATCCGTCCGGCAAGCTGTTTCAAGCGTCCGTACCATTCCCTGCGTTTTTCGTGAAGCGATGCCGCAGCCGTCCTCGCCATAATCTGCCTCCCTGCATTTTTTATTTCAGCTTATGGCTTGTCTCTCTTTTTTATTCCTTTCTGTTTTTCCCCCAAAAAATAAAGAACAAAAGAACGGCCGGCGCCGCCGTTAGCGACCGGCAATATTTTTGAGTTCCGCAGGCGATTTACCGTTCAGCTCCTTGAATCCTTCATAAAGGGCAATGATTTCTCCTCCATAGACGGGATAGACAGCGCTGAATCCGCCATTCAATATATAGTAATAACGATCGCTGTATTGTTTCAGAAAAAGGACGTAGTCTCCGTCCGCAAGCGGTCCCGGATAGACGGCATTTAGCGGATCTTCAGGCCTGGGAAGCGGTTCGACGCCCGTTGAAAGAAGATAGGCAGGGGAGGAGGCCGTTCCTTTGTAAGCGTCCCGGATATGAAGAATCTGTCTCGAGTTGACGAGCTTCCGGCCCGGAGCCGCAGTTCTTCCTGTTTCCCATTTATTTATTCCGGCATTGAGACGGGCATAAACAATCAGATCCGAAGTTTTTATAAGTGAACGCAAATCCGGATTCCGCTGCGTCACGATGATTTGTTTCGGAAAAGGGGACTGGGCCGCGGCCCCGTCTGAAAACAAGAAACAGAAGGCCGGAATCAATCCGGCGAGAATAAAAACTTGCAGCAGGCGCGATGAAACAGTCATTGGCAACGCTCCGTTTCCATGAAGTAGCTTTTCTTAGAATGAGCGCAAGCCGCGAATATTATCCGTCATTCCGGATGCAAAATAGCCCCGGAATTTTGTCCGGAGCCGTAAATTTGTAGGTTTCAAAGAACAGAGCGGCTGTACGTGCCTGCGTCGATGATCTCGCGGACTGAACCCGGCCGGTGATTCATTCTGCGAAAGGAGCGACGGAGACAGAGGAGGATTAAAGTCCGATCCGTGTCAGATCCTGGATACGGATGATGGCAATCGGTTCATTTTCCCCCGATTTCACAACAGGGAGGACATGGATGTCCTTTTCTTCCATTAAGTGCAGGGCTTCGGCGGCCAATTGGTCCGTCGTCACAAAATACGGATCGGCCGTGTAAATCTGACGAATCGGCTGATCCCATGAAATATTGCCGTTTGATAAGGCTTTCCGGATGTCGCCGTCGGTCAGGATGCCGATCAGCCGATTTTCTTCATTGACGATGGAGACTGCACCGATGCCGCTTTCCGTCATTTTAAACAGTACTTCTTTGACTTTGGCGTTTTGATAAGCAGCCGGGTTTGCCCTGTTGATGGAGCGAATGACGCCCTTGACCGTCAGCAGCAGCTTCCGGCCGAGAGAGCCGCCGGGATGGAAAACAGCGAAATCTTCCGGCTTGAAATCACGCACGTCCAGCAGGGCAACAGCCAGCGCATCGCCCAGTATAAGCGTCGCCGTCGTTGTCGACGTCGGTGCAAGGCCGAGCGGGCAGGCCTCCGCAATCGTTCCGGTATCAATCGATAGATTGGAAAGCCCGGCCAGCGTGGAACGGGCATTTCCGGTAATCGAGACGACCTTTGCGCCGATGCGCCGAACCGATGGGAGAATCCGCAGCACCTCTTGCGTTTCGCCGCTGTTGGAAATCGCCAAAACGATATCGTTTCTTGTGATCCTGCCCAGATCTCCATGAAGCCCTTCCGCCGGATGAAGGAAGAACGAAGGCGTGCCTGTACTCGCAAGTGTCGATGAGATTTTTCTGCCGATGATTCCCGACTTGCCCATACCGGTAATCACAACGCGGCCTCTGCAATTTAAAATCAGGCGAATCACTTGCTGAATCATCTCCGGATCAAGCCTTTTTTTCAGCTTCAGCACTTCCCGGATCTCCGTATCGAATGTCCGGCTGAACGAATCCATGTATGCTTCTGTATTTTTCAAACGCGTTTCAATGACGTAGTTGATTCTGCTTTTCTCGGTGTTCAGGTTCATGGACAGGCCTCCTTATCTTTTAATAGTATTTCACTGCATCCAGATTGCGGACGACAGCGTCGATTTCCAGGAGCGGTTTCAATAGTTCTTCCAGACTTTCAAGCGGCACCATATTCGGCCCGTCGGACCATGCCCGATCCGGATCAGGATGTACTTCCATAAAAACGGCGTCCACGCCCGCCGCGACGGCGGCACGTGAAAGGTAGGGGACAAATTCACGCTTTCCTCCTGTCGATATGCCGTTTCCGCCGGGAATCTGAACGCTGTGCGTCGCATCAAAAACGACCGGATAGCCGTACGAGCGCATTGTCGGAAGCGACCGCATGTCGACGACCAGATTATTGTAGCCGAATGAGGCACCGCGTTCCGTCAGCAAAATGTTTGTATTTCCCGCTTCCTCGAGCTTTGTGATCACATTTTTCATGTCCCACGGTGCGAGAAACTGGCCTTTTTTAATATTGATGATTTTCCCGGTCCGCGCCGCAGCGACCAGCAAATCGGTCTGACGGCAGAGAAAAGCGGGAATCTGCAATATATCAAGCACATCGGCCGCAGGAGCTGCCTGATCGGCCTCATGGATGTCCGACGTCAGAGGCACGCCGATTTTTTCTTTGACTTTATTCAGAATTTCGAGTCCCTTTTCCAGACCCGGACCGCGTTTGGAATAGATCGACGAACGATTGGCTTTATCATAAGAGGATTTAAATACGAAGGGAATCCCGAGACGGTCGGTCACTTCCCGGATGGTGTCCGCCGTTTTAAGGACCAGATCTTCACTTTCAATCACGCACGGACCGGCAATCAGGACAAACGGATCGTTTTTTCCAAAACGGATCGATTCATTTAAGCGGAGCGTTTTCACTCACATCACCTCAGGTTTTTCGATTTTTTGATCCCGTTTCCAGTTCTTCCTGTCTTTAATATCACAAACAAAGCGGGGCATCAAGAAAATTATTTCCTCCTTTCGTTTCTGAAATAGTTAAAATCCGGTGAGGGGGTATGATTTTTTATTCCCTTTTTTTCAGGATACGAAACCTTTATTAAAAAATCATGAAAATATTTTCGATCGGGCTTGGAAACTGCATTTTCGGATGATTAAATAAATGTTTTATCTTGACCATTATTGGGCGGGGGAGTATCGTTAAAAGTGTTAAATGAATATGCGTTTGTCCACTAGGGGAGCATTCCGCTGAGAAGGGCACGGCCCTGACCCTTGGACCTGATCTGGATAATACCAGCGTGGGAAAGTGGTTTTGAAATCATTCAGGCAGCTGCCGCTTTCTTTTCGTACAGAGGAAAGCGGTTTTTCGTGTTTTTCAATCATTCTCCGACCCTGACTGTGCAGCGGATGCTTCCGAAAGAAAAGAAATCAGGATGAACGCAGACAGGAGGAAGAATAGATGAGCAAAAGTAAAAGTCGCAAGTTGAATCTGACCGATATTCTGGTCACGATTGTTGTTTCTTTGGTTTTCGGCCTTGTTTTTCGTTTGCTCGGGCCTGTGTACGATATGCTGCAGTCGCTCGGGCTGCAGCTCGATGCGCTGATCTACGGCATCTGGTTTATTGCCGGACCTTTCGCCGCTTTGCTGATCCGCAAGCCGGGTGTCGCCTTTCTTGCGGAAACTGCCGCCGCGATCGCCGAAATGCTGTTCGCAGGAAGCGGCGGCATTATCAACGTTTATTACGGTGTGGTTCAGGGAATTTTTTCCGAGCTGATTTTCGCCGCGTGGCGCTATCGAAAATTCACAGTCTCCGTTGCCGTTCTTTCCGGCATTGCCGCGTCCATAGGGTCTTTTCTGATTGACCTTGTTTACGGTTATCTGACCGATCTCGCGGGCTGGAACCTGACTCTGAACATCGGGTTCCGTATTATCGGGGCGGCGCTTTTAGCCGGCGTCTTCCCCTATATCCTTGTTAAAGCGCTGGAGAAGACCGGTGTTACCAATCTCATCCGTCCGGTGTCTAAGGAAGACTACGATGCCCTTAAATAGTCCCGGCTGCTGGGGAGTCACCAATCTGCGCCTTGCTTTTCCGAAGAAAAAAGAAATGTTTTTCAGAGATCTGACTTTTCATTACAAAAGAGGGGAAAAGGTGCTGCTGCTCGGCCCTTCGGGATGCGGAAAATCAACATTGCTTCAGGTGCTGTCCGGGCTCGTGCCGAACAGTATCGAACTGCCGATGAAAGCGGATGAGCTCGTACTTCCGGAAAACTGGGGCTTTATTTTTCAAGACCCCGACACCCAGTTCTGCATGCCTTATGCCGATGAAGAAATTGCCTTTGTTCTTGAAAATCAGCGGATCAGCCGCGAAAAAATGCCGGATTTGATTCGGCATTATCTGAAAATGGTCGGACTTGAGCCGGATCGCCCGCATCGGCTGATCAGCCGGATGTCCGGAGGAATGAAGCAGAGATTGGCGATAGCGAGCGTTCTCGCCCTTGAACCGGACGTGCTTTTTCTCGATGAACCGACCGCGCTGCTTGATCCGCAGGGCACCGAACAGCTGTGGCAGACTGTGCGCCGGATCGGCGCGGATCGGACACTGCTCATTGTCGAGCATAAAATCAGTCACGTTCTCGATCTGATCGACAGAGTCGTCCTTTTCGATCCGAGAGGTCAGATCATTGCCGACGGAGCAAAGGACGAGATTCTGCAAACACATGTGAAAGAACTGGATGAATACGGGATCTGGCATCCGGGCGTCTGGCAGGGATTGATCAGGGAGGGGCCCGGCCACCGGGAGGCGGCTTCAGAAAACGATGTCCTGCTCGAACTCGATAACTTTTCCGTGACCCGTCAGCATAAAATCCGATTTTCTCTGTCTCATCTGACCGTTTACCAAGGTGAATGGGTCGCCGTCATCGGCAAGAACGGCGCCGGTAAGAGCACGATGATTGAAGGAATCATGGGACTGCTCCGTCATCAGGGAAAAGTGCGCTGGCATCTCGATCATACACGTGACGACGTCGCTTTTGTATTCCAGAATCCGGAATATCAGTTTGTAACCGACCGCGTCGATGACGAACTGGGACTCAGCCTCGTTTTAAAGAAACTGGACAGCCGGGAAATCGACACCCGGGTCAACGAGGCGCTTGATCAATTTTCGTTGGCAGATCAGCGGCTGCAGCATCCGTTCCAGCTTTCAGTCGGTCAGAAGCGGAGGCTGAGTGTGGCATCGGCACTGATTAATCACCCGAAAGCAGTCATCCTTGATGAACCGACATTCGGACAGGACGCCCGCAACACATTCGCGCTGCTGCAGTTGTTCCAGCGGCTGAAGCAAGGCGGGACTACCGTGATTATGGTCACCCATGAAATGGAAATCGTCCGTTATTTTGCGACGAGAGTGCTGAAAATAAAAGAGGGGCATCTCGCCGCGGATTCACGGCGGACGGCAGAGGAAAGCAGGGAGGGGGAAGAAGATGGGGGATTTTTGGACAAACACGGACAAGCCGTTTTTCAAGATCAATCCTTCATTTAAATTTCTGATCATCGCCGCTCTCTTTATTGTCTATCTTTGTGTCCGCAATCTGAACACGATGATTTGGGCGACCGTCCTTTTTCTTATTCTTTATTTCCTGGTTAACGGCTTCCCGGCAAAATTTTCATTCTGGATGATCATTCTGACCTTTATTGTCTCTTTTTTGGGCACGGCCGCCATGATTCTGTTCGGCAAGGGCACGCACGTCCTGTTTCACTGGTATCTGATCATGATCTCCGAGGAGAGTCTGGCCCGCGGCGTTTTAATCGGCCTGAGAACTTTTATCTTCACAATGATCGGCATGATTCTGGCTTCGACGACGATGCCGGTGCCGTTTTTCTATTCGCTGATGCAGCAGCTTAAGGTGCCCGTCCGTTATGCATACGGCTGTCTGGCGGCTTTCCGGATGCTGCCGATGATGGCCGAAGAGTTCGTTCACATCCGCCAGGCAATGATCGTCCGCGGCATGATGCAAAAGAAAGGGGCACGGGCTGCCTATGAGAGGATGAAACACTATGCGCTGGCCATGCTTGCCCAGTCGATACGCCGCGCCCAGCGCACGGCTGTAGCCATGGAAGCCAAACGCTTCTCGATGACGGAAGCGCGGACTTACTACTACGAAATCGGCTGGAGCCGTTATGACCTGTATTTTCTGGTTGTCATCCTTTGCACGGTCGCCCTCGGTTTTCTGCTTTCTCACTGGATGCCGCTGACTCCGTTCACAGATGTGATTGATAATTAAAATGCTTTATTTCCAAATGCATGAACAGGATAAACCGTATCCGCCTCAAGAGGGCGCCCCATCCGTCAAACGTCTGACGATGAGGCGCCCTGTTTCATAAAGCGGAACGCAGCTTATCCTTTCATTGCCGCCCCCGGGACAACCGACGATTAAAATTGACAGAGGATAAAGCCTTCATTATGATAGGTTTAAACATTCATTGAAAAGCGGGGCTGCAGATGGCAAAAACGGCACTGATTACCGGCGCGACAAGCGGTTTAGGCTATGAGTTCGTCAAACTGTTCGCAAAAGACGGCTACGACCTTGTCCTTGTTGCAAGGACGGCGAAGAAACTGGAGAAAATAAAAGAAACGTTTACAAGTACAAAAGTGCATTATATTGTCAAGGATCTCAGTGTTCCGGGGGCAGCGAAAGAGATTTTTAAGGAAATCGAGCAGGCAGACATCCCGATCGATATACTCGTCAATAATGCCGGATTCGGCCTGCTGGGTGCATTCGATGGGCTGGACATCCAGGAGCAGCTGCAGATGGTTCAGTTAAACATCGCCGCACTGACAGAACTGAGCTATTACGTGCTTCCGGGAATGAAGGAAAAAGGCGGCCGGATTCTGAATGTGTCCAGCACGGCCGCTTTTCAGCCCGGTCCGTATATGGCTGTTTATTTTGCCACCAAGGCTTATGTTCTTTCTTTTTCAGAAGCGCTTGCCGAAGAACTGAAGAGTTCTGAAGCAACCGTTACGGTACTTTGCCCGGGACCGACCCAAACCCGTTTCGGAACGGTTGCCGGGGCAGAGGGGACAAGAATGTTCAGCCGGACCATGGCACCGGAGCGCGTCGCCCGTCTCGGTTACGAGGCCCTGATGAACGGAAAACGCGCCGTCGTTGCCGGAGGAATGAACCGGGCGGGTACGATCGCGGCCAAACTTTTGCCGATCAGCTGGACGGCAAAGGCGGCCAAGTATGTGATGGGAGAAAAATGAGGGGGGCCTAAAAATCTTTTTCGGCCTTAAGACACAGGAAAGCCGCTTCTTCGATGAATGAAGAAGCGGCTTAATAGTTCATAGTCTGCTCAAAGGTTCAGACTTTGATGCCCTTTTTACGCGCCCTGCTGATCTCAAGATCTCTGAGATCGGCCCGCTTTATTTTACCGGATACACTTTTCGGCAGATCGGCGACGAATTCAATTTCCCGCGGATATTTGTACGGAGACGTCTCATTCTTGACAAATACTTTCAGCTTTCTTGCCAGAGAGTTGCTTCCGGCGTAACTTTCTTTCAAAACGACAAACGCTTTGACAATATTTCCGCGGACCGGGTGAGGACTCGCAACCACGGCACAATCCTTAACTGCAGGATGCTTCAGCAGCGCGTCTTCAACTTCGGCCGGACCGATCGTAAATCCGGAACTGATAATAACATCGTCGCGCCGGCCGTGAAACCAGAAGTAGTTGTCTTTATCTCTGGAAGCCCGGTCGCCGGTCAGAAAATAGTCGCCGATCACGGCAGCCTGATAGCGATCCGGCTGATGATAGTAAGTCTTCAGCAAAGCGGGAAAATCACGGCGGACGGCAATGTTCCCGATAACCCCGTCGGGAACCGGATGGCCGTCCTCATCGACAATCGTGATAACATCATCGAAAAGCGGCTGACCCATGGAGCCGAGGCGAAGTTCGGTATCGACCGTCGTCCCGATCAGAAGCGTGCTCTCTGTCTGTCCGTAACCGTCTTTCAACTCAAGCCCGAACGTCTTTTTAAACGTATCGATGGCTCCGCTGTTCAGCGCTTCGCCTGCCGAACAAGCGGTGTGCAGATGAGAAAGATCGTAGCTGCCGAGATGATCCACTTTGGCCATCAGGCGGTATTCCGTCGGCGTGCAGAGGAGTACATTGACTTTATAGTCCTGAAGCAGTTCAAGCTGTTTCGCGGGATGGAAGCGTCCTTCATAAACGATTCCGGTAACGCCCATCCCGAGGACAGAAAGGAAGGGGCTCCAGATCCACATCTGCCATCCGGGCCCTGCCGTTGCCCAGACGATATCATCTTCGTGAATATTGAGCCAGCGGCGTGGTGCGATTCTTAAATGGGCATATGCCCAGCCATGATCATGCACAACACCTTTAGGGGTGCCCGCCGTTCCGGATGTATAGGTCAGAAAAGCGATGTCGTCTCTGCGCGTGGCGACCGTTGTAAAATCTGCGGAGGCACCGGCCATCAGTTTATCCATCGACAGCCAGCCGTCGGCCGTGCTTTCGACGGAAATTTTATACTGCAGGGACGGCATGGGTTCCTTGACCTGTTCAATCTGATCGATGTAGTCGCGATAGGCAATGATTGCTTTCGCTCCTCCCTGATTGATGCGGAAGGCAATATCTCCCGCGTGCAGCATTTCCGAACCGGGAATAACGGCGATTCCGGCGCGGAGCGCACCCAGATAGATGACATAGGTGTCAATAATTTTGGGAACCATCATCATGACCCGGTCTCCCTTTTTAATCCCCAGGCCGGTCAAAACATTGGCAAAGCGTTTCCCTTTTTCAATCAGTTCATGATACGTTACCGATCTTTTCTCGCCTGTTTCACCTTCCCAGCGCAGAGCAATTTTATCCGAATCATAACGATCAATCTCACTTGTCAGATTATAAACTTCCGGAGCAATCAAATCATTCAGTTCCATAGATACGGCACACCTCTCCTTTAATCAACGGTCATTTTATCAAACGGATGAATCCGGTTGAAGAGCGAAGATCACTTTATATAACTTATACAACCAAATGTTAATACCAGGTGCTAAAAAATGCAACTCTTTTTTATAATTTAATTTTTTAATTTTTTGATATAGGTACTCAATGCGTCGGCAAATGCTTTTGAACTGCGGTCTACTTCCGCAAGCGTATTATCGACGCCGCCCACTTCGATGAGCAGAGCGTTTTTCGACAGATCCTGATTGTACACCCCGTCCCCGGAATATTTGGTCTTGCCGATGATGCCGAGCACGAGTCCCGGATAATGTTGATCCAGCAGATTTTTGATCTGCCTGGCCAGATAAAGATTGGCCGAGTAGTTCGGATTGTCTTCACCGATTATGAAACTGATGCGCGCGTAGGAAACGTGATTCAGCGTCATCGTTGTGATTGATCCGGCGGATGAATCTCGATGAATATCGATCAGATAGGTCATGCCCGGATTCTGCTTCATAGCGGCCTCGGCAATGATTCTCGAGTATTGGTAAGCCTCATTATAATTCCAGCCCCGCTGCCGGAGCATGACATTTTTGTTGCTCGTATCATGGACAGAGCCGATCCCGTTCGCGGCTAACTCCTGATCGATCACCGTACCGTCATGGATGACGTCCAGACTCGGATCGGCGCTGACGGCACTCGAAGCATTGCTCTGGCCGGTAAGCGCCGGTTTGTAGGATTCCCAGCTGTGTGAATGGTAGAGATAAACCGTTTTTTTTATCTGATTGGCCTTAGGCTGCTGTTCCGTCTGCTTCTTCGCCGGCACAGACGTTTTCGGAGCCGGCAGATTCATCTGCGGAGGGGGAGGCGAGTCCTGGGGCAGATTCGTATAATTGAGTCCTTTCCCGGCGCTGAATATCTTTGTATTATAAGTCGTAAATCCCGGAAGCTCCGAACCGAACAGGCTGCGAATATCGTCGAAACGAAGCGTCGTCATCGCTTCCAGTATGAGGGGATAAATACTCCTCGGACGATCGTTGGCCGGGATGGCATGGCTGAATAAAGCGTTCTCATTGCCGAATGTTTCCGGAAGCAGAATTTCCGCCGGCAAATCAATATTTTGCAGGGCGTCATCGATGAAAGCGATTTTTACCTGCCCGGCGATCATCAAAACTGTCAGCCCATAGACCAGGACAAGAAGAAGAAGATAACGAGAGAAGAGTCCGTGAAAGAGTGATCGATGTTTTTGCTGCGTGATTTGTTTCAAGCTTGTCCCTCCCAATCATCAGGTGTGCGTGTGCTGTCTCTTACACTCTATGATCGGGAAGCAGAAAGATAGACTTCATTTGCTATTTTTGCTCTTTGAAACATCAACGGGAAACCGCGGCAGAAGCGCATCCGTGAAGTGAAAATCATTCACGGGACAGTTAATGAAGAATAATTTACAATAAATTTACATAAATGCCCTTGATCGAATGTCTGTTTCGTCTGATACTTGTTAATGTATTTTTTTGTACATTTGTCAGGATTGTAGGGGGATCGACATGGATCACGAACGATTGAAAAACTTGCGATGGAGTAATCTAAGGATCGGCCAGAAGTACCTTGTGAATCTTGGTGTTATCTTGATTTTGACGTTTGCTGCGGTTGTGCTCTCGGCGGCACTGCTCATCTTTTCGCTTGACAAGGTCGACAGCGCCGGGGCGGAGGGGAATCGCGTCGTGCAGATTACGGAGATCGGCTCGTTATTTCTTTCGAAAGACACCCGGGTGGTCGATTATCTTCTGAATCCCGGCGATGCGGCGGTCAATGCCTATTCTAAGGACCAGATGAAGCTGACGCAGGCGGAAAAAAAGATTGAGCCTTATATGAAGACACCGGAGCAAGTGAAAATTTTCTCACAAATCATGAGAAATGACTCAATGACCTACAACAATTTTCAAAATGAGTTTGTCCCTGCCGTACTGATGCAGGATATGAATAAAGCGAAGCAGTTGCGCAGCGAGCAAAACAAGATCCAGGACAATACATTGAATCTGCTTCAGCAGCTGCGCGCTTCCCTTGTCAAGCAGCAGCAGTCCGCAGTAGCTAACGCCCAGACACAGATCAAATGGGCCATCGGATTTCTTGTCTCAAGTCTCGCTCTTTCGATCCTGATCGGCGGAGCGGTTACTTTGATTATTGAGCGCAGGCTCAGACAATCGTTCGATCATGTGGTGAACATGACCGATCGGATTGCTGCGGGCGACTTAAGAGAATCCGATAAAAACGTTTCCGGAAAAGACGAACTCGGCTTAATTGCCGGATCCATCGCGAAAATGAAAGCGAATCTGCTGACGATGACCGAGTCAATAGCCCATCTCTCTGAAACGACGAAGAATAACAGCAATCGACTGATCCATTCGGCTTATAAAGTGTCACAGAGCAGCAAGGATGTCAAGCATACGATGTCGGAGCTGTCCTCAGGCATAGAGGGCCAGGCTGAGAACACTTCCCGGATTTCGGACATGACGCGCGATTTTATGAAAGATCTGGCGGCCGAAGTATCACGGGCAGTGTCCATATATGATCTGTCTCTTTCGGCCGTAGAAGTGACGAAAAAAGGAAAAACATCGATCGACGAATCAATCAAAAATATGAATAGCATAGACGGCAGTGTCCAAAACTGTTTAGCCAAAATGAATCACCTTGAAGAACGGATGAAAAATATCTCCAAATTGATCGGTTTAATTGAAGAGATCGCAGGACAGACCAATCTTCTCGCCCTTAACGCTTCGATTGAATCGGCCAGGGCAGGGAAAGACGGAAAGGGCTTTTCGGTGATTGCCGAATCGATCCGCAGGCTTTCCAATCAGACTTCCGCGTCGGCCAAGGAAATCTCAGGTATGATGAACGGCATTCGGACGGATTCCTCAGAAGTCAATGAGGCCCTTAATATGAGTTATGAAAAAGTGGAAAGGGGCTCGGAACAGATCGATACGACCGGCCGGCAGTTCACCCGGATTGACGAGCAGATGCAGACAATCGGCAAAAAAATGCAGATCATGTCTACACGCCTGCGGAAGGTCAGCGAGATCGGCGTGAATATGAGGCAATCCATTGAAGCGATCGCCGCCGTTTCCGAGGAATCGGCAGCCAGTGTCGGCGAAGTTTCTCTGTCAATGGACGGGGTTAACGAAACGATGACAAGCTTCCGCAAGGACGCGGAAACGATGGGCGAGGCCGCACAGCAGCTCGATAAACTGATTAAACGCTTTAAAATTTAAACGGCGGCAAACGGCCGCTTCCGGCGCGGACAGACAGATCGGCCCCGAATCTGCAAGGACATTTCAGGTCAGCTTTTTGACCGGGAGATGTCCTTTTTTGATAGGTCCCCGCGGCGGACCTTTTTGAATCAATAACCAGAACGTCGGACGGCAGATATCCGTTGCCATACACCATCTGTGCATGCAAAGCCGGTATGGCAGCAAAATGAACGGAACGGGCTCCGGCACCGGCGAACGGGCCGGCGGCACGGCTTTGTACAAGTCATGAGGAACAATTTGTAGACAGCGGGATCCTTTACTTACATAATGTAATAAGATGAATTTTATTTAGAAAAAGGGGCGCGCTTTGATGGCATTTCACAATTATCCGAATACATTCGCAAGCGAAGTTTATTTATTCGTCAACAATCTGGGACGTTCACTTGAATTTTACCAAAAGATACTCGGGCTCCGCGTACTCAAAAAGGAACAGCGAAGGGCTGTCTTTACCGCAAACGGCACAGATCCGCTCGTCACCGTTGAACAGCCGATTCCGGTGATCCCGGGAAACCCAAGAAAAGCAGGGCTCTATCATGTGGCCCTTTTGCTGCCTTCCCGGGCGGATCTGGCGCTCATTCTGGCCCATCTGCTCAAGGAAGGCTATCCGCTTCAGGGAGGAGCCGATCACGCGGTCAGTGAAGCCGTTTATCTGGCAGATCCGGACGGGAACGGGATCGAACTTTATCATGATCGTCCGGCCGCACAATGGAAATGGAACGACGGCAAAGTTTTTATGACCACCGAGGCACTCGATGAACAGATCCTTAATGAATCGGGCGGCAAAGAGTGGGAAGGGATGCCCGAGCAAACCATCATCGGCCATATTCATCTGCAAGTCGCCGATCTGAAGGCATCCGAACGTTTTTACTGTCAGGGGCTGGGTTTCGATCTGGTCGCAAACTTTGGCGATCAGGCAGATTTTATTTCTACAGGGGGCTACCATCACCATATTGGTCTCAATACATGGAGAAGCAAAGGTATTCCGGCAACGGAAAGCGAAAAGATAGGCATGAGAGATTTCACACTTGCGTTTACAAGTTCTGAGGCAAGGGACGCTGCCATTGAACGGCTGAAAGCGATGGGAGCGCCAGTAACGGAAGAAAACGGCCGGGTCATGGTCAGCGATCCGTCAAATATCCGTATCGTGCTTGGGCTGAAAAATAAATGATACAGATCAGAGAAGTAAAAGGGAGGTACAAAACAAGGTCTGTCTCCTTCCGCCGTTTTTTCTAAGGCAAAATCGATTGAATTGCGGTCATCCTTGTGGTAGTTTATAATGACAGCAGGAGAGGACAATTTCATTTAAGCACTGGGGGAGCCGGAGCGGCCGGCTGAGAGTAAGACTTACGGTCTTTGACCCCTTTTACCTGATCTGGACGATGCCAGCGGAGGGAAGTTGCACCTAAAGGAAGACTATCTTCAAGCGCGGGCGTTTTTAAGGCCCGCGCTTTTTAATTTATTTAACAGGGAAGAAAAGACAAACATCTGTGCGCAGCGGAAACCGATAACCCGCATTTTTCTGTTTCCTCCCGATCAGGTAAAAAAGATGTTCCGGTCTATTTTATTTTTTTAAGGAGGAATGAATTTTGAAACCGCTGTACAGGCTTACATTTTCTGCTCTTCTCGTCGCGATAGGCGTCATTGCCGGCAATTTGCTGTATATTCCCATAGGCGTGGCCAAAATTTTCCCCGTTCAGCATATCATTAATGTTCTGTCGGCCGTTCTTTTCGGCCCCGTTTACGCTGTCGGCACGGCTTTCGCCATCTCACTGCTGCGCAACCTGCTTGGAACAGGCTCTGTTTTTGCCTTTCCGGGAAGCATGATCGGCGCCTGCCTGGCAGGACTTTTCTATCTTTGGCTTAAAAAACCTGTTTTTGCCGCCATTGGCGAAGTCATCGGAACAGGATTGATCGGTTCGCTTGTCTCGTTTCCGATTGCCAGATTTATTCTCGGACAGAACGTAGCGGCTACTTTTTTTGTTGCACCTTTTCTGCTCGCAACAACTTTCGGCAGTCTTATCGCTTACATCCTGCTGAAAATAATGGCCGTTCATCCGGAATTTACCCGATATATGCGAGGTGACGGAAAATGAAAACGGCTTTGACGATTGCCGGATCGGATTCAAGCGGAGGGGCAGGCATTCAGGCCGATCTGAAAACCTTTTCCGCACTCGGTGTGTACGGTATGAGCGCTATTGTCAGCGTAACGGCGCAGAATACGCTGGGTGTAAATGACGTCGAGGATCTTTCGCCCGCAATAATCGGCGGGCAGATAGATGCCGTCTTCCGTGATATTCCGGTCGATGCCGTTAAAATCGGCATGGTCTCCAACAGCGCCGCGATATGCACCATTGCAGACAAGCTGAAGGAATACGGTCCGAAATACAGTGTGCTGGATCCCGTCATGGTATCTAAAAGCGGATTTGATCTATTGAAACCGGAGGCGAGAGAAACGCTGATTCAAAGGCTTTTGCCGCTTGCAACGGTTGTGACTCCGAATCTTTTCGAAACGGAGCGGCTGGTCGGCTACAAGGTGGAAACGATTGAGGACATGCAGCAGGCCGCAAAAGAGATCTTCCGGATGGGGCCTGAAAGCGTCCTCGTCAAAGGCGGCCATCTGTCGGAAGATCCGACCGATATTTTTTATGACGGCACCCGCTTTTATCCGTTTACAGGCAAGCGGATAGATACAAAAAATACGCACGGCACCGGATGCACCCTATCGTCGGCGATTGCGGCTTATCTTGCCGGAGGACGGTCTCTTACAGACGCCATCCGCGAGGCCAAGACCTATATTCAGGGAGCGATTGAGCACAGCCTGTCACTCGGACACGGCCACGGACCGACGCATCACTTCTACCGCTGGTTTCCGGAAGGCTAAAGTGTTAAAAATCCCTCACATCTTGCATAGGCTTATATGAGGCCGTTCAAATTAGTCGGAGCGCGGACGATCAGAAGCCTTATGATGATGGAACGCACGATAATCGCGTCCATGCCCCGGATCACCAGCCGAGACCGAAGAGTAAGCTGACGGCAGCCATGACGACGATTCTGAAAAACGGGGCGCTTCGCGGAGAAATCCAACCTGAGGAAACACCCCGGATCATTTCATTGCCGCTGGATTTACTGCGCCGCGAGCTGATCATGAGACGGGAACCGATATCTGGCAAAACCATTGAGGAAATTGCCGATGACATTTTCCTGCCGTTTATACATGCGGCACAGCCATAATTGTATACAAATAGGGGCAATAGGCGGTTAATCATTTCGGGTTCCGGTACAGGTCGGTCCGCAGCCGACCCCCGATATAGAAAAACGGATGAGCGGCTGCGTCATCCGTTTTTGTCATCCCATCTGTTGGCAGCCTATCTTTTTTAATGTTCGGCCGTTGCTCACTTATAGGTCCCCGTGCATTGTCCCAGACAATATTGTTTTTTAGAAATCTTTTTATGCATAGATTTTCTGAAGCAGGTCAAAACAGATAGTGTCTTATAATCCGATAAAGGAGCAGGTTTCTATGAACATGAACGTGCACATTCCCCGTTCTGAAGGCCTGGATAACAGTCTCGAGCTGCTGTCCGAAGGTTATTTGTTTATTCGCAACCGATGCCGGTATCTGCAGACTGACGTCTTTCAGACACGTTTGCTCGCCCAAAATGTAATCTGCATGACCGGAGCCGAGGCGGCTCAGCTTTTTTATGATGAAGAACGGTTTATACGAAAAGGAGCAGCGCCGAAAAGGATTCAAAAAACACTGTTCGGGGAGAACGGTGTTCAAGGCCTTGACGGAGCGGCGCACAGGCACCGCAAACTCCTTTTCATGTCTTTGATGACCCCTGGGCGGCTTAACGACATCGTCGATCTGACCTATACGCAATGGCGGAAAACGATTCAAAAATGGGAAAGCAGGGATCGGATCATTCTCTTTGACGATGTTCAGGAAATCCTGTGCCGGGTTGCCTGCGAATGGGCAGGTGTCCCATTGAAAGAAGCCGAAGCCGGCAAAAGAGCCGACGATCTCGGCAAAATGGTGGACGGTTTTGGAGCGGTAGGGCCGAGACACTGGCAGGGGAAGGAAGCCCGCAAAAGATCCGAGCAATGGATCGAAACAATGATTGAACAAATCCGGGATGGGGAGCTGAATCCTCCGAAGGGCACTGCCGCCGATGCCATCGCCCGGCACCGTGGGCTAAACGACAAGCCGCTGGAAAGCAAAATCGCTGCGGTGGAGCTGCTTAATATCCTGAGGCCTATCGTCGCGATCGCGACGTACATCACTTTCGGCGTCCATGCTCTTTATGAACATCCCGAATGCCGGAAGAAAATGCAATCCGGGAAAGGGCCATATGTTCAGCAATTTGTCCAAGAAGTCCGGCGTTTCTACCCGTTTACTCCTTTTGTCGGAGCACGGGTGCGCCGCAATTTTACATGGAAAAACTATCAATTTGAAGAGGGAACCTTGGTACTGCTTGATGTCTATGGAATGAACCACGATCCCCGTATTTGGAATCAGCCCGACGAGTTCCGCCCCGAGCGCTTTGACCATTGGCAGGGCAGCCCTTTTGACTTTATTCCGCAGGGAGGCGGAGACAACAGCCTCGGCCATCGGTGTGCCGGAGAGGCACTGACTGTTCGCGTCATGGAGGCCGGTCTGCATTTTCTGACGAATGAGATCGATTATGAAGTGCCTGTCCAGGACCTGAGTATCAATCTGTCGCGCATTCCTGCTTTGCCTGAGGACAGAATGGTCATCCAGCGTGTCAGACGAAAAACACTTTAACCCCAGCTCGCGGAACGGTGAACGTAAGCCGACAGAAATAACCGCCCGGCAGAGAAAGGCAGGCCGGGCGGTTATTTTTTGCGATCAATCTCCTCATGACGAACATCCGGTTCAGGAGTCGGGACGTTATCTTTCTTCCGACCTCAGTTCATCGTAAAATTCGGCAACGGAAGCGAGAACATAGGGAATAACCCACAACAAGCCGATAAACGCCGTCAGGAACACGGAAAGAATCATCCAGCCGATAAAACTTAAATTTAATAAAAAAAGCTCCCATTTATGGCCGTCCATCATCCTTCTGCTTTCCGTAATCGCTTCTGAAACGGAATATTCAGGATGGTCTCTCAGGATGAAAACGGTTTGAGAATAGGATAAACCTTTGATGATACCGGGAATAATAAACAACAGGGACCACAGAATGACATATACTTCCATGACGACTGAAGCCCAGATGAGTCTCAGTGATCTATTTGTATCGGTATAAACCGAAAACACGCCGTATAATTGCGGATGCTCAGACCTGACAAGCGAGAGGTAGAACCAGCAGACGCTGAATGTGAAGGGCGTAAGCACGAGGGAATAAACCAATTCAATGAGCTGTACGGATGCGGGTGTCTGGTTCGTCATTGCCCAATTATTTATCCAATTGCTCACTCCGCCGCAAAGTGCAATTTCGAAAAAATAGGGGGCGCCGATAACGATAAGTGCCATTAAAAAAGTGAGCAGCGCAGCAACCGCCCAATAATCTTTCAATGATTTTCTGGCTTTTTTCTTAATTTCTAAGATGCGCATGTACCCGATTTTCCTCCTGGTTTAATCTCCAATGGTGTCAGTAACTCTTTCGGTAATTATAATGTAACATAAAAAGGGTGGAGGATGGAACCTATCGTTAAGGAGAAAAGCCGAACGCACTAACAAAAAGAACCGGAGTGAAATTTCTGTGCGAATTCCACTTCGGTTCTTCATTTTTAGGAGGCCTTTATCCCTTCTGTGAACACAGTAAACTGTTATCGATTTCAAGCTGCGGAACCCTGTAGAACTTGGATCACTGTGTTCTAAACTCTAAACGGTTAGCACTTGTAGAGTAGAATGGAATGGAATTGAGTTGAGAGAAAAACAAATGAGATTAATTTCTCACTGAATTTATGTTTATAAATCGTTATTTAAATTAAACCGCAGTTTGACAATTTGTCCGTCTCTTTCAGTAACCATTATCATGGTATTCATTTTTGGAAAGTCATTTAAAAATCGCAATTAAGGATGTAATACTCACGATCTATTCTCTCTTTTCTATTTAGATGCTAACTTTATTGGCCGGTAAATTAAAAATAATAGTCAGAATTGTTAAAATGATATCTAAAAACTGTAAGCTGTGAAAGGATCTAAAGTTTCCAGCATGCCAGCCACCATAGGGCTGAGTGATTTGAGACCGGTGATGTAAAAACATAAGACAATAAGGTCCCAAGATCACAATTCCAACTGCTAAAGTAAATTCGTAGAAGCCAAAGTGATGCGGTTATATTCCATACTGGTTAAACAAAATTAGCTGTTATTCCGATGGAAAAGAAGGTGTAAAATAAGCATAAAGCGAATGCGTGGAAGAGTCCTCCATGCATTCAACCTTTATTTTCCTACTGGAAGAAGCGAGACCAAATGGAAATCAATCAGACGAACTACCATATTGATGGCATGAACCCATCCGACTGGGATCAGATCCGACAAATTTATCTCGACGGTATAAAAACAGGGTTAGCAACCTTTCAAACCGGGGCCCCGGAATGGAGCGAATGGGATCAAAGCCATGTGAAGACATGCCGGATTGTCGCACGTTCAGAAGGCTCAATATTGGGATGGGCTGCATTAAGTCCGACCTCGAGCCGTTGCTGCTATAAAGGAATCGGCGAGATCAGTATTTATATAAGCGATACACGCAAAGGGCAGGGGGTGGGAACAGCGCTTTTAAAATACTTGATTCATGATGCGGAGGACAATGGCTTTTGGACTTTGCAATCTGCCATCACCCGAGAAAACAAGACAAGTTTAGCGTTGCATGCAAAGTGTGGGTTCAGGGAAATCGGGTTTCGGGAAAGAATTGCTCAAATGCCCGACGGCTCATGGCACGATGTGATTCTGATGGAGCGCAGAAGCCCGATTATCGGGATATAAACAAAATGAGTAAAAAATGGCCGACTTGCGATGAGCCGGCCGTTTTTATTAAAAAGTTTTTGATCCGATTCAAGCAAACAGCAGTACAGAAAGATAAACACCGATCAAGGTGAGCAACAGAACAGGCAGGGTAATAACAACACCGATTTTAAAATACTGTCCCCACCTGATTTTGACGCCCTTTTCGGACAGCACATGCAGCCACAGCAGGGTGGCCAGTGAGCCAATCGGCGTCATTTTCGGACCCAGATCGGCACCGACCCCGTTCGCATAAACCAGTGCCCGGCGCATCAAACCCGTCATCGGAGTGGCATCGATCGAGAGGGCATTAATCATCACCGTCGGCATATTGTTCATCAACTATATTTCGATATCTTTATATTAAAATACGCTTATATATTTTGCAAGCAACCGATCTTGGCCAGTCCAAAAGGGGAGCAGGATCAAAAAATCTTTTGCAGCGTAACTATCATAGGCAGTACTCATTGATCCGTCAAATTTACCGCGGTAGATTAAAAATTCAGATAAATTAAAAGCTAAGCCGAAAGGAAGGAGGACGGCGAGCAGGTAGGTAAAAAGCGAGGACAGTGCATGACATCATGATTTTTTCTCAGGCAAGTCGATGCGGTGGTACGGATCCAGGAATAATTGCCTGCTTGTCAGGAAAAGAGATAAAGCAAATGAATGAAATAATGGGTAAGTAAAGTCAGTCAGAAAGACTGTTAAAATTTAAAGTGATTTATTTTAGCGATATCGTTTCAGATTATGTTGTTTTTGACAGATCTACATTTCAGATTTTAATGAAATGAAATGAATCGGCGGCGTGGGAACCATCGATAGAAAATGTAAAAATCTTTGAGTTTGAATCTGATATTTAATGAGTTTGAATCTGATATTTAAAAGGATATTTAAAAGGATGAAGAAAGTGCAAAAGAAAATATGATCTGCAGATTTGTGACACGAGAATCATTGATAGAAAGAGGAGCATTTTCACTGCCCTAGATTACTGCGTAAAATATAATTTTGACGAAGTAATATCCTCGTGTTAAAATAAAAACTGATTTCTCCCTAGTTAATGCATTTTTATTTTTATGGAGGTGTTTTCAATGGCCGATGAACGCAACCGCCGACTTTACGACCGTATTGATGAAAAAACGGCTGAATTGCCGTGGTATGTCCGAGAGTACGTCGACAAGAAAATGCGGACGATGTCGCCGAGATCACTGCTTAATTACTGCCATGATTATTTAATCTTCTTTGACTGGCTGCTCGCTGAAGGTTTTTTCACCGGCAAGCGCACAGAAATTCCGCTGGATTGTCTGGAGTCGCTGACCCCGCAGTCTGTGGAAAATTTTCTTTCCTATTTGCAATTTCGGCTGCATAATGACAAATTCACAATCAACCGCAAGCTTTCCGCACTGAAATCACTATTCAACTATCTGCAGAACGTCGCTGAAACACCCGATCTCAAGCCCTATCTGCTGCGCAATGTCATGGCTAAAATTGCTTTTAACAAAATAAAAGAAGACCAGGAAACAATCGCCCAGAAAATGGCCGGAAAAATTCTTTGGAATGATGAATACGAACAATTTCGCTGTTTTGTCGCCCGCGACTACCGCGATGTAGTAAAAGATAACCGGAAGCTGCTTCATTTCCACAGCCAAAACGCTGAACGCGACACAGCGATCGTTTCCCTCATATTAGGGTCGGGACTCCGCCTTTCCGAAGTCGTCGGCCTGGATGTCAGCGATGTTGACTTCAAAAAACGAATGGTCCGTGTCATTCGCAAGGGAAACAAGGAGCAGTACGTCTTTTTCAGTGAACAGGCCAGCCTCGATCTTGAGGATTATCTGAATGTCCGCGCTAAAAAATACCATCTGCCGTCATCCAATAAAGCCTTATTTGTTTCTGCACCCATGGGTCCAAAGGATACAACACGGCGGCTCAGCCCGCGGGCCATTGAAAATCTGGTAAAAAAATACGCAACGGCTTTCGGCAAACCGTCGCTGTCGGTACATAAATTGCGGCATTCTTTTGCGACACGCTATCAGGCCGAGAATAACGATATTCCGAAGCTGCGCCGTCAACTGGGGCATTCGTCCGTTCAGACGACGATGATCTATACACATTTGTCTAACGATGAACTGAAAAAAGCCGTGGATCATATGGACGATCACTTCGACAATCAGGAACCGTTTCCCGAAGAAAAGCAATCGGATTAACGGGAGACGGATTCCCTTCCCTCTTTTTCTCAGTCCAGTTTACATAATATAATTTATGTACTCTTTAATTAACCGTTTTCTGAATGCCGCCGCGTGCCAAAATAATCTTCGTCCGCTCGTCAAGCTCTTCCGGTAAATGCCGAAAATCAAAAAATTTCAGCTCCAGGCTCTCACCGTCATTCATCGCCAGTTCCCCCGTCGCCCTGTTCGTTTCATAGGCAACGATTACATTAAAGACTTCATCATCATTCGGATATTTAAAATAAAATTCCCGGCCTGAAAAAACGGCAACAAATACCAGCTCTTCTGTGGTCAATCCGGTTTCTTCAAATAACTCGCGCCTGGCGGTCTGTTCAAACGACTCACCGAGTTCCATGGCACCTCCCGGCAGCCCCCACTCTTTTGTATCCGACCGTAATTGAAGCAATATTTCTCTCTTATCATTGAAAACCAGGATGGTTGCCCCTGCGATAATTAGCGGACGATGTCCGATCAGCTCCCGCAGTTCCTGAACATAATCCATGATGAACCCCCTCCTCCATTGAGCGGCTTGTTCTTATATATCTTTTATATCTTTTATTTATGTCGGCAGAACTGTTTATCTGCTCCGTTTTATGATCTTCCCAAAGCCGCCGGTTTTTATTTTGGGAGGAGAATTGTTTTTCGGTATTGAAATAGTTGAACTCTTGGGTGCAACTTTATTGGAACCGGAGCCGCTGTTTGCTTTAAAAATTTTCCCTGTACTCTTTTCAACAGAACGGACAGCCTGCCCCATATCTTTTGAAACGCTCGTTCCTATTTTCGACAGTGTACTTGAAACGGTATTTGAATTGCTGCCGGAATTGCTGCGCCGGATGATCGATCCCGTCGTCTGCTTCGTTATCGGAGGAATCACCTTTTTCTCCTGTACCGTCGGCCGGCGGTATTTCGATGCGGACGGATAGGTTTTGCTGTTTGTATAGCCCCGATAATTTCCTACAGCGTTCTGACCCAGTTGAAAGATCTGATCAAGCAGAACCGCCGACAGATATCCCTTCAGAAAAGATGAACTGTAGTTATTGTCTACGAATGCTTTGTTGCTGACCTCAATCACGGTATTGTTCGGGTTCTTCTTGTCTTTTTGAATATCATAAAGCTCATTGGAATAAACCAGGAACATTTGCTGACTGTCCGTCTTAGACATCTGTTCCGGTTTCCTTTGACCGCTTAATTTTTTGGCCACTTCCGGAACGGTCTGGTTATCGGCCTGATAGATGTACGACTCCTGATTGCCGTTTTTAGAGACGGAGAGCAGCGGATAGCCGCCGACAGCGGACTGCCCGGAACATCCGGCTAGTATGGAAGCCCCAAGTACCAGAACCAGGACGATTTTTAAGGCGTTTGACAATTGTCTGAACATGCTCAACGCTTCTTTCTGCTCATGACTTCATGATTGAATGATTTTGACTTCCATCGGCAGCACAGTTTCCCCTTCATATAACATAATCCGGCCTGCCTGCCATTCAATACGCAGCAGCTTGCGATCGTCAGATTCAAAATCCCAGAGATACCGTTCATCCGAAGACGGAAAAGAGGTATCCCCTGACGCATGAGCCGCGCCGACTGCCTGATCTCCCATATGATACAGAGTCCCGTCCATTTCAATCGTCGTTGGAACTTCACTGATATCTTCGAGGCGGCCATCGATAGCTTCAAAGAGTGCCAGATCCAATGTTTCCCGCTTGGCTACCTGCATATATTTGACCGTGCTTCCGTCCTTTAAAGTTAAAAAAACCTCCTGGCGCTGCGGGAAAAACGTTCTGCCGGCCACCGTATAACTTGAAAATGAGATATCGACAATATCGCCTACCGACAACGTGTAGGGCGTCTTTTCGACGATTGCCGGTTCCGTTTTTTTGACTAAGTTGATGATTCGGCGAAAAACTGACATTATTTTCTCCTCTCAATCTGCCTTAAACTGCCTTAAAAATTTTGGCCTCGTACCCATAACGAAGCCTTCTTGTGACGGCGTGACAGCCGGAACAGTTTCATGCCGGACGCGGCGCTTATGTTCGGCCGCTCAAACTGGCTTGCCGTTTGGCCGTTTGTTTGATGGTAAAAATAAAGCCGGCAGCCGTCTATTAAAAATCTGTTCGGCATGCCGGCTCTCCGCTCGCTTATTTCTTGTTGCCTTTGGGCCCTTTTACTTTTTGTGCTGCTCGATCAGCCGGGCAAGCTCATCTTCCACTTTTTTATCCTTGCCCAGGTTCTCAAACTCTTCATCTATGGACTTGTCTTTTTTGTAGACTTCGCCGCTTGCTTCCGCCTCGGCTTCCATCTGCAATGTCTTCTCTTCCATGCGTTTCAGACCGGCCATTGCTGTGTTTGAATCAAAGCCTGACATAGTCTCGTTAATATTTTTCTGCGCCCTTGCCGCATTGACCCTGGCAACAAGCGTTTCCCGCTTGTCTTTGAGTGCAGCGACTTGTTTGCGCATCTCGTCAAGCTTCTCGCGGAGATTTTCCGAAGCCGCCTTGTTTTGCTCATAACGTTCCTTATATTCATTCACTTTCTGTTCGGCATGCTGTTTATCTTCAATGACTCTTCTCGCAAGATCAAGATTGCCCTCCTCAACGGCAATATGGGCCTGTTTCTCACGTTTTGCGACCAGTTCGGACTGTTCTTCATAAAGAGCCTTGAATTTTTTCTCAAGAGCAATTTGCGCCGCAACGCTTTTTTCAGCATCCAGTACGTCTTCCTGCATATCACGCAAGTACTGATCCGTCATTTTGATCGGATCTTCCGCTTTTTCAATCAAAGCATACACATTGGAAACGGCTAAATCGCGCAATCTCTTAAAAATGGACATCCAATTACCCTCCGATTCAGTTGATCTCATTTTTTATTTCTGAAAGGCAAAATCAAAAATGACAGATCACTTTTCATGGCCTTATATTCTTATAATAACGCCTTTCCGCAAACGATGAAAAGCCTTTTTTTGTCTTTTTACAAAAGCTTATGCCATTGTTTGTCTGCATTCATTTAATCGAAAACGGTGTCTGAATAATGAGCGTATATCAGGCATTTTCCTATAAAAAATATCGGCAGACGGCCACAGACAGAATCGCGCTGCGGACTGTCATATATCAAGAAACTCGCCGTCCCTGATCTCATGAAGGGCACGGTAAAGATCGCCGGGCACATGCCCGGCAAGCATGTCGATCGAATCATAAACTTCCAGCCGGCGGATATCCGGAACATCCTCTTCTTTAGAGATCTGAATGCTCTTTTTATTTTCTCCCGCGAGCCTCTCCATAATCCTTTTCTCAAGCTCCCGTTCAATTGATTGCTCCAAAGGAATTTTTTTCTCCTCGGTGATTAGAACGGCGTAACGCCCGTGCACCGTTTCATAAACAATATAATTCGTCATCCGTTCGTCGGCATCGTCATAAACACTGGCGGATGCCAATTCCCGGCCGATAAATCGTTTCCTTTTATAAAAACCGTTTTCTCCTTCTAATACATCCACCTGCTCAAATCCCTTTCCCTCGCCAATTTTGACAAAGTAACGCAGCGCCTGAACAATGGTAGCCGACAAATTATTTCCCGAAACTTTCTGAGCTTGATCAAAAACCTGCAGATCGGCATCCGGAACATAAATCGTTTTATTCGGCATGGGCAACTTCCTCTCATTTGGGATTTGGATCTAAACTATTCAGATTATATTTATAAATATACACGATATATACGTATAATGGAAGGAGAACATATGTACATTGTCTGCATATGTATGCGCAATTTATATGTATAAGCCGATATGCCGAGATTATTTATTGACGCAAAGACCGGCCGGATGATTGCCGACATGACGGACAAAGTCTCCTGATCCATCTTCCAATCCATTGATTCGTTTACGATCCATTCTTCAGAATTTCTATTTTGAATTCGAAGCATGTTACGTTAAAAAAAAGAGCGGAGATGTGGGAAGATCGGATTGGAGCAATTTGTCGATCATAAAATAATTATGTAAACTATGCAGCTGTTTTTTAAATGGAAAGCACACCCTTAGTTAAAGCATTGCTGCCCTGTATTTAACAGCAGCCGGAAGATCCCGGCCCCGTCAATGACCGGTCTTCTTTCCGGATATTTTTGTCCGGCTTATTTCCGTTCAAGGGTTTAATGATTTTTCTTCCTCCGCAAACTGTTTGATCCGTTTTTCAATGCCATCCCGGACACGCTGAAATACGGCCTGCTTTTCTGCCTCTGTGCCCTGTGCCTTTGCCGGATCCTCGAAGCCCCAGTGTTCCCGCCTGACCTGTGAGAGGTCATCGGTCACCGTTTTCTTCTGTATCGCCGCACAAAGTGACGACCCGATAAGCCTGATTGAGCAGGTTCCTGTCGATCAGCTTGGATGTTTGCTGCGAGATATCAATACCTGCTTCTTTCATTGCCTCTACAGCATTTGGATTGAGCCCGTGTGCCTCAATGCCGGCCGAACACAAAATGATGCCTGGGCCCCGTTTTGAATCGCCGAATAAGCGAATACACAAATTAAACAAACGTTTAATTAAAACAGTGCAGATCCTCTAATCGATATTATTGGGCAAATCGGCTTTTCCATCTGCCTATTCCTTATTCACGATTCACTTTTTTCAGCAGTTTCAATAATTGTTTTCGTTCCTTTTTTGTCAGTGTCTGAAACAATGAGGCCTGGAACGCTTCTTGCATGGGCAGAATTTCATTGAACAGGACTGTCCCCTTTTCGGTAAGCGACAGATACTTTGTCTTCCATTCCTGTTCCCTGATAATATATCCGGCATCTTCCATCTTTCGCAGGATCTGTGTAATATTCCCTTTTGTTACCATCAGTTTCTCAGCCAGTTCTTTCTGAGAAAGGCGGGCATGGGAACCGATCAGAGTCAGGACATCAAACTGAGCACTGCTCAGATGCCACTCTCTTAGAAATTCATTAGACCGCCGGAAGCGGCTGATGTATGACCTGGACAGATTAGACCAAAGCCGTACACCCAGCCGTTTTTCTTTCACTGAAAAATGTTCCTCTTCTTCCTGCACCGGTTGCTCCCTCCTCCGCCCTGCTCATTTCGATTTCTAACGAACGCTTTGATTAACATCAGTTTATATGTAAACCTATTATTTGATCAAATCATTTGCCCGGCTTCCATGGTCAGCATTGCTGGACAAAAGAAAAGGCCGAAAAACAAATCCTTTTCAAAACGCTTCGCCGCCGGCGCTGCCCCGTCGCTCAACTTTATTTTATAGAAAATATCTTTCTATTTCACTTAATGGATTAATAGAAGATCGGCTTTTGCTTAAAATTCATCACGGCGTTCATTTGGAACAGACAAGGGTAAATATTTTAGGAATGCCGATGTCGCTGATTTTCATATTGGGTGCTTCATCCAGCCGTTCGACACGCAGACCGGCCTGTGCAAATGCCGTGACAATTTCGCCAAGCGTCCATTCCCGGAGATAAACCTTATTCTGCAGTTCCTCCGCCGACGCCAGATGTTTGCTGAAGGCCACCGCCCGTTCCCGGGGCTTCTTGTCAAAATAATTGCCAAAGACGACCTGTTTCTTTCCGCGGGTCGTCACCAGCTTCATCGACACCGGATGAAATTCCTGGAGTACCAGCTTTCCGCCCGGTTTCAACAGCCGGTAGATCAGAGAAGCAAGCGGTTCAAGATCGACGAAATAGTGCAGCACACCCAGTTCCATAAGGACCAGATCATTCTCCGGTTTTTGGATTTTATCCGGGAGATTTAAAACATCAGAGACGATATAGTTCAGGTCGACATGGAGTGCAGCGGCCGTTTGTCTGGCATAGGCCGCATTTTCCTCCGATATATCCGCCACCGTGACGCTCGCGCCCAGTATTTCGAGCGCCAGTGCTTTACCGCCGTGTGAGCCAAGCAGATTGATGATTTTTTTCCCTCTTGGATCGCCGATATAGGCAGCCAGCTGCGCCAGTCTGCCTTCCGGATCACGCCTGATTTTTTCAGCGGCCTGCTCCGGCGGGCCAAAGCGCTCGACCCACGCTTTGTACGCTTCGTCGTTCCATGCCCGGCCATTTTGACCGGCAGCAGACTCCTGCAGCCTGTGAAGATATTTTTTTATTTCAAGATAAACGGGATCGTCTTTCTTCAGAACATATAAAAAGGAATCGACAGATTTGACAAAAAGAGCAAAACCGCTGAAAAATATCCTGAGACGTTCGGGATCTGTCCGGATCACTTCGCCGTGCCTGCAGACGATTCTGAAAGAAAAACAGTCGATTTTGAACAGAAATGAAGTCTCCCTTCCTCTTTTTTCAACGGCGCCCGCTCCATAGCTATGAAAAAGCCGCTGAATCTCAGTCATTGCATCCCACTGTACGGACAGCCGCGTCTCCGATTTTTCCCGGGGCCGGGCCATGACGCCCTGAACAACAAGTGCTCCGATCCCTTCCAGCGTATAGGGTACGCCCGCCTGTTCGATCAGACTGACTGCAGTCGTGACGGCGTTTATCCAATCTTCCTGTAATGTATGTTCGTTCATTCATAGGTCTCCTAATCTTATTGTTCAGCCGTGCTTTGGTGCTTCAGCCGGTGCCGGTCACGGATCAAAAATTCTTCTCGGGGCAGCAAGCTTCGCACCGTCTCTCCGCCCCGATCACACACCTTACGATTATAAGTCAGATGGCGCGGGATAACGTTCAGTTACTGAAGTGCATCATAAAACCAGCCACTGCTCTCCATCGAGTGACTGGTTTGCCATCCAATTATTGATCTATTTTCCTCAAATCAGCAGTAAAAAATCCGATCGCTATTTTTTACTTTGAAAAAAGCTCTTCGGCACTTGAACTGTGCATCGGCTGTGTCCGTGAATCCGGATCAATATAGTGCTTCGCGTTGTTGACAGCCGTCGGGGCTTCGCCAAACCCGCTCGCAATCAGTTTTACTTTTCCGGGATAGGCAGCTACATCGCCGGCAGCATATACGCCTGGAATATTGGTCTCCATTTTGGAATTGACCACAATCGAATTTTTATCTAATTCCAGGCCCCAGTCCTTAATCGGCCCCAGTGCGGAAACAAAGCCGTAATTAACGATTAGATCATCAAGCGGAAGATTTTCTTCGCGGGTCCCTTTGACTTCAGAAACGATCAGCCGTTTAATGACTCCGTCCGCTCCCTCAATGGCTTTCGCCGTAAACGGGGTCAATACCTTAATCGAAGAGTCCTTCATCCGCTGAACGGTTGTTTCATGAGCGCGGAATGCATTGCGCCGATGAACGATCGTTACTTCGTCCGCTATCGCTTCCAGCGTATTGGCCCAGTCAACGGCCGAGTCTCCGCCGCCCAATATGACAACTTTTTTGTTCTTGAATTTCTGAACGTCATTAACGTAGTAGTGAAGGTTCGTCTGCTCATACTTCTCGGCGCCTTCCACCTTCAGCGGCCTCGGTGAAAAGGCTCCGACGCCCGCAGCAATGATAACCGTTTTTGTCCGGTGACTGGCTCCCGATTCGCTCTCAAGAACGATCGTGCCGTCATCCATTTTATGCAGTGCATTGACATTCTCGCCAAGTATCATCGTCGGATGGAACTGTCCGGCCTGACCGATGAGACGCTTTACCAGATCTTTTGCCTTGACTCTCGGAAACCCGGCAACATCAAAAATATCTTTTTCCGGATAAAGCGTCCCCAACTGACCGCCCAGCTGCGGAAGATTTTCAATTATTTTTACCTTCATCTGGCGCAGTCCGGCATAAAAAGCGGTAAAAAGACCCGTCGGACCTCCGCCGATAATCGTTACATCATACAGAGCCTGATCTTCAGTCAAAATAACCCCTCCAGAATTTATTTTAGAAATGAACTGCTCCATATTTCGCCTCAATCAAAAAAAGAAAAACACGGTTTCCGCCGGATTCAGAAAAGATCGCACCGTCTTATCTGCCCTCTCAAGAGAACGGATGGCCGACCTTGCGGCAGGACCGTCCGGTGAGCCGGCTCTTCAGCATAAAACCGCTTCATCTGCAAGTCCTCACCTCTTAAAAAATAAAATATCATTGCTCGCTGAAAAAAATCTGAAAGACTGAAGGCATTTTTATCAAAATTGGATGGTTCTCTCTCATACAGCCCACTCTAAATAATAATAAACCATTCTGACAAGGGAGGTAAACAGATGAAACTTACATAAAATTTGCTCCTGCCCGGAAAATCAACCCGTCAGCGTGAAGAAAGCAGAAGCCGGATCCGTCCCTCGGCCAGATCGCTCCCGGCAGCAGCTGCAAACAGACCGGAGTTAAACGATCCGATCCTGGCTATGATTCGAAACATTTTTCCAGATTTCAATAACATCGCCATCCTCATCCTGATCGACAACAAAGGAACCGTTATTGTACCGGTCGGACAGGCGCATTCCGGCAACATCGACGGCCACGATTTTGCCCTTTTCAGTTAAGAGCTGAACAGAGTCTTCGGAAGACACGAGTTCAATGCCGGCAATACGATGCGGCCTCGTTTTCAATTCACGAAGCAGCATGAGGCCGCGCCGTGCGCGCGAACTTTTTTCCAGCTGCCCGTCCAGCGGCATTTTCTTAACGGCTCCCCGATCTGTGGCAATAAACAAACCGGGAGACGTATTCGTTGAAAATACGGCGCTGCCGGCGACTCTGTCTTCTGCCTTCAGTTGGATCGCCTTGACGCCGGCAGCTCTCAGGCCGACAGTGCCGGCGTCATCTTCAGAAAAACGCAGACCATAGCCGAGCCGGGTGGCGACAACGATCTCCGCCTTTCCGTTCGTCAGAAATGCCTGAAGACATTCATCATCCTTTTTCAGTTTCAGTGCGGTCAGCGGCTTTGAATAGCGCTGGGCTTTATACTCAGCCAATTCTGTACGCTTCACCGTACCAAGCTTCGTAATAAAAGTCATATAACAGTTTTCCGTATGAAAATCCGTTACAGGAACTGCCGCAACAACCTGTTCATCCGCCTCGACGGCTACCAGGCTGGCCACATGCTGGCCTAATTCCTTCCAGCGTTTGTCCGGAATTTCGTGGACCGGGATGTAAAGATAGTGCCCCCTGTTTGTAAAGACGAGCAGCGTATCGGTCGTATTCATCTCATGCTGAAAGAGTACCCGGTCCGTTTCTTTCATGGCAACGGCATCTTCACTGCTGGCAGAATAAGAGCGCAGGCTGGAACGCTTAATATATCCGTGTTTGGTCAGTGAAACAACGACATCCTCGGCGGCGACCATGACCTCCAGATCGATTTTTATTTCCTCGATTTCATTTTCAATGGTTGTCCGCCTCGCATCGGCGTACTTTTTTCTGATCGCAGTCAACTCTTTTTTGATGATGGCGATCAATTTCTTTTCAGAAGCGAGAATGCCTTCCAGCCGTTCAATGGTCTTTGCGAGTTCGGCTTCCTCTTTCTGCAGCGTTACGATATCGGTATTGGTCAGACGGTACAGCTGAAGATTGACAATCGCTTCGGCCTGCGCCTCACTGAAGCCAAACGCTTCGGACAGATTCAATTTGGCATTCTTTTTGTCTTTGGACGCGCGGATCACGCGGATCACGTCGTCAAGGATGGAAACGGCTTTGATCAGGCCCTGAACGATATGCTGGCGCTCTTTGCTTTTATCCAGCTCATACTGCGACCGGCGCCGGACCACTTCTTTCTGATGCTCAACGTACGCCTCAAGGATCTCCTTAAGGCCGAGCTGGCGCGGAGCCTTATGATCGATAGCGACCATATTGAAATTATAGGCAATCTGAAGATCGGTATTTTTAAAAAAGTAATTCAGAATGCCCTGGGCATCGGCATCTTTTTTCAATTCAATCAGGATGCGCATTCCGCTTCGGTCCGTCTCATCGCGGACTTCCGCAACGCCTTCTACTTTGTGGTCGAGCCGCAGTTCATCCATCTTTTTGACAAGCTGTGCTTTATTGACTTCATAAGGGAGTTCAGTAATGACAACCTGCTGTCTGCCCGTACGCAGAACTTCGATTTTTGTACGGGCACGGATCACGATCTTGCCCTTTCCGGTCCGATAGGCCTTTTTAATCCCTTCAATCCCCTGGACAATGCCGCCGCTCGGGAAATCCGGCCCCTTTACGACAGTCATCAGATCGTCGACCGTGCTGTCTGGTTTCTCCATCAGCATGACAGCCGCATCGATAATTTCAGCAAGAGAATGAGGAGGAATCTCTGTTGCGTAACCGGCCGAAATCCCAGTCGATCCATTAACGAGCAGGTTCGGGAACTTCGAAGGGAAAACAATCGGTTCCTCCAGTGTATCATCAAAATTCGGCACAAAATCGACCGTTTTGGCATCGATATCGCGCAGCAGTTCCTCGGAAATGCGGGACAGCCGGGCCTCTGTGTAACGCATCGCTGCCGGCGGATCGCCGTCCAGGCTGCCGTTGTTCCCGTGCATTTCGATCAGAGGCATCCGCACCTTCCAATCCTGGCTCATCCGGACCATTGCTTCGTAGACCGGCGCGTCGCCGTGCGGATGATAGTTGCCGATGACATTGCCGACGGTCTTTGCCGATTTGCGGAACGGTTTGTCGCTCGTATTCCCATCGCGCAGCATCGCAAATAAAATACGGCGCTGTACCGGCTTCAGACCATCCCGGACATCCGGAAGCGCGCGTTCCTGAATAATGTATTTACTGTATATGCCGAAGCGGTCGCCGATGACTTCTTCCAGCGGCAGATCGAGCAGTTTTTCGCGTTTTGCCATCTTTACTCAGCACCTTTCACGACTGTCAGGTTCTCATTTTCCAGGATGTTCGTCTCTTCGTCAAGGCCGAACGCAACATGCGATTCAATCCATTTGCGGCGCGGCTCGACCTTATCGCCCATCAAAGTGGTCACCCTCCGCTCGGCATAGGCCTGATCATCAATCTTCACACGGATCAGCGTCCGCGAATCCGGATTCATCGTCGTCTCCCAGAGCTGATCCGCATTCATCTCACCCAGGCCTTTGTAACGTTGGATGGTGTATCCCTTTCCGATCTTTTGGATCGCTTCTTTGAGGCCCTGATCATCCCAGGCGTACTCAAGCACTTCCTTTTTCCCTGTTCCCCGGCTTACCTTGTAAAGAGGCGGCAGGGCAATATAGACCTTTCCCGCATCGAACAGCGGCCGCATATACCGATAGAAAAAGGTCAGCAGCAGTACCTGGATGTGGGCTCCGTCATTATCCGCATCGGTCATGATCACGATTTTATCGTAATTGCTGTCTTTGATTGAGAAATCAGCCCCAACGCCCGCTCCGATTGCATAGATCATCGTACTGATCTCTTCATTTTTCAAAATATCTTCAAGCCGCGCTTTTTGTGTGTTGATCACTTTTCCGCGCAAAGGAAGGACAGCCTGGAACTTACGGTCCCGTCCCTGTTTGGCGGAACCGCCGGCCGAATCGCCTTCCACCAGATAGAGCTCGTTGCGGTCTGCATTTTTTGAAGAAGCCGGTGTCAGCTTCCCGCTCAGAAGAGACTCCTTCCGCCGCGTTTTTTTGCCGTTTCTCGCTTCCTCGCGCGCTTTGCGGGCAGCAAAACGCGCCTGCTGGGCCCGGACGGCCTTTCTGATCAGCATTTCACTCGTTTGCGGATTTTCTTCAAGATAATAGGACAGCTGCTCGGAAACGACAGTATCGACGGCCGAACGGGCCTCGTTCGTCCCCAGTTTTTCCTTTGTCTGGCCCTCAAACTGAAGCAGCTGTTCCGGTATCCGGACCGAGACGATGCCCATGAAGCCTTCGCGGATATCGCTGCCGTCGAGATTCTTATCTTTTTCTTTCAGCAGTCCCGACTTTCTGGCGTAATCATTGAAAACGCGTGTCAAAGCCGTGCGGAATCCGGACTCATGTGTTCCGCCGTCCTTTGTCCGGACGTTGTTGACAAACGAGATCAGATTTTCCGAATAGCCGTCGTTAAACTGAAAGGCAACGTCGACTTCCATATCGTTTGCCTTCCCTTCAAATGAAACGACCGGATGCAGGGTATCCTTATCTTCATTCAGATAAGCAACGAACGCTTTCAGGCCCTCCTCATACTGATACGTTTCCTCTTTTCCGGCGCGTTCATCGGTCAGGACGATCTTCATCCCTTTCTTCAGGAATGCCGATTCGCGCAGCCGCTCGCTCAGAACATCGAATTGAAACGCTGTCGTGCTGAAAATAGAAGGGTCCGGTTTAAAATGGACCAACGAACCGCTTTCCCTGGACGTTCCGATTTTTTCAAGAGTCGAGACCGGATGGCCGCCGCCTTCAAAACGCTGCCTGAAAATAGAACCGTCCCGCCAGATCGTCACTTCAAGCCATTCGGACAGAGCGTTGACAACAGACGATCCGACGCCGTGAAGACCGCCGCTCGTTGTGTAGCCGCCGCTCTGTCCGAATTTTCCGCCGGCATGAAGCACGGTAAATATGACTTCGACCGTCGGCTTGCCCGTCCGGTGAATTCCCGTCGGCATGCCCCGTCCGAAATCGCGGACACTGATGCTGCCGTCCTTATGGATTCTGACAAGGATCTCGTTGCCAAAGCCCGCCAGAGCTTCATCAACGGCATTATCGACAATCTCATAGACGAGATGATGCAGCCCCCGCGAATCCGTCGATCCAATATACATGCCGGGACGTTTTCTGACCGCTTCGAGGCCTTCCAGAATTTGAATTGTGTCATCGTCATAGGCCGGTACCTGTCTTGCCAAATAAAAAACCCCTTTCGCCGCCTGATTGACGGCTGTTTTCCGTTTCAGGCGGCATCATTCTGTCTTTATGAAAAAAGAGAGCAATATCCTTTAATAAACGTATTTCCCGTATTAATGATTCAGTCTGTAAATATCGCTGTACTTCTCCGTCAGATAACGGATCAGATAGTCGGGATTGGGACCCTCGTCCGTCGCATCGTTCAGAATCTCAAGCGGTTTCTTGAGGCTGCCGAACCGATGAATGTGCAGGCTCAGCCAGTTCGTAATGGCCGCAATGTCTCCGCGGCGGACGTGCTCGTCAAAATCCGGAAGTTCACGAAGCATGGCATGTTTGAACTGAGCCGCATACACATACCCAAGCGCGTAGGACGGAAAATAGCCGAAATCTCCGCTTGGCCAGTGGATATCCTGAAGCACGCCTTCACGGTCATTTTTCGGCTCGATGCCGAGATATTCCTTCATTTTCTCATTCCATACCCCCGGAAGGTCCGCGACTTCCAGATCTCCGTCGAACAGCGCCTTCTCAATATCATAGCGCACCATGATGTGCAGCGGGTAGGTCAGTTCGTCCGCCTGTGTCCGGATAAAAGAAGGATGAGACTGATTAATGGCCCTGTAAAAATTATCAAGCGAAACATTGTCAAACTGTCCGCTTGCATAACGCTTCAGTTCTTCATAATGATATTCCCAGAAAGCCTTGCTGCGGCCGATAAAATTCTCGAAGAACAGCGACTGCGATTCATGGATGCCCATCGACGTGCCCTCGCAGAGCGGCGTTCCGACCAGATCGCGGGAAATATGCTGCTCATAGATCGCGTGCCCGCCTTCGTGAATCGTTCCGAGCACGGCCGCGATAAAATCGTTTTCCCGATAATGGGTCGTGACGCGCACATCGCCGGGATTCAGGGTTGTTTCAAACGGATGCTCCGTCTCGTCAAGCCGGCCCGCCGCAAAATCGTAGCCGTTTTCACGCAGAATGTGCAGGCAGAATGCCTTTTGTTTTTCGGCAGGAAAGCGGACGGCTAGAAAACCGCTCTCCGGCCGATTGCCTGAGGAAGCAATGGCCTGGACAAGCGGAACAATCCCCCGGCGCAGCTGATCAAATATCCGGTCGATCGTGTCGGCGGTCAGTCCCGGTTCATAGAGGTCGAGAAGCGCGTCATACTTATTTGTCTCGACGCCCCAATACTGGATAAAATGCCGCTTAAAATCTACCATTTTTTCAAGATAAGGACGAAGCAGCGAAAAATCGCCCTTTGCCTTGGCATCTTCCCAGACACTCTGTGCCTGCGACTGCAGAACGGTATACGCCTGATTTTCTTCCGCCGGTATCTTTACATAATGATCGTATGTTTTTTTTGATTTTTCAATCATTCTCCGGGTTGCCTGACTCAGCTTATTCTGTACCGCCGGATCCGTCAGGGCATCGATGTACTGTTTCATTTCCGCAGAAACAGACCGTTTGAACACTTCATCCGCCAGCGTTCCGACAACCTCCGAACGCTGTGCAATTCCTTTTTTCGGAGCGCCCGTGCGCATATCCCATTCTGCCAAGGCAATCGCTTCATTAAAATCCATAATTTTTTTAACGTATCGATAATAAGCTTTCACTGTTTCTTCAATCGGCATCATGACCCCCGACCTTTCTCTTTTTTGTTAAGAAGAATCTGTAGTCTATTTCTCTTTTCAAAAGATAATGTCCTGCTTGCAACAAAATCGTCAAAGTTCTTTATAGTGCAATATCCGTTTTTATCGGCCGGCCTTTCTAAAACAATCGAAAGCTTTTTTTGGAAGCGGGGCGTCCATCAGAATTCAGTCATTATCGTGACGGTTCTGCTTCTCTCGGCCTTTTACGCCCGAAGTACTGATAATAATCCGTACGGATACGGCCATTATACAGTTTCCGTTTCTTTGTCGCTTTTCTGCCGAAAAACGTTTCAAAAGCTTCAAACGATGAAATGAAGTAAAAAGACCAGGTCTCATTTTTCCGGAAAAGCTGTCCGAGATCGCGGCAGATTTGTTCAATCTGTTCCCGCTCGCCCATCCGTTCCCCGTAAGGAGGATTGCCGATCAGGCATCCGTAATCCTGTTTTGCCGTAAAGTCGGCCACCTGCATCTGTTTAAAAGTGATCAAACCGCCCAGGCCCGCTTCCAGAGCATTATGTTCCGAAAGCTCGACCATATTATGGTCAATATCGCTCCCCAATATATTGAGCTGTCGATCGTAGTTCGCCTGATCTTCGGCCTCTTCACGGGCAGCCTTCCACTCGTTGTTCCGGAACATCGGCCAGTTCTCCGAGGCAAACGAGCGGTTAAACCCGGGCGCAATGTTCTGCCCGATCATCGCCGCCTCGATCGGAAGGGTCCCGGAACCGCAAAAAGGATCGGCAAACGGGCGGTCGGGCGTCCAGCGGCTTAAATAAATCAGCGCACTCGCCAGCGTTTCTTTTAAAGGGGCGGCGCTGTGCAGCCGGCGATAGCCTCGCTTGTGAAGCCCTTCACCGCTTGTGTCAATGGACAGAATGACCTGATCCTTGTCAATGGCAACCTGTATTTTGAAAAGAGGGCCGTCTTCCGTAAACCATTCCCTGTGATAACGGGTCTTCATGTTCTCAGCGACCGCTTTCTTCACGATCGCCTGGCAATCGGGGACACTGTGCAGCCGGGATTTATGCGATTTCCCTGTGACCGGGAAAGCAGCGTTTTCCGGAAGAAAATCCGCCCACGGCAGGGCTTTCGTCTGTTCAAAGAGACTATCGAAAGTCAGCGCTTCAAACGCTCCTACTTTCACTCTCACCCGATCGGCCGTCCTCAGCCAAAGGTTTGTCCTGCAAATATCAACCGGATCTGCAGCAAATGTAATCCTGCCGTTCTCAACCGTCAGATCCGCATAGCCAAGTTTTCTGAGCTCATCGGCAGCGACGGATTCAAGACCCATTGCCGCCGTGGCGATCAGAGACAGACTTTTTGCCATTGCTTCGCCCTCCCAAGCAGCCTCTTCGTTCTAAAAAAGTTCAGCGCCTTTCCCGGCCCCCAACTTTTTATCGGCAATAAAAAAAGCCCGTAAAGGGCTTTTCTTTTAAAAAATGCATTATTCATGTTCTGTAAGCCATGTTCTGTACTTTCGCACTCAAACGGAGCGGTCGCTCCTCGTACAAAAGCGGCAATCATCTATCTACAGAATCATCTGTCCCTTTTTCCGTTCGATTCCTTCCAAAGGGTTCCTCTACCAAGTTTGAGTTTCCCGCTCGAGGGGTTTACCGCGTTCCACTTCTTTCGTTTCCGAAAGAGATCGTCACTATGGCACTTTCAAGATTACTGAACCATATCCCCCGGAAGGGACACAGGCCGTTCATCTGCCGTTAGCCCGGACAGTTCCGGACTACCCTGGCTTATGACTTCGCCAGGCACGAACACTACGATCATCACAGATCGTGCGAGCATGGACTTTCCTCTATATTCTCAAGGAATACAGCGATCACCCGAACACAAACAATGTCACAGATGTACATTATAATCCATTTTTATAAAAGAATCAACCCTTGTTCAACAATCGTCTCTTTTATTCATCGAGACGGTTGCCAAAAACGTGCTTTTCAAGATTAGAAAGCCGTTTCAGAATATCGTAATTCGTCTGTCCCTGGTTTTCCGGAGGAACCGGCTGCTCTCTCTGTGATTCTCCACGCGAAAGAAGCTCGCTTTTCAGTCGTTTGTTTTCTTCGCGGAGGCGCGAAATTTCCCCATTAAATATATCGTAGTCACTGATTACCGCATCCAGGAATTGATCAACCTCATCTGCCTGATATCCGTGAAAAACTGTTTTGAATTCTTTATGCAGAATTTCATTTTTCGTCAGTTTGACCGTTTTTTGATCTGCCATTCTGAACCATCACCCCAAAGTTCGAATCTAATTACATTATATTTTTTCAAATTTGCCCGGCAATGTCAATTACATCTGCGACCAATAATCCGGATTTTGCTGCTGAAGCTCTTCCGCCGCAGATGAGAGATCGTAACGGTCGATCATCCGGATCGGATAGTCCTCATTCCCGGCTTTCCGTTTTGCCGCGGCCAGACAGTATTTCGGCGACCCCGGGGTCTCTTCATCATAAAGGACCAGTGCTCCATCGGTTTTCGCAACCAGATAATCGTTTTTCTGCCTGAGCTGCACCGGGCTCTCATACGGACGCCGACTGATCGCTCCCGTAAAATCCGCCGCCTCGATAATTCGATAATATTGCTCCTTAAGCCAGTCCTTATAGCGTACTTCCTGATTAAGGAAGGGAACCAGCACAGCGAGTTTAATATCAAGGCCGTCTTCTTTTTTCACTTCAAGACAGGCGTCGCCCGCCCAGAGTTCGACGCCCGCCTGGCCGCTGATCACAAACCACGTCGTCCCCTCGTCGGCAAGTCTCCTGATTTGCTTCTTCAGACAATAACGGATGACGGGTATTCCCTGATGATCGGCTGTAAATATGCCCAGTTCGTAAGGTTTGTATCCTGTGACAAGAACGACTTCCGAATGATCCATGATTTTCACCCTCTGCTTGTTTCGCCGTCCTTTATTTCCCGCCAAAGGGAATTAAACAGCGCGGGGTTCATGACATCAAGGTTTTAAACGGCGAATGATGTCGAATCGGCCGAAAAAAATATTGATAAATGTTCGATAATTGCCGATTGCGGGCGCTATTTGCGCTTACCCGGGCAATAAAAATGCTGCCCTATTTTCATTATCTGCGATTTTATCCTCGTTCTTTTTTTCTCAGCCACTTTTCATCCAGGCGATTGATCCGCTTTATATAGGCCGACGTTTTTCTTTCGATTATCTCATCCGGCAATGTTTTCTGCTTCTCCTGCAGCGATCTGAGCGCACGTTCCGTATAACTAATGGCGCCTTCATAGTTTTGAAACTGATGCTCCATCAGTTTTGCGGCTTCGATATAAATATGATCATCCGCCCTGTTGTCGTCGCCAATGACCGACTGCAGCATTGTTAAGGCCTGTCCGTAATATCCTTCCCGTTTGTATAGAGCAGCCACCTGAGCCCTGGAGCGGGCGCCTATCGCCGAATCGTGAGCCGCCAGCTTTCTGAACAGCGGAAGGGCTCTTTCACTGTCGCCGATTTGACGGTACCACCTGGCGATCTCATAACGCTCATGCTCATCGCACGGCATATTCCCGAGAATTTTGTTTGATAGATGGATATATAAAGCGATCAGAGACAGCACATCGGTCCGATTGTGTTCAATAATTCCCTTAACAAGGTCCGCTTCCGGCCGCTTTAAAAATTGAAAGTAGAGGAAGGGAGCCATCTTACCCGGAACGTCTTCTTCACGTTCCAGGCCGAGAATTTCCTTTTCCACCGTCTGCAGGCGGACAGAATCCAGACGGTTCTTCCACAGGCGGCGTGAAGCATGCAGCAGATCGAAATGGCCGAAAGCCGGAAGGCGCGGCACCTGATCACGGACAAAGCGGTGGCGCGTCTTCACTCGCGGCCAATCAAATGCTTTGCCGTTAAACGTCACCAGATTCTTCAGAGAATGACTGTCTCTCAGAAAAGCATTGAAAAAGGCCGCCTCATGTCCGGGCCCGGGGAGGAAATACTGTCTCATGATCACACCGGCCGGAGTCACACGGGCCAGGCCGATCAGAAAAATCATCTGCCCGGTTCCGGAAGCCAGTCCGGTCGTCTCCGTATCAAAAAAGAGCAGATCTTCCGCCGCCAATCCGTATGCGGAAAGCGGATGCACGGAAGATCCCTTCTGCCAGTCTGAAACCGTCTTAAAAAGAGCGCCTGCCGAATAAGGGCCGATCGCTGTCTCCGGCTTCAGTCTTTCAGTATGGACCAAAACGTACTGATTATCAAAATGACGGATCTCCGCATCCATATCCCGTGCCGCCTGCCTGATCTCCCGTTCATAGGTGTCGGAATCGGTGCTTACTTTTTTCTCTTTGTGTTCCTGATTTTCTGCTTTCTGAGCCTGGTGGAGCTGTTTTTTATAAAGCTGAAGCTTTCGTTTTAGCGACACATTGATCGATCCTTTAAAAGGCGAATCAGAGCCTGTTTGGCCGCCTTTCCTTCGTTGACGAAACCGATGCAGGACGGGCAGCCGGACTCGCAGCCGCACCGCTCGGCCATCTCCTTTGCTTTTTCAAGCAACTCGGGCATCGCTTCATAGAGCTTTCTGCTGAGGCCGATTCCGCCCGGGTACTTGTCATAAATAAAGACGGTCGGCCGTTCCGTGTGCGGCGCCTTGATTTTCGGGACAACGGAAAGGTCCGCCTGATCGCACATCACGTACAGCGGAGCGGCGTGACGCAGCAGATGGCTCAGCCCGACCAGTGCCCCCTGGAAGATATCTTTTCCGAACCGGTCTACCCAGTCACTGGGAAAGCTGATCCATGCCGCATTGGTATGCATTTCCAGTTCGGGCAGGTGAATCCGTCCCCAGCCGATATTTTCAAGCGTTTCAAATCGTATTTTCTTAAAAACAGTCGGCAGCGCGCGTACAGAAACATCGCCATAGCCCTTTTCGGCATCGGCCGAAGGAAGAAAGCCGCGCTCATCCGTTTCCAGGACATCGAGCTGAACGGCCAGATCCGAATCCGTGTAATAGTTGACGTCCACGCGCCGGATATACGCCTTCCGCTCTTTCAGATCCAGTTCGTCCACATGATACTGCCGGCCCTGATGGATATAGATCGCATCTTCATAGAGCATCGTCATCGCTCCGAAGCGGTCCATCTCCCCGATCACCTTCACGTGTCCCCGGTCTGTTATATCTACGATGGCAAATGAATCCTGAACAGCGGAACGAAGACTGATCTCATTGGCCGGAAAAGCATCGCTCATCCAGTACCACTTGCCCGCCTGATAATGCAGGACATCTTCATCCGATAAAAATTCGCACAGTTCGTCCGCTTGCTGGCCGCCGAACGTATCGCCCTTTTTAAACGGCAGCTCATAAGCGGAACATTTGACATGATCGACGAGAATCATCAGGTTATCGGGATTGATCCGCGCCTCTTCCGGTTTTCTCGAGAAAAAATAATCCGGATTGCCGGTCATGTACTGGTCAAGCGGATTAGAGGAAGCAACCATGATAATCACGGCATCCTCGCTCCGTCTGCCGGTACGGCCTGCCTGCTGCCAGACACTGGCCATGTTGCCGGGATAGCCGGTCATAATGCAGACTTGCAGCCGGCCGATGTCCACGCCGAGTTCAAGGGCATTCGTGCTGACCACGCCCATAATCTCGCCGTCTCTCAGCCCCTTCTCAATTTTTCTTCTTTCCAGCGGAAGGTAACCGCCCCGATACGCACAGATTTTCGCACGTGCTTCCCGGCCGCTGTTCATTTTCTGAAGATGGCTGACGAGAAGCTCCACTTTCAGGCGGCTCCTCGCGAAAACAATCGTCTGTATGCCGTTTTTGATAAACCGCGCCGCCAGATCCTTTACGGCAAGCATGTCGTCCTCACGTACATTCAATTGTTTATTAACAACCGGCGGATTATAGAACAGGAAATGCTTTCGTACGCTCGGCGCGCCGTTGCGGTCGATCAAAGCCATCTTCCGCCCGGTCAGCGCCTCCGCATGCTCTTTCGGGTTGGCAATCGTCGCCGACGTACAGATAAACTGGGGACGGCTGCCGTAATAGCTGCAGATCCGGGCCAGCCGGCGCAGAACATTGGCCACATGGCTTCCGAAAACTCCCCGGTACGTATGCAGTTCATCAATGACAATGTATTTCAGATTTTCAAACAGCGACACCCATTTTGTATGGTGAGGCAGAATGGATGAGTGAAGCATATCCGGATTCGTCATGACGATCTGCCCCGCCTGCCGTATTTTCTGCCTGATTTCTCCCGATGTGTCGCCGTCGTATGTATAACTTTTCAGAGGGACTCCGATCGCGTCGATCAGTTCTCCCATTTCATTTTTCTGATCCTGCGCGAGCGCTTTGGTCGGAAAAAGATAAAGCGCCCGGGACGACGGATCGGAAAGAACGGTCTGCAGTACCGGGAGATTATAACAAAGCGTCTTGCCGGACGCTGTCGGCGTCACAAGAACGAGATCTTTTCCGGCCAGAACGGTCTCAAAGGCTTCCGCCTGATGGACATAAAGCGATCCGATGCCGCGCGCAACAAGCGCCCGCTTCAAACGCCCATCCAGATTTTCCGGAAAAGGAGCCATCATTGCCTTTCTGCCAGGAATGGTGTGCCAATGTACAATATTCGGATCCTTTTTCAGCATCGCCAGCAGATCCGCCATCGATTGACGCACTTTCATCCGGGACACCTTCCTTATCCTTTTTTATAAAGCTCGGTCAACTACTGACTAACTTTTGCCTTTAATTATAGCATAACGAATAAATGTTCGCTATATAAAGTGTATGATTTATTCTACTATAAAGATGAGATTCACCGCATCGAATCAATGAAACGAGGAGGTTGTTTTTATGAAGACTTTGAACCAGATCGTTGCCGGGGATAAGCGGATTGCTGTTCTGACAGGTGCCGGCGTCAGCGTCCCCTCCGGAATCCCACCCTTCCGCGGAAGCAACGGGCTCTATCAGCATGCCGATGTCGGACGTTATCTTTCAATGAACTATTTCGAGAGCCGGCCCGAATCATTCTGGGCGTTCTACTGGTCCCTGTTTGACGCGGACCTGCTGCTCGGCGCAAAACCCAATCCGGTCCATCTTTGGCTGAGCAGCCTTGAAAAAGACAGAGAAGTGACCGTTATGACACAAAATATCGACGGCCTCCATTCAAAAGCAGGAAGCCGTCATGTCATCGAGGTACACGGCGCTTTCGACCGCACTGTATGCCCGAAATGCGGGGCTGTCTACCCGACCGATTCTGTCCGTCATGAAAAAGTTCCGCGCTGTACGGCCGAAGATTCTAAAGGCGGTATTTGCGGAACTGTCCTGAAACCGGATATTGTGCTTTTCGGTGAAGCTGTCCGTGGTTTTGAGCAGGCGGAAAATGCGGTTCGAACCGCCGACCGTCTGCTCATTTTAGGCACGTCGCTGACCGTGACGCCAGCCAACCTGCTTCCCGTCTATGCGGCCATGAACGGGATTCCCACCTTGCTCGTCAATGACCGTCCGGCCGTGCAGATGGACAGCATCGACACTTTTATCAAGGCAGATTTCAACCACTTTGATCCGGACACGCTGAGCTGATCCGATTATTCGGAGATGTTCTTCCGGGATTGCCCGGATTTTTTTTAAAGTGCCCTTTCGCCCTTCAGCCAATCGATCAATTGACTGACTTTCGACCAATGATAGTCCGGTCGTGCGGGAAAAGAGCTCGACTGGGTGACCGGAAGCCACTGCACGGCCGCCGTTCTGATACCCGCGGCTTTTCCTGCCAGAATATCCGTATTGCTGTCCCCGATGTAGATGGCTGTTTCCGGCAAGGCCGCAAATTTATTAAGCGTCTTTTTGATCCCCTCCGGATCCGGCTTGGGCCTGCTGACATCGTCGCCTGTGATCACACTTTCAAAAAAGCCTTTAAAACCGAGCGCTTTTTCAGACAGGCGGTAAGCGCGCCGGCTCTTTCCGGTGATCACACCGATTTTCATCCGGAGCTCTTTCAGCTCCTGAAGCAGATTTACAATATCCGAATTGTCCTCAACATAATCGTGATGCCGGTCTTCATAGATCTGATAATAAGAGTCAATAGCTTCCTGAATCTTCTCTTTATGCCGGAAGTTCCTGGCGATCATACTGTCTTCCGTCGGACCGAACATCGAAACGATTCCATTTTCATCAAAAGAGCGTCCGTCGAACTTTTCGAAGACCTGCTTCATGCCGTATATCGCCAGCGGCAACGTATTGGCGAGCGTGCCGTCGAAATCAAACAATACCGTATTGACGTTCATTTTCTTCCTCCCCATCTGATCTCCTGTTTCTCCATCATACCATAATGAGCAAAAGGCTTTGTAAAAGAGAAGTTAAGGCACAATTAGGAATCTGTTTCACCAAGCTGCCTGAGCAGCTGGCCGAGGTGAACGACGGGAAGATGGCAGATAAAATCCTCACAGAGAAAATAGGTTGTCCGGCCGCCGATGGCCGAATACACGTTCAAGTGCGGATTCAGCTTTCCCAGCGTATCTTCGTCCCCCGCAAAAAGAGTCACTTCAGGAAGAAAAAGTGATTGCAGCCGCCTGATGGCATCATTGAAAGAGTCTCCCTTCCCGCCTTTCAGGACGATGAGTTCTTTCGGAATGGATGCCCGAAAGAGCAGAGCCGTCAGCATAAAGGTGTAACCGGGCGGATAAGTACGAATATCTTCGGCAAAAGCGGAAAATACTTTTTCCGCATAACGGGCATAGCCGCTCTCTCCGGTCCGCTGCGCAAGGCGCAGCAGAACAAAAGCTGCCGCACTGTTTCCGGACGGAATCGCATGGTCATAGGCGTCTTTCGTCTTAAGAACCAACTGTTTGTCACGAGCGGCACAGAGCCTGAATCCGCCGCCCGCCTCATCCCAGAACCGGGCGATCATCTCATCGGCAAGGTGCTTCATTTTTTTCAGGTAAATCGGATGAAAGGTTGCTTCGTACAGAGCTTCACAAGCGAGTGATAAGAATGCGTAATCATCCAGATAGGCGTCATATCTTGTTTCGCCGTCGCGAAAGCGGGCCATTAATCTTCCGTTTTGTATCAGATGCTTTTCGACGAATTGCCACGCACTTTCTGCTAAGTTTACATAATCTTTTTTATGTAGAACAGAGCCTGCCTTAGCCAGAGCCGTGATCATCAGTCCGTTCCAGGAGGTCAGAATTTTATCATCTTTGCGCGGATGCACACGGCCGTTCCGTGCTTCAAGCAGCTTCTTTCCGGCTTCATGCAATCGGTCCGCAAGTTCTGCTGCGCCGACAGAAAATCTTTGGGCCAGATCGGCCGGATCGGTCCCAATCAGGTTCGGTATGTTCTTCCCGTTGAAATTTCCTTCGCGGGCGATATGATACGCGGTGCAGAACAGCCTTGCCTGCTCTTTTCCGAGAATTTCGCAGACTTCTTCCCGCGACCAGACATAGTATTTCCCTTCGATCCCTTCCGAGTCCGCATCTTCCGCACAATAAAAACCGCCGGACGGACTGCGGAGTTCCCTGCCGCAGTATTCAAAAATATCATCGATCACACGCTCAAAAAGCGGATCGGCGGTTGCCTGGTAGGCTTCCGTATAGGCGATCGCAAGCATGGCCTGGTCGTAAAGCATTTTCTCAAAATGCGGAACCAGCCATTTCCTATCCGTTGCATAACGCGAAAATCCGCCCCCGATATGATCGTGAATGCCGCCCCTGGCGATCGACACAAGCGTTTTTCGGACCATCCCGACGGCCCGTCCGTTTTTTCTCCAGCGCGCGTAACGCAGCAGAAACAGGAGCTGATGAGGCGCCGGAAATTTCGGAGCCGCTCCGAACCCGCCGTACTGCGGATCAAAATTTTGCAGAAGGTGATTAAAAACTTCATCGAGAACGTCTTCGGGCAGGGAGACATTCCGTCTCGATTCTTCCGACAGCGTTCTGACAATCCGGTCTGCCAGGCTTTCAATCTCGGAAGGATTGTCATCATATTGCTTTTTCAGAGACAACAAAACATCCTTAAAACACGGATGGCCGTACACGCTTGTTTTCGGGAAATAGGTGCCTGCATAGAACGGATTCCGGTCCGGCGTCAGAAACACGTTCAGAGGCCATCCGCCTTGTCCGCTGAGGGCCTGACATACTTTCATGTACACCGCATCAATGTCCGGACGTTCCTCACGGTCCACCTTGATGGACACATAATATTGATTCAGCAGCCCTGCCGTTTCTTCATCTTCAAATGATTCGCGTGCCATCACATGGCACCAGTGACATGTAGCTTTATCACGCCAGCTCAGGAATACCCAATCGATACGAAAATAAGTTTATTTTCGCGTTTCGCTTTGTCGAATGCATCGGCTCCCCATGGATACCAGTCAACCGGGTTGTGTGCATGCTGAAGCAGATACGGAGACTTTTCAGCGATTAATCGATTGGGTTTCTTATTGATCGGCATGGAACCACCTTCTTTCTTTATCAGCTCTTCTTCTTTATCTTACCCTAAGAATACGGCAAAAACGAATGGTATGAGGTTTCGGGGAAAAAAATATGAGTATTTCTTTCGTTCATTTTCCTGCTGAGCCTTCAGATGATGACCGGCCTTTCCTGAGACATCAATCTCTCGAAAGACGGAGAGCGCTTCCGTGAATAACGGACTTCTGCAACAGCCGATAAACTCCTGTCACGGTTGATAAACCGGGTGTACCTGCTGACGACCGATTAATCGCCGGCGACGGCCGATAAAACCGCGGTAATAATCGGTAAACAGCTCAATAATGGACTAAAATCCGATCCATACAGCCAGGCCGCCGGCCAGTATCGGTCCGAGAATCCTCATCCCCGAAAAAATTGGCTAATTGCCCCCAAAGCAGCAGACGATCGCCCTAAAAGGGCCTCGATTCGCCCTATTCCGGCGAAATATCGGCCCATCAGGAGTTTAAACCGAAAGCAACCGCTGATAAGCAGCCATTTAAAGTTGATAGCCGGCATTTTCATCAATCGCGGCAGCCGAAGAAAAAGATCGGGCATCTCCGCAGGCAGCGCCTGTCTGCGCCGGACAGCCCTCTTTTTCAGCGAAATAAACCGCCGTTCTCATGAGCATTCCGGAAGAATCGATGGCATTTTCACGCTGGGGCCCGACTGATACATGAGTTGAGGGGATACCCATTAAAATAAAAACCGCCCGCCTAAGTGAACGGCCGATCGGTTTCTAAAGAAACTATAGGAGTGATCGAGCACTTTTTTTCTCTTTGCAAAAACTCTCTTGCCTCCGCAAGAAAGGCATTTATCCTGCCGGATATGAATGAAAAGAAGGCGGAAGAAAGGGAGCAAGACGGGTGTTTGAAGCGGACTGCCGTTTGTTGTTTTTCCTTTCACTAAATTGCGATACCGTTTTTCGTAATCACGATACCCCACATCTTGCGATCCAATTCATAATAATCGGCAACATCCGGGTATAATTTCTTTACATACTTTTCCATAACAATGGTGTCAATCAGATGTTTATTCAGTTCCTGATCCCACTGCTGCGGATGGATTTCATGGTATCCAATCGGATTCAATATCCGTTTCGTTATTTTATTTTTTGATGCGGGGACGCAGACCATCCACCAGTCCCAGGCGGGCTGTCCCATGCAGAGTCCATCGTCCTGATAAACAGATATCAAGTCTCTGTCGAAAAAGAAATAGTCGACGCCGTTGCTGAGCGTACCCGAGGAATCACTTATATGGGTGACATCCATTCTGTGTCCGTAAACCAGGCTGTTCAGCGCCTCACTGTAAATAACGTTTATAAAATCGGGCCTTATATTCCTGAACTGGACGTCAGAATTGACGATTCCGACAACTTTATAATCCGTACTGTTGAGATAACTCATAAAATCATAGATATAAATATAGGGTTTGCCGTATTTTTCTTTGGCGCTTCTTTTCACGATGTGAAACTTAATGTCCGGAAAATGGGCCTTAAGCGTATCTGCTTCTTCTTCCGTATTCAGAGAAACGACATCAAAACCCGCATCCAGCCATGATTTTATGGCCCTTTTTTGTGCCTCTATTCTGTCGGGACTGACGGAAGTCGCCACTAAGATGGGCTTGAGCTTGAGCGCTTTTCTATTTGAAACAGCCGGAATTTCCGTCCCTTCAAGCCTTTTTTCCGGTGTCTTGGAAGCAGGAAGCTCAAGAAAAGGAGCCGCGGCTTTCTTCTCATAGTTAATGCCGTTGGGTGAAACAGCCGGAATTTGCAGCTTTTCAGGCTTCGTCTCCGGCACTTCTGCGAGAGGGGGCTCCGGTGATGAAACCGTATCTTCCGCCTCATATTTGATACTGTTTGGTGAAGCGGCCGGAATTTCCGTCCCTTCGAGCCTTTTTTTCGGCGTCTTGAGAGCAGGAAGCTCAGGCAAAGGAGCCGCGGCTTTCTTCTCATAGTTAATACCGTTGGGTGAAACGGCCGGAATTTGCAGTTTCTCAGGTTTCGTCTCCGGCACTTCTGCGAGAGGGGGCTCCGGTGATGAAACCGTATCTTCCGCCTCATATTTGATACTGTTTGGTGAAGCGGCCGGAATTTGCTTTTCTTCGGGTTCCGTCTCCGGCACTTCTGCAGCAGGAGATTCCAGTGGAGAAGCCGTATCTTCCGCTTCATATTCAATGCCGTTTTTGGAAATCACAATATCCCACATTTTACTGTTCAGTTCACGTTTTGCTGCGCCGGGATACAATTTTTGCAGATAATTTCTGAAAACGACACTTTCGATGAGATACTGGTTCAGCGATTCATACCACTCCTTGGGGTGGATCTGATGGAAGGCAATTTTACTTAATAACCGTTTGGTCGGTTTATGAGCCGCAGCGGCAACGCAGACCATCCACCAGTCCCAGGCGGGCTGTCCCAGGCACATTCCGTCGTCCTTGTAAATCGGAATCAGGTTTTTATCGAAGAAGAAATAGTCGACTCCGTTCCTGAGAGTCCCATAGTTATCACTAAGATTGCTCACATCGAGCCTGTGTCCGTATACAAGACTGCCGGCCGCCTCCCGCCGGATAAAATCAACAAAATTGCGGCGGACGCCTTTAAAATAGATATCGGAATTGACGATCCCGACAATATCGTAATCCGTGCCGCTCAAATAGCGCATGATATCGTAGATATAGATATAGGACCGCCCGTATCGTTTTTTAGCGCTTCTTTCAATGATATGGAAGTGGATATTGGGAAAATAAGGCTTCAACCGCTCGGCCTCTTCCCGGGTGTTCAGAGCAACTACTTTAAAACCCGTTTTCAGCCATGTATCAATCGCTTCTGTTTGCAACTTAATATCATCCGGTTTAATGGAAGTCGCTACTAAAATATCCTTTGTGTTTTCATTTTTCTCCGGCACACGGCATTTGCTCGCCCCGCTGTTTTGATCCGTCTGTCCAGTCTTGCCGACAGTTAATGGTTCTTCCCGGATAATTCTGATTTTGAAATTTTCGTGTTTTTGAAAAATGCTCAAATCATGATTCGCCGAATGCATCAGACACTCCTCCTGAAATATTTTTTCTCTCAAAAGCAAAAATAAAAATATGCTGAATCTTAATTCAACGGCCGCCGTCTGTATTTATTGCGAAAAATCGAAAAGCGGCATGCCTATAAATATTTTTCATACCCGTTTTTCTTAAGCATTTCGACTAAAGCTTTTACGTCCTGCGCCCTGGACTTCGGACAAACAATAATCGTACCGCCGATTTCCATGACAATCATGTCGCTGAGTCCGATCGTGGTTATGAGGCTATCGAGGCTGTAAATCGTAGAATTCTCGGTATCAATGCCTAAATGTTTTCCAACGACGGAATTATTATGGTCGTCTTTTCCGATCAGGATGGAAATGGCCTCCAGGCTCCCGATATCGTACCAGTCAAAATCGCCTTTCACCGCATGCAGGCTGCGGCTTTTCTCAAGAAACGCATAGTCGAAGGAGATGTCATCCAGGCCGCTGTAGGCGGCTTCAATCATCGGGGAAAAACGGGAAGTACCTTGATACTTCAAAGCTTCGGACAGTCTCTTATAATGCTCGGGCATGTGATGCCGGATTCCGGCTGCCAGTGCCTGCAGCTGCCCCGCAACAATACCGCTGTTCCATAGATATTTTTCTGTTTTGATATATTTTTCGGCCGTTTCAGGATCAGGCTTCTCTTTAAATTGGACGACTTTATATATTCCTTCCCGACTCTCGGCGCCGATTCGTATATAGCCGAACGCCGTGGACGGATAAGACGGCTTAACGCCGACAACCATAATGTCGCCGCTGTCTTCGGCCGCCTGACAGGCCTTCCGGACAGCGTTCAGATAGCCGGCTTTATTCTTAACGTAGCTATCGGCCGGAATAAAACATACCGAGCCTCGGCCGAACATTTTTTCTAAATATAAAGTTGCGTAAGCGATGCATGCTGCTGTATTTTTTTTTAAGGGATCCGTGATGATATTTGAAAGCGGAATGAAGTCCTTAACGGCCTCTTCTGTCATATTAAGATAATCTTTGTTGGTGATCACAAAGCATCTTTCTGCCGGAATCACTTCACATATACGTTCAATCGTCTGAACAAGGAACGGTTTGCCGCCGTCAATAGATATAAACTGTTTCGGTTTCTTTTCTCTGGAAAGAGGCCACAGCCTTGTTCCGGAACCTCCGGCCATAATAACGGCATAATTTTCCATATAACATAACGCACTCCTGTTGATTGATAATAAAACATACGGAACTGCAAAAAGCCTACGCTCTCAGGCTGCGGATATACGAATCATAAGTCAGCCTGAGCCCTTCCTCCAGACCGATTTTCGCTTTCCATCCTAATTTTTCTATTCTGGACGAATCCAACAATTTTCTCGGCGTTCCATCCGGCATGCCCGGATCAAAAACGATGTCGCCTTTGTAATCCACTGTTTTTTTAATTAATTCCGCCAGATCGCGAATACTTAACTCCCGACCCGTGCCGATATTGATATGGCTGCGGCCGTTGTAAGTTTCCATCAGATGGACGCACGCGTCTGCCATATCATCCGCAAATAAGAATTCTCTGAGAGGCGTTCCGGTGCCCCACAATTTCACGGCCGGTTGATCGAGTCGTTTCGCAGCCTCCATTTTTGATAGAATAGCCGGAATAACGTGAGAACCGTTCGAGCCGAACTTATCATTCAGGCCGTACAGATTTGTGGGCATTGCGCTGATGAAATTCGCGCCGTACTGTTCTTTATAGTAGCTGCACATCTTAAGCCCCGATATTTTCGCCAGAGCGTAAGCTTCATTTGTCGGTTCCAGAGGACCTGTCAGCAAGTATTCTTCCTTTATCGGCTGAGGGCACAGTTTGGGATAAATACAGGAGCTGCCTAGAAAAAGAAGCTTCTTGACTTTATGGCGAAACGCGCTTTTAATGACGTTGCATTCCATGAGTAAATTATCCATAATGAAGTCTGCCGGGTAAGTGCGGTTGGCTCCGATTCCTCCGACCTTGGCCGCCGCCAGAAACACATAGTCAATTTTTTCTTTTGCGAAGAAGTCTTCAACTGCTGCCTGATTCGTTAAATCGAGTGCTCCATGGGTCCTGCCGATGATATTTTTATAGCCCTTCCGATTCAGACTTCTAACTAAGGCAGAGCCGACCAGTCCGGTATGCCCTGCCACATAAATACAGCTGTTTTTTTCTATTGCAGTCAGCACCCTTTGTTTTTTAGCATTCGTCGTTCAGCCGCTTCGGTCATGATTCATCATCATTTTAACAAGCTGTTCAAAGGTCACATTCGTTTTCCATCCAAGTTTGCTTTTGGCCTTAGACGGATCCCCCAGCAGCAGATGAACCTCGCTCGGCCTGAAGTTCTCGCTGCTGACGGAAATTAATTCTTTGCCGGTGTCCGCATCGATCCCCTTCTCATTTAACCCTTCACCGGTCCAGGTCAATTGAATGCCGGCGATTCTAAAGGCCAGCTCGCAGAATTCCCTCACGGTATGCGTTTCTCCGGTTGCGATCACATAGTCGTCGGGGTGATCCTGCTGCAGCATCAGCCACATCGCTTCGACATAATCGCCTGCAAAACCCCAGTCCCTTTTTGCATTTAAATTTCCTAAAACGAGTTTTTCCCGTTTTCCGTTCAATATGTCGGCGATACCGGTTGTAATTTTTCGAGTCACAAAGTTTTTTCCTCTTCTCGGCGATTCATGATTAAAAAGGATGCCGTTGCAGGCAAACAGACCGTATGCTTCTCTGTAATTGACTGTAATCCAGTAAGCATAGAGCTTTGCAGCCGCATAAGGGCTCCTCGGATAAAAGGGCGTATTTTCATTCTGGGGAATCTCTCTGACCAGACCGTACAGTTCACTTGAGGAAGCTTGGTAGAATCTAATGTTTGGGTTGACTTCCTTAATACACTCCAGGATACGCAAGGTCCCCAATGCATTTACATCCGATGTGAATTCCGGAATATCAAATGAAACACTGACATGGCTCTGAGCGCCCAGATTATAAAATTCAGCCGGCTGAATCGTATAGATTAATTTGCTTAAACTATTTGAATCGCTTAAATCTCCGTAGTGGAGAAACAATCTCTGCCGATCTTTTGTTTGATTTTTCAATAAATGATCGATTCTTTCTGTGTTCGGGGAACTGTGCCGCCTGACAATACCGTGCACCTCATAGCCCTTCTTAAGAAGAAGCTCGGCTAAATAAGATCCGTCCTGTCCCGTAATGCCGGTAATTATGGCTTTTTTCATTAGCGCAACACCTCATAATTCAATTACTCTATACGTTATTAATCTTTAGGCATTTTTGATTGTACTGGCACCTATTTATTGAAAGGATTATTAGCGGAGGACGTTTGTCTCACAGAAATTTTACGCAGCAGGTCTCTGCCCGCCATTTTCGCCGGGCTCTTTGCCTGTCCGCCATATGAATCGCGAACCGGCCGGTTTTGCTTGGAGAGAATATCCGGTCTTTCGCTGCGGCAGCGTTTCATCGGCCGAACTGAATCCGTCAGCGGCAGGTCTGAATGAGAAAGAGTTTAAGGAAAAAAGCGGATGGCTGAAACGCGCAGTGGAGAAGGCCGGCTGCCTGAGCCTGAACACCGGACAGCAGATGTTGTTTCTAAAAAAGATAGGGCGGCATGCTTCGCATTCGGGGATAATGCTTCCGTATCTTAGCATCTGTCAGCGTCTCGGAGCGATTAATCGATGCATGTCTGAACGGCAACTGATAAAGCAGCTTGTAACAGCCGCTGACCCGCGACGGATAATAAAAGTGCGGCGATGAAATCGATTTCAACAGCGGCGGGATTCGGCACCCGGCAGCGGAAAACGGGCAAAAAGATTCCATATTATGACAAAGGCCATGAGATTGACCTCATGGCTTTTGTGGGAGAAAAATAAATTTGGAAAACAAGTCTTACATTTTGAACACCATGCAATTTTTTGTCAGCGCTTCAAGCTGTTTTTGATTGATTCCGAATCCGATTCCTTTACCGTCCGGGACACGGATATAACCATTTTCAACTTTTATCTCAGGTTCAATAATGTCGCGCGGCCAATAGCGTGAAGAAGCAAACAGATCTCCCGGAAGTGTGAAGCCTTCAAGCGCCGCCAGAGCAATATTGTGTGCTTTAGCTACGCCGAATTCAATCATTCCCCCGCACCAGAGCGGAATGCCTTCTTTCAGACAAAGTCCGTGAATTTTCAGAGCCTCGGCCCAGCCGCCGACGCGGGCCATTTTCAGATTGACGACCCGGCAGCTGCCGAGCTTCAAAGCAGAACGTGCATCATCAAGCGAGCAAATACTTTCATCCAGACAGACCGGCGTTTTTATCTGATGCTGCAGGGCCGCATGTTCAACGAGATCGTTGTACGCAAACGGCTGCTCGATCATTTGCAGTTTAAAGGCATCGAGCTGCTTCAGATGCTCCAGATCCCGTAACGAATAGGCCGAGTTGGCATCGGCCGTCAAAGCTATATCCGGAAACCGGTCTCTGATTAGAGAAAGCAGGGCTACATCCGTCGAACGGGAAATCTTTATTTTGTAGCGCTGATAACCGGATGCCGAATAATGTTCAATCTGCCGGACCGCCTCTTCATTATTTCCCGCTGCAATCACGGCGCCAGCCGCCACTTTTTTTCTCACCGATCCGACTAACCGGCCGAGATACAGGCCTTTTTCCTTGGCATACAGATCCCATATTGCCTGGCTTAAGCCCGATTTGGCCATCCTGTTTCTCCGAATGCCGGACCATAGGGCATCCAGCACCCGGGGACCGGAAATTTCCCGATGCCGCATCAGGGGAATTAAATAGTCACGCAGCATCAGCCAGCAGGTAGCGATTGTTTCCTCCGTATACCACGGGCTGGAAAAAGGATCGGCTTCCCCATAGCCTGTTCTTCCCTCCCGATCCCTGGCTTCAATGATAATCGCTTCACGCTTTGTGACGGTTTCCAGGTGAGTGATGAAAGGTGTTTTCAGCGGCGATGAAATTAGTCGAAGGGTGATTGAATCAATCTCCATCTCATCACTCCCACTTCAGTCGAGCCAAAATTTTCGGCCGGACAGACAGTCTATTTGCGTCCGGTACGGTCGATCAGAAACTTGAGGGCTTTTTGCGAAAAAACCGACTCCTTTTCGAGATGAACCGCATGGCCGGCCGAACCAATCACTTGCCGGTCCGCTTTTTTTAAACGTTTGCCCATCTGATCCGCAATGCGGCAAAATTTCCGGTCAAGCCGGCCCGTCAGCAACAAAACCGGAAAAGAGAGCGAATCAAGATCATCCCACCACGACGGCTGGGAACCGGTGCCCATGCCGAGCAGGCTGCCCGCCAGTCCGTTTTCACTGCACGCCAGCCGTTCCCTTCTTAATTTTTCCCGTTTTTCCGCCGCCATCTGCTTCTGCGATTCAAAAAGGGGGATGTTCTCCCAATAATCAACAAACCGCCTGATTCCCGAATGCCTGATAAAATCGGCGAGTTTTCGATCGTGGAGCCTGCGTGCTTTCCGGCTGTCTTCATCCGCCAGTCCGGGTGAGGCGCTTTCGAGTATCAGGCTGCGAACCCGGTCCGGGCAGGTACAGGCAAAACCGAGTGCGAGCCTTCCGCCCATCGAATAGCCCAGAATATGTACTTTCTCAAGCCCCAGCCTGTCAATCAGGGCTGCCAGGTCATTGACGGCTTCATCCATTGCATATCGCCGCGGATCTGCCGGACAGGCCGTCTGTCCGTGTCCCATTAAATCGATTTTGACCAGCCTGAACCGGTCTCCGAGCGCCTGATCGAGAAACTGCCAAGTCGCGAGACTTCCTGTGAATCCATGAAGAAGCAGCACCGTTTCGCCCTGTCCGGACATTTCAATATGATAGGCGATGCCGCGAAGTGTGACGATCATTGTCCGTCCCTTCCTAAAACCGCCGATATTTGTTCATTGACAAGGAGCCTTAGCCGCCCCCGTCTGCGGACGTTTTCTTCACGGTTTGTCCGGATCTCAATGATTTTCAATCCCGGTTTTGAAAACGAACGGGTGAAGGCCGCTGTAAATTCGCTCCAGCTGCGGACATTCTGATAATCTGCTCCATAGAGCCGTGCCGCATTGGCAAAATCCAGCCCGTGGGGCGTGCCGAACAGTGTTTCAAAATAATCCTTTTCCGCAGCCTGGGGGAGGAACGAAAAGATTCCGCCCCCGTTGTTATTGATCAGAACGATGGTCAGATCGGTCCGCTGCTGTTTGGCCGCCAGGAGACCGTTCATATCGTGAAAAAAGCTGAGATCGCCGATCACGAGTACTGTGGGCTTGCCGGCAAGGCTGACGCCGACGGCAGTCGAAACGACACCGTCGATTCCGTTTGCGCCCCGATTGGCATAGACCGCCGCATCCCGGGTGTCTGTAAAGAGAAACGTATCCAGCTCCCGGATCGGCATGCTGTTTCCGACAAACAGGCAGGATTGATCGGGCAGCAAATCGCCGATCTGAACCATGGCTTTTTCCTCACTCAGCTTTTGTTCATCACGGACACTGAGCAGTGCCGTTTTGGCAGCCTGATTGATTTTTTTCCAAAGGAGCGGCCAGTCCCGGCGCCCGCTCTGCGGAAGAAGTCCGGTCAGATCACGGCAAAACCGTTCTTCATCGCAGTAAATCATTTCCGTTGCCGCCGCTGAAGGATCGCGCCAGCCCCGGCCGCCGTCAACCACAAAGTGAGGCGTCCGCTGCTTTTTCAGCCAAAGCGTCAGGGCTTTGGAAACAGGCATCGGCCCGAAACGGATGATCAAATCCGGCTGAAGAAGCGAAGCCGTCCGATCATCCCGCAAAAAAGCATCGTAGCACTCGATGATGTTTGAAAAAGCATGCGGTCCGCGTCTGAGCTGCGAAAGCGGATCGGCAAGAATCGGAAAACCGAGATGCTCCGCAAAAGCCGTTACGGCCTCTTCTGTCCCTGAGGATTCCAGCTGCCCGCAGATAATGATCCCTTTTTGGGCTGTTCGGATCGTTTCAGCAATCAAACGATTGTCTGAAACGGACAGGGCGAGTAGACCGCCGTGTATGCGGACAGCTTTTTCCTCCTGCCGGCGATAGCCGGCGGCCGTCTTCATGTCCGGCAGAAGCGGTTCTCTTAACGGAAAATTAAGATGCACCGGGCCGAAAGGACGGGTAAGAGCCAGCGAAACGGCCCGGGCGCAGACGGTCCGCGTGTGCCGGAGCAGGGAAAGGCCGTTTTCCGGTACCTCCATTTCGATAAACTGTTTCACATGGCTGCCGTACAATTCCGACTGGCCGATCGTCTGCGGCGCGCCGACATTCTGAAGCTCGTAAGGCCGGTCTGCCGTCAGTACAAGAAGCGGAACCCGGGCGCAGAATGCCTCGACGACGGCCGGATAATAATTGGCCGTTGCCGTTCCCGACGTGCAAAGCAGCGCGACCGGTTTTTTCTTTGCTTTAGCCAGACCAAGTGCCAGGAAAGCGGCAGAACGCTCGTCAATATCAAGATAAACCCGGATTTCCGGATTTTCCGCAAAAAGCAGGGCAAGCGGTGTGGATCTGGAGCCAGGGCTTATGACGACATCGCGGACCCCGTTAATCGAAAGTTCATCAACAAAAGAAGATAAGTAAGCCGTAAGCAGTTCACTATGATTCATCATTTCACCTCAAATGCGCTCAGCATCGGACGGAATTTGACCGCTGTTTCTTCATATTCTTTTTCCGCTATTGAGCCCTCAATCACGCCGCACCCGGCAAAAAGCGTTGCCTGCTTTCCCCGGATCAGCGCCGAACGGATCCCGACCGCGAACTCGCCGTTGCCAAATGCGTCCGACCAGCCGATCGGAGAAGCATATAATCCGCGTTCCAGATTTTCATTTTCGCGGATCCAGTCTACCGCCTGTTCCGTAGGAACGCCTCCGAGCGCCGGCGTCGGATGAAGCCGGTCGATCACATCGAAAACGGAAAACTCCGGATTGCACAGGCCCTGTACGGGAGTATATAAATGCTGAATATGTTTGTTCTTCATCAGAACCGGTTCAACGGGCACATTTAAGCTTTGGCACAGCCCGCCGAGCGCTTTTTTAATCGTCGAAACGACGTACTGATGTTCAAGCCGGTTTTTGGGATCGTTTAATAATGCTTCTCCCAGCCGTTCGTCGCTTTCTTCGTCTTTTCCCCGGACCATCGAACCCGCAAGACATGCCGAAAATAACTCACTGCCTTTTTTCCGGACAAGGCGTTCGGGGGTCGCTCCGAGAAAACAGTCGCCGGCGGATTCCAGGCTGAAAATAAAATTGCCTTTCTGCTGCTCCTGCAGCCTGTTTAAAACGGTTTCGGGATTGATCGGATCATCAAAAGCCAATTCCAGGGCCCTCGCCAATACTATTTTGTTAAGGCCGGACGTTTTGATTTGATCGACAGCCTTTCGGACGGTCCTTTTCCATTCATCCGGCTTTTTTTCTTCCTTTTCCATCAGCCGGCCCCTGAAATCCGGGACTGCAGGGAACTCCCCTGCTGCATTCTTTTTCATTTCTTGCAGGCGGCCCATCAGCTTTTTGGGATCGTCTCCGGCCGCGCAGGCTAAATTCAGCGTCAGATAAGCCTGTCCGTGAAAATCGGTCAGCGATACGGCCGGAATAGAAAACAAACCGGTCCCGAAGCGGCGCCAGAGCCGGGAAGGTTTCGTCTTCGGATCAAAAGAGAAAGCGCCGAGAAGGAGCGGACCGGTGCCTTCCCGGCCGGTAATTCCGGACAGAACGGCTTGATCCAGAATTTCCGACCATGTGTCTCTGACATTTTTAACACGTGAAACTTCTTTATCTGCTTCTATCTTAACTGCTTGTCCCAATCCGGCAATGATCTCATTGCCCGTCCCGTTTCGCCAAAAAAAACGTCCTTCGGAAAATCGGGACCGGCCCCTGTAAGAGAACGACAACGGGTCGACAGCGCCGGTTCTTTCCGTCAGGCTGAATAGAACCTTCCGACCCAGCCTGCCGGCTCTCTGAACGGCGGCCAGCAGTCCGTCATATTCTTCTGTTTCATAAGAGACAGCCAATACAATCACCCTAAATTCAATATAATGTACGAATTAACTACCCTATAAGATACTGCTTCAGCCGGAGCACTGTCAATCAAAGGCGCTGCCTATATCTTTCAACGGATGTAGACGAATTGATCGAATTTGTTATAAATTCGACGAATATATCTAATCGAAGATCAATTAGACTATTTTGTCGAATACATCTATAATAAGTGTACCGATTTTATCAATATTATCAAAAAGCTGAAAAACAGATGCGAACAAATGTTTTTAATGATAAAATGGAGGCAGCAAATGAAACGATATATTTCAGTTTTTATTATGGATATCAGCAGCTCGTCTTCCAAGGACAATTGGAACCGGATCACCGATTATCTGCAGGAATGGGAGCACGTGATCGACGGCTGGTGCAGCAATATTATGACGGCCAAGGTGTCGCATCGGCGCGGGGACGAAATCCTGTTTGTCGGCGAACACTGCTTTTCCGCTTACACGATTGCTCATTACATGAACCTGTTTTGGAAGTTTGCGAAACAGAGGCCTTATTTCGGGCTGTCGCACGGTGCCGTGTCGGAGGACATTGACCGGCTCGATATCGAGATCTGGAATCATCCGCTGATCAAACAGGCCCGGTCCCAGAATGAAAAGATTAAACGGGACAGGGACCGGAAAATAACGATGCGCTTTGCCGATGAATCCGATTTGCACAACCTGATCTCGAACGCGGACGTCCTGAATCTGTTGATCGAAAATCAGCTCGTTCTGCAGCAGGGACAATCGGAAAATCAAAGGCTGGTTTATGCCCTCTACTCCATTTTCAATGAACAGAAAATAATTGCCCGACTCCTTAACAAGACGCCGTCCACGATATCTTCGCATTTTACAAGAGGACGAAGCGAACTTTTGCAGAAAAATTTTTTTCAGATTCAGAAACTGCTCGGCCTGGAAGAAGGAGCCGGAGTACAGGATTTTAATCGAATTCTGCTGCTGATTCACGACTTGAATGACGCTATCCGCGGACAATTGAAAAAATCAATGTCTTCGCTTCTTTTTTTTAATAAAGAATAGACTAAGAAGGGAAAATGGATGATTTTTCTAAGCCTGATTCTGGCCCATTTAGTGGGTGATTTTTATCTGCAGACCCGTACAATGGCCGCGCATAAATCCCAATATCTGATCAGGCATTTAGTGCATCACCTGATTCTCACCCTTTTCGTTTTGACGCTTCTGGCGCTCGCAAACCAGCGGCTCCATCTTTCATTCTTTCAGATCGCCTGCGCATCGCTCATGATTGTTCTCTTCCATTATGGCATCGATCAGGGAAAAATAATTGTTTCAAAAAAACACGGTTCTCCTTTATATCCGCTTTATCTGTTTGTGATCGACCAGTTTCTGCACGTTGCTTCAATCATGTTCGTCTGTGCGTTTTTTCTGAACGTGAATTTTCCGGCTTATTTCGATCGGCTGTCCGCAGTCATTAAGAAGGGACTCCCCCTTCAGGCAGCGCCGGTCAGTGTCCTTCTGCTTCTGGCGATCATGCTGATCGTCGCAACAACAGTCAGCGGTCATTTCATCAGATTTCTTGTCGGCATGATTCCCGACCGTTTATCCCTGTCTGAAGGAAAATATGTACTGACAAACCAGGAGACGGGATCGGACGCGTCCCGGAACACATCTTCTCTACAGGAAAAATACACTTATTTAATCAATAAAAAGAGCGATCGCACGCGAGGCGTGACTATCGGTTATTTTGAGAGGCTGCTGGTCATTGTCCTGATGGCCAGCGGAGCCTATTCAGGCATCGCTTTCATTGCAGCGGCCAAGTCGATCGCACGCTTCAAACAGATGGACGACCGTGACTTTGCGGAATATTTTCTATTGGGCACCCTTGCCTCAATGTTTATCGGCGTCGTTTGCGGAATCGTTATCAAATTCATCATAAGCCGCGCCCTGTAATCGGCCGCTGTGAAATCCGGATTTTTACGGATACCGCCGGAAGAGGCTTTAGCAGGGGTTTGACGTTCAATTTTTAACGGACGGCATCAAGAGTCAGCCGGCCCGGCCGGTTATTGGATTCATTTTTTCGCAGCTGTAATCGACTGTGCCAGCAAATCCGCATAGACTTTCGAACCGGCCGTGTTCAGATGCACGGCATCCGGTTCGAAATAATCGGCGTGGCCCGCGCTCGCTGCATACCAGTTTACAAGACGTACATTGGGATACATGGATACCGCTTTTTGCAGCGACTGGTTGACCGTGGCCTGCCAGGGCCTGGGCACTCGCGTATTGACTAAAATCACATGCCGGGCAGCACCGATCTCCCGGATCATTGAGGTCAGCTGATCCATCGAAAACGGACCGTTGGTACCCAGTTCAATGACGACCGCGTCAGCCAGTTTTCCCTGGTTTTTAAGCTGCTGAATAATGCCCATGGCCTCATAAAATTGCCGTCCAACCTTTGCGTCCACAGTTGCTTTTGGAAATTCATTCATCAGGAACGGTTTAACGTCGGCCATGACCGAATCGCCGATAGCTGTGACAGGCTGTTCGCTGACAGCCGCAGCTTTCGCGGCCGGTTCACCTTTGACAGGCGCTGCCTGCGCCGGCTGATGTGAACGTACGGCACGAGCCGTTTCCACCGAGGACTGAGCTCCGCCGCTGCTGGCGGCCGGTACTTTCTCCGCCTGCCGAACGCCGGCTGTATGCTGGGTGACCGCCGTCCGCTCGCTTGCATTCGACTCGTTCAGAGCGGCGAAGGCGGCAATAGCCGCCAGGCATAAGACGATACCCAGCACTCCGCCTCCGATAATTTTCCGCCGCGATTCCGGTTTGCTTACACTATGTATTTTCTCTCGGAACTGCGCGAACGAACCGTGTCTGATCGGATTTTCAATATACCGGAACGACAGCGACGAGATCAGGAAGATCAGGGCAACTTCCGCGATGCCGCGCACAATCTGCATGCCGCCCGAGTCGAAGTTGTTGCCCATCAATATAATAACCGGATACTGCCAGAGATATATTCCGTAAGACCGTGCACCGATCCAGCGAAGCGGAGCCAGGCCCAGACATTTCCCCAGCCATGTCGACGGGTGGGCTACCGCGGCGATCACAATAACGGTCGCTGCGGAGAGCACGAAAAGTCCGCCCCGGTAAAGGAACGGATCATACTCGTCGGCCATCGTAATCATAATGAAGATCATCACCATGGCAAGGGTTCCCATTAGATCGAGGAAGATTCGTGACCATCTCGAGAGGCTGGTTGAGAGTTTCTGACTCGGCCATATAAAGGCGAGCGCGGCACCGAGCAAAATGGAGAATGCACGGGTATCTGTACCATAGTAAACTCTGCTCGGATCCATATCAGGATGATAGAGTGCGGCCATCAGCAGGGCCGAAAGGGCGGCACCGGCCAGCGCAATGAAAAATAAATGTTTGCGGATGCCTGTGAATCTGATGGCGAAAAAGAGGAATAACGGCCAGATCAGATAGAATTGTTCCTCGACGGCGAGCGACCAGAAATGGATCAGAAGCGATGGATTGGCATAGCTTTGGAAATAGGAAAGCTGATGGAAAATGTACCACCAGTTGCTGACATAGAAAAGGGCAGCGACAGCGTCCCCTTTCAACGTGCCCAGGAGCTGCGGCCTGAACAGCGACGTCCAGACAAGCAGCAGAACGACGGTCGAAATCATGCCCGGCAGCAGGCGTTTCGCCCGTCTCAGCCAGAAATGCTTAAGATGGATCGTCTGCGATCTCTCCCACTCGGAGACAAGCAGATCGGTAATCAGATATCCTGAGAGAACAAAAAAAACACTGACGCCGAGCAGGCCTCCGCTGACCCAGGAAATGCCCAGATGATAGAAAATTACAGCCATAACAGCGATAGCCCTCAGGCCGTCAAGCCCCGGCATATAGCGTCGGTGAAGGCGTCTTTCATTCAGGGCCGTCGACCGGCTCATCGGCGCCGGCCCTTTGCTTTTTATGCTTGTTTCAACTTCGTATGTATTCGGACTGCTGCTTGCTGCCGATTCAGCAAAATTCTGCTTCATGTGCCTACCGTACCCTTCTCATGCACGAGAATTTGATTTCTTTAATGAACGCAAAAAACAATAGGAAAAGGTGCGTGAAAATCCTTTTCCCTGTCAGGAAATCCCGATACATTTATTTTTCAAGATCCAGAGCACGCACGGCCTGCGTGCCCAAATTATCTGACTTTCAAAAAACATTTCAAGCGCCGCTCTGCGGCACATAAATGCCATTCCTGATTTTACAGCTTTTGCAGAATTCTGTTGCCGGTTCCGTGTCTATGTATAGCGGGCAGTTTGCATGCTCTATAAATAATATAATCGTTGCAGACTTCGTTGTCATTGTCACGATTTCCCATTTGCTCCATTTAAGGCCGCTGATTTTCGGCAAAAATTGCTGAAAAAAGCATAAAAAGCAGATGCGACAGGTTGTCATTTTGAGCCGCTCCCTACAAGGCGGCGATTAAAAAAAACTTTTTTAACATGAGAAAAAGAGAGACGGCGGGTCAATCTCCCTTGCATTATTCACGATTTGCTCTCCTACAGGTTCTCATTTAAAAACCGGGTGAGCGCCTGATTGAATATTTCATGCTGATGTGTGAGAATCTGATGAGAAGCCCGGTCGATAAAAACGATTTTCGTCCGGGACAGGGGTTCAAAATACTTCTTGTGCCTGCTGATGAACCGGTCCCGGGTTCCGTAAAGGATCAGCGCCGGCAATCGGTTCAGCCGCGGCAGCCGTTCAACCTCATTAAAGCGTTTCCCGGAAATGTAAAGATCGAGAACCGCCTTATCGTTCGATTTCATGGCATATGTGTACAGCATTTTTTTGTCAGCTTCCGTCACTTTATGGCTGTTTGCCAAAATGCTGCTTAATACGTTTTTCTTCTTCGCACGGATCAGCATCCGACCAATCTGATATTCCCAGGCCAGGAGCAGTGAGTCGATCGTCGGATAGCCCCCGGATAAAACAAGGCCGCCGACTCTTTCCGTATAGGCGAGTGCATAGGAGAGGGCAAGCTGTCCGCCGGCGGAATAGCCGGCAACGACCGGATTTTCAAGCTTCAGGCCGTCGATCAGCGCTTTTAAGTCGCCTAGGTGATCCGGAAATACGTGCTCCTGCGACTGTGAAGGCAGATAACCGCTTCTTCCGTGTCCCCTCAGATCATAAAGGACAACCTGAAAGGATTTATCCAGCTTTTCTTGATATTTGAAAATAACATGTCCCGTTAACGGCGGATGGATAAAAACGATCGGACGTCCCTGCCCGAACGTTTCATAATAAAGCTTAATTCCTTTAGGCGTTTCTATATACGGCACGGCGTCTCCCCCCGTTTATTTCCGCTTGCAAAGACTCGTGTATAAGATGCTCCAATCAGGCCCGCGGAATACACACAATTTTCTCCTTTTTACATTAGAAATCCGCTTTCGAGTCTCATCGGCAATGCTGAGGAAAGCCCGGTCTGGAAAAAATATCAGTGAAGATGGAAACGGGACAGCTCCCGCCGTCAATTTATCTTGGCATGACCCGGGCAGCCCTCTCATATTTTGTAAAACAGAATAATTTTCACAGAATGGGGTGTTGTTCATGCCTTGTATCGACGGGAAAACGTATCTCGACCGAATCGACGGGCTGCAATCGGATGTCAGAATCGACGGTTCGAAAATAACCGGGAAAATATCCGAACATCCGGCATTTAAAGGGGCCATGAAAAGCCAGGCGAAATTATACGATATGCAGTACGAGAAGGCCTGCACCAATATACTGACATATCGATCGCCAAGCAGCGGACAGAAAGTCGGAGCGACTTATCTCGAGCCCAAAACGAAAAGAGATCTGGCAAAAAGAAGAAAAGCTGTCCAGCTGTGGGCCCGGCAAAATGCCGGGATGATGGGCCGTTCCCCCGATTATATGAATACCGTCGTCATGACCTTTGCCGCCTGCGCCGATCTTTTCGCCGACGAACGATGCAGCCGGAATATGCGCCGTTTCTATGAATACTGCCGGGAGAACGATATTTCGCTGACTCATACGTTCATTCAGCCTCAGGTGAACCGGTCGTCCCTCTACTTTGAAAATCCGTCCGATGCGATTGCCGCGCGGATGATTGCCGAAAATGATCGGGGAATTGTCATTCACGGCGCCCGGCTGCTCGCGACACAGGGCGGCATGACCGACGAGATTCTTGTCTTCCCCACCGGCGCCTTTCACTTTGACGACGCTTATGCCTATGCTTTTTCCATCCCTTCCAATACACCGGGCCTGAAGTTCCTCTGCCGCGAGTCTTTCAATGACAGAGAAAATGTATTCGACCATCCGTTAAGCGCACGATTCGAAGAGATCGACTCCATCGTTATTTTTGATCACGTCACGGTTCCGTGGGACAGGGTCTTTCTGCACGGAAACACGGAAGTTGCGAGTAAACTCTATACAGAAAGCGGATTTATGCCTCAGCAGGTGCACCAGGTGACAGCCAAGAACATCGTCAAAACCGAGTTTGTACTCGGCGTCCTGCAGTCCCTGATTGATGCCATCAATATCGAAGAATATCAGCACATTCAGGAAAAAGTCGCAGAGGTCATCCTTGGGCTTGAGACACTCAAGGCGCTGCTGACGGCTTCGGAAGTCCACGCGTCGATCGATCAGTGGGGAACGATGACGCCGGACCGCCACCCGTTAATGGCCGCCATGAACCTGTATCCGCGCATCTATCCGCGCTTTGTCGAGATCATGCAGCTGATCGGTGCAAGCGGGCTCGTTTCTATTCCGACGGAAAAAGATTTCCAATCGGAGTCGGGAGCCGACATAAGGAACTATCTGCAGTCGTCCGACCGTGACGGATATGAAAAGGTCAAACTGTTCCGGCTCGCCTGGGATTTGTCATTAAGCGCATTTGCCGGAAGGCAGACCCTGTATGAGCGCTTCTTTTTCGGAGATCCGATCCGGCTCGCGAGTGCGCTTTACCGTGATTACGATCGCACTGAATTTGTCAGACAGGTCAGCGATTTCTTGAAGAGAAAAGAATAAACGGGACTTCGGCCGGCAGCTCTGTCCGTCCCCTGCCGGAATTGTCCTTCCGCTCACATCGGCACCGTCGACTGACGTCCCTAATACCTTGTCCCGCCAGCGCAGCGGACAGACAATGTAAACGGCGATAGACGGGGCACGGCCCGCTTCGCCTGAAATCGGCTTTAGGAGGCTCAGGGAAAAAGGCGGGTATTCAGCGGGCATCTAAAAAACATCCATGGAAAAGACCGCCTCCTAAATTAGGCGGCGGTCTGAATCCGGCGGGTGTTTTTCCTTTGCCGGGAGAACGGCAGGCCTTTTTAAGACGACCTGCCTCAGCATGTTATTCCGATTATCTTTCTGCCAAAGGGAATTGATCCATGTATAATGTGTAATAAAGTCCCTTTTCTCTCAAAAGTTCGCGATGGGTCCCCTGTTCTGCAATCTGCCCGTTTTCGACGACAAGAATTCTATCGGCGCTGCGGATCGTCGACAGCCTGTGGGCAATAATGAAACTGGTCCGCCCCTGCATCAGCCGCGACATCGCCGCCTGAATCCGTCTCTCGGTCTGCGTATCGACGTGGCTCGTCGCTTCATCCATCACCAGTATGGCGGGATCAGTCAGAATCGCCCGTGCCACCGTCAGCAATTGTTTCTGCCCTTCGCTCAGTTCCTCACCGTTTTCCTGGAGAAGGGTTTCATAACCCTCTTCCATTTTCATGATAAAACCGTCCGCATTGGCCGCCCGTGCCGCCTGTCTGACCTCTTCGTCCGTCGCGCCGGGTTTCCCGTAGCGCAGATTTTCAAGAATGCTGCCTCTGAACAGATAGGTATCCTGAAGAACAATGCCGAACAGCCGGCGGAATTCCGACCGTTTGTAATCGCGGATATCCACGCCGTCGATCCGTACGGCGCCCTCACTGACATCATAAAAGCGGGTCAGCAAATTGATAATCGTCGTTTTTCCTGCACCGGTCGGCCCGACGAGCGCTATCGTCTCACCGGGACGGGCGTGAAAATCGACATGTTTCAGAATCGGGTGCCCCTGCTCATAATGAAAAGAAACATCGTCAAAAACGATATCTCCCTTGAAATTCCCGACTTTTCTCGCATCTTTGCGATCCGGCTTTTCCTCTTCCTCATCCATAATATCGAATACGCGTTCCGCTCCCGCAACCGCGGATTGCAGCGTGTTGAAGATGCTGGCCACATCGTTAAGCGGTCTGGAAAATTGTCTGGAATACGTGAGAAAACTGGCAATCATGCCGACCGTAATCATGCCTTTGACTGCCAGAAAACCGCCTACGGAAGCAACCGCAGTAAAGCTCAGGTTATTGATCACATTCATCATCGGCATCAGAAAACCCGACCAGACTTGTGCTTTCGTGCCGACGTCCGTCAACCGCCGATTAATCTCCGTAAATTTTTGAATTTCCTTTTTTTCATGGCTGAACGCTTTAACAACGCTCAATCCCGAAATCGATTCCTCAATGTGGCCGTTCAATGTTCCCAGCTCCTTCTGCTGCTCCACAAACAGCCGGGAGGTCCTCGACGCGATCGTCCGCGTCAGAAGAAAGACGAGAGGCACCGAAATCATGCTGGCCAATGTCAGGATGGGACTGATCCAGATCATCAGGATAAATGAACCGGCAATCGATATGGCATCGTTCATCAGCTGGACGGTCGACTGTGAAATCGTGACGTCCACATTTTCAATATCATTGGTCAGCCGGCTCATGATCTCACCGTGATGATGGCGATCAAAAAAGGCGATCGGCAATTTTTGCAGTTTATGAAATAAACCGTTTCGCAGGCTGATGACAATCTTCTGGCCCGCGGCAGCCATGATCCATCCTTGAAAAAATGTCAGCAGGCCGTCCAGAAAATAGGATAACCCCAGGATCAGCAGAAACATGATCAACAGGGTAAAATGAACGCTATGGCTGTGCAGCCCGATCTGGTTGACGGCCAAACCGATAACGTACGGGGTGAGCAGCGTAACCGCCGTATCCACAACGATCAGCATAAACACAAAGAGCAGCGTCTTTTTTTCAGCGGCAAAATAGGTCCGGAGCCTGCTCAAAGTTTTTTTCATATTCTTCGGTTTTTCGACGGGAGCAAAACGCGCCGGCCCCCGCCTTCCCCGGTTTCTTCCCGACAATGTCCGGCCGAAATTCGGCATATCCCGTTGTCTGTCAGCCATTTTCATTGCCTTCTTCCTCAAACTGCGTTCCGTAGATTTCCCGGTAAAGAGCAGATGTTTTTAGAAGACGTTCATGGGTGCCGATCGCTTCGATCTTCCCGTTGTCAATCACGATGATTTTATCGGCATCGATCAGCGAAGCAATTCTCTGGGAGATAATAATACAGGCCGGCCGATCGGCAAGGCTTTTCAGTTTTGTCCTGATCTTTCTGTCCGTGCGTGCGTCCACCGCGCTGGTCGCATCGTCAAGAATCAGTATCTCAGGCCGCCGGATTAACGCCCGTGCAATCGCAATCCGCTGCTTCTGGCCGCCGGAAAAATTAACGCCTCCCTGACCGATGATCGCGTCATATCCGCGCGGCGTATGACGGATAAAGCCGTCCGCTTCCGCGGCAACCGCTGCTTCGAGAATTGCTTCGTCACTGGCCCTTTCATCGCCCCAGCGTATGTTTTCGCGCACGGACCCGGAAAAGAGCAGCGACTTTTGCGGAACGACGGCCAGTTTTCTTCTCAGGCGATCCTCGCTGTACGTTTTAATATTCCTCCCGTCCAGCAGGATCTCTCCCCTATCCGGGTCGTAGAAACGCAGGAGCAGATTCACAAGTGTTGTTTTTCCGGAAGCGATCGGTCCGATGATGCCCACGGTCTCCCCGGGATTGACGGTAAAACTGATATCTTTAAGAAACGCTTGCGGCCGTTCTGCATTTTTCACATATGAAAAAGAGACATGGCGGAAGACCAGCCGGCCTCTCTGCGCATCTACGGCTGATTCGCTCCGGCCTTCAGAAACCGAGTCGGGAAAACGCATCCCGTTTTTCTCCCGCATCACCTCGCCGATCCGCTCGGCCGAAGCCCTTGCTCTGACAAACATGTTAAAAGCGTTGTTGACGACCATAATCGCAAACAGGATCTGCATCATGTAGTTAATAAAGGCAATGATTGAACCGACCTGCATCGTTCCGTTGTTCACGCCGATGCCTCCGAACCAGATAATGGCAATAATTCCCAAGTTCACGGTCAGGTTGACGAGCGGTCCGAAAAGGCTGCCGACTTTGGCCGCCGAGGTCGACAGATTGCCAAGGCTGCGGCTGTTTTCCCGGAAACGTTTCTCTTCATATGAAAAACGGCTGAACACTTTGACGACGCGGACGCCGGAGAGATACTCCTGCATCGACATGTTGACATGATCCAGCGCGGACTGCACGTTCCGATAAAAAGGATAGCTGATTTTCATATTCAGATAGATCAAAAGGGCAATGATCGGGACGATCGCGGCAAGAGTGACGGAAAGCCGCGGATTGAGACGGATCGCCATCAGCAGGCTGCCGATGCCGACGATCGGCGCTTTCATCATCACCCGCATCAATCCGTTGGCAAAGGTCTGTACCCGGGTGACATCGTTCGTCAGCCGGGTGATCAGCGTACCGCTGGTGAAGCGGTCGATATTCCTCTGAGAAAATCCCTGAATCTTTATATACAAATCCTGTCTCAGATCCAGCGCGAATTTCTGCGAAACATCGACTGAAAGAACATTTCGTACGCTGGCACAGATTGCGCCCAGAAATGTAATCAGAAGCATCAGCAGCCCGAAATGAATAATCAACGAAGTATCCGAGCGGGCAACTCCTTTGTCTACAATCTGAGCCATCAAGGCGGGCTGCATCAGATCCGCCAGCGCTTCGCCTGCCAAAAAAACAATGGCAATCACAAATTTCAAGCGGTATTTCTTCCAGTATGTTTTCAAATAGTTCATCCGTGCCCTCCTCACAATTCCATTTCTATTTTTGTAACGGGCAATGATCCCTATGCATCTGTTTCATTTTTTGACAGACCTTAACACAGACGCGAACTCCGCCGGCCGGCAGCAAGCGGCTTGCCCCGGGATATACCTTGCCGGTTTCCGGCCATGCAGCAGCCGGTCCGCTGAATAAACAGCAAGCATGCCCGGTGCAGAGAACTTTTCCAGCAGCGGAAAAAGACATGATTTTCTTCATGGGCGTCATTGCGGAGGAGATAAACCGTACAGCAGTTAAACCGAACCGGATGGCTGCGTCGCACGCACAAAACCCGGGGAATGAAAAGAATTCCCGTAACAGCGGATCCAATAAAGGCAGCACCAAAAATAAGGCCGGATGATTGAAAAATCTCTCCGGACGGATCCGTACAGGGATGCCTCACAAGGTTTAAAAATGCCGGTGCAGCCCGACTTATAAGGATTCCGTTCATAAACATGCCGGACCGACCGCGAATCATTTCTTTCCCAGACAGACAAAAGCAATCCCTCTTTCTGAAATGATGAACGATTATAACGTCATCGTATCATAGAAAGCGTCTATCTAACATGAATAGAATTATAGATCATGGACATTTTTGTCTTTATATTCAGTCGGACTTACGCCTTCAAGCTGTTTAAAGACCCGACTAAAATAAAATTCATCGACGAAACCAAGATCCAGTGCAATTTCTTTAATCTTTTTGTCTTCTTCAATGAGCATTTCTTTCGCCTTATTGATTTTTATCTGATTAAAAAAAGCAATGACTGTATATCCGGTCATTCGTTTAAATATCCGCGATAAATAAGCAGGAGAAGTATGGACGAATTGGGCCAGCTCTCCCAGAGTTATTTTTTGATCGATCTTTTGGTGCATATAATGAATCGCGCTTTTAATCTTTAATCTTTGATTCATGCTCTGTTGATCAGGCGTTTGGTAAAGATCGAGGAGTAATTGCTGAAAATAAATCAGCGATTGGCATTCGAACTGGGGCATCTTTTTAGTCCAGCAGTCAAACAATCGCCGAAAATGACGCTCAACGTGCCGGGAATTTGCCATCTGCTGAACCGGCGGGAAAGGCAGGGGACCGTCCTCTTTGTGAATCTCCCATTGATTGTCGCAGGTTGAAATAACAGCATAGCTGAAATGAACGGTGATACAGTCGACCGGTCCGTTTATTCTGAACGACTGCAGGGTATGAGCGGGTACATAGAGAAGTGTTTCATGATGGACAGGATAGCTTTTCCGATCAATGGCGAAGCTGCCTTCCCCGCGCACGAAAAAAATAAATTCATGGTGGGTCAGGATACGGCTGACTCCCCCGCTTTTTTTGCGCATGCTCGTGCGTTTCCATTCTTTGCAATAATGAAGCTGAAAATAAAGACGATCAATATTCATTGTTCCTCCCGATCGATAAACATAAAGGATACCTCGCGATCATCTGCGCAGGCACTACGCGTATCTTTCATTATTATAAACAGCATAGACTTAAAATTATTTCAGCGTATGATCATGTTATTTTTTCCGAATGACCGGAACCTAACATCTCATAGCCGAGCAACGCCATCTCAAGACAATAACGCCTCTGCGGTTCAAAAAAATTGTCTCCAAGCAGATCGGCCAGTTTTTCTAAACGATTATACAAGGTTTGTCTGTGTATAAACAGCTGCCTGGCTGTTTCTCCTTTTGAACCCATGTTTCTGAAGTAAACATCCAGCGTTTTGATCAGATTCAGATGATGTTTGCCGTCATAGGCGATCAGACTGCCTAATTGATCGCTGATAAATGTGATTAAAAACGGCTGCGGCACGGCTTTCAGCAACTGATAGATCCCTAAATCATCGTAAAAACAGCAGTGTTTCATCGACGGCACCGTTTTCGACAGCTCAATCACCTGACAGGCTTCGTTAAAACTTCTCCATGTTTCAAGGAGTTTCTGACTCGTTTTTCCAAAGCCGGCGTGAAAGGCCAGCCTGCCCAAGACCTGCTCAATATATTTTTTCAATCCCTCAATAAGCGCCCGAATGTTGTCTTTTAATAAAATGGCGGATTCACCGTTTAATGTTTCTTTCGCACATAAGAGATAGATCTGATTGCTTTTCATCATGATCAGATGGTACATCCGGTATTTTTTCAGAAGAGAGCGAATCAGAACGAGAATATCCTGATTCATCGCCTCCATCTGCTCCGGTCCCGCCTCGGTCACGTCATGTTCGAATTCAATGATTCCTCCGATAAACAGATAGTTTTCTCCATTAAGTTCCGGAAGCCCCATACGCATTTGCGCCTGCTCTTCGCTTTCTATTCTTCGACTTAAAATATCCTGTATCAGCTCATTCTGGTTTCTCAATATTTTTTCTTCCAGAAACTGCGTGCGAAGCAAAAGCGTCGCCACGGCTTTGGCAGTATAATCGCTCAGCAGCATCATGTATTCCGTCGGGTGGCTCTGAGGAAGAATGATGCCGACATGAGAAAAAACCTGCCCGAAGCAGACAACAGGCTGAATCAGGAAAAAGCGGCAATCGTCCATTTTCAATACGCTCGCTTCCCGCAAGGAAATCAGATCGTTCTTTTTCTCTTTGTAAAAGGCACTGAACTGTTCAGCAGACTTTTTATCGACTTCAGGATAGAATTTGTTCATCTCGGTTGAGGAAAGATAAACAACCTGACTGGACGTGTATGTGTGCAGCAGGCGGAGAACTGCCGGGATATCCGTGCTCTGCAGAATAATCTGCTGCTGCTTCCGGGAAAAGCGCTCAAGGTTTTTCATGACTTCAAAATGCCGGTTGATTAAAAAAGAATGAATGTCCTGCGTGATCTCTTCAAAACGCACCGGCTGTCTGAAAAGAATCAGCGGAAAATCATATTTATTGCAAAGTTCAATAATTTTTTCAGGAATTTGATCAATGGTGGTCCCGAACTCAATGCACAGGCCCGCGGTCTCATGGTCGATGATCTGGAGCATATAGTCGAGCCCTGATTCAACCGACCGTTTCAGCCAGAGGCCGGTGGTCAGAATCAGATCGTTTTTGCTGACATAAGGAGCGGCATGAGTGATTTCCAATATGTGAACCCAGCGGACTTCGCGATAGATTCCTTTTTCTCCGGCAATCAATGCCGCACGATGAAAAAGCGGCCTTTTTAGAACATCTTTAATACAAAATGACATTTCTTCGACCATAGCAGCCACCCCGATAATGTATATAATATTCCTCATGATGTAATATCATATTACATTCAATGCTTTTGTCAAGTAAACTGTCAAAAAGAGTAGACAAAACGTATGATGAAATAATGACGCTTTATTTGTACTATTCTTAATAAAGAATAACATACACTGCACAACAATAGGACGATATGGATCCTGCAGGCATTCCGAAAAGCAGAATTTATTCGTGAAGGACGGCATTGGATCCGGACAGAAATAATCTCGGGTGTGTGATTATTCGGCTGATTTGGGAATTTATAAAATTTCGGGAGGAATGGAGAATGATTATCGGTATTCCAAAAGAACTGAAAAACAACGAGCGTCGTGTGGCGATTACCCCGGCCGGAACGTACCACCTGGTCCGTGAAGGCCATCAGGTGTACGTTGAAACGCTGGCCGGTGCAGGCGCAGGATTTACAGATAAGGAATATGCGGAAGCGGGGGCAGTAATCACTTCTGCCGAAAAGGCATGGTCGGCGGAAATGGTTATTAAAGTCAAAGAACCGGAACCCGAGGAATATCATTTTTTCCGCGAAGGTTTAATTCTTTTTACCTATCTTCATCTGGCACCGGCGGCCAGTGCCGAATTGACCCGGGCGCTTGTTCAGAACAAAGTGGTGTCGATCGCCTATGAAACCGTTCAGCGTGCAGACCGCGTACTGCCCCTGCTGCAGCCGATGAGTGAAGTGGCCGGAAGGATGGCCGTGCAGATCGGTGCCCAATATCTTGAAAAATTCAGCGACGGGGCGGGCAAGGGCATCCTGCTCGGCGGTGTACCCGGAGTTTCAAGAGGCAAGGTGACGATTGTCGGCGGCGGCATCGTCGGAACCAACGCCGCAAAAATTGCCGTCGGTCTCGGCGCTGATGTAACAATTCTTGACATCAGTGCCGACCGGCTTCGTGATCTGGACGACATCTTCGGCACCTCACTGAACACAATGATGTCGAATCCGTACAACATCGCTGAAGCAGTTAAAGACGCCGATCTCGTTGTCGGCTGTGTGCTGATCCCCGGTGCCAAAGCTCCGAAACTGATCACCGAAGAAATGGTTGCCTCCATGCCTGAAAACTCGGTGATTGTTGATGTCGCTATCGATCAGGGCGGGATCGTTGAAACCTCGGATCACAGCACCACGCACGACGATCCGACCTTTATCCGGCACGGCGTCGTCCATTACGCCGTTGCGAACATGCCCGGAGCCGTCCCGAGAACGTCGACTCTGGCCCTGACCAATGTCACTATTCCGTACGCCGCCAAGATCGCGGCCAAAGGCTATGTCAAAGCCTGCCTGGAAGATGAGGCGCTTTTGAAGGGCTTAAACACTTTGGACGGCTATGTCACTTTTAAAGCCGTCGCGGAAGCACACGGATTGGCCTATAAAGATGCAAAAGACTTGCTGGCAAGCGTCAGCCGCGCCTGAAATCGAGAACCGCCGCTTCAGTGCCAAAGAAAAACACTGCTGTTGTTCAAACAGCAGTGTTTTTCTTTGGCTCGTCCTCAATAACCGTTCTTCTTTATTTTTCAAGCCACTCCGTGTGGAAAATACCGTCTTCATCGACACGCTGATACGTGTGAGCGCCGAAATAATCGCGCTGGGCCTGAATCAGGTTTGCCGGCAGCTGTGCACGGCGATAGCTGTCATAATAAGCAATCGCGGAAGAAAATGCCGGAACCGGAATACCGTCTGTCACGGCAATCGAAACCACGCGGCGGAGCGCATGCTGATACTGATCGGCAATCCGGCGGAAGTACGGATCCAGCAGCAGATTCGTCAGTTCGCTGTTTCTTTCATAAGCATCGGTAATTTTCTGGAGGAACTGAGCGCGGATAATGCAGCCGCCGCGGAAAATGCCGGCGATCTTTCCGTATTGGAGATCCCATCCGTACTCCCGCGATGCAACGCGCATTTGGGCAAATCCCTGTGCGTATGAAATGATTTTGCTTAAATAGAGCGCCTGACGGACGTTTTCAATATATGCCTCTTTATCTCCGTCAAACGGATTCAGTTCGGGTCCCTTCAGCACTTGGCTGGCCTGCACGCGTTCTTCTTTCATCGCCGATATAAAACGCGCGAAAACCGACTCGGTAATCAGAGGCAGCGGCACGCCGAGATCAAGCGCGTTTTCGCTTGTCCATTTTCCCGTCCCCTTTTGACCCGCTGTATCAAGAATCATATCGACAAGCGGCTTGCCGGTTTTTTCATCTATCTTCGTAAAAATGTCTTTTGTAATATCGATCAGATAACTGTCCAGTTCCCCTTTGTTCCACTCGGAGAATACGCGATGCAGCTCTCCGGCATCGAGGTTCAGGACATGTTTCAAAATAAAGTAGGCTTCGGAAATCAGCTGCATATCGCCGTATTCAATACCGTTGTGCACCATTTTAACATAATGGCCCGCGCCGTTTTCACCAATGTATGTACAGCACGGCTCACCGTTTACTTTGGCTGAAATGGCCGTCAGAATCGGTTCAACCAGATCGTAGGCTTCTTTCTGGCCGCCGGGCATAATAGCCGGCCCCTTGAGCGCGCCCTCTTCGCCGCCGGAAACCCCCGTTCCGATAAAATGAATGCCCGCCTCGCTCAGCTCTTTATTGCGGCGGATCGTATCTTTAAAAAACGTATTGCCGCCGTCAATCAATATGTCGCCCTTTTTCAGCAGCGGTTTAAGCTGAGCAATCGTTGCATCGGTCGGGTCGCCCGCTTTCACCATCAGCCAGATCTTCTTCGGTGATTCCAGTGAATCGACAAGCTCCCGCAGGCTGTACGCAGCCGTGATTTTCTTTCCTTTCGCCTCATTTTCCATAAAATCGTCCGTGCGTTTCGCCGTTCGGTTAAATACCGCTACGGAATAACCGCGGCTCTCAATATTCAGAGCCAGATTTTTGCCCATGACCGCAAGTCCAACTATGCCTATTTGCTGTTTTGACATTTTGTCACGTTCCTCTCTCAGTAAAGGCGCAAGCCCGTTACCCTTGTTGTCCATTAAAAATACGTTTGGTGTCTATCCTTCTCTAATCACCGGACAGTCTTAGTGTACGCGATTCGGCAGACCGAATGCAAGGAGAAGGTTCGGGCAAGCCCGCCGATCCCTTTTTTTGCGGATCCGCTCATCGAAAAGCGTCCTAAAATTACAGACAAATTATCGGCGATCATGCATCATTCATTTTCCTTAATCCATAATAATATATGTTTAAAACCCAATTATCAACAATCAGGAGGCATTGAAAATAATGCAGGGCACATCAGTCAATCCGAATCCAAGCACCGAACAGATGAACCACGGCGGACATGAGGTTTTCGATGTTCATGAAGTGCTGTCGGGAACGATCGGCACATTGAATTTATACATGCTGCTGCGTCAGCATGTAAAAGATCCGGAACTGCAGGATATGATGGACCGCCACTATCGATTTATTCTTGATGAATACAATCTGACTTGCGAATGTTTTAAGACGGGGCAGAAACCATCGAAACGGACGGAACCTTATATGATGAAACAGGACAACCAGTTCACATACGGTCTGAAAGCGTCTCAGCCCAAAAAGCCCTGGCAATCCCCGTCGGAAATTTCCGATGAGTTCATTGCCGGTTCCCTGCTCGGCGCCGCAAAATCCGCCGCATCGGCAAAAACGATGGCGGCGCTCGAATCGACCAATCCGGTTGTCCGCCGCGTGCTTGCGGCATCCGTTCCAAACTGTATCGAAATGGCCTACGAGCTTTCGCTGTACCAGAACAAACATCAGTATTATCAAGTCCCTCAGCTCGCTCAGCAGGATATGCAGCAAATGCTCAACCTGTATGCACCCGCCCAGGCACAGCCTCAATTGTCTTCAGCGGGAACGGCTCATTAACACGGAACGGATTTCATGATAGGCCTGTAACAGAGCCGGCTCGGTAAGAACGGCCGGCCGTTGGCAAAGTGGCGGTGCAGGTCTGTCTGCATCCAGCCTGTTTAATAAAAAAATCTGCTTTCTTGTACTCAGCCGTGTCCGAATGGACATGGCTGAGATTTTTGGAACCGATACATTTTCGACAGGGCGAAGTTCGTCCGACAGACGATTCGATACTATGCAGCATTTGTCCTTTTCACACAGAACGGTTTTTTCCAGTCAGCGTCAATGCTTCCCTTCAAAAAACAATCAGTACCATACGCTTTGATTCTCTTACAGCTGATTCAGCCAAAGATTGTAACTTGCGTCCGAAGGCATCCGCCAGTCTCCGCGCGGCGACAGGCTGACCGTCCCCACCTTCGGACCGTCGGGAATCGCGGAACGTTTGAATTGCTGAGTAAAAAAGCGTTTGACAAAAATTTTCAGCCATTTCCGGATCGTTTCCTCCTTGTAGCTGTCCGCAAAGGCCATTTTCGCAAGAAACAGGATCCGATCCGGAGCAAATTCGCTTCTGACAAAATAATAAAGGAAGAAATCGTGAAGTTCATAAGGACCGACAATCTCTTCGGTCTTCTGTGTGATCTGTCCCTCGCTGCTTTTCGGGAGCAGTTCCGGAGTGACCGGCGTATCAAGAATGTCGATCAGGATCTCGGCGATTTCTGACGTTGCCTGTTCATGGGCAACATAATCGACCAAATAGCGGACCAATGTTTTCGGAACCGAACAGTTAACTGCATACATCGACATATGATCGCCGTTATACGTACTCCAGCCAAGGGCAAGCTCGGACAAGTCGCCCGTGCCGACCACAAGACCCGCTTCTTTGTTGGCAATATCCATGAGAATCTGCGTCCGTTCCCGGGCCTGCACATTCTCATAAGTGACGTCGTGAACGGCGGGATCATGGCCGATATCCTTGAAATGCTGCAGACATGCAGCAACAATATTGATTTCACGAAAATCGGTCTCCAGCCGATGGCAAAGTTCGACTGCATTATGATACGTCCGATCCGTCGTGCCGAACCCCGGCAGAGTCACGGTGACGATATTCTTGCGGGGCAGTTCAAGCAGATCAAATGTTTTTACAGCAACAAGCAGCGCCAGCGTTGAATCCAGCCCTCCCGATATACCGACCACCACCCGCTTAAGGCCGGTGTGCTCAACACGTTTCGCCAGGGCCGCTGTCTGAATAGCGAATATTTCCCGGCATCTTTGCTGCCTCTGTTTTTCATCGGCGGGAACAAACGGATGTTTGTCCACATTCCGGTCGAAGCGGCCGAAATCCGTATCATTGAACGAGAAAGCAATCTGCCTTACCGTCCACGGAACGAGCGGGGCTGCCTCGCGAAAACTGATATTTTTCACCCTTTGTAAATTGAGCCGGTCAACATCAACAATCGACGTGACCACTTCATCTTCACGCTGAAAACGGGCATTCGTCCGCAGCATGTTGCCATTCTCGGAAATAAGCAGTTCTCCGCCAAAAACAACATCCGTCGAAGATTCGTAAATCCCTGCCCCTGCATAGATATAGGAAGACATACACTTAGCACTTTGGGAAACAACGAGCTGTTTCCGATAATCCGACTTACTGACCACCTCGTTCGAGGCAGACAGGTTGCCGATAATGTTGGCCCCTCCGAGGCTCAGATAACTGCTCGGAGGCACGACACTCCATAGATCCTCGCAGATTTCAAGCCCGAACTGAAACAGGCCGTCTCCAAACAGCAGGTCGACTCCGAACGGGACAGCTTTCTGGAAAGACAGATCGACCGTCCGATCAACGATTGCTCTGCCCGGCGTAAACCAGCGCCGTTCATAATACTCCTCATAGTTGGGAATATAGCTTTTCGGAACAATGCCGAGAATACGGCCGTTAAAAACGAGATAGGCACAATTATAAACAGCGGTATGCAGATTGAGCGGCGCGCCGACCGCGATCAATGTATCTTTGTCAGCCGAATAAGTGCAGATTTCCTGCAACCCCCGTTCGGCCTGATCAAGAAGCAGCTGCTGCAAAAAAAGATCGCCGCAAGTATAAGACGTGATGCAGAGTTCAGGAAATACAATGAATTTTGCCTTTTCCCTGATAGCGCGGTCAATACACGCCTTGATATGAAGTACATTGAAGTCGATGTCGCCTACATGCGTCACCGGACAAGCCGCCGCAACTCTGATGAAATGATTGGATGGCATGGCGAAACCCCTTTTCATAGCGATATCGGAAAGAATTTCATCTCTCTCTTTTTATAGAATGTCCTCACGTCTCCTCTTCGCAGCCTCCGCAAAAAAAGCCTCCCCATTCCCAGAGAGGCGCGAACGCGTTTTTTGAAGATGACAGACGGATAAACCGCTTGGAAACAGAACCATTAATTATGTTCATTCTAAAGCGGGCCATTTTGTTTGTCAACGGCACGGATCCCTTCGCAAAGGGGGAACTGTCCGTGCAAATACGATCCTGTCGGGCTGAGCAGCGATACGGCTTTATAAACGGCGATTTGAAACGACAGGCTCATGAAGTGTCTGATTTTAATGATCGAATGCTGCGCGAGCGATCAGATAGTCCGAAATGCTTTTTCCAATGTTCTGAATCACAGCCAATGCTTTCTGTCTGTCGGCAAAATCGCGGGTCAGAACGGCTATCGATACGTCATGGCGGCGGTATGAGAAAAAGGCAGCATCATGATCGATTTTCTCCATCTCTCCGGTCTTGTTATACACAGAAACAGGATTCGGCATTTCATCAAAAAGTCCCGGCAATTTATAGCGGAACTGCTGGCATAAAAACCATCTTTTGACTTCCGCCGGATAAGGCGATTTACCGCTGAAAATCCGGCGAATGCTTCGACAGGCATCGCGTGCGCTGATCAGGTTCTCGAGCCCGGCCGATTTTGCTGCCTGATCCATCAGCTTACGTCCAAGCAGCGTTTCGGCGTAACCCCGATCGCCGATCCACTTCTGAATACGGCCGATGCCGAATGTGTCAATAAGCAGATTGGTCGCCGTATTATCGGAGACATTGATCATCAATGCCAGAAGATCGCGGATCGGCCACGCACGGCTGCTTAATACTTGCAGGACGCCCGAACCGCCGACGATTTCACGGTCCCCGAGCCAGACTGTCCGGTTAAGAATCGACGGGTCTGAAAAAGCTCGGTCGCAGACGTACAGCAGGATCGGCAGCTTGATCAGACTCGCCGCCGCCATTGGAACAGATGCGTTCAGAGAGAAAGAGAAACCGTCCGATCCCTCGGCCTTAATTCCGATCCGGCTTCTGAACGGCGCGGAAAGAGCGTCGATCTTTTTCGACAGTTTTTCATTTAATTCCGGCACCCGGCCTCGCCTCTGTTTCCGATATGTACTTCCGGGCCTGCCGTTTTCGGCCGGTGCAGATGGCAGGCCGCAAAGTGCCCCCGCTCTATTTCCCGAAAAAGGGGCGTTTCTTTTGCGCAGATCTCCATTGCAAAAGGACAGCGCGTCCGAAAGACACATCCGCTCGGCGGATCGATCGGACTCGGCAGTTCCCCTTTCAGTAATATCCGTTGACGGCTCTCTTCCACATCCGGGTCGGGAATCGGGATCGCCGAAAGCAGCGCCTCAGTGTAAGGATGAAGCGGACGTCGATAAAGTGCTTCGCTTGAAGTTAATTCGATCAGATGGCCGAGATACATCACACCGACCCGGTCGCTGATGTATTTAACCATCGACAGATCGTGCGCGATAAACATCATCGTCAGCCTCTTTTCTTCCTGAAGTTTTTTTAGCAGAACAACGACCTGGGCCTGTACGGAAACATCAAGCGCGGAGATCGGCTCATCGGCAATGATGAAATCCGGATTGAGCGCGAGCGCTCTGGCGATGCCGATACGCTGACGCTGACCGCCGCTGAACTCGTGAGGATAGCGGCTCAGGCAGCTTTTACTCAGGCCGACTTCTTCCAGCAGCCCTTCTACTCTTTCCCTGCGCTCACGGCTGTTGCTGCAGGTTCGGTGAATATCCATCGGTTCGGCAATCAGATCGAGAACGGTCGAACGGGGATTCAATGACGCATAAGGATCCTGAAAAATCATCTGCATCCTGCGGTGAAATCGGAAACGCTGATCGCGATCCATCTGATCGACATTGTCCCCATTAAAGAAAATTTCGCCTTCTGTTTTTTTATAAAGGCCGATGATCGTGCGTGCGAGTGTCGACTTTCCGCATCCGGATTCCCCGACAATACCCAATGTCTCCCCGGGAAGGATCGTCAGACTGACGTCATCGACCGCTTTCAGAAACCGATGGTGTTCAATTTCGAAATACTTTTTGACATGTTTAATTTTAAGGAGCGGATGTTCTGCCATCCTTCTCACCCCTTCCAGTAACGTCTGACCGCGCAAAGTTCCTTCTCATAAACCGTTCCGGCCAGCACAGTGAGATCAACTCTTTTACCGGGCGTCGGGGAATGAATCATCTTTCCGCCGCCCGCATAGATGCCGACATGGTGAATATAGCCTTTCCCTTCATTGTAGGCGAAAAAAAGCAAATCGCCGGGTTCCATGGACTGCGGGTCGATTTTTCTGCCGCCGGCCGATTGATCGTCCGCGTCGCGGGGAATCAGATACCCTCCGGCCCGCAGCATTGAAAAACTGAACCCTGAACAATCATAGCCGTAGGCGCTCATGCCCGACCAGAGATAGGGAAGCCCGATAAAACGCTGCGCATTTCGGACGATCCGTTCACCCGAAGCACGTCGGCTCCGCGATGGGAACACGACGGCTTTTCTGCTGAGCAGTCCCAATCCGACCGGACTGTCCACTTTGACCGTCGATTCATCCTCATCGACAAGCGGGAGAAAAGTGGCAAAACTCAGATCAAATGACGGTTGTCCGTCACTTCGGATAAACGGAGCGGTTTTGCTTTGCACCATTACCTTTTCGACGGGATGATCGGCCGCTCCTTCCGCAAGCTGGCCGAGCGGCATCCAGCCCGGGTAACCGCGTGCGTCCTTTGCCGACTTCTGAGACGGGACCGCGACTTTGGCCCAGCCGCCCTGTATGTCGTCGATGATGACTGCGTCTCCGAACAAGACCTGAGTCTGCAGCCTCTTCTCTTCACACAAGGCAATATTTTCTTCACGGGTCATTGCCGTCAGCCACTCGGCAATATCCGCTGCTTCAGACACCGCCGCGGCATCGACGGGACGGGCCGATGACGGATCTGTCCAAACGGTTGCTACGGGAACGGCCGCCCTTCTCAAGTCCACAATAACTCATTCTCCCTTCAATGATCGATCGTCCATCAGCAGTTTTTTTATTCCAAGGCCCGGGTCCTTGGGGAGAAAAATTTGATTCTTGTGAAAGCGCACACCGCCGATCACCGGATCGGAGGCAAACATGAGCGGCGCATCGAAATCGCAGCGCGTGACGTTTTTCTTGCCCGCCGCAAAATGACAGGCAGCGGTCACGGAAATTTTCGATTCAATCATACAGCCGACCATACACTCCACGCCGTAGGCCTCGGCCAGAGCATTAATTTTTTCCGCACCTGAAATGCCGCCTGCTTTCATTAGTTTGATGTTGATCAGGTCGCAGCCATGAATCGCCAGAAGGCGTGCGGCATCACGGGGACTGAAGACGCTCTCGTCGGCCATGATCGGAATCTCTGTATGTTCCGTTACCCGTTTCATTCCTTCAATATCCCACGCCGGAACCGGCTGCTCAACGAGTTCAATCCCGAGATCCATATTTTCCAAGCGATGAATCACGGCAATAGCTTCCTTGACACCCCACCCCTGATTGGCATCTACCCTTAGTTTCACATGATTGCCGACAGCCCGGCGAATGCCGGCAATACGTTCAATATCTTCTCCGATTGTTGAATTGCCGACTTTAATTTTCAATGTGTCGAAACCCATTGCAACAAGCGACTTGCTATCAGCAATCATCTCTTCGGCCCGGCTTACACTGACCGTATAGTCCGTTTCCAGCCGGTCCGTGTTGCCTCCCAGCAGCTGATAGAGAGGAAGGTTCGCCTTCTTGCCGAGGCAATCGTAAACAGCAATGTCGACAGCGGCTTTTGCACTGGAATTGTTCAAAAGCGTTTTTTCAAGAATCGCCTCGATTCTCTCTCTCTGCTCCACAGCCAGCCCGATGATCGACGGCCGGATAATGTGTATGACGGCATAGTTAATACTTTCAAGACTGTCGCCGGTTATGACATGGGTCGGCGGGGCTGCTCCAATACCGACGGTTCCGTCGTCGCAGCAGAGATAGACGACGATGCTTTCTGCCTCCTTCACCGTTCGGAGCGCCGTTCTGAACGGTTTTTTCAGGGGAATTGAAAGCCTCCTTGTTTTAACATCAACGATTTTCATAGGTTGTCTTCTCTCCCGCTCTCTAGAAAACTCCTGGCTGAATCCACAACCGTTTTCTTCCCGCATCCAGAAGCGCCGCCGTCCCAAGCGGTACGGAAAAATTCGGCCGGCAGTGCCCGATCAGGAAGCCGCTCACGGCCGGTTTCCCCAAAGAACCAAAATATGTTTTGAAAACTTCACTAAAAGACGGAACGTCATTCTGCTCCCTCGGCCGATTCAGACGGAAATCTCCGATCACAAAACCGGAAGCCCGGCTCAGTTTCCCGGCAAGGCGCAGCTGATTCAGCATGCTGTCCACCCGGTAGGGATCCTCATCGACATCTTCAATCAGCAGCAGTTTATTTTTTGTATCGATTTCAAACGGCGTGCCCAGTGTACTGACCAGCAGTGAGAGGTTGCCGCCGACAAGCGTTCCTTCCGCAATTCCATCCGCAAGCACACTGAGATCGGATACCTGTTCGTCATATCTCAGCCAGCCCGGCTGAAGAAGCTGTAAAAATAGCTGTCTGGAAAGCAAAGGCACATCTTCCGCCCCCCAGTCGGAGGCAAGCATCGGTCCGTGAAAGGTCACCAGTCCCGTTATCTGACGGATGGCTGTGTGAAGGTAAGTGATGTCGCTGTATCCCCAGAAAATTTTCGGATGGCGGCGGATCAGATCGAAGTTGATCCGATCGGCAAAGCGCGCGCTCCCATATCCGCCTCTGGAGCAAATAACCGCGCGGATCGTATCATCCGCAAACATCTCGTGAAAGTCGCTCAGACGTTCTTGATCCGAGCCGGCCAGATATCCATTCGCTTTCTGCACATATTTTCCGATCCTGACCCGGAAGCCGAGCTGTTTCAGCCAGTCGACGGCACGTTCCAGATTCTGCGGATCGGGCGGTCCGGCAGGGCTGATCACGCCGATTGTATCGCCCTTGCGCAATCGTTCCGGAATGATCATAGCCGCCCCCTCTTTCTGATGACTTGATTTAGCCGAAAGCCGCTTCCCGATATCCGAAAACGGGTGGCAATACATGTCAGCCAGGATCTTTTCATCCATCTGTGCCGCTTTTGAGTTAATTGTTTTTCGACGCCCATTTCAAGTCGATGTAAGCGGCCGGATGGAAGACGAGTCCGTGAACCTGGCTGTTCAGCAGGAACGTCTGATTATAAAAATAGGTCGTAAAGAGCGGCATTTGCTGAAACAGCAGCTTTTCCGCTTTGTACATCAATGCGTAGCGTTTACTGTCGTCTTTTTCATTCTTCGCCTGCCGGATCAGACTATCATATTCGCTGTTGTTCCACTGCATGCTGTTTATCGGCATTCCGGTCTGGAAATTTTCGAGAAAGTTGATCGGATCGCCGTAATCGGCAAGGAATGAACCGCGCGAAAACTGGAATTTTCCCGCTTTTTGCTGCGACTGGTATACGTTCCATTCCATATTGGCCAGCTTGATCGTGATGCCCAGATTTTTTTGGTACATCGCCTGAATCGCCTCTGCGATCGCCTTGTTGTTATCACTCGTATTATATGTCAGAACGACTGGCGGGAGCGTTTTCCATCCTTCCTCTTTCATTCCCTGGGCAAGAAGCTTTCTTGCCTGTACGGGATCGTAGCCATAGAGGCTGCCGTTATGTGTACGGAAGTCCTGACCGCCCGGATCTTTAAATCCGGGCGAGACAAAGCCGTACGCCGGAACGTTTTTCTGTTTGACCACATAGTCCGTGATCTGCCGGTTGTCGACGGCCATGGCAAAAGCGCGGCGAATATTGATGTTATTGAAAGGTTTCATAGTGACATTCATACTGAAAAAGTAGGTTCCTGCCTGCGGCACGACGTGAACTTTTCCCTGTTTGAAAAATTGGTTGGAGAGGTCCGTCGGAACGCCGGCCATATCAAGCTGGCCCGTTTTATACATCTGATACTCAGTATTCGAATCGCTGACCATTGCCCAGTCGACTTCATCAAGCTTGACAGTGTTTTTGTCCCAGTATGTGCTGCTCTTTTTAAACACCATCTCGGAATCGTGTTTCCAGGACGCCAGTTTGAACGGTCCGTCACCGACGAATGTGCTCGCGTCGGCATACCATTTAGGATTTTTTTCGGCCACTTTCTGATCGATCGGGAAGAAGGCCGGATTGGAAACCATGCTGATAAAATAAGACTGCGGCGAGGTCAGAGTGACCCGGAATGTTTTGGAATCGACGGCTTTCACCTGTACATCGCCGGCCGAACCCTTTCCGGTATTGTACGCTTCCCCGCCCGCGATCAGATAGGCAAGAAATGCGGCGGGAGCGGCCTTTTTCGGATCGAGCATCTGCTTCCAGGCGTAGACAAAATCGCCGGCCGTCAGATCGTCGCCATTGTCCCACTTCGCATTTTTACGAATATGGAACGTGTACGTCCTGCCGTCCGCGGAAACATCCCATTTCTGTGCGATCGCCGGCTGCGGCTCATTGTTCTTCCCAAGGCGCGTCAGCCCTTCCATCAGATTGTTCAGCGGATCCCATGAAACCTGATCATAGCCCATAGGCGGATCGAGAGATGTCGGCTCAGATCCGTTGTTCAGTTTCAATATTGCTTTTCCGCCGCTGCTTGATGCGTTCGGCCTGGCCGTACAGCCGCCGAAAGCCAAAATCAAAAGGACTGCTGCCCCAAGCAGCAATGTCATACTCAGCCGTTTTTTCAAAATGATTCCCCCTGATTCGATAGATTTTTAACCCATTGCCGGTTTTGATCGGCTCTTTTATCTAAAAGCCAGCAATCAACGGCATGATGCGCATCAAGCGTTGTTGCCGGCGGTTGCACGTGCTCGCACACTTCCATCGCGAACGGGCAGCGCTGACTGAAAGCACAGCCCGGGGGAGGCGCAAAGAGATCCGGCGGCGCACCTTCAATCGGCCTGAGCGAGTCTGAAGGAAGATCAAGCCGGACGACGGAGTGCAGCAGGGCCTGAGTGTAAGGATGCCGGGACCGGTAGAAAATATCGCGTTTATCGCCCAGTTCGACGATTTTACCTGCATACATCACGGCAATCCGATCGGCCACTTTGGCGACTACCCCCAGATCATGGGTGATCATGATCATCGCCACACCGGTCTCTTTCTGGATTTTATCGAATAATTCAAGAATCTGTGCCTGAATGGTCACGTCAAGCGCGGTGGTCGGCTCATCGGCAATCATCAGGTCGGGGCCGCAGATTAAGGCCATGGCAATCACGATTCTCTGCCGCATGCCGCCGCTGAACTGGTGCGGATACTGTTTCATCCGTTCTTCGGGATTGGAAATGCCGACCCGCTCAAGCATTTTCATCGCCTGGATTCCGGCCTGCGCTCTTGTTGCCCTTTTCTGATGCACAATGCCCTCCGTGAGCTGCGAGCCGATGGTCAGCGTCGGATTCAGGGCGGTCATCGGATCCTGAAAAATCATCGACAGATCCACGCCTTGAATCCGGCGTTTTTGTTTCGGGCTCATTTTGACCATATCCTGCCCCTTGAAGACGACAGCCCCTTCCGTAATTGTGCCGGACGGTTCCGGGATCAGTCCCATGACTGCCAGCGACACTGTGCTTTTGCCGCAGCCGGACTCGCCGACAATCGCCAGCGTTTCCCCCTTTTTTAATGAAAAACTGACACCGCGGACGGCGCGGACGGCTCCTGCGCGTGTCTTAAAGGAGACATGAAGATTCTCAACTTCAAGTAAATTCTGTTCCACTGTCCTCAACTCCTCAATTTCGGATCCATCGCATCCTGAAGTCCGTCGCCGAGAATATTGAATGCGAACATAGTCAGCGAGATAAACAGCGCCGGGAAGAACAGCTGCCACCAAAGTCCCTCAAGAAACGGAGTCAGTCCGTCGCTGGCCATGACGCCCCAGCTGGCGTAAGGCGCCTGAACGCCCAGCCCGAGAAAACTGAGGAAAGCTTCCGAAAAAATAGCCGACGGCACAGTCAGGGTCACCTGAACGATGATCGGGCCCATGGTGTTCGGGATCAGATCTTTGCGGATGATCCGCCATGCTTTGCTGCCGAATGACTGCGAAGCGGTAACAAATTCATCATTTTTCAGCTGGAGAACCTGGCCGCGGACAATTCTCGCCATTCCCGTCCAGCCTGTCACTGTCAGAGCAACGATGATTGTCAGGAGACTCGGCCCCATGACGACCATCAGAAGAATCACGACAAGCAGATAGGGCAGGCCGTACAAAATCTCAATGATCCGCATCATCACAAGATCCGTTCTGCCGCCGATGTAGCCGGAGAGGCCGCCGTATGCCACTCCGATCAGCAGATCGACCAGTGCCGCAACCAGCCCGACAAATAAAGAAATCCGTGCCCCGTACCATGTCCTTGCAAAAACATCCCGGCCAAGATTGTCCGTCCCGAACCAGTGGCCGGCGGACGGTTCAAGATTCTGCATGGCCAGATTCTGTGCCGTGACAGAATGGGACGAAAACATCGGACCGAATACGGCCATACAGACAAGCAAAGCAAGAAAAGTCAATCCTCCGAGCGCCAGCCTGTTTTTTCGCAGCCGGTACCAGACATCCTGCCAATAGGAAATGCTCGGACGAACCATCTCGCGCTGCTGTGCCCGATTCCGCTTCAATGGCCGGAACCAGGTATCGGGTACCCTTTCCGGAGACGGCTGAAACTTTTCTTTCACCGCTGCCATCATTTTGCCTCCCTGCCCATCTTTATTCTCGGATCGAGCCATCCGTAAGCGATATCCACCAGAAAAAGCATCACAATCAGAATGGCGCTGTAAAAAACGGTGGTTCCCATGATGACCGGATAATCGCGCGAATTAATGCTGTCGACAAAATATTTTCCCATACCGGGAATAGCGAAGATTTTCTCAATAACAAAGGTCCCGGTCAGAATGGCCGCCGCCAGTGTACCGAGAACCGTGACAACGGGAAGAAGGGCATTCTTCAATGCATGTTTGAACACAATCAGGGCCGGAGAAAGCCCTTTTGCCTGTGCGGTTCTAATATAATCGCGGGTCAGAACTTCCAGCATACTGGAGCGGATCAGACGGGCAATGATCGCCATCGGCCCCGTTGCCAGCGCAATAATAGGCAGAATCATATAACGGATCCCCTGCCAGGTCCCGGCCGGAAGCAGCTGGAGATTGACGGCAAATTCCTGAATCAGCAGAGTGGCAAGCACAAAATCCGGAATTGAAATGCCGAGGACAGCGATCGTCATCGCCGCATAATCAACCATTCCGTTATGTTCTAACGCCGCGAGGATGCCAAGCAGCATTCCTGAAAGGACGGCGACAATCAGCGTCCACATACCGAGCTCGAACGATACCGGAAAACCGCGGCCCAGTAAATCGTTGACGGTCTGGTCGGGCTGTTTGATCGACGGGCCGAAATTGAAGGTCGCAACCGACTTCAGATAGATCAAATACTGAACGGGAAGCGGCTGATCCATATGATAATGCGCCTCCATATTCTGCAAAGCGGCACCGCTGATTGTTTTCCCGCTGCTGCTGTTGAACGGGGAACCGGGGATCGCGTGCATCAGAATAAAGGTCAGCGTTGTGATAACCCAAAGTGTCAGAATCATCGCTATAAATCTTTTCATCATGAACTTTGCCAAAAAGGCGGCCTCCCTTCGTAAAATAGCCTGATAACACAATATTCAAATAATTGGTGATACATACCACGAAGTCTTGCCAAACGCCTGATACGTTTTCCTGAACGACAAAATCCAGCCCTGAAAAACACGGGCTGGATTTTGCCTAGGTTTATGTAGACAAAGCGGCTACGACCTGATTATATTTCTTAAGCGCATCATTAAAAGCGACAATGAGCGCCCTTTGCGAGGAACCGAAATAGCGCAGGCGGATTTCATCGATAATAGACGAATCGTTTATAAACCGCCCGACAAGCAGAGAGCGGACAAAACGCACGGTCAGCTCTATCGTCGCCGAACATTCCGCATCGATAATTCTTCCGTCCGTCCGATCAACGACCAGCCCGAGAAAAAACTGATGAAACTGGATCGTAATCGGATTCTTCTGCGAAGATTTCGAGTCACCGATAATGAAAATGGTATCATCGTTATAATGCATCTTTCAAAATTCCTTTCCAAATGTATCTTTCAGATGATTCAAGGGGCTGTCAATGGGTCGTTGCAGAAACCTGAACCGTGAAAACATTTTAAAGGAATAAAGTAAGTATAAAGTCGAAATCAATATATGTCAATATTTAAAAAATTGTTTTTTTACATAATTAAAAGAAATAATTGATGGTGGACGCATACCGATTTCTATGACCTGACGACGTAAAAACATCCTATAATCCGAATCTTAGGAAATTTTGATCCGGCTGCAGAGAGCGGGTGCATGCTTTAACCGCGGTCACGGCGCTCCGATGCTGAAGAAACTGCCGGGAGCCGAATTTTCAGATTTATCCGGTATTTTATATTAAAAAAGCCCAGAAAAAACGTCCCATCCGCCGATTTTCCGGCGATGAGACACCTGCTTTTTCATTTTACAACCATCGATCACAATAAAGACATCCGCCCGATTGCCCGGCGGCACCTCGCGGACAGCCTCCCGGCAATCACGGCTCAGGATCTGCCCGGCCGCCCGGCCGACAACAACCGGTCCCCGGGCATAAAAATAATCAGAAGAAAAGCCAGAACGGCGGGAATCATCGCCCAAAGAAAAGTCGCGGTAATTGAAGAAGCAAGGATGTCTTTCAATGGATTCAGCACCTCTTTCGGAATGTGCGACCGTGTTTCCGGTGAAAGCAGCGCCCGCGGATTGCTTAACTGATTCAAAAATCCGCTGTGATCCGTTGTACCGAACATATTTTTAAGTTTTAAAGAAAGAATGTGGCTTTGAATCGTGCCGAATACGGTTATTCCGACTGTCATGCCGAACTCGCGCAGAAACGCCAGTGTCGAGCTGGCCGATCCGTATTCCGACGGCTTAAATCCGTGAATCGCCGCCATTCCCAGAACAGAAAAAGAAGCGCCGACGCCATAACCGATAATCACCATATAGAAAAGAACAAATAAAAAAGAAGTGTCGGCCGCCATCGTTCCTGCGAGCAGCAATCCGATGATTAAAATTGTGCCGTGCAGCAGCATGATGGATCTGTAGCTCATCCGCTGCGCTATAATTCCGCCCGCAGCACTTGCTGCCGTGACGCCGACCATCATCGGCAGCAGCATCAGTCCCGCGTCTGTTGCCGTACCGCCGAAAACACCCTGAATGTAGATCGGCAGCATGACAATGGCCACCATAAAAGGTATACCATAAACAATACCGACAAGATTGCTGACCGCATACAATCTTTTATGAAACATTTTAAAAGAGATAATCGGTTCTTGTACCCTTGTTTCGACTGCCAGAAAAAGAATGAAAAAGACGGAAAAGGCAGCAAAAAGGCCTATAATGACCGGTGAAGCCCATCCGTACGTGTTTCCGCCCAGCTCGATCGCAAACATCAGGCTGACAGTCGACAGGACCAACGTGGCGGCGCCCGCCCAGTCAATGGCCGCCCGCTCGTGCGTCCGCGACTCTTTATAAAAGAAAGCAATAAGAATCACCGCAAGGATGCCGAGCGGCACATTAATGTAGAAGATCCAGTGCCAGTTCAGATGGTCGGTAATGAAAGCGCCGAGAAGCGGCCCTAAAACACTGGAAAGTCCGAAAACGGCACCGAACAGACCGCTCATCTTTCCCCGCTCTTCAAGCGGAATGATATCAAAAATAACCGCAAAGGCGATCGGCATCAGGGACCCTCCGCCGATTCCCTGCAGCGCCCGGTAGATACTGAGCTGAGTCATGGACGAAGCGGTCCCGCAAAGAATGGAACCGAACAGGAACATGCACAGTCCAAAGACAAAAAAGCGTTTTCTGCCGTACATGTCGGAAAGTTTGCCGAAAATCGGCATGCCGGCCATCTCGGTAACCAGATAAGCAGAAGTGACCCAGACAAACTGATTCAGCCCCCCAAGATCTGCAACAATGGTCCCCATCGCCGTCGAGACCACCGTCTGATCCATCGATGAAATGAAGATGCCGAGCATGAGTCCCGCCAGGACGAACGAAAAGGTTTTCCGGGATTCCGAGGACTTCGGTTGTTTCATAATTCGCCTCCCTGCTTTCTCTACTGCCTGTCTTACTGATGAAGTTCCTTTTTTCGGCCATCACTCCTTCCGGGACAAAGGAGCCGGCAGACGCCGGACACGGGCAATGCCGGTCCGCGCTGTCACTTATTCACTGTACCATAACATGACGGCCGTGAACATTAAAAAACGCCGGTCCTTCCCAAATAACAGGATACAGACTGAAGACCGATTTCCCGGTTTCTATCGACATCCGCCATTCAAAGAGGTGGCTATTTTGTTCAAACCGTATTTCTCTTTATGTGTCAGTCAACCTTGATCCACGCCTCGGCCCATGTCTGAATAGCCTCAATAATCGGTGCCACAGCCTCCCCTTTTTCAGTAAGAGAATATTCCACGCGTATCGGCACCTCCGGGAAAACATCCCTCTCGACAATCCCTTCCTTCTCCAACTCTTTCAGCCTTTCGGAAAGAAGCCGTCCGCTGACAGGAATCGAATCCTGAATCTCGCAAAAGCGCTGTCTTCCTTTAAGAAGCTGAAAAAGGATCAGGCCTGTCCAGCGTTTACTTAATATAGACATTCCCTTTTCAAACTTAGGACATAATTCGGTCTGTTTCATCGTACCTGCCCCCAAATAATGAATTTGAACCTGTTCCCGGTTATATCAGGACTCGCCCTATTATCAGCAAATTTGTCTCAAGTAACCCGCTCTCCGTGTATAGTCTTGATCGGCCGGCGGATTTTATCATGAGCAATTGAATCGTTGGGACTTCGTTTCGAATAACCACAGAAATTAACAGTGTCCATAAAGGTCTCCGAGAATAATATTGAGAAATTTATCACAAGCAATAAAAAAACGATGGAAAGAAAACTTTCAAAATCACAAGAATTGATTACTTCTTATACATCATTCCAATACCTTAAGAACATTATTATACCAACTTGTGAATATTTATCAAATGAAAAATATCGCTTATTGATTATATTTCTAATAACTGACACATTTTACCCAACCGGGAAAGAGGCACATTCTAAAATGATCCGACGCTCATAGAGCCCCCAGATCGCTTGGCGGCCGGCCCTTCCGTTCCGCTCTCGCCGTTCTTTTATCGTCCCCGGCTCCATGAAGCCGCCATTCAACTGAAGCGATCTGACGATGCAGCAGAAAAAAAGCGGAACAGCCGCTATGGAAAATCGGTCCGGCGGCAGCACCGCTGTTTGATTAATGGACACCCGCTCTTTCCGTTTTTACATGGCTGCGCCGAAGTTCCTCCTGACAGTCTTTGCAATAGCCGTAGATCTCAAATTTGTGTCCGGTCACTTTAAAATCGGGATCGAGTTTTGACAGATCCTGCATCGGGCACACCTCGATTGTCTTGGTCTTCCCGCAGCGCAGGCAAATGAGATGATGATGGTGGTGTTCGGTGCAGTGAAACTGGAACACCTTTTCCCCGTCGAGCTCGGTCTCCTCGAGAATCAGCAGCTTCTTGAACAGAGAAAGATTTCTGTAGATTGTATCAAAACTTATACCCGGATAGGCATCCTTTAATGCGGTCTGAATCTCTTTCGCAGATAAATAGCCGCCGCTCTCCTCAAAAAGTTCCAGTATATCTTCACGTTTGTCCGTATGCTTAAAGCCCTTGGCCCTGAGAAGAATCAACGCTTCATTTTTATTCAATCGATTTCCGCCTCTTTTATTCCGATCAGCAGGACATATTAATCTTATTCCTAGCATAACAAGTTTTATCGGAAAGCAACAGAAAAACATGCTTATTATTTATAATATCAAATGTTTTCTAAATAACCAATGCTCTCTTTTTCAGCGACTATCGCCGGCAGCTGCTATAGTTTTCGCAGGCTTATTACAAAACCTGGCTTCGTCTGCACCGAAGTTCTGACGAACTCCCGCTGAAATGATTCAAAAGTCATGCAGCATGGTCACCCGACAAATGTCCCGCCTCATTGCCGTTAAAGAGCTCAACAGCGATTTCGTTGAAGGCTCTATATGAACGCTTTTGACGAAACAGCCGATTCGTTAAACTCATCTCTTATATAATCCATCATCCGCTCATCCGCTGAAATTTTCTATTTCTTAGATGTAAAAAAAGAGTCCTCATTCCAGAGAAACTCTCGTCCATAAATGTTTCTTTTTCGCCGTTTTACCGGTCTCTGATTCTCTGCGGCCGCTTTTACCAAAAAAGAGCGATGGCCGCTATGGCAACGATTGACGCCAGAGCAACCGGAAATCCCCAGCCCCAGCCCCAGACGAATAATCCGGGACCGTCGGCTCCTGCGCCGTCCATCGGCCGGATGTATGCATATTGCCCGTCAACTTTTGTCAGTACCCCTCGATGTACGGAACCATTATGGCAGCGGATCATGACAGGCTGATCAATCAGCTTGTGGCATTTTGAACAGATGTCGTCATATAACAAGCTTTTTCCTCCTCGCACGCTGGATAGTTTCCATAATATGCGTCAGAAAGAACAGCGAAGCGGCGCTTGTCACCGTATGGAAAAAGGAAAAAGTCAGCCGATCCTGCCGGCGTACCCGTGGCGGGCGTGATCGATCGTCTGCGCCAGCAGGTTCATGACGTGTTCGTCTTCTTCAGAATAGTAAATCGTTTTGCCGCTGCGGCGCGACTTGACAAGCCGCAGATTTTTCAAAAAACGCAGCTGATGCGATACTGCGGACTGCTGCAGATCAAGGCTGCCTGCAATCTCGCTTACCGAGCATTCCTGCTGCGATAAAAGATACAGGATCCGAATCCGCGTCGGATCCGACACAGCTTTAAAAATCCTTGAGACCGTAAACAACGTGTCTTCATCCAGTTCCGCTTTTTTTCTTTCGGTCACTTGACTCACCCTTTAAATGCCGTCGTTTCTCAGTCCCCTTAAAATTAGCAGAAAATGAATTAAATTGTCAACGGGCAGCGGCTGCCCCTGCATGCGCCGACCAGTCTTCAATATCCCACGTTCTCGTCACCCAGCTTTTATAAAAGCTGCGCTCGTGGCTGACAACGACGAGAGTCCCGTCATATTTCTCAAGCGCATCGCTCAGTGCTTCCTTTGCGTCCGCATCGAGATGATTGGTCGGTTCGTCAAGAATCAGCACATTGTTCTTCTGCAGCATCAGCCGGGCAATCCTTACTTTCGTTTCCTCACCGCCGCTTAACGTATTCATCGGCTGGCGCATATGTTCCGCAAATACCCCGCACTGGGCCAGGTGCTGACGCAGCACTTTTTCGGACAGCTGCGGGAACTGTTCCATCAGCCACTGAAGCGGATCCAGAGCGGCCGGGGAAGATAACTGGGCAAGATAGCCGGGGGCGACCCGGTCGCCAATCGTGATTTTTCCGGACAGCGGCGCCATTTCACCAAGCAGTGTTTTTAAAAAAGTCGTTTTGCCGATCCCATTGCGGCCGATAACCGCTACCTTTTCTCCCCGGGTGATTTTCAGGCTGATCGGAGGCAGAATCGGCCGGCCGTAGCCAATACCGACTTTTTCCGCCGAAAAAATCAGCCGCACCGGCGACACGTCGCTCTTGAAGTGAAACCTTGGTTTCCGAACGGAAGCCGGAGGGGTCATCCGTTCCATTTTACTGAGTTTTTTCTCACGGCTTTTTGCCTGTTTGGCGGTAGCGGCACGCACTTTGTTTTTCTGAATATAAGTTTCCAGTTTCCTGATTTCTCTCTGCTGCCGGCGAAAGGCAATCTCGTGCTGCTCGATACGCGCCTCATGCTGCTTAAGAAACGATTGATAGCCGCCCACGTAGCGGGCCAGTTCGTGATTCTCAAGATGATAGACGAAATCGGAGATCAGATCCAGAAACGCCGCGTCATGAGACACGACAATAAAAGCATGCGGATAGTTTCTCAAGTAATCGGTCAGCCAGCGGATATGCGGCACGTCTAGATAGTTTGTCGGTTCATCGAGCAGCAGCATTTCAGGGGCTTCAAGCAGAAGCCTGGCGAGGCACAGCTTTGTCAGCTGGCCTCCGCTCATCCGGTCGATGTTCGTGTCGAGACCGATTGCCGTCAGTCCGAGACCGTCCGCCATTTCATGAATCCGCGCATCGATCGAGTAGAAGTCATGTGCCGTCAGCCAATCCTGAAGCCGGCCGTATTCCTCGATGACTCCGTCGCAAATATCGGGACTCTGCATCTTTTTTGTCAGTTCGTTCATTTTCTTCTCCGCATCCAGCAGCTCCTGAAAAGCGCTCTGCAGAAATGTAAAAATGGTTTTATTTTTATCAAAATGCAGGTGCTGCTCGATGACTCCGACGTGCAGATCTTTTCTCCTCTCAATGGTCCCGCTGTCAGGTAAAAGCTTGCCGGTAAGCAGCTTTAAAAAGGTCGATTTCCCGGCTCCGTTTTTCCCGACAAGCGCGATATGTTCGCCCTCCATCAATCGAAAGTTTATTTGCTTATAGATCAGCTTGTCTCCGTATGAAAAAGACAAGTCTTTCGCTTCAATCAATAACAATTTTCTGTTCCCCTTTCATTCCGGCCTCCGCGCCGATAAAACAGAAAGGTCCCTCTGAAATCCACAGTAAAAGAGGGCAGAGTTAAAGCGCTCCGTCCCCCTTCCTGTTCGCGGACAATCCGCAAACGAAGCAGGACCCCTTATCCGTTACCGCACCCGGCCGGCCGCAAAATGCACCGATTAAGAAGGCAGACTTCACCTGTCTCAGGCCAGTTTGAGTGCAAGAATAGCGGATACATACATGGGGTTTCCACTTCCTTTTCAATGGATAAAAGATAAGTTCAGTGTACGCTATAAGTGACAGGGAATCAAATGGCGCAGCTTCGAAACGTCGGAATAAGTCCTGTCGGCTGCAGCAGCCCAGTCATACGGAGGAAAAAAATCGATGATTGGATTAAATCTTTTAAAAAGGGCACAAGCACCTGTTCCATAGCAGCAAATGGCGGGGTGACTGATCCCATGCTGACAACGTTGGAAGAAAGTCCGTACTGACCGGATCCGCGGTCTGCCGACAAACGTTGGAAATAAGCAACGGCCGGACATCACAGCGATGAACCAAGGGCAGTGAATGAGAAACTTAAATGGGAAAGTGACCCGCATTTCATCACCCTGTATTTTAGACGATCGAACATTATTTTTTTCTCTTCTGATGAACGCACGACCATGATAATCCGGGCACGGGACACGTTTATCCGCTGACCATCTGCAAGCGTATGGTCTCCGAAGGATTCAATCATGAAACGGCAATATTTATCACAAATTTATTATTTTGTCAATATACGTAACCGTTTTCATTATGAATAATTAGTGATATAATGCCTTTTGATGTGACAAACATCACAGTTCATAAATACAAATTTCACATCTATGAGGAGATGCTCAGTAATGAAGGCAGCTGTGCTTGAAGATTTTAAAAAGCCGCTGACGATCGAAACCGTTCACGATCCGGATTTATCGCCGGATGGCGTCATCATTGAAATTAAAGCATGCGGTGTATGCAGAAGCGACTGGCACGGATGGATGGGACAATGGCAAGGCTTTTTAGCTCCATTGCCGCATATTCTGGGTCACGAAACGAGTGGAGAAGTTGTCGCAGCAGGTAAAAACGTAAGAAACTTTAAAAAAGGAGACCGGGTCATTGTGCCTTTCACCCAGGGCGACGGAACGTGTCCCCATTGCCTTGCCGGCCACTCGAATGTCTGTGATCATCAGGTTATGCCCGGTTTCACATATAACGGCGGGTTTGCTCAGTTTATGCAGATTCCGAAAGCCGATCATAATCTGAAACGCCTGCCCGACGGCGTCCATTATCTCGATGCCAGCGCGATGGGCTGTCGGTTCATGACTGCTTTTCATGGAGTCACAAGTGTCGGCAAAATCAGGCCCGGTGAATGGGTTGCCGTATACGGTGCCGGCGGCGTCGGCTTATCGGCTACTCAGATCGCCACTGCAATTGGAGCAAATGTCATTGCCGTCGACATCTCAGATGATAAACTGGATTTTGCCAAAAAGGTAGGTGCGGTTGCTACAGTGAACAGCAAGAAAGAGAATGCACCTGAAGCCATCCGCGAGATCACCAGGGGCGGAGCGAACGTATCAATTGATGCGCTCGGCATTCAGGAAACGATGCTTAACTCGGTCCTCAGCCTTAATAAACGCGGCAGACATGTTCAGATCGGCATGACATCATTCGGAAAAGAAGGCATGCTGAAGCTGCCAATCAACGATATCGTCGATAAGGAGATCCGTTTCAGCGGTTCATTCGGCATGCCGATTTCAGAATATGCGGGGATGCTGCAGATGGTCGAAAAGAAACGTCTTCAGCCTGGAAAACTGGTGACCAAAACCATCTCACTGGAAAGCATAGATGATGCGTTCCACGACATGACAACATTCTCAGGAAAGGGTGTCACGGTCATTACTGATTTCGAAGAAAAAAGGCCGCCGAGAAACTACAATTATTTTGAAAAACAGGCTGTTTAATCGGCAGCCATGACACAAAGCAAAAAAAAGACAAAGAATGGGTCCAGCTCTTTAACATCCGGTTTCCGGGAAAAGTGTCTTGCTTTTCCCGGATCTTTTTCGGCTTTTTTTATGAAATATCCGGATAACGATTGAAAATCAGAATTTCACCAGGCATAAAGCAATCGGTCTAACTTCGCCTGCTGAAACCGGCTCGAATGCCGGTTTTGCCTTCCATTTTGGCACAAAGTGCCTGCCTCTGTATCTAGGGCGGGCTCTCTCCCCTCCAGAAATGAATGAAATCAGTCTGATGGACCGGCCGCCCTTTATTAAAGAAGACGGCGATAATCAAGCACAAGCTCATGTTCGATCCGAATGCCGTCCGGGCTGTAAACGGGTATGGACGGTTTTAGTTTTCGTGCATCATTTACTGCGCCGACACAGAGCTGTGCCAGCGAAAAGCCCCTCTTCTGATAAAATTCAAGAGCCCTGATATTATCATTGGTTGTTGTCAGATGCAGCCGCTGCAATTTTCTTTTTACAGCCAGGTGAATGACCGCGGTCAGCAGTTTCGAACCGACTCCGCGGTTTTCTGCGAAGCTGTCCAACGAGATGATTTCCATCGCTCCGTCGGTAATTGTAAACGTGACAAAACCGAGTACCCTCATTGTGTCAAAAGCAAGATATCCGGGCAGTTCGGTCATGTTATACTTTTCCCCATGCACGACCATTGCTGTTTCGCCCCAATGCTGCAGCGCCAGCATCCTAATCTGCTGCTGATCTTCCTTAATGATCGGCCGTACAGAAAATTCCGTCCGTTTGTCCTGAAGCTGCTTTCCCTTCTCCATTTTGAACGTCCCCCTCAACAATCCTTTTGGCAGATCGTTTCATAGATAGCATAACACACAGTTTTCCTTCCGATTTCAGTTTAAACCTATAGGGGCGGCAGCTTTGAATCATTGAGTATTAATTCTTGAATCTGTCGGCCGAATATCCGGACAATCCATTCGGAAACAAAAAGGAGCCGGACGTGTCTCGATTTTAAATCCGCTGATACCTACGGACAGACGCCCGCTCTTTCTCCCTTTCCCGACATAGATTAAGAATAGGCCAACATGGAATTCTGTTTAAACAGCCGGAACCCAATGAAGTTGCAAAATTCCGGCATCAGGGAGGTAAATGTTCATGTCGTCTAACGAATATTACGAAAAATGCCGCGCTTTTATTAACCAGCCCGTTGAAATTAAATGCGATGACGGCACCGTCCACTACGGCATCATCGATTCCGTCGATCAGGAGAAGGTGTACCTGAAGCCGTTTGACACATCTGTTCCCGAGTCGGAGAGCCGCAATCCCGGAGTCTTTTTCTTTGGCCTTCCCTTTTTAGGAGGCTTTGCGGGAGGGCTGCTCGGTGTTGGCCTCGGCTCGGTCATCGGCGTCAGGCCTTACCCTTACGGCGGCCCGGTCTCTCCGTACGGACCGGGGCCTTATTACGGACCTTATGGCGGATACTATGGACCGGGACCTTACTATTACTAATCAACGGGATGGAAGGGAATCGGGTCCCGTGCCGGTCGACCAACACAGGAATGCCTGTGAATGCTCCTTCGTTTTCTAAGCCCCGGCCAGAAAAAGTCAAAAAAAAAGAGAAACTTTCCGCGAGGCCGCTGAAAAGCATGTGTTTTTCAGCGGCCTCCTTTTCGTTCCTCTCTTTATGATTATTTCAAATTCAAAACGGTCACTTTCTGGCGGGACATCGAGAGCAGACTGTTGTGTATTCCCTGAACGCCCATTCCGGACGCTTTGACGCCGAGAAACGGGAAATGATCCGGCCCGCGCTCCGTACGTCCGTTAATCTGCACCGTACCGGCCTCAACCTGTCTGGCAACGGCAAGTGCCCGGTCAATATCCTGAGTAAAGATGCTGGCCTGCAGGCCAAATTCCGACTGGTTGGCTATTTCAACGGCTTCCCGATCCGATTTTACCCGGATAACAGGAAGGACGGGTCCGAACGGTTCAATCCAGGCAACATCCATATCTTTCGTCACATTGTCAAGCAGTGTCGGATAAATAAGATTATCCCTGCGCCGGTTGCCGGCAATGAGCGTCGCATTTCGGGCAAGTGCATCGTCGATCAGCCTCTGGACGAAGTCTGCCGATGGATCGTCGATCAGCGGCACAATCGTGCTGTCCTCTTCCGGGGATCCGACGGACAAGTTTTCAACCTCGTTTTTAAGCCTTGCAACCAGTCTGTCTGCAATCTTTTCATTGACGATCACACGCTTGATTGCCGTGCAGCGCTGACCGGAATAAGAGAACGCCCCGTTTATGATGCTCTTGACCGTAACATCCAGATCGGCGTCTTCACAGACAAGCGCCGGATCTTTTCCGCCAAGTTCAAGGACGAGCGGAATCATCGTCGATTGTTTTGACAAGCGGCGGCCGGTATTCGTCCCGCCGGTAAAACTGATCATGTTGATTCCCTTGTGCTCAACCAGATAGTCGCCGATCACCGAGCCGCGTCCGGTCGTCAGACTGAGCACCCCTTTGGGAAGGCCGGCCTTATCCAGCGCCTCAATCATCTTAATCCCGCTGATCGACCCTTGAGTCGCCGGTTTAAAAATGACTCCGTTTCCTGCCATCAGCGCCGGAGCAATCTTGGAAGCGGCTAGATTAACCGGATAATTAAACGGCGAAATCGCCAGCACGACACCTAGCGGCTCTCTCTCAACAATGCCCAGTTTTTTCTGCGATCCCCCCGGGAAGCCGTCGCCCCTCAGGCTTTCACCGTGCATGTGCAGCGCCTCCTGGACAGTGTATCTGATCAGATCGGCGGTCCTCACCACTTCTTTCCTTGAATCGCGATCGCCCTTGCCGACTTCGTGCATCACCGTTCCGGCGATTTCTTTTTCATTTTTAATAAGTTCATCGGCCCAGCGATCCAGAACGGCACCGCGTTCGTTCAATGACAGCGCCGCCCATTTTTTCTGGGCCTGATGGGCTGCACGAATAGCCGCATCCACTTCTTCCTGTGTCACCGCCTGGACAAAACCAATCGTTTCACGAAGATAAGGAGACTTTATGGCGATCGTCTGACCGGAAGAACTCTCTTCCCATTTTCCGCCTAAATAAGCCTTGTAGGTGGTCAACTCTGAAACATTTGAAGCCATACCCTTTCATTTCTCCTTTATTTGCCAATTCGAATCTGCGCATTGACAATTATTTTCTCTTCATTTAAAAATTTTAGAAAAATAGTTCAATATCATCATACGCATTATTACATGAAAATTTATTTTTATCCACCGTTATGCTTTGATGGAAATAGATAAACATTAACAAAAAAATTTAATTCGAATAAATCTTACCCTTTTAGCATCCTGGTTTAAAGCAAATTCACAGTATTGTAAAGAAATATAATTTCATTGTGATTCAAATCACAATACATAATTTATTTTATAATAATGTTCCGAATATTCATTTAATAAAACGGCAGCTAGTCCGTCCAAGAAGAATAATATTCCCGACGCGGCTACCCCAAAAGGATCTGCCCAACCGAACAGTGCTCCCCCTGAAGATTTTCTTCCCGCCGGTCCTTCTGCAGCCGGCCGGGAGTGAACGAATGACGGCCAATCATCATCCGTGCGAAAATGCCCTGTAACCGTCTCCGGTCAACCTATTCAGCCGATCGAAACAATGATTGATCCGCTCCCGGCCTATGTATCTTCCTCTTTGCGGAATCCGGCTTTATCACGCTTCGCCCGCTGCCGCCTCATCTCTGTACTGGCAGGCGGCAGTGCCGGCGAAAAAGTAAAGGGGCTCATGGATCAGAGCTCCTTTTTAAAGTTCGGTTTCCTGTTCAATTTGTGTCAAATTAACAAACGGAGCCGCGAAGATGGCCAGGATAGCGACCGGCAGCCAGGCGATGATCAGAAAGAAAAAAGCGGCAACGTGCCTTTTTTTCCACATTTGCCAAAACGGCAGCACACCCAGCATCCATCCCGTTATCAATCCGATTATTCCATAACAGAGGAGAAGCTGCAGAGCGTATATTATCATTCATATCAACTCCGTCACCCTTTTTAACAGTTTATGCAGCGGCCGTAAAGGGGTGAAACAGAGAAGACAAAACGCCGGCTTTGCGAACCGTCAAAAACCTGTAATGGCACGTTCACGCCCGTTCATAGACAAAAAAAGTGTGCGGGAAAACATTCTTTCGATCAAGCGTCCCTTGTATTTCAGAGACAGGCCGCCACTTTTCTTCATCAAAAGCTGTGAAATAGGTATCTCCTTCAAATTCAGCATCAATACAAGTGATATACAGGCGGTCGGCATAAGCGATGAATGTCTCAAAAATCTGGGCGCCGCCGATAACAAAACATTCTTTGCCAAAAGAAATCCCGCTCTTCAGGAAATCTTCTGCAGAATGGAAGACAGCAACATTTTCATATCGAAACTCCGAATCACGCGTCAGTACTATATTCTTTCTTCCCGGAAGCGGTTTCCCGATCGACTCGAACGTTTTCCTGCCCATAATGACCGGATGGCCGGTCGTTATTTTTTTAAAATAGCGGAGATCGGCCGGCAGATGCCACGGCAAATCATTGCCGCGGCCGATCAGCCGGTTTCGGTCCATCGCCACAAGAAATGAAATCATACGGACACCTCACCTTTGATGTGCGGATAAGGATGATAGCCCTCGATGCTGAAATCGTCATAATCAAAGTCGAAAACAGACGGCACGTCGCGCAAAATTTTCAGCTCCGGCAGCGGGCGGGGCGTCCGCGATAATTGTTCTTTGACCTGACTAATGTGATTCAGGTAAATATGAGCATCGCCCAGTGTATGTATAAACTCTCCCGGTTCCAGCCCGGTTACATGAGCGATCATTTCCGTCAGCAGTGCATAGGAAGCAATATTAAACGGCACCCCGAGAAAAATATCGGCGCTGCGCTGATAAAGCTGGCAGCTCAGCCTGCCGTCGTTGACATAAAACTGAAACAGGCAGTGGCACGGAGGCAGCGCCATGTCCGGAATATCCGCCGGATTCCATGCAGTAACAACCAGGCGGCGGGAGTCCGGGTGGTGTATAATCTGGTCTATCACATTTGAAATCTGATCAACGGTTCCGCCGTTTTTGCCGGGCCATGAGCGCCACTGGCGGCCGTAGACCGGACCGAGATTCCCGTTCTCATCCGCCCATTCGTTCCAGATACGGACGCCGTGATCCTGAAGATATTTTACATTGGTATCGCCCTTCAGGAACCAAAGCAGTTCATAAATAATTGATTTATAGTGCAGTTTCTTTGTCGTCAGCAGCGGAAAACCCTTTTGAAGATCGAAGCGCATCTGATAGCCGAAGAGGCTGATCGTTCCGGTCCCGGTCCGGTCCGATTTCCGGTGGCCTTCTTCCAGAACCTTTCGGCACAAATCCAAATACTGTTTCATGATTCCATCACCCCTCGTGTCTCTCTGCTCTCTATAGTATCATAATCCGACCGGGCCCGACATATCTGCCGGAACCGCGTTAACAAAATCATAATCATCCGCAGCCATGCATAGTCATGTTACAAGCACCGCTAAATGGGAGGAGAAAGCTATGAATGCCGACACGCAGCAGGGCAATCCTCTGAATCGTCTGCGCCGCGAGCATCCCGGCGCCTTGCAGGAAGAATGGACACAGCTCTGTCAGACAGACATGAAAAGCGCACTTAAGCTGATTAACGATCCGAAGCTTGAATTTCCGGCTTTGTTTACCCTGAGAGAACATTTAGAGAAGCGCGGAGAGGGTCTGAGTGCACGCAATCGCATTGTCCTCGCCCACATCCGCAATGTACTTCAGGGTGCCGATCTTGGGATTGACCTGAATGCCCCCTTCCCGGATCAACATGATCTTGTCGTCGGATCGCTCCTCTGGGTTCTTCGCACCGGATGGAAGAATATCCTTTCTACCGATTATACCCAGGTGATCGATCAGACGGCGATTCATATTCTGCACACGTACCATCATGATTGGATAAAAGAAATGATCGATCTGATTTTCTACCGTTATAAAAATAAAAGCCAGCGCCATTATTTAATCAGCGCCTTGCTGGAAACCGCAAACCCTGTTTGTCTCGTTTATCTTGCCAATTATCTTCTCTCGGAGCAGACTGTGGAAAGCGATTACGCCCGGCGCATGCTCTCTTTCATTCCGGAAGTGCGTCACGCACTGGATTGCCGGGCCGCTTTTTTTGTCTTTGAAGCCTGGTACGAAGAAAACGGGCACTATCTGGTGTATACGGGAGAGACGAACGACGCCGCCCCCGGCGCCAGGCCTTACCGGATCCATTACAGTGCTAAGTATCTTGGAAAAGCGGTCATTCCCCGGACCGGAGAGCCTATGCAGACACTTTTGCCGGAAGAAAAAAGAAATTACCTGGCTTTTTTAAAATTGCCCCGCAAAACACAAATCGCCCTTTCCCGCTTTTCCGGCCAACTGCGGAAGCAGCAGCCGGGAAATTGGCGATTCTGGATCGCACAGCCTCTGAATCAGCAGATCGGCACTCTCAAGGAACGCCGTTACGGGGAGGAAGGCGCATGATTATTGTGGAAGGTCAGACGCTTACGGCAGATGCAGCGGGGAGCTTCAGTGCGATCGGAGCAAATGCCTCGAAAATTTTTCAGGCCATGAGCGATTCATCAGAAATGTTTGTTTACCCATCCCGCCGCGAACTGACTTTTGAAATCAAATTCCGTTCTGAAACGATTGCCGCGGCGCGCGCGCTTCAGAACAGCCGGGCAGCATTCGCAACCTTTTACTACTCGGCATGCAATGAGCTTTTCTGGTCTCTGACCGGTGAAGGAGGTTTCGAACTGAGACCCGGACGGCAGCCTTCGGAAGCTATACGCGACATTTTTAGAAACGGAGACGCCTACGCCTTTGAATGCGCGACTGCCATGATGATTGTCTTTTATAAAGCGCTGATTGAGACTGTACGGGAAGAGCGCTTCAATGCCGTCTTTCAGCATCTCTATCTTTGGGATTGGCAGAATCATCCTTTTTTCCCTTTGAGAAACATAAATCACGTCGGATCCGGAATTCCCGGAGACATTCGTTACTTTAAAAATCCCGAGGTCAATCCCCAGACACCGCAGTGGCAGGGCGAGAATGCGGTCGATCTGTCGAACCATCTCTACTTCGGCCACGGCATCGGCATTCTTCCCGCCGAACAGATCATTGCGGAACTGAACAAATATCGAAGAAGAGGCGCCGAGATTTCCGCCTTTCTGATGCCCGGCGCCACCCGTCCGGATTATCTGGCACTTTCAGAGCTTGACGCCGGAGGGCAGACAGATGTCATAAGAATCGCGGCAGGGACATCGACTTATACTTTTTAGAGAGTTTTCAAACATTGCTTTCAACGAAAGTTTGTTCAAGAACGCTTTCATAAATAGCATTTTACGATAAAGATCAGACGTTTTGAAAGAAATTGTTCCTAAATAAATGCGTCTTTAACAGATTAAACAGATTGGTGTTCAGTTTTTAATCATTTTTGCTTAAAGTCTTCAATAATACTTTAAGCACAATCTTTTACAATGTTTAAGTATAGTTTTCAGTATGCCCGAGGGCTGAATAAAGCGGGTTTATATGCGATTTTTTAATTCCTTATTCATCAGCTCCGCTATTTGTTTTGAATTTGGACTCCCTTCATTTTGCAGTTTTTCAATGATATTAATATAATCCGTCTCACTTCGGTTCTGGCTTAATTTATAAGCGGCCTGAATCTCTTTTACTTTAATTTTAAATCCAACGATTCCTTTCAGTTCACTTTCTAAGAGTTCAGGAGAAAGTTTATCCCATAGAACAGGATGTTCCCGATTTTGCTCATAATGTTCCATCATTTTTGTTAATTCTTCGATTAATTCATTTTTCTCTAAAATGCTTGCTTTGCCATATACATGGACGGCCTGGTAATTCCATGTCGGAACTTCTTCATGCCCATACCATGAAGAAGAGATGTAAGCGTCCGGTCCCTGAAACATCACAAGCACATCATTACACGCTTCAAATGTTCTCCACTGAGGATTTCCATAAGCCATATGACCGCTAATATAGAAGTCATCGCCTTTTTTAGTGAACCCAAAGGGCATATGTGTCGCTATCGGCTTCCCCTGTTCCGTTGTGATAATCGTGCCAAAGGAGTTTTTTTGAACAAAATTCCAGATTTCATCAACATTTGTGACCTTAAAACATTTTGGAATATACATTATAATCCGCCTCTCAAAAAAGTCATAGGAGTATTCGGGTCATTATAAAATCCTTTTGTTCTTCATCGCCCATATAAAAAAAGTGGGCTCCCGTTTGAATAAACCCCATTTTCTGATAAAAGGCAAGAGCCTTTTCATTTTTTTCCCATACGCCCAGCCAGATTTTCTTTTTATTGCGTTCCATCGCAAACTTTACAGCCTCATTTAACAGATATCTGCCAAGTCCATGTTTTTGAAATTCATTTTTTATATAGATTCTCACGATTTCAAGTGCTTCATCACCCATTTCTTCAGACTGGGCATTATTGATGTTGACTTTTAAATACCCGGCAATTTCATTATCCAAATAAACAAAAAAGAATTGCGAGGAAATATCGGATAACTCTTTTCCCAAGCGTTTTAAGTTAAACGCCTTCTCCAAATAGGCATTTATGTTTTCGGGTGAATTCTGATGCACAAATGTTTCATTAAATGTTTCATGACTCATTCTTTGAAGTATGAGTAAGTCTTCAAATGTGCATTTCTTTATTTTTACAGCCATTTCCGCGACCCTTCTATATTCTCAATAATTTCTTTTGTTCCCCTTCTTGACAAATTCCCAATCCTTTTCAACATTTTTTCTTACCCTCTGAAGAAGATTGGAAATAGCTTCTGCTTCTTTTTCGGAAAATCCGGCCAATGCAACGAGATTAGAATAGTCATTTTCTCGTTTTATAAAAGGATAAATCTTTTGCCCCTTCTCTGTCGCAAAGAGTTTTTTTATCTTCTTGTTATGCTTATCGTCCTTCTTTTCAATAAAATCATTCAATTCAAGTTTTTTTACAGCATGAGCCGCTGTTGTCCGGTCCACTTTTATCATCCCTGCTAACTTTTCCTGAATGATCCCCGGGTTTTCACATATCCGCACAAGGTACAAATACTGCCCTTTTGTAAGATCATATTCTTTAAATTCTATATTGCTTATGGAATCTAACGCCCTGGCTATCATTCCGATTTCACGAAGAATTTCCTTCATAATGAACTCCTTAACATCATTTTAGTTGCAAATAAAGATTACTTTAACTATGATGTTTGCATTCGCGGCAAAAATTGATCCAGGTTATAGGGAGTCATCATTCATGATGACTTAATCCAAAAGGGGTAAAAGAACGATGAAATCGGAACAAGAAAAGTAAGGATAGTTGCTGCATATCATTATCTAAGCAAGATCCAATACCTTCATCGCATCATTCATAAAACAGACGACCTGGTGCTGTTTGCCAAAAAGCGGCAAAACACGTAAGCATAATAAAAATAGTCCGCCTCTAAACGGATCTCGTTATGATTCCGTTCAGAGACTTATACTCAGTGGAAGGCGCCGGTTCTCATCGCTTCGCCTCAATTGATACTTCTTTATTGTTAATATCAAGAATTGAAATGACGCATGTTCCCCCTAAATTATCCTGAACCGATGCCGCCAGGTCTTTTAAAGCATTTTCCAACGTATTCAATCTTCTTTCATCAACTAACTCAATACACAAAAAAGCATTCTCTGTCTTTTCCGTAAGCATCGTTCTCACGGATTCGCGCCAATTCCAGCACCTGCAAATGGCTCCGCCATCATCTTTGTATACGATCTCACCCTCATAGGGCGGTTCGTTTTTATCCGTTCCTAATGTAACAAAGTTTTCATTTCCCGCTGCTTTAGTCAATCTGATATTACCCGCAAAGGTATCTATATCTTCACCGCCGCAAGGCAACGCATATCTCAAAGAAATAGAATTATATATATCGACCAATGGATTAATCGTTCCCAAATGTTTCCCTTTATACACTCGTTTTAATAGTGCCTCAACAGAGGATCTTGCACCTTTTTTGGTTTTAAACTTTCGAAATGCCTCTCTCCATACTTTAACTGCTTCAATACTGCTGAATTCTTCCGCATGCTCCAGATAGTGCAAGGCTTCCCTTTCCGAATTATAGATGATATCCTGATATTTATTTTTATCCTTTATAGAGTTATCAATGCCGTTGCAAATAACAGTACCAATTCTTGCATCCGGAAATGTACTCCAGAATTGATCTTCGATAACAAACTTTTTCATTTAAAAATGCCTCCTCGACTTTAAAATTCGTTCAAGATACTATAGTGCCGGTCAGTAAACTTTAAATTCTGCAGAATAACAATTCCCTTGCCGTTGCCGATTCCATGAAGAAATGTCTTCCATTATTTTTATTGCAAATGCATCAAAAAGGCATATATTAAATATAGTTTAATTCCGTTGCATTTGCAACAATACATGTGATCATGTTGGCCTTTCTTTAATAATCTCGATCAAGTCACTGTCTTTAACACTCCTCATCAATCATTTCTGCAGACTATTGTCCACACCGTGCAGTTTCATTATTTCAAACATAATCATTATTCTTTTTTAAAATATACTCCGTGTCTTTTTTTAACTGAAAAATATTTGTTTAACGAAGGATTATATACTGCTTCAAAACCTTACGGAGGCACACTTTATTAATGGAACGCCATTGAGAGAGCCGGCTGATCCTGCGAAAAGGGAACTTGGCCGGTCAGGTCATCAATTTTCAGACAATATTAGAGATGATGGTGTCTGGATCTGGTCAAAAACAAAGAAAACCACTTCTCGATTTTCTAGTGTTTCAATCTGCAGCTTCCTCCGTCATCCGTTCATTAATAAATAAAAATCGGGGAAATTGAGCTTAAATTCGGGCATAATAAAAGAGGCTGTCTCAAAAGGTCAGTCTGTAGTGAAAAACGAGAGGGACATTTTTTCCCTCTCGTTTTTCGCTCATCCTTGAAAGATCACAGAAAAAAATCGCCTCTTTTTATATAATGAAAAGGAC